>NZ_JALMUV010000066.1 GCF_023155275.1 Streptomyces rhizoryzae
CCTCCCTCCCGGCCGTGGCCGCGGCCCTGGCCTCGGCACCGGCCTCCACCCTGGCCTTGGCCCCGGGCCCCTCCCCGGTCTCCCCGACGCAAGGAGCACGGCGTTGACCGCCCACCACCCCCCGCCCCACCACCCCGCGCCCCGCCCGGCCGGGGGCTCTCCGGCGGACGGCGCCAGTCGCACCACCACCCTCAGCATCGGCGGGATGACGTGCGCCGCCTGCGTGGGCCGGGTGGAGCGGAAGCTCGGTCGGCTGGAAGGCGTCACCGCCGCGGTGAATCTCGCCACCGAACGGGCCCGGATCACCCATCCCGCGTCGGTCCCCGTCGCCGAACTCATCGCCACGATCGAGGCCGCCGGTTTCACCGCCCGACTCCGCGAGCCAGCCCAAGCCTCCCAGCCCATCGCTCCCGCCGAACCTGCCCAGGCCCCCGGGCCCGCGAAGCCCGCCCGCCCCACCGATCCTGCGAAGCCCACCCAAGCCGCCCAGCTCGCTCATCCCACCGATCTCGCGAAGCCCGCCCCATCCGCCGAGCCCACCGAACCTGCCCCCTCCACCGAACCCGCCCCATCCGCCGGGCTCACCGAACCTGCCCCGTCCGCCGGGTCCGTCGCGCCCGCCGAACCCACACATCACCCCACCGGACTCCCCATCCCGTCCGAGCGCCCGCAGGCGTCCCCTGCGGAAGTCCGCGCCCCCGGCCGTCTCCCCGTCGGCCAACCCCGCGAGGCGCGCTCTCCCGTCGAGGACGGCGAGGCCGGTGACATCGTCGGGGGCGGCGAGGCCGGTGGCGTCGTCGTGGACAGCGAAGTTTCTGAGGGCGATGGGGCGGGTGGTGACGACGGCTCCCGTGCCGAGCGCCGCCGGTTGCTCGTGACCGCGCTGCTCTCCCTTCCTGTATTGGCCCTGTCGATGATGCCGGGGTGGCAGTTCCGCAACTGGCAGTGGCTCTGTTTCGTGCTGGCCGCCCCGGTCGCCGTGTGGGGTGCGGCCCCCTTCCACCTCCGTGCGTTGCGCGGTCTGCGGCACGGTGCCGCGACCATGGACACTGCGGTCTCGTTGGGTGTCGCCGCCTCCTTCTGCTGGTCCACCTACGCGCTGTTCCTCGGCGGGGCCGGCACGCCGGGGATGACCATGCCGTTCAGTCTGCTGCCCACGGCCGGTGACGGCTCCGCGCACCTCTACCTGGAAGCCGCCGTCGGCGTACCGCTGTTCGTACTGGCCGGGCGGCGGATGGAGGCCCGCGCCCGCTACGGCACCGGCGCCGCGCTCCGCTCCCTGGCGCAGCTGGCCGCCAAGGACGTTGCGGTGCGCGGGGCGGACGGCGCCGAGCGCCGAATCCCCGTGGGGCAACTCCGCGTCGGCGAGCGGTTCCTGGTCCGGCCCGGTGAACGCATCGCCACCGACGGCACCGTCCTCACCGGCAATTCGGCCCTGGATCTCTCCCTGATCAGCGGCGAGAGCCACCCGGTCGAGGTCGGGCCGGGCTCGGAGGTGATCGGCGGTGCGGTCAACTCCGGTGGCCTGCTGGAGGTACGGGCCGATGCCGTGGGCGCGGAGACCCAGCTCGCCCGGATCACCAGGCTCGTCGAGGACGCCCAGACCGGCAAGACCCAGGCCCAGCGTCTGGCGGACGCGGTGGCCGCGGTCTTCGTGCCCGCCGTCCTGACCATCGCGGTGACCGTACTCGGCTTCTGGCTCGGTGCCGGGGCCGATCCGCAGGCCGCGATCACCGCCGCGGTCGCCGTACTCGTCGTCGCCTGCCCGTGCGCGCTGGGCCTGGCGACCCCGACCGCGCTGCTGGCGGCCACCGGCCGCGGCGCCCAGCTCGGCATCCTGGTCAGCGGTCCCCGGGCACTGGAACGTCTGCGCCGGATCGACACCGTGGTCCTCGACAAGACCGGGACCCTGACCACCGGGCGGATGACCGTCAGCGACCTGACGGCACGGGACGGCGGTCGCGATGCGGACGACGTGCTCCGGCTCGCCGGTACCGTTGAGCAGGGCTCGGAGCACCCCGTGGCCCGCGCCATCGCCGCGTACGCCCGCGACCGGGCGCCCGGCGGGGCGCTCGCACCGGCCGCCGCCGTCCGCGACTTCACCGCCACCCCCGGCTTCGGCGTCCGCGGCTCCCTCGACGGGCGGATGGTGACCGTCGTCCGACCGCCCGATGACCTCACCGGCCTCCCGGAACCGCTCCCGGACGCCGTCCGCGCGGCCGGGTCCGCAGGACGCACACCCGTCCTCGTCACGATCGACGGCACGCCGGAAGCCGTCATCGCCATCGGCGACACCCTCCGGGCCGACGGATACCGCGCCGTCGACCATCTGCGCCGACTGGGCCTGCGGCCCGTACTGGCCACCGGCGACCGCGCGGCCACCGCCCGGGCGGTGGCCCGGCAGCTGGCCGTCACCGAAGTCCACGCCCAAGCCACCCCCCAGGACAAGGCCGCGCTGGTGACGACCTTGAAGGAGCAGGGCAGCCGGGTGGCGGTCGTCGGTGACGGGGTCAACGACGCGGCGGCGCTCGCCCTCGCCGACCTCGGCATCGCCATGGGCAGCGGGACCGACGCGGCGATCGGCGCCGCCGATGTCACTCTCGTCCGCGAGGACCTCCAGGCCATCGCCGATGCCGTACGCCTGGCTCGTCGCACACTCGGCACCATCCGTACCAACCTCCTCTGGGCCTTCGGCTACAACCTCGTCACCGTGCCGCTCGCCGCCGTCGGACTGCTGAATCCGATGCTCGCGGCGGCCGCCATGTCCGCCAGCTCCCTCCTCGTCGTCGGCAACAGCCTCCGGCTCCGCGCCTGGCAGCCACCCGCCGCCGCCCGGAGCAGCCGACGGCCGGCCAACCCCGCGCACGGCAGCACCACTTGGGGCACCGCATGAACCGCAACCGCAACGTCAACGGCAACCGCAACGTCAACGGCAACCGCAACATCAGCAGCAACTGCAACGTCAGCAGCAACCGAAGCCGGACTCGGAACCGCGCACGCCTGGTCGATATCGCCGTGCCGGTCCTGACCTGTCTGGCGACCCTGGGCACCCTCACTGCCTGGACCACCACCGGCAACGCCGGCGCCCCTGCCCGGCTCACCGCGGCCGAGGGGCGGGTGCTGATCCCCGCCGGGAACGACGCGACCGCGGCGTTCTTCACGATCCGCAACACCGGCGCCGCGGACGACGTGCTGACCGCTGTGACCGGCCCGCCGGGTCACCGCGCGATGCTCAGCCGGGATATCGCCATCGGCCGCAACGCCCGGTCGATGTCCATGGTCCAGGGCGCCACCGTCCCGGCCGGCGGGGCGCTCGCCATGTCGCCCACCACCCTCGACATCATGGTCAGCCCGCCGCCCCGGCTCGTGCCCGGTGACCGTCTCACCTTCATCCTCCACTTCCGTGACAGCCCGCCCCTCACCGTCCGGGCCCGGGCCGTACGCCCTGGCCAGTAGCCCGGTGAGTGCCGAGTGCGGGGGGTCTGTCGGTTCATGTCTCAACCGTACGGAGCCGCAGGCGAGTTGAGGATCGGGGAAAGCCCTGGAATCGCGATCAGGGTTCCCGCAGGGGGCGGTCGGGGGAGCCCCCTAGGGGCCCGCGGCACTCGCGGGGTGAGGCCGGCCGGGCGGCGTTCCGTACCGTCGCCCCCGCCTCACCGCAGGCGCCGTCCCCCCGGTAGCCCCGTGGGGCCCATGAGCGCAACACCGTCCGCCCATGAGCCCCGCGCTTCGCCGCGTCCTGCCGGTCAGGCCAGCGCGGTGGCGAGCCGGCGCGGCCGCAGCTCGCTCGGCCCCTGCCCGGGTGCCGTCCTCTGGTGCGGGTGCGGTACACCGCGTGCCGCGGCGCCCCCCGCCCCCGGCTGCCCCGCCTCGAACCGTTCCCCGGCCCGCGCTCCGGTCCGTTCCCTGGCCCGTTCCCCGGACCGACCGCCGGACCGCACACCAGCCCCGGCACCACCCGAGGCCCCGGAACCACCCCCGGCCCCGGCCCACACCCCGGCACCGACTTCGGCCCCGGCGTCAGCCCCGGCGCCCGTGCCACCCCGAGCTCCGGTCCCGGCCTCTGCGCCGGCCTCCGCTTCGGACTCCGCCTCCGCCAGCAGCGCGATCAGTGTTTCCCGGGCCCGGGCCACCCGGGAGCGGACCGTGCCCACCGGGCAGCCCATCACCCCGGCCGCCGCCGCGTACGGCAGCCCCAGGAGCTGGGTCAGGACGAACGCCTCCCGGCGCTGCGCCGACAGCGTCGCCAGCAGATCGGCCAGCGCGATGCCCTCCTCGAACCCCGGGACGCCGCGCGGCTGGACCCGTTCGGCCGCGGACTGCCAGTCGTCGGTCGCCGACAGCCGCGGCCGGACCGCGTGGGTGCGGATGCGGTCCGCGACCACCCGCCGGGCGATCGTCAGCAGCCAGGTCCGCGCCGACGAACGGCCCTCGAACCGCGGCAGGCTGCGCAGCGCCCGGACGTACGTGTCCTGCACCAGGTCGTCGGCGGCCTGGGCCTCACCGCTGAGGTGCGTGACATACCGCCGCACATCGAGCTGGGTGGCCCGGACGAACTCCTCGACGGCCCGGTCGTCGCCGTCCCGGGCGGCCAGCGCCCAGCCGGTCACCCTCTCGTCGTCACGCATGCCGGAACCGCCCCTCGCCGGTACGGACCAATTCGGGGAGGATGGGGGCATGCTCTGCTCGCGCATCCGTACGGCACTGTCCGCCCGCCTCGACGGCGAGGCGCTGCCTCCGGGGCTGACCGCCCGCCGTCTCGACGACCATCTCGCGGGCTGCCAGGACTGCCGCCGATGGGACGCCCGCGCGCGAGCGCTCGACGCCGCCCTCGGCAGCGCGTGCGCGCCGGAGGGGGACGTGCCGCCCCCCGCCGGCGGCCCGGGCTCCGCAGAGGCGCTGCTCGCCCGGCTCCGGCCGGGACGACGGGCGGGCTGAGCGGCCGGTGAGCGCCGGGCGCCCGCCGCGGACTGCCCGCTGACTGGGAACGGACGCGGGCGGCGGCGCCACCGGCATCCGGACAGGAATCATCATCTGGAGTCCTCTGGAGTCCTTCGCGTGATCCGGCCACCGCGCGACGGCGCGGGCGACCGGTGACGTCGGAGCCGGGACACCGGGCGCGAGGCGGCAGCCCCGTTCGCCCGGCCGTCGTACCGGCTCGGGAATGCGACCGTGCTGTCAGACGACAGCCGGTCCACGCGGCGGACCCCGCAAGGACATCGCATGGGCCAGCAGCAACTGCCGCACCGCGCACCGCGGCTCCTGCCGGGCGGGGCGCCGGGCCGGGCGGACGGTGGGCAGCACCGCCCGCAGTACCAGCACCAGGGGCGCGAACAGCCAGGCGGACACGCACCGGACGAGCCGGAACGCCGCCCGTTCACCGCCCCACAGCCACCAGGCGCTGAGCAGTGCGACCAGGAGGTGCGCGGCGAGCATGCCGGTGGCGCTGCCGTGCATGTCCATCGGCATCCCGCCGTGCGGCATCGGCGCCGACGACCCCATTGGCCCCAGTGACCCCATCGACCCCATCGACCCCATAGGCCCCATGGGCATAGGCCCCATGGCGCCCATCGGGGACGCCGCCCGTGCCGCGTCGATGTCCGCGACGGAGAGCCCCTGGGCGCCGCACAGCCAGGTGCGGGCCCACGCGCGGGCGAGGGAGGCGTGGTCCTGGCCGGCGCCGGCCACCGCCTGCCCCAGGGAGAACGCGCTGTGCAGCGCGGCCTGGGTGCCGACGGTCAGCAACCCGACCAGGAGGGGACCGCGTTCGCGGGCGGTGGCGAACCAGGCCCCGGCCATCGTGGCCGGACCGGCCGCGAGCAGCATCCAGCCGGGCACCGCGGCATCCGACATCACCGCGTGCCCGAGCGCAGCAAGGAGCACGCAGACCGCCGCGAACACCGCGGCGCGCAGCCCCCTGAGAACGTGCCCCGCATCCATGACAGGCCCCATCGTCGCACCTCGCCCCGCGAAGGGAACCGGGAGGGGCGCAACCGGCGCAACCGGCACACGACCGGCACGGGGCCAGGACGTGACCGGATGCCGCCCGAGCGCCCGGCCCCGCCCCCGGACTCCTGGCCCCGCCCCCGGACACCCGGCCCTGTCCCCCGACACCCCGCCCCGCCGTCCGGGTGCGCCGCCTCCGCCCGCTCCGCCGCCACCTGGAGCGACTCCGGCGGTCCCGCGCCTGGAGCAGCAGCGGCCGGACCACGGCAGGCACCTCCCCCGGCCTGCCGGGCGCCGCCGCTCGCGGGCGGCGCGGCGCCGGCCGAGCGGACGCAGCCGACGAATCGCGGTCAGCGCGGCCGTTCGTCGTCCAGGGCGAAGCGCAGGTAGCGGTCCGCGGAGCGGCGGACGGCCGCCGAGCCGCCGTCGGTGACCACGCGCCCCCAGAACGCCCCGTAGATGCGCGCGAATTCATAGGGTTCGACCAGGGAGAGTGCGCGGCGGATGGTGCGCGGCCGCTCGGGGATGAAGTTGGGGATGCTGTACATGAAGCTGACCCACCGGCGGTCCGCCACCACCATGAAGATGTCGCCGCTGAACAGCGCGCCGCGCCCCTCCGGGTCGTCCGCCCAGTGCAGCACGGTGCCGCCGGCGAAGTGCGTGCCCGCGTTGATCAGCGTCAGGCCGTCCGCGATCCGGTGGGTGTCGCCGGACCAGTACTCGACCACGGGGTCGGGCCGGGCGACCCAGGCGCGGTCCGCGGCGTGGACGTAGACCGGGACGTCGAAGGCGCGGCCCCACTCGGTCATCACGCCGTAGAAGTGCGGGTGGCTGACGGCGACCGCGCTGATCCCGCCCAACTGCTCGATCTCCGCAGCGAGTTCGTCGTCGAGGTAGCCCAGGCAGTCCCACAGTACGTTGCCGGCGGGGGAGCGGATCAGCAGTGCGCGCTGGCCGATCCCCACGGAGGGCTCGGTGCCGATCCCGACGACCCCGGGCCCCTCCTCCTGGAGCCGCCCGCGGCGGCCCTCGTCCCGCAGCTCGGCCAGGTGGGTCCACTGCTGGCCGTCCCAGCCGACGTACTGGCGCTCGTCCAGGCAGATCGGGCAGTCCTCGCGCGGCTGGGCGTACTGCACCCCGCAGGTGCGGCAGATCGGCAGCTGCTGCCCCTGGACCGGCAAGCGCCGTTTCGACGATGGCATGGGAACCTCCCGGGTGGTGATTGACGGTTGGTGGACGACCGGGGTGGATGACGACGGGCGGCTGTCGCTTGTCGGTGTCGATTGTCGGCGTCGCTTGTCGGTGTCCACCGGTCCATGGCGAGGGCGTGTCGTCACCGACCGGAGCCCAGGAGCAGCCGGGGCCGCGTGCTTCCGCCCGCGGACGTGCCCGTGCTCGGCCCTTGGGCCTGGGCCGATGACCGAGTGGCCGATGACCGATCAGCCGATACCGAGCGGCCGATGACCGGCCGTCAGCTGCCGTTGCCGGGCTCGTAACGGGCGCGGAGGGCGGCGAGGCCCTCATGGGCCGCTCCCGGAGCTGCGGCGGCTGGTCCCGTTCCCAAGCTGCGAGAGCGCGGCGAGCGGGCGGAAGGGCGGTCGCCGCCGGAGCCGCGCCCGGTGTGCGCCCCCCGCCGCACCAGCACGTCCAGGAGCGCACGGCCGTGGGGCCACGCGCCCAGGCCGCTGGCGGAGTTCACGTGCCCGTACGGCCCCGCGAGGTGCCACCGCGCCGCCCACCGCGCCGCGAAGTCGGCGGCCGCCGTGGGCGTGCAGTAGGGGTCGTCGCTGCTGCCCACCACCAGGGCCGGGCACGGCAGCGGCCGAGCCGACACCGTCCGGAACGTCGCGGCCGCCGTGCGGGGGAACGCCGGCCCGCGGGGATCCGGCGGTGCGACCAGGAACGCCCCGCCGACCGGGCTCGACGGGTTCCTCCTCAGCCAGGCGGAGGCCGCCCAGCAGCCCAGGCTGTGGGCCACCAGCACCACCCGGTCGCCGTGCCGGGCCGCCTCGCCGTACGCCGTGCCGACGGCCGCCACCCAGTCGCCGAGGTCCGGCCGGGACCACGAGGCGGGCGCGATCCGCACCGCCGAGGAGTCCGGCCGGCGCTGCCACTGCCGCTCCCACCGGCTCTGCCAGTGCCGCTCGTCCGAGCCGTCGATCCCGGGGATGATGACGAACGCGACCACATCTGCCACCGTTTCCTTCGTCAGGCCCCGCTCTCCCGGGGGCACCTGACGCAGATTCTGCGGGAAGCAGCGGCACGATGACGGCGGCGCGAGTGATATCAAAGAAGACGGTGCGGGCAACGAGGGAATCACCCGAACTCGACCGGATCGACCGGGACATCCTGGCCCTGCTCCAGGCCGAGGGCCGGCTGACCGGCGCCGAGGTGGGGCGGCGCGTCGGGCTCTCGCAGCCCGCGGCGAGCGCGCGCATCCAGCGGCTGGAACGGAGCGGCGTCATCACCGGCTACCGGGCCGTGGTGGACCCGGTGGCGCTCGGCCTGAACATCCACGCGGTGATCCGGCTGCGCACCACGCACGCGCAGCTGTCCCGCGCCCTGGACTTCGCCGCCCGCACCCCCGAGATCGCCGCCACCCTCAGGGTCACCGGCGAGGACTGCCTCCTCTTCGACGTCCACTGCCCGCAGGCGGATCGGCTCGAAGAGGTCGTCGACGCCCTCGCCCGCTTCGGCCCGGTCACCACCTCGCTGGTGCTCCGCGCCTATCCGCCGAAACCCCTGACCGACCCCTCGCCGGCCGCCCCCTGAACCGCGGGCCCGGCCCCGGCCCCCGGCCCCGCCCCGGAGCCTCCGCCGCGAACGAGACGAGGGGCGGCCCCGAGGGCCGCCCCTCATGGCTCGGCGCCGTCAGCGGGCGCCCGACTTCTGCTGCCCGGTGGCCGAGGCGGTGGCCTGGGCGGTGCCGGCGGCCAGGGCCGTGGCGAGCAGCGCGCTCGCCACGAGGGCGGTGCGCCGGATCCGGGTACGGCTGGTGGTGTGCCTCATCGGTCTCTCCCGCTCCGAGGTGCGTCCGGTGCGCGCTCCGTATGCGTCACCGCTCCGTATGCGTCACCGCTCCGTATGCGTCACCGCTCCGTGCGTCACCGGACACCTCAACATCGGACTGTCGTACGGGCCCGGGGGTCCCGTGCCGTCGGTGCGACCGGCCCGGACCGCTCACGGTCACGGTCCCGGTGGCTCGTTCCTCCGACGGGTCACCCCCGGCTTGCCCTCGCAGGATTCCGTCCCGGCACCGGTCGCGTCGTGAGCGTGGAGCGCACCCAACTTGGCGTACAACGCACTGTCCGGGGCCGCTGCCCACCGGCGAGGATCGGGTACCGCGCCGGGGGCCGGGCCGTTGCCGCCGCATGCGCGCCATCAGGCCACACGGGGGACATCATGCTGACCACAGTGCTGGACACCGCTCACCTGCCACCCGCCGACCGCTTGGCGGCCTGGGTCGAGAGCACCGGGCAGGCCCTGGTGCGGACGCAGGTCCGCTTCCGCGAGCCCGGCGGTACGGCCAGCATCCAGACCATGGCGCTCGGGCCTGCCGAACTGTCGGTGCTGTCGTACACGCCGCTGGCGTCCCGGCGCACGCCGCGGCTGATCCGGCAGTCCGACCCCGAGCTGTACCAGCTCGCGCTGATCACCCAGGGACGCCAGAGCATCGAACAGGCCGGGCGGCACGCTCCGCTCAGCACCGGCGACCTCGTGATCTACGACAGCTCGCGGCCGTTCAGCGCCGCCGTGGAACCGGGCACCGGCGGTGCACGGGCCGTCCTGCTCCAGTTCCCCAGGCGGCTGCTGCCGCTGCCCGAGACGGCCGTGGCGCCGCTGTGCGGGATGCGGCTGTCGGGACGGACGGGCCTGGGGAAACTCCTGGGGCAGTTGCTGACCGGCCTCGTCGAGACGCACGAGGACGCCACGCCCGCCGATGGCGTGCGACTGGGCAACACGGCGCTCGACCTGGTGGCGGCGCTCCTCGCACACCATGCCGACCGGCAGACGCTGCTCCCGGCTGGGTCGCGGCAGCGTGTCCTTTTCGAGCGGATCAACGCCTACATCACCGTCCATCTGCACGATCCCGACCTGACGCCAGGTGCGATAGCCGCGGCGCACTTCATTTCCCCCCGCCACCTGCACCGCGTCTTCCAGGAGCACGGCACCACCGTCGGCGACGTCATCCGGCAGCAGCGCCTCGCCCTGTGCCGGCGGGACCTGGCCGACCCCGCCCAGCGCGCCGTCCCCATCGCCGCCATCGCCCTGCGCCGGGGATACGCCAGGGCGTCCGACTTCACCCGCGCCTTCCGGGCCGCCACCGGCATGACGCCGAGCGACTACCGCACCGCCAGCCAGCGCACGGACCGAGCACCACGGTAGCGGCGTTCCCGGGCCGGGGCCCGCCGGAGCAAGGGAACGGGAAAGCCCCAACCGCTCCGAACTGGACCACAGTTGGGGTTGACCGGGCCGCCCCACCCCCTGACCAGGCTCCGACGGCCAGGGCCGTCCCGATACCGACGAAGGCGCCGACCCCGGCGGGCACCACCCAGGGTGTGATCGACGGTGCGGCGTGCCCGCCGCCGTCGTTGCCGGTGGCGGCGAGGACAGCGGTCAGCAGGCCGTAGGGGATCAACAGCGTGCCCGCCCAGGCCGGGGCGAGCAGCAGCCATGCGGGGAGTCGCCGCCCCCATGGCCGGACAAGGGCGCAGGCCAGCACCACTCCGGTCAGTGCCAGCACGGCCGTGAAGTCGATGCCGTGGTGTTCCAGCCACACCAACGCCTCGGGGGCACCGTTCCTCTCGAACTCGCCCACCACGTCGAAACCGTCCGCGAGCCCCGCCCGGCCGCCGCACGCCCAGTACGTCTTCGCGGCGATATAAGGCGCGGCGGCCGCACCGCCCAGGGCCACGGCCCACCGCGCCGCCGCCGGCGTCACCGAGTGCTTCCCCATCTCTGCTCCTGCCTCGCAACTCCCCGGCCGATGGTGGTCGTCGGCGGGTTCCACTGTGCTCCGGTGGCGGTGGCAAGGCGTCACGCCCGGGTACCGTCCCCGCCGCTCGGCCTCCGCCGAGCGGCGGGGCGCCCTCCACCGCTGGTAGCCCTCTTGGGAGGGGGAGCGGTGGCGGTGGGTGTGCGACGGGCGGCAGCCTGCGGGTTGCGTACTCTTCCGGGCCCGTACCGCGAGAAGGCTTCGGCGTCCGCCGCAACGAGCCGCCCCTACGTTGCGGTCATGAAGATCGTTGAGCCTGCCGCCCGGTCCGCCTCCGACCCCGACCCCTGGGTCTCCATAGAGCCGAGCGTGCTGTACTTCGGCACCCCCGTGGTGCTCCTGTCCACCGAGAACCCGGACGCCTCCGCCAACCTGGCGCCGAACTCCTCCGCGTGGGCGCTGGGACGGGTGGTCGTGCTCGGCCTCGGCCCGGACGGCCGGACCGCGCACAACCTGGCCGCCCGCCCCGAACTCGTCATCAACGTCGCCGCCCCCGGCCAGTGGGAAGCCGTGGAACGCCTGGCACCGCTCACCGGCCGCCATCCCGTCCCCGCGAGCAAACCCGACGGCTGCCGCTTCGAGCCGGACAAGTTCGGTGCGGCGCGGCTGAGGAGCCGCCCGTCCCATACGGTCAGGCCACCGCGCGTCGACGGGTGCCCGCTCCAACTGGAGGCACGTGCCGAGCGGATCCGGCCGGACGCCTCCGCCGGTTTCCTCCTCGTCGAAGCGCAGGTGCTGAAGGTGCACGCCGACCCGCGGATCGTCGTCCCCGGCACCGATCACATCGACCCGGCCGCGTGGAGCCCGCTCCTCTACAACTTCCGGCACTACTTCGGCCTCGGCCCGGAACTCGGCCACTCCTACCGCTCCGCCACACCGCGTGCGCGGACGGCCCGGCCGCCGGAGGCGGCTCACGCGGGCTAGGGGGTGTCCGCAAAGTCCCGTCGTTCGCCCGGCCGCCCTCCGGGCGAACGACGCGACTTTACGGACACCCCCAGGAGCCGGCTCAGCCGCGGTAGTGGTCGGCGACGGTGGTGAACGCGGCCTTGGGCTCCCACGGCAGGCCGGGGTAGGAGGTCCCGGTGCGGTCTTCGAGGACTTTGACGATGCCGTAGCTGGCCAGGTCCAGGTCGTCGCGGGGGTCGCCGTCGGGGCGGTGCGGGAAGTCGTAGAGGGCGAAGGTGAACACGAAGGCGCTGTCGATGCCGCCGGCGTCGAACGCCTCCAGCAGTTCGCGCAGGTAGGCGGCCTGACCGGCTTCGTCCCGGACGTGTGTGCCGTCGAGCCGCAGCGGCGCGCGGGTGTCACCGTCGTACTCGACGATCTCCAGGCCGCGGGCGCCCCGGTCGCCGGCGCCGCGGTAGCCGGCCGCGCCGAACTCGGTGATGGCCACCGGCTTGCCCTGGGCGACGAGGTGCTGGATGCCCGCGGCGAACCGGTCGGCGATCTCGGCGGACCGGTAGAGGTCCAGGGAGATGAAGTCGAACGGGGTCCAGTCGACGTTCTCCAGCGGGACGGCGGCGTAGGTGACCTTGCCGCCGAAGCGCTCGCGGACCACGGCCACGGCCCGGGCCAGGAACGCGTTGACCTTGGCGCCGGCCGGGCCTATGTGCTCGCGCACCCGCTCGGGGCTGCTCAGGAGCGCGACGCGCTCCTCGGTGCTGTCGCCGGGCAGGAACCCCTTGTTCATCAGGCTCAGTTCGGCACCGGTGACGAACACGACGTCGGCCCCGCGCTGCCTGAGCCGCTCCGCACGCTCGGCGCAGTCGGCGAAGAGCGCCAGCATGTCCTCGGCGGTCAGTTCGAGCGGGTAGGGGGAGAACCAGACCTCCAGGCCGAGGTCGGCGGCCCATTCCGCGGCGCGTTCGATCCGGTCCGGGTCGCCGCCCATGATGCGGACCGCGGTGCAGTGCAGGTCGTCGCGGATGATCGCCAGCTCGCGCCGCACCACCTCCGCGTCGAACCGCGCCCGGCCGCGGTGGCCGTGGGAGACGAAACCGGTGTCGTAGCTGATGCCCTTGGCGCGCATGCGTTGCGTCCTCTTTCGTTCGAGAGTGCCGGCGGTGCTGATGACGATACTGCTGACGGTACCACTTACGGTACCGACCGTACCCTAATTGCCGAGGGGTCGGGCAAGTGGTCAAATGCGGAAGGTACGCAGCGTTCGACAGCGAGCAGGAGCCATGCCGGAACGACCGATCGGCCCCCCGGGCGCCGGGCAGACGCGGCGGCGCGGGGCCGCCCTGGAGGAGGCGCTCCTGCGCGCGGCGGCGGACGAACTCACCGAGTCCGGGTTCGCCGGCCTGACCATGGACAAGGTCGCCGCCCGCGCGGGCACCAACAAGAACGCCCTCTACCGCCGCTGGCCCAACCGCCTCGCCCTCGCCGTCGCCGCCTACCGCCGGCTCGCCACGACGGTCCAGCCGCCCGACACCGGCAGTCTGCGCGGCGACGTCCTGGAGTGGCTGCGCCGGGCCAACCGCTACTGGAGCTCCCCCGAGGGGGCGATCCTGCGCGAACTCTTCGCCGCCGCGGGCGGTGCCACGGAGCTCCTGGCGCAGCTCCAGGAGCAGTCCGGCGACGCGGCGGCCGCCCCCTGGCTGACCATCCTCGGACGCGCGATCGCACGGGGCGAAGCCTCCCCCGAGGCCCTCCATCCCCGGGTCGCCACCGTCGCCATGACCCTGCTGCGCAACGAATTCGTCGTCCGCGGCACCCCCACCGCCCCCGACGAGGTCCTCGTCGAGATCGTCGACGAGGTGTACCTGCCACTGGTGCGCGGCCGCGGCACGCCACCGGCCTGACACCGGAACGGGACCGGGCACCGCCCCCGGACCGGCCGCCGCCCCGGGGCCGGCGGTCGAGCACCGGCCGGTCGCAGCCGGCCCAACTGCCTTACGGGGCCGACTGGTTCGCGTGGCGAGCGGTGGCGGCGGGCAGTTCGCCGCTCAGGAGGCGGCCGGCTGCCGGGACGTGGGGCGGCAGGCTCAGGGCGCCCAGGACCCGGTAGGCGGTCGCGGTCGCCGCGGACAGCACCGGCAGCCCGGCCGCGTCCTCCACCGGCTGGATCGCGGCCAGCGACGGCATCTGCACACACGCCGAGAGCACCAGCGCGTCCGCCCGCCGCAGGTCCAGCCGCCGCCAGTGCTCCAGCAGCGCCTCGGGATCGAGCCGGGCGACCGCCAGATTGTCCGGCACCTCCAGACTCAGCGCGTCCACCACCTCCACCCCGGCGTCCTCCAGGTAGGCGGTGACCAGCGCGGTCAGCTCCTTCATGTACGGCGTGACCAGCGCGACCCGGCGGGCGCCCAGGGCCGCGATCCCGTCCAGCAGCGCCCCGGCGCTGGAGACCACCGGCGCCGCCGCGCCCTGCGCACGCAGCACCTCCGCGATCTCCGCCTCGGCCGCGCAGTGGTGGCCGGGCCCCTGCGCCATGATGGCGACCAGGCAGGCGGAGGCGACGACATCGGGCCGGGCGTCGGCGAGTTCCCGCGCGGCCCGGCCCGTCTGGGCGTTCATCTCCCGCAACTGCTCGGGCGTGACGTGCCGCATCCGCATCCGGCTGCTGTGGAAGACGAACCGGTCCTCCGGGAAGAGCGCCTCCCGGTCGCGCAGCATCCGCGGCAGCTCGGTCTCCATGGTCAGGTTCGAACTGGGCACGATCAGCCCTACATGACGATCCGTCACGGGTCCTCCTCGGACGTTCCGGGCGTACGGGGGCGTACGCGGGACAGGCGGGGACCGGTACCCGTGCGGACGGCCGGGCCGGTCAGAACTCCCCGGCCAGGCCCTCCCAGTGGTCGGCCAGGGACGTCAGCAGCTGCATCACCTCGGTCCGCCGCTCCGCCTCGTACGGTGCGAGCAGCCGCTCGTCCAGCCGCCGGGCGCGCTCGTGGGCGGCGTGCAGCGTCCGCTCGCCCTCCGCGGTCAGGAACAGCAGCTTGCGGCGCCCGTCGGCGGCGTCGGCACGGCGGACTATGAGGCCCCGGGTCTCCAGCCGCCGGGCCACATCCGCCATCGTGGACGTGTCCAGCGCCACCGCCGACGCCATCGACCGCTGGTCGCGCCCCGGCGCCGCGTCCACCGCGGTCAGCACCGCGAACTGCGGACCGGTCAGCGTCGGATCGACCGCGCGCACCCACACGGCCAGATACGCCTGGTAGAGCCGGCGCACCTGGTAGCCGGGCGCGGCCGTCAGGGCATGCGGGATCGCCGTACCGGATGCGGCGCCAACGGGGGCCGCGGCGGGCCCGGGCGCGGAGGGAGTGGTCTCGTCAGCCATGGGGCCACTCAATCACGGTGGGCCGGGCCGGCCACCGCGGATGGGCGACCCGTTCACGCCAGCATCGGGCGCAGTGCCGCGCGCAGCGCGTCGAGGGCCGCCGGGGGGTTGTCCCAGAAGAGCATGTGGCCGGCGTCCGGGACCTCGGTCACCGCGGCCGACGGCAGCAGCGCCCGCGCCCGGGCGGCCCCCGCCGCCGTCACCACCGGACTCTGCGCGCCGTAGAGCAGCGCCGTGGGGCCGGTCACCCGCGGCCACCAGGTGAAGAAGTCCTCGGTCTCGAAGCCGCGGTGGGTGGCGATGACCGCCCGCCGCTCGCAACTGGACAGCCACCGCGCCCGCAACTCCTGCTCCCGGCGCGGCCAGCGGGGCCACGACCGGGCGACCTCGTCGGCGTCCGTGCCCCGCCCGGCCTCCGCCAGCTGCCGCAGGAAGGTCTCCAGCGTGGTGGGGTACGGGCCGCGGCCCGGTCCGCTCATCGGCGGATCGGCCAGGACGCTGCCGCGGACCGCGACCGTGCCGCGCGCCGCGACCACCGCCGCGATGCGTGCGCCCATCGAGTGCCCGCACAGCAGCGGCCGGTCCAGCCCGAGCCCCTCGATGACCGCCTCGGTGTCCTCGGCGTAACGCTCCAGCCCGTAGCCGCCCGTCCCGCCGCCGTCCGCGTCCTCCCCGGCCTCCCCCGGCCCGCTGCCGTCCGAGAGCCCCCGCCCCCGCACGTCGACCACCAACGGCCGGACCAGATCGGTCAGTTCGCGGGCGACGAAGTCCATGGTGACGGCCGGGCTAGTGATGCCGGGCAGGACCACCAGCGCGGGCCCGGCGCCGCCGTAGTCCAGGACGTGCAGCCGGACCGTGCCCGAGCGCACCCACCGGCTGGTGGCGGGCACCTCGGCCAGGTCCGCGAGGGCCGCCTGGAGCACGGACCGGGCGGGCGGGGCGGCGGGGACGTCCGGGGCGGGCGGGGTGTACGGGTCGGACCGCTGGGGCTGCGGCATGGCGGACACCTTTCCTGAGGGGAGGGGAGGGGAGGGGAGGGGAGGGGAGGGGATACAAGGGGAGCGGGCGGGTGGCGGCGGGGTCAGCGGGCCGGCAGCCCGCCCAGGTAGCCGACCGCGTCCGCCAGCGTGATCACGTCGCCGTACTTCGCCTGGAGGTCGAAGAGGCTCGCGTCGTGCGGGCCCGCGGCCCGGTCCCCGACGCACTCGCGGGGCACCAGGACCGGGAAGCCGGACTGCACCGCGTCGACCGCCGTGGCCCGTACGCAGCCGCTCGTGGTCGCGCCGCACACCACCGCGGTGTCGCAGCCCAGCCCGGTCAGCAGAGCGGCGAGCGAGGTGCCGAAGAACGCCGAGGCGCCCTTCTTCACCACCAGCGGATCGGTTTCCCGGCGGGGCAGCCGCGGATCGACCGCGACGGCCTCGCTGCCCTCCCGCAGGGCCCGCAGTCCCGGCGCCTTCCGCAGCCAGGTGACGTGGTCGCCGGAGAGTTCGGCGGGGGTGTAGGCGATCGCGGTGAAGACCACCGGTACGCCGGCCGGGCGCCCCGCCTCGATCAGCCGGGCGGTGGCCGCCACCACCCCGCTCAGGTCCGCGCCGGTGGGGAAGCGGTCCTCGGTGAAGCCGCGGGTCAGGTCCACGACGAGGAGCGCGGGGCGCCGGCCGCGCCGCACCGGGGCGCCGAACCCGGCCCGTTCGTACGTGCGGTCGGTGGCCGCGCCGTAGTGGCTCATGACCGCCCCCGCCGCAGTGTCCTCAGCTCCCGGCGCATCCCGGCGAGCCGCCCCAGCAGCCAGCCCTCGAACACGCCGGCCGCGAACGCCGCGGCCAGCGGACCGTACTTGGCCAGCAGCGGCCCGGCGGCGGGCCCGGCCAGAACGGCCAGGCCGTCCAGTTCCGTTCCGGCGGCCGCGGGCGCCTCCCGCGGCCCGGGCCGGGGCGCGGGAGCCGGTGCCGCCGGGGTGGGCCCGGGCTGCCCGGCCGCCGGCCCGCCGTCGCGCTCCCCGTCCAGCAGGCCGCCGAGGTTGCGGGCGAACTGCTCCAGGATCCGGGTCGAGACGGCCCCGATCGCGCCCTTGCCGAACTGCGCCAGCTTGCCGCGGATGACCAGGTCCGTGACCAGCTCCAGCCGCGCCCCGTCCGGCGCTTCGACGACGGCCAGCGTCACCTCCGCCTCGGCGTCGCCGTTGCCGTGGGCGTCGGCGCCGCGGGCCTGGACGCGCAGCCGCCGGCTCGCCGCGTCGGTCTCCAGGAACCGCACCGTCCCGGCGTACGCCGCGGTGACCGGCCCGACCCTGACCCGCACCCGGCCGCGCCAGGCATCGCCGTCCCGGCCGTCCAGCACCGCGCCCGGCATACAGGACGCCACCCGCTCCACGTCGTTGACCAGCGCGAACACCGCGTCCGGCGGCGCCGGGACCGGCACCGAGTTGCTGAGCCGCATCACAGCTCCTTCCGCTGGGCGGACCGGTTCTCCCGGGCGGCGCGCCGGGCCGCGGCGCACTGCGCGATCGCCGCCACCAGGGGCTGGTAGCCGGTGCACCGGCACAGGTTGGCGGCCACCACCTCGCGGATCTCGGCCTCGTCCGGGTCCGGCCGTTCGGCGAGGAAGCCCTCGGCGAGCATCAGGAAACCGGGTGTGCAGAAGCCGCACTGGAGGGCGTGGTGCGCGCGGAACGCCTGCTGGAGGTCGCTGAGCCGGTCACCGGGGGCCGGGGGTGCCTGCGCACCGGCCTCCGGGCCCTCCTCCGGGCCCTCCGTCGGGGCGCCGTCCGGGGCGAGCGATTCGACGGTGCGGAGGGCGGCCCCTTCCGCCTGCGCGGCGAACATCAGGCAGGACCGCACCGGCCGGCCGTCGAGCAGGACCGTGCAGGCGCCGCAGATGCCGTGCTCGCAGCCGACATGGGTGCCGGTCAGCCGCAGGTCGTGGCGGAGCACGTCCACCAGCGTGCGGCGCGGCTCGGTGATCACTTCGTGCTGCTCCCCGTTGACGTCGAGGACCATCAGCTGGAGCTCGCAACCGGTCGGGGGCGCGGCCCCGGGGGCGGCGTCGGCGGATGGGGGCGGGGTGGTCATCGGGTGCTCTCCTCGTAGTGCCGGGGGTGCAGGGCGCGGTGCACCGTCTCGGGGGTGACGGGGGTGGAGTCCAGTTCGGCACCGGTCGGGCGCAGGGCGTCGTTGACGGCGTTGAGGACCGCCGCGGGGGCGCCGATCGTGCCGCCCTCGCCCGCCCCCTTGGCGCCGGTCTCGGTGAGTGCGCAGGGGGTCTCCAGATGGTGGATGGCCACGTCGGGGATCTCGTGCGCGGTGGGGACCTTGTAGTCCATGAAGCTGGTCGCCGACGGCTCGCCCAGCGCGTCGTAGGTCACCTGCTCGAAGAGTGCCCCCGCGATGCCCTGGGCGATCCCGCCCCGGCACTGGCCCTCCACCACCTGCGGGTTGATCGCCACGCCGCAGTCCTCGACGCAGACGTAGCGCAGGATCTCCACCCGGCCGGTGTCCCCGTGGAGTTCCACGACGGCGCCGTGGGTGGCGTTGGAGAAGGTGCCGTCGGTGAAGACGTCGAAACCGGCCGTCGCGGTGAGCCCCGGTTCGGTGCCCTTGGGGAGCAGATCGGCGCGCAGGTAGGCGAGTTCGGCGAGTTCCGGGTAGCCGATCGCGGTCGCCGGGTCGCCGCGGCGGACGACCGCGCCGCGGCCGAGGGCGGTCTCCTCGACCGGGACGTCCCAGCGGGCCGCGGCCAGGGCGCGCAGCTTGTCGCCGAGCCGCCCGGCCGCCAGCCGCACGGCGCTGCCGCCGACCGCGATCGACCGGCTGGCGAAGGTCCCCCAGCCGTACGCGATCCGGTCGGTGTCCCCCTGGTGCAGCTTCACCCGCGCCAGGTCCAGGCCGAGCCGGTCGGCGACGATCTGCGCCATCGTGGTCTCGTGGCTCTGCCCGTGGCTCATCGTCCCGGTGGTGACGGTGACCGTGCCGCCGGGGTCCATCCGCACCTCGGAGAGGTCGAATCCGGGGACCACCGCCATCTTCCGCTGCGCGAAGGCGGCCGTGCCGTAGCCGGTGCGCTCGCTGAAGCAGGCGTAGCCGATACCCAGGTGGCGCCCCTCGGCGCGGGCCGTGCGCTGCCGCTCGTACCAGCCCTCGGCGCGCAGCGTCCGCTCGCACAGGTCGAGGGACTCCCGGTACGAGCCGGGGTCGTAGGTGAGGCCGTTGACGCCGGTGTACGGGAAGTCGGTGATCAGGTTGCGGCGGCGGATCTCCACCGGGTCCAGGTCCAGCTCCCGCGCGGCCCGTTCGAAGAGCCGCTCCACCACCATGACGTACTGCGGGCGGCTCACGCCCCGGTAGGGCGCGGAGGGCGCCTTGTTCGTGGTGACGGCCCGGCCGCGCACCCGGTAGGCCGGCACCGTGTAGACGCTCGGCATCTCCGCGGCCGCCATCAGCGGTTCGATGCCCGCGGTGAACGGATAGCAGGAGTACGCGCCCATGTCGCACACCACGTCCGCGTCCAGCGCCAGGATCCGGCCGTCGGCGTCGAAGGCGGCCCGGGCGGTGTAGTGCTGCTCGCGGGCCAGGAAGGACGCCGTCAGCGCGTCCTTGCGGTCCTCGATCCACTTCACCGGGCGGCGCAGCCGGAGGGCGGCCGCCGCCGCGGCGATCTCCTCCCGCCCCACCACGCACTTCAGCCCGAAGCCGCCGCCCATATCGGGCACCACCACCCGCACCGCCCGCTCGGCCAGGCCCAGGCAGCGCGCGGCGACCGTCCTGACCTGGTGCGGGATCTGGGTGCAGGTGTGGAGGACCAGCTGCTCCTCCCGGTCGTCCCAGGCGGCCACCGCGCCCCGGGTCTCCAGTGGAAGGGCGTTCTGCCGCCCGGTGCGGGACTCGACCCGCACGACGTGGTCGGCGGCGGCGAAGATCCCGTCGATGCCGTCGGTGGCGAAGAGTTCGACGTCGACCAGGGTGTTGCGGACGGCCTCGTCGTGGACCAGCGGCGCGCCGTCGGCCAGTGCCGCGTCCTCGCCGGTCACCGGCGGCCGGACGGTGTACCCGACCCGGGCCGCCTCGACCCCGTCCTCGGCGGCGTACGCGGTGCGGGCCACCACGATCGCCACCGGCTCGCCGACGAACCGCACCCGGTCGCGGGCCAGCACCGGCATCGCGGTCGGGACGAACTCGGTGCGCGGGCGGTCCAGCAGGGCCGTGATGTCCGCCATCCCCAGGTCGTCGGCGGTGAACGCGGCGACCACCCCCGGCACCGCGCGCACCGCGCTCAGATCGACCCCGGTCAGCTCCCCGTGCGCCACGGTGCTGCGGACGAACTGCGCGTGCAGCATGCCCGGCAGCGCCACGTCGTCCACGAACCGGCCGCGCCCGGTCAGCAGCCGGGGGTCCTCCCGGCGCGGCACCGACCGCCCGACCAGCTTCCCGCCGTCCTGTGCGCCCTGCTCCGCCCGCCTCACCGGGACACCGCCTTCCGCGTCGCGTTCCCCGCTGCCGTACCCGCCGCGGCCTCCGTACACGCCCGTTCGACCAGGGAGCGGACGAGCGCCCGGCGGTAGGCGGCGCTGCCGTTGGCGTCGCCGGGCGGGTCGGCGGCCGCCGCGGCCGCGGCCGCGCACGCGGCGAACGAGCCGCCGGCGGCCAGCACCGCCTCCGCCTCCGGGACCCGGACCGGCACCGGCGCCACCCCGCCGAGCCCCACCCGGCCGCCGCGCACCCCGCCCGCCTCGATGTCGAGGTCCACCACCGCCGACACGATCGCGAAGTCCCCTTTCCGTTCGGCGAATTCGGTGAGCGCGGCGTGCGGCGCGGGCCGCGGGAAGACCACCTCGGTGAGGAGTTCGGCGGGCCCGAGGACGCTGGTGTACGGGCCGAGGAAGAACTCCCCGGCCGGGATGCGGCGCTCCCCGTCGGGCCCGGTGGCCACCAGCTCGGCGCCCAGGGTGACCGCGAGCAGGCACCACTCGGCGGTCGCGTCGGCGTGCGCGAGGCTGCCGCCGACCGTGCCGCGGGTGCGGATCGGCAGATGGCCGATCCAGCCCATCGCCCGGCGCAGCACCGCGAAACCCGCGCCCAGCACCGCGTCCGGCGCGGTCTCGACGGTGTGGTGGGTGGTCAGCGCGCCGATGCGCAGCGCGCCGCCGGGGCCGGTACCGAGCCGGTCGAGCTCCCGCAGCGGGGCGATGTCGACCAGGTGCGCGGGCCGGGCGAGCCGGAAGTTCATCATCGCCACCAGGCTCTGGCCGCCGGCGATGACCTTGGCGTCCTCGCCCAGTTCGGCCAGCAGTCGGGTGGTGCCGTGGACGTCGCGGGCGCGGTGGTAGCGGAAGGGCGCGGGCTTCATGAGGTTCCTGTTCCGGTGGGGGTGGTCAGACCGGGGGAGGGGGGCGCGGCCGGAGCGGGCGGGGGAGTGCCGGGGGCGGGCCCGTCGTCCAGCGCCCGCCCCTTCGTCTCGGGGGCCGCCACCACCGTCCAGCCGACCGCGGCCAGCACCGCCGCGCCCAGCACCGCGAAGGTCAGCGGCAGCCCCAGCAGCGGCCACAGCACCGAGCCGAACAGCAGCGGCGCGAAACCGGTGACCACCCGGCTGACCGACGAGGCCCACCCGAAGCCACTGGCCCGCAACCGCGTCGGATACAGCTCGGCGAGGTAGGCGTACAGCGCCGGGATCGCCAGCTGCATCAGGAAACCGAAGACCGCGAGGGCCGCCACCGACGCCGCCGGCACCCGCATCACCAGCGCGAACACCACCAGCGCCAGCGACGCGGCCGGCGCCGACAGCCCGATCAGCCACTTGCGGCCGATCAGGTCCACCAGCGCGGTGGACACCAGCACCCCCGCGATGCCCACGCCGCTCATGACCGTGGTGCTCAGGAACGCCGCCGGCCCGGCCACCCCCTGGTCCTTCAGGATCGACGGCAGCCAGCTCAGCGCCGCGTAGTAGACCAGCAGCACGGTGGCCGACAGCAGCCAGGCCGCCGAGGTGATCCGCGGGCTGAACTCCCACAGCCGCCGCAGCTGTTCGGCCACCGCCCGCGCCCCGCGCGCCCCGTCCGCCGGCCCCGGCGCCGGGATCGCGTACGGCTCCGGCACCGCGCCGGTACGGGCCACCAGCGCGTCGATGACCGCCCGCGCCTCCGCCTCCCGGCCCTTGGCGGCCAGGTGCACGGGCGACTCCGGGACGCCCCGGCGCACCCAGAACAGCAGCAGCGCCGGGGCGCTCATCACCGCCAGCATCCACCGCCAGTTCTGCGGCACCGGCAGCAGCGCCGTGGAGACCAGCCCGCACAGTGTCACCCCCACCGGCCACCAGGCGTCCAGCGCGGTCAGCACCCGGCCCCGGTAGCGGCGCGGCGCGAACTCGCCGACCAGCGCGTAATCGACCGGAATGCACCCGCCGAGCCCGATCCCGGCCGCGAACCGCAGCGCCAGGAACACCGGGTACGCCGGCGCGCAGGCGCCCAGCACCGAGCACACCGCGAAGATCAGCAGCGTCACGCTGAACGCCCGCTTCCGGCCGATCCGGTCGGCCACCGCGCCCCAGGCCACCGCCCCCACGGCCATCCCCACCAGATTGGCGGTGGCGACCAGGCCGCGGTCGGCCGGCGCGAGGTGGAAGTGCTCGCCCAGCAGCGGCATCAGGAAGCCGTTCAGGGCGATGTCGTACGCGTCGAAGAGGTAGCCGAGGCCACCGATGAGGAAGATCCGGCCCTGTACCCCCCATTTCCAGGGGAGTTCCTGGACGATCTGATCGCCGGTTTTCATCTGCGCTCCGCGGGAGTCGAGGGCGGGACTAACGGGCGAACGGGTAGGAGAACGCGATCTCGTCGGGGTCGTTGAGCGGCGTGCCGCGCCACAGCCAGTCGTAGGACAGGTCCGACTCGCCCTCGAAGCGGCGCAGCCGGTCGTCCCGGTCCCGCTGCTCGGGACCGTCCGGATAGTGGTAGAAGGTCTTGTTCCGCAGGGAGGCGTCCTGCACCATCCCGGCGTGCCGGGCCCGCCGGGCGACATAGCGGTGCAGCGCGGCCGGGGCGTCCGCGGCGGGGACGGCACCCAGCTCCTCGGCCAGTACCGCGGCGTCCTCCATCGCCTGGGAGGCGCCCTGGGCCTGGTAGGGCAGCATGGCGTGGCAGGCGTCGCCGAGCAGCGCCACGTGCCCGTCCGCCCACACCGGGTCGCGCCGCCGGTGGTAGAGGGCGAAGCAGCTGACGCTCTCCTTGGCCTTGGACAGCATCGCCGGCACCCGGTCGTCCCAGCCGGGGAACGCGTCCACGAGGTCCTGCGCGGTGGCCGGCACCGTCCACTTCCGTGCGACCTCCTCGGTGCAGGGGACGCAGGCCACCACGTTGAGGAACTCCCCGCCGCGGATCATGTAGTGCACGAGGTGCCGCCCCGGCCCGTACCAGATGGTGCTCTGGAAACGGTCCACCAGCCAGCGGGTGGCCGGATCGGCGGCGATCAACTCGCCCGGGATCAGCGCCCGGTAGGCCATCTCACCGGAGAACAGCAGGGTGTCGGGCGCGCCCATCAGCTCCCGCACCCGGGAGCGGACGCCATCGGCGCCGATCAGCACGTCGCCGGCGAACCGCCGCCCGTCGTCGGTCACCGCCACCGGCCGCTCGGGCCGGGTCCGGTCCAGCCCGGCGACCCGGCTCGCGGTGTGCACCGCCACGACCGGCCCGGGACCGGCCGGATCGAGGCAGGCATCCATGATCACGCGGTGCAGGTCGGCCCGGTGGTAGTGCCAGTACGGGGCGTTGAAGCGGTCCTTGCAGAACTGGCCGAGCGGGGTGAGCGCGACCACGCTGCCGTCCTGCCAGCGCCGCCGCACCTGGTCGAGCGGTTCGGTACGGATCGCCTCCAACTGCCCGCGCAGGCCCAGCCCGAGCAGGATCCGGCTGGCGTTGGGCGCGGTCTGGATACCGGCGCCGACCTCGCCCAGCCGCGGCGCCTGCTCCAGGACGGTGACCCGCAGGCCCCGGTGGCGCAGGGCCAGCGCGGCGGTCAGACCGCCGAGACCGCCGCCGACGATGGTGACTTCGTAGGACTGACTGGGCGCCACTCTTTCCTCCAGGAGGTTCCTCGCAGGGGCCGGAACGGGACGGGACCGCGGGCGGCGGTGGGCGTCAGCGGCCGTCCGGCCGCGGATCGCCGGTGAGCCGGCCGTCCACCACCACCTCCGTCCCGTCCACCGCCACCGAGCAGCCGCGCATCGCGATGTCGAGGTGGGCGTACGACTCGCGGCCCAGCACCGGGTGCGGGCCGGTCGACCACAGGAAGTTGCCGGCGAACGCCCGGGCGTCCATGCCCATCAGCTCCTCCTTGCCGTACATCGCGGTGGCGAACCAGTCGGCGGTCCGCATCATCCCCCAGCCCAGGTGCGACAGGCTGCGCGCCCAGATGTCGCCGGAGTCCTCGAAGAAGGTGGTGAGCAAGGCGGCGTCGGCGCCGCCGGTGACCTTCTCGATGTGCCCGCCGGCGATCTGGAGGGTCACCGGCTCCCGGACGTACTCCTTGAACGGCAGCAGGATGTCGCCCGGAGCCAGCACGATCTGCCCGTCGGAGAGCTCCGGCCAGCACAGCACCATGGTGCTCGGCCAGTGGTCCCACCGCCCCGGATCGTCGGCGAACCCGCACTGGAACTCCGGCTGCGAACCGGCGAGTTGGACGGTCAGGTCGGTTCCGGCCGCGGACCGCACCCGCATCACCGACGAGCGCCTGAGCAGTTCGACACCGGCCAGCACCGCCGCCTTGTCCTCCTCCCCGGGCAGGTTGCGGATCAGCACCTCGGGCGCGTCGCAGACGAAGAGGATCCGGGTGCCGGCCCGCAGGATCTCCTGCTGGACCGGCGCGTGGATGAAGCCCTCGCGGGTCAGGTCGACCACCAGGTCAGCCGACTTCAGCAGGTCCTGGGCGGCGGTGTCGTTGAGGACCGACGTCAGCCCGGGGCCGGCGCCGGTGTGGGTGCTGGGCATCGGCGCGGGCGTGCCGCCGGGCACGGTCGCCGCGATGACGTGGGCGCCGCACGCCTTGGCCGCGCCGAACGCGGCCGCGACGTAGTCGCCGCGGCTGTCCGGCTCGGCGAGCACCACCACGTGCTCCCCGCTGCGCAGTTTGCACAGCCGTAGCTCACGGGTGAAGGCGTCGAGCAGATCGACGGACGAGAGAGCGAACACAAGGACCCTCCGGGGAACGAGTCGGGGGCTGGTTGGTCGTCGGCGCGTACGGAAGTGGTGCGGCGCGGCGCGCCGCTCACCCGGGCGGACATGCTCTGATCTGCGGCGATGCGATGGTGCTGGGCATCCCGGCAGAGATAATCCGAACACGTACTATCTCGGCTTGGCAAGAGGCGCGCACGAGTCGGCGCCCCGGATCCCTGAGGCGCCGTCAGCGCACCGGCGCACGCGAAGCGGGGCGCGGCCCCGGCCGCGCCCCGCCACGTGCCCCCGAACCCCTACGGCCGGGGCGCGATGACCTGCCCGGACGCGTCCCGTACCGTGATCGCCATCGCCGGGCAGACCTCCGCCGCGTCCAGCGCCCGCTCGTCCTCCGCGATCTCCTCGCGCACCGGCCGGGCGTGCGGCCCGTCCAGCACGAACAGGTCCGGCGCCACCCCCGGGCAGGAGCCCGAGGCGATGCACAGCGCCGGGTCGATGTCCACCGTCCACGCCACCGCGCTCACCACCCCACCGGCAGGACCCGCGGGCCCCGCACCAGCATCTGCGTCTTCCACTCCACGTCCCCGGCCACCCGCAGCCCCGGGAACCGCGTGATCAGCGCCGAGATCGCCTCCTGTAGCTCCAGCCGCGCCAGCTGCGCGCCCAGGCAGTGGTGGACACCGTGGCCGAAACCGAGGTGCTGGTTCCCGGTCCGCCGGATGTCCAGCTTCCCCGGCGCGTCGAACCGCAGCGCATCGCGGTTGGCCGCGCCCACCGCGACCAGGACCGGCTCCCCGGCCCGCACCAGCGTCCCGCCGACATCGATGTCTTCCGTGGCGTACCGCGGCTGGCCCGCACCGCTGCCCAGCGGGACGAACCGCAGCAGCTCCTCCACCGCGCCGTTGATCAGCGAGAGGTCGCCGCGCAAGAGGTCGAGCTGGTCGGGGTGGTCCAGCAGCGCCAGGACGAAGTTGGGGATCTGGGTGGCGGTGGTCTCGTGGCCGGCGACCAGGATGCCCACGCACAGGTCGATCAGTTCCAGCTCCGACAGCCGGTCGTCGACGTCCCGCGCGTCGATCAGCGCGGTCATCAGGTCGTCCTGCGGCTCCTTGCGGTGCTGCTCGATCAACCGGGCCATGTAGGCGCGGAGTTCCGCACGGTTGGTCTCGAACTCCTCGGCGGTCAGCGAGCTGGTCGACAGCGCGGCATCGCTCCACACCCGGAACTTCGGCCGGTCCTCCTCCGGCACCCCCAGCAGCCGGCAGATGACCGCCACCGGGATCGGCAGCGCGTACCGGTCGACCAGGTCCACCGGCGGCCCGGCCGCCTCCAGCTCGTCCAGCAGCTCCCGGGTCAGCTCCTTGACCTGCGGCCGGAGCTTCTCCACCTGGCGGACCGTGAACGCCTTCGCCACCAGCGTGCGCAGCCGGGTGTGGTCGGGCGGGTCCATGCTCAGGATGCCGCCGCTGCGGCGCCCCTCGGACTGCCGGGGCTCGTCGTGCTCATCGGCCAGCGCCCGGCTGAACCGCTGGTCGCCGAGGACGAACCGGGCCTCGGCGTAGCGCGTGACGAGCCAGGCCGGTTCGCCGTAGGCAAGCTGGACCTTCAGCAGCCCCGGGCGGCTGCGGGCCCGCTCGTACTCCGCCGAAAGATCAAGGCTCTCAGGGATGTTGAAGGGGTAGGAAAGGGGTGCTGTGCCGGCTGTGGTCACGGTGACCTCCCTTGTGTAAGCACCTGCTTACATACCGTAGGACGCCCGCGGGGGCAGGTCAACGATGGTTTGCGGTCAACGTTCTGACCTGGTACGGCGGCCGCCTGGCGGCCCGACGGACCACCGACGAAAGGAAACTGGCGATGCCGGAGGCGATCAAGGCGGCGACCGAGCACCGCCGGGACGCGCAGGGCACCCGGCGGCTGTTGCTCGACGCCGCCTCGGAACTCTTCGCCGAACGGGGCTACGAGCGCGCGACGGTACGCGACATCGCGGCCCGGGCCGGGGTCAACCAAGCACTGCTGTTCCGGTACTTCGGAACGAAGAAAGCCCTGTTCGGCGAGGTGATGGCGCGCGGCGGCCACGAACAGCTGCGCACCACCCCGGCGGAGCGGCTGTTCGAGGTCGCGCTGCGCGGCATGCTCGCCGAGGGCGGCGGACCCGGCACCGACCGGTCGCTGGAGGTCTGCCTGCGCTCCATCGGCGGCAGCGATGAAATCGCCGAAGCCCTGCGGGGACTTGGCGACGAGTACGCCGAGGTGCTCGCCACCCTCTCCCGGGCCGACGACGGCGCGCTGCGCGGGGACTTGGCGCTCGCCTGGCTGCTGGGCATCGGCCTGATGCGGGTGGTGGTGGGCAAGGAACCGCTGGCCGGGGCCGATCCGGACACCATCTGCCGACTGGTGGTGGGCGCGCTGGGCGCGTTGCTGGAGGACATGCCCCAGGGGTCATGACCGCGAACGGGGCCTGCCGTGGCCGGAATGCGCCTTGACCCGTGCTGCGTTCCGGTGACCCTCCGGCGGGTCTCCGGAAGCGGCCGAATAACCGCCTTATCGTCGCGTTTGCAGAGAATGTTCCTTTTCTGCCCAGCCGAGTAAAGGTGGAACAATGCTTCGTTCGATTCCTCGCGGGCTCGCGGTGGCCGGCCTCGCCGCGGCCGCCCTGGCGGTGCCGGCCGCGGGCACCGCGACCGCGGCCCCCAGCGACTCCCGGACCACGGTGTGCCACCCGCACAGCCGGTGCCACCACGAGGGCCGCCACCACGACGGCCGCCACCACGGCCGGGACACCCACCGCGACGGCCGGCACGGGCACGGGCACGAGGGCCGGCACGGCCACCGCGGCAACCACGGGCCCGCCCTGCACGACGACCGCTTGGGCCGGCTCGGCGAGCACCGCCGCGACGACGACGACTTCGGCCGCCGCGACGACGACGAGTTCGGGCGCGGCGGCGACGAGTTCGGCCGCCGGGACGACAACGGGCGCCGCGACGAGTCCCGCCGCCGCGGCCACGAGGACCGCGCCGTCGGCCTGGGCCGCAGCGGCCTGCTGGGCCTGGACTTCCTCGGCCTCCTCTGACCGGCCGGCCGCCTCGCCACCTCGCGTGGGCCCGGGTGCCGCACCCGGGCCCACCGGCATGGCGGGCCCCGCCATGCCGTCAGCGGTGCGTCGCCGGCCGCAACCCGCCGTGCACCGGCGCCAGTTCCGCCGCGTACGGGCCGGGCACCGGGACCGGGCGCCGCGGCGGCAGCACATCCGGGGCGCGGTGCGGCCGCAGTGCGGTCAGCGCGTTCTCCGTCTCCTCCATCAGCGCCCGGTAGGACACCAGCCGCTGCCACTCCGGATCGGCGACCCCGGGCACCGTCGCCGAGCGCTCCGTCCAGATCTTCACCAGCCCCGCGTACAGGGGCGTCTGCCGGATGACCTCGGCGTTGATCCGCGGCACGGGGGCCGCCCCCGGGCCGGGGGGAGTGGACAGCTCAGCCGGAGGGCGGGGAACGAAAGCGGTCCGGCCGTGGCCGGCGACCGTGACGGATGAGGGAGCACTCATGGCCGTAGAAACGATTCGCCCCGGCGATTGGTCACTGCCCACACCCCCGGTCGGCCCCCCGCGCTTCCTCTCATAACATCCCAAAGCGCTGGGCGCGATGCGGGCAATATCACCTCTTACAGTGATCTCTCCGTGAGAACCGGACCAACTTCGACTAAAAAGCGTTGTCGCAAACATGGAACCGAGGGAGTTGTGGGAGCGCCACGCGGTACTCGCACAGGCGTTTTGCATCAGCGATGACGAGGTCCGCCGGACCCAAGGACTCCTCGACGAGGCCGAGGCCCGCCGCTCGCGGACCCTGGCCGCCTTCGCGGTGACCGTGGGCAGCGACGAGGTGGTCGCCGACCTGCTCGGCCTCGATGCCCGCGAGGTCCGCCTGGCCCGCCGCACGGTCGGCAAGGACGACGCCCGCGCGGTGGCCAAGAACCTCCTGGAGGAGTCCGCCCGGGAACGCCGCGCCGCGCTCCGCTCCCAGCCCCCGGAGCAGCCACAGCCGCAACCGCCCCGGCCCGCCCCGGCCGGCACCGGAGCGGCGACCGCCGGCGCGGCGGGCGGATCCTGGCCCGCCGCCGCTCCGGCCGCCGGCCCCCCGGCCGCCGCCCCCGACCC
>NZ_JALMUV010000067.1 GCF_023155275.1 Streptomyces rhizoryzae
CCTCCTGGCCGCCGGCCGGCGCCCCGCCCACCCCCTTCGACCCGCCCGGGCCCGCCCTCGCGTGCGGTGCCTACGCCCCGCCCGCGGCGTCCGACGACAGCCCCGGCTCCTCCGGGCCGCCCGCCGCCGACCCCACCGCCGCACCGGCCCATGAATCCCAGGTCACCCTGCGCGGCCCCGCCGAACTCGCCGACGCCCTTCCGTACCTCCTCGGCTTCTATCCGGACAACAGCATCGTGATGGTCGCCCTGCACGGCGACCGCGCCCGGTTCGGTGGCCGGCTCCGACTCGGCATCCCCTCTGACCCGTCCCACTGGCCCGACGTCAGCGACCAGCTCGCCGACTGCCTGATCACCGGCGCCCGCCGGCGCTCCGGACGCCCGGTCGGCATCCTGGTCTTCCTCTGCCAGGAACCAGCACCGGGCGAGACCGGCCAGGACGTCAAGGAACGCCTGCGTCCCCTGGCCCAGCGGCTGCGCACCGCCTGCGGCGCGCTGGACGTACCGGTCCTGGAAGCCCTGTGCCTGTCCAACGGCCGCTTCTGGTCCTACTGCTGCCCCGACTACCGCTGCTGCCCCGCCGAGGGCACCCCGCTCTTCCTGCCCGGTACGTCCGTGATGGCCGCGGCCGCCGCCTACTCCGGCATGCAGGTACGCGGCTCTCTCAAGGAGATGGAAGCCCGGCTCACGCCCCGCACCGGACCGCGCGGCGCCGACCAGGAAAAGGCGCTGGACGCCGCGGCCGAGGACCTGGTGCCCAGGATGCTCCGGCCCGACGGTGCCGCCGCCGTCCACCGGGACACCCTCGAACTGGCCACCGCGATGATCCACCGCTTCCGCCAGGACACTCCCGCCGGCAGCAACCGCGCCCGCGATGCCTGCGACGACGCCCTGATCACCGACGCCGAGGCCGCCACCCTCATCCTCGGCCTGCAGAACCGCGCCACCCGCGACCGGGCGGCGGAATGGATGGACGGCCCCGACGCCGCGGCGGCCCTCCGCCTCTGGCGCGCCCTCGCCCGCCGCTGCACCGGAGGGTACGGCGAACACGCCGCGGCCCCGCTGACGCTCGCCGGGTGGGTGTGCTGGTCCACGGCCGACGGCCCCTCTGCACGTGTCGCCCTCAGCCGTGCCCTGGCCGCCGACCAGGAGTACGTCTTCGCCCAGCTGCTGCACCGTGCCCTCAACGAGGGCCTGGACCCCGAGCCCCTGCGCCGCTGCCTGCGCCAGCAGCGCGAGGAAGCCGAGGCCGCGGAGGCAGCCCGGGACGGTGGGCGCGGTGCGGGGACCACGGCCGGTGAAGCTGAGGAGGCCGGTGCGCCCCCGGAGGGCGGTACCGACGCCGCCGCCACCGGCCGCCGGCCCTCCACCCGGAGGCCCGCACCGGCCCGTCCGGGAAGCGCCGGCCGCCCCCGCGGCCCCCGGGGCACCACCCGCCCCGGCTCCCGCACGACCGGCACCTCCGGCAGCCGCCGCACGGGCCGGGACGGTGACCGAAGCCGGCGGTAACCGCACGGGGTGAGGCGTGGCTGGCGTGACCTGGGCGCCGGCCACACCGTTCAGCTGAGTGGCGTCAGGCCGTACGGAGCCCCGACCTCACCAGGGAGCGCAGAGCGTGCCAGGGATCGTCCCCACCACCCAGCCGACCCTCCGGACCACGGGGAAACGGCGCAGCACCGCGCCGCCGCCCCGGCTGGCGCAGCCCCAACCGGTCCACGCGGCGCTGGTATGCGTGGCCCTGCCCTCGCTCACCGTGTCGTCCGCCACGGGCCAGCTCACCGGGCAGGGCCTGGACGGCTGCTACCGCGACGGGCGGCGCATCCTCTCCCGCTGCGAGGTACGGGCCGCGGGCGCCGAACCGCTCGTCGTCCAGGGACGGCTGCTCTCCGCGGACCGCGCCCGGTTCACCGGCGTGCTCCGCAGAACGGGCGAGCGCGGACCGGACCCGGAGATCCGCATGGAGCGACTGCGCTCCGCCGACGGCACCGAGCGGATCACCTTCCACAGCAGCGCCGCCCGGCCCCTCCGCATGCCCGTCGAGATCCACCTGGGCACCGACCTGGCGGAACTGGGCGCCGTCGCCGCCGGCCTCCCCGGCCCGGAACTCCCCGCCGCCGTCCACGGATCCGGCCTCCGCTGGTCCGGACGCGGCGCCCACGCCGTGGTGACCGCCACCCCCGCGCCCCAGGACGCCCTGGCCTCCGCGGGCCTGCTCCGCTGGGAGCTGCACCTGCCGCCCGGCGGCCGGCGCACCATCGAACTCCGCCCCCGCCTGGACCACGAAGCCGGCGGCCCGCCGCCCACGGGCAGCCGCAGCGACACCGCCGCCCCCGTCCTGCGCACCGGAACGAGGCCCAAGGGCGGCAGTGACCGGCCACCGCGCTCCTGGTCCGCAGCGCGTCTGGAATGCGACGACCACCGCGCCGACGCCCTCCTGGCCCACAGCCTCGACGACCTGCACGGCCTGCTGCTGCGCGACCCGGCCCTGCCCACCGACGTCTTCGTCGCCGGCGGCTTCCCCTGGCGCTGCGGTCTGGCACCCGCCGACGCCCTGTGGACCGCCCGGATGCTGCTCCCGCTCGGCACCCGGCTCGCCGCCGCCACCCTGCGCACCCTGGCCCGGACCCAACTCGCCACTCCGGGGGCGGATTTCGGCCGAATTCCCGGCCCCCTCCGGGACGCGGGTCCGCACGCCCCGCCCGGCTGCACCGGTATCGAAGCCACGCTCCTCTTCCCCTGTGTCCTCGCCGAGGCCCGCCGCTGGGGACTGCCGGACCAGGAGACCGAACGGCTGCTGCCCACCGCCGAACGCTGCCTGCAATGGCTGCGCACGGCCACCGACCCACCCGGCGCCGGCCGCGGCGGCTACCTCCCCGACCCGGCCCCCGACGGCCCGTACCGCTGCGAGACCCAGGCCCACGCCCACCGCGCCGCGGTCCTCGGCGCCGACCTCCTCGACGCCTGCGGAGCCCCCGGCACCGACGCCCTCCGCGACTGGGCGGCGGACCTGCGCGCCCGGTTCCGCAACGACTTCTGGCTGGACGACCGCGCCGGCGGCCGCCCCGCCGCCCTGCTCACCGACGACGGCCGCCCCGTCCCGCACCTCGGCGCCACCGCCGCCCACCTCCTCGACACCGGCCTGCTCGGTGGCGCCGCCCACGCCCCCGGCCTCCTGGACGCGGCCCGGACCGACCAGCTGTGCCGGCTGCTCCGCGCCCCCGCCATGGACTCCGGCTGGGGCCTGCGCGGACTCGGCGCCAAGGAGAGCGGCTACAACCCGTTCGGCCACCGCGGCGGAGCGGTCCGCGTCCACGAAACCGCCGTCGCCGCGGCCGGCCTGGCCGCGGCCGGCCACGAAGCCGCCGCCGGCGCCCTGGCCAGGGGCATCCTCGACGCCGCGGAAAGCTTCGGCCACCGCCTCCCGGAGATGTACGCGGGGGAGCAGCGCACCGCCGGCGGGGTCCCCGTCCCGCACCCGGCGGCCTGCCGCCCGGCGGCCGTCGCGGCGGCCGGCGCGGTCCACATACTCCTCGCCCTCGCGGGCCTGCACCCCGACGTCCCCGCCGGTACGGTCACCGTCCGCCCGCTCGGCACCGCCCCGCTCGGCGCGATGCAGCTGACCGGACTGACCATCGCGGAGCAGCCCTTCGCGGTACGGATCAGCAGGCTCGGCATGGGGATGGTCGAAGAGGCCGCGGACGGTCTGCAACTGCGGTCATGACCCCCGCGCGACCTGTTTATCGTCAAGCGGACGACTATGATCGCGACATGCCTCCCTACGACCCGTCGGCCTTCCCGCCCCTCGCTGTCACCGTCGACCTGGTCGTGCTCACCGTGCGCCGCCACGCCCTGTGTGCGCTGGCCGTACGCCGCGGTGAGCCGCCGTTCCAGGGCCGCTGGGCCCTGCCCGGCGGATTCGTCCGGGCCGACGAGGACCTGGCGGAGGCGGCCGCCCGGGAACTCGCCGAGGAGACCGGCCTGCACGCCTGCCCACCGGCCGGCCCCCAGGCCCCGTACGGCGCGCACCTCGAACAGCTCGCCACCTACGGCGACCCCAAGCGCGACCCCCGGATGCGCGTGGTCAGCGTCGCGCACCTCGTCCTCGCCCCCGACCTGCCCGCCCCCAAGGCCGGCGGTGACGCCCACAGCGCCCGGTGGGCCCCGGTCGAAACCCTCCTGGAACAGGACGGGAACCCCCACACCCGCGACGGCGAGCTGACCGCCCCGCTCGCCTTCGACCACGCCCGCATCCTCTCCGACGGCGTGGAACGCGCCCGCTCGAAGATCGAGTACTCCTCCCTGGCCACGGCGTTCTGCCCACAGGAGTTCACCGTCGGCGAGCTGCGCCGGGTCTACGAGGCGGTCTGGGGCGTCGCGCTCGACCCCCGCAACTTCCACCGCAAGGTGACCGGCACCCCCGGCTTCCTGGTGCCCACCGGCGGCACCACCACCCGCCAGGGCGGGCGCCCCGCCCAACTCTTCCGCGCCGGCGGCGCCACCCTCCTCAACCCCCCGATGCTGCGCCCCGAGGTTTGACCCGCCCCGGTGGACAAGCCCCCGTCGTCAACCCGCCGCCCGCGAAGTCACCACCCCGGGTGACTCCGCGCGCCGCGACCCCCGCACCAACGCCGTCACCGGTCACCACAGCAGTCCCCTCCCCACTCGACCCGGTGCCCGCTTCTCCCCGGGGGCGTCAGCAGCGCATCCCGCCCACTCCTGGCGTCACCCCTTCCTGATTCCGCCCCGGGCCTTTCCTGATTCCGCCCCGGGTCACCGCCACCCGCCGACGCGCGAATCACCGCTCGGCCAACTTCCGTTTCCGTCGCCCCACCTGACCCCCGGACCACCGGGGTGCCGACGGCCCCGCCGCCACCGAATTCACGTCCCACCCCACGCATTCCATGCCGCACGTATGCGCGGGCTTACGGATGCGATCGGGGCGTACCGCTCCTGGTGCAGCAGGAGGTCCAACACCTGTGCGGAGTGCGGGAGTTGCGGCGCCGCGCTGGGCTGCGCTTATGTGTTCACCGTGCTAACGGGTCGGAGGTGCCGGCCGTCCGCAACGCCCGTTTCGCCACCCGGTTGTTGCACCCGTTGCCCACAACTCGCCGCGGAAAGCGCGTTTCTTTCCGATAAAGCGTCAATTGCGAGATAACGGGCGATCACCCTTTCGTGTGCTTTTCACCAAAGACCTCAAGGCCGTTCAGGGCGCCGCCGACAAAGGATGCGTGAGTACCCTTGCGCACACCATGATGACCGCGGCTCGCCCCGGCGACACCGGCCTCGCAGGCCCCGGCGAGCTTGACCGCTACCCCTACGCCAACGCCGCCAACGCGGCCGGCCAGGACCGCGCAGAGCGCGTCTCGCCGGTCTGGGAAGGCGCCGAAGCAGACATCGGCCGGGTCGGCCGGCGGGCGGCGGGCAGCCGCGGCCGCGGCCTCCACGGCCAACTCGTCCAGCAGCTCGGCCAGATGATCGTCTCCGGCGATCTCGGTGCCGACCGCCCGCTCGTCCCCGAGGAGATCGGCCAGCGCTTCGAGGTCTCCCGCACCGTCGTCCGCGAGTCACTGCGTGTCCTCGAAGCCAAGGGCCTGGTGAGCGCGCGCCCCAACGTGGGCACCCGGGTGCGGCCTGTGAGCGACTGGAACCTCCTCGACCCCGACATCATCGAATGGCGCGCCTACGGGCCGCAGCGGGACGACCAGCGCCGCGAGCTGTGCGAGCTGCGCTGGACCATCGAGCCGCTGGCCGCCCGGCTCGCCGCCGGCCACGGCCGCGAGGACATCCAGCAGCGGCTCGCGGACATGGTCGAGATCATGGGCCACTCCGCGGCCCAGGGCGACACCATGACCTTCGCCCGTGCCGACGCCGAGTTCCACACCCTGCTGCTCCAGCTCGCCGGCAACCGCATGCTGGAGCACCTCGCCGGCATCGTCAGCTCCGCCCTCCACGTCTCCGGGGGCAACGGCGGTGGCTGCGAGCGCCCGGTCGAGACGTCGGTGGGCCAGCACATGCGGGTCGTCGACGCCATCGGTACCGGTGACGCCACTGCCGCCGAATCCGCGATGCGCCAGCTCCTCGCCGCCCACGGCGAGACCGGCGGTCAGGGCACCGGGACGCCCGTGGACCACGTCGTCCCCGCGCCCCGCGAGCACTGAGGCTCGTAGCCGACCGCGTGCGGACCGTAAGCGCCGCGCGGGCTCGTACCCCGTACGCCCCCGCCGGGGACGCGTCGTACGGAGCGAAGGAGCGCAAGATCGCCGGATCCGGGGCGTCGTCCGGGTCCGGCGGCAGCCCTTGAGAGGATTGCATGGCATATGGCGGGGAATGGGTCGTTATGGGGTGTGACTCGGGCCACGCAGATTGGGCGTAACGCTCTCCGGGGAAGCGCGATGACTTAAGAGGTGATAGCCGAGGAGGGAATACGAGCGGCATTCGTGACGCTGTTCAACTCCCCGGTTGCCCCTGCGCCGTCGGTCCATCCCCACCGGCGGTCGTCGGCTCCGACCCATCGTGGACGGGGTCGGAAGCCGTTTCCATCGTTCCGAGAGGTTGTTCGTGTCGGCCAGCACATCCCGTACGCTCCCGCCGGAGATCGCCGAGTCCGAGTCTGTGATGGCGCTCATCGAGCGGGGAAAGGCAGATGGGCAGATCGCCGGCGATGACGTGCGTCGGGCCTTCGAGGCTGACCAGATTCCGCCAACCCAGTGGAAGAACGTTCTGCGCAGCCTCAACCAGATCCTCGACGAGGAGGGTGTGACGCTGATGGTCAGTGCCGCAGAGGCGCCCAAGCGCACCCGCAAGAGCGTCGCAGCGAAGAGTCCGGCGAAGCGCACCGCCACCAAGACCGTCGCGGCCAAGACCGCCACGGTGAAGAAGACCACCACCGCCTCGGCCGCCGCCTCCGTGGCGGACCCGGCCGCCGGTGACCCCGAGGCCGCGCCCCTGAAGAAGGCCGCGGCGAAGAAGACGGCCGCCAAGAAGACGGTCGCGAAGAAGACCGCGGCCAAGAAGACCACCGCGAAGAAGACCGCGGCCAAGAAGGACGTCGACGACCTGCTCGAGGACGACCTCACCGAGGAGACCCCGGCGCCCGGCAAGGGCGAGCCGGCGGACCCCGAGGGCGCCGAGAACGCCGGTTTCGTACTGTCGGACGAGGACGAGGACGACGCCCCCGCCCAGCAGGTCGCCGCGGCCGGCGCCACCGCCGACCCGGTCAAGGACTACCTCAAGCAGATCGGCAAGGTCCCGCTCCTCAACGCCGAGCAGGAGGTGGAGCTCGCCAAGCGCATCGAGGCGGGTCTGTTCGCCGAGGACAAGCTCGCCAACAGCGACAAGCTCGCGCCCAAGCTCAAGCGCGAGCTGGAGATCATCGCCGAGGACGGCCGCCGGGCGAAGAACCACCTCCTGGAGGCCAACCTCCGTCTGGTCGTCTCCCTGGCCAAGCGGTACACCGGCCGCGGCATGCTCTTCCTGGACCTCATCCAGGAGGGCAACCTCGGTCTGATCCGTGCGGTCGAGAAGTTCGACTACACCAAGGGCTACAAGTTCTCGACCTACGCGACGTGGTGGATCCGCCAGGCCATCACCCGCGCCATGGCCGACCAGGCCCGGACGATCCGTATCCCCGTCCACATGGTCGAGGTCATCAACAAGCTGGCCCGCGTCCAGCGCCAGATGCTCCAGGACCTGGGCCGCGAGCCCACCCCGGAGGAGCTGGCCAAGGAACTGGACATGACCCCCGAGAAGGTCATCGAGGTCCAGAAGTACGGCCGCGAGCCGATCTCGCTGCACACCCCGCTGGGCGAGGACGGCGACAGCGAGTTCGGTGACCTCATCGAGGACTCCGAGGCGGTCGTCCCGGCCGACGCGGTCAGCTTCACGCTCCTCCAGGAGCAGCTGCACTCCGTACTGGACACCCTCTCCGAGCGCGAGGCCGGCGTGGTCTCCATGCGCTTCGGCCTCACGGACGGCCAGCCCAAGACCCTTGACGAGATCGGCAAGGTCTACGGCGTCACCCGTGAGCGGATCCGCCAGATCGAGTCCAAGACGATGTCGAAGCTGCGCCACCCGTCGCGCTCCCAGGTGCTGCGCGACTACCTCGACTAGTCGCAGCGGCTCCGACCGCGCCGCGAGCCCGGCCCTCCACCCCGTGGGAGGCCGGGCTCGCGGCCGTCCGGGTGCGGGGCGCGCCCGTTTGGGTCACTCTGGGTGTGCGACCACTGTCCCGGAGTCAGGAGTCCGTATGCGACCGACCGTACGCGCCGCCCTCGGGGCGCTTGCGCTCATCCTCGCCGTACCGGCCTCGGCGGCCGCGGACGAGTCGGTGGTCGGGGGAAAGCCCGCCCGCCCCTCACAGAGCCCCTGGGCCGTGGCGCTGACCTCGCACCAGCGCTTCGGGAACCAGCGCTCGGGGCAGTTCTGCGGGGGCGTGCTGGTCGGGCACGCGACGGTGGTGACCGCCGCGCACTGCCTGGGCCGGGAGGTGCTGGGCCTGCCGTGGCAGGAAGTGCGGGATCTGCGGGTCGTCGTCGGACGGAACAACCTCACCGGCAAGGGAGGCCACGAGGTCAAGGTCGCCAAGGTGTGGGTCAATCCCCGCTACAACAGCTGGACCAACGAGGGTGACATGGCCGTCATCACCCTGGAGAAACGCGTCCCGAACCGCCCCATACGGATAGCCGGGCCCGACGACGACGCCTACCTGCCGGGCAGAGCCGCCACCGTCTACGGGTGGGGTGACATGACGGGCGACGGCAGCTACGCCTCGCGGCTGCGCTCGGCCAGGGTGAACGTCCTGCGGGACTCGGTGTGCGCCCGCGCCTACCCGGGCAGCGCGGACGGGATGTACAAGGCCGCCTCGATGCTCTGCGCGGGGGAGCCGAAGGGCGGGCGGGACGCCTGCCAGGGGGACAGTGGCGGGCCGCTGGTGGTGCACGGGCGGCTGGTGGGGCTGGTGTCGTGGGGGACCGGCTGCGGGCGCCCCGGCAGCCCCGGTGTCTACACGCGGGCCTCCGCGCTGTTGCCGGCCATACTGGAGCACGGAGCCGGCTGACGGCATCCGGGCACACGGTGGCTGCCGGAACGCACGAGTGCGGGCGGTCTCCCCGGGGTGCCGGGAAAACCGCCCGCCGCACGGCGCAGGGCCGCTACTCGCTCGTCGTGGATGCGAAGTGTCAGCGTTCCTCGTCGGACGCAGACCTCGGAGTGGTGGTGAGCCGCTCCGTCTCGTCCTGTATTTCCGCGGCGATCTTCTTGAGTTCTGGCTCGAACTTGCGGCCGTGGTGGGCGCAGAAGAGCAGTTCTCCGCCGGACATCAGGACGACGCGCAGGTATGCCTGGGCGCCGCAGCGGTCGCACCGGTCAGCGGCCGTCAGCGGGCTCGCGGGTGTCAGAACAGTAGTCACGTCGCCTCTTCTCTAGCTCGACGAGCTGTCGTACCAGGGTCAACATCCAACCAGGCCGAAAACGTTCCCGCTCGTGCCTTTTCCCCGAAAAATTCTTTCCAAGGGGGCCGGGTGCTGCCGGGTGGCGGCGAATGAGCCGTAGTGCGTGGTGGTCTGATTCACGTTGTAACTGGATTCTGCCCTCCCGGCTGGCTTGCCGGTTGTTGATGAGGACGTGCCCGGAGCCTAAATGGTTCATGCCTCGAAGGGAACGTGATGTGCACGTCACTCGGACGTCACCCCATCGAGCGATCGAACGCACGAGCGAAATTCTACTACCATGGTCACGCTCACGGGTGGCGTCACATCGGCTCTACTGGGCCTCGGTACCCTCTCACCGGCGACACCGCCACAACCGAGTCCGCGGAACGCGGACTGCCAGAAATTCAGCGAGGAGCGAACCGCGTGACCGCCGAGATGTCCGTGCCGTCCACCGCCGTGCTGACCGGGGCAGACCGGGACGGGTCCAACTACACCGCGCGGCATCTGCTCGTCCTCGAGGGTCTGGAAGCCGTCCGCAAGCGCCCCGGCATGTACATCGGCTCGACGGACAGCCGCGGTCTGATGCACTGCCTGTGGGAGATCATCGACAACTCCGTCGACGAGGCCCTGGGCGGCTACTGCGACCACATCGAGGTGATCCTCCACGGCGACGGCTCCGTGGAGGTGCAGGACAACGGCCGCGGCATCCCCGTCGACGTCGAGCCCAAGACGGGGCTGAGCGGTGTCGAGGTCGTGATGACCAAGCTGCACGCCGGCGGAAAGTTCGGCGGCGGCTCCTACGCCGCGTCCGGTGGTCTGCACGGCGTCGGTGCCTCGGTGGTCAACGCGCTCTCCGCGCGGCTGGACGTCGAGGTCGACCGCAGCAGCAAGACCCACTCGATCAGCTTCCGCCGCGGCGTCCCCGGTGCCTTCACCGGCCCCGGCCCGGACGCCTCGTTCGAGCCCGCCAACGGGCTCCACAAGGGCAAGCGGATCCCGAAGACCAAGACCGGCACCCGGGTGCGCTACTGGGCCGACCGGCAGATCTTCCTCAAGGACGCCAAGCTCTCCCTGGAGACGCTGTACGCCCGAGCCCGCCAGACCGCGTTCCTGGTGCCCGGCCTGACCATCGTCGTCCGCGACGAGCGCGGCATCGACGGCGCCGGCAAGACGGAAGAGACGTTCCGCTACGACGGCGGCATCAGCGAGTTCTGCGAGTACCTCGCGCAGGACAAGGCCGTCTGCGACGTCCTGCGGCTCACCGGCCAGGGCACGTTCAAGGAAACCGTGCCGGTCCTCGACGACCGCGGGCACATGACACCCACCGAAGTCACCCGGGAACTGGGCGTCGACATCGCCCTCCGCTGGGGCACCGGGTACGACTCCACGATCAGGTCGTTCGTCAACATCATCGCCACCCCCAAGGGCGGCACCCACGTCGCCGGGTTCGAGCGCTCGGTGACCAAGACGGTCAACGAGGTGCTGCGGTCCAGCAAGCTGCTGCGGGTCGCCGAGGACGACGTCGTCAAGGACGACGCCATGGAGGGCCTCACGGCGGTTGTCACCGTGCGGCTGGCGGAGCCGCAGTTCGAGGGGCAGACCAAGGAGGTGCTCGGGACCTCCGCCGCGTCCCGGATCGTCGCCCAGGTGGTCAGCCGGGAGCTCAAGGCGTTCCTGACGTCCACCAAGCGGGACGCCAAGCAGCAGGCGCGCGCGGTACTGGAGAAGGTCGTCGCCGCGGCCCGTACGCGCATCGCCGCCCGGCAGCACAAGGAGGCGCAGCGGCGGAAGACGGCGCTGGAGTCGTCCTCCCTGCCGGCCAAGCTGGCGGACTGCCGCAGCGACGACGTCGACCGCAGCGAGTTGTTCATCGTCGAGGGCGACTCGGCGCTGGGTACCGCCAAGCTCGCGCGGAACTCCGAGTTCCAGGCGCTGCTGCCGATCCGCGGCAAGATCCTGAACGTCCAGAAGGCGTCCGTCTCGGACATGCTCAAGAACGCCGAGTGCGGCGCCATCATCCAGGTCATAGGGGCGGGCTCCGGCCGCACCTTCGACATCGACACCGCCCGGTACGGCAAGGTCATCTTCCTCGCCGACGCGGATGTCGACGGCGCGCACATCCGCATCCTGCTGCTGACCCTCTTCCAGCGCTACATGCGGCCGATGGTCGAACAGGGCCGGGTCTTCTCCGCCGTCCCGCCGCTGCACCGCGTCGAGCTGATCAACCCCAAGAAGGGGCAGGAGAAGTACATCTACACGTACTCGGACAACGAGCTGCGGCAGACCCTCCTGGAGCTCCAGCGCAAGAAGATCCGCTACAAGGACAGCGTCCAGCGCTACAAGGGCCTGGGCGAGATGGACGCCGACCAGCTCGCCGAGACGACCATGGACCCGCGCCACCGGACGCTGCGGCGGATCAACATCAGTGATCTCGAGGTCGCGGAGAAGACCTTCGACCTGCTGATGGGCAACGAGGTCGCGCCCCGCAAGGAATTCATCACCAACTCCGCCGCCACCCTGGACCGTTCGCGGATCGACACCTGAGCCTCGTCGCGGCTCGCTGCGGGCGCCTCTCCACCCACGGGTGGACGGGCGCCCGCCGCCGTTTCCACCCGCGTCCCACCCTGGCTCCGATCCGGGCGGCGGGGGTCTCTCCGTAGCGTCGGGGGCGTCGAACAATCCAGCGTCCCGATGGAGGCCCGGGCCATGAGCGGCTTGCTCAACATCGCTGTCCTGATCGCGGTCGTGGCGATCGTCTTCGCGCGGCAGTTCACCGCGCAGCGCGTCACCGCACACGGCAGGACCTGGTGGCTGATGCCGGCCGTCCTGGGCTTCCTGGCCCTGCGGCAGCCCGGCCTCCTGGACACCGCGCACCGCGCCGCCTCGGTGGCCCTGCTGGCCGTGAGCCTGCTGATCGGACTGGCCAGCGGCGCGGCATGGGGGTGGACCACCCGGATCTGGACGGACGAGAGCGGAGTGGTGTGGACCAAGGGCACGTGGGCCGCGGCCGGCGTCTGGCTGTGCGGGATCGCGCTGCGCCTCGGCCTCATGGGCGTCGCCGCCGCGCTGGGCGTCCACCAGGGCAGCCAGACGACGCTGCTGTCCGTAGGGGGAATGCTGCTCACCCGCGCCGGTGTCACCCTGTGGCGTGCCCAGGGAGTGCAGCGGACGTACCGTGTCCCTGTCGCGGGCTGAGGCCCTGCGTCGCTCACCGGAAGGACCGCCCGTGCCGAATGCCTGGACGAGATGGCCGCTGCGGGAGGCACTCTCCAGGGAGGGCCTCAGCGAGGCTCGCCTGTGGATCGGCCGCGGCGTTCGGATCCTGGTGTTCGCGGGGTTGCTCTGGACGACGTTCGCGGGCGGGGCGTTCACCGGCTGGGCCCTGGCGGCGGCTGCCGCCGGGGTGGTCCTCAGCGTGGTGGCGTTCCGCGGCTTCTTCAGGACGACGCTGGAGCGGCGGTTGCTGCCGTCCATCGCGCTGTTCGCCGTGCTGGAGGCCACTGCCTTCGGCTTCCACCTGGCCGGGGCGCAACTGCCGGCGATCGTCCTGTGGTGCGTCTGCGCCATGACGGCGATGGAGCGGCTGCCACTGAGCGCCGCAGTACCGTGCTCCGCCGTCGCGCTCGGCGCCTACGCCGTGGTGAACACCGACAACTGGCTGACCACGGTGGGGACCACCGCGGGTCTGGGGCTCGCCGGGTACGTCGTGCGCCTGGATGCCGAGGCACGCGGCAACGCGCATCGGCTGCTGACCCAGGAGCGCGCGGCCCGCAAGGCCGAGGCCGAGACCGCGGCGCTCGCCGAACGGGGCAGGATCGCCCGCGAGATCCACGACGTCCTCGCGCACAGCCTCAGTGCCCAGCTGGTGCACCTGGAAGCGGCGCGGCAGCTGATCCAGCGCAGCACCGACCTGGAGGCGGATCGCGCACAGCTGCTGGAACGGGTCGTGGCGTGCCGGGGAATGGCCCGAGAAGGGCTTGACGGGACGCGTGAGGCGCTTTCTGCCCTGCGGGGGGAGATGGCCCCGGTCGAGGACTTCCTGCGCGATCTGACGGCCGCTGAGGGCGTCCAGCTGGATGTCGTGGGCGATCAGCGCGCTCTGCCGGCTGAAGCGGGGCTCGCGGTGCGGAGGGTCGCCCAGGAGGCGCTGACGAACGCGCGCAAGCATGCGGCGGGCGCCCGGGTGAGCGTGCGGCTGGAGTACGCCGAGGACAGCGTGGGGCTGGTGGTCCGCGACTCCGGAGGCAGTGGTGCGCAGGGGGAACTCGCCCATAGCGGTTCCGGGTACGGTCTCCTCGGGATGCGGGAGCGTGCCGAACTCCTCGGCGGAACGCTGGAGTCCGGACCCGATGAGGAGGGTTTTGTGGTGCGGCTGCGGGTGCCCGTATGACGGCGCGGACGACGGCGCGTGTGGTTGTCGCCGACGACCAGACAGTGGTGCGCGAGGGAATCGTGATGCTGCTGGGCCTGCTGCCTGGTATCGAGGTGGTCGGTTCCGCGGCGGATGGTGAGGAGGCCGTCCGTCTGGTCGCCGAACTCGCTCCGGATGTGGTCCTGATGGACCTGCGAATGCCGCGCTGCGACGGCGTCGAGGCGACCCGCCGCGTGCGCACGGATCACCCCGGCACCCAGGTCGTGGTGCTCACAACGTATGCCGATGACGATTCCCTCTTCCCCGCCCTCCAGGCCGGCGCCCGTGGCTACCTCACCAAGGACGCCGACGGGGACGAGATCGTCCGTGCCATCGACGATGTGCTCTCGGGCGAGGCCGGGCTTTCTCCGAAGATCCAGCGCCGCCTGCTGGAACGCCTCGCGGAACCCGCACCGAGCCGGCCGCGGCCGCCGGACGAGCCTCCGGACGGGCTGACCGCCAGGGAGGTGGAGGTGCTGCGGCTCGTCGCCGAAGGACAGACCAACCCGGAGATCGCCCGCTCACTCCACGTGTCCACGGCGACGGTGAAGACCCATATCAACAATCTCTTCGCCAAGGCGGGGCTGCGCGACCGGGCCCAGGCGATCCACTATGCGTACCGGCACGGCCTGGCCGAGCCTCCGGGAGCGTCGGCCCGGTAAGCCGACGAGTGACGCGCTGGCCCTCGGGGATTGCGTTGCCGTGGGACTTAGGTCGCGTCATTGCGGCCTGATGGCGTGCGTGGGCGGCAGCTGGCCGCCGCCACTGCTCGATTTGTGGTTCTCCTGCTGTGTGGGGGGAGCGACGTGGGGCTGGATCCGGTGCTCGTGGGGCGCGGATGTCGGTCTGGCGTGCGGAGTTATCCACAGGCTCTGCGGTGGTGGATTGTGTCTGCGTAGCCTCGCTGTGTCAGGTCGTCGGAAGGCCGGGAACGGCTGGAGAACCGCGTCCGGAGCGCGGCGGGGGAGCGGGCATGTGGGCTGGGGTAGTGGTTAGCGGAGCAGCAAGCGCGGTGAGCCGGCGCGACGGGCGGCGGGCTGCGGTGTCGCGCACGGTGGGGCCGGCACTGGGCCTTGGCCTCGCGGTGACGCTGGGATTGGCGCTGGGCGTCGCGCTGGCCTGCGCAGTGGACGCCGGAGGGGGAGCGCCGCCTGGTGGCGTGCAGCGCCTCGGGAGGAGCGGGCAGACGCCGGAGCCTGACCCGCCTCCGGTGTCACAACGGCGGGAGAGGACTCCCAGTGGCGGTACGGTCCGCCAGCGAAGTGGGAGTGAGGGAGGCGACCGCCATACGCGCAGGTGGACCGAGCGGCGCACCACAGCTGGCGGGCGCCGGAGCACCGTCGGATCGCTGTTCGACCACCACGCGCCACGTTCGCCCGTCGGTGTGTGCGACGGTGAGCGCCCACGCGGGAGTGGTCCCCGGCAGAGGTCCGCTTCCGTGCGCCTGCCCGGGGTCGCTCCGAGGTTCGGGCCGCACCGCGTCGGTCCGTACGACGTCGAGTGCGTCCGTGCGCCACTCCCCGACCAGCTCCCGGACCGCGAGGTCGGCAGCCTGGCCTGGCCGGTCCCACGTCGAACGGCCCCGGCATGCGTCGGGCGTGACGCGGCCGCCGCGAGCCGCCTCCACGACCTCCTTGACCAGCTCACTCGAGGCGCGCCCGTAGGCGTAGCCGTAGGGGAGGACGAAGAGGGTGGGGGAGAAGCGGTGGCCGCCGATGTGCGTCACCTCCCAGGTCGCGCAGCCTTCGGAGGCCAGCTGAGCGGCCAGTGGCCGGCCGAGGAGTGCACAGCAGCGGTCCCGTTTGCCGTTGGTGCACACAAGCACCACCGGGTCGCCGGTGTACGGCTCCCAGAGGTCACCGTGGTCACCGGCCCCCAGTGCAGCGAAATCCAGCCCGAGAGCGGCCCGCGGATCGGTCACAGTGGTGGTGCGGATCCACGAACGTCCGGGCGCGGTGTGCGCGAGGAAGAGGCGGCGGGGAGTGCCGTGGAAATCGGCGTGGCGTCCGGGACGCCGGATCAGGGCGACGCGCACCCCCGTGCCTTCTGCCGCCGCCTCCAGGGCTTGGCCGACGTGCGGATCGAGGTGGCTGTCGGTCAGCGCCTTGGCTCCCCAGGGGCCGGGCTGCTCGATCAGCAGCCAGGTCCGGGCGGTGGCGGCTGTGCCGGCGAGCGGTTCGGCCGCTGCAAGGGAGGCGGTAGCGCATGTACTCACAAAGGCGAGCCTAACCCGGAGCCTTCCGCCGGAAATGCCGGTAAGGCGCCGGGAGGTTCCGAGGGGAATGAGGGCAGGCAGTCGTGTCTGCGGGAGGGCGCCGGCGGGCGCGTAGGCCGGCCCGTACGGCGTCGGCCGGTGAAGGCGAGGCGGCGGCGGCAGCAGCCGCCGGCGGCCAGGAAAAGGAGAGGGCCCCGGAACTCCTGACGTCCCCCTGCGCTCGTGTTGGGTGCTCCCGCAACCAGCTGGGGCACGCGGTTGTGGAGTGGGCCGATGGCTACCGGTTGTGGGGTGGCGCGGCGGTATGGGCGCCTGGGGGCAGGGAGGCGGCCCCGAGCCCGGGCGAGGGGCGTCCGTTACGATCGACAGCTCGTACGCCGCCGGGCCGTGCGGCCCGCCGCCCGCACCATGGAGGCGCCGCCTTGGCCACGCAACAGATTCCGGTCGTCGTACTCGCGGGTTTCCTGGGGTCGGGGAAGACCACGCTCCTGAACCATCTATTGCGGGCCGGTGATGGCACTCGGATCGGTGCCATCGTCAATGATTTCGGCAGCATCGAGATCGATGCGATGACGGTGGCCGGCCAAGTGGACTCGATGGTTTCCCTCGGCAACGGGTGTCTGTGTTGCGCCGTCGACACCAGCGAGCTGGACACTTACCTGGAGCGGCTGGCCCGCCCTTCCGCCCGGATCGACGTGATCGTCATCGAGGCCAGTGGGCTGGCCGAGCCCCAAGAACTCATCCGGATGGTTCTGGCGAGCGACAACGACCGGATCGTGTACGGCGGGTTGGTCGAAGTCGTCGATGCTGCGGAGTTCGAGAACACCCGCGCCCGGCATCCTGAGCTGGACCGTCATGTCGGGATTGCTGACCTGGTGGTCCTCAACAAAGCCGACCGGATCGGTGATGCGGCGCGTCAGGAGCTGATCGACACGCTCGCTGGGCTCGCTCCTGGCAGGCCGGTGATCTGCACGGCCTACGGGCGGATCGATCCCGAGCTGTTCTTCGACCGTGGGCCGGGTGATGACACTGACGCGGCCGTTCGCCAGCTGTCGTTCGAGGACCTGCTGCGTGAGGCTTCTGCGGGCGGGGCGCTGGGGCAGGGGGTTGAGGGGGGAGGCGAGTGTGCTCCCCAGGGCTGCGCCGACTGCGGGCATCACCATGACGGGCATCTCCATGCCGCCTACGAGAGCGTGGAGTTCACCTCGCTCGAGCCGATGGAGCCGCGTCGGCTGATGGAGTTCCTCGACAGCCGGCCTGCCGGCCTCTACCGCATCAAGGGGTTCGTCCACTTCGACATCCCGGAGAACCGCCAGAAGTTCACGTTGCACGCGGTCGGCAATTTCCTGCGGTTCTACCCCGAGCCGTGGCCGAAGGGCGAGGAGCGGTGTACGCAGCTGGTGATGATCGGCAGTGGGGTGGATGCTCCTGCGCTGCGCAAGGGGCTGGAGGGCTGCCGGCAGACCGCGGGGGTGCAGGTCGATGAGAACAGCATGTGGGGCGTGCTGCGGTACGTCCCCTCGCCGGAGGAGTGACACGGGAACTGGGGGAGCGGGTCGACTCGCCGTCACAGCAGGGCTGATGCCAGTCCCAGCCGCAGCCCTCGCGTCCCCGAGCCCAGCGCACCCCAACCCGACGGCCGGCGCGCCCCCGCGTACCAACAATGCCGCCCGGGTGGTCAACAACCACCCGGGCGGCATCGTCTGATCAGCCAGCCAGCCAGCCAGCCAGCCAGCCAGCCAGCCAGTCGGGGCGTGGCTACGCCGGGCCGGCCAGGGCCGAGACCGGCTTCGCCAGGGCGACGCCGGAGCCGTCGCGGCGGGGGTCCGGGTCCGGCAGCGGGACCGGGGCGCCCTTGGCGTCAGCGGCCCGGACCGGTGCCGGGCCCGCCCAGGCCATCGTCAGGCAGTCCTCGCCCTTCAGGAACCGTTGGCAGCGCACCCCGCCCGTGGCCCGGCCCTTGCGCGGGTACTGGTCGAACGGGGTGAGCTTGGCCGTCGCCAGCGAGTCGTCGAGCATGCCCTGCGAGCCGGCGACCGTGAACACCATCGCCTCCGACGCCGGATCGACCGCCGCGAAAGCGATCACCTTCGCGCCCTGCCCCAGCTTGATGCCCGCCATACCGCCCGCCGGGCGGCCTTGCGGCCGTACCTGCGACGCCGGGTAGCGCAGCAGCTGGGCCTCGTCGGTGATGAAGACCAGGTCCTCCTCGCCGGTCAGCAGCTCCGCCGCGCCCACGATGCGGTCGCCCTCCTTGAGGGTGATGACCTCCAACTCGTCCTTGTTGGACGGGTAGTCGGGCACCACGCGCTTCACGACACCCTGTTCCGTGCCGAGCGCGAGACCCGGCGACGACTCGTCCAGCGTCGTCAGGCACACCAGCTGCTCGCCGTCCTGGAGGCTCAGGAACTCCGCCACCTGTGCGCCGCCCGCCAGGCTGGGCGCCGCGGTGTCCGGCAACTGCGGCAGATCGATCACCGCCAGCCGCAGCAGCCGCCCGAGCGACGTCACCGCGCCCACCTCGCCCCGCGCCGTCGCCGGCACCGCCGAGACGATCACATCGTGCTTCACACGCTTGGCGTCGGTGTCGACCGCCGCCCCGGCCGTGGTCGTACGTGCCAGCAGGCCCGTGGAGGACAGCAGCACCCGGCACGGGTCGTCGGAGACCTCCAGCGGCACCGCGGCGACCGACACGCCCGTCGACTCCTGAAGGACCGTGCGGCGCGGCGTCCCGTACTTCTTCGCGACCGCGGCCAGCTCGCCGGAGACCAGCTTGCGCAGCTCGGCGTCCGACTCCAGGATCCGGGTCAGCTCCGCGATCTCGGCCTCCAGCCGGTCCCGCTCCGCCTCCAGCTCGATCCGGTCGAACTTGGTCAGCCGGCGCAGCGGGGTGTCGAGGATGTACTGGGTCTGCACCTCGCTCAGCGAGAACCGCGCGATCAGGCGCTCCTTGGCCTGGGCGCTGTTCTCACTGGAGCGGATCAGGCGGATGACCTCGTCGATGTCCACCAGGGCGGTGAGCAGGCCCTCGACCAGGTGGAGCCGGTCGCGCCGCTTGGTGCGCCGGAACTCGCTGCGCCGGCGTACCACGTCGAAGCGGTGGTCGACGTAGACCTCCAGCAGCTCCTTCAGACCCAGCGTGAGCGGCTGGCCGTCCACCAGGGCGACGTTGTTGATGCCGAAGGACTCCTCCATCGGCGTGAGCTTGTAGAGCTGCTCCAGGACGGCCTCGGGGTTGAAGCCGTTCTTCACCTCGATCACCAGCCGCAGGCCGTGCTCGCGGTCGGTGAGGTCCTTGACGTCCGCGATGCCCTGGAGCTTCTTCGCGCCGACCAGGTCCTTGATCTTCGAGACGACCTTCTCCGGGCCGACCGTGAAGGGCAGTTCGGTGACGACCAGGCCCTTGCGGCGGGCCGTGACGTCCTCCACCGTGGCCGTCGCACGGATCTTGAACGTGCCGCGGCCCTTCTCGTACGCGTCGCGGACCCCGCCCAGGCCGACGATCCGGCCACCGGTGGGCAGGTCCGGGCCCGGGACGAACCGCATCAGGGTGTCCAGGTCCGCGTTCGGGTGCTTGATCAGGTGGCGGGCCGCGGCGATCACCTCGCCGAGGTTGTGCGGCGGCATGTTCGTCGCCATGCCGACGGCGATGCCGGACGACCCGTTGACGAGGAGGTTCGGGTAGGCGGCCGGGAGGGCCACCGGCTCCTGCTCCTGGCCGTCGTAGTTCGGCGTGAAATCGACGGTGTCCTCGTCGATCGACTCCGTCATCAGGGACGTCGCGGACGCCATCCGGCACTCGGTGTACCGCATCGCGGCGGGCGGGTCGTCGTTGCCCAGGGAGCCGAAGTTGCCGTGCCCGTCCACCAGGGGCAGCCGCATCGAGAACGGCTGCGCCATGCGGACCAGGGCGTCGTAGATCGACGCGTCGCCGTGCGGGTGGAGCTTACCCATCACCTCACCGACGACCCGGGCGCACTTCACGTAGCCGCGGTCGGGCCGCAGGCCCATCTCGTTCATCTGGTAGAGGATGCGGCGGTGCACCGGCTTGAGGCCGTCGCGGGCGTCCGGCAGGGCGCGCGAGTAGATGACCGAGTAGGCGTACTCGAGGAAGGAACCCTGCATCTCGTCGACGACGTCGATGTCGAGGATCCTCTCCTCGAAGTCGTCCGGCGGCGGGGTCTTCGTGCTGCGGCGGGCCATCGCGGCTGCGGCTCCTTCTGCTGCGTCTGCTGCCGATGTCGGACCAACGCTGTGGGTCAACGCCTGGGGCCGGCGCTGGGATCAGCGCTGACCGGCCGGCCGGCGGACCGACCGGCGAGTCCGATGAGTCTGACGCGGACCATTGTGGACCGCCCCACTGACAACGCTCACCACCGCTCCCCCCTTCCCGCCCCCCAGGGCGGGCACGGCCACGTTCGGGGCCTTCCTCACGGGAACTTCGCCAGATGCCGACGCGGTTGCATACAGTGACAGAACTTCCTCGCAAGCGGATCGAAGGGACGTACATGCCCATGGGTCACACGGCCACAGAAGAAGCCGGCTCCGGCGGCCTGACAGCGACCGAGCACCGGCTGGCCAATGGCCTGCGCGTGGTGCTCTCCGAGGACCATCTGACGCCGGTGGCGGCCGTCTGCCTGTGGTACGACGTCGGCTCGCGCCACGAGGTCAAGGGCCGCACCGGCCTGGCCCACCTCTTCGAGCACCTGATGTTCCAGGGGTCCGCGCAGGTCAAGGGCAACGGCCACTTCGAGCTCGTCCAGGGCGCCGGCGGCTCGCTCAACGGGACCACCAGCTTCGAGCGCACCAACTACTTCGAGACCATGCCCGCCCACGAGCTGGAGCTGGCCCTCTGGCTGGAGGCGGACCGGATGGGCTCCCTCCTCGTCGCCCTGGACGAGGAGTCGCTGGAGAACCAGCGCGACGTGGTCAAGAACGAGCGCCGCCAGCGCTACGACAACGTCCCCTACGGCACGGCCTTCGAGAAGCTCACCGCCATGGCGTACCCGGAGGGCCACCCGTACCACCACACCCCCATCGGGTCGATGGCCGATCTCGACGCCGCTTCCCTGGAGGACGCGCGGGCCTTCTTCCGCACCTACTACGCGCCCAACAACGCCGTGCTGTCCATCGTGGGCGACATCGACCCCGAGCAGACGCTGGCCTGGGTGGAGAAGTACTTCGGCTCCATCCCGTCGCACAACGGCAAGCAGCCGCCGCGCGACGGCAGCCTGCCGGAGACCATCGGCGGCCAGCTCCGCACCGTCCTGGAGGAGGACGTCCCCTCCCGGGCCCTGATGGCCGCCTACCGCCTCCCGCACGACGGCACCCGCGAGGCCGACGCCGCCGACTTGGCGCTCACCATCCTGGGCGGCGGCGAGTCCTCCCGCCTGTACAACCGCCTGGTGCGCCGCGACCGCAGCGCCGTCGCCGCCGGTTTCGGCCTGCTCCGGCTGGCCGGCGCGCCCTCCCTGGGCTGGCTGGACGTGAAGGCGTCCGGTGACGCCGAGGTGCCCGCCATCGAGGCCGCGGTCGACGAGGAGCTGGCCCGGTTCGCCGAGGAGGGCCCCACCCCGGAGGAGATGGAGCGGGCCCAGGCCCAGCTGGAGCGCGAGTGGCTGGACCGCCTGGCGACGGTCAGCGGCCGCGCCGACGAACTGTGCCGCTTCGCCGTCCTGTTCGGCGACCCGCAGCTCGCGCTGACCGCTGTCCAGCGTGTCCTGGAGATCTCCCCGCTGGAGGTGCAGGCGGTCGCCAAGGCCCGGCTGCGCCCCGACAACCGCGCGGTCCTCGTCTACGAGCCCACCGCGCAGACCGACGCCGCCGGCACCGAGGAAGAGGAGGCGGCCAAGTGACCGACGCCACCACCCCCGCAGACGCCCCTGCGAGCAGCATGCAGTTCCACCCGCAGCCCCGGGGCGGCGCCCCCAAGCCGTGGGCCTTCCCCGCGCCCGACCGCAGCCGGCTGGCCAACGGCCTGACCCTGCTGACCAGCCACCGCCCCGGTCAGCAGGTCGTCGCCGTGGAGATCAACCTCGTCGCCCCGCTGGAGGCCGAGCCCGAGGGGCTCGACGGCGTCGCCACGATCATGGCCCGGGCCCTGTCCGAGGGCACCGACAAGTACACCGCCGAGGAGTTCGCCGCCGAGCTGGAGCGCTGCGGCGCCACCCTGGACGCGCACGCCGACCACCCCGGCGTACGGGTCTCCCTGGAGGTCCCGGCCTCCCGGCTGCCGCGCGCCCTCGGCCTGCTCGCCGACGCGCTGCGCGCCCCCGCGTTCCCGGACAGCGAGATCGAGCGGCTGGTCCGCAACCGCCTCGACGAGATCCCGCACGAGCTCGCCAACCCCGCCCGGCGCGCCGCTATGGCGCTGTCCAAGGAGCTCTTCCCGGCCACGTCCCGGATGTCCCGGCCCCGGCAGGGCACCGAGGAGACCGTCGCCCGGATCGACGCGGCCGCCGTCCGCGCCTTCTACGGGGCGCACGTCCGCCCCGCCACCAGCACCGCCGTGATCGTCGGCGACTTCACCGGCGTCGACCTGGACGCGGCGCTGGCCGAAACCCTGGGCGCCTGGACGGGCTCCACCGCCGAGCCGCTGAAGCCCTCGCCGGTGGTCGCCGACGACTCCGGCCGGGTGGTGATCGTGGACCGGCCGGGCGCCGTCCAGACGCAGCTGCTCATCGGGCGGGTCGGCGCGGACCGCCACGACCGGGTGTGGCCCGCGCAGGTGCTCGGCACGTACTGCCTGGGCGGCACCCTCACCTCCCGTCTGGACCGGGTGCTGCGCGAGGAGAAGGGCTACACCTACGGGGTGCGCGCCTTCGGCCAGGTGCTGCGCTCCTCGGCCCCGACCTCCCCGGAGGGCGCCACGGGCGCGGCGCTGCTCGCCATCAGCGGGTCGGTGGACACCGCGTCCACCGGGCCGGCCCTCCAGGACCTGTGGACGGTGCTGCGCACCCTGGCCGACGAGGGGCTGACGGACGCCGAGCGCGACGTCGCGGTGCAGAACCTCGTCGGTGTCGCCCCGCTGAAGTACGAGACCGCCGCCGCCGTCGCCGGGACCCTGGCCGACCAGGTGGAGCAGCAGCTCCCCGACGATTACCAGGCGCAGCTGTACGTGCGGCTCGCGGAGACCGGCACGGTGGAGGCGACCGCAGCGGTCGTCAGCGCGTTCCCGGTGGACCGGCTGGTGACGGTCCTGGTGGGCGACGCGGCGCAGATCGCGGAGCCGGTCAGGGCGCTGGGCATCGGTGAGGTGACGGTCGTCAGCGGCTGACGCCGTCCGGGTGACGGCCGGTCACCCGACGGAGCATCACATGTCGACAAAGCGGCTCCCGTGGCAGTCACTTGCCACGGGAGCCGCGTCGTGTCCGCCTCCGGCGGGTGGCCGGTGACGCCGTGCCGGCGGGCCGGTTGCCCGATTCGGGTGTGGCATGTCGCACAAATGGCCGGTTCTGTTTGCCGACTCAAAGTTGCCCCGTTTAGCGTCGGTCCGGCTGTTCGTCACATCACCGCCACAACAGTGGCACCGGACAGTCATCGCCGAGTCCCCGTACGGCGCGAGCCAGGGGAGCCGGGGACCCACACGTCCCTTGGGGTGAATCGGGCGCCTTTCCGGAGGAGCCCGTAGGAGACCTTCCTGCTCCGAACCCGTCAGCTAACCCGGTAGGCGAGAGGGAAGGAAAGGACCAGCCCGTACATGGCGTTCACCCGTGCCACCGGGAAGCACCGCCGGCCGAGCCGCACCGCTCGCACCACGCGCCACCTCGCCGGTGTAGCCACCCTCGCGGCGTCCGGCGTCGTCGCTTCCGTGGCGTCGCCCGCGCTGGCCGCGGACGAGCCGGCGCCCCACGACACCGGCCTCCACCAGGCCGTCGTCATCGGTGACGAACTCGCCGTCCGCGTCGAGGCGCAGGCCGACGCGCAGCAGGCCGCCGCCGAGACGGCCGCCACCCGGGCGCGGGCCGAGGCCGAGGCCAAGCGGCTGGCCGAGGCCGCCAAGAAGAAGGCCGAGGCGGAACGCGAGGCCAAGGAGCGTGCCGCCCGCGAGGCCGAGCGCAAGCGCCTCCTCACCACCTTCGTCGCCCCGGTGGAGGGCTCCTACGTCTCCACCCCGTACAAGGCGTCGAGCGGCCTGTGGTCCTCGGGCAGCCACACCGGCATCGACTTCCACGCCGCCTCCGGCACGCCCGTCCACGCCGTGGGCGCGGGCACCGTCGTCGAGGCCGGCTGGGGCGGCGCGTACGGCAACAACGTCGTGATCAAGATGAACGACGGTACGTACACCCAATACGGTCACCTCTCGTCCATCGGGGTGACGGTCGGCCAGACCGTCATGCCGGGCGAGCAGATCGCCCTCTCCGGCAACACCGGCAACACCACCGGCCCGCACCTCCACTTCGAGGCCCGCACCGGCCCGGACTACGGCTCGGACATCGACCCGATCGCCTACCTCCGCGCGCACGGCGTCACCGTCTGAGCGCACCCGCGACCACTCCGCCGCACCACGTCCCCCCGGAGCCCCGGCCCGCCACCCCGGCAGGCCGGGGCTCCGCCGTCCCAAGGCGACCCCGGCGCCCGACGCCCAACGGGGACGCGCCCCGGCGTCGTGCAGACGCACCCACCGCCGCAGGAACACCGACCACCGGGCCGCTCGTCCGCCGCGCTGTCCGGAAAGCACCGGCGAATTCTCGACGTCCCGGGAGAAAGGGCGGCCACGTCGAATAGGGTGCGGGGAAAGCCGCCGAGCGGGCGGCAAAACCGGGAATTGCGTCAGGACGGCGGAGGCGCGAACGATGCGAGGCCACATTTCCGCGCATGCGGTGTGCACGGCGATACGCGACGAAATCGTCAGCGGCGTACTGCCGCCGGGCAGCCGGCTCGTCGAGGACCTCCTCGCCGCGCGCTACGGGGTCTCCCGCGTCCCCGTACGGGAAGCGCTGCGCACGCTGCAGTCCGAGGGGTTCGTCACCACCCGCCATCACGCCGGTGCCTGCGTCGCCGAGCTCACCGACCAGGAGGCCGCCGACCTGCTCGACATCCGGGCCGCCCTGGAGCCGCTGGGCGCCGCCCGCGCGGCCGTCCGGCGCGGATCCGCGCACCTGAAGGTGCTCCGCGGCCTGGTCCGGCTCGGCCGCGAGCGGTCCCGCCGCGGCCACCCGGCGGACCTGCGGCAGTGGGACGGCTGGTTCCACGAAACGCTCGCCCAGGCCGCCGGCAGCCCCAGCCTCACCGCGCCCCTCACCCAGCTGAGGCGCAAGATCGAGTGGATGTACGTCATCGAGCCGCCGGCGCGGGTCACCGCATCGTGGGAGGAGCACGCCGCCCTGCTGGACGCGGTGGTGCGCCGGGATGCCGACCGGGCGCGCGCCCTCATGGCGGCCCACATCGAGCGGTCACTGCCGGCGTACCGGCTGCGGCGGCCCGCTCCCGCGGTGAGCGGGCCGAAACGCGCCGTCAACACAGCGCGCGCCCGCGCTTAACAATTCCCGTATACAAAAGGGGACGTGGAAAAGCGTCGACGTCGGACGCGGGAGAAGAGGAAAGGGGCAGTCGCGGCGAAATTCCGGACACCTTCGACGGCCGCCGCAGGAATTCGTCCGGCCTGTCACCCCGGTCCGATCGAGCGCCCGCGCTCCTCATTCCACCCGCCCGATTCCGCCCCCACGCGCTTTCCGGACGAAACCCCCGCCCGCCTCACCTTCGCCCCCGCGCACCCGGCCCGCCCCGGGCCGGCCGCCGCATCCGGCGCGTCACCCCCTCGCCTCCCCGGGCCCGGACACCCAACAACCCCGCCGCGGCCACCGGTCGTGCCGGTTACCGCGGCGGGGTTGTGTCAGCCGGAGTGCCGGGCGTGACGGGCCGTGCGCTTCAGACGGTCTCGGGGAGCTCCTCGAGGCCCTCCGCGACCAGCTTCGCCAGGCGGTCGAGCGCGGCCTCGGCGCCCTCGGCCTCGGAGGCCAGCACGATCTCCTCGCCCCCCTGGGCGCCCAGGCCCAGGACCGCGAGCATGGAGGCCGCGTTGACGGGGTTGCCGCCCGCCTTGGAGATCGTTATCGGGACACCGGAGGCGGTGGCCGCCCGAACGAAGATCGACGCGGGACGGGCGTGCAGGCCCTCGGCCCAACCGACATTGACGCGGCGCTCAGCCATGGTGTTGCCCTTCAAAGTCGTGACTGTTGTCTAGACCATTCTCGCATGCTGCCAGGAGTGCTCCCGCAGAGCTTTTGCCCGGCTCCGCGGCCGGTTCACCGGGCCGTCCGCCGCGGGCCGTTGGTCCCGTTGCGGCGCGCCCCGGGAAACCGAGCGTACGCACGCCGGGCCGGTTGTCAGTGCCCCGCCGTACGCTGTCCGCATGCACATGCCGCCGGATCACGCCTACCCGACCCACTGGGAGGCCGACGTGGTGCTGCGCGACGGCGGGACGGCGCGCATCCGGCCCATCACGCCCGACGACGCCGAACGGCTGGTCTCCTTCTACGAGCAGGTCTCGGACGAATCGAAGTACTACCGCTTCTTCGCGCCCTACCCCCGGCTGTCCGACCGCGACGTCCACCGGTTCACCCACCACGACTACGTCGACCGGGTCGGCCTGGCGGCCACCGTGGGCGGCGAGTTCATCGCCACCGTCCGCTACGACCGCATCGACGAGCGCGGCCTGCCCGCGAAGAGCCCCGGGTGCGACCAGGCCGAGGTCGCCTTCCTCGTCCAGGATGCCCACCAGGGCCGCGGCGTCGCCTCCGCCCTCCTGGAGCACATCGCCGCCGTCGCCCGCGAGCGCGGCATCCGCCGGTTCGCCGCCGAGGTGCTGCCCGCCAACACCAAGATGATCAAGGTGTTCACGGACGCCGGCTACACCCAGAAGCGCACCTTCGAGGACGGCGTCGTCCGCCTGGAGCTCGATCTGGAGCCGACCGAGCAGTCCGTGGCCGTGATGCGCGGCCGCGAGCAGCGCGCCGAGGCCCGCTCCGTCCAGCGCCTGCTGGCCCCCGGCTCGGTCGCCGTCATCGGCACCGGCCGCGCCCCCGGCGGCCTCGGCCGCACGGCGCTGCGCAACATCCTCGACGCCGGCTTCACCGGCCGCCTGCACGCCGTCAACCACGCCTTCGCCGAGGACCTGCGGCGCCTGGAGCCCGAGGGCGTGCCCGCCGTCCGCTCGCTCCGTGAGATCTCCGGCCCGGTCGACCTCGCGGTCATCGCGGTGCCCGCGGCCGCCGTCCCCGACGCCGTCCGCGACTGCGGCGAACACGGCGTCCAGGGCGTGCTGGTCCTCTCCTCCGGATACGCCGAGGCCGGCCCCGACGGCCGCGAACGGCAGCGCGCCCTGCTCCGCCAAGTGCGCTCCTACGGCATGCGGCTCATCGGGCCCAACGCCTTCGGCGTGATCAACACCGCCCCCGACGTCCGGCTGAACGCCTCCCTCGCCCCCCGGATGCCCGGTGCCGGCCGGATCGGGCTGTTCACCCAGTCCGGTGCCATCGGCATCGCCCTGCTCAGCGGGCTGCACGACCGCGGCCCCGGTGACGGCGGCATCGCCGGCATCTCCGCCTTCGTCTCGGCCGGCAACCGCGCCGACGTCTCCGGCAACGACCTCCTCCAGTTCTGGTACGACGACCCGCACACCGACGTCGTGATCCTCTACCTGGAGTCGATCGGCAACCCCCGGAAGTTCGCCCGCCTCGCCCGCCGCACCGCCGCCGTCAAACCGGTGGTCGTCGCCAAGGGGGCCCGCCACCACGGCGCCGCCCCCATGGGGCACGCGGTCCCCACCGTCCGCGTCCCCGACAGCACGGTCGCCGCCCTGATGCGCCAGGCCGGCGTGATCCGCGTGGACACCGTCACCGAGCTCATCGACGCCGGGCTGCTGCTCGCCTCCCAGCCGCTGCCCGCCGGACCGCGCGTCGCCATCCTGGGCAACTCCGAATCGCTGGCGCTGCTCGCCTACGACGCCTGCCTCACCGAAGGGCTGCGCCCCCAGCGCCCCCACGTCCTGCCCTCCGCGGCGACCCCGCAGGACTTCCGCGCCGCCCTGGCCCGGGCGCTCGCCGGCGAAGGCTGCGATGCGGTCGTCGTCACCGCCATCCCCTGGGTGGGGGAGGAGGGCACCGCCACCCCGGGGGACACCGAGGGCACCGCGCTCGCCGCCGCCCTGCGCGCCGCGTCCACCGCCGACCCCGGCAAGCCGGTCGCCGTCGTCCACCTGGCGATGGACGACCTGGCCGAATCCCTCGCCGCCCCGCCCGCCCCCGCGGGCCCGCCCGCCGCTCCCCAGGAGCCGCCCGCCGCTCCCCAGGAGCCGCCCGCACCACCCCGGGAGCCCGCC
>NZ_JALMUV010000068.1 GCF_023155275.1 Streptomyces rhizoryzae
CCCCCCCCCCCCCCCCACCCCCGCCCCCTCCCGAGGTGGGACATGAAAAACGGTGATCGGGGGCTGATGCCGGTGGTCCCCTGAGGGCCCTCACCCATGCACGGGCGCTCACCCGCAATACACGGCCGGCACCGACCCACTCACGTCGGCCCCCACCCCGCAGCCCCGCCACCGCACCCGAAAGCCCCGCGCAGCGGCAACGCAACGCGCCGCAGGCGCACACGAAAGAACCCCCACGGCGGGAAAGCCGACTACGTGGGGCGCACCCCACCCCGCAACGCGGCCGCGAGCCACCGGAACGACGGCTTCGGTGTGCGGGTCAGTGTTTCGTAGTCGACGTGGACGAGTCCGAAGCGCTGTCCGTAGCCCTCGGCCCACTCGAAGGTGTCGAGGAGGGACCGGACGAAATAGCCGCGGACGTCCGCGCCGGCGTCCATCGCGGTGCGCAGGGCCCGTAGGTGGGCGTCCAGGAACGCGATCCGCTGCTGGGTCGTCGGGGTCCTCGTACGCGCAGCCGTTCTCGGTGATGAGGATCGGGGGGAGGTGCGCGCCGTAGCGTTCGCGGAAGGTCAGCAGGAGTTTCGGTGAGGGCTTCGGGGACCACCGGCCGGCCGAAGCCGGTGCGGGGGCGGTCCTCGATCTCGCGGGGGGCGAAGGGGAGGCCGGGCGGGAGGGGGAGCGCCTGGACGGCCAGACCGTGGCCGAGGAGCTGGTGGTGGGCGGCCGGCAGGGCGTCGAAGAGCAGCTGCCGGCCGGGTGCGTGGCGGCCCAGGCCGTAACCGGGGCCAGGCGATCGAGAAGCGGTACGCGTCGACGCCCAGGTCCGCGAGGAGCGCGACGTCCTCGCGGTAGCGGTGGTAGTGGCCGGTGGCCACCCGGGGGGTGGGGCCGTCCTTGATCCGGCCCGGTCGGGCGGCGAAGACGTCCCAGACGGAGGGGCCCCGTCCGTCCTCGTCGGCCGCTCCTTCGATCTGTGCGGCGGAGGTGGCCACGCCCCAGAGGAAGTCCGGGGGGAAGGCGGGCAGGGATGCGGGTGCAGCTGGCTCCGGGGCCGTGCCCGGACCCTTGTTACCGCGGGTAGGGGTGTCAAGACCCCGGGCCCCTCACGAGCCCTCCTTCAGGACCAGGTCGATCAGTTCGCGCTGGGCGTCGGTGAGGTGGGGGTCGCTGCAGTAGGCGGTCTTGCCGTCGACGGTGAGGGTGTAGCGGAAGCCGTCGGGGACGCCGGTGGGCGGTTCGGTGTGGGCGGCGGACATGGCGCGGTCGGCGAGGGCCTGCCACTCCGCGGCGTCGGGGCGGTCGGTGGTGTCGATCTCGGCGTGCCGCTCGATGCCGGCGAACCCGCCGGTGCGGCTGATGTGAATGCGCATGGGGGCCTTCTACCCGCCGGGGCGGGAGTACGCGTGCGGGTGGGCGGAATGCGCCCCTCCCGCCCCGGGGGCGAGCGTTACGTACCGGTCACGCCGACGGTGGACCACGCCTTCACGACCGCCTCGTGCTCCGCGCCGGAGGCGCCGTAGCGGGTCTGGGCGGCCTGCACGGTGAGGTGGGCGAAGTCGGCGAACTGGGCGTTCTTGGCGAGGTGGCCGCCGGTGAGGACGTCGTACCAGATCTGGCCGGCGCGCTCCCACGCCTTGCCGCCGAGCGCGCTGGCGACGAGGTAGAAGGCGTGGTTGGGGATGCCGGAGTTGAGGTGGACGCCGCCGTTGTCGTCGGCGGTCCGGACGTAGCCGGCCATGGTGGCGGGCTGCGGGTCCTTGCCGAGCTTGGGGTCGTCGTAGGCGGTGCCGGGGGCCTTCATCGAGCGCAGGGCCTGGCCGTGCACGCCCGCGGCGAGCAGGTCGGCGCCGATCAGCCAGTCGGCCTGGTCGGCGCTCTGGCCCAGGGCGTACTGCTTGATCAGGGAGCCGAAGACGTCGGAGATGGATTCGTTCAGGGCGCCGGACTGGCCCTGGTAGTCGAGGTTGGCGGTGTACTGGGTGACGCCGTGGGTGAGTTCGTGGCCGATGACGTCGACCGGGATGGTGAAGTCCTTGAAGAGCTGGCCGTCGCCGTCGCCGAAGACCATCCGCTCGCCGTCCCAGAAGGCGTTGTCGTACTTCTCGCCGTAGTGGACGGTGGCGTTCAGCGGGAGGCCGGCGCCGTCGATGGACTTGCGGCCGTAGATCTTGAGGTACAGCTCGAAGGTGGCGCCGAGGCCGGCGTGCGCGCGGTTGACCGAGGCGTCCTTGGAGGGGCCGTCGGACTCGGCGTGGACCTTGGTGCCGGGGAGGTTCTGCTGGTGCCCGGCGTCGTAGACGGTGCGGTTCGGCTTGTCGGCGTCCGCCCGGTCCGCGGCCGGGGCGAGCAGCTGCGCGGCGAGGCCGGCGCGGCGGGTGCGGTGGAGGGCGTCGTGCTCCAGGGTGCGGCGGGCGGGCTCGTGGTGCTCCGGGTCCTCGTGCTCGGCGAGCTTGCCGAGGATGTGCGGGGGGACGATGGTGCAGAAGACCGGGGTCGTGGGGGTGGATGAGGTGCGCGGCTGGGTCACGGTTTCCTTCATGCATAAAACGGTGGCACTGGGTAATGCATCTGTCACTGCCCGCGGCCGAAGTTCCCGAAAACGTGTAGTTGGTCGCATTCCCCCCGCTCCGTCCGGGCGGTCCCGCATACTGATACACGACTGCGGATCTTCTCCGCCTCGGCTAACGTGCTGCCCATCATGCGTTTCGGGCTGCTTCTCCTTAGCTGCCGCGGCGAGGGCCTGTAGTCGTAGGCCGACCCCCTCCCCGCGGGATCTGGTGCTGCGTTCGACCGTCGGCCGTCCAACGGACCTCTCCGAGGAGCCCTACGCAATGTCGCAGCCTGTCGGCCGCCCCACCCCGCTCACCAACGCCACCCACACCCAGGCCCCGTCCGGGATGCCGATCCACAAGTACCGGCCCTTCGAGGCCGTGCACCTGCCCGACCGCAGCTGGCCGGAGCGGCGGATCACCAAGGCCCCCCGCTGGCTCTCCACGGACCTGCGCGACGGCAACCAGGCGCTGATCGACCCCATGTCGCCGGCCCGCAAGCGGGAGATGTTCGACCTGCTGGTACGCATGGGGTACAAGGAGATCGAGGTCGGCTTCCCCTCGTCCGGTGAGACCGACTTCGCGTTCGTCCGGTCGATCATCGAAGAGGGCGCGATCCCGGACGACGTGACGATCTCGGTGCTGACGCAGGCGCGCGAGGAGCTGATCGAGCGCACCGTGGAGTCGCTGCGCGGCGCCCCCCGGGCCACCGTCCACCTCTACAACGCCACCGCCCCCACCTTCCGCCGGGTCGTCTTCCGCGGCTCCAAGGAGCAGGTCAAGCAGATCGCGGTGGACGGCACCCGGCTGGTCATGGAGTACGCCGACAAACTGCTCGGCGACGAGACGGCGTTCGGCTACCAGTACAGCCCGGAGATCTTCACCGACACCGAGCTGGACTTCGCCCTGGAGGTCTGCGAGGCGGTGATGGACGTCTGGCAGCCCGAGGAGGGCCGCGAGATCATCCTCAACCTGCCCGCCACCGTGGAGCGTTCGACGCCCAGCACGCACGCCGACCGGTTCGAGTGGATGAGCCGCAACCTCAGCCGCCGGGACTTCGTCTGCCTGTCCACCCACCCGCACAACGACCGGGGTACGGCCGTGGCCGCCGCCGAACTGGCCGTGATGGCCGGTGCCGACCGCGTCGAGGGCTGCCTGTTCGGCCAGGGCGAGCGCACCGGCAACGTCGACCTGGTCACCCTGGGCATGAACCTCTTCTCCCAGGGCGTCGACCCGCAGATCGACTTCTCGCAGATCGACGAGATCCGCCGCACCAGCGAGTACTGCAACCAGATGGAGGTCCACCCGCGCCACCCCTACGCGGGCGACCTGGTCTACACCGCCTTCTCCGGCTCCCACCAGGACGCCATCAAGAAGGGCTTCGACGCGCTGGAGGCCGACGCCGCCGCCCAGGGCAAGACCGTCGACGACATCGAGTGGGCGGTCCCGTACCTGCCCATCGACCCCAAGGACGTCGGCCGCTCCTACGAGGCCGTCATCCGCGTCAACTCGCAGTCCGGCAAGGGCGGTATCGCCTACGTCCTGAAGAACGACCACAAGCTGGACCTGCCGCGCCGGATGCAGATCGAGTTCTCCCGGATCATCCAGGAGAAGACCGACACCGAGGGCGGCGAGGTCACCCCGGCCGCCATCTGGGAGGTCTTCCAGGACGAGTACCTGCCCAACCCGGAGAACCCCTGGGGCCGCATCCAGGTCCGGGCCGGGCAGACCACCACCGACAAGGACGGTGTGGACACCCTCACCGTCGAGGCCGAGGTGGACGGCGCCGAGACCGTGCTGGTCGGCTCCGGCAACGGCCCGATCTCCGCGTTCTTCCAGGCCCTCCAGGGCCTGGGCATCGACGTCCGGCTGCTGGACTACCAGGAGCACACCATGAGCGAGGGCGCCTCCGCGCAGGCCGCCTCGTACATCGAGTGCGCCATCGACGGCAAGGTGCTGTGGGGCATCGGCATCGACGCCAACACCACCCGCGCCTCCCTCAAGGCCGTGGTCTCCGCCGTCAACCGCGCGGCGCGCTGACCCCGGCCGGCCGCCCCTCCCCGCCGCCCGGCCCCGCCGCTCCGCACCCCCGGGAGCGGCGGGGCCGGCGCACCGGGCGCGTACACACTCCGTACGCATCTCCTCACGCATTCCGGCCAGCGGACCGCCCGTTGTCCGATACGAGGTGCTGACGGCACATCACGGGTGTGGCTAACATCACGTACCGAACGGCAATGTAGCCGCGGCGTGGCGGAGGGCTGACGTGATGCGCAACGTATGTGTGGTGGGGGTGCGCACCTCGTGGCGGACCGTCGCCGACGGGGAGTTCTTCTGTCCCGACTGCGGCGGGGACCGCAACTACCTCCGCCGCACCGGCCGGCGCCGCCTGCACGTCCTCGGTGTGCCCGTCCTGGCCCGCGGCGACGCCGGGCCGGTCCTGGAGTGCTCGGCCTGCCACGGCCACTTCGGGCTCGACGCGCTCGACCACCCCACCACCGTGCGGCTGTCCACGATGCTCCGGGACGCCGTGCACACCCTGACGCTCGCCCTGCTGGCGGCCGGCGGTACGGCCTCCCGCACGGTCCGCGACACCGCCGTCGAGGCGGTCCGCGCGGCCGGCTCCGCCGACTGCACCGAGGACGAGCTGCTCACCCTCCTCGCCGCGCTCGCCGCCGACACCGGCCCGATGACCGGCACCTACGAGGCGGTCACCGGCGGCCACAGCGGCCACCGGGGGCTGGACCCGTGCGGTACCGCGCTGGCCATAGAGCTGCACGAGGCGCTGGAGCCGCTGGCCCCGCACCTCGCCCCCGCCGGGCGGGAGTCGCTGCTCCTGGGGGCCGCCCGGATCGCCCTCGCGGACGGCCCCTGCACCCCCGCCGAACGCGAGGTGCTCAGCACCGCCGGCGCCGCCCTGACCCTCGACCCGGAGGACGTCGAGCGCCTGGTGGCCGCGGCGGCGCGCGGAACGCGCTACCGCGGCTGACCGACCCAGCGGCTCCGGTGGGCGCCGACGCGCTACCGCGGCTGACCGACCCAGCGGCACCGGTGGGCGCCCCGTAGCCGTCAGGGCCTTGTCAGGCGGACCGGCAGGCTCGCCAGGCCGCCGGCGATGAAGCCGCCCGCGGGCCGCAGTTCCTCGGCCGGTACGGCCAGGTGCAGGTCCGGGAAGCGCGCGAAGAGGGCCGGCAGCGCGGTCCGCGCCTCCAGCCGGGCCAGCGGCGCCCCGATGCAGTGGTGCACCCCGTACCCGAACGCCAGGTGCTCCTGGCCCGCCCGGGTGAGGTCGAACTCCGCGGCGTCCGCCCCGTGCTGCGCGGTGTCCCGGCCCGCCGCCGCGTACATCGCCAGGATCGCCTCGCCCTGGCGGATCACCTCGCCGTGCGGCAGTTCGATGTCCGCCACCGCGAACCGCAGCGGCAGGCTGGCGATGCTCGGCCGCCAGCGCAGCGTCTCCTCGATCACGTCGTCCCACGACGCCGCGCCGCCGCGCACCAGCTCCAGCTGGTCGGGGTGGGTCAGCAGCGCGTACACCGCGTTGCCCAGCAGGTCCACGGTGGTCTCGTGGCCGGCGCCGATGACCAGCAGCAGGGTGTCCAGCAGCTCCTGCTCGGTCATCCCCTGGCCCGCGTCGTCGCGCGCCGCGACCAGCAGGCTGGTCAGGTCGTCCGCGGGCTCCGCGCGCTTGGCCGCGACCAGTGAGCCGAGCAGCTCGTTGACCGCCACCCAGGTCGCGGTGGCCTGCTCCGGTGTGGCCGTGGTGTCCAGGATCTCGGCGACGATCCGGGCCAGTTCGACCCGCGGCTCGCCCTCCGGATAGCCGAACAGCTCGCAGATCACCTGCATCGGCAGGGGGTGGTTGAAGGACTCCCGCAGATCGACGGTCGCACCCGCCGGGTGCGCCGCCAGCCGGTCCAGTAAGCCGCGGGTGATCTGCTCCACCCGCGGCACCATCGCCTCGGTGCGGCGCGCGGTGAACGCCGGGGCGATCAGCTTCCGCAGCCTGCGGTGGTCGGGGCCGTACGCGGTGAACATGTTCGTCACCCCGATCCACGACTGGAGCCAGCTGCCGCGGATCTCCTCGCGCTGCCACTCCGGCCAGTGGGCCCGCGGGTCCTTCGAGACCCGGTCGTCGGTGAGCAGTTCCTTGAGCAGGGCGTGGCCGGTCACGCCCCAGGCCGCGATCCCGCCGGGCAGCTCGATCCTGGCCGCCGGGCCTAATGCGCGGAGGCGGGCGTTCTCCCCGTGGATGTCGGTTCCGGCCGGGTCGATGACGAAGGGCCGCTGTCGCTGTTGTGCCATGGCGTAGCTCCTGCCTGATCCGGGGTGATGGGGGTGAAGCGGGCCGGGAGGGCGACCAGGGCCCGGTGGAAGGCCCCGTTGCGCCACTGCAACGCATCGGGGGTGACGGCGAGTTCGATGTCGGAGAGCCAGGCGGTCAGCCGCTCGATCGCGGTGGTGGCGATCAGCAGCGCGTGCCGCTTCACCGGGCAGGCGTGCGGGCCCGCCGCCCAGGACAGGTGCGAGCCGCTGCCCGACCCCGGCCCGGTCGTCGCCGTGGTGTCGAACTGGCTGTTGGCCGCCGCGTACGAGACCATCACCAGCTGTCCGGCGCGCAGCCAGGTGCCGTGGAAGAACACGTCCCGGACCGGGAAGTGCGCCGAGTAGTTGGTCAGCGGCGGGTCGTTCCACAGCACCTCGTTGATGGCGTCCTGCACGGTCAGTGCGCCGCCGGAGAGGGTGTTGTAGTACCGGTCGTCGGAGAGCATCCGCGACAGCGCGTTGCCGATCAGGTTGGCCAGCGGCTCGTTGCCGGCGCCCATCACGAGGATGATGTTGTGGATCAGTTCCTCGTCGCTGAGGTCGTTGGGGTGGTCCATCATCCACGACGTCAGGTCCGGTCCCCGCTGCGCCTTCTTCGCGCCGACCAGCTCCATGATGTACTGCGTGTACGCCTCGTTGGCGGCCGCCGCCTCCTCCGGCGAATTGCCCTCCAGCATCCCCGCGATCGCCGCGATCAGCCGGTCGCTGTAGGAATCGGGCAGCCCGAAGAGGGTGTTGAACATCAGCAGCGGGATCAGCCGGGCGTAGTCCCCGATCAGGTCCGCCTCACCGCGGGCGCCGAAGCGCTGGATCAGGGTGTCCGCCGCGTGGTGCACCCGGGAGCGCAGCTCGTGCGGCTCCACCAGCTTGAAGCTGTCGACGACCACGTCGCGGTAGCGGACGTGCGCCGGGCCGTCGCTGAAGAAGATGTTGGGCCGCCAGCCGAGCATCGGCATGACCGGCGAGTCCGCCGGGACGGTCTGCATCCAGGGCCGGGAGTCCTTCGACCAGGTGGCGTCGTCGTTGAGCAGGTCCAGCGCCGCCCGGTAGTCGGTCACCAGCATCGCGGTCACCCCGGGCGCGATCTCCACCGGCGCCAGCGCCCCGAACTGCCGCAGGTACGCGTAGACCCGGCCCGGGTCGGCGGCGAACTCCGGCCCGTACAGCCGCACCGGCGCGGTCCCGTCCTGCTGCGCCGGGGCTGCCTGCTGCGGCGCCGCCGCGTGCGCCGGGCAGCCCGGCGGCGGGGCGGCGGCCTCCGGCGGCGGGGCGGAGTGCCCGGGGCAGGACGGCGGCGGGGCGGCGCCCGGCTCGTACGGGGAAGTCACGGGTTCGGGTTCTCCTCGGGCGTGTGGGCCAGGACATGGCGGACCAGGGCGATCAGCGCGTCGACGGACTGGTCCCGGTCGCGGGCGTCGCACAGCACCAGCGGGGTGTCCGGGTGCAGGTCGAGCGCCTCGCGCAGCTTCGGCACGTCGTACTGCGGGGCGTCGGGGAAGGTGTTGACCGCGACCGCGTAGCGCAGTCCGGCCTCCTCGATGATGTCCATCACCTCGAACGAGTCCGCCAGCCGGCGGGTGTCGGCGAGGACCAGGGCGCCCAGCGCGCCGCGGGCGATGTCCTGCCACAGCGGGCGGAAACGCTTCTGCCCGGGCGTGCCGAACAGGTACAGCACCAGCTCGTCGGAGAGCGTCAGCCGCCCGAAGTCGATGGCGACGGTCGTGGTGGTCTTGTCCCGCACGCCGGCCAGGTCGTCGACCATCGCGCCGCTCTGCGTCATGACCTCTTCGGTGTGCAGCGGCGGGGTCTCCGACAGGGCGCGGATGAGGGTGGTCTTGCCGACCCCGAACGGCCCGGCGACCAGCAGCTTCACCAGCGTCTGGTCCGCGCCGGAGAGATACATGCCGCCGGTCCCGGCGCCGGTGCTAGGACTTGAGAGAGCGGAGTCCATCGAGAACCCTCTCCAGGATCTGCCGGTCGAATTGCTCGGCTTCGGGTATGGGGACTCGGGCGTGCAGGCGCCCGGCATCGACGAGGTCGGCCACCAGCACCTTCACCACGCTCACCGGCAGGTGAAGGTGGGCGGCGACCTCGGCCAGAGTCAGCGCCCCGGGCTGGAGCAGCTCCAGGATCCGGTGCTCCTCGGGGCGCACCTCACTGGTGATCGGCATGTCCACGCCGATCAGCACGGTCATCCGGTCCAGTGTGTTGCGGCTCGGTCGGGCGCGTCCCCCGGTCGCCAGATAGGCCGGTACGAGGCGCCGTCCGCTGCCCTGGCGCGGCGTCATGCCGGGCTACCGGTGTCCCGAGCCGGGCTGTTCATGACCTTCTTGCCCAGGGTCGTCACCTGGATCTGCATGTGGTGCGCGACGACGCCCATGTTCACCTCCGGATCGGCGAAAACGGCCAGGCAGGTGTTCTCACCCGCCGGGATCGCGAAAACGAAACCTTCATCGGACTCGATCACGGTCTGCCGCAGCGTCGCGTCGTCCTTCTCGGTGAACGCCGCGGTCACCGCGCGCCCGGCGCCCTGGAGCGCCGACATCATCGCCGCGACGCCCTCCGCGGCCTCCCGCGTCAGGCCCGGCGAGGCGCCCTCGATGAAGCCGTCGCCGGAGATGACGGCGGCGTGGACGACATGCGGCAGCTCCAGCAGGGGAGCCAGCACCCAGGACTTGTCCTCGGTGACACGGCGGCGGGTGGGGCTGTTCATGACTGGGCGTTCCCTTCGGGACTGCGCGGGGAATCGGACTGCGAGGGGTCGGCGTGGGGGGCGTCGGAGTGGGCTGCGGCCCGCCCGGACTCGGTGCCGCGCTGGAGCGCCGCCCAGCGGGAACCGGTCTCCTCCGGGGAGCGCAGGTTGAGGGTTTCGGTACGCGATTCGGGCTGCTGCTCGGACACCGGGCGGCGGCGCCGGCGGCGCGGCAGTTCGCCCTCGGTCGGGGCCCGGTCCGGCGCCGGTTCGGCCGGCGCGGCGTGCGCGGGCCGCGGCTGCGGGGCGGGTGCGGCGGGCTGCCGGTGCGCCGGGGCCGGGGCCGGAGCCGGGGCCGGGGCCGGGGCGGCGGGCACGACGCCCGCGGGCGTGGCGGGCGCGGTGGCCCCGGTCGGCATCGCGCGGTCCCGCACCGCCGGGCGGTGCGGCATCGGCGCCATCACCGACATCGGCCGGTCGTCCTCGTCCAGGAAGGTCAGCAGCGGATCGCCGGGGATGTAGACCACGGCCCGCACCCCGCCGTACGGCGACGGCTCGACGTGCACCCCGAAGCCGTACTGGCGGACCAGCTGGCCGGCCGCCGCGAAACCGGACCGCGGCGGGTCGCCCAGCTGCGTCAGCAGCAGGGCGTCGCTGCCCGCCAGCAGCTCCATCGCGTGCTTGAGCTCGTCGTCGTGCATGCCGACGCCGTAGTCGTCGATGATCACGGACGCGCCGCGGTTGCCCTGCTGGAGGGTGACGGTGACCGGGAGTTCCCGGTGCGAGTGGTGCAGCGCGTTCGCCAGCAGCTCGGTGATGGTGATCGCGATCGGCTCGACGGCCCGCGCCACCACCGCGACCGGGTCCCGCAGCTGGTTGCTGATCTGCACCCGCTCGTAGCCGCGCAGCCGGGAGCTGGCCCCGACGACCAGTTCGGCGAGGTAGGAGTCCTCGCGGGTCAGCCCCGGCCAGGCGCCGCAGACCACGCCGGTGGCCTGGACGCGCCGCAGCGCCTGCTCATTGAGGAAGTCCGCGTCCAGCAGGTCCTGGGCGATCTGCGGGTCGTCGTAGCGGTGCTGCATCTCCTGGATCGCGGTCTGCACGCGGTACAGCAGCGCCTGGATGGTGGTGGTCGCGCCCCGCAGGGTGGACTGCGCCGCCGCGTCGACGCGGGTGCGCTCCTTGGTGATCGCCTCGCTGACCTGCTCCAGTACGCCGTCCAGCGCCTGCTCGGTCTCCGACCCGGCGAACCGCTTGTCCAGCAGCCCGCGCACCGGTACGTGCGGGTGGGCCAGCGCCGTGGTCAGGTCGGGCAGCCGGGCCTCGGCCAGGTGCCGGATCTCGGCCTCCGTGGCCCGCAGTCTGGCCGACAGCTCCGTGTTGCTGTGGAGCGTGGCGCTGCTGTGTTCCTCGGCGGCGGTCAGGCGGGCCTTGAGGCCGGCACCGTCCTTGCGCGCGCGGACCAGGAGCACCGCCAGCACGACGGCGGCGACCGTGCCTGCGCTGAGGCACCACAACAGCGCCTGCGGTATGGATGTCATCGAGATCCTCGTGTGGAGACTGCCCGGGATGTCTCGGCCGCCACGGCTGCCGTGCGCCGATCATCACCGGATGCTACCTGCCCCCCGACACGCCGTGAGGATCCTTGACGTGCGGAGACCGTGAAGTACGGAAGGTCACGTTCAGCCGTTGATGACCGGTCGATAACGTGATGCGGCCCCGTCGCCCGGAAAGCGGCCGGGGGATTGCGGGGTGCACGGAATACGGCGTCAGCCCGCTGTCCCGTCCGGCGCGCGGAACGGCAACTGCCGTGTTTCCGCGGCTCGGTGGAAGGAAGGCGAACTGTCCGGTAGCCGTCTTTCCGTCAGTAACCTGGTGCGATGGTGGACGTGGGAGTGAGCGAGTTACGACGCAGCCGTGAACGGCTCGCCAAACAGGGGGAGGCCGCCGAGGCGGCCGGGGAGACCGCGGTCAGCGGATTGCTGTTCTTCTATGCCGCCGAGTGCGCATTGAAGGCAGAGGTGCTCCGCTGGATCCTCCAGCGAGCAGACACATCAGCCTTGCCCAAAGATTTACGGACGCATAACCTCCGCCGCTTGGCCAAAGCGTTGAACCTCCAGGACCCCGGGTCCGGAGCGGACCCGCTGCGGTGCCGCCGGTCCAAGGACGGCGCATGGATCGAGAGCCATGAGTTGCATGAGGCGTGGCGCTATGGTGCGGAATTGCGGACAGATGACCAAAAAGCTGCCGGCGACGCCCTGAAGGGTTTGCTGAACGGCGCCAGGAAGGGATTTTGAGCGACATGGCGGGCAAGCTCTTCACCTGGGTCGACATCGATTCCCAACTGGCCGAAGCAGCGGTCGAGGGACGGTGGCCGCAGTGGCTGCTGGAGGTCGACGCCTGGTGGGACGGGATCGAGCTGACCGTTCTGCCGGGCACGCGGGCCGATGACGTCCGCACGTGGCTGGACGGCCAGTTCGGGCTCGGATCGACCGCGGACCAGGGGGCGGGCCTGGAGCTCGCCCTGGACCGTCCTGCCGCCCACACTCCTGCATCCCTTCCCGTGCGGCTGGCCGAGTCGGCCGATACCGGGCCGGTCCGCCGCCGCCCCAAACTCAGCGAACGCCGTATCACCTCCGAGCTGGGCGAGAGCCTGCCGCGCCCGGAATCCGCGCAATTCGCCGGCGATACCCAGCTGGTCGCCTTCCACTCCTTCAAAGGCGGTGTGGGACGCACCCTGCACGCCGTGGCACTCGCCGATCTCCTCGCCTCCCGGGGACAGCACGTGCTCCTCGTGGACGCGGACCTGGAGGCGCCCGGCATCACATGGATGTACCAGGCGCAGGGCGGCCGCTGCGACATCGCCTACGAGGACGTGCTGGCGCTGCTGCACTCCGCCAAGCAGGGGGACCCCGGTCCGGCGGTGGAGATCGCCGCCGCCTACCTGCCCAACCAACGCGTGTCCCGGTACCCGGGGACGGGCCGGGTCACCGTGCTCCCGGCCGGCCGCCGCACGCGCCTGGGGCCGCCGCGGATCGGGCCCGCCGACCTGCTGACCGAGGACCGCTCGCCCTACTTCCTCAGCGAGTCCCTGGCGGCCCTCGCGGTCGCCGCCGGTGCCGACACCGTTGTCCTGGACCTGCGGGCCGGGGCTTCCGAGCTGTCCGCGCCGATCCTGCTGGACCCCCGGGTGATGCGGGTGTTCGTGACCACGATCAGCAGCCAGTCCCTCCAGGGAACCGAAACCATGATCCGTCAGCTGGGGGCGCAGTCCCCCGCGGTGGCGGGGACGGACCCCACGCCCGGCGCGATCGTCACGCAGTACCGGCTCGACGTCCACGACGGTCACGCGGAGGAGGCCCGCGGCGGCCTGTCGGCGGCACTGTCGTCCACGCTCGCCCTGGCGGCGACGACCGCGGAACAGTACACCCCGGAAGACCTGGCGGTGGACGAGCAGGTCCTGACCAAGCCGGTGCTCAGCCCGTTCCGCGAGGAACTGCTGGCCCTTCCGCAGAGCTGGGACTCCGTCGTGGACGTCGTCCGCCGCTGCGGCCTGCCCGGCCTGCTCGACGAACTGGCCCCCGGCGCCGCCTCCGTGGCCGAGACGGGCGTTCCGGAACCGGCCACGCTGGACGGCCGTCGGCGGGCCCTGGAGAGCACCGCCCGCCGACTCGTCTTCGCCGAGCAGCGCGGGATGGATTCGGGCCTCGGATTCCTGACCACCGAGCCGGTGCGCCGGCTCATCGCGGACCACAGCACCGATCTCCCGGTGGCGGTGGTGGTGGGCGCGAAGGGCGCGGGCAAGACCTTCACCTTCGCCAGGATGTGCGCCGAGGGGTCCTGGGAGGAGTTCGCCCGGGAGAACGGTCAGAGTGTCGAGCGGGCCGCGCGGGTGGTTCCCGTCCTGGACCCCGCCAACCTCGCGGAGCCGCAGGCCGGTGTGGCGCCGTCACAGAAGCTCAGGGACCAGGCGGCGGGCGGGGCAGGCGTCACCGCGGCCGATATCCGCGACCATCTCAACGCCGGCCTGCGCGACGAGCGGGCCGAGGACCCGGAGTTCTGGCGGACCCGCTGGCTGGAGTGCCTGGCCCGGGCCGCCGGTGCCGAACCGGGCGTTCCCGCCGAGCAGTTCCTCCTCGACCGGACCCTGGACGCGTCCGGTTCCTGCCTCTTCATCATCGACGGCCTGGAGGACTGGCTGGAGTCGCTGGAGGGAGAGCCCAAGCGGATCGCGCTGCGGACGTTGCTGATGGAGGTTCCGGCCTGGCTCCGCCGGCTGCGCAACCGCTCGCTGGGCCTCGTGGTCTTCGTCCGCCAGGACCTGGTCCGCGGGGCGATCCGGCAGAACCTCGGCCAGTTCCTCGACCGCTACGCCTCCTACGAGCTGCGGTGGGACACCGAGGACGCGCTCCGGCTCGCCCTGTGGGTGGCGGTGAGCGCCGAAGCGGTGCAGGCCCCGGACCCGAGACTCCCGATCACCGATATGGGATACCACGAGATCGTCCAGGCGCTGCTTCCACTCTGGGGCGCGAAACTCGGGACGAGCAAGTCCCGCGAGGCGGGTACCGAGCGCTGGGTCCCCGCGGCCCTGGGGGACTTCAACCAGCAGATCCAGGCCCGCGATGTCGTCCGCTTCCTCTGCGAGGCGGCACGCGCCTCGGTGAGTGACGACCGCTGGCACGACAGGGTGCTGACGCCGGCCGCCATGCGTCACGCACTGGGGGTCTGTAGCCGGGAGAAGGTGGGGGAGATCAGCCAGGAGAACCCGCCCCTGGGAAAGCTCCTGCGGGACATGTCGCGCTACTCGGACTCGGTCCGGATGCCGTTCGACGCGGCGGACGTGGGTCTGAAGGCCGACGAGGTCGAAGCGCTGGAACAGTGGGGCGTGCTGTCCAGGGACGCGGACGGACGCTACCGCATGCCCGAGATCTACCGTCACGACCTCGGCTTCCGCACGGTGGGCAGGGCCAGGGTGGTCCGAGGGCTGTGAGGTAGCCGGCCCCGCCGCCCGGGGAAGGGCGACGGGGCCGGCTGTTCCGGTGACCTCAGCCGGTCGTCAGCTGCCCGCTCTTGACGGCGCCGATGAACGACGTCCACCCGTCGGCCGGAAACACGAGGGCCGGGCCCTCAGGGTCCTTGCTGTCACGGACGGGGACGAGGCCGGGGAGGCTGTCGGAGACCTCCAGGCAGTCGTCGTTGTTGTGCCCGCTGTAGGTGCTCTTGCGCCAGTTGGCAGTGCTCAGGTCGTGGTCGCGCATTGTCGGTAATCCTCCGCCGCCGATTCGATCAGGGCCAGGGATGCCTCCGGCGAGAGTGCCGCGGCCCTGATCAAATCGTAGTCCTGCTGTACCCGCTTCACTATGGCCGGATCGTCCAGCAGCGTCCCCGAATACACGGCCTCTGTATAGGCAGTTGGCGGAGCGTCCTCGAAGTCCATGAGCTTCAACATCTTCCCCATGGAGGGGTACGCGCCCGCAGAGAACGGGAGGAGCTGGACCAGGGCCTTGTGGTCGCGGATCAGTCGGACGATGTGGTCCAGCTGATCCGCCATGACGCCGGGGCTGCCCACCGGAGTGCGGAGGGCGGCCTCGTGCAGTACCACCCAATACACCGGCCCACCCCCGCTGTTGAAGACGACCGCGCGGTCCAGGCGTGACTGCACGCCTTCATCGAACGCCTCGTCCGGCGCGAACGGGCTGGCCGCCCGCATGAGGGCGCGCATGTACGGCTCGGTCTGAAGCAGGCCGGGCACGATCATCGGCGCGAACTCGCAGATCGTCGTCGCCAGCGGCTCCAGCTCCACCACCTTCGCGAAGTAATCCACATACCGCTGGTCGTCGATGAGTTTGCGCCACGTTCGCTCGAAAAAGCCGTCGGTTTGTAGCACCTGGTCGATGCGGATCGCGACGTCCAGTTGGGGGCGGCGGATCGCCTGCTCGAACTGGCCGATATAGCCGCCGGAGACGAACACCTTCTCGCCCAGCATCTCCTGGGTTAAGCCGGCGTTCTCGCGGTGGCGTTTGAGTTCTGCTCCCCAATACTCCCAGAGTACCTGGCGTGAGGCATTGGCCATGGTCTGCGTCCTTTCCCTGCCCGGCAGTTGCAGAGCCGGTCCTGTTGCCCAGGCTAGCTTCGGCGGGTCAGGCTTTTACCGCGAACGGTGAAAAGGAGCCGCTGATGGAAAACGACCGCGCCGAAGTGGAAAGCGTGATCATGGAATTGCGTGAAGTCTTGGCCCGGGCCGGCATCGTTCTGCCGTCCCTCGGATTCGATCCGGTGTCGTACGCGCACCGCACCATGCCCACCCTCGTGGAATTGGGCCGCTGCAATATCGACACCGCGCGGCGGCTGGCGAAGGCGCTGGGGGAGCGGTGACGGGCGCGCCCGCGGTCCCGGAATTCGGGACATACGTGGTGGACACCCGGGACGGGCGCGTGGGGCGGGTCGTCGGGCGGACGGCGAGCGGGCTGCGGCTGCGGCCGGTGGGGGGCGGGCCCGAGTGGGACTGTGCTCCGGCGGCGCTCCGGTGCGCCACCGCCGGGGAGCGGCTGCGGGCGGAGACCCGGTACGCCAACGCCCGCAGCCTCGGCGAGCGGGCCTGAGCGCGGCCGGTCCGCGCGGTGCGGGAGAATGGCGGCATGACTCTGTTCCGCGACGACGGCATCGTGCTGCGCACCCAGAAGCTGGGTGAGGCGGACCGGATCATCACGCTGCTCACCCGCGGCAACGGCCGGGTGCGGGCGGTGGCCCGCGGCGTACGGCGCACGAAGTCGAAGTTCGGCGCCCGGCTGGAGCCGTTCTCCCACGTGGACGTGCAGTTCTTCGCCCGCGGCGGGGAGCTGGTCGGGCGCGGGCTGCCGCTGTGCACGCAGAGTGAGACGATCGCCGCGTACGGTGGCGCGATCGTCACCGACTACGCCCGCTACACGGCCGGGACGGCCATGCTGGAGACCGCCGAGCGGTTCACCGACCACGAGGGCGAGCCGGCCGTCCAGCAGTACCTGCTGCTGGTCGGCGGGTTGCGGACGCTGGCCAACGGGGAGCACGCCCCGCACCTGGTGCTGGACGCGTTCCTGCTGCGCTCGCTGGCGGTGAACGGCTACGCGCCGAGCTTCGACGCCTGTGCGCGGTGCGGAATGCCCGGTCCGAACCGGTTCTTCTCGGTGGGGTCGGGCGGCGTGGTGTGCGGTGACTGCCGGGTGCCCGGAAGCGTCGTACCCTCCTCGGAGGCCATCGGGCTGCTGGGCGCGCTGCTGACCGGCGACTGGGCGACCGCGGACGCCTGCGAGGCCCGGCACGTCCGGGAGGGCAGCGGCCTGGTCGCGGCCTATCTCCAGTGGCATCTGGAGCGCGGGCTGCGCTCGCTCCGCTACGTGGAGAAATAACCTGGCGGGGAAAAGGGCGTGCGCCGCGCGGTCCCGGCCGCCGGTGCGCCGGCCGACCGGCCGGCGGAAAACCGAACACACCGTCCACCCATATTGCATAGGAGACTGGGGCGCATGGCAGTACGCGGGATTCTGGGGCGCAACCGACGTGAATACCAGACGCCCGAGCCGCATCCCTCCGGTGCGCGGCCGCCGAGGATCCCCGGCGAGCTCGTACCGAACCACGTCGCCATCGTGATGGACGGCAACGGGCGGTGGGCGAAGGAGCGCGGGCTGCCGCGCACGGAGGGCCACAAGGTCGGTGAGGGCGTCGTCCTGGACGTCCTGCGCGGCTGCATCGAGATGGGCGTGAAGAACCTCTCGCTCTACGCCTTCTCCACCGAGAACTGGAAGCGGTCGCCGGACGAGGTGCGCTTCCTGATGAATTTCAACCGCGATGTGATCCGCCGGCGCCGGGACGAAATGGATGCGCTGGGTATCCGTATCCGGTGGGTCGGGCGGATGCCGAAATTGTGGAAGTCGGTCGTCCAGGAGCTCCAGATCGCCCAGGAGCAGACCAAGAACAATGACGCGATGACGCTGTACTTCTGCGTGAATTACGGCGGCCGGGCGGAGATCGCGGACGCCGCGGCGGCCATCGCGGCGGACGTCCGGGCCGGGAAGCTGGACCCGTCGAAGGTCAACGAGAAGACCGTCGCCAAGTACATGTACTACCCGGACATGCCGGACGTGGACCTGTTCGTGCGGCCGTCCGGTGAGCAGCGCACCTCCAACTACCTGATCTGGCAGAGCGCCTACGCCGAGATGGTGTTCCAGGACATTCTCTGGCCGGATTTCGATCGCCGGAACCTCTGGGACGCGTGCCTGGAGTACGCCAAGCGGGACCGCCGGTTCGGGGCGGCGCCGCTGGAGGCGGGCGAGACGGCGACCTGAGCCGGGCCGCACGGACCCGGTGGACGCTTCCACGGGCCGCTTCCCTTCGCGGGGAGGCGGCCCGTCGGCGTCACCCGGCGGCGTCCGGCCCGGCGTCCGGCCCGGTCACAGGCGTGCGTCGCGGTGGGTCGGGCGGCCGTCGAGGACGGTGAGCAGGACCGGCAGCTCCGGCAGGTCGGTGGCGGGGGTGGTGAGCGGGTCGCCGCCGAGGGCGGTGAGGTCGGCGCGGTGGCCGGGGGCGAGGCGGCCGGCCCGGTCCTCCTCGCCGGCCGCGCGGGCGGCGTGCACGGTCATGCCCCGCAGGGCCTCCAGCGCGGTCAGTGCCTGCTCGGGGCCGTGCGGGGGCAGGGTGAGGTCGCGGGTGGGGCGGCGGTGGCGGGCGCCGGCCATCACGCCCAGCGGCGGGTAGGGGGCGATCGGCCAGTCGGAGCCGAGGACCACGGTGGCGCCGGAGTCCACCAGGTCGCGGCAGCGCCAGGCGCGGGCGGCGCGCTCCTCGCCGAGCCGCCGGGACCAGTTGTCGGTGTGGTCGGCGCGGGTGAAGTCGCAGCAGTGGGTGGGCTGCATGGAGGCGACCACGTCCAGCTCGGCGAAGCGGCGCAGGGTGTCGTCGGGCACCGTCTCGATGTGCTCGACGCGGTGCCGGACGCCGGTGGTGCCGGTGGCGCGGGCCTTCTCGACGGCGTCCAGGACGTGCCGGACGGCGGCGTCGCCGATGGCGTGGGTGGCGGTGGGCACCCCGGCCGCGTGCAGCTGCCCGATGATCCGGGTGTAGGCGTCGGGGTCGGGCCAGAAGGCGTGCGTGGACTCGCCGTGGCAGTCGGGGCGTTCGAGCCAGGCCGTGCCGTTGTCGATGGTGCCGTCCATGAAGAGCTTGACGCCCGCGGTGCGCCACAGCCGGCCGCCGGTGCCCTGCTGGTCGATGAGGGCGCGGACCCCGTCGGCGCCGGTGCCGGGCTGGCACCAGGGCGCGACCCGCAGCCGCAGCGGCAGCTCGCCGGCCGCGTCCAGCTCCGCGTAGAAGGCGAGGCTGTCCCCGTTGGCGTCCATGGCGTGGCCGCCGGTCAGGCCGGCCGCGGCCATCGCGCGCAGCGCGGCGGCCAGCCGGTCGCGGCGCTCGGTGCGGGTGGGCTGCGGGGCGGCCCGTTCGACCAGTTCGCAGGCGGCGTCCTCCAGCAGCAGGCCGGTCGGGCGGCCCGCCGCGTCGCAGACGATCTCCGACGCCTGGTCGAAGGTGCGCGGGCCGTCGACACCGGCGAGTTCCAGGGCGCGCGGGCTGGCCAGCATCGAGTGCGCGTCGAAGAGCTGGAGCAGGGCGGGGATGCCGTCGAGGACCGGCGCGAGGGCGGCGGCCTCGACGGGGCGGCCGCCGAAGACGTTGGGGTCCAGGCCCCAGCCGTGCAGCCAGGCGCCGGGGGCGAGGGCGGCGGCCTCGCGGGCCAGTGCGTCGCGGACCGCGGGCAGGTCGGTGCAGCCGGACAGGTCCAGGCCGTGGGTGAGTTCGGCGCCGTGCACCGGGTGCAGATGGCCGTCGGTGAGGCCGGGGGTGACCACCGCGCCCTTGAGGTCGAGCACGGTGGTGGCGGGGCCGGCGAGCGCGCGGATCTCGCGGTCGTCGCCGAGGGCGGTGATCTTCCCGTCCGCCGCGGCCAGGGCGGTCTCCGGCAGGAAGGCGCCGGTGGCCGGGTCGAGCAGGCGGGCGGAGAGCAGGACGAGGTCGGCGGGCACGGGGGCTCCTGGGAGGCGGGATGACTGCGGGGGCGGTCGGGTCAGTCGTTGCGGGGCCGCAACGACCCGGCGGGCAGGCCGAGTTCGCGTTCGGCGGTGGTGAAGGCCAGCAGGAACGACTCGGCGGGGTGCTCGCTGGTGTCGGTGTTGGCGTGCGCACCGAGGCCGTCGAGCACCACGAGGATCCAGATCGCCGCCATCAGCGGGTCCTTGGCGTGGAACTCGCCGCACTCGACGCCCTCGCGGACGAGATCGCCGAGGCGGCCGCGCCAGGCGGCCTCCTGGGCGGCGACCCGTTCGCGGAGCAGGGGGCGGTAGCGGCTGAGGTGGCGGGCGTTGATCCACAGGCGGCTGATGGCGTCGTACGCCTCGCCGGTGGTGCGGGCGAGGAAGCGGGCCATCCGCGCGGTCGGGGTCTCGCCGGGGGCCGCGGGCGGCAGCAGCCCGTCCAGTTCGCCGGTGGCGGCGCTGCCGAACGCCTCCGCCACCAGCTCCTCGGCGGACGGGAAGTAGTGGCTGATCAGGCCGGGGCGGACGCCGAGGTCCTCGCCGATCCGCCGCAGGGTGATGCCTTCCAGGCCGTCGGTGAGGGCGACGGTGGCCGCGGCCTCGACGATTTCGGCCCGCCGGGTGGCCGGGTCTTTCCGGATGCGTGTGCGCGGAACCCTTGACGACATACCCCGGAGGCTATTGAGTGTGCGACCAATAAGCAACCAGGTCGGTCAACGACCCGTTCCCGGAGGGCCCATGGCGTCCACGATCCCCGATCCGTGCACCGGCAGCGACGGCAGATCCCAGGCAGCCGGGCCGGCCCCGGACCGCCCCGGCCGGGTCGAGGCGCACGGCATCGACCACATCCCCGACGGGGAACGCCACGGCCGCCCCCGCGCGCTGTTCTCCGTCTGGGCCGCGGCCAACGTCAATTACCTGAACCTCGTGGTCGGCGGCGCGCTGATCCTCATGGGACTGACCCTGGGGCAGGCCCTCGCGGTGATCGTCGTCGGCAACCTCCTGTGGGTCGTCACCGGCCTCCTCGCAGCTCCCGGCCCGGCCGCCGGCGCCCCCAGCGAAGTGATCACCCGCGCCCTCTACGGCGTCCTCGGCAACCGCGTGAACAACGCGGTCACCGGCTGGCTGATCTCGGTCAGCTACGTCGCCCTCAACCTCGCCGCCGCGGCCGGCTCCGCCTTCTCGCTCGTCGCGCGCACCGGACTGCCGCTGACCACCCCCGTCAAGGTCATCGTCGTCGTGGCCATCGCCGCGGTCACCCTCACCATCAGCGTCTACGGGCACGCGCTGATCGTGAAGCTCTACACCCCGATCACCCTCGTGCTGACCGCCGCCTTCGCGGTCGTCGCCTGGGCCGTGGCCACCCACGCCGACCTCGGCTACCGGCCCGCCCACCCGCTGTCCGGCACCGCCCTGTGGGCCGCCCTGCTCACCGGGACGACGCTGATGGCCTCGGGGCCGCTGTCGTACACCACCAGCGCCGACTTCTCCCGCTACCTGCCGCGCACCACCTCGCCGTACGCGGTGATCGGCTGGACCGCGCTCGGCGGCTTCCTGCCCGGGGTGGTGGTGTGCTCGCTGGGCGCGTTCGCGGCCACCGCGGTGGACATGACCGACCCGCAGACCGGGCTCCCGCGCATCCTGCCCGGGTGGTTCACACCGCTCTTCCTGCTCGCCCTCGTGCTCGGCACGATCGCGCTCAACGCGCTGACCGCGTACAGCGCCGGGCTCGCACTCCAGGCCGTGGGGCTGCGCATCCGCCGCTCGGTCAGCGTCCTCGCGGACGGCGCGGTCGCGGTCGGGCTGACCCTCTACGCGCTGCTGGTCTCCAACTTCCTCGACACCGTCAACGACGTGCTCCAGCTGACCGTCGTCCTGCTCGGCCCGTGCAGTGCCGTCTACGCCGCGGACATCGTGCTGCGCCGCAACCGCTACGACGGGCGGGCGCTGTGCGACGAGAGCCGGGGCGGGCCGTTCTGGTACACGGGCGGCTTCCACCTGCGCGGGGTGGCGGCGCTGGCCGGCGGGGTGGCGGCGTCCGCGCTGTGCGTCGGGACGCTCTACACGGGGCCCGTAGCGGCCGCGCTGGGCGGGATCGACCTCGCCCTGCCGGCCGGGATGGCGGTGTCGGCCGTCCTCTACGCCGTGCTGCCGGGCCGGCCGCGCAGCGGGGACCGCACCGCCGACCGGACCGGCTGAGGGCGCCGGCCGGGAACCGTCAGACGCCGCGCGGGGACTCCGCGGCGTCCGCGCACTCCCCGCAGGTCCCGAAGATCTCCACGGTGTGCGCCACATCGCGGAAGCCGTGCTCGGTGGCGATCTGGTCGGCCCACTTCTCCACCGCCGGGCCCTCGACCTCCACGGCCTTGCCGCAGCCGCGGCACACCAGGTGGTGGTGGTGGTCGTCGGTGCTGCACCGGCGGTAGACGGCCTCACCGTCGCTGGTGCGCAGCACATCGACCTCACCGGCGTCGGCGAGGGACTGGAGCGTGCGGTAGACGGTGGTCAGCCCCACCGAGTCGCCCCGGTGCTTGAGCATGTCGTGCAGCTCCTGCGCACTGCGGAACTCGTTGACCTCGTCGAGTGCGGCCGAAACCGCGGTGCGCTGCCGCGTCGACCGGCCGCGGACCGGAGAACCCGCGCTCGTCGCCACCGTTGCCTCCCTAGGACGTCAGGACTTCTCCCGCGCATGCGTTTGGCCATTGTGCCAGGTGATGACCGGAAGCCCTGTTTGGTTCTTACAGCTACCTCTCCGTGCGTCCCCCGGGAGGCCGGCCGTCACACCCGGACGTCGTCCTCGGCGGGCCGGCCGCCCGGTACCTCCAGGGTGCATCCCTTCCCGGCCGCCGCGGGGGTCCCGGCGCGCTTTCTGGCCAACGGCGCGGCCAGCGCGGTGAACGCCACGAACAGCGCGATGGCGAACAGCACGATGGTCGCGCCGGAGGGCACGTCGACGTAGTACGAGGCGGTGGTGCCGGTCAGCGTCACGGCCACGCCGATGCCCACCGCGGTCGCGAAGGTCACCGCGAAGCTCCGGCTGATCTGCTGGGCGGCCGCGACCGGGATCACCATCAGCGCGCTGACCAGCAGCAGGCCGACCACCCGCATGGCGACCGTGACGGTCACCGCGGCGGTCACCGCGATCAGGAGGTTCAGCAGCCGCACCGGCAGGCCGGTCACGCGGGCGAACTCCTCGTCCTGGCAGACCGCGAACAGCTGGCGGCGCAGCCCGATCGTGATCGCCAGCACCAGCGCGGCCAGCACGTAGATCGTCGTCATGTCCTGCGGTGAGACGGTGGTGATCGAACCGAACAGGTACGTCCCGAGGTTGGCGCTGGAGCCGGCGTCGGAGAGGTTCATCAGCATCACACCGCCGGCCATACCGCCGTAGAACAGCATGGCCAGCGCCAGGTCGCCGCGGGTCTTGCCGTACCAGCGGATCAGCTCCATGACCACCGAGCCGGCGACCGCGACGGCGGTGGCCATCCACACCGGGCTGCTGTTGAGCAGGAAGCCCAGGCCGACGCCGGTCAGCGCGACGTGGCCGATACCGTCGCCCATCAGGGCCTGGCGGCGCTGGACGAGGTAGATGCCGATGGCGGGCGCGGTGATGCCGACGATCAGCGCGGCGATCAGCGCCCGCTGCATGAAGGCGTAGCTGAGGATTTCCATGAGGGCGGGCCCCTAGCTGAGCAGGCCGGTGCGGAGCGGCTCCGCGGCGGCGTCGGCGTGCGGGTGGACGTGGTCGTGGCCGGGCAGCGCGTGCTGGCCGACCGCCTCGGGCGGCGGGCCGTCGTGGACGACGCAGCCGTCCCGCAGCACCACCGCGCGGTCGATCAGCGGCTCCAGCGGCCCCAGTTCGTGCAGGACCAGCAGGACCGTGGCGCCCCGGCCGACCTGCTCGCGCAGCGCCGCGGCCAGCACCTCCTGGCTGGCCAGGTCGACGCCGGCCATCGGCTCGTCCATGATCAGCAGGTCCGGTTCGCCCGCCAGCGCGCGGGCTATCAGCACCCGTTGGTGCTGTCCGCCGGACAGCGCGTTGACGGAGTCCTTGAGCCGGTCCGCCATCCCGACCAGCTCCAGCGCGCGGTGCACCGCGGCCCGGTCGGCCTTGCGCAGGATGCCCAGCTTCGTACGGGCCAGCCGGCCGGCGGTGACCACCTCGCGGACCGTGGCGGGCACCCCGCCGGCCGCGGTGGTGCGCTGCGGTACGTAGCCGATCCGCGCCCACTGCCGGAAGCGGCGGAACGGCGTCCCGAAGAGCGCCAGTTCGCCGCCGGTCAGCGGGACCTGGCCGATCACCGAGCGGACCGCGGTGGACTTCCCGGACCCGTTGGCGCCGAGCAGGGCGACGACCTCGCCGGGCCGCACGGTCAGATCGACCCCGCGCAGCACCGGGCGCCCGCCCAGCGACGCGGTGGCGCCGCGCAGCTCGATCACGGGCCGGTCCTCGGGGGCGGCCCGGTCCACGCCGGGCCGGTCGGTGTCCTTCATCAGCTGGCCTCCGTCGTGCGGGGTCGGGGCGAAAGCGGCGGTGCGGCTCACTTGGCGCCGAGCGCCTTCTGGAGCGCGGCGAGGTTGGCGCGCTGCACGGAGAAGTAGTCGGTGCCGCGGGAATGGGCGGTGATGCCCTCCAGCGGGTCCAGCACGTCGGTCTTCAGGTGCAGGTCGCCGGCGAGGGTTTTGGCGGTGGCCGGGTTGGCCAGCGTCTCGAAGAACACCGTGGAGACGTGGTGCGACGCGGCGAGGGTGTGCAGCTGCTTGATGCGGTTGGCGCTGGGCTCGGACTCCGGGTCCAGGCCGCTGATCGCCTCCTCGGTCAGCCCGTACCGCTCGGCGAGGTAGCCGAAGGCGGCGTGGGTGGTGACGAAGGTGTCCGAGGTGCGGTTCCTCAGCCCGTCCGCGAACTCCTTGTTCAGCGCGTCCAGCTTCGTGACCAGGGCGTCGGTGTTCTTCTGGTAGTCGGCCCGGTGGTCGGGGTCGGCGGCCGCGAGGGTCTTGTTGACGCCCTTGGCGACCTCGGCGAACTTCACCGGGTCCAGCCAGACGTGCGGGTCGCGGCCCGGCTCGGCCTCCGAGTCGGAGTGGTTGTCGCCGGTGGTGTGGTGGTGCCCGTCCACCTCGGTGCCGTGCGTCTCGGTGGCGGTCAGCTCGGCGGCGTCGGCGATGTGCCGCACACCGGACTGGGCGACCGAGTCGTCCACGGCGGGCTGGAGGCCCTTGAGGTAGACGATCGCGCCGGACTCGTCGAGCTGCGCGGTCTGCTTGGCGGTGAGCGTCAGGTCGTGCGGCTCGACGCCCGGCTTGGTGAGGTTGGACACCTCGACGTGGGACCCGCCGATCTGCTCGGCGAGGAACTGCATCGGATAGAACGAGGCCGTCACCCGCAGCTTGCCGTCGTCGGTCCGCCCGGAGGCGGTGGGGGAGCACGCGGACAGACCCAGCAGGCCGAGGACCACGGCTCCGGCGACGGCCGCGGTGCATATGTGAGGGCGTACGTTCATGACAGTCATTTTCAACAAACATGGAAATGATTGTCAACAAAGTGCGGGCGAGGTCACAGGGCGAACGGAAGCGGCCGGAAGCGATCCGTAACCGATTTGGTCCGGGGGGTACGCCCGCCGCTACCCTGAACTATTCGCTCGCGCGATCCCTGAGCAGCACCCTTCGTCGAGGCGCTCCGCGCCCCCTAATCCCCCGTCCGACGTCGTACTGAAGAGAGCACCGTGGCCGCCGACAAGATCGATACCATCGTCAGCCTGAGCAAGCGCCGTGGCTTCGTCTACCCCTGCAGTGAGATCTACGGCGGATCCCGCGCTGCCTGGGACTACGGTCCCCTCGGCGTCGAGCTCAAGGAGAACATCAAGCGCCAGTGGTGGCGCGCCATGGTCACCTCCCGCGAGGACGTCGTCGGCATCGACTCGTCGGTGATCCTGGCCCCCGAGGTGTGGCAGGCGTCCGGCCACGTCGCCACCTTCACCGACCCGCTCACCGAGTGCACCTCCTGCCACAAGCGCTTCCGCGCCGACCACCTGGAGGAGGCGTACGAGGCCAAGCACGGCAAGCTCCCCGAGAACGGCCTCGCCGACATCAACTGCCCGCACTGCGGCAACAAGGGCGGCTTCACCGAGCCCAAGCAGTTCTCCGGCCTGCTCTCCACCCACCTCGGCCCCTCGCAGGACACCGCCTCCGTCGCGTACCTGCGCCCCGAGACCGCCCAGGGCATCTTCACCAACTTCGCCCAGGTCCAGCAGACCTCCCGCAAGAAGCCGCCGTTCGGCATCGCGCAGATGGGCAAGTCCTTCCGGAACGAGATCACGCCGGGCAACTTCATCTTCCGCACCCGCGAGTTCGAGCAGATGGAGATGGAGTTCTTCGTCAAGCCGGGCGAGGACGAGCAGTGGCACGAGTACTGGATGGAGCAGCGCTGGAACTGGTACCGCGACCTGGGCCTGCGCGAGGAGAACGTCCGGTGGTACGAGCACCCCAAGGAGAAGCTCTCCCACTACTCCAAGCGCACCGCTGACATCGAGTACCGCTTCCAGTTCGGCGGCTCGGAGTGGGGCGAGCTGGAGGGCGTCGCCAACCGCACCGACTACGACCTGTCGGCGCACGCCAAGGCGTCCGGCCAGGACCTCTCCTACTTCGACCAGGAGGCCGGCGAGCGCTACACCCCGTTCGTCATCGAGCCGGCGGCCGGTGTCGGCCGCACCATGCTGGCCTTCCTCCTCGACGCCTACACCGAGGACGAGGCGCCGAACGCCAAGGGCAAGCTGGAGAAGCGCACGGTGCTGCGCCTAGACCCGCGCCTGTCCCCGGTGAAGGTCGCGGTCCTCCCGCTCTCCCGCAACCCGCAGCTCTCGCCCAAGGCCAAGGGGCTCGCCGCGGACCTGCGGAAGTTCTGGAACATCGAGTTCGACGACGCCGGCGCCATCGGCCGCCGCTACCGCCGCCAGGACGAGATCGGTACCCCGTTCTGCGTCACCGTCGACTTCGACACCCTCGACGACAACGCCGTCACGGTGCGCGAGCGCGACACCATGAAGCAGGAGCGGGTCAGCCTCGACCAGATCCAGTCGTACCTGGGTGCCCGCTTGCTCGGCTGCTGATCCGGCCTGCGGCCGGGGGATGCCGGGTCAGGGGCGCGGGCCGTGGGCCCGCGGCCGTGGAGCCGGCGGCCGTGGAGCCGGCGGCCCGGTGGGTCTGGGGCCGGCCCGGTGGTGTGTACGCGTGAACGCCGCTGGTCCTCGGTTCGTCCGGGGGCCGGCGGCGTTCGTGTCGGGGTGTTGGGACGCGCGGGGCGTGGGCGGGTGCGGGTGCGGGTGCTCGCGTGCGTGCGTCCTGCGCTGGGCGGGTGCGGGTGCTGTCGGTGCCTGCGGGCGCGGGGCGCTCGGGTCGGCGGGGCCGCAGGGTCTCGGCTGCGCAAGGGCTCGGCTGCGCAGGGTCTCGGCTGCGCCGGGGCTCAGTTCCGCAGCCCTCGGAGCACCAGTTCGCGGACCGCCTCGAAGTCCTCGCCGATCTCCGGGCGGGACCACTCCGCCGCGTAGCACGGGTCGTGGAAGCGGCTGGTGGCGCCGAACACGGCGTGCGCGGCGGTGGCCGGCGAGGCGGCCTGGAACGTGCCCTCGGCCACCCCGGCGTCGATGATCTCCGCCAGCTGCGCCTCCAGATCGGTGATGTGCCGGTCCACCACCCCGCCGCTCTCCCCGATCAACGTCATGTAGGTCGCGAAGAGTTCGGGGTCGTCCCCCGCCTTGTGCCGCTTGGCCTCGAACAGGGCGGCCAGCCAGCGCCGCAGCCGGTCCTCGGCCGGCCCCTCCGCCCCCGCGATCCGCGCCAGCTCCTGGCTCGTCCGGTCCAGCCAGCGCGCGGTGACCGCCTCCCGCAGCGCCGTCTTCGTACGGAAGTGGCGGTAGACGCTGCCGTGGCTGACCCCCAACGCCCGCGCGACATCCACCACCGTCGCCTTCGCCGGCCCGTACCGGCGCAGCACCTCCTCGGTGGCTTCCAGAATCCGCTCAGGCGTCAACGTCTCGGGGGGCATGGTGAGGGCCGGCCTTTCCGGGGAGGCGGGATGCGCTTACCCCTTGACGGTACCGGGCCCCTGCGCGTGGCTTTTGGCCTCCCACGTTGTCGGCTTTCCCGCCGTGGGGGTTCTTTCCGTTGCGCCTGCGGCGCGTTGCGTTGCCGCTGCGCGGGGCTTTCGGGGTGCGGTGACGGGCCTGCGGGGGTGGTGTGCCGG
>NZ_JALMUV010000069.1 GCF_023155275.1 Streptomyces rhizoryzae
GAAGTGGGGGTGGGGGCGGGGGGTTTGAGGGGCGGGCGCGGTGGCCGTACGGGGCGGGGACGGATCGGGAGTCGGGGAGGGGTGCCGGGGCGGGCCGCAGGGAGGTGACAAAGGTCTCGGGTCGGGAACAGATCGGCGCGTGCGGGCACTCTCATGGACATGAGCGAAAACAGCGCATTCAGGATCGAGCACGACTCGATGGGCGAGGTGCAGGTGCCCGCGCACGCCAAGTGGCGGGCGCAGACCCAGCGGGCGGTGCAGAATTTCCCGATCTCCGGGCAGCGGCTGGAGCGGGCGCACATCGAGGCGCTGGCGCGGATCAAGGGGGCCGCCGCCAAGGTCAACGCCGAGCTGGGGGTGCTGGGCAAGGAGGTCGCGGAGGCGATCGCGGAGGCGGCGGCCGAGGTGGCCGAGGGCCGGTGGGACGAGGACTTCCCGGTCGATGTGTTCCAGACCGGCTCGGGCACGTCCTCGAACATGAATGCCAACGAGGTGATCGCGACCCTGGCCAGTGAGCGGCTGGGGCGCGATGTGCACCCGAACGACGATGTCAACGCCAGCCAGTCGTCCAACGACGTCTTCCCCTCGTCGATCCACATCGCGGCGACCTCCGCGGTCCTCCAGGACCTGATTCCGGCGCTGGAGCACCTGGCGGCGGCGCTGGAGCGGAAGGCGGCGGAGTTCGCCGAGGTGGTGAAGTCGGGGCGGACGCACCTGATGGACGCGACGCCGGTGACCCTGGGCCAGGAGTTCGGCGGGTACGCGGCGCAGGTGCGGTACGGCGTCGAGCGGCTGCGGGCGACGCTGCCGCGGCTGGCCGAACTCCCGCTGGGCGGCACGGCGGTGGGCACCGGCATCAACACCCCGCCGGGTTTCTCCGCGGCGGTGATCGCCGAGGTGGCGCGGGCGACCGGGCTGCCGCTGACCGAGGCGCGCAACCACTTCGAGGCGCAGGGCGCGCGGGACGGGATCGTGGAGCTGAGCGGTCAGCTGCGGACCGTCGCGGTGGGGCTGACGAAGATCGCCAACGATCTGCGGTGGATGGCGTCGGGGCCGCGGACGGGGCTGGCGGAGATCAACCTGCCGGATCTCCAGCCGGGGTCGTCCATCATGCCGGGCAAGGTCAATCCGGTGATCCCGGAGGCGGTGCTGATGGTCGCCGCGCAGGTCACAGGCAATGACGCGACGGTGGCCGCGGCCGGGGCGTCCGGCAATTTCGAGCTGAACGTCATGCTGCCGGTGATCGCGCGCAACGTCCTGGAGTCGGTGCGGCTGCTGGGCAATGTGTCGCGGCTGCTGGCCGACCGCACGGTGGACGGGATCACCGCGAACGTGGGGCGGGCCCGGGAATACGCCGAATCGTCGCCGTCGGTGGTGACGCCGCTGAACAAGTACCTCGGCTACGAGGAGGCGGCGAAGGTCGCCAAGCGGTCGCTGGCGGAGCGCAGGACCATCCGGGAGGTGGTCGTCGAGGGCGGGTACGTCGAGCGCGGGCTGCTGACGGAGCAGCAGCTGGACGAGGCGCTGGACGTGTTGCGGATGACGCGGCCCTGACCGGCGCGGGCCGCGTGCCCCGGCGCGCCCGCCGCCTCGCGCGCCGCCCGCGCGCCCGGTGACCGCCCGTGCGGTCCAGGTCACCGCGCGGGTCCCGGGACGCCCCTAAGATCTGCGCATGACAGCGGACATGGTGGGGACGACGGAAGGCGGGACGGCCGGCCGCCGGGTGCCGGCGGCCGGGGCGGGGCGGGCGGCGGCGCGGCGGCCGGGGGCGGAGCCGGGGCGCTGGGCGCCCGGTGACCGGATCCTGTGGCGCTACCGCGACAACGCCGACCCCCGCCGGTTCCACATCTGCCGCCCGGTCACCGTGGTCCAGGACACCGCGGAGCTGCTCGCGGTGTGGATGGCGCCGGGGACGCCGTGCATCAAGCCGGTGCTCGCCGACGGCACACCGGTGCACCGCGAGCCGCTCGCCACCCGCTACACCAAGCCCCGCCGCACCCTGCGGGACCAGTGGTTCGGCAGCGGGGTGCTGAAGCTGGCCCGGCCGGGCGACCCGTGGTCGGTCTGGCTGTTCTGGGAGAGCGGCTGGCACTTCAAGAACTGGTACGTCAATCTGGAGGAGCCGCGCCGCCGTTGGTCCGGCGGAGTCGACTCCCTCGATCATTTCCTCGACATCTGCGTCTATCCGGACCGGCGCTGGGAGTGGCGGGACGAGGACGAGTTCGCCCAGGCGCGGCGGGACGGGCTGGTGACCGGCGCGCAGGCGGACGCGGTCAGGTCCGCCGGACGCGCCGCGGTCGCACAGATCGCGGCGTGGGGCGGGCCGTTCGCCGACGGCTGGGAGGACTGGCGGCCCGACCCGGCCTGGGAGGTTCCCCCGCTGCCGGACAACTGGGACCGGCAGCCGGAGCGTTTGCTGTAGTGAGACCGCAAACGTGAAAAGAAGAGAATGAAGCGAGTGAAGGGGGCGAACGGTGGAAAGGTGCGCCTATGGGCAAAGCTGTTTCCGGCCGGGTGCCCAGGGGGTTCCCACCGGACGTGACGCGGTACCCAGCCCCCTTGCTGTGCCCTGGGCCTTCAAACGTAGGATCGTCCTCCGCAAGACTGCACAGGCGCAACTCCAGAACAGGAAAACGAACTTGACCGCGGTCGCAGGAGGGGCGAGGTCGTGAGCGCGAGAAGTTACGACGCGTACGAGGGCCTGAACCGGTTAGCACTCGACCGGGCCGGACAGGCCGACGCGTTCGACGCGATCGGTGACCAGTACGAGGTGGCCTTTCCGTACAAGGACGGCCAGATCGCCTCGGCCGCCTGGCTGGCCGGGGAGCTGCCGGCCGGGTCGCGGATCCTCGACGCCGGCTGCGGGACGGGCCTGCCGACCGCCCGTCAACTCAGCGAGGCCGGCCACCGGGTCGTGGGAATCGACCTCTCCCCCGGCATGGTCGAACTCTCCCGGGAGAACGTCCCGGGTGGCGAATTCCACCGGCTGGACATCGCCGATCTGCGCGGTGGCCGGCTGGGCGGTCCCGGTTCCTTCGACGGAATCACCGCCTATTTCTCCCTTTTGATGATGCCCCGTGCGGAAATCCCCTGTGCCCTGGGCATGCTGCACGACCTCCTGCGCCCCGGCGGGCTGATGGCCCTGGCAATGGTCGAGGGCGATATCGACGACTTCCCCATTCCGTTCCTCGGCAGCACGATCCGGGTATCGGGATATCTGCGGGACGACCTGCGCCGGGTCGTGCGCGACGCGGGTTTCGACGTCGTCGGGGAGGACTCGTATGCGTATGCCCCGGCGAGTACGGACGTACCACCCGAAATCCAGCTCTTCCTGCACCTGCGACGCGCTTGAGACGCACCGCGTCAGGCGCGTCCGCCCGTGCGGCGCGCACCGAACGCGGCGCGCCGGCGCCAGCCCCGGACGGATGGAATCCCACGCGTGACGGAGCATCCCACCTCATCTGAAACGCGGCAGTCGGCCCCGACCGCCGCGTCCTCGGCGTCCCCCGCTGCGGGGGCGGCCGGGACCGCGCCGCCCGGCGGCGTACCCGAACCGCGCAGCGCCCTCCAGCAGCCCGGCGGCGACGCCGGGGACCGTGCCGCCACGGCCGCGGCGGGCCCGCCGGCCGGGCAGGGGGCCGCCGAACCGGCCGCCGACCACGGTCCGGCCGGTGACGGCGCGCGGGCGTACGGCGCGGCCCGCGCGCCCCGCGACAGTTCCTACGGCGTGTACGCCGGGTCGTACGGGGGCCCGTACGACCCGTACGGGGAGGTGGCCATGTCCGCGGAGGGGCGGCCGGGAGGCGTGCCGGAGGTGGAGCCGGGCGCGGAGCGCGCGGCGGTCCGCACGGGGCGGCCGGTGGCGCAGGGCGCGGTGGAGGGCGCCGGGGCGCCCGAGCCGGGTGAGGAGCCGGGGCACGCACAGCCGCTGCCCCGGGCCGCCGGTGAGGGCATCGGCCGGCCGCGGGAGGGCGGCGCCGCGGACGGGGCGGCGCCCCGGGCGCACGGTGGTGAGCCGGGCGCGGGCGGACCGCCGCCGGCGCCGCCGGGCGTACGGGGCGGGGGCCCGCCCGGGGCGCCCGGGCTGCCGCTGCCGCCGTCGGTGCCGCCGGCGCGCTCGGCGCATCCGGGCGAGAGCGGGGAGAGCCGGGAGGCCGCCGCGGCCCGGCAGGCCAGCGGGGACCGGCTGCGCTTCATCGGGGCGGCGACCCGGCGGATCGCCCGCGGCATAGACCTGGACGAGATCGTGCTGGGGCTGTGCCGGGCGACGGTGCCGACGTTCGCCGACGCGATCCTGGTGTACCTGCGCGATCCGCTGCCGGTGGGCGACGAGCGGCCGACCGGCCCGGTGGTGCTGCGGCTGCGGCGCACCGACCGGATCCCGGAGGAGCCGGACACCAACGGGCTGCGGCTGCCGGTGCTGCCGGCGCAGCCGGATCTGGGCCCGGCGATGGGCGGTTCGGCGGCCGAGCTGTGCGAGGTGCGGGCCGGCGGGCCGCTGGCCGAGGTGCTGCGCGGGGTGCGGCCGCTGTTCGGCGAGGCGCAGGCGGCGCGGACCGCGCTGCCGGAGCTGCTGGGGCCCGACACCCGGCTGCCGGGCGGGCACCGGGTGATCCTGGCGCCGCTGCGCGGGCGCCGGCGGGTGATCGGCGCGGCGGTGTTCCTGCGCCGCCCGGACCGGCCGGCGTTCGAGCCGGACGATCTGCTGGTGGCGGCCCAACTGGCCACGCACACCGCGCTCGGGGTGGACAAGGCGGTGCTCTACGGCCGCGAGGCGTACATCGCCGACGCGTTGCAGCGCACCATGCTGCCGGACTCGCTGCCGCAGCCCACCGGCGTCCGGCTGGCCAGCCGCTACCTGCCGGCCGCGGAGACCGCGCGGGTGGGCGGCGACTGGTACGACGCGATCCCGCTGCCGGGCAGCCGGGTGGCGCTGGTGGTCGGCGACGTGATGGGCCACTCGATGACCTCGGCGGCGATCATGGGCCAGCTGCGGACCACCGCGCAGACCCTGGCGGGCCTGGACCTGCCGCCGCAGGAGGTGCTGCACCACCTCGACGAGCAGGCCCAGCGGCTGGGCACGGACCGCATGGCGACCTGCATGTACGCGGTGTACGACCCGGTGGCGCACCGGATCACGATCGCCAACGCCGGGCACCCGCCGCCGGTGATGCTGCACCGCGGCGGGCGCGCGGAGGTGCTCCGGGTGCCGTCGGGCGCGCCGATCGGCGTGGGCGGGGTGGACTTCGAGGCGGTCGAGCTGGACGCCCCGGCGGGCGCCACGCTGGTGCTCTACACCGACGGCCTGGTGGAGTCCCGGATACGGGACGTGTGGACCGGTATCGAGCAGCTGCGGGAGCGGCTGGCCGAGACGGCCCGGCTGACCGGGCCCAATCCGCCGCCGCTGGAGCCGCTGTGCGACGAGGTGCTGGACATGCTGGGGCCGGGCGACCGCGATGACGACATCGCGCTGCTGGCCGCCCGGTTCGACGGGATCGCGCCGAGCGACGTCGCGTACTGGTATCTGGACCCCAAGGCGCAGACCGCCGGGCAGGCCCGCCGGCTGGCCCGCCGGGCACTGGCGCGGTGGGGCCTGGACGAGCTGACCGACCAACTGGAGCTGCTGGTCAGCGAGGTGGTGACCAATGCGGTGCGGTACGCCGAGCGGCCGGTGACGCTGCGGCTGCTGCGGACGGACGTGCTGCGCTGCGAGGTCGGTGACGATGTGCCGCAGCTGCCGCGGCTGCGCAACGCCCGGCCGTCCGACGAGGGCGGGCGCGGGCTCTACCTCGTCAACCGCATGGCGCGGCGCTGGGGCGCGACCCGGCTGAGCATGGGCAAGGTCGTCTGGTTCGAGCTGTCGATGCCGCCGGGGGCGCGCCGCTGACGGCGGCGGACCGGCGGACGCACCGCGGCCCGCGCCCCGGGGAGGGGTGCGGGCCGCGGTGCGTGCGGGGCGGGTCAGCCGCCGAAGTTCGGCAGGGCGTTACCGCCGGTGGCGTCGCCGCCGCCCGGCGTACCGCCGGTGCCGGTACCGCCTCCGGTGCCGTTGGTGCCGCCCGTACCGGTGTTGCCCCCGGTGCCGGTGGTGCCGCCGGTGCCGTTGGTGCCGCCGTTCGGCGGGCCCGCGGTGCCGGTGCCGGTCGGGGTGGGCCGGCCGCTCGGGCGTCCGCTGCCGCCGTCCGTCGGGGAGCCGGTCGGCGTCGGGGAGACCGGCGCGGAGTGGGTCGGGGTCGGGGAGGCTGGTGCCGAGTGGGTCGGGGTCGGCGTGGTGGGCGGCGGCACCGCGGCGCCCATGTCGGTGTCCAGGTCGAAGTCGGCGCCGGTGCCGTCACCGAGCGCGTTCTCGGTGTAGTCGGCCCAGACCTTGGCCGGGTAGCCGCCGCCGTTGACCCGGCCGCCGCCGCCGGCGCCCTTGAGGGTGACCTGGGCGCCGCCCTTGGGCGACTCGCCGAACATGCCGACCGCGGTGACCAGCTTGGGGGTGTAGCCGACGAACCAGGCCGACTTGTTGTCGTCGGAGGTGCCGGTCTTGCCCGCCGCCTTGTAGGCGGTGTTCTTGACCGCGTCGGAGGCGGTGCCGTCGTTGACCACACCGGTCAGGACGGAGGTGACGGTGTCGGCAGTGGTGCGGGAGAGCACCTGGTCGCCGATGGGGTTCTTGAGCGGGATGTCCTTGTCGGAGCCGTCCTTGCTCTGCACCGCCTTCTTGACCAGGGTCGGGGTGACCTTGTCGCCGTGGTTGTCGAAGGTGGCGTAGACGCCGGCCATCTGCATCGGGCTGGCGCCCATGGTGCCCAGCGTCATGGCGGGCTGGACGTCCATCTTGCCGCCGTTCATGCCGAGGCTGACCGCGGTCTTCTTGACCTGGTCCAGGCCGACGTCGGCGCCCATCTGCGCGAAGACCGAGTTGACGGAGTTGTTGGTCGCCGTCTGGACGGTGATGGGCCCGTAGCTGCGCTCGTCCTCGTTCGGCGGGGCGAAGGGCTTGGTGCCGCCGACGACCGGGCGGCGGTTGGTGCCGTCGTAGATCGTGTTGGGGTTGATCGGAGTGTTGTTCTGGGTGACCGCGTGGTTCTCCATCGCCGACGCCAGGATGATCGGCTTGAAGGTGGAGGCCGGCTGGTAGTCGGAGCGGGTCGCGTTGTTGGTGTAGTGCTTGGGGTAGCCGGCGCCGCCGTACAGCGCGACGACGTAGCCGGTCTTCGGGTCCACCGAGGTCGCGCCGAGCTGGACGTCGCGGTCCACCGGGCGCCGGTCGGGCGCGAGGTCGTCGGCGAGCTTGCGCTTGACCGCCGCCTCCAGCGCCTTCTGCCGGTTCTTCTCGATGCCGAGGGTGACGGTCCAGCCGCCGGCCTCGAACTCGTTCTCGTCGACGCCCTGGGCGAAGAGCTCCTGCTTGGCCGCGGCGATGATGTAGCTGGCCTGGCCGCTCGCACCGGGCAGCGGCTTGGGCGGCTTGGGCACCGGGAAGGTCAGCTTGGCGCGCTCGGCCGGGCTGAGCCACTTCATCTCGACCATGTTGTTGAGCGTGTACGCCCAGCGCTCCTGGACGAGCTTCTTGCCGGCGTCCGTGGCGATCGCCCAGTCGTACTGGTTGGGCGCCTGGAGCAGCGAGGCCAGGTAGGCGCCCTGCGCGACGGTGAGCTTGTCGGAGTCCACGCCGTAGTACGCCTGCGCGGCGGCCTGGATGCCGTACGCGCCGCGGCCGTAGAAGCTGGTGTTGATGTAGCCGGCGAGGATGTCGTCCTTGGGGAGCTTCTGGTCCACCTTCAGGGAGATGACGATCTCCTGGAGCTTGCGGGAGACCGTCTGTTCCTGGCTCAGGTAGTAGTTCTTGACGTACTGCTGGGTGATCGTCGAGCCGCCCTGCTTGCCCTTGCCGCTCAGGGTGTTGAGGACGCCGCGGAGGGTGCCCTTCAGGTCGACGCCGGAGTCCTGGTAGAAGGTCTTGTTCTCGGCCGCGACGAAGGTGTGCTGGACGTCCTTGGGTATCCGGCTCAGCGGGACGGTCTCGCGGTTGACCTGGCCCACCCGCGCCATGACCGAGCCGTCCGCGTACTTGAAGACGTTGCTCTGGAGCTTGGCTTCCTTGTTGCCGGCCGGCACGTCCACGTAGAGGTACAGCCCGATGAAGCCGAGGATCCCCAACAGGCATACGCCGAGGACGGCTCCGAGGATCTTCTTCCAGGTGAAGAAGCGGCCTATACCGGACTTCTTCTCGTTCTTTCCGGCCCGGCGGGCGCTGCCCTGCCGCGCCCGCCTCGCATCAGCTCGGCCCATCGCTCGTGCAACTCCAGTCGTTCCGCCCCCGGCATAACTCAGCTGTTGAAGCTAACACCGCATCTGTCAACAAATCCTCATCGATCAAGGCTTTTCCCGACGTGACAAAGAGCACGGAGTCCGCGGGCAACCATCGCGCCCCCGCGCCTGTGCGCTGGACCACGCCGGACCGGAGCGTTAAAGTGCTATCACTTTGCTAGACCAGCGAAAGCACCCACCGCGGCCCGCCGCACCCGCCGCGAGCCGCACCGGAGACGAAACGGGGACCCCATGACCGGAACGACCACCCCCACGGCACCCACCGCCGCGGACACCGCGGACGCCCCCCAGATGCCGGCCCCGCAGGTCCGCGAGCGGCCCGCGCACAGCATCCCGGGCGGCCTGGCCCTGCTGCTGACGGTCCTGGGCGTCGCCCTCGGCATCGTCCTGATCATCGTCGGCGGCGTCCTGGGCAACGCCGGGCACCGCGCGGCCGCCATCCCCCTGGTGATCGCCGGGATCCTGCTGCTGGTCGGCTCGTTCTTCTGCATGACCGGCGTGAAGATGGTCGCGCCCGGCGAGGCCCGGGTGATCCAGCTCTTCGGCCGGTACGTCGGCACCATCCGCACCGACGGCCTGCGCTGGGTGAACCCCCTCACCTCGGCCCGCAAGATCTCCACCCGGGTGCGCAACCACGAGACCTCGGTCCTGAAGGTCAACGACGCCTACGGCAACCCCATCGAGCTGGCCGCGATCGTGGTCTGGAAGGTCCAGGACACCGCGCAGGCGCTCTTCGAGGTCGACGACTTCCTGGAGTTCGTCGCCACCCAGACCGAGGCCGCCGTCCGGCACATCGCCATCGAGTACCCCTACGACGCCCACGACGAGGACGACCTCTCGCTGCGCGGCAACGCCGAGGAGATCACCGAGAAGCTCGCCGTGGAGCTGACCGCCCGGGTCGAGGCGGCCGGTGTGCAGATCATCGAGACCCGCTTCAGCCACCTCGCCTACGCCCCGGAGATCGCCTCGGCGATGCTCCAGCGGCAGCAGGCCGGTGCCGTCGTCGCGGCCCGCCAGCAGATCGTCGAGGGCGCGGTGGGCATGGTCGAGTCGGCACTGGCCCGGATCAGCGAGCAGGGCATCGTCGAGCTGGACGACGAGCGCCGGGCCACGATGGTCAGCAATCTGATGGTGGTGCTGTGCGGCGACCGCGCCGCCCAGCCGGTGCTCAACGCGGGCTCGCTCTACCAGTGACCGCCGACACCCCCCAGGGCCCCGGCGCGGACCGCGCGGGGCCCCCCGGCCGCCGGCCGCAGCAGCGCAAGCAGGTGCTGCTGCGGCTGGACCCGCTGCTCCACGACGCCCTGACCCGCTGGGCCAACGACGAACTGCGCAGCACCAACGCCCAGATCGAGTTCCTGCTCCGCAAGGCGCTGGCGGACGCCGGGCGGCTGCCCCGGGGCACCGCCGGACCGCCCCGCCGCGGCCGCCCGCCCAAACGCCGGGAACCGGGAGGCGGCCCGGACGGTGCGGCGGGCGGCGCGGGAGGCGAATGAGGGAGCTATACACTCCGCGTATACACCTCATGTAGAGTGCCGGTCATGACCCCGGTACGGCGCTGCCGTTATCGCGCCCTGCCCTCGCCATGCCCCGTCCGCACTCCCGGAGGCCCGTGTATGACCCCGGCCGGTTCCCTGCTCGAAGCCCGCGCGCTGCGCAAGGCGTACGGGCCCACGCCCGCGCTCGACGGCGCGGACTTCTCCATCCACCCCGGCGAGGTGGTCGCCGTCATGGGCCCCTCCGGCTCCGGCAAATCCACCCTGCTGCACTGCCTCGCCGGAATCATCCGCCCCGACTCCGGCACCGTCCGCTACGGCCCCCACACCCTCACCGACCTCAGCGACACCCACCGCAGCGCCCTGCGCCGCACCGACTTCGGCTTCGTCTTCCAATTCGGCCAACTCGTCCCGGAGTTGACCTGCCTGGAGAACGTCGCCCTGCCACTCCGCCTCAACGGCACCCGCCGCAAGGCCGCCGAGCACCGGGCCCGCGACTGGCTGGAGCGCCTGGAGGTGGACGACGTCGCCGCCAAGCGGCCCGGCGAGATCTCCGGCGGCCAGGGCCAGCGCGTCGCCGTCGCCCGCGCCCTCGCCCCGCAGCCCCGGGTGGTCTTCGCCGACGAACCCACCGGCGCCCTGGACTCCCTCAACGGCGAACGGGTGATGGGTCTGCTCTCCGACGCGGCGCGCGCCACCGGCGCGGCCGTGGTGCTGGTCACCCACGAGCCCCGGGTCGCCGCCTACGCCGACCGCGAGGTCGTGGTGCGGGACGGCGTGGCCCGGGAGATGGCGGGGGCCGCATGAGCGGGCGGACGCGGCCGCGACCGGCCGCCGCGGGCGGGCCGCGGGCCTGGGCCCGGGACCTCGCCATGGGCATGCGGTTCGCGGCCGGCGGCGGCCGCGAGGGCTGGACCCGCACCCTGCTGACCGCGCTCGGCGTCGGGCTGGGGGTGACGCTGCTGCTGGCCGCGGCGTCCCTCCCCACCCTCCTGGAGAACCGCACCGTGCGCCGCGAGGCCGTGGCCCCGGCGGAGACCGAGCGGCCGGTGCCGCCGAGCCCGCGGACGCTGGTCCAGGCGCCGCTGGAGACGGCGTTCCGCAGCGAGCCCGTCCGCGGGCAGCTGCTGCGCCCGGACGGCGCCCGCCCGCCGCTCCCGCCCGGTGTCACCGCGCTGCCCGGCCCGGACCAGATGGTCCTCTCCCCCGCGCTGCGGAAGCTGCTGCACTCGCCGGAGGGCGCACTGCTGCGGCCGCGGCTGCCGTTCAAGGACGTCGGCACGATCGGCCCGGCCGGCCTGGTCGGCCCCGGCGACCTCGCCTACTACGCCGGCAGCGCCACCCTGACCCCGGAGAACGGCGGCCACCGGATCCGCGCCTTCGGCGTCACCCGGGCCCCCGAACCGCTGGACGCCAAGCTGCTCGCGGTACTGATCGTCGGCTGTGTGGTGCTGCTGATGCCGGTGGCCCTGTTCATCGCCACCGCGGTGCGGTTCGGCGGGGAGCGCCGCGACCGCCGGCTGGCCGCGCTCCGGCTGATCGGCGCCGACGCCCGGATGACCCGGCGGACCGCGGCCGGTGAGGCGCTCTTCGGGGCGCTGTGCGGGCTGCTGGTGGGGACCGTGCTGTTCCTGGTGGGCCGGCAGTTCGCCGACCGGATCACCTTCTGGGACATCATCGCCTTCCCCTCCGACGTCACCCCGGTGCCGTGGCTGGCGGCGCTGGTCGCGGCCGCCGTGCCGCTCGCCGCGGTGGCGGTGACGCTGCTGGCGCTGCGCCGGGTCGGCATCGAGCCGCTGGGCGTGGTCCGCAGCGGCGGCGGGCGGCGGCGCCGGCTGTGGTGGCGGCTGCCGTTCCCGGCGGCCGGGATCGCGCTGCTGCTGCTCAACGGCGGTATCGAGGGCAGCCGCAGCACGGCCGGACCGTTCCTCATCGGGGGCGGCGCGGCGCTGTTCCTGCTCGGGGTGGCCCTGCTGCTGCCGTGGGCGGTGGACGCGACGGTGTCCCGGCTGAGCGGCGGCCCGGTCCCCTGGCAGCTGGCCGTCCGCCGGCTCCAGCTCAGCGGCGGCACGGCGGCCCGCGCGGTCAGCGGCATCACCGTCGCGGTCGCCGGCGCGATCGCGCTCCAGTTGCTGTTCTCCGCGATCCAGAGCGACTACCTGAAGGTCACCGGCCAGGACAGCTCGCGGGCGCAGCTCCAGTCCACGCTGCCGTCCCACGACATCGGCACGATCCGGAAGACGATCAGCGCGTTCCGGGAGACCGAGGGCGTCCGCGGCGTCATCGCGACCATCGAGGCGTCCGCGTCCCGGCCGGGGCCGCTCCGCAAGGGCGAGACCTTCGCGCCGTCCACGCAGGTCACCGTCGGCGACTGCGCCACCCTGCGCGAACTGGCGCGCACCGGCCCCTGCAAGGACGGCGACGTCTTCGTCGTCAAGGACGCCGGCGGCCAGGTGGAGGGGTCGTACATCGACGAGACCGCGCGGCCCGGCGCCACCGTGGACTTCGCCTTCCACGACGGCCCGGACGGCGCCGGCAAGCGCCCGCGGCTGTGGACGGTGCCGCGGAGCGCCCGCACCGTCGAGTCCCGCAAGGACCCGATGGGGCAGGACTCCTTCGGCCTGTTCGCCACCCCGGGCGCCCTCGACCCGGCCCTGCTGGAGGAACCGATGGCCAGGGCCATGATCCAGCTCGCACCGGGGGTCCTGGACGCCGTCGAACACGCCCGCAACACCGCGGCGGGGATCAGCCCGCTGATGTCGGTGCGCGCCCTGCGGGACACCGTGCGCGACGGCCAGTACACCAGCGTCCGGACCGGCCTGGGGGTCGCCGCCGGCGCGACCCTGGCGCTGATCGCCGCCAGCATGCTGGTCACGATGGTGGAGCAGCTGCGCGAGCGCCGCCGGCTGCTGTCGGTGCTGGTCGCCTTCGGCACCCGGCGGGCCACGCTGGCCTGGTCGGTGCTGTGGCAGACCGCCGTCCCGGTCGTCCTGGGGCTGGCGCTGGCCCTGTCCGGCGGGCTGGCGCTCGGCCTGGCGCTGCTGCGGATGGCGGGGACGGCCGGGCTGGACTGGTCGGTGGTCTGGCCGCTGCCCGCCGCCGGGGCCGCGCTGATCGCGGTGGTGACGCTGCTCAGTCTGCCGCCGCTGTGGCGCATGATGCGGCCGGAGGGCTTGCGGACGGAGTGAACGGGCGGGGCGGCCGCCGGGCGGCGGGCCCGGCGGCCGCCCCGCACCCGGCCCGCCCGGCCTGCCTATACCACGTGCGTATACACCAGCGTTACACCCCCGAGTAAGGTGGTCGTCATGTCAATCGGTCATACGCTGCTGGGCCTCCTGGAGTCCGGCCCCCGCCATGGCTACGACCTCAAGCGGGCCTTCGACGAGCACTTCGGGCAGGACCGGCCGCTGCACTACGGGCAGGTCTACTCCACGATGTCCCGGCTGCTGAAGAACGGCCTGGTCGAGGTGGACGGCGTCGAGGCCGGTGCGGGTCCGGAGCGCAAGCGGTACGCCATCACCGACGCCGGCGTCACCGACGTCGCCCAGTGGCTGGCCCGGCCGGAGAAGCCCGAGCCGTACCTCCAGTCGACGCTCTACACCAAGGTCGTCCTGGCGCTGATGACCGGCCGGGACGCCGCCGAGCTCCTCGACGGCCAGCGCACCGAGCACCTCCGGCTGATGCGCGGCCTGACCGAGCGCAAGCGCTCCGGCGACCTCGCCGACCAGCTGATCTGCGACCACGCGCTGTTCCACCTGGAAGCCGATCTGCGCTGGCTGGAGCTGACCGCCGCCCGCCTGGACAAACTCGCGGCGGCGGTCCGCGGATGACGCCCGAGGGATCCCTGCTCGCCGCGGAGGGTCTGCGCAAGGCGTACGGGCCCACGCCCGCGCTCGACGGCGCGGATTTCTCCATCCACCCCGGCGAGGTGGTCGCCGTCATGGGCCCCTCCGGCTCCGGCAAATCCACCCTGCTGCACTGCCTCGCCGGAATCATCCGCCCCGACTCCGGCACCGTCCGCTACGGCCCCCACACCCTCACCGACCTCAGCGACACCCACCGCAGCGCCCTGCGCCGCACCGACTTCGGCTTCGTCTTCCAATTCGGCCAACTCGTCCCGGAGTTGACCTGCCTGGAGAACGTCGCCCTGCCACTCCGCCTCAACGCCACCCGCCGCAAGGCCGCCGAGCACCGGGCCCGCGACTGGCTGGAGCGCCTGGAGGTGGACGACGTCGCCGCCAAGCGGCCCGGCGAGATCTCCGGCGGCCAGGGCCAGCGCGTCGCCGTCGCCCGCGCCCTCGCCCCGCAGCCCCGGGTGGTCTTCGCCGACGAACCCACCGGCGCCCTGGACTCCCTCAACGGCGAACGGGTGCTGACCCTGCTGACCGACGCCGCCCGGGACACCAGCGCCGCCGTCGTGCTGGTCACCCACGAGGCCCGGGTCGCCGCCTACGCCGACCGGGAGATCGTCGTCCGGGACGGCCGGGTGAAGGACATGGCGGGCCGGATATGACCCTGCTCCGCTCGCGGCCCGGCACCGACGGCGAGCGGGACACCGCACCGCCCGCCCTGCCCGCCGCCCGGCGCGCCCCTGCCGTCTGGGCCCGGGACCTCGCCATGGGCATGCGGTTCGCGGCCGGCGGCGGCCGCGAGGGCTGGATCCGCACCGCGCTGACCGCCGCCGGCGTCGCCCTCGGCGTGGCGGTGCTGCTGCTCGGCGCCTCCGCACCGACCCTGATGAACGCCTGGCACGCCCGGGAGAAGGCCCGCGAGAACCTCGGCCAGGCCCACCCCCCGCCGCCCGGCGACCGCACCCTCCTCTACGCCTCGGCGAACACCACCTTCCACGGCACCGCGATCCGCGGCCGGCTGGTCCGCCCCGACGGCACCCGCCCGCCGGTGCCGCCCGGCCTGGACCACCTGCCGGGCCCCGGCCGGATGGTGGTCTCCCCGGCCCTGAAGGAACTCCTGGACTCCCCCGGCGCCGGGCTGCTGCGCGAGCGGCTGGGCGCGTACCGGATCGCCGGCGTGATCGGCGACGAGGGCCTCCAGGGGCCCCGGGAGCTGACGTACCTCGCGCAGAGCACCACCCTCGGCGAACGCGACGGCTACCGCATCGACCACTTCGGCAAGAACTGGGAGCCCCGGCCGCTGACCGCGCCCGCCACGGTCCTTGTGATCATGACGTGCGTGGCGCTGCTGACGCCGGTGATGGTCTTCATCGGCACCTCCGTCCGCTTCGGCAACGAGCGCCGCGAACGCCGGCTGGCCGCCCTGCGGCTGGTCGGTGCCGATGTCCGCACCACCCGGCGGATCGCCTCCGGCGAGGCGCTGTTCGGTTCGCTGCTGGGCCTGCTGGGCGGCGGTCTGCTCTTCCTGGCCGCCCGGCAGCTGGCCCCGGCGATCACCCTGTGGGACATCAACGTCTACTCCGCCGACGTCGCCCCCGGGCCGGTCACCGCCCTGCTGATCGCGGTACTGGTCCCGGCCGCCGCGGTCCTGGTCACCCTGGTCGCCCAGCGCGGCGTCACGGTGGAGCCGCTGGGCGTCGTCCGGCACCGCCCGCCGGTCCGCCGCCGGCTGTGGTGGCGGCTGGCGCTGCCGGTCCTCAGCGCGCTGCTGCTGGTCCCGCTGGTCCTCCGGCACCGGCAGCCCTGGGACGACACCCCGGTCAACACCTTCCGGCTCGCCGCCGGCTCCACCCTGCTGCTGTTCGGGATCACCGCGCTGCTGCCGTGGCTGGTCGAGCGGGTCGTCGGCCGGCTGCGCGGCGGCCCGGTCCCCTGGCAGCTGGCCGTCCGCCGGCTCCAGCTGAACAGCGGCCCGGCGACCCGCGCGGTCAGCGGCATCACCGTCGCGGTGGCCGGCGCCATCGCCATCCACATGCTGATGACCGGTATGCAGACCGGCTACGCCGCCGCCTACGCCAAGTCCGGACAGGTCCCCCGGATCAGCTTCTGGGGCCACACCGACACCTGGCGGTCCACCGAACGCGCCCTCGCCGCGCTGCGCGCCACCCCCGGCGTCACCGCGGCCCACGGCACCATCGACCTCAACGCCGGCCGGATGCCCGCCCCGGGCCGCGACCTCAGCCGCGACCTGCCCGCCGTCCTCACCGTCGGCAGCTGCGCCGAACTCCGGCACCTCGCCCGGCTGCCGGCCTGCAAGGACGGCGACGTCTTCGTCACCGACGCCCGCCCCGACCGCGACACCGGCATCACCCCGGGCGCCACCCTCAACCTCAACCCGCCGCTGGTCTACGGCGAACCGGCCGGCCGCCCCCGCCCCTGGACCGTCCCGCCGGCCGCCCGCGCCGCCCGGCTCCTCCCCTCCGGCGACGGCCACCCCCGCTACTACGACCTGCTGCTGACCCCGGCGGCCCTCGACCCGGCCCGCTACACCGCCCCCGACATGCAGCTCGACGTCGACTTCGACCGCGGCACCCCCGACGCCGTCGAGCACATCCGCAACACCGCGGCCCGGATCGGCCCGACGATGTACGAGAGCTCCTCGGTCGACAATCCACACGACCGGCAGCTCGACGGGGTCCGCACGGCGCTCTTCACCGGGGCGGTGATCACCTTGCTGCTGATCGGCGCGGGCCTGATCATCTCCACCGTCGAGCAGCTCCACGAACGCCGCCGGCTGCTGTCCGTCCTGGACGCCCACGGCACCCGCCGCGCCACCCTCGGCTGGTCCGTGCTCTGGCAGACCGCCCTGCCGGTCGCCCTCGGCCTGGCCCTGGCCGTGACCTGCGGGCTCACCCTCGGCACCCTGCTGCTCACGATCATCGGCACCGGCCTGGCCGTCGACTGGGCCGGCATCGCCGGCATCACCGCCATCGGCGCCGCCGTCATCCTCTTCGTGACCGCCCTGAGCCTGCCGCCCCTGTGGCGCATGATGCGCCCGGACGGCCTGCGTACGGAGTAGGCGTCCCCGAACGGATGAACGTCCGCACTGCACGCCGCAAGCGACCGCCGCTGCCTCCGATGAGGTCTCGGGCTGTGGCTGCCGGACGGTCCGCCTCCATGTCCCCGGGGAGAAGGCCACCCTGCCGGAATCGATCGGCGCCGAGGTCATCCTGCACGTCACCCGGGTCCTGGACGGAGCCCGGCGCGTCACCCCCCGCCGCTGACTCCTATTTCGCCACGATCCGCACCGGCAGCCCCCGCAGCGCCCCCCGCAGGGCCGCCGCGAACTCCTCGAACTCCGGTTGCCGGGCCGAGCCGGCGCGCATCGCCAGGGCGACCCGCCGGGAAGGCGCCGGATCCGCGAAGTAGCCGGTGGTCAGCAGGTCGTTCCGGGCCGTCTCGACCCGCAGGGCGGTGCGCGGCAGCAGGGTCACCCCCAGCCCGCCGGCCACCAGCTGGACGAGCGTCGACAGGCCGGCCGCGCTCGTCGTGACGGGGGTGTTCTCGTCCCGGCCGACTTCCCGGCAGACGTCCAGCGCCTGATCGCGCAGGCAGTGCCCCTCGTCCAGCAGCAGCAGGTCCAGCTCCTTCAGCGCCGCGCGCGGGATGTCGCCGCGCCCGCCGAGCCAGTGGTCCTTGGGCGCCACCAGCACGAAGTCCTCGTCGAACAGCGGGATCTCGGTGACCTGCGGGGCCCCGAGCGGCACCGCGAGCAGCAGCAGATCGAGCCGGCCGTGCGCCAGGCCGTCCAGCAGGGAGGCGGTCTGCTCCTCGTGCACCTGGAGGTCCAGCGCGGGGTAGGTCTCGTGGACCAGCCGGAGCACGGTGGGCAGCAGGTACGGTGCGACGGTCGGGATCACGCCGAGGCGGAGCACGCCGGTGAACGGCGCCCGGGCCGCCTCCGCCTCCTCCATCAGCGCGCCCACCGCGTCCAGCACCGTCCGGGCGCGGGCCGCCACCCGCTCCCCCGCCGCCGACAGCAGCACCTTCCGCGTCGTACGCTCCAGGAGCTGCACGCCCAGGGTCTCCTCCAGCGCCGAGACGGCACCGGAGAGCGCGGGCTGGCTCATGCCGATCTCGGCCGCCGCCTCCCGGAAGTGCAGGTGCTCGGCGACCGCGGCGAACGCCCGCAGCTGGGCGAGGCTGGGCTGGCGGGGCCGCCCGCCGGGACTCGTAGGAGAAGCCACTGATAACCACCTCCGATCAACATCCACAAGTCTAGCTATTTCCCTGATCAATGCCTCCTGTGGCACTGTGGAGCCCGTCCAAGCCTCAAGGAAAGACCCGAAAGACCCCATCAGGGACTTTCTTGCAACAAGGAGTGCGCGTGCTCACTGTCGGTGACAAGTTCCCCGAGTTCGACCTGACCGCCTGCGTCTCGCTGGAGAAGGGCAAGGAGTTCGAGCAGATCAACCACAAGACCTACGAGGGTAAGTGGAAGATCGTCTTCGCCTGGCCCAAGGACTTCACCTTCGTGTGCCCGACCGAGATCGCCGCGTTCGGCAAGCTGAACGACGAGTTCGCCGACCGCGACGCCCAGATCCTCGGCTTCTCCGGTGACTCGGAGTTCGTGCACCACGCCTGGCGCAAGGACCACCCGGACCTGACCGACCTGCCCTTCCCGATGATGGCCGACTCCAAGCACGAGCTCATGCGTGCCCTGGGCATCGAGGGCGAGGACGGCTTCGCGCAGCGCGCCGTCTTCATCGTGGACCAGAACAACGAGATCCAGTTCACCATGGTGACCGCCGGCTCCGTCGGCCGTAACCCCAAGGAGGTCCTGCGGGTGCTGGACGCCCTGCAGACCGACGAGCTGTGCCCCTGCAACTGGAGCAAGGGCGAGGACACCCTGGACCCGGTCGCCCTGCTGGCTGGTGAGTGACACCGATGGCTCTCGATGACCTCAAGTCCGCCGTTCCGGACTACGCCAAGGACCTCAAGCTCAACCTCGGTTCGGTGATCGGCAACAGCGACCTGCCGCAGCAGCGGCTGTGGGGCACGGTGCTGGCCTGCGCGATCGCCTCGCGTTCGGCCAAGGTGCTGCGCGAGCTGGAGCCGGAGGCGAAGGCCAACCTCTCCCCCGAGGCGTACACCGCCGCCAAGTCGGCCGCCGCCATCATGGGGATGAACAACGTCTTCTACCGGACCCGCCACCTCCTCTCCGACCCGGAGTACGGCAACCTCCGCGCCGGTCTGCGGATGAACGTCATCGGCAACCCGGGCGTGGACAAGGTCGACTTCGAGCTGTGGTCGCTGGCCGTCTCGGCGATCAACGGCTGCGGGATGTGCCTGGACTCGCACGAGCAGGTGCTCCGCAAGGCCGGTGTCGAGCGCGAGACGATCCAGGAGGCCGTCAAGATCGCGGCCGTCCTCCAGGCCGTCGGCGCCACCCTGGACGCCGAGGCCGCCCTCGCCGAATAAGGCGGGAGGGCAGCCGGCCCCGTCCTCGCGAAAACCCCCGCGGACCTCGTGTCCGCGGGGGTTTTCCGTGCGCCGGGGCCGCCGCCGGCCCGAGCCGGGGCGCCGCCGGCTACTCCTCCGGCGGCGGTCCGGTGGGCCGCGGCGGCAGGGTCGGCGCCACCGCCAGCGCCGTGGCCCCGCGCGGCGGGACCGTCATCCGCAGCGCCTGCTCCCGGGAGTACGCCCGCAGGTAGCCGACGACGGTGTTGGTGACGGCGACCAGCGGGACCGCCACCACCGCGCCGCCGATACCGGCGATCAGGCTGCCGGCGGCGACCGAGAGGATCACCGCCAGCGGATGCACCCGCACCGCCCGGCCGAGGATGAACGGCTGGAGCACATGGCTCTCGATCTGGTTCACCGCCAGCACCACCGCCAGCACCAGCAGCGCGGTGAACACCCCCTGGGTGACCAGCGCGATCAGGCACGCCAGCGCACCGGAGACCACCGCGCCGATCAGCGGCACGAAGGCGAACAGGAAGATGAAGACGGCGAGCGGGACGGCCAGCGGCACGTCCAGGAAGTAGAGCCCGATGCCGATGAAGATGGCGTCGATCAGCGCGACCAGGACCGTGCCGCGGATGTAGGCGGTCAGCGTCCGCCAGGCGCGCGGACCGGCGCCCGCCACGCCCCCGCGGGCCGCACCGGGCACCAGCTTGAGCGTCCACTCCCAGATCCGGCGGCCGTCGTAGAGCAGGAAGAGCGTGGTGAACATCGCCAGCAGGATGCCGGTGCACACCTCCAGCACCACCGTGACGCCCTCCAGCCCGGCGGAGGTGATCGCCTCGGTGTTGGCGCCGACCGCGTCCTGGAGGTTCTTGGCGATGTGGTTGATCTGACTCTCGGTCACGTGGAACGGGCTCTTCAGCAGCCAGCCCTTGAGCTCGGTGATGCCCTCCTGGATGCGGCTGGACACCGAGTCGATATTGTCCTGGACCTGCCAGACCACGAACCAGCCGACCAGGCCCATCACCACGAAGCCGCCGATGAAGGTCAGCGCGGTGGCCGGTCCGCGCGGCACGTTGCGCTGCCGCAGCCAGGCCACCGTCGGCTGGAGCAGCGCGGTGATCAGCAGCGCCGCCACGAACGAGAGCACCACCAGCGAGATAGTGGTGATCACCTTCGCCAGCACCCACAGCGTCCCGGCCAGCACCAGCAGCCGCCAGCCCGCCTCGGCCGCGACCCGGACGCCCCAGGGGACCGCCGCGACCGGGTCCGGCGGGGCCGCGACGGCCGGCGCGTAGGAGGGCGGCGCGGGGACCGACTCCGGGGAGCGGGCCGCGGCGGGCGCCGGAACCGGGCCGGCCGCCCCGGACTCGCGGCGCGGTACGCCGTCCGCCCCGGACCCCGTACCGGCCGGAGCCACCGGATCCGCTTCCGGTCCGTCCGCCCCGGCCCCGTGCTCCGCCGGGACACCGTGCTCCGGGTGGCCGTGCACCGGGTGGGCGTCCACCCGCACGCCGCCGGACGGGACGCCGTCCACCGGCACCCGCGGCCGGGATCCCTCCGCCGGGTCGTCGTCCCCCATCGCGGCCTCCGCGCGGCGGCGCTGCTCCTCCAGCCGCTGCGAGAGCCGGGTGAGACCGGCGCCGAAGGCACCGACCCACTGCGGCAATCTGGACATGTCGCTTCCTCTTCCCCGCCCTCGCGGCCATCTGACCCCTCGACGTTACCTGGGCCGGATGCACGAAACCCCCGACGCGTCGCGTTCGGGGGTTTCGGAGCACGGTGGCGCGGCCGTACGGGCCGTGCGGCCTAGTACCAGCTGTTCGCCTGCCAGAAGGACCAGGCACCGCAGGGGCTGCCGTACCGGCTGTTCATGTAGTTCAGGCCCCACTTGATCTGGGTGGCGGGGTTGGTCTGCCAGTCGGAGCCCGCGGAGGACATCTTCGAACCGGGCAGTGCCTGCACCAGACCGTAGGCGCCGGACGAGGCGTTGGTGGCGCGGTAGTTCCAGCCGGACTCGTGCGACACGATGTTGCTGAAGCACTGGAACTGGTCGGACGCGACCATCTGGCGGGCCATCGCCTGCGTCTCGGCGATGCTGTACGACGCCTTGGAGATGAAGTCGCTGGCGTCGCGGACGGCCGAACGGGAGGCGGCCAGCGCCTTCTCGTGCTCCTTGGCCTCCTTGTCCGCCTTCGCCTTGTCGGCCTGGTCCTTCTTGGTCTGCGCGGTCTCCGCGGCAGCCTTGCGGGCCGACTCCTGTGCCGACTTCAGGGCCGCCGCGTCCGCCTGGGTGGACGCGGAGTCCGCCTGCTGCGTCAGGGAGGCCGTCTGCACCTGGGCCTGCTGGCCCGCGGGGATGTCGGCGATCGTCGCGTCGGCGGCGGTGGCCTCGGTGTTGCTGACCGATGCCTGGCTGCCCGAGGCGACGCCGACGACGGCGCCGACGGTGGTGACCGCGGTGGCGGAGGCCACTGCGAATCCCCGGACCGAGATCCGGCTCACACGTTTTCCTTCCAGCATCGCCCGCTTAGGTGACCTCGCGGACGCAATCGTGCCCCTGGCGCTGACCTCCCCTTGTTCCGGCGCCTGTTGAGCGGTAGGCACCGGCTGGTCACGGGAGGCACTGGCCCGGTACGTCCCCCTGGGGGGTCCGCGTGATGCTCGGGCGGCATACGGCAACTCGCTATGAAGTTCGGGTCGTCCATACACCCCGGGGGGTGGGTCTGGGCCGTATGCGGGGCCTGACAGGACCCAGACTCTGCCCGAACGGGCTACCGGGAAGCAATTCTCCGCCGGGTGTGAAAGCTCACACCCCGTTTGCTCCGGAGGATTTCCGGATATTCGAGCGCACACGAGCGCCGCCCGGCTAAGCTCCTGCGCTTCTCCGGGCGGCGCGGTGCGTCACAACGGGTCAGACCCTCCCGTCCTCTAGCATTTCGGTCACCAGTGCGGCGATCGGCGACCGCTCGGAGCGGTTGAGCGTGACGTGCGCGAAGAGCGGATGGCCCTTCAGCTTCTCGACCACGGCGACGACTCCGTCGTAGCGGCCGACTCTGAGGTTGTCGCGCTGGGCGACGTCGTGGGTCAGCACCACCCGGGAGTTGGCCCCGATCCTGGACAGCACGGTCAGCAGGACGTTCCGCTCCAGCGACTGGGCCTCGTCCACGATGACGAACGCGTCGTGCAGCGACCGGCCGCGGATGTGGGTCAGCGGCAGCACCTCCAGCATGCCGCGGGCGACCACCTCCTCGATGACGTCCTTGGTGGTGACCGCGGAGAGGGTGTCGAAGACGGCCTGCGCCCAGGGGCTCATCTTCTCCGCCTCGGTGCCCGGCAGATAGCCCAGCTCCTGCCCGCCGACCGCGTACAGCGGGCGGAACACCATCACCTTGCTGTGCTGCCGGCGCTCCAGCACCGCCTCCAGGCCCGCGCACAGCGCCAGCGCCGACTTGCCCGTACCGGCCCGGCCGCCCAGCGACACGATGCCGACCTCGGGATCGAGCAGCAGGTCCAGCGCGACCCGCTGCTCGGCGCTGCGGCCGTGGATGCCGAACGCCTCCCGGTCGCCGCGCACCAGCCGGACCGCGCCCTCCGGGGTGACCCGGCCGAGCGCCTTGCCGCGCTCGGACTGGAGCACCAGGCCGGTGTGGACGGGGAGCTCCTCCGCGCCCGGCACCGGTGCGGTCTCGGCGGCGAAGAGGTCGTCCACCTGCTCGGCGGAGAGGGCGAGTTCGGCCATGCCCGTCCACCCGGAGTCGGTGATCGCCAGCTCCGCGCGGTACTCCTCGGCCCGCAGGCCCACCGAGGACGCCTTGATGCGCATCGGCAGGTCCTTGGAGACGACCGTGACGTCGAACCCCTCGGCCTGGAGGTTGCGGGCCACCGCGAGGATCCGCGAGTCGTTGTCGCCCAGCCGGCTGTGGCCGTTGAGGAAGGCGGCGGGCAGCAGTCCGGGGTCGGAGTGGTTGAGCTCGACCCGGAGCGTCCCGCCGAGCTCCCCGATGGGCAGGGGGGCGTCCAGGCGCCCGTACCGCACGCGGTACTCGTCCAGCCGGCGCAGCGCCTGCCGCGCGAAGTACCCGAGTTCGGGATGGTGCCGCTTGGCCTCCAGCTCCGTGACCACGACGACCGGCAGCACCACCTCGTGTTCGTCGAAGCGGGACATGGCGGCCGGATCCGCCAACAGGACGCTGGTGTCGAGGACATAGGTGCGCCGGTCGCTCTCACGGCGCTTCTTGCTGTTCACCACGGGTGGACGAACCCCCTCGGATGAGGTTGGGGTGCGACGACGTCGCCGGGGACAGGACCGGGCTCGGGCCGCGCTGCGCGGGCCGAACGCCGGCCCCCCGCGTCGTCCGTGCGGTACGCACGATCGTCCGTGATGCGCAAAGGGCCTCCCGGGCGGACGGCCCCATGCCGTCCGCTGAGATCCGGCGCCCGATGGCTTGTTTTCCCGGGCACCGACCTGCCAGGGATATTCCCTCCAACCCCCGCGCCCATGCCACGGCATATGACACACGCTCGATGAACCTTTGGTTACAGGTACCCGCTGACCGGCGGAAAGGAGGGCCCGGCGACCATCTGACGCCGTGTGGGAAGGGGGGAAGCGCCCTGGTGGCGGGCCGGTCCGACGGGGTGTCGGACGGCGCGCCGGCCGGGCGTGCGGCACGCGTCCCGGCCGGGCGCGGACGCGGGCGCCGCGGGGCCCGCCCCGGGCCGGCGCCCCGGGTACCCCGTCGGCCCCGCCCGGAACGGCCGGAATCAGTCCCGTGAACTGGCCGGAAAACGCGGCGCGCCGCGGGCGGCCCGGCAGCGGAGGGCGGCGGGCGGCGGGCCTAGAAGCCGAAGCGCCGGTGCCGGGCCGCGTAGTCGCGCAGGGCCCGCAGGAAGTCGACCTTCCGGAACGCCGGCCAGAAGACCTCGCAGAAGTAGTACTCCGAATGGGCGCTCTGCCACAGCATGAAGCCCGACAGCCGCTGCTCGCCGCTGGTGCGGATCACCAGGTCCGGGTCCGGCTGGCCGCGGGTGTAGAGGTGCTCGGAGATCAGGTCGATGTCGACGATCTCGGCCAGTTCCTCGAACGTCGTCCCGCGCTCGGCGTGCTCCAGCAGCAGCGAGCGGACCGCGTCCGCGATCTCCTGGCGGCCGCCGTAGCCGACCGCGACGTTCACCAGGACGCCCTTGTTGTCGACGGTGGCCTGCTCGGCCTCCTTCAGCACCCGCTGGGTCTCGTCCGGCAGCAGGTCGCGGTTGCCGACGTGGTGCACCCGCCAGCGGCCGTCCGCGGCCAGGTTGCGCACCGTGTTCTCGATGATCCCCAGCAGCGGGGTCAGCTCGGACGCCGGCCGGTCGAGGTTGTCCGTCGACAGCAGCCAGAGCGTGACGACCTCCACATCGGTCTCCGCGCACCAGCCCAGCAGCTCGTCGATCTTGGCCGCGCCGGCCAGGTGGCCCTGCTCGGTGGACAGCCCGTCGGCCCGCGCCCAGCGCCGGTTGCCGTCCAGGATGACGCCGATGTGCTTGGGCACCTGGGTGTGGTCCAGGCGGCCCTCCACCCGGCGCGCGTACAGCCGGTAGACAAGATTGCGCAGTGCCGGCGGATACGGGATGCGCATCCCGGAAGATCGCAGCATGTGTGGTCCAGCCCCTCCGTGCCGATGGCCATCGCCCCGTCGCCTAAGGGGGCAACTTTACTTCTCGGCTGTCTCGGCAGCCCAATCAGGTGTGTCACAAGTCCGTGATAGGGAGAGGAGCATGACCAGTGGTACTGACTACCTCGCCGCGGATTCACGCTATGCCTCCATGGAGTACCGGCGCACCGGCCGCAGCGGCCTGAAACTCCCCGCCATCTCCCTCGGACTCTGGCACAACTTCGGGGACGACCGCACCCTGAGCTCCCAGCGGGCCATTCTGCGCCGCGCCTTCGATCTGGGCATCACCCACTTCGACCTGGCCAACAACTACGGGCCGCCGCCCGGCTCCGCCGAGCTGAACTTCGGAAAGATCTTCGCGCAGGACTTCCGCCGCTACCGCGACGAGCTGATTCTCTCGACAAAAGCCGGATATCTGATGCACCCCGGCCCTTACGGCGAATGGGGCTCCCGGAAATATCTGCTCTCGTCGCTGGATGCCTCGCTGAAGCGGATGGGCGTCGATTACGTCGATATCTTCTACTCCCACCGCTTCGATCCGGACACCCCGCTGGAGGAGACGATGGGCGCCCTGGCGTCCGCCGTCCAGCAGGGCAAGGCGCTCTACGTCGGCGTCTCGTCCTACAGCGCGGAGCAGACCCGCGAGGCGGTCCGGCTGCTGCGCGGGATGGGCGTCCGGCCGCTGATCCACCAGCCCTCGTACTCGATGATCAACCGCTGGATCGAGGACGACGGCCTGCTGGACACCCTGGACGACGAGGGGCTGGGCTGCATCGCCTTCGCGCCGCTGGCCCAGGGCATGCTCACCGACAAGTACCTCGACGGCGTGCCGGAGGGGTCGCGGGCCGCGCAGGGCAAGTCCCTGGACCCGGCCCTGCTGACCGGCGAGGTCGTCCGCCGCCTCCGCGGTCTGCACGACCTGGCCGCCCGCCGCGGCCAGTCCCTCGCGCAGCTGGCCCTGGGCTGGGTCCTGCGCGATCCCCGCATGACCTCGGCCCTGATCGGCGCCAGCAGCGTGGCCCAGCTGGAGGCGAACGTCGCGGCGCTGGACGCGCCGGCGCTGACGGACGAGGAGCTCGACGCGATCGACGCGTTCGCGCGGACGACGGAGGGGGTGAATATCTGGGCTCGGCGCTGAGGATGTCTGTGGCCGCCCCACGTTGTCGTCGCTGCGCGCGTTGTTTGTGGCCGCCCCACGTCGTCGTCGCTGCGCGCCGTGGGTGTTCTTTGTGGCCGCCCCACGTTGTCGTCGCTGGGCGCCGTGGGTGGCTGGGGTGGCCT
>NZ_JALMUV010000006.1 GCF_023155275.1 Streptomyces rhizoryzae
GGACGTAAAGCGAAGCAGTCCGGCACACCACCCCCGCAGGCCCGTCACCGCACCCAACAGCCCCGCGCAGCGGAATCCCGGCCCCGCGCAGCGGAATCCCGGCCCCGCGCAGCGGAACCCCGGCCCCGCGCCGCAGGCGCAGCAGAAACGCCCCCGCGGCGGGAGAGCCAGCAACGTGGGCGGCGCCCCGCCGTCTCAGGCGGCCCCGTAGCCGGCGATCGTCTCCGGCCCCCGCGCCGCAGGCCCCACGTAGCGGGCCGACGGGCGGACCAGGCGGCCGGTCCGCTTCTGTTCGAGGATGTGGGCGCTCCAGCCCGCCGTACGGGCGCAGGTGAACATCGAGGTGAACATGTGGGCCGGGACCTCGGCGAAGTCCAGGACGATGGCGGCCCAGAACTCGACGTTGGTGGCCAGTACCCGGTCGGGGCGGCGGTTGTGCAGCTCCTCCAGGGCGGCCTTCTCCAGGGCCTCGGCGACCTCGAAGCGCGGGGCGCCCAGCTCGCGCGCGGTGCGCCGCAGCACCCGGGCGCGCGGGTCCTCGGCGCGGTAGACGCGGTGGCCGAAGCCCATCAGCCGCTCGCCCTTGTCGAGGGCCTGCCGGACGTAGGCGGCCGCGTCGCCGGTCCGCTCGATCTCCTCGATCATGCCGAGGACGCGGGAGGGGGCGCCGCCGTGCAGCGGGCCGGACATGGCGCCGACCGCCCCGGAGAGCGCGGCGGCGACATCGGCCCCGGTGGAGGCGATGACCCGGGCGGTGAACGTGGAGGCGTTCATGCCGTGTTCGGCGGCCGACGTCCAGTAGGCGTCGACGGCCTTGACGTGCTTGGGGTCGGGCTCACCGCGCCAGCGCTTCATGAAGCGCTCCACGACCGTCTCGGCCTTGTCGATCTCCTTCTGCGGCACCATCGGCAGGCCCTGGCCGCGGGCGGACTGGGCGACGTAGGAGAGCGCCATCACGGCGGCCCGGGCGAGGTTGTCGCGGGCCGTCTGCTCGTCGATGTCGAGCAGCGGCTTCAGGCCCCATACGGGCGCGAGCATGGCGAGCGCGGACTGGACGTCGACCCGGATGTCACCCGAGTGCACCGGGATCGGGAACGGCTCGGCGGGCGGCAGCCCCGGCTTGAACGCACCGTCGACCAGCAGCCCCCAGACGTTCTCGAAGGACACGTGCCCGACGAGGTCCTCGATGTCCACGCCGCGGTAGCGGAGCGCGCCGCCCTCCTTGTCGGGTTCGGCGATCTCCGTCTCGAACGCGACGACTCCCTCAAGCCCGGGAACGAAGTCGGACATCAAGCGGCTCCTCAAGATGGGACGGCGGGCCGGCGGTGACCGGCTGCCGTGCGGTCGAGTCAGTTACGGCGCCGGTGCGGTTACGCGGCTGCGGCGGGCAGCTCGCGGTCCGTACCGGTCACCCCGGTGATGCCCCGCCGGGGCCGGTGCCACGCGACGGTTCCGCCCGCGGGGGGTCGGTCCACGGGCGCGGGCCGCCGCCGGTGGTGCCGTGCGGCGGCCTGAAGACGGACACGATAGCTTCCGGTGTCCGGGGCCCACAGAGGGCCGGGCCATGATTTTGGCGGGTTCACCACCTGCGGGGAAGCGTGACATCCGGCACACTGGGCGATTTGCCGACGAGAGGGTTACGCCCCGGCGACGGGGGGCAGACTTCCGGCCCTCCGGGCTGACCGCCGCGGCGCCGATGCTGCAAGATGAGGCCGTGCATCCCGCCGACATGCCCTCCGCCGACACCCCCGACCCCTCCTCCATGCGCGCGCACTACCGCGCCGAGGGAATCATCGAGTCCGACCTCGCCGCGAGCCCCTTCGACCAGTTCGCTCGCTGGTTCAAGGACGCGGCCACGGCCGGTCTGCACGAGCCGAACGCGATGGTCGTCTCGACGGCGGACGCCGCCGGCCAGCCCAGCTCAAGGACCGTGCTCCTCAAAGCATTCGACGAGCGCGGCTTTGTCTTCTTCACCAACTACACCAGCCGCAAAGGCCGCGAACTGGCCGAGAACCCCGCGATCTCCCTGCTGTTCCCCTGGCACCCGCTGGCCCGTCAGGTCATCGTGACCGGCACCGCCGAGCGCATCGGCCGGGACGAGACCGCCGCGTACTTCCGCACCCGCCCGCACGGCTCCCAGCTGGGCGCCTGGGCCAGCGACCAGTCCGCCCCGATCGCCTCCCGGGACGAACTGGAGCGGGCCTACGCGGAGTTGGCGGACCGCTACCCGGAGGGCGAGCAGGTGCCCGCGCCGCCGCACTGGGGCGGCTTCCGGGTCGTCCCCGGGGAGATCGAGTTCTGGCAGGGGCGGCTCAACCGCCTCCACGACCGGCTGCGGTACGTCCGCGAGGGCGCGCCGCGGGCCGGGGCCTGGCGGGTGGAGCGGCTGGCCCCCTGAGCGTACGGGCGGGCGCGGGGGGCCTTCCGGGGCGTCCCGCGGCCCGTCGCCCGGCCGCCCGCGGCGGCGCGAACGCAGACGACCCGCGGGCTGCTTCCTCCGCGCGTGGTGCGCGAAGGGCCGGTCGGACGAACCGGCAGCCCGCGGGTCGGGTGACTGCTTGGGATTGGGCCGGCCTGCGCATCTGCAGTATGCGCTGTCCGGCGCTGCACTTCGGTGAAGCGACGGGCTGCTAGCCCGCAGCCACCTCACGCGTCCGGTGCGAAATCATCTGCCGAACCACCTCCCTTCTCGTGTACCCCACACGTTAGGAACCGGCGCGGCGCCGCACAACCGGTTTTTTCCCGCGGCGCCCCGGAGGCGTCCCCGCAGGCGGGCCCGGGAGCGGAATCCGGGCGGCGATTTCGGCGAAGGGGATGTGTTCCACGTCACGTTCCAGTTGAATGACCCCACGTGGAGCACGTGCGGCCGCGTTCGTAAGGGGTGCCAGTGACTGCCTCGTCAGCTTCTTCGGCCTCATCGGCCTCATCGCCGCAGCGACCCGCCGCGCCCGGGCCGGCCGGCGGCCCCGGCGGAACGTCCGGCGGACCCCCGCCGTCCGGCGCCGGCGCCGATCCCGGCCGGCCGCCGGACGCCGACGACTCCGGACTGCTCGCCGCCCTCCTGGACGGCATGGACGCCGCCCTGATGGCCTTCGCCGCGGACGGCACGGTCACGCACTGGAACCACGAGGCCGAGCGGATCCTCGGCTGGAGCGCCGAGGAGGCCGTCGGCCGCCGCGGGCTGGCCGGCTGGGCGGTCCGCCCCGAGGACGCCGAGGGCGTGAGTGCCGCGCTGGCCGCCGCGATGCGCTCCCCGGGCCGCCAGGTGCACGACTTCGCCCTGCTGGCCAAGGACGGCCACCGGGTCCTGGTGCGTACCCAGTCCTCGGCGGTCCGGGGCCCCGACGGCCGGGCCGCCGGCGCCTACTGCGCGTTCGGGGAGTCGCACACCCAGCTCGACCTGGAGCGGGCGGTGGCGCTCAGCGAGGCGCTCTTCGAGGACGCCACCTGGGGCCTGGTGCTGATCGACGCCGACCTGCGGCCCGCGGCCGTCAACGCCCATGCCGCCCGCACCTTCGGCACCGGCCGCAGCACGCCGCTGGGCCGCCCGCTGGGCGATCTGCTGGCCCAGGGTGTGGAGGAGCTGGAGAGCGCCCTCCAGCACGTCCTGGCCGAGGGCAGCCCGCCGGCCGTCGCCGAACTGTGGGTGACGCTGCGCGACGGGGAGGCCGAACTCCCGCGCCGGTGCTGGCGCAGCGGCTTCGTACGGCTCGCCTCACCGCTGGCGGAGGAGCCCGTTCCGCTCGGTGTCGCCTGGCTGTTCCAGGACGTCACCGACGCCAAACGGGCCGAGCAGGACGGTTCCCTGCTGCGCTTCCGGGCCCACCAGCTGCACCGCGCCGGCCGGGCCGCCGCCGAGTGCCCGGACCCGGCCGAGGCCGCCGCGGTGCACCTCGACTTCGCGCTGGCGGGCTTCGCCGACCACGCCCTGGTCGACCTCGCCGGGCCCCCGGCCCCGGCCCCGTACGGCGCGCTGGACGCGGACGCCGCCTGGGACGCCGACCCGCCGCCCGGCGAGGAGAGCGCCCCCGGGGCCGCCGGCGGCCCGGACCGCGCCCCGCGGCTGGTGCGCGCGCTGGCCTCCCCGGCCGGTGCCCCCGGCCCCTCGGAGGCGCCCCCGGCGACCGGCATCCCGGTGGCCTACGCCCCGAACCACCCGGCCCTCCAGGCGTACGCCCGGCGCGGTGCGGTACGGGCCGGGGCCGGCCCCGGTGCCGCCGAGGGCTGGGCGGCCGCCCGCAGCTGGCCGGACGGCACGGTGCACGGCCTGTGCGTGGTGCTGCGCAGCCGGGGCCGCACCTTGGGCGTCGCCACGTTCCTGCGCACCGCGGCCCGCCGCCCCTTCGACCGCGCGGACGCGGACTACGCCGAGGAGGTCGCCGCCCGGATCGCCGCCGCCCTGGACCTCGCGGGGGCGGCGGGCGCCTGAGCCGGGCGGCCCGCCGGCGGCGGCCGGTCAGTGCCGGTAGAAGATCCGGTCCGCGTACTCCCGCATGACCCGGCCGTTCCACTCGTGGCCGCCGTCCACGTTGCCCGAGCGCAGCAGCGGCGGCTGCACCCCGCGCTCGGCGAGCGCACCGGCCGCGGTGGCCACCACGGCCTGCATGATCGCGCTGGTGACCACCGTCGAGGCGGGTGCGAACGGCGCGTCGATCCCGGGCAGCGTCAGCTCCGCGTCGCCGACCGGGATGCGGCTGTCCAGCACGACGTCGCAGTGGTCCTTGAGGTACGTCCCCGAGGAGTGCCGGGACTTGGTCGCGTCCGCGTACCCCACCGACGTGACGCCGATGACCGTGATGCCCAGCGCCCGCGCGTTGATCGCCATCTCGACCGGCAGCGCGTTCCGCCCCGACAGCGAGATGATCACCAGGACGTCGCCGCGCTCCAGCGGGCTGGTGTCCAGCACCGCCCCGGCCAGCCCGTCCACCCGCTCCAGCGCGCTGCCCAGCGTCGCCGGGCGGACGTCCACCCCGACGACCCCGGGGACGGACAGCAGGTTCATGACCGCCAGGCCGCCGGCGCGGTAGACGGTGTCCTGGGCCGGCAGCGAGGAGTGCCCGGCGCCGAAGGCGAAGACCCGGCCGCCGGCCGCGACGGTGTCCGCGATCAGCCGCCCGGCCTCGGTGATCCGCTCCCCCTCCGCGTCCCGGACCTCCCGCAGCAGCGCGATCGCGGCGTCGAAGTACCGCCCGGCCAGTCCCTCGCCCCGGTCGCTCTCAGCCATTGCCGCCGGCCCCTCTCGTCGGTCTGCGTCGGATCAGCGGCGGCCGGCACCGGAACCCGGCCGCGCCGCCTCGTGGATCAGTGGCCCGGATCACGTTGCGGTCTGGACCAGTGCGCTGTCAATACGCCGGGCACCGCACCGGTCCGCCCGCCCGGGGGGCCGTCCGGTGCGCGGACGACGACGCACCGATGTCAGTGGGATGCGTCAGAATTGAATCCAGGGCCACCGCACGACATATCGAGGGGCACGCATGTCCGGACTGATCGACACCACGGAGATGTATCTCCGCACCATCCTCGAACTGGAAGAGGAGGGTGTGGTCCCCATGCGCGCCCGTATCGCGGAGCGGCTGGAGCAGAGCGGCCCCACGGTCAGCCAGACCGTGGCGCGCATGGAGCGGGACGGCCTGCTGACGGTCGCCGGCGACCGGCACCTGGAGCTGACCGAGGAGGGCCGCCGGCTGGCGACGCGGGTGATGCGCAAGCACCGCCTCGCCGAGTGCCTGCTGGTCGACGTCATCGGTCTGGAGTGGGAGCAGGTGCACGCCGAGGCGTGCCGCTGGGAGCACGTGATGAGCGAGGCGGTCGAGCGCCGCGTCCTGGAGCTGCTCCGCCACCCCACGGAGTCCCCGTACGGCAACCCCATCCCGGGCCTGGAGGAGCTGGGCGAGAAGGCCGAGGCCGACCCGTTCCTGGACGCCGGCATGGTGAGCCTGATGGATCTGGACGCCGGTGCCGACGGCAAGACGGCCGTGGTGCGCCGGATCGGCGAGCCCATCCAGGCCGACGCCCAGCTGATGTACACCCTGCGCCGGGCCGGGGTGCAGCCGGGCGCGGTGGTCAGCGTCACCGAGTCCCCGGCCGGGGTACTGGTCGGCAGCAGCGGCGAGGCCGCCGAGCTGGACGCCGGGATCGCCAGCCACGTCTTCGTCGCCAAGCGCTGACCCCGTCAGCTTCCTCCGCGGGCGCCGGCCCGGCGCCCGCGCACCGGCGGCGGGCCGGAAGCGGTGTGCGGCGGCCGGTCCCGTGGCACGCCGACGCCGACGCCGACGCCGGCGCACGGCCGTGCGCCGGGCACGTGCGCCGGCTGCGCTGACGGGCGAGGGGGCTGCGATGCGTCCACCGCATCCGGTGCGGGACGGTCAGGGCCCCGGCGCTGCGAGCAGCCGGGGCCCTGCCTCCCCATGTCCCCCCGCCAAGACCCGGAGCCCCGAGCTCTCAGGGTCTTTCCCCACGGGCTCCCTTCCCGGTGGAGCCCGCCTCCCGGCAGATGTCTCCCCGTGGTGGGCGTGGACAATCCCGCAGCAAGGTCACTCGAAAGGGGGGAGTTGGGCGCGACGGCGCTCCGTTCGAATAGGGGTTCGATAGGCTGAGGGTGCGGGGTCGGTCAGGGGGTGATGGGGGGTGTCAGGGCGCATGGTGCGGCGCAGCGAGGTGACGGGGTCCGGCGGTGTGCGGCTCGCGGCCTGGGAGTTCGCCGAAGGGCCCGAGCGCGGTGGCGGGCCGGAGGAGGGCGGGCGGCGGCCCGGTGTGCTGCTGCTCCACGGCCTGATGGGGTGCGCCTCGCACTGGGCGGCCACCGCCCGCCGGCTCGCCACCGCCCACCGCGCGGTGGCCCTGGACCAGCGCGGCCACGGCCGCAGCGAGCAGCTTGCCGCCGGTCCGCCCGCCCGCACCGCCTACGCGGACGACGCCATCGCCGCCATCGAGCAGTTGGAGCTGGCCCCGGCCGCCTTGGTCGGCCACGGCATGGGCGCGCTGACGGCCTGGCAGGTGGCGGCCCGCCGCCCGGATCTGGTCAGCGCCCTGGTGATCTGCGATATGCGCGCCTCGCCGCTGGGGGCGGCCTCGCAGCGCGCCTGGGCGGAGTGGCTCTCTTCCTGGCCGGTGCCGTTCGCCACGCTCGCCGACGTCCGCACGTGGTTCGGGGAGGGTGATCCGGCGCTGGAGCGGCCCCGGCCGGAGCGCGGTGCGTTCTTCGCGGAGGTGATGGCCGAGCGGTCCGACGGCTGGCGGCCGGTGTTCTCGCGCCGCCGGATACTCGGCGTCCGCGAGACCTGGGTGCACGACGCCCACTGGGACGAGCTGGCCCAGGTGACCTGCCCGGCCCTCGTGGTCCGCGGCCTGGATGCCGAACTGGGCCGCGCCGAGGCCCAGGAGATGGTCCGGGTCCTGCCACGCGGGGCGTACGCCGAGATCCCCGACGCCGGCCACCTGCTGCCCTGGGAGCAGCCCGAGGCGTGGTACCGCGCCATCGAACCGTTCCTGCACGCGGTGGCGGCCCGCTCCTGAGCCGACGGGCCGCCGACTGGGCGGAGTGCGGCGCTCGTCGAGGAGGTGACGTGCCCTCCCGGCCGTGCCCCGCAGCGGAGTTGACCGGCTGCCGGCGGGGAAGGGCCGTCCGGCGCCACCGCGGCGGCAGCCGGTCCGCCGGTCGTCCGCCGCCCGTCCGCCGCTCGTCAGCCGGTGGGGCCGAACCTCCAGATCAGCGGGTCGGCCGCGTCGTCGTCGCCCCAGCGGACCTCCAGGGACCTGGCGCCCCGGGGGATCATGTAGGTCTGGCAGATGACATGGCTCCGGCCGACCGCCCAGTCGTCGATGTCGAGCGGGTCCTCGCAGCCGGGGAGGTTCGCGGGGGAGCCGAGGAGCAGGCCGCCGCGCTGGCCGTCCGCGTAGATCTCGGTGCCGTTGGCCACCCTCGGCAGGCCCGTGACGACCGAGGGGCCCCTGTTGGTGAACTTCACATACGCGGTGGCGGGGACCAGGCCGTTCGCGTCCTTCGGATCCTGCACCATCTTCTGGGCCTCGGCCTCGGTGCCGACGCGGACCTTCTGTGCCGCGACCTCGTAGGTGACCTTCCCGGCGTCCTCCCGGTACCGGCCGGTGCCGCTCCGGCCGGGCCCGAGCGCACCGCCGCGGGACGGCGCGGCCGGGCCGGTGTCGGCCGCCGGTGCGGCGGCCGCGGCGTTCGGCCGGGCGGCCGCACCGGCAGGGCCGGCGGTGCCCGCCGCGCCGTTCGTCCCGCCGCAGGCGGTCAGCGTCAGCGCCAGTACGGCGACGGGTGCGGCGGCGCGCAGCCATGCGGCCCTCATGTGCGGCAAAACGTTCTCCTGGCCCGTGTGTTCCCCCGTTGCGCGGCACCGCTGCCGGTGCTCGCGAACGGCTGTGCGGGCGGAGCATAGGAGCGCGCTTTCGCGCTTGTCGAAACGGCGGAAGCCGCCCCCGGACCGCTGCCTTCCGGTGCCGCCGGAACGCCCCGGCGGATTCGCCGCAATTCTTGTGAATCAGCCGGTGGGGGCCGCGCCCGGCCGCCGTCCCCTTGCGGGTGAATTCAGCGGGCTTGGGGGCGCGCCGGCCCCGGAGGGTAATCCCTCGACAAAACTTGGCCGGATTCCGCCCCCACCGGCCCCCCGGCCCCACCGCCCCCCGGCCCCGGCAGGCCGCTCGGCGCCCCTTCTGCGGCCGGGGAGCGCTCACTTGGCGGTGCGGGTGAAGTCGCCGCGCTGGACCCGTTCGGTGAGCGAATCCCCGGACAGCAGGGAGCCGTAACCGGTCGCGGCCCAGAGGCTGCGCGCGGCCGGCACCTCGAAGTACGGGACCGGGCGGCCGTCCAGCCGGTCGGTGAGCACCTCCGGTGCCCGCCGGGCCCGTACGGCCCGCAGGCAGGACTCGCAGGCGGCGACCCGCAGTTGCTCGCGGCGGCCCAGCGGCCGCCAGGGTATGCGGCGGGCGGCGGGGCCGTGGAGCGGGTGGAAGAAGCACAGCGGGAGCGCGCCGGGTGCGGGTGAGAGCGCCGCCCGGCCCTCGGCCACCAGCGCGAACACGCCCGCCAGATCGGGCACCGAGCGCGCGCGGTCCAGGACCGTACCGGCCGCGGCGTACGCGTCCAGCGCCCGTTCGATGCCCGCCGGGTCGCCCGCCGCGGCGCGGGCCTCCTCGCCGAGCCGCACCACCTCCTCGCCCGCCCGCTCGCGCAGCCCCTCCGCATCGGCCTCGCGGGCCGCGGCGAAGACCGACCGGGGCATCGCGAACGGCGTGCCGAACCCCCGCAGCCGCGACCGGCGCCGCAGCAGCAGCCAGGCCGCGGCCAGCACCAGCAGCGGCCCGATCGCCAGCGTGACGATCCGGACGACGGGGGAGGAGCCGGGCGGTGCGGACGCCCCGGCCGCGCCGCCCCCGCCCGGGGACGTGCCGAGGTGGGCGGTGAGCCGGTCGTAGACCCGGTCGCCGTCACCGGCCTTGATGATCTCGATGGCCCGGGAGACCCGCTTGGCCAGCCCGGCGCCCTTGAGGGAGTCGTCGAAGTACACCGAGGCGGCGGCGCGTTCGGCCTGGTGGGCGTGGGCGGGCCACTCACGGGCCGCGATGTCGCCGGCGAGGTCCCCGGGCGTGATGAGGATGGCCGGGCCGCCGCCCATCCGCTCGTGCACCACCTCGGTGAGCTGCTCGGGCTTGCCGCCCCAGTTGTCGCCCTCGACCAGCGGGACGAGCACCACCCGGATCGGCAGCCCGGTCCCCCGGATCTGCGCCACCAGCGCCTGCTGCTCCGCCGGGCCGACCGCCGAGGAGAGCGAGGGATCGACGTACACCGGCGAGGTGCGCAGCGCGTCGGCGATCCGCCCGCCCGGGCTCGCGCCGTCCGCCGCGGCGGGGCCGGCCGTGCCGCACAGCAGCGCGGCGGCGGCCGCGGCCGCGGCGAGCACGGCCCGGGCCGGACGGCGGTGGTGGGGAAGGTCAGTTGACACCGAAGGACTCCCGTACCTCGCGGGTGAGTTGGTCTATGCCGGTGCCCTGGACGAGCCGGGCCAGCGGACCGGGGTGGACGGTGTACGGGGCGTACCGCCGGGGCCCGGTGCCGTCGGAGCCGTACAGCCGCAGGATCGGCCCGGGGGTCTCCCGGCAGGCCGCGCACACCGGCCGCGGTGGCGGGGTGGAGCCGCGGCCGGGCCGCCGCCGCTCCCGCTCCGCGGCCGGGCCGTGCAGGGGGTTGCGGTAGCAGACGTGGTCCGGCGCGGCCGGCTCGGCCACCGCCGCCCGGCCGGCCCGGGCCAGCACGAGGGCGCAGGCCAGGCTCGCGGAGGTGGCGTCCGCGTCCGGGCGGCCGTCGCTGTCGCCGTCGATCAGCAGGGCCGCGGCGTCCAGGCACTCCCAGGCCCGGCGCCGGGCCGCCTCCGGCAGCTCAGCGGACCGCGCCAACTCCGCGCCCAGCGCGGCGCATTCGACCCGGGCGGTCCGCCGCAGCCAGGACGGCCGCGGCTCGACCGGCGACGCCGCGGTGTCCCGGGCGCGGGCCCGCACCCCGTGCAGCCACCGCACCGCCGACCGGACCGCCACCACCAGGCCGAAGACCAGCAGGGCGGCCAGCGCGCCGATGAACAGTCCCGGCCGGAAATCGCCGGTGAACAGGCCGGGCAGCGCCTGCTGGGCCGCCGGGTCCTCGGCGGGCGGCGGGGCGGGTGCGGGCGGCGTCCGGTCCGCCGCGGACACCGGGGCCGTGGCGGCCGCGGCGACCAGGGCGTCCAGCCGGGCGGCCAGCGCGTCCGCGGGGTTCGGTCCGGCCGCGGGCTCGCGGGAGGCCGCCTCCAGGGCACCGGTCTTCAGGTGCGTGCCGTGGTCGGCGACGTCGAGCGAGCCGGAACCGGGCTCGGCGAGCACGAACACGGCGTTCCGGCGCAGCCGGTCGTGCAGCGACGCCAGGAACAGGTCCTTGTTGCCGGCGGACTCGTCGTCCAGCGACGTGGGCACCACGGCGACCAGCACGGGCACGGGGAGCGCCGCGAGCCGCCGCCGCAGCCGGGCCTGCTCGGCGGCGTCCAGCGGGGAGGGGCTCTCGGGGTCGACGTACAGCGGGTCGTGGCGCAGCCCGCCCGCGACCCGGTCGATCCGCGCCCGCAGGTCGGCGGCGGTCGGGACCGAGCCGTCGCCGGTGGTGGTGGCGTCGAAGACCCGGGTGGCGGTGAAGGCCAGCAGCCCGGCGAGCGCGAGCGCGCCGAGCGGCGCGGCCGGCCGTACCCGGCGGGCCGCCCGGGCCGCCTTGGTACCGGACCGCCCGGGCCGCAGCCGCCACCGGCGCCCGGCGTACCCCGCGATCAGCAGCGCGGTGAGGGGCACCCCGGCGACCACGACACCGGTCAGGAAGCTCTGGTCCTCGCGGTCCGTCCGCGTGGTGTGCAGCGGAGGCGGCTCAGGGGCGGCGGACGCGCCGCCGTAGGCCGCGCGGGCCGCCTCGGCGCGCTGGGCGGCGCGGCCGGAGGTGAGCACGTCGACGAAGTGCCGGAAGGTCTCGCGGGCGGTGGCGTCGTAGGGGAGTTCGTACCGGGTGGCGGTCGCAGCGTCCTGTGCGCCGGGGACGCTCACGCCGTAGGTCTGCACCTCGCTCAGGCGCGACTCGGACAGGGCGACGTAGAGGCCCTTGCGGCCCAGGTGGTCGTGGATGCCGGCGAGCAGACCGGAACGCAGGCCGCCGGAGAGGTCCGGCAGCACCACCACGTACGCCGGGACGCCCAGCCGCCGGGCCTGGGCGGCGAAGTCGGGGGCGGTGGAGCGCGGCACCGCGCGCGGCAACTGGTCGGTGACGTAGACCGGATCGTGCCGGAGCTGCTCGGCGAGGTAGGCGGACGGGCCCGGGGCGGCGGCCCCCGCGGGCGCGGCCGCTGCCGGGCCGGCGGCGAACAGCACCGCCAGCCAGCCCGCGACCAGCACCATTCCGGCGCGCATCACCGCCGCCACCCCCCTCGTCCGTACCGTCGTTCGACGCGTCGCGATGACGCTACCGCCCGCGCGCGGCGGGCGGGGAAGCCTGTGGATAACGTCCCGGCAAAGCCGGTGAGCTGGGGCGTCGGGGCAGCGGGACGGGCCCCCGGGGGTGCCGGGGGCCCGCCGGCTCAGCCCTTGCTGACCGCCACCAGGATCTCCGGCAGCCGCCGGGCCACCCGCGGCGCCGCCACCCGCAGCCCGAGGGCCGCGATACCCAGCCCGTACAGCGCGCCGGCCGGCACCAGCACCCACAACAGGCCGGTCAGCCCCGCGACATGGAGCCAGACCACCACGGCCACCAGCGGCGAGGTCAGCACCGCGGCGACCAGGAAGCCGCCGAACAGGCTGATCCAGGCGATCGCCGCCTGACCGGGCGCCACGCTCTGCCGGCCCTCCGACGGGATGGAGTACGGGAACAGCGCCGAGCCCATCGCCCCCGTGGCCAGCAGCGCCCCCAGCAGGCCCAGCGACAGGCCGTAGACCTCCAGGAAGCGCGACCACGGGCCGATGAACGCGGCGGCGCCGACCACGACCAGCGTGACGTACGGGAACGCCACCAGCACCAGGGCCAGCGCCCGCGCCCGCAGCTCCGCGTAGGCGTCCCGCGGGGTGGCGATCGTCGAGGCCACCATCCAGAACGCCGAGGTGTCCTGCCCGAACTGGTTGTACATCTGCATGCCGAGCAGCGCGGACGCCGAGAAGGCGGTGTAGATGGTGCCGTTGCCCTGGAGGGAGGAGACGACGGGGATGAGGAGGCCCAGGCCGAGCGCCATCGCCCAGGACATCTTCGCCTTCGGGTCGCGCCAGGCGTAGCGCAGCGACCGCAGCATGACCGTGCCGGTGCGCCCGCCGGGCAGCAGCCGGGCGAGCCCCCGCTCGGCGCCGCCGGCCCGGCGGCCGCTGCCCTTCTCGACGGCCTGGAGGGTGGAGGAGTCCGGCGCGGTCATCAGGACCGTCAGGGTGCGCCGCCACCACCACAGGAGCAGCACCAGGGCCAGCACCGCCAGCCCCAGGCCGAGCGCGGCGCGCCCGTAGGCGCCGTGCCCGGCGTCGTCGACCGCGCCGATCGCGGAGGCCGGCGGCACCCAGCGGAGCACCTTGGCGAGCGGTTCCAGGACGGACAGGCCGTCCGGGCGGCCCAGCCGCTGCGCGGCGATGCTGACGCCCTGGCCGCCGAGCGCCACCAGCAGGCCGCCCAGCACGGCCAGATCGCGGCCCCGGCGGCTGGTCAGCAGCCGCACCGAGGCGGCGGCCACGGCGCGGGCCAGGACGACGCAGACCAGCACCACCAGGGCCACGGCCGGGACGGCGACGACCGCCGCGGCGGTCCCGTCGGCGACCGCGATCACCGAGCCGGTGGCCAGGGCGAGCGTGACGATCGGACCGACCCCGACCAGGGCCGTCACCAGCAGCGCACCGGTCAGCGGGCGCGGCCGCAGCGGCAGCATCACCAGCCGGGTGGGGTCCAGGGTCTCGTCGCCGGAGGGGAAGAACAGCGGCATCACCGCCCAGCCCAGGGTCAGGATGCCGGTGAGGAGGACGGCCAGCGCCCCGGCGTGCGGGACGCCGCGCAGCGCCACCAGGCCGATCAGGGCCAGGGCGGCGACCAGCAGGCCGGCCAGCAGCGAGATGACGAAGGCCGCCGCGCGCCCCGGGGACCGGCGCAGTCCGTTGCGCATCAGCGTGAGCTTGAGCCGGACGAAGACGGCGACCGGCGACGGGGCCGCGGCGGTGGTGGGCTCGGTGCTCATCGGGCGCCGCCGCCCAGCCAGTCGAGGTTCTGCCCGGCACCGCGCGCGCCGGCGCCGACGAGTTCGAGGAACGCCTTCTGGAGCGAGGGCGCGGCGCCGCGCACCTCGGCCAGCGGCCCCTGCGCGCGGATCCGGCCGGCGGCCATCACCGCGACCCAGTCGCACAGCGACTCCACCAGCTCCATCACATGGCTGGAGAAGATCACGGTGGCGCCGGAGGAGGTGTAGCGCTCCAGGACGCCGCGGATGGTCTGCACGGAGACCGGGTCGACGCCCTCGAAGGGCTCGTCGAGGAAGAGGACCTCGGGGTTGTGCAGCAGCGCGGCGGCCAGCCCGATCTTCTTGCGCATGCCGGTGGAGTAGTCCACGACGAGCTTGTGCTGGGAGCCGGAGAGGTCCAGGACGTCCAGCAGCTGGTCGGCCCGCTTGTCCACCTCGTCGCCCGGGAGGCCGCGCAACCGGCCCGTGTAGCCGAGGAGTTCGCGCCCGGAGAGGCGCTCGAAGAGGCGCAGGCCCTCGGGCAGCACCCCGATCCGGGACTTGACCCCCACCGGGTCCCGCCAGACGTCGTGCCCGCCGATCTCGACCACGCCGGAGTCCGGCCGCAGCAGGCCCGTCACCATGGAGAGCGTGGTGGTCTTGCCGGCGCCGTTGGGCCCGACCAGGCCGATGAAGTGCCCGGCGGGCAGCGTCAGATCGATGCCGTGGACGGCGGTCTGCTCGCCGAACCGCTTCCACAGGCCCTCGATGCGTACCGCGGGCGGGCGGCCCCCGGTGCCGTCCGGGGCGGCCGCCCCGCCCTGCTCGTGCTTCGCTATCCGTTCGCCGGCCACGGCCTGCCCTTCGACGTCCCCGCAGGGGTCCGGTCGTGACCCCCGTCGCGCTACACGATAAGGGCGGGTCCTGACAAACCCCCCGCGGGGGCGCGTCAGTGGCCGCGGAGCGCCGCCGCGTCGCGGGCGCAGGCGTACGCGAGCGGGCTGAGCAACTCCTCGGCGTCCGGCAGCCAGCGGTTGCTGGCGGTGGGGCGGCGGACCCACTGCACGGCGCCGTGCGGGCCCACCCGGGTCGGCGGCGCGGCGATGTACTCGCCCTCGCCGCGGCAGACCAGGTCCATCGCGGCCGGGGCCCAGCCGAGGGCGCGGACCAGGTCCGGGACCTTCGCGGCGGCGCCGGGCAGGACGAGGAAGAGCATCCGGCGGTCCGGGGTGCGGGTCACCGGGCCGAGGGCCGCGCCCAGCCGCTCCATCCGGGCCAGCGCCAGGAAGCCGGCCGTCTCGGGCACGTCGAGCGCCTCGAACGTCCGGCCCGTCGGCAGCAGGATCGACGCCCGCGGCTGTGTGCTCCACATCCGGCGGACCGCGGTGGCGCTGCCGCTGGCCAGTCCGGCCCAGCCGGGCGCGGTCGGATGGGCGCCCGGCAGCGGGCAGTTGAGGGCGCGGCACGAGCAGCGCGGCGTGTCCCCGTCGTGCTCCAGCCACGCGCCGGGGAACACCTCCCAGTGGCGCTCCTCGGCGTAACGCACCGCTGTGTCGAGCAGCTGCTCGCCGCGCTGCTGGGGGACCCGCGTGGCTCCTGTGACTCCGATGGTGTCTTCCACGCCCAGGACAACTCCGGCTGTCACCAAGGGTTACGGCCGAATGGGTGACGACCCCCGGCGCATCGTTCCCCTGCGCGGGGCGCATGGATGCACCGGTGGGGGCGCGTGTGCGGAGGGGACCCGGGGAGCGGGTAGCCACCTGCGTGACGGGCGGAGAGACCGCCCGGCGGACGACCGCGGGGCGCCTGGGGAGCATGCGCCGCGGCGCCGTGACCGGTGCACGGACACCGCTCGCCCTCCCTCCCGCGCGGACCAGCCCGTCCGCGCGCGGACCACCGGGAGACCGCGCCCCGCACGACGACGCACGGGCACCGCGCACCTCGCGCGCACCCCGGGCATCCGCTGCGAAGCGCAACTCCCGGTGGATACCGCGCATATCCCGGATTTCTCGGATATCCGGGATATGTACGGGGAATTGATCGCGGGGACGGCGTTCGCGGTGAACGCGCAGCAGCAGTAGGGGGTACCCACCATGGCCGCCAGGCCACTCGTCGCGCGCCAGCCCAATGAGCGGTTGCAGGCGCTCATCCAGGAAGCCGGCTGCTCCAACGCCGGGCTCGCCCGCCGCGTCAACATGTGCGGGGCGGAGCACGGCCTCGACCTGCGCTACGACAAGACCTCCGTGGCCCGCTGGCTGCGCGGGCAGCAGCCCCGGGGCCGCGCCCCGGCCGTCATCGCGGAGGCGCTGGGCCGCAAACTGGGCCGCACGGTCACCATCGACGAGATCGGGATGGCCGACGGGAAGAACCTCGCGTCCGGGGTGGGGCTCCAGTTCTCGCCCACCGTCCTGGGCGCCATCGAGCAGGTCTGCGAGCTGTGGCGCAGTGACGTCGGGCGGCGGGACTTCCTCAGCGGGTCCACGGTCGCCGCCTCCGCGCTGGTGGAGCCCAGCCGCGACTGGCTGATCACCGGGGCGGACTCCCAGGTGTCGCGCAACGCCGGTGCCCGGGTGGGCATGTCGGACGTCGCCGCCGTACGGGCCATGACCTCGGCGCTCAGCGAACTGGACCACCGCTTCGGCTCCGGCCACGTCCGGCCCGTCGTCGTCCACTACCTCAACAGCGTCGTCTCCGGGCTGCTGGCCGGGTCCTACCGTGAGGCGGTGGGGCGGGAACTCTTCGCCGCCGTCGCGCGGTTGACGGAACTGGGCGGCTACATGGCCGTGGACACCGGGCAGCCGGGCCTGGCGCAGCGCTACTACATCCAGGCGCTGCGGCTGGCGCAGGCGTCCGGCGACCGCGGCTACGGCGGCTACGTCCTGGCCGCCGGGATGAGCCACCTGGCCGCCTCGCTGGGCAATCCACGCGAGATCGCCCAGCTCGCCCGGGCCGCCCAGGAGGGTGCGCGCGGGCAGGTCACGCCCCGGGCGGAGGCGATGTTCTTCGCCGCGGAGGCGCGCGGCCACGCCCTGCTGGGCGACGCCCGGGCCTTCCAGGCGGTCGCCGGCCGGGCGGTCTCGGCGATGGAGCGCGCCGAGGCGGCCGCCGACGCGGGCGACGACCCCGCCTGGATCGCCCACTTCGACCCGGCCTACCTCGCCGACGAACTCGCCCACTGCCACCGGGACCTGGGCCAGCCGGGACCGGCCGCGCAGCGCGCCCGGGAGGCGCTGGACGGCCATCCGGAGGGGCGGGCGCGCCGCCGCGCCATCGGGCTGGCCCTGCTGGCCGGCGCCCAGGTGCAGCAGCGCGAGATCGAGCTGGCCTGCCATACGGGCACCCAGGCCGTCGAGCTGCTGAGCGGGTTGCGGTCGGACCGCGGCGCGGAATACCTGGAGGACTTCCGCCAACGACTGGAGCCGTACCGGGACGAACCCGTCGTAAGGGAATTCAGCGCACGGATGGAGCTGCGCGCCGCGGCGTGAGCAATGCCTCAAGGAGCGGAGCGGGACGGTGGTGACGGGGGCCCGGGGAGGGACGGAAGGAGGGCCCGGCCGACGGGCGTTCGGCCGTGTGCCGCCGGGGCGGGCCGGGCCCCGGGCCCGCCCGCCGCGCGGCCGGCGGCACCGGTGGCGCGGCCGGCCGCCGACCCCGGTGGTGACCAGGACACATGGTCGAACGTTGCTGCGAACCGGTAGCGTGCAGCCGACGATTCCGTAGGTCTGCACGATGGTAGGAGTCCCGGTGACGCAGAGCGGACAGGGTCACGACCCGCAGAATTCTGCGGCCGGCCCGGCCAGGGAGGGCATAGTCCTGCCCTCCGGCGGCGGTGACGCATGGGCGCCCGACCAGCAGGCCGCCCCGCCCGCCGGCCAGCCGTGGGGCCAGCCCTGGGGCCCCGGGCAGCCCGGCGCCGCCCCCGGCCCGCAGCCGTACGGCGGGACCCCGGCACCGGGCCACCCGGCCGCCCCGCACCCGTCCGCGCCGCTCCCGCCGCCCGCCGCCGCCCCGCAGCAGCCGATGCCGCCGCAGCAGGGCTACCCGCCCCAGGGGCAGCAGCCGATGCCGCCGATGCCGGCCGCGGCGCCCCCGATGCCCCCGCAGGCTCCCCAGCAGCAACAGCACCAGCAGCCCCACCACCAGCAGCCCGGACCGGCGCCGCAGCCGGGTGCGCAGCTGCCGCCCGCCGCGAACGACTCCGAGGCGACCACCGTGCTGCCCCTGGGCGCGCAGCCCCGGCCGGGCCACGCCCCCGGCGCCCCCGGGACCCCGGCGCCGCAGCACGCCCCGTACGGCGCCCCGCCCGCGGCGCCCTCCGGTGAACTGGTCCGCGCGACCCCGCAGACCGGCGCGCCGCTGCCGCCCGCCGCGGGCGACGGCGACGCGACCACCCTCCTGCCGCCCGTCGGCGGCGGCGCCCCGGGTGCCGCCCCGGAGCCGCGCGATCAGGCCACCCAGATGCTGCGCGCCGTCAAGCCGCACCAGGGCGCCCCGCAGGCCGCGCCGATGCCCGGCGCCACGGACGGCTCCGAGGCCACCCAGCTGATCCCGCCGGTCGGCGGGGCCACGGGCGCCGGCGGCCCCGGGGTGCCCGCCCCGCCGCCCGGTGCGCCGTTCGGCATCCGGCCCGGTGCGCCCGACGACCGGCCCACGCCCGCCGAGTTCGACGGCCTGTTCCGGGACGGCCCGGCCACCCCCGGGGCCGCCCCGGCGGCCGACGCCACCGCCCAGCTGCCCCGCTTCGACGAACCGGCCCACCCCCCGTACGGCCGGCCGGCCGCCCCCGGCGGCCCGTTCGCCCCCGGTGGCGGGCGCGACGACCACGCCGCCTACGAGGAGAGCGGCGGCGGGCGGCGCAGGCTTCCGGCGGCCGCGGTCGTCGGCATCGCCGTGGTGGCGCTGGCCGGCGTCGGCCTCGGCGTCGGCTGGGCGCTCAGCGGCGGCGGTGGCGACGAACCCGCCCCGAAGAAGGACCCCGGTGCCGCGCCGGCCGCGTCGGCGAAGGACGACACCTCCGCCCAGCCCGCCGACGACCCGGCCGCCGCCCAGGCCAAGGGGCTGGACGCGCTGCTCGCCGACAGCAACAACAGCCGCTCCGCGGTGATCGGCGCCGTGCAGAACATCAAGACCTGCACCAACCTCGACGGCGCGGCCGGCGACCTGCGGTCCGCCGCGGGGCAGCGCAACGACCTGATCAAGCGGCTCCGGCAGCTCCCCGTCGACAAGCTCCCGGACAGCGCCCGGCTGACCGCCGCGCTGACCAAGGCGTGGCAGTCCTCGGCGGCCGCCGACAACCACTACGCGGCCTGGGCCGACAAGACGGCCGGCAAGGGCGGCTGCGACAAGGGCCACGCCAAGGGGGGCAAGGAGCCCGCCCAGGGGAACGCGGCCAGCGGCGCGGCCACCGAGGCCAAGAAGGAAGCCGCCGGCCTGTGGAACCCGATCGCCAAGAAGTACGGCCTGCGCGCGCACCAGCCCGAACAGCTCTGAGCCGCGCGGCGGTCGGGGCCGCCCGGGCGCACCGGCGTCACAGGTCGTCGGTGCGCCGCTGCTCCAGCGTCCTGGTGACGTCCACGAACCCCTCCTGGGCGGCGACCAGTTCGCCGTCCCTGACCACCTGGTACGTCACGTCCGCGTTGACGATGCGCGGGAAGTCGGCGACCGCCAGCATGTCGTCGTCGCGCCAGCGCAGCTTCGGCGTCAGCCCGCCGGTGTCGATGGCCCGCTCGCCGCGGTCCAGGGCGGTCTGGAGGGCGTGCGCGGTGACGTCCCGTACGCCCTCCGCGTCGAGCTGCCGGATCACCGCGGCGAGCACCGTGTAGGCGATCCAGGTCGTCTGCACGCCCTGGTCGGCCGGGTCGACGCGGTTGTCGCCGAACGCCTCCTGGGTGATCACCTCGCGCATCGGCCGCCAGCGCGGGTCGCCCGCGGCCGGGTACCAGCCGGTGATGTCCGCGCCCTCCAGCGGCCCCGAGGCGCCGCCGGTGCGGTCCACCAGCGCCTGGTCGACGCTGCCCAGCACCGACCCGATGCGCACCTTCGGGCTGTCCTCCTGGAGGCGCCGGAAGGAGTCGAAGAAGGTGTCGGTGTGGTCGCCGAGCGAGGCGTTCAGACAGGCGCCGGGTGCCGTCCCGGTGGCCGCGGCGGTCCCAGGGGCGGCCGGGGGCGCGCCCACCGCCTTCAGCGCGGCGGCCACCTGCGCCGAGTAGTCGGTGCCGTCGTCGGGCGCCTTGATGTCCGCGGCGGCCCGCCGGCCCCCGGCTCCCTGCGGTCCGCTGCCGAGCCCGGCGTCGATCAGGCCGGGCATCTGGTCGCCCTGGACGGTGTCCGGGCGGACCAGCGCCACCCGCCGGCAGTCGCCCGCCAACTGGCGGCCGTTCCCGGCCAGCAGGGCCGCCTGGCCGCCGTTGACCGGGTACGACAGCGGGCTGGCGAACTCCTCGGCGGAGGCGCCGTACCCGCCGATGTACGGGATCCCCGCCACCTCCAGCGGCGACATGAACGCCCGTCCCCACCGGCTGTACGAGCCGACCACCGCGACCGCCCCGGCGTCCACCGCACGCTGGGCGCAGCCGGTGGCCTCCACCGAGTCGTCGTGCTCGTTGCAGGTGAGGACCTTCAGGGGGTGGCCGGCGATCCCGCCGCGGGAGTTGACCCAGCGCGCGTACGCCTGCGCCATGGCCGGCATCCCCGGCATGTTGGTCGTCCGGGTGCCCTCGGGCGCCCAGGTCATCACCGTGACCGGCTCCCGCTCCCCGGATCGCGCCCCGGGGAGGGAGCCGCAGCCGGACAGCAGCGACGCGATGACCGCCGTGCACGCCACCGCGGCGGCGGGGCCGTGCGGGGAGGGGCGGGGGGAGGGGCGTCGCCGTCCGGTCATGGCCCCGCAGCCTTCCGCGCCCCCCGGAACGGCCGAGTGACGGCCGGTCAACGGATGGTGACGCCGGGGTGAACTCCGGGGGGCCGATTGCGCGCAATCGGGAGGAACGTACGATCGCATGCTGTGCAAGGTTCGGAGAAGTCTTCCCGTCGCGGCCGCCGCTCGACCACCATGGGCGGTATGCCGCTCACTGACATGCCGTGGTGGCGCTGGCGCAGCAATGTGCGCTCCGCGCTGCACATGCTCTCCGACCCGCTCTTCCAGCAGCACACCTGGCTGGCCGGCCGCCCCGGCTACGGAGACGTGACCGACGCCGTGTACCGCCTCGTCGAGGACACCTGGCTGGACAACTGGTCCGCCGACAAGTACATCGGCACGATCTTCCGCGACGAGCGGGAGGCGCAGCTGGTGGACGCCGCCGTCCTGCGGGTGCTGCGGATCATGCACCAGGTGGGGGCGGACGCCCCGGTCGCCGCCTACCTGGAGCACCCCAACTGGCCCGACGCCGTCCGGGCCGCCCGGGAGGCGCACGTCCAGCTGGCGGCCGCGGACGGTGACGACCCGGATACCGCACCGCACTCCCTGGACGCGCTGGCGGCGCTGACCGGCGCCCTGCGCGCCCCGGCGTGAGCGGTGCCCGCCCCGCCCGGGTCCGGCCGGCCCGGCGGATGTGCGACCCTATGAGGTCATGAGCGAGTCGCAGCCCACCCAGTCCGGCCAGCACGACCGGAACGACCAGTACGTCCTCACCCTGTCCTGCCCGGACAAGCAGGGCATCGTGCACGCCGTGTCCAGCTATCTCTTCATCACCGGCTGCAACATCGAGGACAGCCAGCAGTACGGCGACCGGGACACCGGGCTGTTCTTCATGCGGGTCCACTTCAGCGCGGACGCGCCGGTGGACGTGGCGAAGCTGCGCGCCAGCTTCGCGGCGGTGGGCGACTCGTTCGGCATGGACTGGCAGATCCACCGGGCCGACGAGAAGATGCGGATCGTCCTGATGGTGTCCAAGTTCGGGCACTGCCTGAACGACCTGCTCTTCCGCTCCCGGATCGGCGCGCTGCCGGTCGAGATCGCCGCCGTCGTCTCCAACCACACCGACTTCGCCGAGCTGGTCGGCTCCTACGGGATCCCGTTCCACCACATCCCGGTGACCAAGGACACCAAGGCACAGGCCGAGGCCCAGCTGCTGGAGCTGGTGGAGAAGGAGCGGGTCGAGCTGGTGGTGCTCGCCCGCTACATGCAGGTGCTCTCCGACGACCTGTGCAAGGCGCTGGCCGGCCGGGTCATCAACATCCACCACTCCTTCCTCCCCAGCTTCAAGGGCGCCCGGCCCTACCACCAGGCGCACGCCCGGGGTGTGAAGCTGATCGGCGCGACCGCGCACTACGTCACCGCCGACCTCGACGAGGGCCCGATCATCGAGCAGGAGGTCGAGCGGGTCGGCCATGAGGTCACCCCGGACCAGCTCGTGGCGATCGGCCGGGACGTCGAGTGCCAGGCGCTGGCGCGGGCCGTGAAGTGGCACAGCGAGCGCCGGGTGCTGCTCAACGGCACCCGCACGGTGGTCTTCGCCTGAGGTCCGCGGTGGTCTTCACCTGAGGTCCGCCCCGGCCGGCCGCCAGGGCGGCCGGGACGGACCGGCGGCGCCTCACAGGCGGGACAGCGCCGCCGTCGCGAACAGCACCTCGCGGATCGCCTCGCGCTCGCCGTCCTGTCCCGCCGCGGCCTCCTCCGGCGCGATGTGCCCGGCCGCCAGCTGGCAGAACTCGTCGCTGTCCAGGGCGATGTGGGCGACCGCGCACTCCGGTGAGCCGACCGCGCCGGGGGAGTCCAGGGCTATGTACCAGTCGCCGCCGCCGTTGCCCTCGACCTCCAGGTGGAGCGAGCGGCCCGGGGCGCCCGCGGCGACCAGCCGCCGCGGCGGTGCGGCCAGTCCGGCCCGCCGCCGCTGGGCGAGCGCGGCGGGCAGCAGCCGGGCCGCGAGGTCGACCAGCAGATGCAGATGGCCGGAGCCCGGTGGTTTGTACGGGTAGTCCACCGCCTCGGCGATGTCCCCGGCGTGCACCCAGGTCTCGAAGGCCCGGTCCAGGAACGCGTCCCGCAGGGTGAGGCTGAACTTCCCGTAGGGGACCGGGAGTTCGGCGACGCCGCCGCCCGCGAACGAGGCCGTTCTGGTCAGTGCCTGGCTCTGGTCGCGCCACGGCCCGTGCGGCGCCCGCGGGTCCGGGTCCTCGCCCAGGGCGCGCCAGTACGCCTCGGTGCGGCGGCGCGGGCCCGGGCGCTCCGGTGCGGCGGGGCCCAGCGGATCGGGCAGCCCGAGGGCCGTCGCGGCCATCCCGTCCACCGCCAGCAGGTGCCCGATCACCCCGGCGACGGTGGTGCCGCGCTCGACCGGCTCCCGGCCGTCGAACCAGCGCAGCCGCACCGGCGCCCGCCACTCCGCCTCGCCCATGTCGCGCAGCAGGGCGTCCAGCTTGGCGGCCTCCGCGTCGTAGGGCGTCGCCCACTCCGGGACCGGGATCCGGGCCGGGCGGCGGCCCAGGCAGCCCTCCAGGACCCGGGACCGCAGCAGTGGATTGAGGTCGAGGCTGTCGGCGGGGTGCAGCAGCGCCACCGCGTCGCGCAGTCGCAGCGCCTCGTCGGCGCAGGGGGCGCAGTCGGTCAGATGCGCCTCGACGGCGGCCGTCTCCTCCGCGGAGCAGGCGGCCAGCGCCCAGGCGCCCAGCAGCGACTTGAGGACCTTGTGGGACGGGGCGGCCGGCGGGGGGCGGGGCCGGGTCCGGAGCGGGCGTCCGGCGGGGGACGGGCGGGAGGTCGGGCAGCGGGCCGCGGTCCTCCGCCGCGGGGCGCGGGGACGGTATCCGGGGCCGCTCACCGGGGCCGCCGGGCCGCTCGCGGCCGTCCCACTCGTCCGGGCCCCTCACCGCGACCGCCCCTGGCCCGTACCGGGCGGGGAGGGGTGCGGCGGGCGCGTGGTCTGCGGGCCCCGGGCGGTGCCGCGGCGCATCGGGACGGCCGGCAGGGCCTGGTGGTTGTGGGCGGTGGACAGCAGCTGGAGGCCCAGGCGGAGCCGGCGCCGCGCCTCGTCCTCGGTGACGCCGAGGTCGGCGGCGGTCTGGCGGTAGTCCCGGCGCTGGAAGTACGCCAGCTCCAGGGCCTCCCGCAGCGGGGCGGGCATGGACGTGACGATGTAGTCGGCGCGGGCCGCGGTGGACGCCTCGTGGATCCGCCGCTCCAGCTCCCGCTCCGCCTCGGCGGGCGCCGCCCCGCCCCCGCCGTCGCCGGGCGCCGCCGCGGCCCCGGTCCGGCGCAGCCGCTGGACGGCCTGGTGGCGGGTGATCCCGGCCACCCAGGAGCGCAGCGAACCCTGCTTGGGGTCGTAGGTGTCCGGGTGCTCCCAGACGTAGCCGAAGACCTCGCGGGTGATGCGGTCGGCGGCGTCCTCGTCCGCCAGGACGCGGTAGGCGAGGCTGTGCACCAGGGAGGCGAAACGGTCGTAGAGCTCGCCGAGCGCGGCCGCTTCGCCGCGGGCGAGCCGCTGCTGCATCCGCCTGTCCCAGCGCGGTGGTGCGTCATGTGCCATGGGACCCCCATCCCTGCCCGTCGCGGCCGTGCCCACACCCCGGCCGGCGCCGCGCCGGGACCGCCCCCGCGGTCCGGCGCCCGTGTGCGGGGCCCGCGGTGGAACCGGGCCCCGCGCCGTCACTTTCGACCACTGTCGTACCCGTGCTCACCCCTCCGCTCACGATCGCCGGTGCGTCACCCGATCCGGCGGCCCGCCGGCCCGCGCCGGGCGGCGGACGGACCACCGCGACCGAGAGTAGTGCGCCGGTGTGACAGCGCAGGCGCCTTTGCGGCAAAGCCGGACCGGCGGGCGCCCCGGATGGTAAGGGCGCGGCGCGGACGGGTGGGGGAGCCGCCGGAGCGCGCGATCGAAGTCGAGCGGGGCCGACCGTTCCCGCCCGGATCGGGCCATGTGTTACGCGGGTGTGACCGGTTGCGGGCGAAAACCCGCCGCCCGCTGGGCATAGCCTTGGGGGGCACGGCCTGCCGGCGCCGCGGAACCGCAGAAGCGTTTCAGGGGGGACGGGCCGGGCAGTCGAGCCGGGGAAGGGTGGGCTCCGGATGACCGTCGGGACACATCCGGTCCGCAAGCGAGCGAAAGGCTTCGAGCGCGTGTCGTTGAAGGTGGCAGAGGACGAAAAGGGCCCCTGGGCCGTACTCCAGGTCTCCGGCGAGATGGACCTGGTCACATCGCCGGCGGTCCGCCAGCACGTGCACGACGCGGTGGCCGAGGGCCGGCGCTCCGTGGTGCTGGACCTGTCCGGCGTGCGGTTCTGCGACTCCAGCGGGGTGGGCGTGCTGATCGCCGCCCGCCGGCTGATGCGCTCCTGCCAGGGCCGGCTGCGGCTGATCCTGCCCGCCCAGGGGGCCGTCGACGGCTCCCACGTCAACCGCGTCCTGGCCGCCCTCGGAGTCCGCCGGCTCTTCGAGGTCTACCCCGACCTGTCCACCGCCGTGGACGAGGCGGCGGCCCCGCTCTCGGCCTGAACCGGCCGGCCCGCCGCCCCCGCTCCCTCACCCCGCCCCGTAGGGGAACTCCGCCCGTACGACGAAGCCGCCCTCCGGCGTGGGGCGCGCCTCCAGCGTCCCGCCGAGGCTCTGCGCCCGCTCGCGCAGCCCCACCAGCCCGTGCCCGCCCCCGGGGAGCGCCGGCACCGGTGCCGCGGCGTCCGGCGGCCCGTTGCGCACCTCCACCCGCAGCCCGTCCGGTGCCCGCCCGGCCGGGTCCGCGCCGTCCGGTGCGGTCAGCGCGACCGCGCCGACGCGGACCCGCACCCGCGCCCCCGGGGCGTGCTTGCGGACGTTGGTGAGCGCCTCCTGGACGGTGCGGTAGGCGGCCCGCTCCACCGTCCGGGCACCGCGCGCCCGCCCGCCCGCGGCCGCCGCCCCGCCGTCCGCCGGCTCCGGCGCCGCCGGCCCCTCGTACGTGACGTCCAGCGCGCTCAGCTCGATCAGCCGGGGGAGGTCGTCCAGGCCGGGCTGCGGGGCCGGTTCGCCGGCCTCCCGGGCGTCGCCGCCGGCCGCCCGCAGCACTCCGACCATGTGACGCAGCTCCTCCAGGGTGCGGACCGACAGCTCCCGGATGGTCCGCGCCCCGTCGCGCACCGCCCCGTCCGCCGTGCTGATCTGGAGCGCGCCGGCCTGGAGGCTGATCAGGCTGACCTGATGGGCCACCACGTCGTGCATCTCCCGGGCCAGCCGGGCCCGTTCGGTGGCCTTGACCCGCTCGGCCAGCAGCCGGTCCTCGCGGCGCAGGCTGCGGGTCAGGTCCTCGACCCGGACGGCCAGTTCGCGGCGGGTGCGCACCAGCAGGCCGAGCGCTATCGGGGCCGCGGAGGTCACACAGGCGTCGATCAGGACGAGGGTGTTCTCCCGGTAGGCGGTCGGCTCGAAGTCGGAGATCGGGTACGGCAGGAAGTGCGCGGTGACCAGCAGCAGCGCGCAGACCCCCAGCCGGGCGCGGCCGGGCCGCAGCGCGGCGAGGGTGTAGAGGGCGATCATCGGCGCGAACCAGATGTAGCCGATGTAGAGCCCCGGCAGGGTCACCAGGAACACCGCCAGCGGCCACCGGCGGCGCAGCAGCAGGGCCGTCGCCGCGACCACCGAGACGGCCAGCTCCAGCGCCATGCCCAGGCCGTTGACGAGCAGCGCGTCGGCGATCGCCAGCAGCGCCGGGACCACCACCGGGCCGATCCGGCGCAGCCACCGGGCCGGCCGGCCGTACAGCAGCCACCGGGCCGCGCGGCCGGGGAGCCGGCCCGCGGCCCCGCCGGATATCACCGGGCACCCCCGGGGACGCCCGGCACCAGGCCCGCCCGGTCGGCGACGATCGCCGCCTGGACGCGGTTGATACCGCCCAGCTTGCCCAGCAGCGCCCGCACGTGGTCCTTGACCGTGCTGGGCGCCAGCCCCATCCGCCCGGCGATCTGCGCGTTGCCCAGGCCCTCGCCGAGCAGCGCCAGCACCTGCGCCTCGCGCGGCGTCAGCCCGCTCACCGCGCGGGCCGCGGCGGCCTGGTCCTCGGCCGTCAGATAGCCCCCGATGACCGCCCGGGTCACCCCGGGGTCCAGGACGCTGCCGCCCGCCGCCAGCGTCCGCACCGCCCGTACCAGCTGCTCCGGGTCGGAGTCCTTGAGCAGGAAGCCCGCCGCGCCCGCCCGCAGCGCCGCGGTGAGGTACTCCTGCGCGTCGAAGGTGGTGAGCATCGCCACGGCCGGCGGCCGCGGGGCGGCGCGCAGCCGGCGCAGCACGGTCAGCCCGTCCACGTCCGGCATCCGGATGTCGAGCAGGACCACCTCGGCCGCGCAGTCCAGTACGGTCTGCACGGCCTCCGCGCCGCCGCAGTCCGCGACCATCTCGATGTCCGGGGCGGTCCCCAGGATCATCCGCAGTCCCGATCTGACCAGCCGCTCGTCATCCACCACAGCGACACGGATCACCGGCCGCCCCTTTCTCCATCGCACCCGTTCCGAGCCCGGAACCGCCCGGCGCTGCGCGACTCCGTCCCCTGCCGCGGACCCCCCTCGTGGGAGGGCCCCGCACCCCGCCGACCGGCGGGGGTACGCCCCCGACCTGCGGACGATGCCGCGCGGCGGACCCGCGGGCAGAGTGGTTCTCATGCTGCACCACTGAAGAGGCCACAAGCCCGGTACGCGTTGCAGTTCACATCGACGGCCGCCGCGGCCCCCACACGCGGCGGCCGTCACCGGCGTGCGGGGGCGGTCAGGAGGGGGATCTCCCCCGCACCGCCCCGGGGGGCCTACGAGGCCCTGCCGCCGCCCCCGCCGCCGTCTTCCGGCCCACCGGCCTGCGCGCCCCCCGCGCCCTCCGGTGGTGCCTCCCCGGAGCACCGGCACCCCGCCGGCCGGTCGCCCCGGCTCTCCGCGACCCGTACGGCATCCCGCAGCGCCGCCCCCAGTTGCGCGGACAGGAACCGCAGCGACCCGCTCCCGGCCGCCGGATCGCCGAGGACGGCATCGGCGTGCTCCAGCAGTGGCCGGCCGTCCGGACAAGGACGCCCCGGGCCACTTCGCGCGCCCCCTGGGACGCCGTGTCCCACCCGCCACCCGTACGGGCGGAACGCCCTACGCGTCCAGGTCGAGGCGGCCGGCGAGCTCGGTGAGCGGCGAGGCCCGGCGCCGTTCCCGGCCGCGGAGTTCGGACACCAGCCGCAGGCTCGTCGCGTGGTAGCGCATCCACTCCGGGGCGATGCCCTCGGCGGTGAGCAGCGCCGCCACCGCCGCGTCGTCCTGGTCCAGGTCCGCGAGGGCCAGTGCCCGGTCCACATGGAAGCGTGCCCGCCAGGTGGGCGGCAGGGACCGCAGGTCCCGGACGGTGCGCGCGGTGCGCAGCGCCTCCGCGGTGTCCTCCATCTCCACCTGGAAGTTGACCGTCGCCACACCCAGGTTGGTTGGGCCGAACGGTGTCGCGTAGTCGACCCGGTCCGTGCCGAGGCGGGCCGCCGCCGCGCCCGCCAGGGCGAGCAGTTCCCGTACCGCGTCCCGGCGCTCCAGCCGGACGGCCGCGGTGGCCGCCCGGAGCAGCAGGACGCCCCACAGCGCCAGCTCGACCGGCGGGGAACGGAATCCGGGCTCGATGCGATCGGCGGCACGGAGCGCGACGCGTTCGGCGTCCGCCAGCCGCCCCTGCTTGGTCAGGACCCAGGCGAGGCTGGAGAAGCCGACGGTCTCCAGATGGGGATCGTCCCCCTTGGCCGCCGCCGCCATCGACCGTTCGAGCGCGGTGAAGGCGGCGTCCTCCTTGCCCAGCGCGGTCAGTGTCGTCGCCGCGACCTGGTACGCCTCGGCCAGCACGGACTGGGCGGCGGCCGCAGCAGGTCCGGTGGACGCGTGCGCCACCGCCTTGGCGTCCCGGATCAACTGCGGCAGCAGCGCGCCGATTTCGGCCATGCGGCCTTCCCGGCGGATGCGCTCCGTCGAGCGCAGCGAGGACCGCAGCGCCGCGAGGTCCGGCGGATCCTCCGGGTCCGGTTCCTCCCCCAGCAGGTCGGCCACCGGGGAGACGGCCTGGCGCAGCGCCAGCACGGACGGCTGCTCGCCGTCGGCGCGCACCTCGAAGGTGGCGGGCTTGCCGACCAGCGCGGACGGCTCCACGTCCAGGGCGCGGGCCAGCGCGTTGAGGGTGGTCAGCCGGGCCGTGCGGCGGACGCCCTGTTCGAGCTTGCGCACGATGTCGACGGACAGCCCGGCGCGCTCGGCGAGCCCTTCCTGGGTCAGTCTGCGCCGCGCGCGCAAGCGGGCGATGCGCTCCCCGATGCCGGGCCCCTCGTGGAACAACTCCATGGCCACCCCCGCGAGTCGGACGTACCGACCACGCTACGCCGGTGCGCACCGGGGCGCCGCATCACGGACCGTCGCCACCCCCACCCACCCGCCCCATCGCCAGCACCACCACCGACGTCATGGCCGCCAGGCCGTACGCGGTGGTGGTCATGGAGAGGGCGCCCTCGGGGGTTTCGAAGGACTGGTTGAAGAAGTCGGTGACGGTCAGCCAGACCACCGTGCGGACGGTGAGGTACAGCTCCACGGAGGCGAACACCAGCAGCGCGCCCCGCAGGTCGCGGCGGGCCCGCAGGGCCAGTACGCCCAGGACGCCGCAGGCCAGCACCGAGCCGAGGGTGGTGAACTCGGCGGACGCCGCGAGGTTGAGGGTGCCCAGGACGGAGCCGTCCACCGCGCCGCGGAGGTAGCGGGCCGTGTCCATACCGGCCGTCGACAGGTCCCGGACGGTCCAGGCGAGCCGGGCCAGGCCCAGCACCAGGAGGAGCGCTCCGCAGATCCGGGAGAGCCGCCGCTCGCGGGGGCCGGACGCGGCCGCCCGCCCGGCCTCCGCCGCCGGGAGCATCGTGGTGAGCACCGCCACCGCCACGACCAGGCCCAGCACCCGGGTGGCCAGCGCCCAGCCGCCGAGCGGATCGGTGGCGTACTGGTCGCGGTAGGCGGCGTCGGTGAACCCCACCGCCTCGCGCAGGGAGACCGCCAGCAGGAAGAAGCCGCAGAACAGCGCGGCGCCGCGGGCCGTCCGCCGGTGCGCGGCCGCCAGGCCCGCGGTCACCAGGAAGGCGGCGGCGAAGCCCCACTCGTACGGGCCGACCAGCTGCGAGGCGGGTGAGGCGCCCGGGTTGAACAGGCCCTCGGCGAAGTCCACCGGGGAGGCGTCGCCCTGGACGATCCCGTAGACCGTCCAGGCGGCGAGCGCGGCCGCGTAGAGGGTGAGGAAGAACGCGGTGGTGTGGTAGGCGCCGTGGTGCCGCGGGGCCGCGCGGGCGGGACCGGGGTGCGGACGGACGTCCAGTGCGTCGCCGTCCCGCATCGCCATGCCCGTTCCCCGTTCCGTCCCGCGTCCCGCACCGCCGCCGGCCGCGCCGCCGTCGCCGCAGCCTCACTGTGTCAAGGACGGGCGGAGGGCCGGGGGAGGTTCCGCCCCGTGTGTCGCGAGTTGATCAAGACGCGGGCCCCGGGACGGGGCCGCGCCGGACGGATCCGGGTGCGGGCGCGGCCCGTTCACCGCACGCGGCGGGCGGTGGCCGCCACGAAGTCGCGGATGCCCTGCCGGGTGGCCGCCCGCAGTGCGGTGAGGGCGTCGCGGTCCTCGGCCCAGTGCAGCTCGGTCACCGCGGCCATGATCCGCTCGGTGCGGTCGAGGACCTCCGGGTCGTCGCTCACCATCTGGGCGCGGAACATGGCCTCTTGGGCCGCGTAGCGGTTCTTGTAGACCTCCTCGCGCAGCTCCGGCGTGTCCTCGCCGCAGCGCTCGTCCTCGTGCAGCACGAACCAGCGGTGGACGAGGACCCGCCGGTAGTCCAGCAGGGCGCCCGCGTACGCGCAGTAGGCGTCGATCCGCTCCTGCCGCAGCCGCTCCGCGCGGGCGAACCGCTCGCTGCGGTCGGCGGCCCGGCTCTGGAAGTGGTGGGTGACGGCGGACCCGAGCAGGGTCCCGACGACGGCGACGACGCTCCCTATGACTGCCTCCATGACAGGAAGTGGATCACAGGGGGAGGGCGGATTCCGGCCATTTCCCCAACGGGGTGCCGGGGACAGGGGTGTTGGCGGCGTCCCGTTGCGCGTACCGGGGTGCCGGTGGTGGCAACAGGCGGCGCTGTGCCCCGAGTTGGCGGCACAGGGTGCTGCCGCCGGCCCGGGGGCGGTGCGGCAAGATGGCGCCATGGGCATTTTCGGGGGAGAAGGCCGGCTGGTCGGTGGCCGGTACCGGCTGGGCATACGGCTGGGCCGCGGCGGTATGGGAACGGTCTGGCGGGCCACGGACGAACTGCTCGGCCGCCAGGTGGCCGTGAAGGAGCTGAACCTGGACGACGCGGCGGCCGGGCCCGGGGCGCGGGTCCGGCGCGACCGGGCGATGCGGGAGGCCCGGGCGGTCGCGCAGATCAAGCACCCGAACGTGATCGTGCTGCACGACGTGGTCGAGCAGGACGGCCGCCCGTGGATCGTGATGGAGCTGGTCGAGGGGGAGTCGCTGGCCGACCGGCTGGCCTCCGGCGGGCCGCTGGCGCCGGACGAGGCGGCCCGGACCGGCCGCGCGCTGCTGGGCGCGCTGCGGGCCGCGCACGCCCGCGGTGTCCTGCACCGCGACCTCAAACCGGCCAATGTGCTGCTGGAGGACGGCGGTCGGCGGGTGGTGCTGACCGACTTCGGGATCGCCCGGCTGCCCGGTGCGACGACGCTGACCGACGCCGGCGGCTTCGTCGGCTCGCCCGAGTACACCGCGCCGGAGCGGATGGCCGGGCGGACCGCCGGCCCGGAGGCCGACCTGTGGTCGCTGGGGGTGCTGCTGTGCGCCGCGCTCAGCGGCACGACCCCGTTCCGCCGGGACTCGATGGCCGCGGTCCTGCACGCGGTCGTCTACGAGGACCTCGAACTCCCGCCCGCCGTCGGCCCGTTGGCGGACGTGGTGCGGGGGCTGCTGGAACGCGATCCGCGGCGCCGGCTGGACCTCGACGCGGCCGACCGGCTGCTGAGCGGCCCGGCACGGGCGGACCGCCGTGCGGGCGGGGGTGGCCTCCGGGGTGGCGGCCCGGTACGGGACCCGTTCGCCGAGGAGCCCACCGGGGGCCGCTCCGGCGCGCGGCCCCCGCACGGCGGCCCGTTCGGTGTCCCGCCGGACGACCCGTCCGGTGAACCGCCGGGCGGCCCGTTCGCCAAGGCGGCCGCCGCCGCACCCGGGGACGAGCCCCGCCCCTCTCCCGCGGCCCCCTTCCTTCCCACCGACCCCTTCCGCGCCGCCCGTACACCGGTCCTCTCCGGCCCGGCAGCCGCCGGCCTCCCCGGCGGGCCGGCTCCCGCGTTGCCGGGCCAGGCGCCCCCCGGGCCCGCGGCGGCCCCCGCCCCCGCAACCGGTGGCCGGGCCCGCCCCGCGCTGCTGGTCGCCGCCGCCGTAGCCGTCCTCGGCGGTGCCGCGGCGGGCGTCGCCGTCCTCGTGGCGCACGGGAACGGCGACGGCGGCACCGGTGACCCCGCCGCCGCGCACCCGGGGACGTCCGCGCAGGCCACCGCCCACAGGAAGGGGCAGCGCCCGCCCCGGGGGCCGGGGGGCCCGCAGGGCGTCGCCCCCGGGGCGCCCGCGCCCACGGTCACGGTGACCGCACCGGCCGCCCCGGGGGACGGCCGGCAGGCCCCGCCCGGCTACCGCCTCGTGGACGACCCGGCCGGCTTCCGCATGGCCGTCCCCACCGGCTTCACCCGGTCCTACGAGAACTCCCGGGTCTACTACTCCTCCGAGGGCAGACGCTTCCGGATCGGCGTGCAGCTCCAGCAGCCGGTGCCCGAGGGGCCGCTCGGCGCGATGCGCACCGCGGACGCCAACGGGCCGAAGAGCTACCCCGGTTACCGCGGCGGCCAGGTCGTCGAGACCACCCACAACGGCCTCCGGGCCGGCCGCTGGGAGTTCGTCTGGGACGGCAGCGCCCGGGACGCCGGCGCCCGCTACACCTACGACCTCAGCTGGAACGAGGGCGGCCGGATGATGGACGTCTGGGTCTCCTCCCCGGTCGCCTCCCGGGCGGACGCCGCGCGGCAGTTCGACACCGCGGTGCAGACCTTCGCACTGTCCGGGCGGTGAACGGCCGGCCCCCGGTCCGCCCGCGGGGCACCCGGCCCGCCCCGCCCCGGCCCCGGACCGCCGCCCACGGCACCGTCCGCCCAGGCCGGCGCCGTTACGGCCAGCGGACACTGGCGCGATTGTGCGCAGCGCGTGAAAACCTGTTACTCCCGGGTACACAAAGCGCCTGCGGACGCATACGCTCGCCCGCATGACGGACTCGCAGGACACCGGAACGCCCACCGCCCCCGCCCCCCAGGCCCCCGCCGCGCCCGCCGCCCCCGCCGGAGGCAATCCGGTCGTGCTCGCCGCGCCGGGCACCCGCACCGCCGCCGACGTGGTGAGCCCGGAGGTCGCCGCCCGCCTCACCCGGGACGTGGTCGGTTCCGGCCGGACCGCCAACCACACCCCGTTCACCGGCGAGAAGCTGGCCGACCTGCCCGAGTCCACCCCCGAGGACGTCGCCCGCGCCTTCGAGCGGGCCCGCGCCGCGCAGCAGCGCTGGGCGAGGGTCCCGGTCCGGCAGCGCGCCGCGGTCCTGCTCCGCTTCCACGACCTGATCCTGCGCCGCCAGGCCGAGGTGCTGGACCTGATCCAGCTGGAGACCGGCAAGGCCCGGCTGCACGCCCACGAGGAGGTGCAGGCCGTCGCGGTCGCCGCCCGCCACTACGGCCGCAAGGCACCCGCCTACCTCCGCCCCAAGGGCCACACCGGTGTCGTCCCGACCCTGACCAAGGTCACCGAACTCCGCCAGCCGCGCGGTGTGGTGGGCCAGATCGCCCCCTGGAACTACCCCTTCGAGCTGACCGTCGGCGACGCCCTGCCGGCCTTCGCCGCGGGCAACGCCGTCGTCATGAAGCCCGACACGGAGACCGCGCTGACCGCCCTGTGGGCCCGCGAGCAGCTGATCGAGGCCGGGCTCCCGGAGGACGTCTGGCAGGTGGTGATCGGCGAGGGCCCGGTCGTCGGCCCGGAGGTCGTCCGGCACGCCGACTACGTCTCGTTCACCGGCTCGACCCGCACCGGTCGCGAGGTCGCCCGGGGCGCCGCCGCCCGCCTCGTCGGCGTCTCCCTCGAACTCGGCGGCAAGAACGCCATGCTGGTGCTGCACGACGCCGACGTGGAGAAGGCCGCCGCGGGCGCCGTGCGGGGCTGCTTCTCCTCCGCGGGCCAGCTGTGCATCTCCATCGAGCGGCTCTACGTCCACGAGTCCGTCGCGGACGCGTTCCTTACGCGGTTCGCCGCCCGCACCAAGGCCATGCGGCTGGGCAACGCCCTCGCCTACGGGGCCGACATGGGCTCCCTGGTCGGCGCGCGCCAGCTGGAGACCGTCACCCGGCACGTCGAGGAGGCGGTCGCCAAGGGCGCCCGGGTGCTCGCCGGCGGCCGCCCCCGCCCGGACATCGGCCCGCTCTTCTACGAGCCGACCATCCTGGACGGTGTGGAGGCCCCGATGGCCGTGTGCGAGGAGGAGACCTTCGGCCCGGTCGTCTCGGTCTACCGCTTCCGCGACGAGGACGAGGCGGTGGCCCGCGCCAACGCCACGCCGTACGGCCTGAATGCCAGCGTCTGGACGAAGGACGGCCGGCGCGGCCGGGCCGTCGCGGCCCGCCTGCGCACCGGCACGGTCAACGTCAACGAGGCGTACGCGGCCGGCTACGGCAGCGTGCAGTCCCCGATGGGCGGGATGGGCGATTCGGGCCTGGGCCGGCGGCACGGCTCCGAGGGCATCCTCAAGTACACCGAGGCCCAGACCGTCGCCCAGCAGCGCCTGATGCCCCTGGCCCCGGCTTTCGGCATGGACGACGAGAAGTACGCCGCCTTCATGACCCGCAGCCTGCGCGCCATGAAGGCCCTGCGCCTGCGCTGAACCCCGGCAAGCCAGCCCGCCCCGGGCGCGCCGGCCAGCCCCTCCGGCCCGGGGCGGCGCCCCGCATACGGATACGGAGGTACCGGTGCCACAGGACCACACAGCCCAGCCCACCGCGCCCGGCGAGCCCCCCGAGGCGCAGCCCGCCGGCCCCCCGCCCGGCGAACGGCGCTCCCACGACTACGACTACGACGTCCTCGTCATCGGCTCCGGCTTCGGCGGCTCCGTCTCCGCCCTCCGCCTGACCGAGAAGGGCTACCGCGTCGGCGTCCTGGAAGCCGGCCGCCGCTTCACCCGCGCGACCCTCCCCAAGAACTCCTGGGACCTGAAGAACTACCTGTGGGCCCCGGCCCTCGGCCTCTACGGCATCCAGCGCATCCACCTGCTGGGCAACGTCATGGTGCTGGCCGGCGCCGGCGTCGGCGGCGGTTCGCTCAACTACGCCAACACCCTCTACGTCCCGCCCAAGGCGTTCTTCGACGACCCCCAGTGGCGCGACATCACCGACTGGCAGCAGGAGCTGGCGCCGTACTACGACCAGGCCCGCCGGATGCTCGGCGTCCGGCTGAACCCCACCATGACCCCCTCCGACGTGCACCTGAAGGCCACCGCGCAGGCCATGGGCGTCGGCGACTCCTTCCACCTGGCGCCGGTCGGGGTGTTCTTCGGCGACGGCGAGGACGCCGGCGGCACGGTCCGGGCGGAACCGGGCGCGGAGGTCCCCGACCCCTACTTCGGCGGCGCCGGCCCCGCCCGCCGGGCGTGCACCGAGTGCGGTGAGTGCATGACCGGCTGCCGGCACGGCGCGAAGAACACCCTCACCGAGAACTACCTCCACCTCGCCGAACGGGCCGGCGCCGTGATCCACCCGATGACCTCGGTCGTCGCCGTCACCGAGGACTCCCGCGGCGGTTTCGCGGTGCGCACCCTGCCGACCGACAACCGGAGGAAGGGCGCCGGCCGCACCTTCACCGCCCCCAAGGTGGTGCTGGCCGCCGGCACCTACGGCACCCAGACGCTGCTGCACCGCATGAAGGACACCGGACTGCTGCCGCTCCTCTCCGACCGCCTCGGCGCGCTGACCCGCACCAACTCCGAGGCGCTGGTGGGCGCGCAGACCACCGACCGGCGCTACCGCAAGCGGCACGGCGCCGACCGGGCCGACTTCACCAGGGGCGTGGCGATCACCTCGTCCATCCACCCCGACGAGAACACCCACATCGAACCGGTCCGCTACGGCCGGGGCTCCAACGCCATGGGCGGCCTGACCATCCTCCAGGTGCCGTACCGCCCGGCCGGCCGGGTCCTGGGCTGGGTCGCCAACGTGGTCCGCCACCCGCTGCCGGCGCTCCGCTCGCTGTCCAACCGCCGCTGGTCCGAGCGGACCATCATCGGCCTGGTGATGCAGTCCCTGGACAACTCCCTCACCACCTACCGGCGTCCGCGCGGCCCGGGCAAGGGCCTGCTCACCGCCCGGCAGGGCCACGGCGCCCCCAACCCCACCCAGATCCCCGAGGCCACCGAGGCCGCCACCCTGCTGGCCCGGGAGATCAACGGATTCGCCGGCAGCAACGTCGGCGAGCTGATGGGCACCCCGCTCACCGCGCACTTCCTCGGCGGCTGCCCGATCGGCGCGGACGCCGACCACGGCGTCATCGACCCCTACCACCGCCTCCACGGCCACCCGGGCATCTCGGTCGTCGACGGCTCCGCGGTCTCCGCCAACCTCGGCGTCAACCCGTCCCTGACCATCACCGCCCAGGCCGAACGCGCGATGTCCCTGTGGCCCAACAAGGGCGAGCCGGACCCGCGGCCGGCCCCCGGGCAGCCGTACGCGCGGGTCGAGCCGGTCGCGCCGGTCCGCCCGGCGGTCCCGGAGGGGGCGTTCGGCGCGCTCCGCCTGCCGCTCCTGCCCGTCCCGCCGGTGCCGAAGAAGGACCGGCAGGGGTGAGACGGGGAAGGGCCGCGCCCCCAGGGGACGCGGCCCTCCTCGCTGCCGTGCGGGGCGCCGGTTACGCGGCCGCGCCCCCGGTGGCCTTGCGGCGGCGGACGGCGAAGATCGCCCCGGCGCCGACCACCATGGCCACGCCGCCGATCATCGCGATCGTCGGCAGGGCGGACGAGGCACCGGTCTCGGCGAGGTTGCCGGTCACCGGCAGCTTGGCCAGGTCCTCCTTGGGCTTGGCCGGGGTGACCGGCTTGGCGCCGCCCTGCGGCCCGGGCTTGTTGCCCGGCTTGCCGGGCTTGGCCGGCGGGACCTGGCCCGGCTTGCTGCCGGCCGCCAGGATCGCGAAGTCGTACCACTGCTCCGCCGACGAGCCGCAGGAGCCGTCCGCGTTGTAGTAGTCGCCCGCGACCAGCGCGAACCCGTCACCGGACTTCGCGGACTTGTCCGCGCTGATCCGCATCGTCAGCTCGGCGGTCTCGTGCGGGTCCAGCTCGAACCAGCCGAAGTAGTCGCCGTCGGTCCACTCACCGAACGCGGTCCACTTGCCGGTGTCCGGGTCCAGGTACTCCAGGTGCAGCGTCGACTCGGCGCGGTGGTCGCCGCCGTCCAGCGGCTCCAGCGGCACCGCCAGGATGAACGGGTAGACCTCGTCCAGCTTCCGGTCGGTGGTGTTGGTCAGCGCGACGGTGAAGCGCGACCAGCCGGCGCCGGCGACCAGCTTCGAGGGCAGGTTGCGCACCTCGGTCTTCAGCGACGCGTCGTCGATGGTGCAGTCGTCCTCGCCGTCCGAGGGCGCGGTGGCCGACGGGGAGCCGGGTGCGGTCGTACCGCCCGGCGGGGTCGGCGCGACGGACGGACCGGGCGTGGCGGAGGGGCTCGCGGTGGACGGCGCGGTCGGGCCGGCGCCGCCGGTGGTGCTGCCGCTCGCGGCTCCGGTGTCACCGGCCGGCGTCGGCTCGCCGGCGGCCGGGGGCGCGTCCGGCGCGGAGGTGGTGCCGCCGTTCCCGTCCGGGCCGGGGGCCTGCGGCGTCGGGGCGGTGGTCGCGGTCTCGGCGCCGGGGCCGGTCGCGTACGCGGCGGGGGCCGCCAGGAGGGCGGCGGGGGCGATGACGGCCGTCGCGGCGACGGCCGTCAGGGCACGGCGGAGCTTCATCCAGAAGACCTCTCGGGAACCGAGTGCCGCGGGAACGCGGCACCAGGGGCGCGGGCCGTCGCGGTGGGGCGCGGTATGGCCGTGCGATGTCAGGTACGTGACCACCGATGGCCGAAAAAGGTTGTTCACTCAACCGAAAAGATCGCCGTGATCCCGCTCACACCTTTCACAGCCGCCCCACAGGCACCGCAATGGCGCCGCAAAGGTGCCGCCACCCACGCACAGCGAAGGGCCCCGGGACTCCTCCGCGAGGGGGGACGCGGAGGCCACGGGGCCCTTGGCTTTCGGTGCCGGCGTCAGGGCAGCGCCGGCACCGACGGGCGGCGCTGGGGGGGGGGTAGCGCCGCTGGCTCATGGGTGGTGCGGGTCGTACGGGGTGGTGCGCGGTGCCCGCCGCCGCTTCTGGTGTGGACCAATGGCGCGCACGGCAAAGGTCCGTACCGGAGGCGGTCTGCGGTTCGTCAAGCATCGTCCTGGATGCGCCTCACCTGGCGCAACCGTTTCGACCGGATGCGGTCGGTCCCGGGCGTCCCCAGGACCGACCACCCCATCGGTGTGACCGGGCTGCTGTCCCCTGCTGACCGGTCACGGACCGGAACGAGGTCCCACGACGGCGGCCGCTGCCGGCGGCCGGACGTCTCATCGCTCCGGCGTTCCGCCCGAGGGGCGGCGTCTACGCGTAGTCCTGCAGGCCGCGCCTGGCTGGCGTGGCACCGGGAACAACGACCCCTCTCCGAACCCGGTCACGCGCCGTACGGGTGAGAGGGCACCCGAACTCAGATCCAGCCGCGCCCCCACGGAAACACCGCACGGATCCGGCCGCGCGCTCCGGCGTGCGCCGGGCGTCAGACCCGGCCCCGGCACAGCTCCAGCAGCGTCATCGCCAGCGCGGTGCCCGGCCGCCCGAGCTGGTCGCGGTAGTGGCCGAGGATCTCCATCTCCCGGGAGAGGTTCACCCGGCGCCCGCCGGAGGCGATCCGCTCGCGCTGGATGACCGCGGAGACCGCCATCCGCTCCTGCACCAGCCCGATGATCCGGCCGTCGAGATCGTCGATCCGGCGCCGGGCGTCCTGGATCGCACCGGCTGCCTCCGGGGTGCGCGCGCCGGTGTCCGGGGCGGCGGCGGTGCGGGGCTGCTGGGCGGTGTCGCTCGTCATGTCCATTTCCGTTCTCCTGGGGTAGGGCCCCGAGAGCTCCGCCGGACCACTGGCGGTCCCGGACAGACACAGGCGCCCCGGACCGTCATCGGCCCGGGGCGCCTGGGGAAGTCGCTCGTCAGATCAAGCAAGCGTGACCATGGCAGCCGGACGGGCCGGTGCCATAGGTAAAGACGAAGGTCAGCTGCTTGGACATGGCGCCAAGTATGAGCCCGTTAGAATCGAAAGTCCAACCCCCGCTCCACACCGCCGGAAGGCCGCCGAAGTGCCATCAGCACCCCCTGCTGCCGCCCCGGACGTCGTCCTCGTAGTCGACTTCGGCGCACAGTACGCCCAGCTCATCGCCCGCCGGGTCCGCGAGGCCCGGGTCTACAGCGAGATCGTGCCGTCCACCATGCCGGTGGCCGAGATGCTCGCCAAGAACCCCAAGGCGATCATCCTCTCCGGCGGCCCCTCGTCGGTCTACGAAGAAGGCGCGCCCACCCTCGACCGCTCGCTGTTCGAGGCCGGCGTCCCGGTCTTCGGCATGTGCTACGGCTTCCAGCTGATGGCCACCACCCTCGGCGGCACGGTCGACAACACCGGCGCCCGGGAGTACGGCCGCACCGCGCTGTCCGTCAGCCGGCCCGGCTCCACCCTCTTCGAGGGCACGCCCACCGAGCAGTCGGTGTGGATGTCGCACGGCGACGCCTGCTCCGCCGCCCCCGAGGGCTTCACGGTCACCGCGTCCACCGACACGGTCCCGGTCGCCGCCTTCGAGAACGACGAGAAGAAGCTCTACGGCGTGCAGTACCACCCCGAGGTGATGCACTCCACGCACGGCCAGCAGGTCCTGGAGCACTTCCTCTACCGCGGCGCGGGCCTGGAGCCCACCTGGACGACCACCAGCGTGGTCGAGGAGCAGGTCGCCGCGATCCGCGAGCAGGTCGGCAGCAAGCGCGCGATCTGCGGACTGTCCGGCGGCGTGGACTCCGCGGTGGCCGCCGCCCTGGTCCAGAAGGCCATCGGTGAGCAGCTGACCTGCGTCTACGTCGACCACGGCCTGATGCGCAAGGGCGAGACCGAGCAGGTCGAGAAGGACTTCGTGGCGGCGACGGGCGTGCAGCTCAAGGTCGTCGACGCCAGCGAGCGGTTCCTGGCCGCGCTGAAGGGGGTCTCCGACCCCGAGCAGAAGCGGAAGATCATCGGCCGGGAGTTCATCCGGGTCTTCGAGCAGGCCCAGGCCGAGCTGGTCGCCGAGGCCGGCGCCGAGGGCGAGGAAGTGGCCTTCCTGGTCCAGGGCACGCTCTACCCGGACATCGTCGAGTCCGGCGGCGGCACCGGCACCGCCAACATCAAGTCGCACCACAACGTCGGCGGCCTGCCCGACGACATCGAGTTCGAGCTCGTCGAGCCGCTGCGCCAGCTGTTCAAGGACGAGGTCCGGATGGTCGGCAGCGAGCTGGGCCTGCCGGACGAGATCGTCCACCGCCAGCCGTTCCCCGGCCCCGGCCTGGGCATCCGGATCGTCGGCGAGGTCACCCAGGAGCGCCTGGACCTGCTGCGCGAGGCCGACGCGATCGCCCGCGAGGAGCTGACCGCGGCCGGTCTGGACCGCGAGATCTGGCAGTGCCCGGTGGTGCTGCTGGCCGACGTCCGCTCGGTCGGTGTGCAGGGCGACGGCCGCACGTACGGCCACCCCGTCGTGCTCCGCCCGGTCTCGTCCGAGGACGCCATGACCGCGGACTGGACGCGCATGCCGTACGAGGTGCTGGCCCGGATCTCCACCCGGATCACCAACGAGGTCGCCGACGTCAACCGCGTGGTGCTGGACGTCACCAGCAAGCCGCCGGGGACCATCGAGTGGGAGTGAGCTCCCGCTGACCCGCGACGACGCCGCCGCCCGGACGCCCGGGCGGCGGCGTCGCCGTATGCGGGCCGCGTCGGGCGGGGTGGTTGACGGGCCGAGGGGCCGGAGCGGAAGATGTATTCCGCATTACGGCATCCAATATCCGCATGGCGGAAGAAGTGGGTCACGCTATGAGCACCATCGCATTCCTCGGCCTCGGCATCATGGGCAGCCCCATGGCGGTGAACCTCGCGCAGGCCGGCCACACCGTCCGCGGCTGGAACCGCAGCCCCGGCAAGGCGGGCGCGCTGGTCGCCGCGGGCGGCACCGAGGCCGCGTCGGTCGCCGAGGCGGTCGCGGACGCGGACGTGGTCATCACCATGGTCCCGGCCTCCCCGCAGGTCGAAGCGCTCGCCTACGGGCCCGACGGCATCCTGGCGCACGCCCGGTCCGGTGCGCTGCTGATCGACATGTCCTCCATCACCCCGCAGACCTCCATCGACCTGGCCCGCAAGGCCGCCGAGCAGGGCATCCGGGTGCTGGACGCCCCGGTCTCCGGCGGCGAGGCCGGCGCCGTCGAGGGCGTGCTGTCGATCATGGTCGGCGGTGAGCGGGCCGACTTCGACGCCGCCCGGCCGGTGCTGGAGGCCGTCGGCACCACCCTCGTCCACTGCGGCCCGCACGGCGCCGGGCAGACCGTCAAGGCCGCCAACCAGCTCATCGTCGCGGTCAACCTCCAGGCGTGCGCCGAGGCCGTGGTCTTCCTGGAGAAGTCCGGCGTGGACCTCGCCGCCGCCCTCGACGTGCTCAACGGCGGCCTGGCCGGCTCCACCGTCCTGACCCGCAAGAAGGACAACTTCCTGCGGCGCGAGTTCGCCCCCGGCTTCAAGCTCGAACTCCACCACAAGGACATGGGCATCGTCACCGACGCCGCCCGCACCGTCGGCGCCCCGCTCCCGGTCGGCGCCGCCGCGGCCCAGCTGGTCGCCTCCGCGGTGGCCCGCGGCGACGGCGGCCTGGACCACTCGGCGCTGCTCCGCGGCGTGGAACTGCTCAGCGGCTACCGGCACGCGGAGTGACCCCGCCCCGGCCGGCGGCCGCACGGGCCTGGCCCCGGAACGAAGCGGAGGGTAGCTTCCGCCCACCGCCGTGAGCCGTACGCGCCAGGAGGAGAGCCGCGATGCCCGAGCCGACGCCGATACCCACCGACCAGCTGCACTTCGCGCTGCCGCCGACCCACCCGACCGCCGAGGAGGAGCGCCGCCACCGCAGGGAGCGGCTGGTGGCGGCGGTGCGCCTTTTCGGCCGCCACGGGCTCGACGAGGGCGTCTCGGGCCAGCTCACCGTCCGCGACCCGGAGTTCGCCGACTGCTTCTGGACCAATCCGTTCGGCGTCCCGTTCGCGCTGCTGACCGTCGGCGACCTCATCCTGGTCAACGGCGAGGGCCAGGTCGTCGAGGGCCGCCACCACGTCAACCAGGCGGCGTTCACCCTGCACGCGGAGATCCACCGGGCCCGCCCGGACGTCGTCGCCGCCGCGCACAGCCACTCCCCGTACGGCCGCGCGCTCTCCGCGCTCGACGCGCCGCTGGAACCCCTCACCCAGGACGCCTGCGCGTTCTACGAGGACCACGCCCGCTACGACGCGTACACGGGCGTGGCGGTGGACCCCGCGGAGGCGCGGCGGGTCGCCCGCGCGCTCGGCCCGCACAAGGCCCTGATCCTGCGCAACCACGGACTGCTGACGGTCGGCGGCTCGGTGGACGCGGCGGCCTGGTGGCTGCTGGCCATGGAGCGCTGCTGCCAGGTGCAGCTGGCGGCGAAGGCGGCCGGTGACCCCGTCCCGATCGGCCACCGGGACGCCGTGCGCACCCGCGAGCAACTGGGCAGCGACCTGGTCGCCTGGATCAACTACCAGCCGCTGTACCAGCGGATCGCGCGCAGCGAACCGGAGATGTTCGGCTAGCGGACCGGACCGGACCGGACCGGGCCGGGGAGCCCGGCGGGGAGGGCGGGCCGGCCGGCCCCGGGCGCCGCGCCGCCCTCCCCGCCGCGCGTCACACCCCCGGGAACAGGTCCAGGAACGTCCCCGCGTCCGCCGCCGGCCCCCGGCTGAACGGCGCGTCGAAGTCCCAGACCAGCACCAGCAGGAACGCGATCAGCGCGCTGAACACCCCGGCCATCAGCATCTCCCGCCCCGACCGGCGGATCTGTAGGGTGAACATCACCGCGATGGAGACCACGCCCCCGATGATCAGCCCGAACCACACCACCCCCGGGAGCGTCGAACCGGCCGCGTCCGCACGGGCGGTGCGGGCACTGTCCACCGCCGCGACCTGGTCCACCAGCGGCTGGTACGACTCCCGCTCGAAGTCGTCCCGAGGGTGGTAGCCGATCACATCGGAGCGGATCTTCCCCAGGAGTGCGGCGCCGCGGTCGGTGAGCCGGCCGTGCTCGGCCATCACCGGCCACTCCTTGTGGACGACGTGGCTCACATAGGAGGTGACGTCCCGGCGCACGGTGTCCCGGACGGGCGCGGGCCACGCCTCGCCCCGCACGCTGACCTCGTGCAGCGCCTGCGCCTCGGCCCGCACGGTGTCCTCGGCGGTGCTCCGGGCCTCCCAGACCCCGGCGATGGCCAGGCCCAGCACGATCGCGTAGACCACCCCCACCATCATCGTCAGGTACTCGATCACATCGGGTGTTTCGGACGGGTCGTCGTCCTCGCCGATCCGGCGCTCCTTCAGGACGGTGATGGTCAGGACGACACCGCAGACCGCGGCCATGGCGAGGGTCAGCACCAGCCACTGCGACATGGAGACCTCCTACGAGGAACTGCGCCCGCCGGAACGGGACGAGGAGCGCGAACGGGGACGGAGAGCGGCACCGGCGAGCACGGCCGGGGCGGTGACCAGCAGCATCCGGGTCACCACCGACCGCTGGTGGTGCGGCCGGGGGCGGACCGGGGTGTAGGCGTGCGGGCGCGCGGGGGCCGGGGACGGCGTGCGGCGCGCGGTCGGTGGCTGTGGCGGTGGGGGCGGTGGTACCGGCGGCGCCGGCCGGGCGGCCGGGGCCGGGGGCGACGGGCGGGGCGCGGGCGCGGCCGGGGTGGGCCGGGGGCGCGGCCGCGGGGCCGCGGTCGGGGCCGGCGGCGGCACCGGCCGCGGGGTCGGCCGGGCGGTGGGGCGGGGCGATGGCCGGGTGCAGGGGAAGTGCCAGCCCGGCGGCACCGGGAACTCGGTCGGCAGCCGCACCTGGGGCGCCGTCCCGGCGTACGCGCAGTTGTCGCCGGACGGGCGCTGGGGGAGCCCGGGGCGGGCCGCGGCGGCCGGCGGGGACGCGGCCAGCGCCAGGGCCGCGGCGAGCGTCGAGGCCGCGGCCAGCGCCAGCGCGGCGGCCCGCGCCGCGGTGGCGAACGGGGGCCGGGCCGGGCGGCGGCCGGGCCCCGGGTCGGTGCGGTGGCCGGTGCGGTGGCGGCCGGACCGGCGGCCCGGTGCGGTGGGTCTCCGGTCGCGGCGCGGGGCGCCGGCGGGGTGGTCGGCGGGGTCGTCGGAGAGGCCGCCGGAGGGGGCCTCGGGGGGTGGTTCGTGTATCTCGCGCACGGCGGGAAGCCTGCGCAGGGCCCGGGCCGGACAGCCGCCGATCGGCGGCGATTCGCCCGAACGGGGGAGGCGGCGGGAATGCGCGTCCGGACGCCGCCGGCCCCGCCCGCCGCGCGGCCCCGCGCCCGCGTCAACCTGCCGCTCCCGGACGTGCCCGTCCTGACCAGGACGATTACCTGCCGGGCCGGGCGGCTGGGGCACAATCCCCGGTCAGGGAAGAGAAGTTGGGACGAGCGGCGGCGGGGCGGTACGGACGTGTCGGTGGATGCGGCGGGCAGGGTGGCCGGACGGGGCGGGACGGGAAGCGGCGGACCGGCCGGCGACGGCGGTGCGTGCCGGTGCGGACAGTGCCCGCACGGCGCCCGCGAGGGGCACCGGCAGGCGCTCGCCGCGTTCGTCGCGCTCCGGGAGGACTTCGCCGCCGGGCGGGGCGTACCGGCCGGTCTGGCGCACTCCGCCGGCGCCGCCCGGCAGTGGGTGTCGGACGAACTGACGCTGTCCGCCAAGGCGTTGGCCGAGCGGCGGGCCTGGGAGGGTGCCGGCTGGCCGGTGGCGGTCTCCCGGCGCACCGCGTGGGTGGTGTGGGCGGCGGTCCTGGCGCTGCTGCTCGGGCAGGCGCTGACCGCCGTCGGGACCGGCTGGACCGCGGGCCGCACCGCGACGCTGACGGCGGCCGCCGCCCTGGCCCTCGGGGTGACCGCGGCGGCCTGGCGCCACCGCCGACAGGCCGGCCTCCTCGCCCCGCTGATCGGTGAGGACCACCGGCTGTCCACCTCCCGTGCGGTCGCCGCGGCATGGGTGCTGACGGTCCTGTACGCCGTCCTCACCCTGGCCGTGGAGCTGGCCGTGGCGCCCGGGCCCGACGCCCGGCGGCGGCTCCTGCCGGGACTGGGCCTGCTGCCGTCGGCCGGACTGCTGGCCATACTGGCCATGGCCTGCGCGGTGGCGGTGCTGGCGTACGGGATGACCGCCGGGCGGGTCCGCTCCGGACGGGTGCAGAAGGTCCCGGCCGACCGGCCCCGGGCCGCGGACCTGCTGGCCGACGACGCGGGCCGGGGCAGCTTCACCGACGCCCAGTACGTGCTGGTGAACGCCGCCGTGGCGGCCTTCGCGCTGGTCCGCCTGGCCGACGACCCGACCCGGCTCCCCGCGCTCCCGTGGGTGCTGGTGGTGCTCGCCGGGCTGTCCGGCGTGACGTATCTGGCGGGCAAGGCCGTCACCGGCGGCCGGCCGGTGATCCATTCCGTCGTCCGCTCCCGGGAGCTGGGCGACCTCGCCGCGCCGATCCGCACCGGCGACGACATCGAGATCCGCGGCACCGGCTTCGTCCCGCCGGGCGCGGGGACCCCGGACCGGCTGGCCCGCACGGTCGTCCGGATCGGCGCGGTGCACGTGCCCGTCCCGCTCGTCCCCGTCCCCGGCGGATTCGCCAACCCGACGGACGGCGTGCTGACCGTGCCCGTGCCGGTCGACGTGGAGCCCGGCCCCGTGGAGGTCCGCGTGATCACGGCCGCCGGCGCCGAAACCCGCCCCTACCGCATCGACGTCCAGGACTGAGGGGACCGCGACGGAAGGGGCCGAGGCCGACGGGGGCGGGGCCGATGGGGGAGAGGTCAGTGGGGGAGAGGTCGTAGGGGGCGGGTGTGCGGGGGGGGGCTGGGGCTGGGGCTGGGCTGCCGGGCGGGGGGCTGAGGTGGCTGCGGATGTGCGGAGTCGGGGCGCGGTGCGGTGCGGGGAGGACGGTGCGGGCGCGGGAGGCCGGGCGGAAGGCGCCTGGGGCGGCGGCGGGGTCCGCGAGGTGAGGTGACGGCGCCCGGCCGCTGCGCCGGGCCGGCTTGAGGGTGCCCGGCTTGCGGGGATCTGGCGTGCAGGGCTCCGACTTGAGCGTGCCTGGCTTGCGGGGATCTGACGTGCAGGGCTCCGACTTGAGCGTGTCTGGCTTGCGGGATCCTGGCTTGCAGCCGTCCGGCTTGGAGGTTCCTGGCTTGCCGGGGCCCGGCTCGAAGGCGGCTGGGGCGGCGGCGGGGTGGTGTGTCCGCAATCGTGAAGTGCCGTAATCCGTAAGGAAGTTGGCGTCAGGGGCTGATCCGGGGGGCGGAGGCGGCTGGCCGGCGGCTGCCGGCGGAAGGAACCCCGGGCGGACGCCGGTCCGTATCTCGCCAAGCCGTGCGGGCGGCGGCACAATCGTCTGCTCCCGGAGGCAACGGAGAGGCGGCCGCCATGGCCCACGCATACCGCACACCCCCGGCCGAAGCGGGCGGCGGCACCGGATTCCGCGGCCGGCTGGGCCGCCACGCCCTGCTCCCGCTGCGGCTCTTCCTGGGCGGCACCTTCCTCTACGCCGGACTCCGGAAGCTCACCGACCCGGCCTTCCCGGCCGCCGGCGGCCACGGCTCGCTGGGCGAGCTGCTGCGGCAGGTGCACGGCACCGCCGCCGTACCGCAGTTGGTGGAGCTGGCCCAGCGCAACCCAGGCGCCGTCGGCTACGCCCTCGCCGGCGGGGAGGTGCTGGTCGGCCTCGGCACGCTCGCCGGGCTGCTGGGGCGGGTGGCGGCGCTCGGCGGCGCGCTGATCTCGCTGACGCTGTGGCTCACCGTCAGCTGGCCCACCACCCCCTACCCCTACGGCAACGGCCTCGCCTACCTGCTCGCCTGGACCCCGCTGGTGCTGGCCGGCGCGCCCCGCCTCTCCCTGGACGCGGCGCTGGCCCACCGCCGCCGCCGGCACGGGAGGCAGCTCTACGGATGACCGGCGCCGGCCGCGCGGGCCGGGCCGGCGGGCGCCGCTCACACCGGCTCCCGGGGCGGTGCGTCCCGGCCGTGCTGGCGCCGGGCGGCGGCCCACACGGCGGTGGTGATCCCGGAGAGCAGCAGCCCGGCGGGGAGGACGAGGAACAGCCACGGGCCGGGGGCGTGCCAGAGGCCGAGGGCGTCGAGGCCGTAGCCGGTGCCGACGGCGAGGGCGGCGGCGCCGGAGACCAGGCGGCCCGGTTCGAAGGGGTGGCGCTTCACTGCGGGGCTCCCTGGGGGGTCGGGGCCGGGGCGGGCGTGGGCGGGGGGACCGGGGCGGCCCGCTCGACGGAGAGCTGTCCGGCGCCGACCGAGAGGTCCAGCTCGACCGTGCCGTGCGGCCGTTCGCCCTTCGTGAGGCCCTGGGCGGGCAGGGTGACCGTCCGCTCGCGGTGCCCGGCGACGAGCTCCACGGAGCGGGCGTCCTCGCCCGGCAGCTGGATGTCGCCGACGCCGAGCGAGAGGTGCAGGGTGGCGGTGGCGTCCCGCGGCACCGTCACCCGGAGCCGTCCGGCGCCGACCTCCGCGCTGGCCCGGACCGTGGTGCCGGGCTTCAGGGCGAGGCGGCCGAGATCCAGGCGGCCCTCCCCGGCGCCGACCGCGTAGTGGCGCTGGACCGCGGCGGCCGTGGCCGGGGACCAGGTGCGGCGCTGCCAGTCGGCGGTGACGCCGGGGGGCAGCACCGTGGCGGCGGCCAGCAGCGCGGCCGTCAGCACCGTCCAGAAGACCGTGCCGCCGCCCGTGCGGCCCAGCCAGGCGCTGAGGATCAGGCCCAGCCCGAACACCGCCAGGGCGCAGGCCAGACCGGCCTGGAGGGCCGGTGCCAGCGCGGCGTGCCGGGCGACGGCGAGCGCGGTGCCGGCGCCGGCCAGCGCGGCCAGCAGGAACGTCCGGCCGCCGATCCCGCCGCCGGCGGGGCGGGCCGGCGGGGCCGGGGGCGCGGCGGGACGCGGCGCGCCCGCGGGGGCCCAGCTGCCGCGCGGGCGGGGGCCGTCGGACGCGCCGTGGGTGAAGTCGTAGCCGACGTCGATCCGGGTGTCGTCCGGGCCCCAGAGGTAGACGCGGCGGATCGACGGCTCCCCGGTGCGCGGATCGCGCCACCAGGAAGGGGTGTTGGGCGCCGGGGGCGCGGTGGCCTCCGGCGGGGCGTCGGCGACCGCCTGGGCGGTGGCGGCGTCCACCGCCCCCGGGCCCTCGGCCCGGGCGCGCCGGCGCTGCCGCGACCAGTACGCGGCACCGGCCACCGCCAGCGTCACCATCAGCGCGAAGGACAGCATGCTGCCCTTGCCGAGCGTGGTCAGGAACAGCGCGCAGCCGGCCAGCGCGGACAGCAGCGCCGTCAGCGCCGACCCCTCGACGCGGCCCGAGAGCAGCCGGCGGACCTCGTTCTCCTCCTCGCCGTCGAGCGGGACGAGCAGCCAGGCGAAGCCGTAGAAGATGAGGCCGAGGCCGCCGATGGACAGCACGGCGAGCACCACGCGGAAGATCACCGGATCGACGTCCCACTGCCGGCCCAGCCCGCCGCACACGCCCGCGACGACCTTCTGCCGCCGGCTGCGGCGCAGCGGGGCGGGCGGCGGGGGGCTGCCGGCGGGGCCGGGGGCCGCCGGACCGGCGGCGGGGGGTGCGTCGTTCATGGAGCCATGGTGACAAGGGCGGCGCGGTCGCGGTATCGGTGAAAACCCTGGCTGATCCCTGAGATCCCCCGAGGCGACCCCGAGAGAACCCCCGACCGGCCCCGGGAGGGCCGGTGCCGGGGCGTACCGACGGGCGTGCGGGCGCGCCGCGTGGGCCGTGCGCGGCCCGCGGAGGGTGGGCCATACCGGAAAAAGATCTCGTCGCGGCGGTGGCCGGAGGGCTGTTCCGCGCCACCGAAGACTATCGTTGCGCCCTGAATACGTACGGGTTTCCGGAGGGGCGTGCGGTGGCGGAGACGGCGTCGGCGAACGAGGGGCGACTGGTCGCCGGGCGATATCGCCTGGTCGAGCGGATAGGGCAAGGAGGGATGGGGACCGTCTGGCGGGCCCGGGACGAGGTCCTCGGGCGCCAGGTCGCGGTCAAGCGCCTGCATGTCTCGCCGCAGCTGGACGCCGACGAACTCGCCACCCGCCACGAGCGCACCACCCGCGAGGCGCAGGCCGCCGCGCGCATCAACCACCCCAACGTCGTCAGCGTGCACGACGTGGTGGACGACGAGGGCCTGCCCTGCATCGTCATGGAGTACGTCCCCTCCGCGACGCTCGGCGACGCCATCAAGGAGGCCGCCCGGTCCGGCACTTACCTCGCCCCCCGGGAGGTCGCCCGGATCGGCCGCGGCATGATCGCCGCCCTGCGGGCCGCGCACTCCGCCGGCGTGCTGCACCGCGACGTCAAACCGGGCAACGTACTGCTCGGCGAGGAAGGCCGGGTCGTCCTCACCGACTTCGGGATCGCCGTCGCCACCGGCGCCTCCACCCTCACCAAGACCGGCGAACTGGTCGGCTCCATCGACTATCTGGCGCCCGAACGGGTCAAGGGCAGCACGCCGGGGCCCGCTTCGGACCTGTGGGCGCTGGGGGCGACGCTCTATCAGGCGGTCGAGGGGAAGCCGCCGTTCCGCAAGCCGACCGCGGTCGAGACGGCGTACGCGATCGCCGTCGACCCGTTGGAGCCGCCGCGCAACGCCGGCCAGCTGGCCCCGCTGATCGAGGCGCTGCTCGCCAAGGAGCCCGGCGACCGGCCCACCGCCGAGGTCGTCGAGCAGGCCCTGCGGACCGCCGAGGCCGAGGCGGACACCGCCCTGATGGGCTGGCCCACGCTGGCCCTGGGAACGGTCACCCGCGACCGGGCCGCGAGCGACGACCCGTCCGAGGCACCCACCCGCCCCGGGACGTCCGCCGCGCCGTCGGCCACCGGGCGCGACACCGCGGACGGCACGGGAAGCGGCACCGGGACCGCGACCGCGACCGCGACCGGGACCGCCACCGCCACCGGGACCGGGACCGCGACCGCCACCGGCCCGGACAGCGGCACCTGGACCGCTTCCGGCACCGGGGCCGCGACCGGCACGGGAACGCGCACCGCGACCGGGTCCGCGACCGCAGCCGCGACCGGTGCCGTCGGGCCGGCGGGGCCCGGACCGGCCACCGGTGCCGTCCCGCCGCCCGCGGCCCCCACCGCCACGGGCCAGGCCACCGGCCCGGTGCCCGGCGCGGCCACCGGGTCCACCACCGGCCTCGGTGCGGACCTGGCAGCACCCGGCACCCCGGCCCCCCGCAAGCGGCGCGGCCGGGTCGTGGTCTGGAGCGTCGTCGGCGTCCTGGTCGCCGGGGGCGGCGCCGGCGCCGCCTGGTACGTCACCCAGCACGACACCGGTACCGCCCAGAAGAGCACGGCGGGCACCGGCACCCCCGTACTCCCCAGCACGCCGCGCACCAGCATCGGCCCGCCGCCGCCCCTCCCCGAGGGCTACCGCCAGGCCACGGAGCAGGATCTGGGCGTGACGTTCCCGGTCCCCGCCGACTGGAAGCGGGAGGTCAAGGACAACGGCCGGCAGATCATCTACACCTCCGACGCCGACCTGGCGCAGCTGACCATCAGCGGCCTGGACTTCGCCTCCGCCGACCAGGTGGAGCACTTCAAGAGCGTCGAGGCGGACCTGAAGGTGCAGTACCCCAGCTACAAGCGGCTCCGCCTCCAGGACACCATCTTCCAGGGCGACCCGGCCGCCATCTGGGAGTTCTCCTTCCAGGGCCGGGTCCGCGAGTACCGCGGCATCGACCTGGGCTTCGGCCGCGAGGGCGGCAAGGAGTACGCCGTCTACGTCTCCGCGCCGTCCGCGAACTGGACCAAGTTCGAGCAGGTCTTCAACAACGTCAAGGACGGTTTCCGCAGGACCGCGGCGGCGGGCTGAGCCACCCCGGGGGGATCTCGGGCAACGTCAGGGACGCCTCAGGGTGGACCCTGATGTCCCCGGCCCGCCGCACGTGTGACGATCTGAGGCATGACCCCAGCGCCACCCCGCGCCGAGCCGCTGCACCCGCCGGCGCCGGACCCCGACGACCCGCCCGTGCGGAAGCTGTACCGCAGCGCCGAGGGGCGGCTGCTCGGCGGTGTCGCGCGCGGACTCGCCGGGCACCTCGGCCTCCCGGTCTCCTGGGTGCGGATCGTCTTCCTGGCGCTGTTCCTGGCCGACGGCATGGGCGCGCTGCTCTACGCCGCGTTCTGGTTCTTCGTCCCGCTCGGCGTCGGCGGGGTGGGGACGCGGCAGGCGGCGGCCGGGGAGGACCGGCGGCGGCTGCGCGACCGCCGCCCCGACAAGGGCCAGGTCCTCGCCCTGGTCGGGCTGCTGGTGGGGGCGGCCGTCGTGGCCTCGCGCTTCCAGCCGGGCCGGGCCAACGTCTATCTCTGGCCGGTGCTGCTCATCGGCGCCGGTGTCGCCCTGGTCTGGCGCCAGGCGGACAACTCCCGCCGCGCCCAGTGGCTGGAGCTCGGGCGCCGCAAGGGCTCGCTGCCGGTGGTGCGCGGCGCGGCCGGGGTGCTGCTGGTCGGCGCCGGGGTCACCGGCATCGTCGTGCTCCAGGGCTCGGTGCAGAATCTCGGCTCGGTCCTCCAGGCCGCGCTCGCCGTGCTGGTCGGCATCGCCCTGCTGGCCGGCCCCTATCTCGTCCGCATCACCCAGGACCTCTCCGAGGAGCGGCTGATGCGCATCCGCGCCCAGGAGCGCGCCGAGGTGGCCGCGCACGTCCACGACTCCGTCCTGCACACCCTCACCCTGATCCAGCGCAACGCCGACGACCCCCGGGAGGTGGCGCGGCTGGCCCGCGCCCAGGAGCGCGAGCTGCGCGCCTGGCTCTACAAGCCCGAGGGCCGCGGCAAGGACGAGGACGAGCAGCCGGCCACGCTCGCCGAGGCGGTGCGGGCGGCCGCCGCCGAGGTCGAGGACCACCACGGCGTCCCCCTCGAAGTCGTGGTGGTCGGCGACTGCCCCCTGGACGAGGCGCTCGGCGCCCAGATACAGGCCGCGCGCGAGGCGATGGTCAACGCCGCCAAGTACGGTGGCGAGGGCGGTGCGGTCCAGGTGTTCGCCGAGGTCGAGGGCCGGACGGTCTTCGTGTCGGTGCGCGACCACGGCCCCGGTTTCGACCTCGACGCGGTTCCCGCGGACCGGATGGGCGTGCGGGAATCCATCATCGGACGGATGGAGCGCCACGGCGGCACCGCCCGGCTGCGCTCCGCGCCCGACGGCGGCACCGTCGTCGAGCTGGAGGTGGAGCGCGCCGAGGAGGGCGCGCGCACCGAGCGCCGCACCGGCGGGGAGGGGGAGCCCGGATGAGCGCGCGGACGCGCCCGGCGGCGGGCCGAAGGACCATGACGGGGCACACAGCGAAGGACGGACGGACGAGATGAGCAGCGACGACGCACAGCAGGCCGAGACCGGCGCCGGGGACCGGGACCGCACCGTACGGGTCGTGCTGGTCGACGACCACCGGATGTTCCGCACGGGCGTCCAGGCCGAGATCGGCCGGACCGAGCAGACCGGTGTCGAGGTGGTCGGCGAGGCCGCCGACGTCGACCAGGCGCTCACGGTGATCACCGCCACCCGCCCCGAGGTCGTCCTCCTGGACGTGCACCTCCCCGGGGGCGGCGGGGTGGAGGTGCTGCGCCGCAGCGCCGCGATGATGGCCGACCCGGAGCGCCCGGTGCGGTTCCTGGCGCTCTCGGTCTCCGACGCGGCCGAGGACGTCATCGGCGTGATCCGTGGCGGCGCCCGGGGCTACGTCACCAAGACGATCACCGGCACCGACCTGGTCGGCGCGATCTTCCGGGTCGCCGACGGCGACGCGGTCTTCTCCCCGCGGCTGGCCGGCTTCGTCCTGGACGCCTTCGCCTCCACGGACGCCCCGCCGGTCGACGAGGACATGGACCGCCTCACCCAGCGTGAGCGCGAGGTGCTCCGGCTGATCGCCCGCGGCTATGCCTACAAGGAGATCGCCAAGCAGCTGTTCATCTCCGTCAAGACGGTTGAGTCACATGTCTCCGCCGTACTGCGCAAGCTCCAGCTGTCCAACCGCCATGAGCTGACCCGCTGGGCGGCGGCCCGACGCCTGGTCTGACCTGCGGTTTCGTCGGGGAGCGGGCGGGCCGGGGCGAATGATCGCCGGGTGCGCCCGGTGCGGAGGGGGAGGGAGGGGCGCGTAAAGAAGGGCAAAAGACGGGCAACCAGGATCGCGCGGATCGCCATCTAAGGGCGCGGAGAGGCTCACTGCCCGCAGGCGGGGCCGGAACCACGCCTACGTCTACGCGCAATCCCTGGAAACGAGATCCCGATGAGTCTGACGGGCACGCCCTTCTTCCTCTTCTCGATCCTGCTGCTGATCGTCGCCGTCATCCTGCCCTTGGCCCTCTGGGGCCGGGTGGCCGGACCGCCGCTGGTCAGGGGCCTGGCTCGGCTGCTGATGCTGCTGTTCGCCCAGGTCACCGCCATCACGGTGGTCTTCGTCATGGTCAACAACGCCAACAGCCTCTACGACAGCTGGGGCGACCTGCTGGGCACCGGCGGCCACATCGAGGCGGCCCGCAACCTCGGCCCGGACGGGCTCGGCGGCAAGAACCTCAAGGACGAGCCCAAGGTCCGCCAGAACTTCCGGCCGGCCGACGACCCGGTGGTGGGCCCCGGCGTCCAGATGACCGACCTCACGGGACAGATCTCCGGCGTCAACGGCGAGGTGTACGTCTGGCTGCCGCCGCAGTACAACGACCCCGCCTACAAGGACAAGAAGTTCCCGGTGGTCGAGCTGCTCCCCGGCTACCCCGGCTCGGCCAAGTCCTGGATGGGGTCGCTGAAGGTCAACGAGCAGCTGGCGCCGCTGATGCGCAGCGGCGCGGTCAAGCCGTTCATCCTGGTGGCACCGCGGATGAACGTGCTGCCCAACGCTGACAGCGGCTGCGTGAACATCCCCGGCAAGGTCAACGCCGACAGCTGGCTCACCGTCGACGTCCGGCAGATGGTGATCGACAACTTCCGGGCCGGCGACAAGCCGGACTCCTGGGGCCTGGCCGGCTACTCGGCGGGCGCGCACTGCGCCACCAAGCTGGCGCTGGCCCACCCGGACCGCTACCGCGCCGCGGTGGGCATGTCCGGCTACAACGACCCGGCGATAGAACGCGATTCGCTGGCCGGCAAGGACCCCAAGCTGCGCGCCGAGACCAACCCGATGCACATCCTCAAGGCCGCCAACGAGGCCGGGCGGCCGCCCCGCACCGCGCTGTACATCTCCGGTGCGAGCGGTGACGGCTACCAGGCCGGGATGGGCCTCAAGCAGCTGGCGAAGAAGCCGACGACGGTGACCGTCGAGCAGATCGCGTCGGGCGCGGGCGGCCACACCGTACCGGTGTGGAAGCGGCAAGTCCCCGAGATCTTCCGGTGGTTCGGGCTGTTCCTGCGGGCCTGAGCGGGCCTGAGCGGGCACGCGGCCGAGGGCGAGGCCGGCGGAATTCACCCTTCGGGTGAACTTCCGCCGGCCTTCGCGCATGCGGGCACCAACGCGCGGCGGGGGCCGTTCTCCCCATGATGGCGATTACGGAACGTGACGGGGGGACGGCTGATGTGGAGCGGATCCGGCAGGGGACGGCGGCTGGGCCGGACGGGTCGCGGCGGCGAAGGGCAGGGAGTCGATCGGGGCGATCTCGACGGGTGTGCCGGGGTGCGGGGCGTGGATCATCGCGCCGCCGCCGATGCAGAGGCCCACGTGGCTGATGCCGGAGTAGAAGAAGACCAGGTCGCCCGGGGCGAGGTGGTCGCGGCCGACGGGCGCGCCGCAGGCGATCTGGGTGTAGGTGGTGCGCGGCAGGGCGACCCCGGCGGCCCGCCAGGCGGCCAGCGTCAGCCCCGAGCAGTCGTAGGCGGCCGGACCGGTTGCTCCCCAGGCGTACGGCCTGCCGAGCGCGCCGCGGGCGTAGGCGACGGCGCGGGCGGCGCGGGCGGCGGTGGGCGCGGTGGCCTCCGCGCGGCCGCCCGGCGCGGGCCGAGCGGCCGGCGGGGCCGCGACCACCGGCGTGGTCCGGGGCGCGGGCGCGGGGTGCGGCTCGGCCTGCGGTGGGGGCGCGGTGAGCACCGCGGGGCGGCCGCCGAGGCGGCGTACGCTGCCGAGCCGGCGGGCCCAGCCCGCCACCGCGGTCGCCTGATGGCTGCCCGTGCGCTCCAGTACGGTCGCGCCGTCCAGGCAGCGCTGCGGATCCGCCGCGAGCAGCGGGCCGGACCGCGGCACGGTCCGGGGGGCCGGCTGCGGGGCGAGCGGGGGCCGCTCGGTGGCCGTGTGGTGCGACGCCATGGCGGCCGTCACTTCCTTCCCTGCGGGGTGAAGGCGACCGGCGGGCACCGGCCGGTCGTCCGGAGGAGGAAGCTAGCCACGGGGTCACGGGGGCGAACCTCTTTGCCCGGCATTGTTCGTTTCCGACCGGCGGAGGCCCGGGGCCGACCGGCACGGGGAGCGTGGGGCGGCCGGGTTCGGCGGGCCCTGACCGAAGCGGGCGTCCTGGCCGCCCTGCCGGAAAGGGCGTGCTATAGGGCGGATACGATCCACCACTATGGACGTAGTAATCAATGTCTTCGTCGCCCTGCACATCATCGGTATCGCCTCCCTCCTGGGTGGCTTCCTGACCCAGATGAAGGCGATGGGCGCGGGCACCGCCCGCTTCGTGCCGGCGATGCTGCACGGCGCGCTGACGATGCTGGTCACCGGCATCGTGCTGGTCGGCCTCAACCACATGCAGGAGCACTCGCTCAACAACATCAAGATCGGCGTCAAGATGGCCGTCCTGGTGGTGATCCTCGCGCTGGTCTACGTCAAGCGGGACGAGGAGAAGCTCCCCAAGCCGCTCTTCGGCGCGGTCGGCGGACTCACGATGCTCAACATCTTCATCGCGCTGCTCTGGACCTGAGCGCCGCCGCGCCCCCGGCCCCGCGCCGCACCGGCGGCCCACCGCGCGGTCATCCGATCCCGTGCTCCGGACCCCGGAGACGGCGGATGGCCGCGCGGTGGCGTGCGGGAGCCGGGCCCCTTGCCGCGCCGGTGCCCCAGGGCGACCCCCTAGCCCGGCCGCACGCTCCCGTAGATCGGCATGGAGGAGATCGACTCCACCCGGACACTGGCGCCCGGGTGCGGCGCGTGGATCATCTCGCCGCCGCCGATGTACATCCCGACGTGGCTGATGTCGTTGAAGAAGAAGACCAGGTCACCGGGGTGGAGATCGCCGGTGGCGATCCGGGTGCCGACCTTGACCTGGTCCCAGGTGGTGCGCGGCAGATCGACCCCGGCCGCCTTCCACGCCGCCTGGGTCAGCCCCGAGCAGTCGTAGGAGTTCGGGCCGGTCGCGCCCCAGACGTACGGCTTGCCCATCTGGGCGCGGGCGAAGGCCAGCGCCTTCTGGGCCTTGGTGCCGTACGCCCCGTCCGCCGAGCCGCCGTCGGACGTACCGCCGCCGGAGCCCTGGCCGGCCCCGGCCCCGCCACCGGGGTGCTGCCGCTGCTTCTCGGCCTGCTGCCGGGCCAGCTCCTCGGCCTTGCGGCGGGCCTCCGCCTCCTTGCGGCGCTCCAGCTCGGCCAGCCGCGCCTTCTCCTGGGCGGTCAGCCGGGACAGCAGCTGCCGGGCCTCGGCCAGTTTGGTCTGGACGGACTGCTTGGTCTCCTTGAGCGTCGCCTGCGACTGCTGGAGGTCCTCCAGGCTGCGGGTCGCCTCGGCCCGCCGGCGGGTGGCCGCCGCGGCCTGCTCCTGATAGTCGGTGATCACCTGCTTCTGCCGGCCGGTCAGCCGCTCCATGAGGTGGTTGCGGTCGACGAACTGCTGCGGATCCTTGGCCAGCATCAGCTGGGCGGTCGGGTTGATCCCGCCGGACTGGTACTGCGCCGAGGCGAAGGCCCCCAGTCGGCGCCGGGACTCGTTCATCCGCTCCGCGCGCCGGGCCGCCTCGTCGAGCAGCCGGTCCACGGTGTGCTGCCGGCTCCGGGCCTCCTCCCCGGCGGCGTCGTATCTCTGGGTGGCCACCTCGGCCTCCCGGTAGAGGCCGTCGACCTTCCGCTTGACCTCCTCGACGGAGGGCCGGGGCGCCTCGGGGGCGGCGTTCGCGGTCTGCGACAGCAGGGTGACCGACGCCAGTGCGGCGGTGGTCAGCCCGGCCGCCGTACGACGGCCGCCGGGCGTGGCGAGTATGGGGGTGCGCGGCTTGCGATGGGACGCCAAGGCCGGCGACTCCTTCCCTGGACCGCTTACCGGGTTGCGAGGGGGGTCCCCCGGCCCGTTCAGGGCTGGCGGAGGGTTCGGGCGGTCGGTGCTGACGGAAGGCTTGCCCTACGGCCGGTGCGTCCGCGTGGCGGCGGTGCGTACCGGCCGATTCACCCCGGTGGTGCTGGTGGGTCCCCGGCTCCGGATGCCTGGCGGCAGGACCGGACTCGGCGGGGGCGGCCCGTGCGGACGCTGTCGTCCGCTGGGACGGCGGGCTGCCCGAGCGAGACCGTAGCCAACTCGTGTGGCTCCTGTGAAGGCCGGTGGTCGATATGCCCGAAACCTTTTCGTGACCGGATCGTGAGCGGCCCGCGGGTTTGCGCCCGGCGCCGCCACGTACCGCACGGACCGGCCCAGGACCGGGCAATCCGCCGCCGCGGGACCGGTTGTCAGTGCGGCGGCCTAGACTCGGTGGGCGATGAGCAGCCTCTTTGACGACAGCTTCCTGGCGGATCTCGGCCCCCCGGACGAGGAGCCCCCGCCGCCCCCCGAGGACGAGCACGGCCCGGCCCCGGAGGAGGTTCCCGCTGACCTCTTCGGCGGCAGGTTCGACGCGCCCGCGCCCAGGGAGCCGTACTACCGCGACGGTGCCGCCCGCCCGGTCCTGGACCCGGCGGCGCTCCTGGCCGGGCTCAACGACCAGCAGAAGGCCGCCGTGGTGCACAGCGGCGGCCCGCTGCTGATCGTCGCCGGCGCCGGCTCCGGCAAGACCCGGGTGCTCACCCACCGCATCGCCCACCTCCTCGCCGAGCGCCACGTCCACCCCGGCCAGATCCTCGCGATCACGTTCACCAACAAGGCCGCGGGCGAGATGAAGGAGCGCGTCGAGGAGCTGGTCGGCCCCCGCGCCAACGCCATGTGGGTCTCCACGTTCCACAGCGCCTGCGTGCGGATCCTGCGCCGGGAGTCCAAGAAGCTCGGCTTCACCTCGTCCTTCTCGATCTACGACGCGGCCGACTCCAAGCGCCTGATGGCCCTGGTCTGCCGCGATCTCGACCTGGACCCCAAGCGCTTCCCGCCCAAGTCGTTCAGCGCGAAGATCTCCAACCTCAAGAACGAGCTCATCGACGAGGAGACCTTCGCCGGGACGGCCGCCGACGGCTTCGAGAAGACCCTGGCCGAGGCGTACGCGATGTACCAGGCGCGGCTCCGCGAGGCCAACGCCCTGGACTTCGACGACATCATCATGACGACGGTCCACCTGCTCCAGGCGTTCCCGGACGTCGCCGAGCACTACCGCCGCCGCTTCCGTCACGTCCTCGTCGACGAGTACCAGGACACCAACCACGCCCAGTACACCCTCGTCCGCGAGCTGGTCGGCCCCGGCACCCCCGACACGCCCGCCGCCGAGCTGTGCGTGGTCGGTGACGCCGACCAGTCGATCTACGCCTTCCGCGGCGCGACGATCCGCAACATCCTCCAGTTCGAGGAGGACTACCCGGACGCCACCACGATCCTGCTGGAGCAGAACTACCGCTCCTCGCAGACCATCCTCTCCGCCGCCAACGCCGTCATCGAGCGCAACGAGAACCGCCGCCCCAAGAACCTCTGGACGGACGCCGGCGCCGGCCCCCGGATCACCGGCTACGTCGCCGACACCGAGCACGACGAGGCGCAGTTCGTCGCCGACGAGATCGACCGGCTCACCGACGCCGGCGACGCCAAGGCCGGCGACGTCGCGGTCTTCTACCGCACCAACGCCCAGTCCCGCGTCTTCGAGGAGATCTTCATCCGGGTCGGGCTGCCCTACAAGGTCGTCGGCGGGGTGCGCTTCTACGAGCGCAAAGAGGTCCGCGACATCCTGGCCTACCTCCGGGTGCTCGCCAACCCCGAGGACGCCGTCCCGCTGCGCCGGATCCTCAACGTCCCCAAGCGCGGTATCGGCGACCGCGCCGAGGCGATGATCGAGGCGCTGGCGCTGCGCGAGAAGATCACCTTCCCGCAGGCGCTGCGCCGGGTCGACGAGGCGTACGGCATGGCCGCCCGCTCCGCCAACGCCGTCAAGCGGTTCAACGCCCTGATGGAGGAGCTGCGCACGATCGTGGAGTCCGGGGCCGGCCCCGCCACGGTCCTGGAAGCCGTCATGGAGCGCACCGGCTATCTGGCCGAGCTCCAGTCCTCCACCGACCCCCAGGACGAGACCCGCATCGAGAACCTCCAGGAACTCGCCTCGGTGGCCCTGGAGTTCGAGCAGGAGCGCGACGAGGAGAACCCCGGCACGCTCGCCGAGTTCCTGGAGCAGGTCGCCCTGGTCGCCGACTCCGACCAGATCCCCGACGCGGACGACGAGGGCACCGGCGTGATCACGCTGATGACCCTGCACACCGCCAAGGGTCTGGAGTTCCCGGTGGTCTTCCTGACCGGCATGGAGGACGGCGTCTTCCCGCACATGCGCGCCCTCGGCCAGACCAAGGAGCTGGAGGAGGAGCGCCGGCTCGCCTACGTCGGCATCACCCGCGCCCGCGAGCGGCTCTACGTCACCCGCTCCACGATGCGCAGCGCCTGGGGCCAGCCCTCGTACAACCCGGCCTCCCGCTTCCTGGAGGAGATCCCGGACGAGTACGTGGAGTGGAAGCGGACCGGTCCGGCGACGCCCTCCGCGACCATGGGCGGCCTGTCGTCGGGCGGTTCGGGCGGTTCGGGCGGCGGGTTCGGCGGCGGCATCGGCGCCTCGCTGTCGTCGGCGCGGGCCAAGGGGCCGAGCGGCTTCGCGACCCGGCGCGCCAAGGACCGCCCGGTGGTCTCGCTGGCCATCGGCGACCGCGTCACCCACGACAGCTTCGGCCTGGGCACGGTCGTCGCGGTCAAGGGCAGCGGTGACAACGCCGAGGCGACCATCGACTTCGGCGGCGAGAAGCCCAAGCGCCTGCTGCTCCGGTACGCGCCGGTGGAGAAGCTCTAGGGGCCCCTGGGGGTGCCCGAGGGAGGCGCTGCGCGGCCCGCGCCCGGTGGGGCGGGGGCCCGCGGCTCTCCGGAGGTGCTCAGTACGGGTTCAGACCGTGCGAGCGCAGCCACGGGAGCGGGTCGACCGCCGCGCCGCCGCCCGGGCGCACCTCGAAGTGCAGGTGCGGGCCGGTGGAGTTCCCGGAGTCGCCGGAGTAGGCGATGGTGTCGCCGGCCTTGACCGTGCCGGACCGGATCCTGGTGCTGCTCAGGTGGCAGTACCACGTCTCGGTGCCGTCCGGCGCGGTCACGATCGCCATGTTGCCGTAGGCGGAGTTCCACTTGGTCCGGACGGTGCCGTCGGTGGCGGCCCTGACGGGGGTGCCGGTGTCGACCGGGAAGTCGATGCCGGTGTGCACCGACATCCAGTTCATCCCGGCCTGGCCGAAGAGCGCGCTCAGCCCGTGCTGGGTGACCGGCAGCACGAACTTGGGCCGCATCGCCTCCTTGCGGGCCGCCTCCTCCGCCTTGCGCTTGCGCTCCTGCTCCTGGCGCTCCTTGAGGTCCAGCCGCTCCTGGGTGCGGCTGGCCCGCTCGCGGAAGTCCTGGGCGCTGGCGCTGAGTCCGGCGAGCTGGGAGTCGAGCTTCTTGTTGGCCGCGGTGGTCCGCTTCGCGGCGCCGGCGTCCGGGGCGGTGTGCGCCGCCTCGTCCTTGGTGTCCCCGCCGAACTGGCTGACCGAGGCCGCGGCCGCGGCGCAGACGCCCATCGCGGCGACCGAGGGCACCGCGACGGTCAGCAGCGCCGACCGCTTGGCCTGGCGGCGCCGGCCCCGGCTGCCACCGCGGACCGCCTTGCCCGCCGCGGCTCCGCCGCTTCGCCGGGCGGCCGGGGCGGGCTCGTCCGGTACGGGTTCGTCCGGGACGGCGGTGATCGGCATCGCCTGGGTCATCGCGTCGGCGATCGACGCCGGGCCGGAACCGGAACCCTCGGCGGGGCCGGCGCCTTCCCGGCCGCCCTCCTGGTCCGCCCCGGCGAACGCGGCCGGCAGGGCGTCCCACACCACGGTGTCGTCCGCGGGCGGGCCGGCCTGGGCCGGGATGCCGGGGGCGAGGTCGGCCGGCAGGACCGGGGCGTCCGCGTAGTCCGTGGTCGACCAGACGGCGGTGGCCTCGTAACCGACCGGTTCCTGGAGGACGGTGGCGGCCGCCGCGAAGGCGGCGCCGTCGTGGGCCGGGGCGCCGTAGCCGGTGCCGTACGGGTCGGTGCCGTACGCCGCCGCGGGGTAACCCCCGGTGTCGTACGGGGCGGTGGCGCCGCTCCCGTCGCCGTACGCGGCCCCGGTGGCGCTTGCGTGGACGCCGGTGCCGTACGCCGCTCCGCCGCCGTCGTAACCGGTGTCCGGAGCGCCGAAGTCCGCGCCGGAGCCGCCGTCGTAGCCCGCGCCGCTCCCGTACGCCCCGGTGCCGTACGCCGCGCTGCCGTGGCCGGTGCCGTAGGCGGCCGTACCGTCGCCGCCGTAGCCGGGGCCGTCGTACGCCGGGGTGCCGTAGGCGGGGGCGTCGTAGGCGGTGTGCGCGTACGGGTCGTAGCCGGGGGCCCCGTAGGCGGCGGTGTCGTAGCCGGCGGTGTCGTAGGAGGGGGTGCCGTAGCCGGTGTCGTACCCGGTGGTGGGGTAACTGCCGGTGGCGTAGGCGTCGGTGGAGTGGCCGGCCGGGACGTAGGGGCCCTGGTCGTAGCCGCCGGGGTGCGCGCCGAAGAGGGGGTCGTCGTCGCCGTATGCCGGGGCGTGCGCCCGGGAGGCATCGGAAGCGGGGGCGGTCGGAAGCTGAGCCCCTGACGGGTGACGGTCGTCCACCAACTTCTCTTTCGCCTCGGCTGCAGGAGAATTAGCGGCGACTGTACCCGGCGGTACACGACGGCGACAATCTTCCCGGGGTTTCGGGCTCGGCGACGCCGGGCATCCGGGCGCTTTCGGGGTGTGCGCGAAACGGAATCTTGGCGGCACGTTCGAGGATCGTTCGACGTCGGGGCGCCGGGATGGCCCCCAAGTGGCCGTTCGGTGGCGGCAAATGAAAGGATCAGGCCACCGAGAGCGCACCTTGGCCGGAAATGGCCGCTTCCGGCGCGGCCAGCGCGGACCGGACGCCGGCCGCCACCGCGGCGTTGACCGGCAGCGCCAGATGCCCCACGCCGGCGATCCGGACGTTCACCGCGCGCAGGTCGGGATGGTCCAGGCGGGCGGCCGTGGCCGGCACCATCACCTGGTCCGCCTCGCTCCAGAACGCCACGAACCGCGTCCGGCAGTGCGGCGCCGGACGCGCCAACTCCGCGAGCACGGCGGAATCCGGGCGCATCTGGCGGACGAGCGGGTGGGCCGACAACAGGGGCGCGACGCGGGTGCCGGCATGCGGGGTGCCGAGCGTGACCAGCGTCCGGATCCGGGCGTCGCCGCCGTGCCGCTGCACGTAATAGCGGGCGATCAGGCCGCCCAGGCTGTGGCCGACGACATCCACCCGGCCGTGGCCGGTCCGGGCGCACAGCTCCTCCACATGGCGCCCCAGCAGCTCCGCGGCCCGGCGCAGATCGCAGGTCAGCAGGGAGTGGTTGAGCGCCTCGACGTGGCACCAGCCGTGGCGGAGCAGCGAGCGGCGCAGCAGGACGAAGACCGAGCGGTTGTCGGCGAAGCCGTGGAGCAGCAGCACCGGCGGGCGGGCGCGGCCCTCGGTGGGGAGCCGGGCCGGCGCACCGTCCGCCGGGGGCGCGGGCAGGGGCCGCTCCTGGGCGATACCCGTCGGATAGAGCGCCAGATGGGCGGCGAGCACCGCCAGATCGACCAGGGTGCTGCGGAGAAGGGATGCGGAGAGAACGGGCAGAGCCCCCATGGCCGACCTCCCGAACGGCATGCGGAAGGCGGCGGTGACCCCCGTATGCCCTCGCGGGAAGCCGTGAGCGGCGAGGGCGGTGCGGCGGCGGTCCCGCGCGGTGGCCCGGCTGCGACTTCCCGGGCGCCCGGCCCGCGCCCGCCGCGCCGGGCGGTCCCGGTGGCGGCGCGACACGCGGCACGCGGCGCGTGGTGAATGTGTCCCGTGTGTGATTTCCCCCTCGCCGGATGTCACGAAACGGCTGCGTACGGGATGCTGTAGATAACGTTCGTTCACGCTCGTGGCCGCCGGATCGCGGTGGCGCGACCGAATGTCGGCTCGGCGGCACCGCCTCGGGGGTGCCGCGCATGGCTTGGAGGCAGTGATGAGTGTGGCGCGGCAAGACGGGACGCAGGCGGAGGGCCAGGGCGCGGCGGGCCGGTCGGGGCCGATCCGGATCGTCGTCGCCAAGCCGGGACTCGACGGGCACGACCGGGGCGCCAAGGTCATCGCCCGGGCGCTGCGCGACGCCGGCATGGAAGTGATCTACACCGGGCTGCACCAGACGCCGGAGCAGATCGTCGACACCGCGATCCAGGAGGACGCCGACGCGATCGGGCTGTCCATCCTCTCCGGGGCGCACAACACCCTCTTCGCGAAGGTGCTCGCCCTCCTCCAGGAGCGCGACGCGGCGGACATCAAGGTCTTCGGCGGCGGCATCATCCCCGAGGCGGACATCGCCCCGCTGAAGGAACAGGGCGTCGCGGAGATCTTCACCCCGGGCGCGACCACCGCCGCGATCGTGGAGTGGGTCAACGCCCACGTCCGCCCGCTGGCGGTCTGACCGCGCCGCGCGGACCGTACGGCCGCCCGCCGCCCGGGGGCACCGGGCGGCCGGGGCGGTCATGACGGCTCCCCGGCCAGCTCGGCGTGCATGGCGGCGCGCAGCCGGAGGGTGCCCACCAGGCGCTGGAACGCCTCGGACCAGTAGCCGCCGGCGCCCGGGGAGGCGCCCTCGGGCTCGTCGGTGACCGCGGTGAGCATCTCCAGCCGGTCGGCCGCCGCCGGGTCCAGGCACCGCTCGGCCAGGCCCATCACCCCGCTGAAACTCCACGGATAGCTCCCGGCGTCCCGGGCGATGTCCAGCGCGTCGACCACCGCCCGGCCCAGCGGCTCGGACCAGGGGACGGCGCAGACCCCCAGCATCCGGAACGCGTCCGCCAGGCCGTGCACCGCGATGAACTCGGCCACCCACCGCGCCCGTTCGTCCCCCGGGAGCACGGTCAGCAGCTTCGTCAGATCCCGGGACGAGCCGGCCGGGGCCAGCTCGGCGGCGGCCTGGTCCGGGTCGCCCGGGGCACCCAGCAGCGCCCGCGCCCACGCGGCGTCCCGCTGGCGGACCGCCGCCCGGCACCAGGCGTCGTGCAGCTCCGTCCGCCGGTCGCCGGCCACCGGGAGCGCGACGATCTCCGCCGGGGTGCGGCCGCCGAGGTGGCCGGGCCAGCGGTCCAGCGGCGTCGCCGCCACCAACTGACCCAGCCACCAGGACCGTTCCCCCCGGCCCGAGGGCGGTCTCCCGGTGACGCCGTCCCGCTGCATCCCGGCGTCGCAGACCCGCGGCGGATCGACGGCGAGCGCCCCGGGGCCACCGGGGACCGGCCGGGACAGCCGGACGCAGGCCAGGCTGCGCGCGGCCATCCGCGCCCCGAGCGCGGAGCCGGGCAGCGCGGAGAGCAGCGCGGCGGCGGTGCCGCGGACGGTCCGGCTGCGGTCGGACAGCGCCTGCTCCAGGAACGGCTCGTCGGTCGCCGTCAGCGTCTCGCCCAGGCAGTCCAGGAACAGCATCCGGTCCTCGGCGCGCTCGGTCGCCCAGGTGGTGGCGAGCAGCTCCAGACCGGCTTGCGGGTCGCGGCGGCGCACCGCGGTCAGCAGGGCCACCCGCTCGGCGAACAGGCCCTCCTCCCACCGCCGCCGCACCGCCTCGGGGGCGGTGCCGTCCGGGAGCGCCAACGGGCCGGCGGTGCCGCGGAGGGCGAACTTCCAGTCGTCGTTGAGCCGGGCCAGCCACAGGCCGCGGGGGCCCGCCAGGGCGAGCGCGGCGGGGCGCAGGTCCGTCCGGGCCCGGGCGACGTCCAGCAGCGCGGGGAGCAGCGCCTCGGGGGCGCGGTAGCCGTGCGTGCCGGCGGCGGCCAGCCACTGGGGGAGCAGTTCGGTGAGATCGGGGTCGGTGCCGCGCCGGCCCTCGGCCCCCGGGCCGCGGTCGGCGAGCAGCAGTGCCAGCCGGCGCCGGGCGGCGGGCGGCAGCGCGGGGCGCGGGTCTGCGGGGGCCGGGGCGGGCCGTTCACCGGCCGGCGCGGGGCGCAGTGCGGCGCGCCGCCGCAGGGTGCTCACCGCCGCGGCGTCCAGCAGCGCCGCCGCGGGGCTCTGCCCGGGCCGCACGGCCACCGGCGGGGTGCGCCGCCCGGTGCCGAGGAGCGCGGCCCGCACCAGCTCGGGCCAGGGAGCGGGGTGGGGCGCGGCCGGGGCGGCGGACGGTGTGGGAGGGGTGAGTGCGGGGGCCGGTGTGGGTGGTGTGGTCGCGGATGTGGTCGTCATGCACTGCCTCCGGGCGAGGGTGAGGGTGCGGGTGAGGTGGGGTCGGGGACGGGAAGGGAGTGCGGAGACGGCGGCCCCGGAGGTCACGGGGAGAGCGGCACCGGTGCGGGATCCCACACCGTGAGCGGCAGGAAACCCCGGTGGCCGCACTCGCCGAAGACCGTGACCGGCGCGCCGCCCGATAGGGAGACCAGCTGCCACAGCGCCGCACGGCCCAGGCGGCGCCGGTCCAGCGGGAGCGCCGACTCGCCGTCCGCGTCGGCCAGTTGCCAGCCGCCGTCCGGCCCGCCGGGCAGGGGCGTGACGTCCGTGAGGACCACCGGCCAGGAGTCCAGCCAGGGGTCCTCGCGCAGCGCGTGCCCGTACGCGGCCAGGGCGGCGTCGATCCCGCAGCCGGACGGGACCGGGCCCGGGGCCGCCGGGGCGTGCCGGGCACCGAGGGCGGCGCGCAGGGGCCGGGCTCCGGGGTAGTAGGCCAGCTCGGCGTCGAGCAGCACGCCGGGCGGCAGGGACACGTCCAGGGGGCGGTGCGGGCCGCCGTAGGAGAGGTGCAGGGCCATCCGGCCCGTCCGCTCCCCGCGCAGGTAGATCCGGCGGGCGGTCAACGGCCCTTCCGCGCCGTCCCGTTGGGCGAGCACCAGCCAGCGGTCCCGGACCGTCACGGTGTCCGGCCCGGACAGGACGTCCGCGGCCTCCGTGGTCAGGCCGACGCGGCTCCGGACCGTCGCCGCGAGCGCGGCCGGGAGTCGCTCGACGTCCAGGAAGCCCTGGTCGAGGAGGTGCAGCAGGGCGCACCCCTCCAGGAGGCGGGACGGCCAGTCCGGCCCGGAGCCGGCCACCGACCCCAACTCCCGTGCCCGGGCGGCGAGTCCGGGTGCCTGGGCGTCGACCATGCGGGCGGCGGTCTCGTCCCACGCGCCGGCGCTCCCGGCCCCGCCCGGGCCGGAGCCGTCCCCGTCCGTGCGGAGCGCCGCGGAGAGGCCGGTGTGCAGCAGGTCCTCCAGCCGCTGCTCCAACTCCGTGGCGCCGGCCGCGATCCGCTCCAGCCGCCGCTCGGCCCGCCGCCGCGCGGCGGCGGACTGGCGCCGTTCGGGCGGTGGGGGTGGTTCGTTCGCCTTGGGCGGCCGGGCTGGTTCAGGCGGCTGAGCCGGCCGGTTCGCCTTGTGTGGTTCCTGTCGTTCGGGCGCTGTCATGTCGTCCCCCCTGCGGATTCCCGTCGAGCCCGGCCGTGCGCTGCCCGTCCCGGCGCGCGGGCCGGTCCGGCCGGCGTGCCGACCGGTTTCGGATTTCCTGTCATCGACGCTACGGCCGACCACTGACAATCGCCCTGCGCGGCGGCGTACGCACAGGTCAGATGTGGTTTTCGGGGCGTTGTCAGTGGTCTGGTGCAGGCTTGGAAACGCAAGCGGCCGGCGGGAGTTCGCGGGGTGCCGGCCGCGCATCGTGCGACGAGGGGGAAGCATGACCGAGAACGGCACCACGACGGCGGACGGCGCGCGCGACGCGGCCGGGGAGGCCCTGCGGCCGCACGCCGAAGTCGCCTTCGCGCAGGAGCTGGCGGCCCTCGCGGCGGCCGACGACCGGCCGCGGCCCGCGCGCTGGCGGCTCTCACCGTGGGCGGTCGCGACGTACCTGCTCGGCGGCACGCTCGCCGACGGCACGGTCATCACGCCCAAGTACGTCGGCCCCCGGCGGCTCGTCGAGGTCGCGGTGGCCACCCTCGCCACGGACCGCGCGCTGCTGCTGCTCGGTGTGCCCGGCACCGCCAAGACGTGGGTGTCGGAGCATCTGGCGGCGGCGGTCAGCGGCGACTCCACACTGCTGGTGCAGGGCACCGCCGGCACGCCCGAGGAAGCCATCCGCTACGGCTGGAACTACGCCCAGCTGCTCGCCCACGGCCCCAGTCGGGACGCCCTGGTGCCCGGCCCGGTGATGCGGGCGATGGCCGAGGGGATGACCGCCCGGGTCGAGGAGCTGACCCGGATCCCGGCCGACGTCCAGGACACCCTCATCACCCTCCTGTCGGAGAAGACCCTGCCGATACCGGAGCTGGGCCAGGAGGTGCAGGCGGTCCGCGGCTTCAACGTGATCGCCACCGCCAACGACCGCGACCGCGGGGTCAACGACCTCTCCAGCGCCCTCCGCCGCCGCTTCAACACCGTCGTCCTGCCGCTGCCCGCCACCCCCGAGGAGGAGGTGGACATCGTCGCCCGCCGGGTCGAGCAGATCGGGCACGGCCTCCACCTCCCGCCCGCGCCCCGGGGGATGGACGAGATCCGGCGGGTGGTCACGGTCTTCCGGGAGCTGCGGGACGGGGGCACCGCCGACGGCCGCACCAAGCTCAAGTCCCCGTCCGGGACGCTCTCCACCGCCGAGGCCATCTCGGTGGTCACCAGCGGCCTCGCGCTCGCCGCCCACTTCGGGGACGGGGTGCTGCGCCCCGCCGACCTGGCGGCCGGGCTGCTCGGCGCGGTGGTCCGCGACCCGGCCGCCGACCGGGTCGTCTGGCAGGAGTATCTGGAGACCGTGGTCCGGGAGCGCGACGGCTGGCAGGACTTCTACCGCGCCTGCCGGGAGGTGAGCGGATGAACGGGGCGAGCGGGGCCGGGCCGGTGCTGCTCGGGGTGCGGCACCACGGACCCGGATCGGCGCGGGCGGTACGGGCCGCCCTGGAGCGGTGCGCGCCCAGTGCGGTGCTCATCGAGGGGCCCCCGGAGGCGGACGAGCTGGTGCCGCTGGCCGCGCAGGAGGACATGCGGCCGCCGGTGGCCCTGCTGGCCCATGCCGTGGACGACCCGGGGCGGGCCGCGTTCTGGCCGCTGGCGGCGTTCTCCCCGGAGTGGGTGGCGCTGCGCTGGGCCCTGGAGCACGGGGTTCCGGTGCGCTTCATCGACCTGCCGGCGGCCCATACGTTGGCCATGACGGCCCCGGAGAGCGAGCCGGGGACCGGGCCGGCGCCGGAGACGCGGCCGGGGACGGGGCGAGGCATGGAGGCGGCTGCGGGGGCGGCCGGGGAGGGGGAGGGCGGCGCGTCCGGCGCGTCCGGCTCGGGGGAGCGCACGGACCCGTCGGGGACGGCCCCGTCCCGGACGGATGCGCCCCGTACGGACGCGCTCCGCGTGGACCCGCTGCGGGCGCTGGCCGAGGCCGCCGGTCACGGCGACCCCGAGCGCTGGTGGGAGGACGTGATCGAGCACCGCGGAGCCGGCGGCGACAGACCGAACGGTGACGGGCCGAACGGCGACGGGGCGGGCGGTGACGGGGCGGACGCGCTGGCCCCGTTCGCCGCGCTCGCCGAAGCGATGGCGGAGCTGCGGGCGGTGTACGGTGACGGCGGCCACCCCCATGACGCGCTGCGCGAGGCCCATATGCGGCTCCGACTGCACGCCGCCCGGCGGGAGTTCGGGGACCGGGTCGCCGTGGTCTGCGGCGCCTGGCACGTCCCCGCGCTGGCCGGCCGGCGCACGGTCACCGCCGACCGGCAGCTCCTGAAGGGCCTGCCCAAGGTCAGGACGGCGCTGACCTGGGTGCCCTGGACGCACCGGCGGCTGGCCCGGCGCAGCGGCTACGGCGCCGGCATCGCCTCCCCCGGCTGGTACGGCCACCTCTTCGAGGCCCCCGACCGCCCTGTGGAGCGCTGGCTGACCAAGGCCGCGCGGCTGCTCCGCGACGAGGACTACCCGGTCTCGTCCGCCCACGTCATCGAGGCGGTACGGCTCGCCGAGGGGCTCGCCGCGGTCCGCGACCGCCCGCTGCCCGGCCTCGCCGAACTCAACGACGCGGTACGGGCCGTGATGAGCGCCGGATCCGACGTACCGCTGGCGCTCATCCACGACCGGCTGGTGGTCGGCGACGCCCTGGGCCGAGTGCCGGAGGGGGCCCCGGCCGTCCCGCTCCAGCGCGACCTCGACCGCATCCGGCGCACGCTGCGGCTCACACCGGAAGCGGGTGAGCGCCAGGTGGAGCTGGACCTGCGCAAGGAGACCGACACCGCACGCAGCCACCTCCTGCACCGGCTGCGGCTGCTGGACATCCCCTGGGGCGAGCCCGCCCGCTCCCGGGCCGGCACCGGCACCTTCCGGGAGACCTGGCGGCTGCGCTGGGAGCCGGAACTGGCGGTGCGGGTCGCGGAGGCCGGCATCTGGGGCACCACGGTGCTCGGCGCGGCCACCACCAAGGCCGCCGCGGACGCCCTGGCGGCCACCGCCCTCGCGGACGTCACCGCGCTCGCCGAGCGCTGCCTGCGCGCCGCGCTCCCCGCCGCGCTGCCGGTGGTGATGCGGGCCCTGGCCGACCGCGCCGCCCTGGACGCGGACGTCGGCCACCTGGCCCACGCGCTGCCCGCACTGGTCCGCGCGGTGCGCTACGGGGACGTCCGGGGCACCGACGCCGCGGCGCTGCGCGCGGTGGCCCTCGGCCTGGCCGACCGGATCTTCGTCGGCCTGCCCCCGGCCTGCACCGGCCTGGACGCGGACGGCGCCGCCGAGCTGCGCCGCCACCTCGACGCCACCCACGGGGCCGTCGCCCTCCTCGCCCAGGCGACGGAGGGCCAGGCGGAGCCCGTCCCGCACCGGCCGGCCGGTGGAGCAGCGGCTGAGCCACTGCGGGAGCGGTGGGCGGCAGTGCTCGGGACGCTCGCGGGGCGGGACACCGTCCCCGGGCTGCTGCGCGGCCGGGCCGCCCGACTCCTGCTGGACGGCGGCCGGTTGGCGGACGGCGGTGCGGAGCGGCTGATGGCCCAGGCCCTCTCGCCCGGTAACCGGCCCACCGATGCCGCCGGGTGGATCGAGGGTTTCGTCGGCGGCCCGGACGGGGGCCTGCTGCTGGTCCACGACGAACGGCTGCTGGCCCTGGTGGACGGCTGGCTGACCGGCGTCCCGGACGCCGCGTTCACCGACGTCCTGCCACTGCTGCGGCGCACCTTCGCGGAGTACGACGCCGGGGCGCGGCGCACCCTCGGCGAACTGGTCCGCCGAGGCCCCGTGGGCGCGCCCGACCACCGGGGGGCCGGTTCCGCGGACGCCGCGGCGCCCGGCTTCGGCCCCGGCCTGGACCGCGACCGCGCCGCCGCCGTCCTCCCCACCCTCCACCTCCTGCTGGGCATACCCCAGCACGGTTACGAGGAAGGGGACCCCGCTCCCGGGCCCGCCCCTGGGCCCGGGCCGTCGGGCGCCGGCCGGGGAGAGGGGCACGGCAGCCCTCAGGACAACGGGGGCGGAGACGGAGCCACGGCGGGCCCGCCAGCGATGGCGGTACCGCAAACCAACAGACGAACGGGGGCGGGCCGATGACGACCACGGGCGGGCCGGAGACAACCACAGGCGGGCCGGAGGCGACCGCAGGAAGGCCGACGACCACCACGGCAGCCCGCGCCGCGGGGGGCGCCGAGGGCGCGGAGCGGTTGCGGCGCTGGCGGCTGGTGCTGGGCGGGGCCGGCGCGGACGGCACCGGAGGCGAACTCCGCGGCCGCGACGCCGCGATGGACGGCGCCCTGGAGGCGCTCTACGGCCGGCGGCCGCAGCAGCGCCCCGGCCGCGGCCCGCGCGACGGCGGCAGCCGGGCGGCCGGCCTCGGCGCGTCCGCGCCCCAGGTGGCGCGCTGGCTCGGCGACATCCGGACGTACTTCCCGTCCCCCGTCGTGCAGGTGATGCAGCGGGACGCCATCCACCGCCTCGGCCTGGCCACCCTGCTGCTGGAACCGGAGATGCTCGCGGCCGTCGAACCCGACGTCCACCTGGTCGGCACCCTGCTCTCCCTGAACAAGATGCTGCCGGACACCACCCGGGAGACCGCCCGCGCCGTCGTCCGCAAGGTCGTCACCGACCTGGAGAACCGGCTGGCCACCCGCACCCGCGCCGTCCTCACCGGCGCACTGGACCGCGCCGCGCGGACCGCCCGCCCCCGCCACCGCGCCATCGACTGGGACCGCACCATCCGCGCCAACCTCCGCCACTACCTCCCCGACCACGGCACCGTCGTCCCCGAACGGCTCATCGGATACGCCCGCGCCGACCGCACCGTGCGGAAGGACGTGGTGCTCTGCATCGACCAGTCCGGGTCGATGGCCGCCTCCGTGGTGTACGCCTCGGTGTTCGGCGCGGTCCTGGCGTCCGTACGCGCCCTGAAGACCCGGCTGGTCGTCTTCGACACCGCCGTCACCGACCTGACGGAGCACCTGACCGACCCGGTGGACGTGCTGTTCGGCACCCAGCTCGGCGGCGGTACGGACATCAACCGCGCGCTGGCCTACTGCCAGCAGCGGATCGACCGCCCCGCCGACACCGTCGTCGTCCTCATCAGCGACCTCTACGAGGGCGGCATCCGCGACGAGATGCTCAAACGGGTCGCCGCGATGCAGGCGTCCGGAGTGCGGTTCGTGACCCTGCTCGCGCTCTCCGACGACGGTGCCCCGGCCTACGACCGCGAGCACGCGGCGGCCCTCGCCGCCCTCGGGATACCGGCGTTCGCCTGTACGCCCGACCGTTTCCCGGAGGTGATGGCCGCCGCGTTGGAGAAAAGGCCGCTACCCATACCGGACATGGCGGAGCAACGGTGACAGGAAGCCCGGCGGGACTTGCATGGCACCTGGCGGGTCGTGCAAGGATCAGGGCATCGCTCGATCACCCGTGACGCGCGCGACACCGAGGCACTGTGCCCGGCTGTCCCCGTCCCTCTGGGAAGGTCCCCTCGTGCCTGCTGTGTTCGTCCTGCCTGCCGCCGTGCGCCTGCCGCGCACCGTGGCCGCGCGGCGCGCACTGCTGGCGGGGCTCTTCCTGATCGGCTTCGTCCTCCTCGGCTTCGCGTTCGGCACCGGCGCACACGCCGCCGACCGGACGCCCGCCGGCGGCCACCCGGCCGCACCCGCCCTGACCGGGGCCGACACCCCGGCCCACGCCACCGCCCCGCAGGACACCGGCCCGCTGCCGGAGTCCGGGGACACACCGGCGCGGCAGGGCGCGGCGGACGGCACCGCACTCACCCGCCGGGCGGACGCCGCCGCGGCCACGGTCGAGGACGCGGTGCGCCCCGCCGAGCAGGCCGCCGCGCCGGTCACCGGCCGGCTGACCGGCCCGGTGGACGACGTGACCGGCACGGTCGGGCGGATCGGCGGCATCGGGGACCGGATCGGCGGCGCGCTGCCCGTCCACCTCCCCGCCGGCACCCACCCGGGACGGCCCGGCGACGGCGGTACGCCCGCACACGGCGGCGCACCCGGTGACGCCCGGCCGGGTCAGGGGACGGCGGTGCCGGGCTCCGGCCCGTCCGCACCGCACCTGTTCCGCCCGGCGCACTGCACCTCCGTGGTGCACCACCCGGCTGCCGCGCAGCCCCGGCCCGCCGCGGTCACGCAGCGGGACGCCGGCCACCACGGCCTGCCGGGCCCGTGCCCGCAGGGCCCCGCCGCACCCGCCCCGCACACCGCGGGCGACGGCCACGGCCCCCGCGGCGGCGACCAGCACGCCGCCGCCACGGCGGACCTCCCGCGCTTCCGGCTCCTGCCCGGTGGCGTCCGTACGGCCGACGGCGCCCCGACGCGCCGCCGCGCCGAAGAAATCCTCGAATTCCCCGGCTAGGGCAGACCGCACTCCGCGTCTGACAAGACCTGCCACGCGGGGGTGGCACAGGTCTGCCCGTTGAACCTCCCGAATTCGAAGGACATCACCCATCATGCGCTCGAACATCCGCCGTTCCATCGCCGTCGCCGCCACCGCCACCGGCCTGTGGGCCCTGGGCTCCGTCGCCGCCAACGCCGCCGAACTGCCCGCCACCCCGGACCTGCCCGCGGTCGGCACGGTCACCGGCGCCGCCCAGCACCTGCCCACCGGCGCGGTCACCGGCACCGTCCAGAAGACCGCCGGCACCGTCACCTCGACGGTGAACGGCGTGGCCGGCAAGGCGACCGGGACCCTCGGCGGCGGCGTCACGGCCGGTCAGCTGCCCACCGGCGGGCTGCCGCAGGCCGGCGGTGTGGTGGACGGCGTGCGCCACCTCGTCGACGGTGCCGGGCTGCCGGCCCTGAACACCGGTGACGTGCAGAAGGCCGCCGACGCCAAGCAGGCCGCCAAGACCGTCAAGAAGGTCACCAAGGCCGCCGGGAAGGCCGACCTGGGCAAGGCCGGCAAGCTGGTGAACGGCGGACTGCCGGCCGCGCCGAAGCTGCCCGCCGTCCCCGGTGTGCCGACCGCCGGGCTGCCCGGCGGCCTGCCGAAGGGCCTGCCCGGTGTGCCGGCGCTGCCGAAGGTGCCCGCTCTGCCGAAGGCGCCCGGCTCGGCCGACAACCTGCTGGCCGGTCTCGCGGGTGCGGGGCTGCGTCCCGAGCAGCTGACCAAGCAGGCCCAGGGCGCGCTGGCCACCGCCCGCCCGGTGGCGGACCGCACCGCCGCCGATGTGCTGCCGCCGGTCGCCGGCCGGACGGTCGCGAAGGTCCTGCCGGTCGCCCAGGGCGCGGTCGGCGACGCCGGTGCGCTCGCCGGTGACGCGGCGCGCCAGGCCACGCCGTTCGTGTCGGTCGTCAACGGCCGGGTGCAGCTGTTCGTCGAGAGCGCCAAGGGCGCGGCGGTGCCGTTCGCGCAGGGTGTCGCCGGGCACGCCACGGAGCTGGCGCAGGGCGTGGGCAGCGACGCCGTGCCGTTCGCGCAGGGCCTGGCCACCGTCGTGGTGGCCGACGCCAAGGGCACCGCGGTGACCACCGCCGCCGGTGCGCAGAGCCTGGCCCCGACCGGCATCGTCCCCTCGCTCCCGTCCGTCCCGTCCGTGCCCTCGGCCCCGTCGATCCCCTCCGTTCCCTCCGTTCCCTCCGTCCCCGCCGTCCCGTCGGTCCCGTCGGTGCCTGCCGTCCCGGCCGTGCCCGCCAACCTGGCCGACCTGACCAACGCCGCCAACGTGCCGGCGCTGCCCGCCCTGCCGGTCCAGGGCCTCTGAACCGTCCGGCCGCCAGCACGGTGCGCGGCGGTCCGCAGGTCACGGCGGTGACGTGCGGCCGGTGCCACCGTGACGCCGGATGAGGCGGACGAGGTGATGTGGGGATCACCTCGACCCGCCCCGTGAAAAACGCCGGGTGGTCCTCTGTGGGGGAGGGCCACCCGGCTTTTTCCGTAGGGGGGAGGGGAACGGATCCCTTAGGGGGCGCGAGGCCCCCCTGCGGGTCCACAACGACGGCGGGGCGGGGGGTATTCCGGGAGGGGGCTCGTCTCCAGACGGATTGGTGGCCTGAATGCCCCGCCGCATCAGGGTAATTGCGGAGTTGGTCGCTGAACCTGGCGCTCCGCCGCCGGAATTGGGAAGGCCGAGGCGACCCGGCCCCAGGCGGCGCCCCCGGTTCAAGCCGTCGCATCCTTGCTGTGGGAGCCGAGGCTGCGTTGCCAGGGAGCGTACGGCCTGTGGTGGGCCTCCTGCCGTGGCCTCCGCGTCGGCGCCCGCCTTGGCGCCCGGGGGCGATCACCGTGACCGGCCCGCCGTGAGAAGCCGGTGATCCGGGCCGGTTGGTTCAGCAGTCCGCGCCGGGTGTGGCCGAGGGGTGCGGGGCGCCGGGAGCGTCACGGTGTGGGGCGCTGCGGCGGCTGCCGGGAGGAACTTCGGTGGAGGCGCCGGGGAGGTCGTAGAGCGTATGCGTCGGCATTTCCCTCGCCGGTCACTTCAAAGTGCCGACGATTAATCGAGAAAGGCCGGGAGCGGGTGCGGAAGGGGCGGTGACCGGGCCCGTGCTGCGCCCCCTCGGCCACTCCTCAGGGCCTCGCCCGCCGCTCCCCGAGCGCTCCGCATCGGCAGCCGGTGCGGGAGGACCCGTTCTCCGTGTTCGCCATGCTCTCCGTGTGGTCCGCACGATCTGCGTGGTCCTGTCCGTACGGGAGGGAGACGGCCCCGTGTGTCCGTCCGGCGGCTCGGGGCTGCTCGTGCGCGAGGCGGCAACCCGGCTTCCACCACGGCGAGTTGAAGCGGCGCATGGGTTTCCGGGCGCCTCCGTGGAGAACTGTGCGCGCCCTCGGCGCCGTCTCCCCCGGCGGAGGACCCCCGCCCTGGCGCGCCCCGGCGGGCCGGGGGGCCGGGGGCCGGGGGCCGGATCGGGGCGTACGGCGCGATCGGCGCGACCGGTGTGTTCGGCGCCCGAACGGCGCATGGCGGGGGTGTGCACGGCGGGTGGCGGGGGAGCGGCGCCCGGGGGTGTCCGGTCCTGGGAAATACTTCCGGCGCGCCGTCGCGGCCCTGCGGAAAAGTGGCGGCGGAGTAAGTTGGCCAATAGATCTGTGACAGTAATCACCGCCGGAGTGTGATCTGCGATTTAGGGACGCATGTCCACCGGCGATACCCTGCGAGACGGACATGCCGCGTATCCGGTCACCGTGTATACGCCTCCCCTGTGACAGCGCCGTCACGTTGCCCTTCGCGGCACGCCCATCGCAGACGAACGAACCGCGATCACTACGGCGATTCTGAGAAGACAAGGGACGGACGCGCGTGGACCTGTTCGAGTACCAGGCGAGGGACCTCTTCGCCAAGCACGGTGTACCGGTGCTGGCCGGTGAAGTCATCGACACGCCTGAGGCGGCGCGCGAGGTGACCGAGCGGCTGGGGGGCCGGTCTGTCGTCAAGGCGCAGGTCAAGGTCGGCGGCCGCGGCAAGGCCGGCGGCGTCAAGCTGGCCGACAGCCCGGACGACGCGGTCGAGAAGTCGCGCCAGATCCTGGGCATGGACATCAAGGGCCACACGGTCCACAAGGTGATGATCGCGGAGACGGCCCCCGAGATCGCCGAGGAGTACTACGTCTCCTACCTCCTCGACCGCACCAACCGCACCTTCCTGGCCATGGCCTCCGTCGAGGGCGGCATGGACATCGAGGAGGTCGCCGCCACCAAGCCGGAGGCCCTCGCGAAGGTCCCGGTCGACGCCAACGAGGGTGTGACCAAGGAGAAGGCCCAGGAGATCGTCGCCCAGGCGAAGTTCCCGGCCGAGGTCGCCGACAAGGTCGCCGACGTCCTGGTCACCCTGTGGCAGACCTTCATCAAGGAGGACGCCCTCCTGGTCGAGGTCAACCCGCTGGCGAAGGTCGCCTCCGGTGACGTCCTCGCCCTGGACGGCAAGGTCTCCCTGGACGCCAACGCCGAGTTCCGGCAGCCGGAGCACGCGGCCCTGGAGGACAAGGCGGCGGCCAACCCGCTCGAGGCCGCGGCCAAGGCCAAGGGCCTGAACTACGTCAAGCTCGACGGCCAGGTCGGCATCATCGGCAACGGCGCGGGCCTGGTCATGAGCACCCTGGACGTCGTCGCCTACGCCGGTGAGAAGCACGGCGGCGTCAAGCCCGCCAACTTCCTCGACATCGGCGGCGGCGCCTCCGCCGAGGTCATGGCGAACGGCCTGGAGATCATCCTCGGCGACCCGGACGTGAAGTCGGTGTTCGTCAACGTCTTCGGCGGCATCACCGCGTGCGACGAGGTCGCCAACGGCATCGTGCAGGCCCTGGAGCTGCTCAAGTCCAAGGGCGAGAACGTCACCAAGCCGCTGGTCGTCCGCCTCGACGGCAACAACGCGGAGCTGGGTCGCAAGATCCTCTCGGACGCCAACCACCCGCTGGTGCAGCGCGTGGACACGATGGACGGTGCGGCCGACAAGGCCGCCGAGCTGGCCGCGGCCAAGTAAGGGACGAGGGACAACCACAGCCATGGCTATCTTCCTCAACAAGGACTCCAAGGTCATCGTCCAGGGCATGACCGGTGCCACGGGCATGAAGCACACCAAGCTCATGCTCGGCGACGGCACGAACATCGTCGGTGGCGTGAACCCCCGCAAGGCCGGCACCTCCGTCGACTTCGACGGCACCGAGGTCCCGGTCTTCGGCTCCGTCAAGGAGGCGATGGAGAAGACGGGCGCCAACGTCTCCGTCCTCTTCGTCCCGCCGGCCTTCGCCAAGGCCGCCGTCGTCGAGGCCATCGACGCCGAGATCCCGCTGGCCGTCGTGATCACCGAGGGCATCGCGGTGCACGACTCCGCCGCCTTCTGGGCCTACGCCAAGGCCAAGGGCAACAAGACCCGGATCATCGGCCCGAACTGCCCCGGCCTGATCACCCCCGGCCAGTCCAACGCCGGCATCATCCCGGGCGACATCACCAAGCCCGGCCGCATCGGCCTGGTGTCGAAGTCCGGCACGCTGACCTACCAGATGATGTACGAGCTGCGCGACATCGGCTTCTCGTCGGCGGTCGGCATCGGCGGTGACCCGGTCATCGGCACCACCCACATCGACGCCCTCAAGGCGTTCCAGGACGACCCGGACACCGACCTGATCGTCATGATCGGTGAGATCGGCGGCGACGCCGAGGAGCGGGCGGCCGACTTCATCAAGGAGCACGTGACCAAGCCGGTCGTCGGCTACGTCGCGGGCTTCACCGCCCCCGAGGGCAAGACCATGGGCCACGCCGGCGCCATCGTCTCCGGCTCGTCCGGCACCGCCCAGGCGAAGAAGGAGGCCCTGGAGGCCGCGGGCGTGAAGGTCGGCAAGACCCCGTCCGAGACCGCGCTGCTGGCCCGGGAGATCCTGGCCGGCTGACGCCGCACCGTCCGGCGGGCCGCCCCGTCCGGCGCCCGCCCGGCACACGGCCGTGGGCCCGCACCCCTCTCCGGGCCCCCCCCCCACGGCCGTTCCTCCGGCAGACGAAGCCGACCACTCCGGCTACCCCGATTGCCCCGGCCGTCCCGGCCGTCCGCCTCCCCAGGCCCCGGGTGCCCCGGCCCGCCGCGCCCACCCTCGTCGCCCCGACCACCGCCGACGTGGCCGACGCGACCGCCCCGCCCGGCGCCCTTACCGCCCGCCTCCCTCACCGTGCGTCCGGCGCGAGCCGGGCCCCGCGCGGCAATGCCCCGTGCCCGCCCGTCCCGTGCCCGCCCGTCCCGTGCCCGCCCGCCAGGTGGCCGCGCTTCCCCCCGGGCTCCCCGGCCTGCTGCACCGCCTCCGCTCCCGCCCCCACCGCCGTTCCCGGCTCAGCCCTCCTCCCCGCCTCGGCCTTCGCCCCCGCCTCGGCCTTCGCCCCCGACGAGCCGGCGGACGGCGCGGCCGGGGCCGACGGGACCGCCACCGCCGGCTGCCGCGGCGGCGGCCGGTAGCCGTCCGGCGTGCTCAGCGAGACCGTCAGCGCCGTCACCGCCAGCAGCCCGGCCGCCCCGAAACCGGCGCGGGTGGTCCGCCGGGCCCGCCGCTCCCCGCCGGCCCGCACCTCCCGCGCGGCCGGCGGCGCCACCGGGCGGGCCGCCGCCAACGCCGTCAGCCGGGCGTGCAGCACCGCGCCCTGCCGGTCCGGCGGCAGGCCCCGCAGCCCCAGCTCCGGCAGCTCCGCGGCCAGGCACTCCCGGGCGTGGGTCAGCCGCCCGGTCGCCGCCCCGGTACTGGCCTCCACCTCCACCGCCGTCCGGTGCAGCCCCAGCCCCACCCCGTCGTGCAGCAGCAGCGTCCGCCGGTAGGGGACGGGCAGCGCCAGCACCGCCGCCAGCAGTGCCCGGTCCGCCGGGGCGGCCGCCGGCGGCGCGGGCGTCCCCGGACCGGGCCGCTCGGCCGGCCGCAGCCGGGGGAGCGCGCGGCGCCACGGCGCCAGCGCGTACTCGTACGCCGCCGCCCGCACCCACCCCACCGGATCCGGGTCCCCGGCCACCTCCGGCCACCGCTGCCAGGCCGCCTGGAACGCCCGCTCCACCGCCCGCCGGGCCAGCCGCGCCCGCCCGGTCAGCAGCAGCACCTGCCGCACCAGCGGCCCGGCATGCGCCGCGTACAGCGCGTCGAAGGCAGCCGAGGCGCTTGATGAGCAGTCAGCTTCCGTGCAGCCACCTGTATCTGGCTCAGCATCAGCGCTGCGTGAGACTTCCGGGCAACGGGGGGCGTGGTCGCGCGTGGTCATGGCGGAAGTCTGGGAACGACGCGGGGCGGAACTCACGCGACACGGCGGACGCATGCCCGGTACGTGGTGGAAAGGGGCGTTATTGGCAGCATGACGGTGTGAGCCAGTTGACCGAACGCGGCACCACCCTCTCCTCGCACGGCCGGACCGCGGCCCGGCGCTCCTCGGCGATCGGCACCGCCACCGTCAGCGGGGCGACCGCCGCCGGACTCGGCCTCGGCGCGCTCGCGGTCGCCGTCCTGTTGCTCTGGATCGCCTCGCCCTACCCCGACAGCGGTCCGTCCCGCGCGCTGCACCTGGCCGCCGGGCTCTGGTTCATGGCGCACGGCGGGGGGCTGGTCCGCGCCGCCACGCTCTCCGGCGCCCCCGCGCCCCTGGGCGTGACGCCGCTGCTGCTCGCCGCGCTCCCGCTCTGGCTGCTGCACCGGGCCGCCCGGGACACCCTGGCCGCGGCCGCCGACGGCGCCCCCGGTGGCCGCCAGGCGCCCGGTACCGGCCCGGCGGCCGCCCCGCGCACCCTGCTCGGCGCCCTGCTGGCCGGCTACCTGCTGGTCGCCGCCGGGGCGCTGCTCTACACCTCGACCGGCCGGCTCTCCGCCGCCCCGCTCTCCGCGCTGCTCGCCGTCCCGGGCACCGCGGCCGCCACCCTCGCCTTCACCGCCTGGCACACCCTGGGCGCGGACGCCGCGAGCCTGCTGCCGGACCGCGTGCGGGGCGCCCTGGCGAAGCTGCCGCCCGCCGTCCGCACCGCCCTGGCCGGTCCCCGCTCCGCCACCGCCCGCACCGCGGCGGGCGCCGCCATCCTCGCGCTGCTGGCCGCCGGCACCGCGCTCACCCTGCTCGGACTGGCCCTGCACGCCGGGCGGTTCGGCACCGACCTGGCCCGCCTCGCCCCGGACTGGGCCGGCCGCGGCACCCTGCTGCTGCTCTGCCTCACCCTGCTGCCCAACGCGGCGGTCTGGGGCGCCGCCTACGGACTGGGCCCCGGCTTCACCGTCGGCGTGGGCGGCGCGGTCGGGCCGCTGGGCACCGCACCGCGCCCGGAGCTGCCGCCCTTCCCCCTGCTCAGCGGTCTGCCGGACCCCGGCCCGGGCTCCTGGCCCGGCTGGTTGGCGCTGGCGGTGGTCCCGGCCGCGGCGGGCGCGGCGCTGGCCCGGTGCGCGGCCGGCGACGGGCACCGCACGTGGCAGCGGACGGCCGGGACGGCCGCCCTGGCGGCCGGGCTGTGCGGACTGGCGATGGCGGTGCTGGCCGGACTGGCGGGCGGCCCGGTGGGCCGCGGCACGCTCGCGTCGTTCGGCCCGAGCTGGTGGCTCACCGGGCCCGCGGCCGCCGGCTGGACCGCGCTGACCGGTGTGCCCGGCGCGCTCGCCCTGCGGGCCTGGCGGCGGCGCACCGCGCGCCGTGCGGCGGAGGGCGGTCCGCCGGGCCGCACCCGCCGCCCGGGCCTGCTGTTCCGCCGCCGGTCCGCGGACTAGGGCTAGGGGGTGTCCGCACAGTCCCGTCTGCCGCCCGGCCGCCCTCCGGGCGAACGACGCGACTTCACGGACACCCCCTAGCGCCCCCGGCCCCCGCCCACGTACCCCCGGCCGCCCCCGGCCGCGCCCCCGGTGGCCGTCACTGCTGCTGCTGGCTGAGCAGCGGGCGCAGCTGGGGCGGCAGGTGGCGTTCGCAGGACTTGCTCGCGGCCCGGGTCAGTGCGTCGTTCACGCAGGTGAAGTAGTCGCGGTAGACGACCTGCACGGTGAACGTCGCGGCCACCATCATCAGCGCCAGCGAGGCGGTCACCAGACCGCCGATCGCGGCGGTGGTCTGCGGCCGCACCCCGGCGCCCGGCGCACCCGGGGCGCCGCCCGGCCGGCCCGGTGCGGACGGGGTGGCGCCGCCGGCCGACGGCGCCACCCCGTCCGCGGCGGGTGCCTTCTTCGGTTCGGCCTTCCCGCGCAGCGCGCTGACGCCCCAGTAGAGGGCGAGCGAGCCGAGCAGCAGCGCCATCTCCGGCAGGCTGAAGAGCACGAAGAAGAACGCCCACATCCCGGCCAGCAGGGCGTAGCGGGCCCGCCGCTGGAGCGGGTCGGTGGGGTCCCAGCGCAGTCCGCCGGGGCCGCCGCCCGGGCCGCCGGGACCGCCCGGGCCGCCCTGGCCGCCGCCGCGGCCCGGCCGGCTGCCGAACCCGCCGCCCTGCCGGCCCGGCTGGCGGCTGCTCCACTGGCTGCCCCAGGCCGGCGGCCGGTCCGTCGGCCGCTGCCCTTCGCCGGCCCCGTCGCCGCCGCCCTCCCCGCCGCCGTCGCCGTCGCCGCGCGGGTGCCCGGCCAGGTGCGCGCGCGGGCGCCACTCCTGGTCGGGGGCGCCGGCCGGCGGCGGCGCGAAGGGGTTGTCGTCCCGGCCGGCGGAGGAGCCGGCGGGCGGTGAATCCGGGGCGGACGACGACGTGCGCTCGCGCGGCAGCAGGACCGCCCCGGGGGCGGTGACGGGCCGGGGGTACCACCCGGCGGTGGCGAGGGGCGAAAGGAGAGCCGCGCGGCGGCGTCGGTCCGGCATCTGGAGTGAGTCTTCCCCTTGTCGTGGGCGTCCGTCCGGCGGGTCGGCCGGGCGGACGGTCACCGTGAACTGCATGCGTTCTCCCGCCCGACGCTACCTCCCGTGCCCGCCCCCGTCCCGCGGGGGCCGCTCGGTGTGCCGGTATCGTTGCTGACGGTCGGCGCCTTCGTAGGGTTCCCCGGATTTCCGCGACCCCTCGCTTTGTGCGACCGCACAAACCTCTACACATCTGCCCAGACCCGCAAGACCTGGCGAGAAAGACCGCATCGTGGCCCCCTCCTCCCCTCCCGCCCGCCCCGCCCCGGCCCGGATCGTGGTACTCGTCTCCGGTTCGGGCACCAACCTCCAGGCGCTGCTCGACGCCATCGCCGCGGAGGGCGCGCAGGCGTACGGTGCCGAGATCGTCGCCGTGGGCGCCGACCGCACCGGGATCGCCGGGCTGGAGCGCGCCGAGCGGGCCGGGCTGCCGACGTTCGTCTGCCGGGTCAAGGACTACCCTGACCGGGCGGCCTGGGACGCGGCGCTCACCGCGGCGACCGCCGCGCACGCCCCCGACCTGGTGGTCTCGGCCGGCTTCATGAAGATCCTCGGCAAGGACTTCCTGGCCCGCTTCGGCGGCCGGACGATCAACACCCACCCGGCGCTGCTGCCCAGCTTTCCCGGTGCCCACGGCGTCCGCGACGCGCTCGCGTACGGTGCGAAGGTCACCGGATGCACCGTCCACTTCGTCGACGACGGGGTCGACACCGGCCCGATCATCGCCCAGGGCGTGGTCGAGGTCCGGGAGGAGGACGACGAACCCGCGCTGCATGAGCGCATCAAGGAAGTCGAGCGATCGCTGCTCGTCGAGGTCGTGGGGCGCCTGGCCCGGCACGGCTACCGCATAGAGGGACGAAAGGTACGTATCTCGTGACCGCCACCGAAGGTACGCAGCGGCCCATCCGCCGCGCGCTGGTCAGCGTCTACGACAAGTCCGGGCTGGAGGAGCTGGCCCAGGGGCTGCACGCGGCGGGCGTCCAGCTGGTCTCGACCGGCTCGACGGCCGGGCGGATCGCCGCCGCCGGGGTGCCGGTCACCAAGGTCGAGGAGCTCACCGGCTTCCCGGAGTGCCTCGACGGCCGGGTCAAGACCCTGCACCCCAAGGTCCACGCCGGCATCCTCGCCGACCTGCGCCTGGAGAGCCACCGCGAGCAGCTCGCCGAGCTCGGTGTCGAGCCGTTCGACCTGGTCGTCGTCAACCTCTACCCGTTCCGGGAGACCGTCGCCTCCGGGGCCACCCCCGACGAGTGCGTCGAGCAGATCGACATCGGCGGCCCCTCGATGGTCCGCGCCGCCGCCAAGAACCACCCCTCGGTCGCCGTGGTCACCAGCCCCGAGCGCTACGCCGACGTCCTCGCGGCCGTCCGCGCCGGCGGCTTCGACCTGGCCGCCCGCAAGCGGCTGGCCGCCGAGGCGTTCCAGCACACCGCCGCCTACGACGTCGCGGTCTCCTCCTGGATGACCGACGTCCACGCGCCGGAGGAGGGCGCCGCCCTGCCCGCGTTCCTCGGCGGCACCTGGGAGCGCCGCAGCACCCTGCGCTACGGCGAGAACCCGCACCAGGCCGCGGCCCTCTACACCGACGGCCGGCCGGGCGGCATCGCCAACGCCGAGCAGCTGCACGGCAAGGAGATGTCCTTCAACAACTACGTGGACACCGAGGCCGCCCGCCGCGCCGCCTACGACCACGAGCAGCCCTGCGTCGCCATCATCAAGCACGCCAACCCCTGCGGCATCGCGATCGGCGCGGACGTCGCCGAGGCGCACCGCAAGGCGCACGCCTGCGACCCGGTCTCCGCGTACGGCGGCGTGATCGCGGTCAACCGCCCGGTGACCGTCGCCCTGGCCGAACAGGTCGCGGAGATCTTCACCGAGGTCATCGCCGCCCCGGACTACGAGGCCGGCGCGGTGGAGGTGCTCGCCAGGAAGAAGAACCTCCGCGTCCTGAAGGTCGAGGGCAGCCCGCACCAGCCCGGTGACCTCAAGCTGCTCTCCGGCGGCGCGGTGCTCCAGCAGACCGACGTCTTCCAGGCCGCCGGCGACGACCCGGCCACCTGGACCCTCGCCAGCGGCGAGCCGCTGGCCGAGGCCGAGCTGGCCGACCTCGCCTTCGCCTGGAAGGCGTGCCGCGCGGTGAAGTCCAACGCCATCCTGCTCGCCAAGGACGGGGCGTCGGTCGGCGTCGGCATGGGCCAGGTCAACCGCGTCGACTCCTGCAAGCTCGCCGTGGAGCGCGCCGGCGAGGAGCGGGCGCGCGGCTCCTACGCCGCCTCGGACGCCTTCTTCCCGTTCCCCGACGGCCCCGAGATCCTGATCGCGGCCGGTGTCCGGGCGATCGTCCAGCCCGGCGGGTCGATCCGCGACGAACTGGTCGTGGAGGCCGCCAAGAAGGCCGGCGTGACGATGTACTTCACCGGCACCCGGCACTTCTTCCACTGAGGGCCGGCGGTTCTCCTGAGGTCCGGCAGCGCGGAGGGCCGCACCCCTTGCCGGGGTGCGGCCCTCCGCCGCGCCGGGGCGCGGTCAGTAACGCGGCCGGTTGAACCAGGCGTTGCCGTCGTCCTTGGCGACGAAGACCAGCACCAGGATGCCCAGCACGGTGTGCACCAGGCCGAACGGGAAGACGCCCAGGCTCAGGATGATGCCGACGACGCAGGACACGATGGTGGCGATCCGGACGCCCTTGCCGCCGTTGCCGAACTGCGCGGCCAGCGTGATGGCGGCCACCGTGAAGATCACGATGATCGCGATCACCGCGATCAGCACGCCCTTGCCGACGCTGAACATCGACATGTCCTGATAGGGCGAGGACGCGGCCTCGTGCGACGCCTTGGTGACGCCGCCCAGCCCCATCACCGCCAGCACCAGGCCGATGAGGTTCAGCCCGGCGAGCACGAACAGCAGCACCCGGGCCGCCTTGACGCCGCCCGGCATCACCGTCGGGTAGGGCGCCTGCGCCGCGGGCACCGGGCCGCCCGGGTACGGGCCGTAGGGGGCCATCGGCTGCGGCTGCGGCGGCTGCTGGGGATAGCCGTAACCGGGCTGCTGGCCCGGCGGGGGGCCGTAGGGGCCGGGATTGGGGTTGGGGTAGCTCACGAGCGGTGCCCTTCAAGGCGAGGCGGAACGGTATCGGCGAGCGCCACGAAGGCCCCCGGTCGCTGCTGCGCGGGGGCCTTCATCGGCTGGTGCGGGCGTCCGAGGGCCCGTTACGGCATTACTTGGGGGCCGGGACGACCACCGTGCCGACGAGCTTGTCGGCGAACGTCTGGCTCTTGTCGTCCCACAGCGGCCACAGCCAGCCGATGCCGCACAGCAGGCCGTTGAGGTAGCGGCAGATGTAGCGCACGAAGGTCATGCCGAAGCCCATGGGCTGGCCGGTGGCCTCCTTGACGACCTTGATGCCGAGCGCCTTCTTGCCCGGGGTCTGGCCGGTGCTGCCTTCCTTGGCGATGAGGAAGAACATGCCGCCCACGGCGAGCAGCCACGCGAGCGAGATCAGCACGTAGAAGAAGCCCGGCGTGCTGGCCGACGAGGCCGTGTTGATGGCGTTCTGGAAGCAGTTGTAGTCGCTCGGCGCGCAGTTGGAGGTGTCCGGCGTGGCCGAGCTGACCGAGCTGGCCGCCACGGCGATGGCGATGATGTAGAGGATGCCGGGCACCACGCCGACGATCAGGCCGTCGATGAGGATGGCACCGAACCGCGAGCCCCAGCCCGCGTAACCCGTCGGCATCCCGGGCATCCCCGGCTGGCCGTACGGGGCCGCCGCCTGCTGCGGGTAGCCGTAGCCGGGCTGGCCGCCCTGCGGCGGGACCTGGCCCTGCTGCGGGTAGCCGTACGGCTGCTGGGGCTGCTGCGGCGGGACCTGGCCCTGCTGGGGGTAGCCGTAGCCCGGCTGGCCGCCCTGCGGCGGGACCGGCGGCTGCTGGCCGTACGGGCCCTGCGGCGCCTGCGGCGGCTGCTGGCCGTAGGGGTTGTTCGGATCACCGAAACTCATGGTGCTGCTTTCCTCCGTTGGTGTCAGTGGGGGACGACGCGGCGCGACTCGGAGGAAAAACAGGTTGTTTCATGGCCCGCCCCCGACGATGCCTGCGGCACTGCGCCGTCAATCCTTCTAGGTGAGGATTCGCTCTGTCCAGTCAGGGCGGTCAGCTTTTGTCCAACCGCAATGATCATTTCCGGACAACCGGCGTCCGCGCGCCCTGATTGGAACACGGGTGCCCTCATCCGCGAGGATGGGGGTATGACTGCCCAGATTCTGGATGGCAAGGCCACCGCCGCCGCGATCAAGTCCGAGCTCACCGCCCGCGTGGAGGCGCTGAAGGCCAAGGGTGTCACCCCGGGCCTGGGCACCCTGCTGGTCGGCGACGACCCCGGCAGCCGCTGGTACGTCAACGGCAAGCACCGGGACTGTGCCCAGGTGGGCATCGCCTCCCTCCAGCGCGAACTGCCGGAGACGGCCACCCAGGAGGAGATCGAGGCCGTCGTCCGGGAGCTCAACGAGAACCCCGACTGCACCGGTTACATCGTCCAACTCCCGCTGCCCAAGGGCATCGACGCCCATCGCGTGCTGGAGCTGATGGACCCGGCCAAGGACGCCGACGGGCTGCACCCGATGAGCCTGGGCCGCCTGGTGCTCGGCATCGAGGGCCCGCTGCCGTGCACCCCCTACGGCATCGTCCAGCTGCTGCGGCGGCACGGCGTGGAGATCAACGGCGCGCACGTGGTCGTCGTCGGCCGCGGCATCACCATCGGCCGCCCGATGCCGCTGGTGCTCACCCGCAAGTCCGAGAACGCCACCGTCACCCAGTGCCACACCGGCACCCGGGACCTCGCCGCGCACCTGAAGCGGGCCGACATCATCGTCGCCGCGGCCGGTGTGCCGCACATCATCAAGCCCGAGGACGTCAAGCCGGGCGCGGCCGTCCTGGACGTCGGCGTCAGCCGGGACGAGAACGGCAAGATCGTCGGCGATGTGCACCCCGGTGTCGCCGAGGTCGCCGGCTGGATCGCCCCCAACCCGGGCGGCGTCGGCCCGATGACCCGCGCCCAGCTGCTGGTCAACGTCGTCGAGGCGGCGGAGCGCGCGGCCGGGCTGTGACCCGCCGTCCCCGTCCGCTTCCCGCCGCACCCGCCGAGCGCGGCGCACCCGCCGCACCCGCCGCGCTCGTCGTACCTGCCGTACCCGTCGTACCGTCGAAACCGACGCATCAGGACACCGGAAGGGGCTGACCGCCAGACATGGCTGCCGAAGCGCATTCGGAGGGCGCGTCCGCGCCGCAGCGCACCCCGCGCCGCTTTCCGCAGCTGACCCGCGACACCGCCCGCCCCGAGGGCGGCGGCCGGGCGGCCTCCGGCGATTACCCGGCACCGGCCCGCCAGTGGCCGCTGCTGGCCGTGCTGGGCGGGGTCGCCGCCGGGCTGCTGCTGGTCGCGCTGGACGCGTTCCGGATCGGCGCGATCGTGATCGGACTGTCCCTGCTGGGCGGCGCGGCCCTGCGGTGGGCGCTGCCGTCGGTGGGGATGCTGGCCGTCCGGTCCCGCTTCACCGACCTGCTCACCTACGGGGGGCTCGGCTTCGTCATCGTGCTCCTGGCGATGATGGTCCAGCCCAAACCGTGGATCCACGTCCCGTTCCTCGACGACATCGTGCACTTCACGGTCCGCTAGGGACGCCTTCCGCGCGGCGCCGCGGCACACCTCGTGCCGTAGCGCCGCGCGCCTGTGTGACGCGGGTAACTTGGCGACGTCCGGGGGGTGCCCCAACCGCGAGAGGGACGTCCATGGCCAAGATCAAGGTTGCCAACCCCGTCGTCGAGATCGACGGCGACGAGATGACCCGCATCATCTGGTCGTCCATCAGGGACCGGCTGATCCTCCCGTACCTCGACATCGACCTGAAGTACTTCGACCTCGGCATCGAGCACCGGGACGCCACCCGGGACCAGGTCACGGCCGACGCCGCGCACGCGGTCCGCACGTACGGCGTCGGGGTGAAGTGCGCGACCATCACCCCGGACGAGGCCCGGGTCGAGGAGTTCAACCTCCGGGCGATGTACCGCTCGCCGAACGCCACCCTCCGCGCCATCCTGGGCGGCGTGGTCTTCCGCGAGCCGATCATCATGGCGAACGTGCCGCGGCTGGTCCCCCACTGGACCCGGCCCATCGTGGTGGCCCGGCACGCCTTCGGCGACCAGTACCGCGCCACCGAATGGAAGGTCCCCGGACCCGGCGCGCTCACCCTGACCTTCACCCCGGCCGACGGCCGCGAGCCGGTGGAGCTGGAGGTGCACGACTTCCCCGGCCCCGGCGTGGCGCTGGCGATGTACAACCACGACGACTCGATCCGGGACTTCGCCCGCGCCGCGTTCCGCTACGGGCTCGACCGCGGCCACCCCGTCCGCCTCTCCACCAAGAACACGGTCCTGAAGAAGTACGACGGCCGCTTCAAGGACCTCTTCCAGGAGGTCTTCGACGCCGAGTTCCGGGGCCCCGTCGAGGCCCGCGGGCTGACCTACGAGCACCGGCTGATCGACGACATGGCCGCCGAGGCCCTGCGCTCCTCCGGCGGCTTCGTGTGGGCCTGCAAGAACTACGACGGCGACGTGCAGTCGGACGTCGTCGCGCAGGGCTTCGGCTCGCTGGGGCTGATGACCTCGGTGCTGATGACCGCCGACGGCCGGACCCTGGCGGCGGAGGCCGCGCACGGCACGGTCACCCGCCACTACCGGCAGCACCAGCAGGGCAAGGCCACCTCCACCAACCCGATCGCCTCCGTCTTCGCCTGGACCCGCGGGCTGGCGCACCGCGGCCGGCTCGACGGCACCCCCGACGTCGTGCGCTTCGCCGAGGCGCTGGAACGGGTCTGCGTGGAGACCGTCGAGGGCGGCCGGATGACCAAGGACCTGGCGCAGCTCATCGGCCCGGCGCAGCCCTGGCTCACCACCGGGCAGTTCCTGGACGCCGTGGCGGAGGCGCTCCAGCGGCAGCTGGCGCCGGCCTGACGGCCCGCCCGGCCCGCCGCGCCGGCCGGGATGCACCGCCCCGGCGGACCGGCCGGAGAAAAAAGGGGGATTGCCCTCCCGGATCCCGGGCATGCGCTCCTTACCCCCCACGGGTGTGGCACCACTGCACGGCCGTCCGCGCTTCCCCCTCCGCAGCGCGGGCGGCCGTCGGTGCGGGCGGCCCGCCCACCCGCGCGGACCGGCCGGGCGGTGGGCCGGCCGGGCGGTGGGCCGGCCGGGCGGTGGGCCGCCCGGGTCGGTGCGGGGGCCGGTGAGGTGTCCCACACCGGCCCGTCACCAGCGGCGGGCGGGGGTCCGATAGCCTGACGGCCGGTTCTCTCGATACCAAGAGACCTCGATAGATGGGCAGGGACACCCACCGCCACCCAAGGTGGTCCAGGGGCTTGCCCCCGGAATACCGCGCAGGAGATCGCCATGACCCGCACTCCCGTCACCGTCACCGTCACCGGCGCCGCCGGCCAGATCGGTTACGCCCTCCTCTTCCGCATCGCCTCCGGTCAGCTGCTCGGCGCGGACGTGCCGGTCAAGCTGCGCCTCCTGGAGATCCCGCAGGGCCTCAAGGCGGCCGAGGGCACCGCGATGGAGCTGGACGACTGCGCCTTCCCGCTGCTCCAGGGCATCGACATCACCGACGACCCGAACGTCGCCTTCGACGGTGCCAACGTCGCGCTGCTCGTCGGCGCCCGCCCCCGCACCAAGGGCATGGAGCGCGGCGACCTGCTGGAGGCCAACGGCGGCATCTTCAAGCCGCAGGGCAAGGCCATCAACGACCACGCCGCGGACGACATCAAGGTCCTGGTCGTCGGCAACCCCGCCAACACCAACGCGCTGATCGCCCAGGCCGCCGCCCCGGACGTCCCGCGCGAGCGCTTCACCGCGATGACCCGCCTGGACCACAACCGCGCGCTGACCCAGCTGGCGAAGAAGACCGGCACCCCGGTGTCCGAGATCCGCCGCCTGACCATCTGGGGCAACCACTCCGCGACCCAGTACCCGGACATCTTCCACGCCACCGTCGCCGGCAAGAGCGCCGCCGAGACCGTCAACGACGAGCAGTGGCTGGCCGACACCTTCATCCCGACCGTCGCCAAGCGCGGCGCGGCGATCATCGAGGCCCGCGGTGCGTCCTCGGCCGCCTCGGCCGCCAACGCCGCCATCGACCACGTCCACACCTGGGTCAACGGCACCGCCGACGGCGACTGGACCTCCATGGGCATCCCCTCGGACGGCTCCTACGGCGTCCCGGAGGGCCTGATCTCGTCCTTCCCGGTCACCACCAAGGACGGCGGGTACGAGATCGTCCAGGGCCTGGAGATCAACGACTTCTCCCGCGCGCGCATCGACGCCTCCGTCAAGGAGCTGGCGGAGGAGCGCGAGGCGGTCCGCGCGCTCGGCCTGATCTGAGCGGCTGAACCGGGCCGGCGCCCGCCCCGGCGGCACCAGCCGCCCCACCGGCACCGCCCATCCCACCCGCACCACCCACCGAGCCCGTACGGCAACTGCCGTGCGGGCTCGGCCCGTTGCGGCCGCCGCACCATCGCGTAATGCACTGACACCGGGCGTCCGGCTCCCCTATGCTGCCAACCCTTCACACGTCCGGGTGACCGTCGCGCGCCGGCGGAACGACCGCGCCGCACCGGCGCGTTGTGAGGGGTACCTGCCGTCGGCGAGGGCGGCAGCAGCGACGGGGGAGGCCGATGTCCGGTACGCACGTGCCCGCACAGCCCGGGGAGGGGGAGGAGCGGCCGCGGCTGCGCAAGGAGCCCGCCGCCCCGGCGCCCGGCCCGCTCCCCGCGACCCCGCCCGCGGCCAGCGAGACCACCCGCCTGCTCTGCGCCGGGACCTACCTCGACGACACCTTCCGCGACGCCGTCATCGACGAGCTCTACGTCCACGAGGAGCGGTTCGCCGCCCCGTCCCTGGGCATCGACGCGGCCCGGGTGCTGGCCCACGCGCTGCGCGCCCGCCGGCTGGAGCTCGGCTGGTCCGCCGCGATCCTGCTGGCCTGGGTGGTCTCCCTGCCGCTGTCCATGGGGCTGACCCTGGCCTACGTCGGCCCGGTGGTGCTGCTGGGCCTGGGCCGCTTCGCCCGCCGGCTCGCACCGGCCGTCTGGTTCGCCCGGTTCCTCGCCTTCGTGCTGCGCTGGTACGGCCGGATCTGGCTCGCCGTGTTCCTGGCGGGCATGGTGCTGGGCGCCTTCGCCAGCACCTGGGCGAACGTCCTGCCGGTCCTGTCGCCGTTCGCCCTGGTCAGCGCCCTCTTCTCGGAGAGCGGCGCGCTCGGGTCGTCCGGCGGGGGATGGAGCGTCCCGGACGGCGGCGCCTCCGTCCCGGACCTCGGCTTCCCCTACCTCGTCGCGGTCTGGGTGACGATCGCGCTGCCGGTGCTGGTGGCGGCCCTGGTGGCGCTCCAGCGGGGCCAGTTCGCCCGCTCCCTGGACCGCGAGCTGTCCCCGGCCGCCTTCCGCGACGTGCTGTCCGACCCGGCCGAGCGGGCCGAGGGCCTCCGCTTCCAGCGGCTGCGCGAGCGCATCCGCATCGAGCAGCACGGTCCGCTGGTGATGTACCGCCCCGGCGACCCGTTCTGCGGCGCCGGTGAGCCGTTCAAGCCGTGGTCGCTGTCGGTGGAGCTGGTGCCGCGGGCCGACGGCCCCGCCGTACCGCTCGACAACGGCGAGATCCTCGCCCGGATCGTGCCGCTGGTGGAGGCGTTGCGGGTGCCGTCCGGCTCCCCGGAGACCGCCGCGGCGGTCCGCGACCGGCTGCGCTCCCTCGAAATCGACCAGTGCGTCTTCCTGCCCGCCGACGGCCTGCCCACCCGGGCCGCCGCGCCGTACGACCCCGCGGCCTTCGAGGAGCACCGGACCGCCGCCCTGGAGGAGGGCGGCGAGACCCGCCGGCACTTCCTGCGGATCCGCGTCGGCGGGTGGCACGAAGGCGTGGTCACCACTGTCTTCGTCCGGGTCCACACCCAGGGCGGGATGCTGATGATGGAGGTGGCCCCGCACGTGCTGTGGCCGCTGCGCCCGCTCTTCCAGAACGCCGACCGGATCGCCCACCAGTACCGCCACCACCACCGCTTCGGCCGTGCGGTCTGGGCGTTCACCCACAGCCCCCGCGCCGCCGCCGAGGCCGTGCTCACCCTGCTGCGCGGGCTGGGCGGCGCCTGGGGCCGGGCCACCGAGGGCCACGGCGCCGCCCTCCCGGAGGGCCCCGCCGTCTCGATCCGCGAACTGGCCGCCACCGACGACGCCTCGCTCTTCCAGTCCATGGACGTCGCCCGCTACCTGAAGACCGTTCAGCAGCGGGTGGCCGCCGGGGTGAAGAGCGCGCTGCACGACGCGGGCTACCAGACCGCCGAGTTCGAGCAGCGGATCGTCCATGTCGCCGACGGCGGCGTCTACGTCGAGTCCGCCCAGGGCGCCGTCGGCATCGGCGACCACAACACCATCACCCACACCGGCGACCCCACCCCCAAGAGCGACGCCGCATCCCCGAAGGGCAGGTCCTGACGTGGCACCGACCGACTCGTCCGGCAACGGCATCCGCATCGGCAGCGTGCAGGGCGCGTTCGCCATCGGCGACCACAACACCGTCACCCACCACGGCGCCAACCACCAGGGCGCCGCGCCCGCCACCGACCCGGCCCAGGAGGAGCTGCTGCGGGCCGTGCGCGCGCTGCGCGAGGACCTCGGCCGGGCCGTCGCGACCCCCGAGGTCCAGGCGCTGGCGGACGAACTGGCCGGCACCGAGGAGGAGATCACCGGCAGCGGCGCCGCCGCCCCGGGCCGGCTGGCCCGGCTGCGCGGCGCGCTGACCGACGCCGGTGCGGTGGTGGGCCTCCTGGCGTCCGGCGCGGCGGTCGTGCAGGCGGTCGCCGCGCTCCTGGGAGGCTGACCGGCCGTGCCCCAAGGCCCCGTTCCGCGCTGGAACCCCGACACCCAGTCCTGGGAGACCGGTCCGCCGCGCCCCGTCCGCCCGTACACCGGCCCGATGCCGCCCCGCCCGGCCGCGCCCCCGCCCCCGGAGGCCGCCCCCGGGCCGGACCCGTCGCCCGATCCGTACGGCCCCGCCACCCCCGCCGCGCCCGGCTACCCGCCCGGCCTGCCGTACACCCCGGAGCCCGGCCCGGGTGACGGGCCCGGCCCGGCGTCCGGCCGCCGGCGGACCCTGATCGCGGCCGCGGTGACCGCCGTGCTCGCGGCCGGGGCCGGCGGCGGCTACCTCCTGTGGGGCCGCGGGCCGGACGCCCCGCCCGCCGCCCGCCCGGCGGCCTCGGCGAGCGGCACCCCGGCCGCCGACCCCACCGCGTCCGCGACGGACTCCGCGCCGCCCACCGGCGACGCCTCGGGCTCCCCGTCCGCCCCGGCCGTGCCGGACGGCTACCGCCTCGTGCACGACGAGAAGGGCTTCACGCTCGCCGTCCCCGAGGGCTGGCAGCGCGAACTGCGCTCCACCGGCGTCTTCTACAACGCACCGGACAAGCGCAGCCTGATCCAGATCTTCCAGATCACCGAGCCGGACCTCACCCCGCGCCAGGCCCTGGAGCAGGCGTCCAAGGGGCTGTCCGGCAATCCGGGCTACGAGGAGCTGGGCATCGCCCCGCGCCAGGGGCCGGCCGGGACCGACGGCGCGGTGCTGACCTACGCCTACGACAGCGACCGCCTGGGGGTGCGGGTGCGGGCCGTGGACTGCGCCTTCACCGTCCCCGACGGGCGGCAGTTCGCGGTGCTGGTCCTGGGGCCGGAGTCCGACTGGCCCCGGCAGGAGGCGATCCAGCGGGCCGCGCTGGACGCGTTCTCCCCCGGTGCGTGAGGTGCCGCCCGGGGGCGCCGGGCGGCACGGCCGCTATCCGGGGAGTTCGGTGCGCTCCCACCACTCGTAGACGGGGAGCCGGCCGTCGGCGGTGTCCCACTCCCGGGAGGTCGGGCGGAAGTGCTCGTAGCCGCCGCGGTACGCGACCTTCAGATCGCGCCCGTCCGGCTCGATCTCGACGATCCGCTCGGTGATCCCGTCGGGCCCGCCCTGGAGAACTGCCTTGGGTGCCTTGCTCGCCATGGCGGCAGTGTCTCGCGCACCGCAGGGCGGGCCGGGACGGCTCGCCGGGGGCGGCGCTCAGTCGTGCGGGAAATGCTCGGTCTCGATGGTCATGCCGAGGGGGGTGTCCGTGAGGTCGAGCGGTTCGCCGTAGGCCACCGTGAGGTCGCGCTTGTACTCGCCGTCCTGGGGGTGGGTGAAGACCCGGCAGCGGCGGACGTACGCCGGAAACGAGGGGGGCCTCCCGCCCGAAGTGGTCTTCGACGGCCCACAGGACATGGCGGATGGCCTGCCGGGCTCGGCCCTCTCGATCCTGTCGGTCCGTTCGAGGCTGATGGTCGTCGTGCCGCTCCTCCCCGCTGCGCCGCGGGATGCGGGGGGCCGCACGGTTCGACGATACGTGTGTGCGAGCGTCACGGAGTGCGGTGGCTCACACGCTCTGCGACGGGCCCTCCAGGACGGAGATGTCGGCCGTCCGGGAGGGGTCGGGGGTGTGCGAGGGCACCGGGCGGTCGTAGGCGCCGAGCCGGATGGTGCCGGTCTCGCCGTCGACCTCGGTGGTCAGCTCCGTGGGGTAGTGCCGGCCCTGGACGGCGACGTAGAGGGTCTGGGTGGCGTCGCCGGCCTTCTTGACGATCGGCAGGACCCGGGTGCCGTCGCGGGTGGTGGGCGCGCCCTTGGTGAGCGTGGCGGAGGGGGACGGGTCCTGCGGGTCGGCGCCCTGGGGGTCGGGGGGCCGCGGGGCCATCGACCGCTGGAAGGCGGTGAGGTCGCAGGCGGCCGCGACGCTCTGGAGGAAGCTGTCGTCGGTGGTGCCGTGGAGGTAGCGGTCGCGGTAGGTGCGGGCCGCGTCGGCGCCCTCCTCGCCGGGGAGCTGGCTCTTCCAGAACGCGGCGTCCGGCTTCAGCCAGACGTCCTTGCCGCGCTTGATCAGGTCCACCCGGCCGAGCCGGCCCCGGCTGATGTTCCCGGCGCAGTTCCCGGCCCGGTCGAGGGTGAGGTCGAGCGCGGTGTCGTCGGTGCTGGTGGAGGTCCGCAGCCGCAGGGAGGTGGCGCCGGCGAGCTGGTGGAGGGCGTCGTCGGAGATCTGCTGGGCCGATTCGCCGGCCAGGTCGCCCTCGCCACCGCCGCCGGCGGCCGGGGCCGCGGCGCCCGCGGTGCACATGGCGGCCATCGCGGCACCGGCCGCGCCGCAGGTCAGAGCGGTCAGGGAGCGGTGTCTGCGGGGCATGGGGGCACCTCCGGCTCGCAGGGGCTCCCCGGGGTCCGCGGCGGGCCGTCCGGAAGGCTCCCGGCTGGGCATACGGCTATTCAGCGTACTTTCCGGGCTATTCGGGCGCATGCGGAGGGGTTGGACGCCATGCGGTGACTCGGGTCACTTTCCATGAATGTTTGCGCATAGGCCGGGGGCTTTGGGTTAGGGGTCCCGGTTGCTGGCGGGCCAGTGGTTGAACCAGTGGAGAACACCGGGCAGGCCCGTCCCGCCGGCGCACCGCACCGCAAAACGGGAAGGCAGAAGAACGTCGTGTCGGCAACCGAGACAAACGAGACCATTCACGTAGGCGGGGTGTGGCGGACGGCTGCATCCGGTGCCACACGGGGGGTCCTGGACCCCGCCGACGCGACGACGCTCCAGGTGGTCGCCGAGGGCGGCGCGGAGGACGCCGACGCGGCGGTCGCGGCGGCGAAGGCCGCCTTCGACGGCGGCGCCGGGGTCTGGCCCCGCACGCCGGCGGCCGACCGCGCGGCGCTGCTGCGCCGGGTCGCGGACCTGCTCCAGCGTGACCGCGAGGAGATCGCGCTCATCGAGAGCCGGGACACCGGCAAGACCCTGGAGGAGGGCCGGGTCGACGTCGACGACGTGACCAACGCCTTCCGGTACTTCGCCGACCTCGTCGTCAACGAGAGCGGCGGCCGGGTGGTCGACGCCGGGTCGGCGGACGTGCACAGCGTGGTCGTGCACGAGCCGGTCGGCGTCTGCGCGCTGATCACCCCGTGGAACTACCCGCTGCTCCAGGCCAGTTGGAAGATCGCGCCGGCGCTGGCGGCCGGCAACACCTTCGTCGTCAAGCCGAGCGAGGTCACCCCGCTCTCCACCGTGCACCTGGTCCGGCTGCTGGCCGAGGCGGGGCTGCCGGACGGCGTCGCCAACCTCGTCACCGGCGCCGGGGTGCCGGTCGGCCAGCGGCTGGCCGAGCACCCGGACGTGGACCTCTTCTCGTTCACCGGCGGGCTGGTCAGCGGCACCAAGGCCGGGGCGGCGGCGGTCTCCGGCGCCAAGAAGATCGCCCTGGAGCTGGGCGGCAAGAACCCCAACGTGGTCTTCGCCGACGCCTGCGCCACCGACGAGGGCTTCGACACCGCCGTCGACCAGGCGCTGAACGCGGCGTTCATCCACAGCGGGCAGGTCTGCTCGGCCGGCGCGCGGCTGATCATCGAGGAGTCGGTCCGGGACCGCTTCGTCGCCGAACTCGCCCGCCGGGCCGAGAAGATCAAGCTCGGCCGGGGGACCGAGCCGGGCGTGGAGTGCGGCCCGCTGGTCTCCCGGCAGCAGCTGGAGAAGGTCGAGGCGTACGTGGCCTCGGCGCTGGCCGAGGGCGCGAGCCTGCGCTGCGGCGGCGCCCGGCCCGAGCCGAACGACGTCCGCCCGGCCGGCGGCTACTTCTACCTGCCGACCGTTCTGGACGGCTGCCACCGCGGGATGAAGGTCGTCCGGGAGGAGACCTTCGGGCCGATCCTCACCGTGGAGACCTTCCGCACCGAGGACGAGGCGGTCGCGCTCGCCAACGACACCGAGTACGGGCTGGCCGGGGCGGTCTTCTCCGCCGACACGGCCCGCGCGCGCCGGGTCGCCGCCCGGCTGCGGCACGGCACCGTATGGATCAACGACTACCACCCGTACCTGCCGCAGGCCGAATGGGGCGGTTTCGGGAAGTCCGGCATCGGGCGCGAGCTGGGCCCGAGTGGACTCGACGAGTACCGGGAAAGCAAGCACATCTACGAGAACCTGCGGCCGCAGCCGGTCCGCTGGTTCGCCGGCTGACCCGCACCGCCCCCGGCACGACCCCTCAGGCCCGGATCCGCGTCCCCGGGCCCCGCGCGCACTTCGCAGTAAGGAGCACTCCCCATGCCCGTGTACGACTATGTCGTGGTCGGCGGTGGTACCGCCGGTTCCGTCATCGCCTCCCGCTTGACCGAGGACCCCGGGACCACCGTCGCCGTCATCGAGGGCGGCCCCTCCGACATCGACCGCGAGGACGTCCTCACCCTCCGCAAGTGGCTCGGCCTGCTCGGCGGCGAGCTGGACTACGAGTACACGACCACCGAGCAGCCCCGCGGCAACTCGCACATCCTGCACAGCCGCGCCAAGGTCCTCGGCGGCTGCTCCTCGCACAACACCCTGATCTCCTTCAAGCCGCTGCCCTCCGACTGGGACGAGTGGGCGCAGGCCGGCGCCGCGGGCTGGGGCGCGAAGGACATGGACCCCTACTTCGGCAAGCTCCGCAACAACATCGTGCGGGTGGCGAAGAAGGACCAGAACCAGATCGCCACGGACTGGATCGAGGCCACCAGGACGGCCCTCGGCGTCCCCGAGGTCGTCGGCTTCAACGACCGGCCCTTCGAGGAGGGCGTCGGCTTCTTCGACCTCGCCTACCACCCGGAGAACAACAAGCGCTCCTCCGCCTCCGTCGCCTACCTCCACCCCCACATGGAGGCCGGCGACCGCCCCAACCTCACGCTGATGCTGGAGACCTGGGCGTACCGGCTGGAGCTGGACGGCACCACCGCCAAGGGCGTCCACGTGCGCACCAAGGACGGCGAGGAGGTCTACGTCGAGGCCGCTCGCGAGGTGCTGGTGTGCGCCGGTGCGGTGGACACCCCGCGGCTGCTGATGCACTCCGGCATCGGGCCGAAGCACGACCTGGAGGCGCTGGGCATCCCCTGCGTGCTGGACCTGCCGGGCGTCGGGGAGAACCTCATCGACCACCCCGAGTCGGTCATCGTCTGGGAGACCAACGGGCCGATCCCCGGCAACTCCGCGATGGACTCGGACGCCGGTCTGTTCGTCAAGCGGGACCCGGCCCACAAGGGCCCGGACCTGATGTTCCACTTCTACCAGATCCCGTTCACCGACAACCCCGAGCGGCTGGGCTACGAGCGCCCCGAGCACGGCGTCTCGATGACCCCCAACATCCCCAAGTCCCGCTCCCGCGGCCGCCTCTACCTCACCTCCGCGGACCCCGAGGCCAAGCCCGCGCTGGACTTCCGGTACTTCGAGGACCCGGACGACTACGACGGCCGGACCCTCATCGACGGCATCAAGCTGGCCCGCAAGGTCGCCCAGGCCGAGCCGTTCAAGAAGTGGCTCAAGCGGGAGGTCTTCCCCGGCCCCGAGGTCACCGACGACGCCGAGATCGGCGAGCTGGTCCGCAAGGCCGCGCACACCGTCTACCACCCGGCGGGCACCTGCAAGATGGGCGCGCGGGACGACCGGATGGCCGTCGTGGACCCGGAGCTGCGGATCCGCGGGCTGTCCGGCATCCGGATCGCGGACGCCTCGGTCTTCCCGACCATGCCCGCGGTCAACCCGATGATCGGCGTCCTGATGGTGGGGGAGAAGTGCGCCGATCTGCTCCGCCAGGCCCCGGCCCAGGGGGGTGATGCGTGATGGCCGGTACGTCCGCCGACATGTCCGCCGTCCCCGACACCGCCCCGGAGAGCGGGAGTTCACCGGAGGAGCAGCCCACGGTGTTCTCCGTGCGGAACCTCTGGAAGGTCTTCGGCCCCAGAGCCGAGCGGGTCCCCGAGGACGCCGCGCTGGCCGGTCTCGGCGCCGCCGAACTGCGCGAGCGGACCGGCTGCACCGCCGCCGTCCGCGACGTCTCCTTCGACGTCCGCAAGGGCGAGGTCTTCGTCGTCATGGGCCTCTCCGGCTCCGGCAAGTCCACCCTCGTCCGCTGCCTGACCCGGCTGATCGAGCCGACCAGCGGCACCCTGGAGATGGACGGCGAGGACGTCCGCGCCATGGACCGCGGCACCCTGCGCGAACTGCGCCGCCGCCGGGCCGCCATGGTCTTCCAGCACTTCGGCCTGCTGCCGCACCGCACCGTCCTGGACAACGTCGCCTACGGCCTGGAGATCCAGGGTATGGGCCGGGCCGAACGCCGCGAGCGGGCCGCCGAGATGGTCGCCAAGGTCGGCCTGGCCGGGCTGGAGAAGCGCCGGCCCGGTCAGCTCTCCGGCGGCCAGCAGCAGCGCGTCGGACTGGCCCGCGCGCTGGCCGTGGACCCCGAGGTGCTGCTGTTCGACGAGCCGTTCAGCGCGCTGGACCCGCTGATCCGCCGCGATATGCAGGAGGAGGTGGTCCGCCTGCACCGCGAGGAGGGGCGGACCATGGTCTTTATTACCCACGACCTGGCCGAGGCGCTGCGGATCGGCGACCGGATCGCCCTGATGCGGGACGGCCGGATCGTCCAGCTCGGCACCCCCGAGGAGATCGTCGGCTCGCCCGCCGACGACTACGTCCGCGACTTCGTCCGGGACGTCCCGCGCGAGCAGGTGCTCACCGTGCGCCGCGCCATGCGGCCCGCCGGGGACGGCGAGGCCGGCGAGGGCCCCGCGCTCACCCCCGACACCCTGATCAGCGACGCCATCGAGGCGGTCGCCCGCTCCGGCGGCCCGGCCCGGGTCGTCGACGGCGGCCGCTGCCTGGGCATCGTCGACAGCGCCTGCCTGCTGAACGTGGTGGCCCGGATCGCGCAGCCGCACCAGGAGACGGCCGGGGAGGTGGCCGCCTGATGTACGCCGCCGCCCCCTACCGCGGCGCCACCCGCGCCGTCGCCTCCCGCGCCCCCGCCGCCGGGCCCCGCGCCCGGCTGCGCGCCGCCCTGCTCCGCCAGTGGCGCCAGGCCCAGCGCACCGCCGCGATGAACGTGCCGGCCGGCACGGTGAAGCGGGGCCGCGCATGAGCACCGCCGCACCCCCCACCACCGCCGGTGCCGCCCTGGGCGCCGGCAGATTCCGCCCGGTCCAGGCGCTGCGGCGCCGCCGCGGCCTCGGCAAGCTCCTGCTGCTCGCCGTCGCCGCGGCGGTCCTGATACCCGTCGCCGAGACCGTCTGGCCGGGCGGAGCCTGGCCCGCCGCGCTCAGCGTCGACGTCTCCGGCCCGCTCAACGGGGCCAGCAACTGGATCATCGACAACCGCGACAGCCACTGGCTGTTCGTCTACGTCCTGGGCCACCTCAGCAACGCCGTGGTGCTCTCCGTCCGCGGGGTCTACCTGCTGCTGCTCGCCCTGGGCTGGACCGGGGTGACGGCCGGCGTGACGCTGCTGGCCTGGCGCGTCGCCGGCCTCCGCATCGCCGCCACCGCCCTGGTGTCCTTCCTGGTCAGCGGGGCGCTGGGGATGTGGGTCCCGACCATGCAGACGCTCGCCCTGATGATCGTGGCGGTGCTCGCCTCGGTGGTCGTCGGCGCGCTGCTCGGCCTCGCCGCCGGCCTGTCCCCGCGGCTCTTCAAGGTCCTCCGGCCGCTCCTGGACACCATGCAGGTGCTGCCGGCCTTCGCGTACCTCCTGCCGGTCGTGATGATCTTCGGCATCGGCGTACCGGCCGCGCTGCTGGCGACCGTGGTCTACGCGGCCCCGCCGATGGCCCGGCTCACCGCGCTGGGGCTGCGCGGCGCGGACGCCGGCGTCCTGGAGGCGGTCTCCTCGCTCGGCGCCACCGGGCGCCAGCGCCTGTTCACCGCCCGGCTGCCGCTGGCCCGCAAGGAACTCCTGCTCGGCCTCAACCAGACGATCATGATGGCGCTGTCCATGGCCGTGATCGCCTCCATGATCGGCGCGGCCGGCCTCGGTGACCGGGTCTACCAGGCGCTCGCCTCGGTCGACGTCGGCGCCGCGCTCGCCGCCGCGGTCCCGATCGTGCTGCTGGCCATCGTCATGGACCGCACCACCGCCGCGGCCGGCGGGAAGCTGGGCGCCGACCCGTCCGCCGCCCGCCCGCGGCTGCTGCGCGGCTGGCCCGCCTGGGCCGGCATCGCCGTGCTCACCGCGGCCGCCGCGCTCGCCGGCCGGCTGGCCGGTTCCACGATCTGGCCCGCCGGCGCCACGGTCGCCATCGCCCGCCCGGTCAACGACGTCAAGGAGTGGATGGTCAACCACCTCTACTCCGGCGTCCCGGTCATCGGCGGCACCGCCGACTGGGCCGCGCACTTCACCAACTGGGTCCTCAACCCGCTGCGCGACGGCCTGACCGCCCTGCCCTGGTACGGCGTGCTGCTCGCCGTCGCCGCGCTCGCCTGGCTCATCGGCACCTGGCGCACCGCGCTGACCGCCGTCCTGGCCATGGCCGCGATCGGCGTCCTGGGCGTGTGGAAGCCGTCCATGGACACCCTCTCCCAGGTCCTCGCCGCCCTGGTGGTGACCCTGGTGCTGGGCATCGGCACCGGCATCCTGGCCGCCGGCAGCAAGCGCTTCGAGGCGGTGCTGCGGCCGGTCCTGGACGTCATGCAGACCATGCCGCAGTTCGTCTACCTGATCCCGGTCGTCGCGCTGTTCGCGGTGGGCCGCGCGCCGGCCGCCGCCGCGGCCGTGGTCTACGCGCTGCCGGCGGTCATCCGGATCACCACCCAGGGCCTGCGCCAGGTCGACCCCGGCGCCATGGAGTCCGCCCGCTCGCTGGGCGCCACCCGCTGGCAGACCCTCCGCCAGGTCCAACTGCCGCTCGCCCGGCCGGCGTTGCTGCTGGCCGTCAACCAGGGCGTGGTGCTCGTCCTCGCCGTCGTCATCATCGGCGGCCTGGTCGGCGGCGGTGCCCTCGGCTACGACGTGGTCACCGGCCTGGCCACCGGCAACCTCGCCCTCGGCCTGGTCGCCGGCGTCGCCATCGTCTGCCTGGGCCTGATGCTCGACCGGGTCACCCAGCCCACCGAACGGCGGACGACCGGGAAGGGAGCCTGACCATGTCCCGCACACCGATACCCGCCCGCACGCTCACCAGGGCGCTCGCCGCGACCGCCGCCACCGGCGCGCTGGTGCTGGGCCTGTCCGGCTGCGGCAAGGCCGACATGACCAAGCAGGCGTCGCCGTTCGCCGCCGCCAAGGGCTCCAGGTCCGTCACCCTGTCCGTGCAGACCTGGGTCGGCGCCCAGGCCAACGTGGCGGTCGCCAAGTACCTCCTCGAACACGAGCTGGGCTACCACGTCGACACCGTCCAGGTGGACGAGATCCCCGCCTGGGACGCCCTCAGCCAGGGCCGGGTCGACGCGATCCTGGAGGACTGGGGCCACCCCGACCAGGAGAAGCGCTACGTCGCGGACAAGAAGACGATCACGGCCGGCGGCGGCAACGGCGTCACCGGCCACATCGGCTGGTGGGTGCCCAAGTACTGGGCCGACGCCCACCCCGACGTCACCGACTGGCGGAACCTCAACAAGTACGCCAAGGAGCTGCGCACCTCCGAGAGCGGCAGCAAGGGCCAGCTGATGGACGGTTCACCGTCCTACGTCACCAACGACAAGGCGCTGGTCGCCAACCTCGGCCTGAACCTCCAGGTCGTCTTCGCCGGCTCCGAGGCCGCCCAGATCACCCAGATCCAGCAGTTCGCCAAGCAGCACAAGCCGTTCCTCACCTACTGGTACGAGCCCCAGTGGCTCTTCAACCAGGTGCCGATGGTGGAGGTCAAACTCCCGCCGTACACCGACGCCTGCGCGGCCAAGGGCGCCAAGGACCCGCAGTCCGTCGACTGCGCGTACCCCACCACCCCGCTCCAGAAGTACTTCAACACCGACTTCGCCAAGAGCGGCAGCCCCGCGGCGCGGTTCCTGAAGAACTTCCGCTGGTCCAAGCAGAACCAGAACGAGGTGGCCGAACTGATCGCGTCCAAGGGCCTGTCCGCCGACGACGCCGCCAAGCAGTGGGTCGGCGAACACCCCGACGTGTGGAAGCAGTGGCTGCCGGGGAAGTGATGGGGCGGGCTCGGCGGCGTACGTTGAGGCGGAGGCCGGCGGGGCGGCCCGCCGGCCCCGCCCGCACTCACTCCGGCGTGAACTCGTACCGCAGCTCGTAGAGATGACCGGCCTTGACCATGACGGTGGCCTCGATGGGCTGTTCTCCCTCCGTGTAGACGACGCGCAGAGTACGGAGAACGGGCAGGCTGCTGGGCAGCCGGAGCGCCGCGTACTGCTCCTGTGTGGGGACGCGCGCCGACACCCGGTCGACGCTGAGCCGGGGCGGATACCCGAGCTCGGCGAGGAGCGTAGGGGTCCCGCCCTTGATCCTGCGGCGCTCCATCATCGCGGTGCCGCGCGCGAGCGCCAGCGGGTAGTAGGACTTGACCAGCTCCACGGGCTCGTCATCGACCCACAGCACCTGACGGCGGAGCAACGCCGGGCCGCCCTCGCTCAGTTGCAGCGCCGCTGCGACGTCCGCGGGTGGCGTGGCCTCCGCCACCTCAAGGAGCTCGCTCCGGGCCCGCCGGCCTTGCTGCGCCGCCTCCGCGAGCCAGCTGTACGGCTCGCCGTCCCGCGCGGGAGCGGCGTACGAGGCAGGCCGTACGGTCCGCTGCCGGTGTTCGCGGACGGTGACCGCGGCTCCGGGGCGCCCGATGACCAATCGCTCGTCCTTCAGCAGCTGCAACGCCTTCTGCACCGTGGCGTTCGAGGCGGCGAACCGCGCCTTGAGCTGTGTGGTGGACGGCAGGCTGGCGCCCGGCGCCAGGTCCCCGCTCATGATGTCCTCGCGCAGATCGGCGGCGATCCGCTCGTGCAGCGAGCGGCGGTCGGGCGCGTCCGCTTCGGCCTTGGGCATGGTCATCCGATCCTGAGTTCGTAGCGCAGCCGTTGCCGGTGTGCGGGCATGACCATCACATCGACCTGGATCGGCCGGTCGTCGCGGTCCACGGTGAGCCGGGTCAGCTGCAACACCGGCTCCTGCGGCCCGGTCCGCAAGGTCTCCCGTTCTTCGTCGTCCGGCATCCGGGCGATCACGTCCTCCCGGATCCGGGCGCCGGCGTGCCCGAGCTCGGCGAGCAGCCGGACCGCCCCACCGGGGATCTTGGCCGTCCCGGCCAGCCGGGTGCCTCGGGCGACGTGGGCCGGGTAGTACGTATCCGTCAGCTCGTTCGGCCGGTCGTCGAGGGTGATCAGACGGCGGCGCACGACCACCGCCTCCCCCTCGCGTATGCCGAGCAGCTCGGCCACGTCGGGCGGCGCCGGCACCTCACCGGCCCGGACGATGCGCTGTTCGCCCCGCCGCCCCTGCGCCGCGGCCTCCGCCGCCCACACGTCTGACGGCCCGTCGCCCTCCGGCGAGACGTACGGCATCGAGGTGCTGACCCACTCGTCGGTGCCCACCGCGTCCTCCTGTCCAGCCGGTGATCTTTCGACCTCGCTGCTTTACACGGTAAGCGAAGCGTCAACGAGGGTGTCACCTCGCTGCTATTCGCGAATAGTGATATGGTTCGAGCGATGCTCGACCGGTGAAAGGTGAAGCAATGCCCCTCATCGACCAAAGCGCCGACTGCGACGTCTGCACGGCCCTCTCGCGCCAGCGGGACGCCGCCCGCCGGGCCGGCTGCTCCGTCACCTTGCAGAGCCGTAATGCCGAGATCGCCAACCACCGGCAGTTCTTCCTCACCATCGAGGAGATCGCCGTCGGGGCGGTGGTCTACGACCGGGACGCCGACATGGTCGGCATGGTGCGCGGCACCGGTGGCGTCATGGTGCAGTTGGAGCACCCGACGCAGCTCACCTGGGAAGTGCCGTACACCAGGCTGCGCCCGGGGACCGAGTGGGAGGTCAAGCAGCTGCGGGCGCTCGCCAAGCTCCAGCGGGACCGGGACCGGGACCGGGAGCGGGAGCGGGGGCGGTGCTCGTGACCACCGAGTGCCATGAATGCGACCGGCTCAGGAAGGTATTGCGGGCTGCGGCAGCGGCGGGCGACCGGTCCAAGGTGACCGACTGCCGGGTGCTGCTCCGGCGTCATCCGCACCATGACGACGTCCCGGTGACCGCGGGGGAGCCAGGGAGCGGCCGGCCCGGATGGTGACCGGGCGGTTCACCGTTCCAGGAGTTCGTTGACCAGGTCGATGGCCAGGTCGCGGGTCCGGTGGACGGGCAGGCCCTCGTCGGTGAACCAGTCGTCGGTGGCCTCGGGGTGGGGGCCGACCACGGCGACCTTGCCGGTGCCGAACGGGGCGACCAGGGCGGCGACGGTGCCGTTGGGGTAGGTGGCCAGGACGGTGGCGTCGGCGCCCTCGTCGAGGTCGAAGTGCGGGCCGTCCTGGAAGTAGACGGTCCGGGGCAGGCCGCGCCAGCGGGTGTCGACGACGGTGTCGCCGTCGTGGGTGACGGTCGCGCCGGGCGTGACGATGTACTGGTCGGTGTCGCCGGGCAGCAGGCCGAAGCCTGGGCTCTCGCCGGCGAGGTAGCCACCGAGGCAGAAGCCCAGGTAGCGGCCGCCGCCGCGGACGTAGTCGCGGATGGTGTCGCTGTGCTTGCGCAGCCGGCGGTAGGCGGGGGAGAGGGAGCCGCCGCCGGGCTGCGCGTAGACCGCGGCGGCCGCCAGGGTCGCGGCGGTGAGCGGGAGCTCCTCGTGCGGGCCGACGTAGCGGACGTCGAGGTTCCAGGGGCCGGTGGCGAGCAGTTCGGCCACCGCCTCGGAGCAGCCGGCCGGGCGGGCGGCCGGGCCGCGGTAGACCAGGGCCAGCGGGCGGCCGCCGGTGTCCGGCGGCGGGGCGGCCTCCGCTGCGCCGCGGGCGCCGAAGAGGCCGCGGAGGGAATCGAGGAAGCCGGTGGGAGGGGACATGGGGCTCACCGTGAGGGGCTGGGGGAGTGCGGGGTCAGCTCGGCGCAGGCCGGGGCGGCGGGTCGGAGGGCCAGGCCCTCGGCGGGGATGCCGCGCCAGGCCGTGCCGGGGGTGAGGTACTCGCCCTTCATCACCAGGGAGAGCGCGTCGAGCCAGACGCCGTCGCCGACCACGCCGTCGTAGAGCACGACCGCGCGGGTGCCGACGGTGGCCCCCGGCCGGACCGTGACCTTCGACATCTTCATGACCCGGTCCTCGAACAGGTGCGTCTGCAAGCTTACGCCCGGCCCGATCGCCGCGTCGTCGCCGATCTCGACCAGGTCGAACTCGGTGAGGAAGGTGGTGCTCAGCCACGTCCGCCGGCCGATCCGGGCCCCGAAGAGGCGGAGCAGGGGCGGGAGGAAGGGCGTGCCGGTGAGCATGGCGAGCCCGGCGGGCACCGCGGCCGCCTCGTAGAGGCCGGTGACGAACTCGGTACGCCGCACGAACCAGCTCCACAGCGGTTCGACGCGCGGCCGGTAGCCGCCGACGACCAGCCATTTCAGCAGCGCGCAGGCGGCGATGACGGCGAGCCCGGAGGCCATCAGCAGCACCGGGGCGAGCAGCAGCGGCAGGGTCGGGCCCGGGCCGTGCGCCACGCCGGACAGCGCCACCAGGAAGCCGAACGCGGCCGCGCCGAGCAGTGACGCCGGCAGTGTGACGCGGAGGTACTCGATGGCCAGGCGGCGGCGGACGGCCGCGCGGGTGGGGCGGAACGTCAGCTCCTCGGGGAAGGTGCCGCTGCTCTGCCGCTGCGGGAGGTGGATGGCGGGCGAGCCCAGCCAGGAGGAGTCCGGCGGCACCTCCTCCCCGGGCGGGACGGTGCCGACGCCGACCAGGGAGCCGGGGCCGGTGCGGGTGCCGGCCGGGAGGTAGGCGGCGTTGCCGACGAACGCGCGCCGGCCGACCTCGGTGCGGCGGCACACCACCCGCCCGCCGGCGAACGCCGCGCCGCCGACCCCCGCCATGTCCGCGACGAAGCTGCCCTCGCCGAGGGTGAGCAGGTCCGGGTCGAGGTGGGAGGCGGTGGAGACCTCCGCGCCGGGGCCGATCCGGGCGCCCAGCAGCCGCAGCCAGGGGACCGTGTAGAGGGTCGCGTAGAGGGAGTTGGTGAAGGCCAGGCTGGTCTCCAGCAGCTTGTCGGAGAGCCACTTGCGGACGCCGAGGGCGGAGCGGACCGGGTGGGTGCCGACCGGGGTGCGGCGCAGCACGAGCCGTTTGGCCAGCGCGACCGCGGCGCAGACCGACAGCACGTAGACCGGCGCCGCCGCGACGAGGGTGACGAGCAGGGCGGGGCCGCTGCCCCAGGCCAGCCAGGCGCACCACACCAGCGCGGTGCCCGGGGCCAGGACGGCCAGGGTGAGCAGTTCCAGGAGGGCGGTGCCGAGCACCGCGGCGGCGGCGTACCGCGGCCGGCCGCGCTCGGTGGTGCCGCCGGCCCGCAGCATGTCCTCGATGTGCGAGGCCAGCGCCGGTACGGGGGACGGCGGCGAACCGGCCCACCGGGCGCCGGCCGGCACCGTCTCGCCCTGGCCGAGCACCGACTGCTCGGCCAGCCCGGACCCGGCCGCCATCGAGGCGCCGGGCTCCAGCACCGCGTGCGCCCCTACGTAGGCGCCGCGGCCGATGGTGATCGGGGCGACGGTCACCCAGCCGTCCGCCACCCGCCAGGCGCGCAGGGTGACGCCGTAGCCGACCGAGGCGTCCGCGCCGACCGACAGCAGCGCCGGCAGCGGGACCGCACCGGTGGCGAGGGTGGTCCGCGGGCCGATCCGGGCGCCCAGCAGGCGCAGGTAGCGGCCCATCAGCGGGGAGCCGCTCAGCGCCGGGAGCGGGCTGACGCTCAGCAGCAGGGCGAGCGTCCACAGGCGGAGGTAGGTCGTGCCCCACAAGGGGTAGCGGCCCGGCCGGATGCCGGCCGCCAGCGCCCGGGCGCACACCACCGGCAGCAGCCAGCGGACGCCGAAGTAGCTGACCAGGACGGCCAGGACGGGCCGCACCGGGACCGGGGTCCGGCTGGTGAACTCGCCGTTCTCCCAGCTGAACACGGCCGCGAGCGGCAGGGTGATGAGGAACAGCAGGACGTAGACCACCCCGGCCTGCGCCAGGCCGGCGGCGGCGATCCGGGCCCTGCCGTGCCGGAGCGGGCGGGGGCGGACGGCCCCGTCGCCGGGGCCGGATCCCGGCCCGCCGCCACCGGCCGGGATCCGGTCCTCGCCCGCCGCGCCGGCGCCCGCCCCCGCCGGGGCCGCCGCGTCGGCCAGCTCCGCCAGCCGGGCCGCCAGGCGCCGCACGGTCGGATGGGCGTAGACGTCCCGCAGGGTCGCGCCGGTGCCGCCGCCGACACCGCGGCCGCGGAGCAGCGAGACGACCTGGGCGGCGAGCAGCGAATGCCCGCCGAGCTCGTCGAAGAAGTCCGCCTCCGTGGACAGCGCGTCGGGGCCGATCCCGAGCACCTCCGCCCACACGTCCCGCACCCGGGTCTCCAGCGTGCCGCGCGGCGGCGCCACCGGGCCGCCGCCGCCCAGCCGGCGGCCGGTCGGCGCGGGCAGCCGCTTGCGGTCCACCTTGCCGCTCGGCAGGGCCGGCAGCCGGGGGACGAGGTCGAGGAAGGACGGCACCATGTAGGCCGGGAGCCGCTGCCGCAGCCGCTGGTGCAGCCGGGCCACCAGCGCGTCCCCGTCCGCCGCCCGCGCCCGCCCGGTGCCGTCCGGGGCGGGCACCACGTACGCCGACAGTTCCGCCTGCTCGCCGCCGCCCTCCCGGACCGGCAGGGGCACCAGCGCGGTGGCCGCCTCGGCCACCCCCGGGTCCTCCAGCAGCACGTTGTCGATCTCCCCGAGGTCGACCCGGTAGCCGCGGATCTTCACCTCGTCGTCCGCCCGCCCCAGGAACTCGATCTCCCCGTCCGCGGTCAGCCGCCCGAGGTCGCCGGTGCGGTAGAGCCGGCCGCCGCCGGGCGCCGCCGGATGCGCGATGAAGCGCTCCGCGGTCAGCTCCGGGCGCCCGACATAGCCGCGGGCGACGCCCGGGCCGCCCACGCAGATCTCGCCGACCGCCCCGTCGGGCACCGGCCGGCGCTCCTCGTCCAGCAGCACCACCGCGTACGTGGGCAGCGGCCGGCCGATCGTGACCGGCCGGCCCGGCCGCAGCTCCGCGACGGTCGCGGTGACGGTGATCTCGGTCGGCCCGTAGGTGTTGAGGATCCGGCGCCCCGGCCGGCTCCACCGCTCCACCAGCTGCGCCGGGCAGGGCTCACCGCCCACCACGATGCTGCGCACCCGCGGCAGCTCCCGCGGGATGGTCGCCAGCAGCGTCGGCACGCAGTACAGGACGGTGACGCCGGACGCGTCGAGGGCGTCGGCGAGTTCGGCGCCGAGCCGCCCCGCGCCGGAGCCGGCCGGCCCGGCGACGAGGGTCGCGCCGACCGCCCAGGTGGGCCAGATCTCCTCGATGGAGAAGTCGAACGAGATGGTCATGCCCTGGTGGACCCGGTCGTCCGGGCGGACGCCGTAGACGTCCGGGACGACGCCGAGGAAGTTGCAGATGCTGGACTGCGCGATGGCCACCCCTTTGGGGCGGCCGCTGGAACCCGAGGTGTACATGATGTAGGCGAGCGGGTCGGCCTCCTCCGCCGCGGGCGGCTCCACCCGGCCCTCGGGGGCGGCGGCGATCCGCCCGGCCTCGTCGTCGAGCCGCACCACCCGGGCCCGGTCGGGGAACGCGCCGGGTCCGCCCGTCCCGGAGACCGTCAGCACCGCGTCCACCCCGGCGTCCGCCGCGATGAACGCCACCCGGTCCGCGGGCGCCGCCGGATCGATCGGGACGAAGGCCGCGCCCGCCTTGCCCACCGCCAGCAGCGCGGCGTACATCTCCACCGACCGCGGCACCAGCAGCGCCACCCGGGAACCGGGCCCGATGCCCAGTGCGCGCAGGTGGTGGGCGAGTTGGTTGGCCCGCGCGTCCAGGCGGGCGTAGCTGAGCCGCTGCCCCCCGCACTCCAGCGCCGTTGCGGTCGGCGCGCGGTCACAGGTGGATTCGAAGAGGCGGTGCAGCCGCGTGGGGAGCCGCCTGGTCGTGGCCATGACTCCATCGGAGCGCCGATCAACCATGATCGCATTTCCGCCCCCCGCGCGCCGGCTCCGACCTGCGCGTTCGCCGTCAACCCCGGGGCGCGGCGGACGCGTCACCCGGCGCACCCCCGGTCACCCGATCGGATGGCGCGGCGCACGGAGCGCCACCGTATGCCGGGCCGCCGCCCCAGTCTGGAAGGCGCCCGCAGCCCCGACCGGGACCCACCCCGGCCCACGAAAGGCCCGGCCGCCATGCCCCTGCCGCCGCCGCACTGCCCCACCACCGACTGCGAGGACCGCCTGTGGAAGGACACCACCACCACCGAGGTCCACTGGGACAACTGGCGCTGGTGGTGCCACCGCTGCGACAAGAAGTGGTACCCGACCCGGGAGCAGATCGAGGAGTACCGGCACGGCGTCGGCGCGAGCCGCCGGGACCCGCGACTGGCGGCCGGGCCGCGGTGAGCCGGTACGGGCCGCGGTGAGCCGGTACGGGCCGCGGTGAGCGGTGGGCCGCCGGCCGCGGGCGGCCCACCGCGCTGCGGAACGGGCCGTCAGCCGGTCTGCCCCGGCCACGCCACCTCGGTGGCCACCGGCGCCCCGTAGTCCACGCCGGGGACCTCGAAGCCGTAGAGCCGGTGCACCTCACCGCGGAACCACTCCAGGTCCGCGAGGTCCGCGATGTTCTCCGTCGTCGCCCGCTGCCACCGCTCGGCGACCGCGGACTGCACCTCGGCCGTCAGCTCCCAGCGGTCCAGCCGGACCCGGCCCTCCTCGTCCAGCTCCAGCGGGCGCACCCCGGTGAGCTGGTCCCACAGCTCGCTCAGCTGCTCGGCCGGCGACACCATCCGCTCGCCCAGGACGCCGCGCAGCAGCCCGACGTAGAGGGCGATACCGGGGATGGCGGTGGACGACTGGGTGACCGCGGCACCGTTGACGGAGGTCACCGCGCGCCCGCCGACCAGCTCGGCCAGCCGCTTGTCGAGACCGCGGGCGGTGGCCTCCAGATGGGCCTTGGCGGCGCCGATGGTGCCCTTGCGGTAGATCGCCTCGGTCAGCGGCGAGCCGATGTAGGACAGCGCCGCGGTGGAGAAGCCCTCGGCCAGCAGCCCGCGCCCGGCCAGGTGGTCGATCCACCGCTCCCAGTCGGCGCCGCCCATCACGGCCACGGTCTGCGCGATGTCGTCCTCGGTGGCCGGCGCGGTCTCCACCTCCTTGACCTCGGGCTCCCCCGCGTCGTCGAAGACCAGGGTGCGGGTGCGGGACGGCTCGCCGATCGGCTGGAGCACCGAGGCGTAGGTGGCCCCGGTCTCCGGGTCGGTGCGCCGCGGCGCGGCGACCGAGTAGATCAGGTGGTCCACCTTCCCGCCGAACCGCTGCTCCACCAGCTCGGCGACCTGGTCCTTGAGGGCGTCGGAGAACGCGTCCCCGTTGAGGAAGACCAGGTCCCGCCCGGCCGCGCGGGCCAGCTCGGCGGTGGCGGCGGTGCGGTACCAGCCGGCCGTGGCGGTGCGCCGGGCGGTGGCCGGCTTCTCGAAGCAGACCGCGATACCGCGGATCCCGGCGCGCTTGAGGCCGGCCAGGGTGGCGGCCAGCCCGTAGCCGGCGGACGAGCCGATGACCAGCGCCACCGGGCCGTCGGCGGGCGGCGGCGCGGCGGGGGCGGCCACCGCCTCCCACATGCCGGAGACCAGCTGCCGGCACCCGGCGGGGTGCGAGTCGAGGAAGAGGAACCCGCGGCTGCGGGGGCGGTCGAGGACGCGCTCGGTCACGTTCAGGTCCTTGGGACGGTTCGGACAGGACACCCCTGATTGTCGCGATCTCGCCCCCGCGCGGACCGCCCGCCCCGCCCGGCGCGGCGAAACGGCATAGTGGAGCCCGCTCCAACAGGGGCATGACAGCCGGACCGGCGCGCTCCCGGCCCGCCGCCCGGCACCGGAACCACCGGCCCGCCACCACCGGCACGACCGCACGCACCAGGGGGGACCCGCACCATGCCACCGACACCGCCCGCACCGCACGAACCGGCGGACGGCACCGGGCCGCACGCTCCGGCGGACGGATCCCGGCCCCGGCCCCGCGCCCGCGCCGCCCTCGCCCTCCTCGCCGCGGCCGCGCTGCTGGCCACCGCCACCGCCTGCGGCCCGGTCGGCGACTCCGCCGCGGCGTCCGGCGACCGGAAGCACGCGTCCGCGCCCCGCCTCCCCGACGGTGCCCCCACCAGCCTCGACGACCTCAAGCGGTGGAAGGACGGCGGCTGGAAGAACTGGGGCAACTGGGCCCGCAAGGCGCAGGACTTCGCCAACCCGATCATCAAGGACCACTGGCAGCCGGACCGGATGGCCCGCGCCCAGGCCGCCCCGGACGTCGGCGTCCGGGCCGGCGGCGCGGTCGGCGGCCACGGCACCACCGACCCCGAGCCGCGCCCGGTCACCGCCGAGGAGGTGGCCCGCCCGTACCACCGCAACATGGCGCCGGTCGGCAAGATCTTCTTCGACAGTCCCAAGGGCCCGATGGTCTGCTCCGGCACCGTCGTCGAGGACCCGGCCCACCCCGGGAAATCCGACCTGGTGTGGACCGCGGGCCACTGCGTCCACTCCGGCCGCCAGGGCGGCTGGATGCGCAACGTCGTCTTCGTGCCGTCGTACAACGACACCGGCGTCCCGATGAGCCGGGTCGGCACCACCCCGACCCGGCAGGTCACCCCCTACGGCCGCTTCTGGGCCGACTGGATCACCACCTCCGGCGAGTGGATCGACCTGGGCAGCGCCGAGTCCGGCAACGCCGGCTCCGCGTACGACTTCGCGGTCCTGCACGTCCGCCCGGAGAACGGCGGCGGGAAGTCGCTCCAGGAGACCGTCGGCGCGGCCGCCCAGGTGTGGTTCAACGCGCCGCACGCCGACGGCATCAGCTCGGTCAAGGCGTTCGGCTACCCGGCCGCGCCGCCCTACGACGGCGCCCGCATGATGGCCTGCCTGGACCGCCCCGGCCGCCTCACCATGCAGCAGGGCACCCCGGCCATGGACCGGATCGGCTGCACCATGACCGGCGGCACCTCCGGCGGCGGCTGGTTCGTCAGCCGCGGCGGCAGGCTCACGCTGATCTCCAACACCTCGATCAGCTCCAGCGCGCACACCTGGCTGGCCGGCCCGTACCTCGGCCCGGAGGCCCAGCGCGTCTTCACCACCATCAGTACGAAGTTCGCGGGCCGCTAGGGGGTGTCCGTAAAGTCGCGTCGTTCGCCCGGAGGGCGGCCGTAGGGGCCTGCCCGCCGCCCCCGGGGCACCGGCCGGACGGCGCCCCGGGCCGATCACGGATACTTGCCGGGCAAGGCTCCCGCCCGCAACAGAGGACTCGCCCCATGAAGCTCAGCCGCCCGGTCTCCTGGTTCCTCCTCGCCTTCGGCGCCTGGTCGTGGGTGGTCTGGACCACCTTCGTCAAGAACCTGGTCAAGGACGCGAGCGGCCTGGCCTTCGACCACGGCGACCCCACCGCCTACTTCTGGATCCACCTGGCCCTCGCCATCACCTCGTTCCTGCTGGGCACCGCGATCGGCATCCTCGGCCTCCGCGGACTGCGCGCCCTGCGCCGCGAGACGGCGGCCGCCGCGGCCGCCGCCCCGCGCGCCTGACCGCCCGCGCCGCACCGCTCTCCCGCGACCACCCCGGCCGCCACGACCGCCGGGCCCCGCTCACCGGGTCCGCCGCGTCAACCGCGCCCGCCCGCGCCCCGCGTCCGGAGTGATTCACGTCCCGTACCGGCCGCAGCTGGATCCCCACCGGTGCCGGTGCCGTCTTCGGTGCTGTGGGCCCGCTGCCGGGGCCGGCCGGGTGGCCGGCGGGCAGCGGCCCCACCACCGCAAGGGACCGGCGGCAGGGCTCTGACCTGCTCTTCCGCCCGGTCCGGCGGGGCGTTGACGAGTGGTAGGCGAAAGGTGGATCAGATGGACCAGCTCTCCCCGGCGACGGGCGGGAAGCGGGACGCGGGGGGAGAGCGCCGCGCGGGTGACCACCCCGGCAGCGGCGGCGGCTCCATCCGGCCGTTCGGAGGGGCACTCTTCCGTGGGGCGCGTTCCCCGGCGCGGCCGCGGGCGGGTACGTTCACGGACGTGCCGACGACCCTGAGTACCTCCGCGTCCCCCTCCGCCGTCCGGACCGTCGCCGCGCTGGCGTCCTCCGTGCTGCTGGTGTCGCCGCTGCTGGCCGGCACCGCGTACGCCGCCCCCGCGGACGGCGGGCAGCAGCCCAAGGTGCCCGTCCCGCCCGCGAAGATGTCGCAGGTCGGCGGGGACCGGCTGGGCCTGCCCGGCGTCCAGGTGCAGCTCCGGGCGGGCGCGCCCGAGCTCCCCGACGCCAAGGAGCTGACCGCCCGCTCCTGGATCGTCTCGGACGCGGAGACCGGCGAGGTACTGGCCGCCAAGAACCCGCACTGGCAGCTGGCGCCGGCCAGCACGCTGAAGATGCTGTTCGCCGACACCGTGCTGCCGAAGTTCCCCAAGACCACCACGTACAAGGTCAAGCCCGCCGACCTGGCGGGGATGGGCGCCGGCAGCAGCCTGGTCGGCATAAAGGAGAACCTCACCTACACCGTCCACGACCTGTGGCTGGGGGTCTTCCTGCGGTCCGGGAACGACGCGGTGCACACCCTCTCCGCCATGAACGGCGGCACCGCGGCGACCGTCAAGGAGATGCAGCGGCGCGCGGTGGAGCTGAACGCCACCGACACGCACGTGGTCACCCCGGACGGCTACGACGCGCCGGGGCAGGTCTCCAGCGCCTACGACCTCAGCCTGTTCGCGCGGGCCGGCCTGCGGAACCCCGACTTCCGCGAGTACTGCTCCACGGCGAGCGCACAGTTCCCCGGCGACCTGGGCAAGGACGGCAAGCGCGCCACGTTCGGCATCCAGAACACCAACCGGCTGCTCAGCGGCGACTACGACATCAAGCCGTACCCGGGCATCGCGGGCGTGAAGAACGGCTCCACCACCAACGCCGGGTCCACCTTCACCGGCGTCGCCCAGCACGGGAACCGCAAGCTGCTGGTCACCGTGATGAACCCGGAGAAGAAGGTGCACAACGAGGCGTACCGGGAGGCCGCCCGGCTCTTCGACTGGGGCTTCGCCGCGGACGGCAAGGTCGAGCCGGTCGGCCGCCTCGTCGGGCCGAAGGGCTCGGACGACGGGCCGGGCGGCAGCGGCGCCGCGAAGAACGGCGACCGGCAGGCGCAGGCTGCCCTGGACGCGGCCGGCGGTTCCGGCATGCCGTGGACCGCGCTGGGCATCGGCGCCGGCGTGGTGGCGCTGCTGGGCGCGGTGGCGTTGGTGATCCGGCGCCGGCGCCCGGTGCCGGACGGGCCCCGCGGCCGGCGCGGGTCGAGGGGCGACCGCCCGTAAGGCGCGGAGGGAGGCGCGGGGCGGGGCCGGTGCGTCCGGTGCCGCCCCCCGTATCAGCCGTCCGCCCCCGCGCCCGTGGCCGGGGCGGCGCCGCGGTCCCCGCCCGCGCGCTGCGTCGCCGTCCACGCCGCGCAGAAGACCAGCAGCTTCGCGGTGAAGTTGATCCACAGCAGCAGGGCGATGGGGGTGCCGAAGGCGCCGTACATGCTGCGCGCGGCGACGCCCCGCAGATAGCCGCTGAGCAGCCATTTCAGCAGTTCGAAGCCGATCGCGCCGATCAGGCCGGCGGTGATCACCGCGCGCCGCGGCGGGTGCGCCCCGGCGAGCTTGGTCAGGACGTAGACCAGCATCAGGAAGTCGGCGAGCACCGCGATGCAGAATCCGGCGGCCGTCAGCAGGACGCTGGCCGCCCCCTCCTGCGGCAGCCCGATCGCCTCCGCCGCCCGGCCGACCGCCGCCGAGGCGAACGCCGAGCAGGCCACCGAGACCACCGCGACCCCGCCCAGGCCGAGCAGCAGCCCGCCGTCGCGGACCTTGCCGAGCAGGAAGTTGACCTCCTCGTCGGGCGCCTCCCAGACGGCCCGCAGGCAGTCCCGCAGCGACTGCACCCAGCCGATGCCGGTGAGCAGCAGCGCGCCGCCGGCGATCAGGCCGACCGTGCCGGCGTTGTCGACCAGCGCGCCGAGGTCCAGCTGCCCCGCGATACCGGGGATCTGCTCGGCGAGCTTCTTCTGGAGCTGGCGCACCTGGGCGTCGCCGAGCGTCGAGGCGACGATCGCGGCGCCGACGGTCAGCAGCGGGAAGAGCGCCATGAAGCTGGTGAAGGTGATGGCGGCGGCGAGCCGGGTCCAGTGCACCTGGAGCATGCGGTTGTAGCTGCGCCACAGGTGGGTGGCCAGCAGCCGGTCCACCACCGGGGTGAGCCGCGGGCCGACGACCGGGAGCCCCCGCACCCAGGTCAGCTGGCCGTCGGCCTTGCGCTCCCGGTCCCCGGGCGCGGCCCCGGTGCCATCCGCCGCGTCCGCGCCGCCGCCGTTCCCGTGGCCGTCGCCGTGTTCGGTGCCGCTGCCGTTGCCGCTGCCGTTGCCGTGGCCGTCGCCGTTCCCCCGCATTCCGCGTCCGCCCTTCATCCGCGTACCGCCGCCGCCCGACCCGACTGGCCGGAACACTAGCGTCCGGATACCCCGGAAACCGGGAGGTACCCGGCGGCCCGCGGGTGCGCCGGGACGGTCAGCGGGACGGTGCGGGCGGCCGGGACAGGCCGGCCTCGGCGGCCTGGCGGGGCAGCGTCACCGGCCCGCCGCCGGCCCCGAACGGGTACTCCCGCTCCAGCCGCCAGACCTCGTCGGCGCCCTTCTCGTAGAGCGCGAAGCCGCCGATCGTCCAGGCGGCGGAGAAGTCCGCCAGCTCGCTCTGGGCGCGGTCCATGGCCGCCTCGTCGATGCCGTGCGCGACGGTGACGTGCGGGTGGTACGGGAACTGCAACGCGCGGGCGCACGGCCCGGACGCGGCGCGGATCCGCTCCTGGAGCACCGTGCAGCCGCGCGCCCCCTCGACGACCTGCACGAAGACCACCGGCGACAGCGGCCGGAAGGTGCCGGTGCCCGCCAGCCGCAGCGCGAACGGCCGGCAGCCCGCGGCGACCTCCGCCAGGTGCGCCTCGATGGCGGGCAGCGCCGCGGTCTCGGCCTCGGTCGGCGGCAGGAGGGTGATGTGGGTGGGGATGGCGCGGGCGGCCGGGTCGCCGAAGCCCTCGCGCTTCCGCTGGAGGAAGCTGCCGTAGGGCTCCGGGACCGCGATCGACACGCCGAGCGTTACGGTCCCCACTGCGTTCTCCCTCCTGACGTGTGTGTGCGCGCCGCGGGGGCGCGCACCTTCTCGGTGTGCCGCGCGGGCGCGCCCGCGCGGCCTTCCGCGGACGGTCAGCGCTTGGCCGGCAGGAAGCCGATCCGGTCGTACGTGGCGGCGAGGGTCTCGGCGGCCACCGCGCGGGCCTTCTCGGCGCCCTTGGCCAGGATCGTGTCCAGCGTCTCGGGGTCGTCGAGGTATTCCTGCGTACGGGTCCGGAACGGGGTGACGAAGTCGACCATCACCTCGGCCAGGTCGGTCTTGAGCGCGCCGTACATCTTGCCCTCGTAGTCGCGCTCCAGCGACGGGATGTCGCGGCCGGTGAGGGTGGACAGGATGGTGAGGAGGTTGCTGACGCCGGGCTTGGCCTCGCGGTCGAAGCGGATCACCGTGTCGGTGTCCGTCACCGCGCTCTTGATCTTCTTGGCGGTGGCCTTCGGGTCGTCGAGCAGGTCGATGATGCCCTTCGGCGAGGAGGCCGACTTGCTCATCTTGATCGACGGGTCCTGGAGATCGAAGATCTTCGCCGTCTCCTTGACGATGTACGGGTTCGGGACGGTGAAGGTGGCACCGAACCGGGTGTTGAAGCGGTCCGCGAGGTCGCGGGTCAGCTCCAGGTGCTGGCGCTGGTCCTCCCCGACCGGGACCTGGTCGGCCTGGTACAGCAGGATGTCGGCGACCATCAGCACCGGGTAGGTGAACAGGCCGACCGTGGTGCGGTCCGCGCCCTGCTTGGCCGACTTGTCCTTGAACTGGGTCATCCGGGACGCCTCGCCGAAGCCGGTGACGCAGTTCATCACCCAGGCGAGCTGGGCGTGCTCGGGGACGTGGCTCTGCACGAAGAGCGTGCAGCGCTCCGGGTCCAAGCCGGCGGCCAGCAGCTGGGCGGCCGCGACCCGGGTGTTCCGGCGCAGCTCCGCGGGGTCCTGCGGAACGGTGATCGCGTGCAGGTCGACCACCATGTAGAAGGCGTCGTGGGACTCCTGCATCGCGACCCACTGGCGGACCGCGCCGAGGTAGTTGCCGAGGTGGAAGGAGCCGGCGGTGGGCTGGATACCGGAGAGCACACGAGGACGCTGGAGAGCCATGGCATTCATTCTCTCAGGTCCGCGGGGGCCCCGGACGTGGAGGCCCGCAGGGGGTGTCCGAACGGATCCCGTAGGGGACCCGAAGCCCCCTCGCAGGGCCCAACGCCGGGGGTGGCGGGGGGTATTCCCCGGTGCGGGGGCCTACCGGGCAGGCCGTCCGCCGGGCCTCGCCGGGCCGTCCGCCGGGCCGCTCGCCGGGCCGCTGCTGAGCCACCCGCCGGGCGTGCGTGCGCGGCTGACGCGGCCGCTTCGGCGCGGGGACGGCCACCGGCGCCGGGGAGCGGCCCGGCGCCGGGGCCCCGCAGTGGAGGCCAGGTCGGCTGCGGCCCGGGCGGTCCGGTCCGGGCCGGTCCGGTCCGGAGCGGTGCCGGCCCAGTCCGGTCCTGGCCCGGGGCGGCCTGGCTCGCACGGATATGGCCCGTCCCGTCCAGACCCAGGGCGGTCCCGTCCGACAGGCTGTGGCCCAGCCGCCCAGCCGCCCAGCCGCCCAGCCGCCCGGCCGCCCGGCCGTGGTCTGCCCGGCCGGCCAGGGACCGCCCAGCCGTCGCCCGACCGTCGCCCGACCGGGCCCTGGCCGGGCCGCCCGGCCCCCGCCGCCCGGCCCGGCGGGCTACTCCGGGAGCGGGATGCCCGGGGCCGGGTGGGCGGTCATCAGGTCGGCTACCTCCTTGCGGAGGGTGGAGAGGGCTTCCTCGTCGCCGGTGGTGGCGGCGCGGACGCCGCGGTCGAGCCAGTCGGCGACCTGGGGCATGTCGGACGGGGTCAGGCCGCGGGAGGTGAGCGAGGGGGTGCCGATCCGGATGCCGGAGGGGTCGAAGGGCTTGCGGGGGTCGAACGGCACGGTGTTGTAGTTCACCACGATGCCGGCCCGGTCCAGGGCCTTGGCGGCGACCTTGCCGGGCACCTCCTTCGAGGACAGGTCGATCAGCACCAGATGGTTGTCGGTGCCGCCGGAGACCAGGTCGAAACCGCGGGCCAGCAGCGCCTCGGCGAGCGCCTTGGCGTTGGCGACCACCGCGTGCGCGTACTCCCGGAACGACGGCGCGGCGGCTTCCCGCAGCGCCACCGCGATGGCGGCGGTGGTGTGGTTGTGCGGCCCGCCCTGGAGGCCGGGGAAGACCGCCTTGTCGATCGCCTTGGCGTGCGCGGCGCGGGACATCAGCATCGCCCCGCGCGGCCCGCGCAGCGTCTTGTGGGTGGTGGTCGAGATGACGTCGGCGTGCGGCACGGGGGAGGGGTGCGCGCCGCCCGCCACCAGGCCCGCGATGTGCGCGATGTCGGCGACCAGCACCGCGCCGGCCTCCCGGGCGATCTCCCCGAAGGCGGCGAAGTCGATGGTCCGCGGCACCGCCGTACCACCACAGAAGATGATCTTCGGGCGCTCCTTCAGGGCCAGGTCGCGCACCTGGTCGAAGTCGATCCGCCCGGTGTCGGCCCGGACGCCGTACCGCACGCCGTTGAACCACGTGCCGGTCGCCGAGACGCCCCAGCCGTGCGTGAGGTGGCCGCCCATCGGCAGCGACATGCCCAGCACGGTGTCGCCGGGCGAGGCGAAGGCGAGGTACACCGCGAGGTTGGCCGGCGAGCCGGAGTACGGCTGGACGTTGGCGTGCTCGACGCCGAACAGGGCCTTGGCGCGGTCGACGGCCAGCGTCTCCACCACGTCGATGTTCTGCTGGCCCTCGTAGTAGCGGCGGCCCGGGTAGCCCTCGCTGTACTTGTTCTGGAGGACCGTCCCGGTGGCCTCCAGGACGGCGGCGGAGACGTAGTTCTCACTGGGGATCAGCCGCAGGGTGTCGGCCTGGAGCCGCTCCTCGGCGCCGATCAGCGCGGCGAGTTCCGGGTCGGCGGCGTGCAGGGCGGGATGGGTGGGCGGATGTGCCGTCATGGCGTCCTCCGGGGCGATCGAGCGGGTCGGTCGTGGTCCCGGGGTACCCAGGCGGGCGGCACCTCAGCGGCGTGTGGCCGCGCACCGCTCCCTCGGGGTCCGTTCCCCGTGCGCCAGTCGCGGTGCGCACCGGAAGTCTAGGGGGCGCCCGCCGCGTCCCGCCCGCCGGGCACCCCCGGCACCCCGGCACCCCCGCACCCCCGCACGGGCCCCGGCACCCCCGGGGCCCGTGCGGCCCCGGGGCCGGAGGGCGGCCGGACTGCGCGGGCCCGGGCGGCGGCGGGAGAATGAGGGGGCGGGGGAGCGGGGGCCGGCAACTGCTCGTACGACCGGACCGCACGGTCCGGCCCGGCGGACGGAGTCAGCGTGACCTCACCCGAAGCGTTCATCGCCGCCGCCGAGGCCCACGGCGCGCACAACTACCGGCCGCTGCCGGTCGTGGTGGCCACCGCCGAGGGCGCCTGGCTGACCGACGTCACCGGCCGGCGCTACCTCGACCTGCTGGCCGGGTACTCCGCGCTGAACTTCGGCCACCGCAACCCCCGGCTCCTGGACGCGCTCCGCGCCCAGCTGGAACGGGTCACGCTCACCTCCCGCGCCTTCCACCACGACCGGTTCGCCGACTTCTGCACCCAGCTGGCCGAACTGTGCCGGATGGAGCTGGTGCTGCCGATGAACACCGGCGCGGAGGCGGTGGAGACCGCGATCAAGGCCGCCCGGAAGTGGGGCTACCGCGTCAAGGGCGTCCCCGACGGGCGGGCCGGGATCGTCGTCGCGGAGAACAACTTCCACGGCCGCACCACCACCCTCGTCTCCTTCTCCACCGACCCCGTGGCGCGCGCCGACTTCGGCCCGTACACCCCCGGCTTCACCGTCGTCCCCTACGGCGACCTCGCCGCCCTGGACGCGGCGGTGGACACGGACACCGTCGCGGTGCTGATCGAGCCGATCCAGGGCGAGGCGGGCGTCCTGGTGCCGCCGGCCGGCTACCTCGCCGGCGTCCGCGAGCTGACCCGGGCCCGGAACGCGCTGTTCATCGCCGACGAGATCCAGTCCGGCCTGGGCCGTACCGGCACCACCTTCGCCTGCGAGCACGAGGGCGTCGCCCCGGACGTCTACGTCCTGGGCAAGGCGCTGGGCGGCGGCCTGCTCCCGGTGTCCGCGGTGGTCTCCTCGCGCGAGGTGCTGGGCGTCTTCCGGCCCGGTGAGCACGGCTCGACGTTCGGCGGCAACCCGCTGGCCTGCGCGGTCGGGCTGGAGGTGATCGCCCTGCTGCGCACCGGCGAGTACCAGCGGCGGGCCGCGGAACTGGGCTGCCACCTGCACCGCGCGCTGGCGCCGCTGGTCGGCGGCGGTGCGGTGGACGCGGTGCGCGGCCGCGGGCTGTGGGCCGGGATCGACATCAACCCCTCCCGCGGCGACGGCCGCGCGGTCTGCGAACGGCTGCTGGCCCGCGGCGTGCTGGCCAAGGAGACCCACGGCGCGACGATCCGGATCGCGCCGCCCCTGGTGATCTCCAAGGAGGACCTGGACTGGGGGCTGGAGCAGCTGCGGGAGGTGCTGGGGGCGTAGGCGGCGGGACGGGCCCCTGCCGGGGGCGGCCGCCGGGGCCGTACAGTCGGCGCCATGCTGCTCGGGATGGTCTGCGCGTTCGCCTCCGCGCTGTGCTTCGGTACCGCGTCCGTCTTCCAGGCCGTGGCCGCCCGGGACACCCCGGCCGGTACCGGGTCCGGGGTGGACGCCCGGCTGCTGCTGCGGGTGCTGACCCAGTGGCGCTATCTGCTGGGGCTGCTGCTGGACGGGCTGGGGTTCCTGCTGGAGCTGGTGGCGCTGCGGACGCTGCCGATCTACACGGTCGGCGCGGCGCTGGCGGCCACCCTCGCGGTGACCGCGGTGGCCGCCGGACCGCTGCTGGGCAGCCGGCTCCGCCGCGCGGAGTGGCTCGCGGTGGCGGTGGTCTGCGGCGGCCTGGCGCTGCTGGCGCTCGCCTCGGGCGCCGAGGGGCACCGGGCCGGCGGCCCCGCGCTGCGGATCGGGGTGCTGGTGCTGGCCGTCGCGCTGCCGGCCGCCGGGGCGCTGGCCGGGCGGCTCCCGGGCCGGGCCCGGGCCGCCGCGCTGGGCCTCGGGGCGGGCCTGGGCTTCGGCGTCGTCGAGGTCGCGGTCCGGCTCATCGACGGCTTCCGGCCGGCCGACCTGCTCACCAACCCCGCGGTCTACGCGCTGCTGATCGGCGGCGGCGCGGCGTTCCTGCTGCTGACCTCCGCCCTCCAGCGCGGGTCGGTCACCACCGCCACCGCCGGGATGGTGCTCGGCGAGACCCTCGGCCCGGCCGCGGCCGGTGTCGCCTGGCTCGGCGACCGCACCCGCGACGGCCTGGCCCCGCTGGCCGTCGCCGGCTTCGCGCTGGCGGTCGCGGGTGCGCTGGCCCTGGCCCGCTTCGGCGAGGCCCCGGCCCGGCAGGGGTCCGGCGACGGCGGCGGGCAGGGGGCGGCGGACGGCGCCGCCGGAGATGCGGCGGCCCTCAGCGGCGGCCCCGGACGGCGCCCCTGAAGCCACGCCCGGCCCGCGCCCCTGAACCACGCCCCTGAACGGCGCCCCTGAGCGGTGGCGCGGTCCCGGGCGGCGGGCCGGCGCGGCCGCCGGTTCAGGCCGTCGCCGCCTGCCGCTGCGGTCCCAGGAGCCGGTCGAGGTGGTGGTCGAGCATCCGCCCGGCGGCGTCCGGTGTGCGGTACCCCAGGGCCACGTCCACGCCCAGGCTCGCGGCCAGTGACCAGCAGATGTCGGCGTCGAGGCGGTCCTCGTCACACGGTGCGCCGCCCCGTTCCTGCCGGGCCGCGGCGATGAGCCCGGCGGTGAAGGAGAGCAGTTCGTCGTCCCCCGGGGCCAGGACCGTGGCCATCGTCGGGTCGGAGACGGCCCGCCCGGCCGCCGCGAGGGAGAACCGCATGAGCCGCGTGCTCTCCTCGTCGGGGCCGGTCAGGGCGTGGAGGCAGATGCGCAGGAGGTCCTCCGGGCCCGTCGCGCCGGCTGCCCGCACCGAGGTCTCGATCCTGCTGTGCACGGCGCGGACGGCACGGTCGAGCGCGTCGCGGACCAGGGCGTGCATCGAGGAGTAGTAGTGCTGCACCTGCCCCATGGAGACGCCCGCTTCGTCCGCCACCTTGCGCAGCGTCACCTGCTCGATGCCGCCCCGGACCGCCAGCGCCCAGACGGCCTCGACCAGGCGCTTCCTGCGCTCCTCGTGGTCCACGATCTTCGGCATGGCGCCTCCTTGCCACCGTTCGCCATGCAACCGCATTGCAAACGCGTACTCGTCCCTTTACAGTGCAAGTGCACTGTAACCGCCCCGCGACGGCCGCGCAGGTGCCAGGACCTCCCCTGACGCGGTGTGCGCGGGCGGCGAAGACGCTTCACGCATCCGGAAGGCAGCACATGAAGTACGACATCTTTCAGGGCCTCGGTGTGGTTCTTTTCGTCCTCGGGGCGCAGGGGGCGATCCGCCAGCTCATCGACCACGACAACGCCGGCCTGCTGGGCTGGCTGCCCGGTGGATTCGCCGCCGGCATCACCGCCCACGTGCTCGCCGCCGTGCTCGGCGCGGTCGTCGCGGGCTGGGCCCGCGGCGCGGCGAAGGCGGCCGGCCGCAGCAGCTGACGGGGTGGCCGGCCCGGCCGCGAGTCCCGGCCCGGCCGAGGGGTTCCTCGGCCGGCCGGGGAGCACGCGCGCGTCCGCTACGGCCGCAGGACCGCCTTGACGCACCGGCGGGTGTCCATGGCGCCGAACGCCTCCACCGCGCCGGCCAGCGGAAAGACCGCGTCGAAGACGCCGCCCGGCCGCAGCGTGCCGGCCAGTACCTCGGGCAGCAGGCCGGGCAGGGTCGCGCGCACGTTCGCGCCGCCGCCGCTCAGGCAGAGGTTCTTGCCGAACAGCTCCCACAGCGGCAGGCTGACGTCCCAGGGCAGCCCCACGTAGCCGATTCGGCCGCCCGGGCGGGCGCAGCCGATCGCCTGCCGCACCGCCTCCAGCGACCCGACGGCCTCGATCACATGGCCGCTGCCGCCGCCGAGCAGCTCGGCGACCTCGGCCGCGCCCTCCTCGCCGCGGCCGGCGACGACATCGGTCGCGCCGTGCGCCCGGGCCAGCCGCTGCCGCTCCGGGTGCCGCGACATCACCACGATCCGCTCCGCGCCCAGCCGGCGGCTGGCCAGTACCGCGCACTGCCCGACGGCGCCGTCCCCGACCACCACGACCGTGGCGCCGGGGCGCACCCCCGCGTGGACGGCGGCCTCGTGCCCGGTGGGCAGCACGTCGGTGAGCGCCAGCAGGTGGGGCACCAGCGCGTCCGGCGGCGCCTGTGCCAGCCCCACCAGCGTGCTGTCGGCCAGCGGCACCCGGACGTACTCCGCCTGCCCGCCGTCCAGCGCCGACCCGTCGGGCCCGAACTCCCCGAAGAACATGCCCTGTTCGCAGGCGATCGTCTGCCCGCGGCGGCAGTGCGCGCAGCCGCCGCAGGAGGTGCTGAACGGCGCGATGACGAACTGCCCCGGGCGCACGGCGGTCACCTCCGCGCCCACGTCCTCGACGACCCCGACGAACTCGTGGCCGCTGCGGATCGGCCGGGGCAGCGGGGAGCGCCCGCGCAGCACCGACAGGTCCGAGCCGCACACCGCGGCCGCCACCACCCGCACCAGCGCGTCCGACGGCTCCTCGACACGCGGGCGCGGCACCTCCTCGACCCGGACGTCGCCCACACCGTGCAGGACTACGGCACGCACCGGAACACCTCCTTCATCCTCGGGCCAGCGCGGTCGCGCGCATCAGGAACTCGGCCAGGAACCCGTCGTGCGGGACGCCCGGCGGCAGCCACCAGGTGGGCCGGTCCAGGCCGTAGACATTGCGGACGGACGGTTCGGCCAGCACCGCGTCCACCAGCGCGTCGTCGTCCGTGGCGACGCCGGCGACCAGCGACCCGCGCAGCGGCGCGGTGCCGTCGGCCGGCGACCACGGCGCGACCCAGGCGCACGGGAACGGCAGCTCCACGCCGAGCTGTTCGGCGCCGGGACCGGCCAGCAGGTGCACCGCCGGGCGCAGTGCGGCGCTGCCGTCCGCCAGGTCGTGCACCCCGCCGCCGAGCACCGCCCGGGTGCCCGCGGCCCGCTGCCGCAGGAAGTCCTCGACCCGGTGCGCCTCGGCCGCCGGCAGGCAGGGCAGCCCGGCGTCCTCGTGCTCCGGCGGCAGCGGCCGCAGCGCGCCGAGCCGCTCGGCCAGGGCCTCGGCGAACCCGGTGGCGTCCCGCTCCACCAGCACCCCGGTGGCGTTCAGGCAGGACACCCCGCCCAGCCCGCCCACCGACTCGGCGATCACGTCGAGGTACGGCTCCCAGGCGCCGGTGACCAGCACCTTGACCCGGCCGGGCCCCTGCGGCAGCACCGGCGTGCCCGAGCGGCCGCCCGCATAGCGGGCCACCACCTCGTCCCCGCCGAAGACCATGGCGAGGTCGCCGCCGCGGATCAGCTCGTCGGCGGCCTGGTGGCCGCACGGCAGCAGTACCGCGTCCTCGTCGGCGAACCCGGCCGAGCGGAGCGCGAGCACCAGCCGGTGCGCGGTGAACGGGTCGCGGCGGGACGGCCGGACGGCGACGCGGTAGCCCAGCGCCAGCGCCTCCGGCCACAGCGAGTGGACCGCCGGGTGGTTCCCGGAGGCGTTGACGCTCAGCAGGTGGCCCCGGCGGCGCCACACCACCGCGCCGCCGGCCCCGGTGTCCGCGTGCCGCCAGTCGGCGGGCAGCGCCCCGCGCGGCCGGGCCCGCTCGACCGCGGCCACCGCGTGCGCCAACGCCGCCGCGACGGTCTCCGCCGCGGCCCGCACCACGGCCACCGGCACGCCGGTGGTGCGGGCCACCAGCCGGTGGTGCGCCTCGGGGTCCAGCCCGCCGAGCCGGGCGCCGGTGAACGCGGTGGCCGCGGCCCGCAGCCGGTCCGCCCGCTCGGCCGCCGGCCAGCCGGCCGCGACGGCCGGGCGCCGCCGCAGCCGGTCCAGGGTCCGCCCCACGTACAGCGCGGGCGCCAGCGTCAACTCCGCGACCGGCCGGCCCGCCACGTCCCGTACGGTCTCCCGCCGCCCGGTGCGGTAGGTGCCCTCCGGGACCAGGGCGTCCAGGAAGCGGGGCGGGCCGGGCGCGGCCGCGGGGGCGGGCCCGGCGACGGCGGTCCCGGGGGAGCCCGGGAGCGCCGCCGCCATCAGTACGCCCCCACGATCACGGGCACCCCGGTGAACGCCTCCACCGGGCGGACGTCGGCGACCGCGTGGCCGACCCGGTCCGCCGGTGCGGCGGCCCGGCGCGCCATGTCCCGCTCGCGGTTGTGCGGCAGCAGGGCCGACTTGCTGAGGTGGTGCATCACCACCTGCCCGGTCTCCCCGACGGCGACCGGCTCGCCGCTGCCGGGGTCGACGACCTCGTACGTGACGTTCACCGACGGTGAGTCGAACACCGAGTCGCCGTCGTCCGTGACCGGCCGCTCGAAGGCGGCGCCGAGCGCCATGGTGCTGCCGTACAGCCCGTAGACCGGGATGCCGGGGAACACCTCGCGGGTGAACAGGTCCCGGGTGTCCCGGTCCATGCTCGTCCCGCACCAGGTGATCACCTGGACCTGTCCGCGGACCAGGTCCACCAGCCGCTCGTCCCGGGCCAGCCGCTCCAGCAGCGGCGGCGGGGCCTGGACGGCCCCGACGTGCTGGCTGGCCAACACGTCCCCGGCCTGGGCGAGCACATGGTCCAGATAGCGCTCGGCCTCCTCGGGGCGGCCCTCCCGCAGGCACCGGCGCACCCAGCGGGGGTCGAAGTCGATGGCGAACCGCAGGCCGCCCCGGCGGCGGGCGTGCTGCCCGGTGAGCTCGGCGTAGTCGTGCGGGCCGCTGGGGCCCAGCGACAGCCAGTTCACCCCGCGCGGATAGCCCCGCTCGTCCATGGCGCGCATGGCCTGCGCCATCTCGCGTTCCATCCAGTCCGCGAGGTAGACCACCCGCTTGGGGGCCCCGGTGGTGCCGCCGCTCTCGAAGACCCCGATCACCTCGGCGGCGCCGCCGTAGCCCCGGGGCAGCAGGTCCTCCACCGGCGTGTGCCGCAGGTCGTCGACGACCTGGGGGAACAGGCGCAGATCGGCCCTGGTGCGCACGTCCGTGCGCGGGTCGAAACCGAGCGTGTCCCGCCGGGCGAGCCAGAACGGCGTGCCCGTCTCCGGTGAGAAGTGCCACTGCATGGCCGCCCGGACCAGCTCGTCCGGGTCCACGTCCGCGTCGGGCGGGGCGTCCAGCACCGCCAGGGCGTCCGCTGTGTTCATCCCGACTCCCTCCACCGCTTCCGGCGGTCCGTATACGTACTGACGGACCGTCAGCGAAGCTCGATGCCGACGGACTTGACGGCGTCGAGGAACTCACCGCGGGCCACCGCGCCGGCCACCAGCTCGATCTCGTCGGACATGAACCGGTCCCGGTCCAGGGTCGGCGCCAGCGAGCGGACCTTCTCGTAGGTGGCCTTGCCGGCGGTGCTCAGGCCCTCGAAGCGGCCGGTGAGGTCCACGGCCTGGGCCGCGGCCAGGAACTCCACCGCGAGGATCTTGCTGTTGTTGGAGAGCACCCGGCGGGCGTTGCGCGCCGAGATCAGGCCCATGCTGACGATGTCCTGGTTGTCGCCGTTGGACGGCACGCTCTGGGTGCTGGCCGGGCCGATGGTGCGGTTCTCGGCGATCAGCGCGGTCGCCGGGTACTGGGCGCCCGCGAAGCCGCTGTTGAGGCCGGGCTCGCCGGCCACCAGGAACTCCGGCAGCCCGTAGCTGAGGTGCCGGTTGAACAGGCGGTTGCTCTGGCGCTCGGAGAGCACACCGAGCTGGGTCAGGGCGATGGTGGTGAAGTCCATCGCGAACGCGACCGGCTGGCCGTGGTAGTTGCCGCCGTGGAAGACCTCCTTGCCCGGGAAGAACAGGGGGTTGTCGGTGGCGGAGTTCAGCTCGGTGCGCAGGGTGCCCGCGGCGTGGTGCAGGGTGTCCCGGACGGCGCCCAGCACCTGCGGGATGGCCCGCAGCGAGTACGCCTTCTGGAGGTAGACGTCGGTGCGGGTGACGTCATCGCCGGACTTCTTGCTCTGGTACTCCTCGCGGAGTTCGCTGTGCGAGACGGCCAGCTTGCTGTCGGCGAGCAGGGTGCGCAGGTTGGCCGCGGAGTCGACCTGGCCGCGGTGCGGGCGGGCCAGTTCGTGGCCCTCGGCGAGGAACGGGCTGGTGGAGCAGCGCAGGGTCTCCACGATCAGCGCGGAGACGATCTCCGCCTGGTGGAGCTGGTCGAAGGCGCGGCCGACGACGAGCGAGCCCACACCGGTCATCCCGGAGGTCCCGTTGATCAGCGCCAGACCTTCCTTGAACCGCATCTGAAGCGGCTCGATGCCCCGTTCGCGCAGCACCTCGCCGGTGGGCACCCGGCCGCCGTCGCGCAGCACGTAGCCCTCGCCGATGACCGTGCAGGCCAGGTGCGACAGGGTGGCGAGGTCGCCGCTGGCGCCGAGCGAGCCGATCTCCGGGATGGCAGGGGTGATGCCGAGGTTGAGATAGAGCGCCAGGCGCTCCAGTATCTCGGGCCGGACCGCCGAGTAGCCGCGGGAGAGCGCGTTGAGCCGCGCGGCCAGGATGGCGCGGGCCTCGTCCTCGGCGAACAGCGGGCCGACGCCGGCGCTGTGGCTGCGGATCAGGTTGGTCTGCAACTCGACCTCCTTGGAGGGGTCGACCTGCATGTAGATCATCTCGCCGTAGCCGGTGGTGACGCCGTAGACCGCGGCGCCCTGCCGGACGATGTCCTCGAACTGCTGCCGGCTGGCCGCCGCCTTGGTCAGCACCTCGGGCGTCACCGTGCACGGCACGTAGTGCTCCGCGATCCGCCGGACGTCCTCGATACCGAGGTTCTCGCCGTCGAACGAGATGGACTCGGTGGTGGTGTCGACTGTCGTGGTCATGGCTCTCTCCCTGTGTAGAGGTCGCGGGGCCGGGGGTTCCGGCGGGGGACGGCGCCGCGCGCCCGGCCGGCGGCGCGGCCGGGGGCGGAACCGGGGGAACGGGGTGCAACGAACCGCTGCGGAAGCCGCGGGAGCCCTCACCGGGCACCGCACGGAAAGCCGCCGCGGGACAACGCTTCACGAGGAAACCGCCACGGCCGCAGCCGCACGGGAAGGCATCCGGGGAAAGCGTCACGGAAAATGCCGCGGAAAACACGGCAGGAAAGACGGAACGCAAGAGGGAACGCGGCAACGCAAGACGGGTACGGAAATGCGTCGGGGAAAACCGTGCGCCGGGCCCCGCAGGGCGGCATGGCGGACGGAAGGAATTACCGGGAAGAACCGAGTCGGTGCCGGGCACGCTCGGTTGATCTGCCGTTCACGCTACACGCTAACCTCCGGAATCGCACGGGTCAATCCTGGTTCTCGCAGCACCGCCCTTAACAATTGACGCTGCCGCCACTCCTGGGAAGCACCCCCCGCAAAGATCACGCCAACCGGCCGGTGGACGTACGCAGTGGCCGGAATCAAGCGGCCCTGGCGCTTTTTACGGGGGTCGTCCGGCCCTGAGTGGCTTATTCGCACGGGGGGTGGGGCTGAATGGCGATTATTCAGGCCGACGGACGGTGTCCGGCCGCCGACGGCCGGCCTGATCCGGCCCCGCGCTCCCCGCGGGGCCGGAGGGGCCCCGTGTTACCGGTGGTCAGGGCAGGTGGCGGGCCGGGCGGAGGTCGTCCGGACACGTCCGATCGGCCTCCGCCGGACCGGGCTGAAATCCGGTCGATCGGTCCGGCCACCCTTGCCGCGATGGTCAACGGCAGGTAATGATCTATTCAGGAAAGCTCTTGGCGCGGAAACCCTTCCCGGCCGCGCCGGAAATCTTTCACGCAGCAGTGTGTGACAACGGGCGAGGCAGTGATGGCGCGGCAGTGGCGTGCGCGCAATGACGCATCCCCTCTCCCGGAAAAGCCGACCCCTTACCCATAGGTATTTCTTCGCCTGCCCTTTTCCAGCACCCCCGGAAGAGCCGGCCGGTCCGGCACGCCGTAAATCTCCGCGCCCGAGGCCGGCCCGTACCCCCGGGCCGGTGCGCCCCCGGGACAGGCTCGTACCCGAGATCAGGGAGTATCGCTGTGAAACCCGCGGTCAATGACCGATTCCCCAAGGACGCCGCTCTCGACGACATCATGCACAGCATGCGCGTGAACGGTTATGCCGTCGTCGAGAACGTGCTGCCGCCCGAGACGGTGGACGCCCTGCTGGCCGAGATGACCCCGTACATCGACGCCACCCCGTTCGGCCCGGACGCGTTCGCCGGCCAGAAGACCAAGCGGACCGGCAGCCTCGTCGCCCGCTCCGCCACCGGCCGCGAGCTGATCACGCACCCCCTGTGCACCGGCGTCGCCCGCGCACTCCTCGACACCTCCACCGAGTTCCAGCTCTCGCAGACCCAGCTGATCAGCGCTCACCCGGGCTCGGTCGCGCAGAAGCTGCACAAGGACGAACTGGTCTGGGACTTCTTCCCGTTCGCCGCCGACCACCACGTGATGTGCCAGTTCTTCTGGGCGCTCACCGACTTCACCGAGGCCAACGGCGCCACCCGCGTGGTCCCCGGCAGCGACGCGCTCTCCCCCGACGAGGTGCGCCAGGAGGACTCCATCCCGGTCGAGATGACCAAGGGCTCGGTGTTCATCTTCTCCGGGAAGGTGGTGCACGGCGGCGGCCACAACCGCACCGACGACGTCCGGCGCGGCCTGATCCTCAGCTACTGCTCGGGCTGGGTCCGCCAGGAGGAGAACCAGTACCTCGTGGCACCGCCGGAGCTGGCCCGCACCTTCCCCGAGGAACTGCTCAAGGTCATCGGCTACCAGCAGGGCTGCTTCGCCATGGGCTACGCCGGTGACATCGAGGAGCCGATGGACGTGCTGTTCGGCCGCAAGGCCGCCACCCCGGTCGTGCCCTCCGAGGCCACCCGCCGGTCCGCCAGCGCCACCGCCCGCGAGTGGAGCAAATCGGTCGCGGAACAGACCGTCTGATCCCCGCCGGAACCCCTCCGCCGGGCCCGTCCCGCCGCGCGGCACCGCGCACCTCCGCGCCGACCACAGAAGGATGACGATGACTTCCGTCGAAGAGCCGGTATCGGTCATGCCGATCATGAACATGGTCTACGGCCTCTGGGTCTCCCAGACGCTGGTGACCGCCCACGAACGCCAGGTGTTCGAGCGGTTCGCCGAACGCCCCGGCATGACCCCGGCCGACCTCGCCGGCGTCCTGGGCTTCGAGGAGCGCCCGGTCGAGCAGCTGGTCACCTGCTGCGCGGCCCTCGGCCTCCTGGAGCGCGACGGCGCCGGCTACCGCAACACCCCGATGACCGACCGGTACCTGCTCCGCGGCGGTGACGACTACGTCGGCGGCTGGGTCGAGGTGGTCTCCCGCCACGACTACCCGGGCTGGCTGCGGCTGGACGAGGCGCTGCGCACCAACCGCCCGACCGCCTGGGACAGCGAGAAGGGGGACTCCCTCTTCGACGACACCAACCCGGTGGTGGTGGAGACGTTCTGGGAGGGCATGAGCGCCATCTCCCGCCCGACGGCCCGTCAGATGGCCCGGACCGTGGACCTGTCGGCGGCCCGCTCGCTGCTGGACGTCGGCGGCGGGGGCGGCGCCTACGCCATCGAGCTGTGCCGGGCCTACCCGGAGCTGTCCGCCACCATCTTCGACCTGCCGTTCGTCTGCGACCTCACCCAGAAGAAGGTCGAGCAGGCCGGCTTCGCCGACCGGGTCTCCTTCGCGCCCGGCAGCTTCTTCACCGACCCGCTGCCGGCCGGCCAGGACGTCATCCTGCTGTCGATGATCCTGCACGACTGGGACATCGACCAGTGCCGTGCCCTCCTGCGGAGCTGCTACGACGCGCTGGCCCCCGGCGGCCGGCTGCTGATCAGCGAACTGCTGGTGGACGACACCAAGGACGGCCCCCTGGACGCCACCCTGATGAGCCTGTCGATGCTGGTGGAGACCTTCGGCCGGAACTACACGGGCGCGGAGTACCGGTCCTGGCTGGAGGACACCGGCTTCACCGAGGTCGAGGTCCGCCCGTTCGCCGCCCCGGCCGCGAACGGTGTCGTCATCGGCCGCAAACCGCTCGACTCCTAGGCGGGCCGCACCCGGTGACCGCGGAGCGCCGCCCCCCCCCGCCGCCCCGCTCCGCGGGCACCGCGCCCTACGCTGGCGCCCGACAGCGCCCACCACCGCGGAGGAGGACCAGACGATGACCCACGACGCCCCGGAGCCGGGCCCGCTGCCCGGCGGGCTGACGCCGCGCCGGCCGACCCCGGCGGACCACGCCCGGATCCAGGTGGCGCTGGCCGAGTGGTGGGGCGGGCTCGGCGGCGCCGCCGGTGCCCAGCAACGGCAACTGCTCGTCCCGCGGCTGTTCCTCCAGCACTTCGCGGACACCAGCGTCCTGGCCGAGCGCCCCGACGGCACCCTGCACGCCTTCCTGATCGGCTTCCTCTCGCAGAGCGATCCGGAGACCGCCTACATCCACTTCGTCGGGGTCTGCCCGGACGGCAAGCGGAGCGGCGTCGGCAGCGCGCTGTACGCGTGGTTCTTCGGCCTGGCCCGGTCCGCCGGCCGCAGCCGCGTCCGCTGCATCACCGGCCCCAACAACCGCGACTCGATCGCCTACCACACCCGCATGGGCTTCCGGCTGGAACCCGGCGACACTGTGGACGGGGACGGCGTGCCGATCCACCGCGACTACGACGGCCCGGGCCTGGACCGGGTCTCGTTCGTCCGGGACCTCTAAGCCCCGCGCTCCCGCCGCCCGCACGTCCATCTGCCGAGATGCCCTTCTTGCCATACGGGACGCCGCGCGTTTAACTCGGGTGACGGCGCGGGCCTGGGGCGATCTTCGCTCCCCAACACGGCGGGGGATCCATGGACTTGGACATCGACGGCAAAGTCTTCCTCATCACCGGCGGGACCAAGGGGCTGGGGCTGGCCGCCGCCAAGGCCCTGGTCGCCGAAGGCGCCCGGGTCGTGATCTCCTCGCGCAGCCAGGACACGGTGGATGAGGCCGTCGCGGCGCTGGGCGGTCCCGACCACGCCCTGGGAACGGCCGCCGACAACGCCGACCCGCAGGCCGCCGAACGCCTGGTGGCCGGCGCCCTGGAACGGTTCGGACGCCTGGACGGCGTGCTGATCAGCGTGGGCGGGCCGCCCACCGGCCCGATCACCACCATCACCGACGACCAATGGCGGGACTCCTTCGAGTCGGTCTTCCTCGGCGCCCTGCGCTTCGCCCGCACCGCCGCCCCCGTACTCCCCTCCGGCGGATCGATCGGCTTCGTCCTGTCGTTGTCCGTGAAGTCCCCCTGGCCGAACATGAGCGTGTCCAACGGTCTGCGCCCGGGGCTCGCCATGGCCGCCAAAACCCTGGCCGACGAGTTGGGGCCACGCGGTATCAGGGTCAACGGCTTCGTCGTCGGCTCGATCGCGACCGACCGCCTCAGGGGCCTGGAGCAGGCCACCGGCGACCCGGAGCGGACGCGCGCCGAACGCACGGCCGACATCCCGTTGCGACGGTACGGCACACCCGAGGAGTTCGGCCGCATGGCCGCCGTCATCCTCTCGCCCACCGCGTCCTACATCACCGGCGCGATGATCCACATCGACGGCGGCGCCCTCCGCACCCTGTGACACCAACGAGGCCCGCCACCCCAGAAGCGAGGAGCGGCGGGCCCTGCCGTGCGCGGCTGCGTCAGCCGCGTTCCTTGGCGAACTGCACCAGGCCGGCGAATGCCTGCGGGGTGAGGGTGAGCACGGGCCCGCCGGGGTTCTTGCTGTCCCGGACCAGGACCTCCCCGACGCGTCGGGCGTGCTCCGGAGCCCATTCGATGCAGGCCCCGCCGTTGTTGCTGTACGAGGACGTGATCCAGCGAGGGGAGTCGGTTGTCACGGGGTGCCCTTTCGTAGCTCTTGAACCATGGCCACAGACGCGGCCTGAGGGAGCGCCTCGGCTTGCATCTGATGGTATGCCGTCAAGAGAGGCAGAACGGAGGAGCTGTCCCGCTCCAGGTGCCCTCGCTGTGCCGACTCGGCGTAGGACAAGAGTGAGCGATCCGACAGTGTCAGTACGTACAACGGCAAGTCGAATGGACGATGCTCCCCCATGCTGTAGGGCGCGATCTGGAACACGGTGTTCGGCAGTTGGGCGAACTCCAGCAGGCGCTCGAACTGCGCGTCCATGACCTGGCAACTGCCGATGGGGCGTCGGACGCAGCTCTCGTCCAGCACGGCGAAGACCAGCGGGGGGCGCGGCCGAGCCAGCACAGCTTGGCGTTCGACGACGATCGACACGCGTTCGTCCGCCTGTTCAGGGGTGATCGCGCCGCGCTTGACCGCGCTTTGGGCGAGGATCGATGCGTATTCCGGCGTCTGCAAGAGCCCTGGGATTACGCCGACTTCGTACAGACGGATTTCTGCGGCCTTCGCCTCAGCAGCCTTGTACTCCGGAAACCCTTCCAGCAGGCTGCCGTTCCGGATCTCGCCCCATGCGCGCTCGAACGAGTCTGTGGTGCCGGCGAGTCCGAGGGCTGTGTCTAACGCCCGCGAGAAACGGCGAGTTGGCGGTTTGCATCCAGTTTCGACAGCCGAGATGTGCCTCCCCGAGTAGCCCACCCGCTCGGCCAACTGGTCCTGAGTCCAGTCGCGTGCCTCCCGCAAGCTGCGCAGACGGGCCCCGTAGGCAGCCTGGGGTGAGGCATCGGGGTTCAGCTCCTTCAGGTTTACCAATGTGTCCTCCGTTTCTGGAACGTTGAAGACCCTCCGGCTCCAGGGCCACGCTGTGCCACACGGTAGTGCTCCTGCTACGGAGAGGAGTGGGGTATGCCCCCTCGTCCCCCCATCGCTCGAACCGGACCGGCCGACGCGGCAGTTGCCCGCGTTCCGCTGGACGCCCCGATTCGGCTCGCCCCCGTCCCGTACCCCGTCTGCCGGATCTGCGTGGCGGCGGCGAAGTGTGCCAAGGCCAGCAGCGTTCCGGCGACGAAGGCGCGGTTCTACCGGATCATCGCGCAGCACCCCCACCGGAGGGCGGGGGAGGCTCAATGTGTCGCATGAGCCGACCGGTTCACCTGCCGGACCCGGGAGTGAGGTCCGAGCCCGGTCCCGCTGCCGGGTGCGATGTGTGCGGGGCCCTGGCGGCTCAGCGCGAAAGGGCCCGGTCCGTCGGAGACCTCTCGAAGGTGATCGACTGCAACGTGGAGATGCGTCGTCATCCGCACGCGCTGAAATGAGTCAGCAGAAGTGAGCTGCCGGCCGCCATATCCGCCAGCTCAGCCAATTCGCGGGATGAAGTTTCGATTTCCAGGAACGGATGACCCTCCGGCCCCTGGGGAATGCCGCGAAAGAGCGCACTCCCGAAGTGCGGCCGAAATTTACTGGACTCCGCCCACGCGGACTGACCTCGGGATTTTTTCCTGAGCTTCTGCCGGGTCTCGGGGCGGGTAGGGCCCGCGCGTATGTCTTCGATGGGGCAGGAGGCGGGACGGTAAGCGCAAGGCGGTTCGGGGACGGACCTCGAACTCGTGAGGCGAGGAGGCTTGTATGTCTCTCAAGGAAGCACTCCGGCGGATGGCCGCCGGGCGCGGTGGTGAAGAGGACGATGGCGGAGAGCCGAACCCTCCCACCGGTGACAGCGACGACGGGCGCGACTACTACGGCTGAGCACCGGTAGTCTGCTGCCACCTCGGGCCGGCCCTCGATTCTCCCGGGGTCGGCCCTGCTCGCTGAGAGGACATGGCGATGCCCGGGAAAGGCCCGTACGAAATTCCCGCTCGTGTGCACAGCGTGCTGCTGCCGCAGTCCACACGTCTTGTCCTGGACCGGCGAGGTTCTACGGTCTGGGACGTGCAGACGTCCGAGGGGCGTTACGCGGTGAAGCTGGGGTACCCGACTCCGGTTCATGAGTGGACGGCAGCGGCTCCGGCGCGGGAAGCGGCAATTCTGCGACAGCTCGCGCAAAAGGACAACATCTACTCCGGGGAATGGTCGGAGGGCACCTGGAGCGCTCAGCCCTGGCACGACGGCTCGTCACTGTTCGAACTATGGCGGCCGGGCCGACACCATTCGTACCCCCGAGAACCCAGCAGGGGCCAGGCGCTTGCGTGCGCTACCGCTCTGGCTGATCTTCACGCAGCCGGATGGGCCCATGGTGACGTGCAGCCCAACCATTTCCTCATCAGGCCCGATGGGGCCTCGCTCATCGACCTCGCCCTGGCCCATGGTGGCGAGGTGCCCGAGGCGTACGACTTTCCCTATCGGGGCTGTCTGGTGCACTACGAAGCCCCTGAGATTTCGCACAGCATTCTCGCCGAGGGCATGGCAGTGCCCACCATGGCGGCAGATGTATACGGGCTCGGAGCCTCGTGGTTCCTCTCTGCTACTGGCTGGAGGCATGTGTCCTACCCTGACGATGCGGACCGAAAGGACCAGCGCCGCGCCATCGTGGACAAACCGCACCGGCCGATCAACGTACCCGGGCCACTGGGTGAGGTCATCGAGGAGATGATGCGTCGCACCTCTGCTGATCGGCCGACCGCGGCCGAGGTGTGTGCAGCAATCCGCGACATGCTCTGAGCGGCTCTGCTTCCGCATGCCGTCCGATGATGCGGAATCGGCGGAAAGCGCGGGGTGCGGGACTTCGGGGCGGCGCCGGGTCAGCTCCAGAATTCCCGCAGGGCGGCGTTGACGGCGGCGGGTTCCTGGGTGTGCGGGTAGTAGCCGGGGACACGGAGGAGGCGGGCGCCGAGGGATTCCGTGAGGGACTCGGCCACCGCGATGAGGGGGAGCCCCACGTGCTCGCGGTACGCGGCCGGTGCCTCCTCCCACGTCCCGCAGATCACCAGAACGGGCAGGGCGGCGTCCCGGATGGCCGCCAGCGGGATCTTCGCCTCCCAGATGGGCCGCTCGCGCATGGACGTGGCGACGGCCCGGAGCCGGCGCGGCGTGGGCTCGGGCATCGTCATCCCCAGCCCCTCGGTGGACGCCCGCAGGTACTGCTCGGGCGTGACGCCGTCCGGGATGCCCGGGGCGCCGTCGCGTACCCGGTCGAGCAGGCCGGCGACGACCGGATGGTGCGCGGCGGCGGTGAAGGCGGAGGGCTGGACGAGGGTGAGGCTGCGGACGAGGCCGGGGTGGCGCGCGGCGGCGAGGAGCGCGGCGACGGCGCCGTTCCCGTGGCCCACGAGGTGGGCGCCGCCGGGACCCGCGGCCAGGGTGCCGTCGCCGAGGATCTCCGCCACGTCGTCGGCGTCGGTGGCGAAGTCGCTGCGCGGGGTGTCCGGGCTGTCGCCGTAACCGCGGCGGTCCATCAGGAGCAGCCGCCGGGTGTCCGCGAGAGGCCGCTGCCCGGCGAACCCGTACACGGAGTCGCTGCCCCAGGTGAAGATGTTGTGGACGAAGAGGGCGGGGGCGGCGGTGTCCACCGGGGCGCCCGGAGCCGCCGGGGCCCGGCCTTCTCCGACCCGGTCGCGGTCGTCCCACACGGTCACGTGTACGGCTGCCATGGGGCATCCTCCCGGGGCTGGGGAACGTCAACTCAGAGGAGGATATGCCGCGTTCGGCCGTATGGGTCGCCTCGGCCGCCCCGGCCGGCGTCCGGGGAGCGGCGGGGGTGCCGGGCCCCCGGTCGGGCCCCGCCCGGTCCCGCCCCGGTCAGGCGGGTGGCGGCGGCAGCACCCGCAGCAACGCCTCCAGGACCGCGGAGAAGGCGTGGTCCGGGGGGCGGCCGTAGGCGATCACCAGGGCGTCGCGGGGCGGGGTGGCGGCTGCCGGGTCGGTGAACCGGGACAGGCCGTGGACGGCCAGGCCCTGCCAGAGCGCGGCCTGGACGACGGAGTGTTCGGTGCCCTCGGGGAGTTCCAGCACCGCGTGCAGTCCCGCGGCGATGCCCGAGACCCGTACGTGCGGGGCGTGTTCGGCCAGCGCGACCACCAGCTGGTCGCGGCGGCGGCGGTAGCGCAGCCGCATACCGCGCAGGTGGCGGTCGTACGCGCCGCAGGACAGGAACTCCGCCAGGGTGAGCTGGTCCAGCATGCCGGACTGCCACTCACCGGCGGACTTGACGGCCAGCACGCGGTCGAGCAGGCGGTCCGGGACGACCATCCACGCCAGCCGCAGCGCCGGGGCCAGGCTCTTGCTGGCGGTGCCGAGGTGGACGACGTGATCGGGGTCGAGGCCCTGGAGGGCGCCGACCGGCTGGCGGTCGTAGCGCAGCTCGCCGTCGTAGTCGTCCTCCAGGACGTAACCCCCGGTGGCGCGCGCCCAGTTGACGGCTGCGGCCCGGCGGTCGGGGTGCAGCGGGGCGCCGGTGGGGAACTGGTGGGCGGGGGTGAGCAGCACCGCGCGCAGCGCGGAGTGGCCGGCCAGTCCGCCGGTGTCCGCGCCGTCCGCGTCCACCGGGAGCGGAACGGTGCCGAGTCCGGCGCGGGCGATCACGTCGCGGTGGAAGTGCAGGCCGTACGCCTCGGTGGCGACCCGGCCGGGGGCGCCGCCGCGCGGCCGCAGCGCCCGGCACAGGAGGGAGAGCGCCTGCATGAAGCCGGCGCAGACCACGATCCGCTCCGGGTCGGCCCGGACGCCGCGGGCCCGGGCGAGGTAGTCGGCGAGCACCGCGCGCAGCTCCGGGCGGCCGGCCGGCGGACCGTAGCCGAACGCCTCGCTGGGCGCGGCGGTCAGCGCCCGCCGGGCCGCCGCCAGCCAGGCGGTGCGCGGGAAGGACGACACGTCCGGGGTGCCGGGGGTGAGGTCGAAGCGGGGCGGGGCGGCGGCCGGGGACGGCGGGCCCGGACGGTGCCGGGGCGCCGCGGTGCCGGCCCGCGGCAGGACCCGTTCGGCCACCTCGGTGCCGGAGCCCTGGCGGGCGCGCAGCCAGCCCTCGGCGACCAGCTCGGCATAGGCGTCGGCGACGGTGTTGCGGGCGATGCCCAGGTCGGCGGCGAGCGAGCGGGAGGACGGCAGCCGGGTGCCCGGGGCCAGCCGGCCGGAGCGGACCGCCGTCCGCAGCGCGGTCATCAGCGACGCCCGCAGCCCGCCCGCGCCGCTCCGGTCCCGGTGCAGGTCCGGATGCAGGTCCAGATGCAGGTCCAGCCCGGAAGTGGCCCGCGATTTCTCCATGGAAGTGGACCATACAGCTGCGCCACTCAGGCCGTAGCGTCGGGAGCATGACGAACGATGCGACGAACGCGGCACAGGGGACAGCGGCCGCAGCCGGCCACGCCCACGGCCCCCGGATGCGCTGGGCCAAACTCGCCCCCGAGGTCTACAAGGCCATGATCGGGCTGGACGCGGCGGCCAAGAAGGGCCTCGACCCGACCCTGGTCGAACTGGTCAACGTCCGCGCCTCCCAGCTCAACAAGTGCGCCTTCTGCCTCCACATGCACACCGCGGACGCCCGCAAGGCCGGGGAGACCGAGGAGCGCCTCGCCCTCCTGCCCGCCTGGGAGGAGGCCGCCGGCTACTACACCGAGCGGGAGCGGGCCGCGCTGGCCCTCACCGAGGCGATCACCGTCCTGACCGACGGTTTCGTCCCGGACGCGGTCTACGAGCGGGCCGCGGCGGTCTTCGAGGAGACCGAACTGGCCCAGCTGATCGCGTTGATCACCACCATCAACGCCTGGAACCGCTTCGGCGTGACCACCCGCCTCGCGCCGGGCCAGGGGTGAGCGCGATGAGCCACCGCATGCGGTTCTGGAGCACCGTGCCCGCCTTCTACCAGGCGCAGCTGCGGCTGACGCAGGCGGCGAAGAAGGGGCTGGGCGATCCGGTCCTGGGCGAGCTGGTGGTGCTGCGCGCCTCCCAGCTCAACGCGTGCGCGTTCTGCGTCGACATGCACGTCGCCAACCTCCGCGAGGCCGGCGTCGACCAGCGGCGGATCGACCTGCTGCCGGTCTGGGAGGAGGCCGGCGGCCTCTACTCCGAGCGGGAGCGCGCCGCGCTGGCCTTCACCGAGGCGGTCACCGTGCTGACCGACGGCTTCGTCCCGGACGCGGTCTACGAACGGGCCGCCGCCCAGTTCACCGAGACCGAACTCGCCCACCTGCTGGCCGTCATCGTCGCCATCAACAACTGGAACCGCGCCAACGTCACCGTCCGCCAGCCCCCCGGGGAGGAGCTGTGACCGCCCCCGCCGCCGCGCTGCGCGCCCTCCACCACGACCGCCGCCCGGACGACCCGCTGATCCTCCCCACCGTCTGGGACGCGGCCTCCGCCCGGGTCTTCGCCGACGCCGGTTTCCCGGCCCTGGCCACGCCCAGCGCGGGCATCGCCGCCAGCCTGGGCTACGCGGACGGCGCCACCCCGGCCGGCGAGATGTTCGCCGCCATCGCCCGGATCGTCCGGGCGGTGGACGTCCCGGTGACCGCCGACGTGGAGGCCGGCTACGGGCTGTCCGCCGCGGAGCTGGCCGGCCGGCTCGCCGAGGCCGGCGCGGCCGGCTGCAACCTGGAGGACTCCGACCACGCCACCGGCGCCCTCCGCGACCCCGGCGCGCAGGCCGAGTGGCTGGCCGCGGTCCGCGCCGCGGCGGGCGACGGACTGGTCATCAACGCCCGGATCGACACCTTCCTGCGCGGCGGCACCGGCACCGCCGCCGCCCTGGAGCGGGCCCGCCGCTACGCCGAGGCCGGCGCCGACTGCCTCTACCCGATCCTCGCCCCGCCCGCCCTGCTCCCCGAGCTGGCCGCCGCCGCCCCGCTCCCGCTCAACGCGCTGGCCACCGCGGACGGCCCGGCCCCGCGCGAACTGGGCGCCCTCGGCGCCACCCGGATCACCTTCGGCGGCGGCCTCCAGCGCGGCGCGACGACGGCCCTGGCGGCGGTCGCGGAACGGCTCCGGGAGGGCGCGGCACCGTGAGCGGCCGCGGCGCGGCCGGTGGGCCCGGGCGGGGTCAGGGGACCAGCAGGTGCACCAGCACCGACCCGCCCAGCACGAGGATCAGCACACCGCCGAGCACGGCCAGCAGGCCGCGCCGCACGTTGTCGGGCTGGTAGCTGCCCAGCACGCTGACGGACCGCCGCGCCCCTCGTACGGTCAACGCCCGTCCGCCCGCAGCCCGTTGGGGCGGTCCGCACCCGGCGCCCGGCGGTCCGCACCCGGCGCCCGGCGGTCCGGCGCCCGCCCCGCCTACCATGGGGCATGCTCTCCCTCGCCCTGGCCCCCTGGCGGCGGCCGCCGGTGCTGCTGCGGAACGCCGACGTCCCGCACTACGCGGCCAGCACCATGAAGGTCGCCGTGCTCGCCGCCGTCCACCGCAGCGGTCTCGCCCCCGACCGGGAGATCCCGGTGGTCAACCGCTTCCGCTCGGCCGCCGGCGGGACGTACGCGCACGATCCCGCGCAGGACAGCGACCCCGCGCCCTGGGAGCTGCTGGGCCGCACCGCGCCGCTCGGCTGGCTCGCCGCGCGGATGGTCAGCCACTCGTCCAACCTCGCGACCAGCCTGTGCACGGCCGCGGTCGGCCCGGAGGCGGTGGCGGAGGTGTGGCGGCGGGCCGGGGCGTCCGCCGCGTCCGGGAGCCCGCGCGGCATCGAGGACGCCGCGGCCCGCGCCGCCGGGATCGACAACACCGTCACCGCCCACGACCTGCTCCGCCTGCTTGCCTCCCTGGAGCCGGCGGTGCTGGCCCGGCTGGAGGACAACGCGCACGCCGTGGACCTGGCCGCCGGACTGCCCCCCGGCACCCGGCTGGCCAGCAAGAACGGCTGGGTCGACGGGGTGCGGCACAGCGCCGCGGTGGTCCGCCCGCCGGACGCCCCGCCGTACGTCCTCGCGGTCTGCTACACCGGCCCGCTCGCCAACGGCCAGGACACCGGCGACCCCGCCGCCCGCCTGCTGGCCCGCCTCTCCGCCCGGGTCTGGGACCACCGCCACCGCCTGGCCGGTCCGGCAGGTAGCTGACATTACGTCAGATCCCGCTCCTTCCGGCGCGATTGCCGCCGGAAGGAGGGCTTCCCGACGGTCGTGTCCACACCGTTACGGGTATCAGGAGAACGGGAGTACGGGCGGCCCGGCCGGCTTGATAGCTTGGTGGTCGAGAGCCCGCGGGGGAACGGGGAGAAGCGGTTCATGGCCGAGCAGTTCAGGGTCGACCTGGAAGAGCTGGACAACGTCGTACGGCAGCTGCGGCATGTGCAGCGCGACATGGACGAACCAAGCCAGACGGTGAAATACGGCACGACGATCCCGAAGGCGGCGTTCGGCGTGGGCTTCACCGAGGCCCGGAAGCTCGCCGGCGCCCACGACGGCATGCAGGCGTACATGACCGAGGTGCTCGGCGCCCTCCAGCAGCTGATCGCCACCTTCGGCGAGAAGACCGAGGCCAGCCGCGGCGCGTACGAGGACCAGGAGCACGCCGCCCGCCACCCGCGGCACGACTGACACCCGCCGCCCGGCCCCGGGCGGACGTGAGCACGAGCGGAACGAGGGAGGGGGACCGGTATGGCGGAAGCCGCGCCGGGGCGCGACGGCGCCGCGGAGATGGCGCGCCGGCGGGACGAACGGGAGCGGGCGGAGCGGCTGAAGTCGCTCCAGGGGCAGCGGCTGACCCCGCGGTCGCCCTCCGGCTTCCACAAGCACGGCCTGCCCGAGCTGCGCGCGATGATCGAACACGCCGGTCCGGAGGCGATCGAGACCGCCGGCCGGCAGTGGCGGGCCGCCGCCGACCGGCTGGGCGGCGAGGACGGGCACGGCGGTATCCGCAAGGCGTTCAAGGACGCCGTGGAGCACGCCTCGGCGCACTGGGAGGGCGCCGCGGCGCAGGCGTTCCGCCGGGAGGCCGCCAAGGTGCTGGCGAAGATCGACCGCAGCTACCAGCACGCCCGCAACGCCGAGTCCACACTGATCGGTTCGCGCACCGCGGGCCCGGAGGTCGGCGTCGCGCACAACCTCCGCGAGGCGATGAAGGCGATGACCCGGCTGCGGCTCGCCGGGGCCGCCGACGACCCGATGGCGGCGGCGGCCGGGGCGGACGAGGGCCAGTTCAAGCGGGACATGGCCAACCCCAAGCTGGACACCCGGATGGCGCTGGAGCTCAACCGCGGCAGCCTCCCGCCGGCCCGGCAGCGCCAGGTCGAGGCCGCCATCGTGATGGACGAACTCGCCGCCCACTACGAGTCCCAGGGCGAACGGCTCCGCGAGGGCACCGGCCAGGGGCTCGACGGCGACTGGCCGATCGCCCCCTCCGGCCGCCCGGCCCCGCCGCCGGTGAACGTCGCGGTGACCGGCGGCCCCGCCCCCGAGAAGCCGGCCGCCGCGCAGCGGCCCAACGGGGTGGGCGGCGGCGCGGTCCCGGCCGCGTTCGACAGCCCGCGCGCCGACCGGCCGGTGACCACCGGCCTGGCCGCGCTGCACGGCGGCACGCTCACCCCGCCGCACGCCGCGACCCCGGTCGTCACCGGACCGGCGGCCGGCGCCCACACCCCGGTCACCCCGCCCGCCCCGGTCGCCGGCGCCCTGCTGCCCGGCGTCATCGGCATCGCGGGCGGCGCGCCGCGCGCCACCGGTGCGCGGGGCACGGGCGGTACGGCCCGCTCGGACGGCTCCGGGCGGAACGCCGGGGGCGGCGCCGGCAGCCCGGACGCGGTCGCCGCGCGCGCCGCGCTGGCGGGCCGGATGCCCGCCGCCCCGGTGGCGCCCGCCAAGCCGGACGGCCCGGCGGGCGGCAGCCGGCAGGGCGGCGCCGGGCTGCACCGCAGCCGCGGCGGCGCCCGTGCCACGGCGGCGGACCCGGCGAACGGCCCGGCGGCGGGCCCCGGCCCGGTCCGGGGCCACGACGGCGGAACGGCCGCCGCGTCCGGTGCGCCGGGCACCGCCGGCCCGGGCGGGCGCGGCCGCGCCGCCGACCGCCGTCCCGGCTACCTCGACGAGGACGACCCGGACACCACCCCGCGCCGGGAGATCGCGCCACCGGTGATCGAATGAGCCGGGACCGAATGAGCCGGTGAGCGCCGGCGGCGGCACGGGTACGAGCGGCGGGCGCGGGGGCGGGCTGCGGCGAGCCGGGCGAGCGGGGCGACGAACGGGCCCCGCCGCCCCCCCGCCGCCCGAAAATCGGACGACGTGTCCCGCTCCCCGCTGTTAGCGTCCGGAGATATGGAACCGCTCGGCGAGAAACAGATACGCGCGTCCTTCGTGAACTGCTCCAAGGGCGAGGCGAGCCGCCTCAACCTCCCCGCCGGCCTGCCCGGCCTGCCGTGGGAGGACCTCGACTTCCTGGGGTGGCGCGACCCCCAGGCCCCGGACCGCAGCTATCTGGTCGCGCCCCGCGGCGACGGCCTCATCGGCGTCACCCTGCGCGTCCCGCAGGGGGTGCGGCGCAGCTTCACCAAGACGACGGTGTGCTCGGTCTGCCTGACCGGCCACCCCGGCTCCGGCGTCAGCCTGCTGGCCGCCCGCCGCGCCGGACCGGCCGGCCGCCAGGGCAACACCGTCGGCACGTACCTCTGCGCCGACCTCGCCTGCTCCCTCTACGTCCGCGGCCGCAAGCAGTCCCAGCTCGCCGGGCGGCACAAGGAGAACATCCCGCTGGAGGAGCGGATCGCGCGCACCGTGCGGAATCTCGACGCCTTCCTGGACAAGGTGCTGGAGGGCGAGCCCGCCTGACGGCCGGGGCGGGCGGCGGGGTTCACAGCCCCCGGGCGGCGAGGAAGTCCCCGATCAGCGCCAGCCACTCCGCGTTCCGCTCGACCATCGGCAGGTGCCCGCTGGCGACCTCCGCGTACTGCGCGCCCGGGATGTGGTCCGCCAGATAACGGGAGTTGGCCGGGTCCAGCAGCGCGTCCAGCGTGGTGGCGATGACCAGCGTCGGCACCGTGATGCCGGGCAGGTCGGCGGTCGTGTCCACCTCCCTGACCAGCGCCGCCTGCTCGGCCGAACCGGCCGGCGGCAGCGTCGGGTCCGGGTCCAGGACGGCGGCCAGCTCGGCCGGCGGCAGCGCGTTGAACCGCTGCGCCGACAGCCCGCTCAGCGCCCGCGCCTGGGCGAAGCCCGCGTAGTCGCCGCGGTCCAGGAGCCGCAGCCACAGGTCCAGCCAGACCCGGGCCCGGGCGTCCGCCTTGGCCAGCCCGGCGGTCAGCACCAGCCCGCGCACCCGCTCCGGGTGGCGGGCCGCGGCGCGTACCGCGACCGCGGTGCCCATCGAGAAGCCGATGGCGGTGAAGGTCTCCAGACCGGCCGCGACGGCCTCGGCGACCACCGCGTCGGCCAGCGCGTCCAGCTCCAGCGGGCCGCCGGCCCGCGGGGTGTCCCCGGAGCCGGGGTAGTCGGGTGCCACCACCCGGTGGCCGGTCGCGGTCAGCGCCGGGATCAGCGTGCCGTAGTTGTCCCGGACCGAGCCGGTGGCGCCGTGGGCCAGCAGCACGCCGGGGCCGCCGGCGGGACCCGCGACGGTGGTGGACAGCGGAGGAAGGGAAACGGACGTCTTCGGTGCGACGGGAATCTGCGTCATGCCGAGAAGGTTGCCGCTTGACACCGGTGTCAAGGTCAAGCCGGACCGCGGGAAGCGGGGGAGAGGAGCACCACATGGGGCACGGGTCACGGACGGGCGCCCGGCCGGCGGACCGGATGCGGATCGGCGAACTGGCCCGCCGCACCGGCGTCAGCACCCGCGTACTGCGCTACTACGAGCAGCGCGGCCTGCTCTGCGCCGGGCGCGACCCCAACGGCTACCGCACCTACGACGCCGACGCCGTGGACACCGTCACCCGGATCCGCGAACTGCTCGCCACCGGTCTGAACACCGACGCCATCCGCGCGCTGCTGCCCTGCGCCCAGGGCGGACCGGGCCTGACCCCGTGTGCGTTCTCCTGCGGCGTCGTCGAGCGCCAGATGGCCCGACTCGACGACGAGATCGCCGAGTTGCGGCAGCGCCGGGCGGCCCTGGCGGCGTACGCCCGCACCATGCGGGAACGGCGCGCCCAGGACGAGGCCCTGGCCGCGATGGCCCTGCGCTCGGCCTGACCGGCCCGGCCCGGCCCCGAAACGCCCAGGGCCCCGCCTCCGGAAAGGAAGCGGGGCCCCGTGCCGATGCGGGCGGAAGGTCAGAAGCGCCGGGTGATCAGCGCTCGCTTGACCTCCTGGATCGCCTTGGTGACCTCGATACCGCGCGGGCAGGCGTCCGTGCAGTTGAAGGTCGTCCGGCAGCGCCAGACGCCGTCCTTGTCGTTGAGGATCTCCAGCCGCTGCTCGCCGCCCTCGTCACGCGAGTCGAAGATGAAGCGGTGCGCGTTGACGATCGCCGCCGGGCCGAAGTACTGGCCGTCGTTCCAGAACACCGGGCACGAGGTGGTGCACGCCGCGCACAGGATGCACTTGGTGGTGTCGTCGAAGCGCTCGCGGTCCTCGGCGGACTGGAGCCGCTCACGGGTCGGCTCGTTGCCGGTGGTGATCAGGAACGGCATCACGTCCCGGTACGCCTGGAAGAAGGGCTCCATGTCGACGACAAGGTCCTTCAGCACCGTCAGGCCCTTGATGGCCTCGACGGTGATCGGCTTCTCGGGGTTGATGTCCTTGATCAGCGTCTTGCACGCCAGGCGGTTGCGGCCGTTGATGCGCATGGCGTCCGAGCCGCAGATGCCGTGGGCGCAGGAGCGGCGGAAGGTCAGCGAACCGTCCAGCTCCCACTTGATCTTGTGGAGGGCGTCCAGGACGCGCTCCTTGGGATCGATCTCCAGCTGGAAGTCCTCCCAGCGGGCGTCCTCGGAGACCTCCGGGTTGAACCGGCGGATCCGGAAGGTGACGCTGATCGTGTGCGCCGCGGTGGTCTCGGCCGCGTCCAGCGCCGCGGAGTGCTTGTCGAGAGTCGGGGTGCTCATCAGTACTTACGCTCCATCGGCTGGTAGCGGGTCTGCACGACCGGCTTGTAGTCGAGCCGGATCGACTCGGAGCCGTCGGCGCCCACCTCGCGGTACGCCATGGTGTGCCGCATGAAGTTGACGTCGTCGCGGTTGGGGTAGTCCTCGCGGTAGTGGCCGCCGCGGGACTCCTTGCGGGCCAGGGCGGACACCGCCATGACCTCGGCCAGGTCGAGCAGGTTGCCCAGCTCGATGGCCTCCAGCAGGTCGGTGTTGAAGCGCTTGCCCTTGTCCTGGATCGCCACGTTCCTGTAGCGCTCCTTGAGCTCGCCGATCTTCTCCACCGCGGTCTTGATGGTCTGCTCGGTGCGGAAGACCATGACGTTGGCGTCCATGGTCTCCTGGAGCTCCTTGCGGATCTCGGTGACCCGCTCGCCGCCGGTGGCGTTCCGCAGCCGCTCGACCTGCTCGGCGACCAGCGCCGCCGGGTCCTCGGGCAGCTCGACGTAGTCGGCCGTCGCGGCGTACTCCGCCGCGGCGATACCGGCCCGGCGGCCGAAGACGTTGATGTCCAGCAGCGAGTTGGTGCCCAGGCGGTTGGCGCCGTGCACCGAGACGCAGGCGACCTCGCCGGCCGCGTACAGGCCGGGCACGACGGTGGTGTTGTCCGCCAGGACCTCACCCTCGACGTTGGTCGGGATGCCGCCCATGGCGTAGTGCGCGGTCGGCTGGATCGGGATCGGGTCCGTGTAGGGCTCGATACCGAGGTAGGTGCGCGCGAACTCGGTGATGTCCGGGAGCTTGGCGTCCAGCTGCTCCGGCGGCAGGTGGGTCAGGTCGAGGTAGACGTGGTCGCCCTCGGGACCGCAGCCGCGGCCCTCGCGGATCTCCGTGTAGATGGAGCGCGAGACGACGTCCCGCGAGGCGAGGTCCTTCATGACCGGCGCGTACTTCTCCATGAAGCGCTCGCCGTCCTTGTTGCGGAGGATACCGCCCTCACCGCGGGCGCCCTCCGTCAGCAGGATGCCCATCCGCCAGATGCCGGTCGGGTGGAACTGGAAGAACTCCATGTCCTCCAGCGGCAGCCCGCGGCGGTAGACGGCGGCCTGGCCGTCACCGGTCAGGGTGTGCGCGTTGGAGGTCACCTTGAAGAACTTGCCGCAGCCGCCGGAGGCGTAGATCACGGCCTTCGCCTGGAAGATGTGGATCTCGCCGGTGGCCAGCTCGTAGGCGACCACACCGGCCGACCGCTTGACGCCGTCGACCTCGGTGATCAGCTGGTCCAGGACGTAGAACTCGTTGAAGAACTCCACGCCCTCCTTGACGCAGTTCTGGTACAGCGTCTGGAGGATCATGTGGCCGGTGCGGTCCGCGGCGTAGCAGGACCGGCGGACCGGGGCCTCACCGTGGTTGCGGGAGTGGCCGCCGAACCGGCGCTGGTCGATCCGGCCCTCCGGCGTGCGGTTGAAGGGCAGGCCCATCTTCTCCAGGTCCAGGACCGAGTCGATGGCCTCCTTCGCCAGGATCTCCGCGGCGTCCTGGTCGACCAGGTAGTCACCGCCCTTGACCGTGTCGAAGGTGTGCCACTCCCAGTTGTCGTCCTCGACGTTGGCCAGGGCCGCGGCCATACCGCCCTGGGCGGCGCCGGTGTGGGAGCGGGTCGGGTAGAGCTTGGTCAGCACGGCGGTGCGGCTGCGCTTCGTCGCCTCGATGGCGGCGCGCATGCCGGCGCCGCCGGCGCCGACGATGACGGTGTCGTACTTGTGGATCTGCATGGGTGGAATACCTCAGTCCCTCAGCCCGGGGCCTAGCGGATGTTCGGGTCGAAGGTGAAGATCACCAGCGTGCCCAGAAGGACGGTGAACACCGTGGCGGTGTAGAGCAGCATCTTGAGCCAGAAGCGGGTGTTGTCCCGCTGCGCGTAGTCGTTGATGACGGTGCGCAGGCCGTTGGCCCCGTGCAGCATGGCCAGCCACAGCATCAGCAGGTCCCAGACCTGCCAGAACGGCGAGGCCCAGCGGCCGGCCACGAAGGCGAAGCCGATCTTGGAGACGCCGCCGTCCAGCACCAGCTGGATCAGCAGGTGGCCCAGGACCAGGACGACCAGCACGATGCCGGACAGCCGCATGAACAGCCAGCCGTACAGCTCGAAGTTGGTCCGGGTCGACCGGGGCGTCTTGCGGGTGCGCTTGCGGGGCGCCTCGATGACGGGGGCGGGGTTGTCCGCGTCGTAGAGCGCGACGTTCTCCGCGGCGGTGGCGCCCGCGGTGGTGGATTCAGCAGACATCTCGCGTCAGCTCCCGAACAGCGTGCGCAGCGTGTGCTGGAGCACGGGGTAGAAGGCACCGGCCATCAGCACGACCCAGACACCGACGACGGTCCACAGCATCTGCTTCTGGTACTTCGGGCCCTTGGACCAGAAGTCCACGGCGATGACGCGCAGGCCGTTGAGCGCATGGAAGAGGATGGCGGCCACCAGGCCGTACTCCATCACGTTGACGATCGGCGTCTTGTAGGTCGCGACGACGTTGTCGTACGCGTCGGGGGAGACACGTACGAGAGCGGTGTCGAGGACGTGTACGAACAGGAAGAAGAAGATGAGGACGCCGGTGACTCGGTGAGCCACCCAGGACCACATGCCTTCCCGGCCGCGGTACAGCGTTCCAGCCGGCACGGAAGAACCCTCCGGGAGCGGGGACTAGGGCCGCGCCGGCTTCTCTGTCGGTCGGGCCCGGCCGGGTACGGTCCACCGGCCGCTCGTCATCGTATCGACGCCCTGTCGGTTCCTCGCGCGGGGGGCCTTAGGTGTGATCAAACAGGCACCAACGGGCTATCACACAAGCACGAAGGGGTCCATCAAGGACAATTCACCGCGAGTCGCCCCAGTCTGGCGCGGGCCAGCCGCCGTAATTCCTCCGCCGCCACCGACCGCTCCTCGTCCGGTTCGTGCGCGAGCCGGGTGCGGATCGCGTGCAGGGTCTGGTCCAGCAGCTCGTCGTCGTGGTAGCCGTCCAGGCAGATGACGAAGGCGTGCCGGAAGCGGCGCTCGTAGGCGGCGTGCGCGGCGCGCAGCGCGGTGTGGGCGGCGAGGGTGCCGGGGCCGGGGCGGGCCGGCGGGAGCGGTGCGGGCGGCTCCTGGGCCAGCGCCGCGGTCTGCTCGGCCGGGGTGAGGTCGTAGCCTGCCTCGTCACCGGCGGCTTGGAGCGCGGCGGCGTCCGGGTAGGGGCGGTGGTCGGCGAGCCGGCCGGCCCAGCGCGGGCAGGCGCAGCAGGTCAGCAGGGCGGCCACGGCCTGCTCGTGCGGGAGGGTGTTGAGGCGGTCGAGGCCGGGCGCCGGGGGCGGGGTGCGCGGGTCCCGTGCCGGTATGCCGCGCCCCGGGGCGTGCGGGCGGGGCCGTGGCAGCGGACGGGTGGCCGGGGTGTCACCGGACAGCGTGGGCTCCTCGGGCGGCGGGGACGGACGGATGCGGAAGGGGGGTTTCGGTGCAGGGGAGGGGTGGACTGACGAATCCGGAGAGGCGTGTGGGACGAAACGGATGAAAAGTCTGATACGTACGGAAGTGAAGACAGAAGTGGCGATGCGTCACATGAGGTGGCACCCGGCGGATTCCCGGCGGTCCACGCGACCCGGAAGGGAGTGAGTGACGGTGAGGCCACGCTAACGACGCCTGTCGGCCACTGTCCGACGGATGCGCGATTTTCACCCGGATGAGAGAGCTTTCGCGCGCCCGATGGACACTCCGCTCCCCGCTCTGGCAATACCTTCGCCCCGAAAAGTGAGGATTGCACGATGTCGAACCCGATGCGGCCGCCGCTTCCCCCGCGGCCCTCGGCCTCCTGGCAGCCCCCGTCCCCGGCCGGCCCGCCCGCCGGCCGGCCCGGCCGCCGCGCACTGCTGGCCGTCCCGGCGCTGGCCGCCGCGCTGGCCCTCGGCGGCTGCTCCCAGGGCGCCGGCTCCGCGCCCCCGGGCGCCGCCCCCAGCTCGTCCAGCCCCGCCGCGCCCATTCCCAGCTGGGCCAAGGTGACCGGCCCGCCGCGCATCGTCCCCGCCGTACGGGACTTCCGGCCGGCGACCGGAAACGGCTGGCGGCCGACCAAGGGCGCCCGGATCGTGGTACCGGGCGGGCAGAAGAGCACCGCCGCCGACGAAGCGCAACTCATGGCCAAGGATCTCGGCGGGCTCGCCGTGGTCTGGGGAAAGCAGGACGTCCGCCCCGGTGACATCGAGGTGGACCTCACCGGCGGCACCGGCCGGCCCGACAACGCCCCGGCCGCGGGCACCGCCGACGAGGCGTACACCCTGACCGCGCGCGGCGGCCGGCTCACCCTCTCCGCCCCCACCGACGCCGGGATCTTCTACGCCACCCGCACCGTCAAACAGGCCGTCCGCACCGCCGGCGGCCTCCCCGAGGGCACCGTCTCCGACCGCCCGGACCGCGCCGAACGCGGCATGATGCTCGACAACGCCCGCAAGCCGTTCACCGCGGCCTGGATCGAGGACCGCATCCGGCAGCTCGCCGACCTCAAGCTCAACCAGCTCCAGCTGCACTTCTCCGACGACCAGGGCTTCCGCATCCAGAGCGACAGCCACCCCCAGATCGTCTCCGCCGACCACCTCACCAAGGACCAGGTCCGGCACCTGATCAAGGTCGGGCAGAGCCTGCACGTCGCCCTGATCCCCGAGATCGACTCGCCCGGCCACCTCGGCGCGGTCCTCGACCACTACCCCGACCTCCAGCTGCGCAACGCCTCCGGCAAGGTCCTCCGGGGCGCCATCGACATCTCCAAGCCGCAGGCCGGGGCGCTGGTCGACTCGCTGCTCAAGGAGTTCGCGCAGCTCTTCCCCGGCCCGTACTGGCACCTCGGCGGCGACGAGTACCAGGCGCTGATGGCCCGCGACCCCCAGGCGTCCTACCCGCAGCTCGCCAAGGCCGCGCGCGACAAGTACGGCTCCGGCGCCACCATCAAGGACCTGGCGACCGGCTGGCTCAACGACCGGCAGAAGACCGTCCAGGCGGCCGGCAAGACCCGCATCGAGGCGTGGAACGACGGCTTCTTCGCCAGCGGCAAGGTCACCGCCGACAAGAACCGCACGGTCGCCTACTGGACCGGCAAGGAGATCGGCGCCCGCGATCCCGCCGAGTACCTCCGCGAGGGCCGCACCGTCCTCAACCTCAACGACGAGTTCCTCTACTACGTCCTCGGGGAGCCCAACAACTTCACGTACCCGACCGGCGAACGGATCTACAAGAGCTGGACCCCGCGGGTGCTGCGCGGCACCTCGCCGGTCTCCGCGCCGCCCGGCCAGACCGGGCCCGACCGCATCCCCGGCGGGCGGTTCGCGGTCTGGTGCGACCACGCCCAGGCGCAGACCCCGCAGCAGATCGCGGCCGGCATCAAGGTGCCGCTCGCCGCCCTGGCCCAGAAATCCTGGGACCCGCGCACCCCCGCCCTCCCCTGGCCGGACTTCAGGGCACTGGCGAACCGGCTCTGAACTCCCGGACGCAAACCCGCGAGAGCCGGCCGGGGCCCCCGTCCCCGGCCGGCTCTCGCGCGTCAGGGCCAGCCCCCTCACCGCGCGGCACCCCCCTCTTCCCCGCCTCATCGCGCCTCGCCGCTGAGGCGGGGAACAGGGCATGAAGAGAGCTGGGGCGCCGCGGCTATGCGCGGGGGTGGTCCCACGGAGGATTCATCGGGCGCCGGTGCCAGTACCACGCACGGCCGGCGATGGGCACGCCCGCGGCCCGGGAAAGATTTTCGCCGCCATCTTCAACGGTGAGGCCGCGGTACGTCTGGTCGATCTTTGCAAGGGCTTCCTCGGCGGCCTGCCGTTCGCCCGCAGGCAACTGGTCGAGCGCTCCGTCCAGATGATCGCGCAGCTCAAGGTCCTCCACGTACAGGGAAGCCGGGTACCAAGCCGATGGGGGCCAGTCCGTTGTCATGCGAACGGTGAGTCGCTCCCAGTTCACGAGCAGAGCGCGCACTTCCCGGAGGCCCTCCGCGATCCCTTCGGGGAGATACGCATCGGTGACCTTGCAGGGAAGCTGAAACTCTTTGATGATGTCGGAAAACTTGGTGACGGTCGCGCGGGGAAACTCCGGAATGGCTTCTTCGACGGCTTCGACCGTCAGCCCCTCCGACTCGCTTTCAGGCTCGGTCACACGTGCGTGCGTGAGCCCGCCCCGCGGTGTGGCAACTCGCCAGACACTGGGGACGGTCTCCGTTCCCGGGAAGAGAACCGCCACGCCAAGCGACCGTGCCACCTTCAGCGCAAGCGTCTCCTCCGAAGGGTGCGACCGTACGGCGTCCGTCGCGTAGATGCTCACCGACCAGTTCAGGTCACCGCGAACCGCTGCGTATTCACAGGTGACTTCGGCGTCCCAGTTCCGGGAATCGAAGTCGGATTCCTCCGACACGTCAACATCGCCAAGCGAGAGGCCGAACACCTCGGCAAGGACAGGTGCAAGCCGTGCCGGGAGATCCTGGCCGGTGGTGATCAGGTTATAGGTCATCAGTGATAGGTCCTGTAGAGTTCCAGAGCCTTTTCTACGGCTTGCGGGTTGTTCTTGAACTTCGGTGCATTGCTGAAGAGTTTTTCGAGCTTGCTGACATCGCCATCCACGCGTGTGATCTGCTTAAGCGCATCGTATGCGATCCGATCGAGGTTGACGATGCCAGGACCGGAATCGGGGAAGACGGTTCCGGTGTCCTCGACGCCATATGTGCGTCCGTTGATCTCGTACCTCTGGGACACGTGGTCCCATTTCGCGTTCCCCGCGGCGATCTCGGCGATGTCATTGTTCACGGCCTGCTTGTATTCCGGCAGGATGAGGCTGTTTTCCGCTTTGACCTCCCCGCTCTTCGCACCTGCCAGGGTGTGCCTGGGGTGGGGTGCGCGAAGGGTCTTCCCTCTCGCCGGACCGGGGATGGTGTCCGAAGCCGGCCACGTCGCACGGCCTCCCCCGCCGCCACCTTGAGGAGTGCGCATCAGCGGCTGGCCAGTCGGGCCGACCGGCCCTTCGGCGGCCATCGCCAGGCGCGGGCCACCAAGGTTGGGCAGCTGCATGGGGAAGCCGGGCAGTGGGACGCTGAGGTTGCCCACGCTGGTCAGCTTCATGGCGCCCAGCACGTTCTTGACGCCGCCGGCGTCCGCGACGGCCTGGGCGCCGCGGGCGGTTCCGCCGAGGGCGCCGCCCAGGAGCATGCCGGACACCCCGGCGTCCTTGGCCTCGGCGGCATTGATGCCGTGCTGGTCCCCGAGAAGGTTCCGGCCGCCCTGGGCGACGACCACGTCCACCGTGACGGCACTGAGGCCGCCGATGGCGGCGGTGGCCAGGACGGTGCCGGCGATCTCGGTGATGGTGGCGGAGACAGCGACGCCCGCCGTGCCGGCCGCCGCGACGATCGCCTCGGTGGCCCCCGCGGCCGCGACCTCGCTCATGCCGCCGGTGAAGAGGGCCAGCGCCGTGCCGGCGACCAGGACCGCGCCCGCGATCTCCAGCTCGTGCTCGATCTTCTTCTTCGCTTCGGCTATCTGGTCGGCGAACTTATCCAGCGCCCTGGCCATGTCCTCCGCGGCACACGCGAGGTCGTCCAGATACCCCTTTCTCCCGCCGTGGTACTTCTTCCAGAACGCGGCGAACGCCTCGATCGACTTTCCCTTGTTGGTGTCGATGACGTCCTGTGCGGACTTGTGTGCGGCAGAGGTGATGTCCTTGACGTCATCGGCAAATGTCCGCCAGGCGCGAGCGGCTTCCCGGAGCTCGTCCTCATCACCCTGCGGCCACCACATGCCGGTGAGGTCCTGGACGATTTCCTTGGCCTTGTCTGCGGCACTCAATGGGCACCGCCGCCTTGCGACGTGAAGCCCGAGGCGTTGGAGCGATCCGCTTCCTCGTGGTTGTCAGCCATGTCCTTCAGGGAGGTGCCGATGCTTTCCAGGCCCTGCACCAGCGCATGGGCTGCGCGCTCGATCCGGGTGCGATGAGGGCCGTAGACATCTTCGAACTTCTTCCCCTGCTCGTCGTCCCCCCAAGGCTCCCCGAGCCCGTCGAGCGCGTGCTTCAGCTTCTCGGCCGCTTTTGCCAAAGCGGCTGACTCCCTGTTGAATTTCGGTGCTTCGTTCTTCAGCTGATGCGTGTCCACATCGAAGCCGGAAGCAGCCACGATCCCCCCAAGCGCTTTACCATCAGGTTCACTGCAAACCTACCGCGCACCACTGACAGTGCACCGTGGCTGCTCAGCGCATCGACCTGTTTACCGAGTTCGCCCTGCTTCCAGGCGGTATGACCCGCGCGGATATGGCCAAGCAATGGCTCGAATTCGCGTGCCGTACACACGGATCGACTTCGGGAAGAGGAATGCGTGAGAGGGGCTGCGGCTGCCATGGCGCAGCAGCGTAGGTATGTGGCGCCCGAGGGCAATGGCACGGCCCGCTTCCCTGGGGGTGTCCGGACTCCGTGCGGGCGGCGCGGGTGCGGGCCGCTGTGCCACCGCGCACGCGATGCTCCGCGGTGCGGGTCATGTCTGGCGGGCCGCGGGCCGCGGGCCGCGGCCCGCGGGGTGCCGGCGAGGCCGGTGCGCGATGGCGGAGCACCGGAGAGTGGCCGGCGTCGGGGGGCGCGAGCCGGAGTCGTCGACGGGCCGGGCGCAGCAGGCCGGGTGCGTCCGCGCGCGGTTTCCCTTCCTGTGCGGGTGACGTTTTTCCAGGATTTTGCGCAGTGCGGAACGAGCCGACTGGTCTCGTCCGAACTCGCCGCATGATCAGGGAGGCGCTATGGGACGGGAATTCTGGCGGACGGTCCGGATGGCCATCGAGAAGGACAACTGGACTGCCCGACTTTTTGTGGTGTGCCTCGCGATGGGCGTTGTCCTCGGCGCCTGGGTGGGTGTCACCCGCTAGTCGGGGCCCGGGTCGTCGTACGGCCGCGCGAGGCGCTGGAGCGGCTGGCCGTCGGGTCGGTCACGGCGGCGGCGCGGTGAGGCGTCCGGCCGCGGAAGGTGGGGGCGCGAGAGACGGCCGGGGCCGCCACCCCCCACAGGAGAGGCCCCGGCCGTCGTTCGCGGGGAGCCCGTGACGGGCTCCTAATCGATACAGCGCCGCGGGGCCCGAAAGCGTCACAGGGGGTACGGGCGGCGGCACGGCCAGTGGTCTGGACGCGGGCCGGGCAAGGCCCGTAACGTGCCGAAACGCGCCGGTGGCGCACCGGCCGCGGCGGATCCCGGCGGCCGGAAGCGCGGCCGGTTACCGGGGAGTTCGGATGGCGACGCACCACCCCGCCCCCTCGCGCCGCCCGCCCCGGAGGTGGCCCGGGTGCCGGGCGCCCGGTCAGACCCGTTACGGTCAGCAGGAACGGCCGGAGCGCCGGCGCCCGGCGCAGCGGCTGACCGCGCCGGGCGCACGGCGGTTCCGGTGGACCAGACGGCAGACCAACGGCTACGTAACAGCGACAGCGCGAAACGGCAAGGACCGGGCGGCGGACATTCAGCGTGCGACAGGATGGACCCGTGCGAGGGGACGACATTCAGCCGGACGACGGACGGCTGACGGTTGCCGTGCAGGCGGCGCAGGACGGCGACGAGACCGCGTTCCGGACGGTCTACCGCGCCATACATCCGCGGCTCCTCGGCTACGTCCGGACCCTGGTGGGCGAGGCCGACGCCGAGGACGTCGCTTCCGAGGCGTGGCTCCAGATAACCCGCGACCTCGCCCGCTTCAGCGGCGACGCGGACCGCTTCCGCGGCTGGGCCGCCCGGATCGCCCGTAACCGCGCCCTGGACCACATCCGCATGCGCGGCCGCCGCCCCGCCATCGGCGGCGACGAGACCGAACTCGCCGACACCCCCGCCGCCTCCGACACCGCCGGCGAAGCGCTGGAAGCCCTCGGCACCGGCCGCACCTTCCGGCTGATAGGCCGCCTGCCGCAGGACCAGGCCGAGGCGGTCACCCTGCGGGTCGTGGTCGGCCTGGACGCCAAGAGCGCCGCCCAGGTCCTCGGCAAACGGCCCGGCGCGGTACGCACCGCGGCCCACCGCGGACTGAAGAAGCTGGCCGAACTCCTCACCGGCGACGGCGCCGCGGACGACGGCGGCGAAGTGGCGGAATCGTACGTACCAGGTGTGACGGAAACGGCCGCCCGAACGCAGAAGGACATGTGATGGCCGACGACCGGTACAACTGGCTCGACAAGGACGCCGCGGAGCGACTGCTGCGTGGCGAACCGGTCGGTTCCCAGGTCGGAGACGGCGCACGCGAACTGGAACAGCTCCTGGAGGCCGCCGCGGCGGCCGGCACCGCCCTGCCCCCGAGCACCGCGCTGCCCGGTGAGGAAGCCGCCCTGGCCGCCTTCCGGCAGGCCCGGCACGCCCCCGGTGCCCGCCCCGGCGCACGCACCCGGACCGCCCGCGCCGCCGAACGCGCCGGGCTCGCCCGTCCCTTCAGACGCGGCTTCGCGGTCGCCCTCGCCGTCTGCGCGATCGGCGGCATCGCGGTCGCCGCCGGCACCGGAGTCCTGCCCACCCCTTTTCAGGGCGGCGAACCGACCCAGCCCGGCGCCACCGTGACCGCCGCCGAGTCGCCCAGCATCCTCGACTCCCAGCGGCCGGCCACCCCCACCGGTGAGGCCGGCCGCACCCCCACCACCCCGCCCGGCGGACGCCGCACCGCCCCCGGTGCCACCCCCGCCCCCGGCAGCAGCCAGGGCACCGCCCCCGCTCCCGGCACCACCCCCGCCCCCGGCGACACCCCCGGTGACCACGGCGGACCCGGGGCCGACCCCGACGGCAAGAACAAGAAGAAGCTGCTGCTGGCCCTCTGCCGGAACTACGAAGCCGGCAACCGCGGCGCCCTCGACCGCGACACCCTCGCCCGCCTCCAGGCCGCCGCCGGCGGCCCCGGCCAGGTGCACGCCTTCTGCCGCCAGTACCTCCTCCAGGCCGGCCGGCCCGGCGCCGGCACGGGTGACAACGATGGCGCGGGCGGCGGCAAGGGCAACGGGAACGGCAAGGGCAACGGCAACGGCGGCGGACACGGCACCGGCGGCGGCCGCACCGGTGGCGGCACCGGCGACGAGGAGGGCGACCCGGCCGCCCCGCCCGGCATCCCCCGGTCCGGCATCGTCACCCCCGGCACGCCCGCCCCCGCCACCGGTACGCCCGCACCGGCGCCCACCGCACCGACCCCCACCGCGGCGCCCACCACCGCCCCGCCGGCACCCGCCGGAACACCGCCCGGCACCCAGGTGTGACGTTTTTCGAGCCGGTGACGCAGTAAGAAACGAGCCGACTGGTCATCGGCGGCGCAAGAGCCAGGGTTCCCCCCGTACCCGTGGCTCAGCGCACACGGCGCGGGCGGGGCACGTTCCCCCGGCCCTGCCCGCGCCCCCCTCTTTGCGCCTGAGCCGGCGCCGCTTTCACGGGTGTGGAGGCGGTGGGTGGGGGCTGCTCAATTGTCGCTTCGGCCGGAGACATGCCGGTGTTTGCGGCTTCCGTGGGTGCTGTGGGTGCTGTGGGTGCTGTGGACGCTCTGGGTGTTCTGGACATGGCCGGGGTGGAGTTCGGGCTTCTTCGGGGTGCTGGTGCGGGAGTTGAGGGCTGAGCGGTCCGCTGTGGTGTACGTGCCGGTGGGCGGGAGGCCCGCCTGGTGCTGGAAGCGGCGCAGGGCCCGGGCCGTCTCGGTCGCGTAGCGGCCCGTGGGCGGGCGGGTGAAGAGATCCAGCTGGGCCAGGCGGGCCTGGAGGTCGCGGACGGCGGGGCCGTGCGCACCGGGGCCGAGCAGCACGGCGGGCCGCGCCGGATGGCAGGCCGTCGCCAGCATCAGCACCACCGCCGCCAGCAGGGCCGCCGGCCCTCCGCTCCCGCTTCGCATGACCCACCCCCTTCCCAACGGTGCGCAGGGACGAACCTCCGGGCATGCTGTGATAGCGGCATGAACCGGGACTGTTCACCCGTTTGGAGGCGTAGCGGACATGGTGCGGTACAGCGAGAGCGGGCTACCCATCGAGCCGGTGTACGGGCCGGAGGCCCTGGCCGGCTGGGATCCGGACCGCGAGCTGGGCGGGCCGGGCGCGTACCCGTACACCCGGGGGGTCTACCCGACGATGTACACGGGCCGGCCCTGGACCATGCGGCAGTACGCCGGGTTCGGCACCGCCCGGGAGTCCAACGCGCGCTACCGGCAGCTCATCGAGCACGGTACGACCGGGCTGTCCGTCGCCTTCGACCTGCCGACGCAGATGGGGCACGACTCCGACACCCCGATCGCGGCGGGCGAGGTCGGCAGGGTCGGGGTGGCGATCGACTCCGTCGAGGACATGGCGGTGCTCCTCGGCGGGATCCCGCTGGGGAAGGTCTCCACCTCGATGACCATCAACGCACCGGCCGCGCTGCTCCTGCTGATGTACCAACTCGTCGGCGAGCAGCAGGGGTTGCGGGGGGACCAGCTGAGCGGCACGGTGCAGAACGACGTGCTGAAGGAGTACATCGCCCGCGGCACGTACATCTTCCCGCCGCAGCCCTCGCTCCGGCTGGCCGCGGACATCTTCCGGTACTGCCGTGCGGAGATCCCGCGCTGGAACACCATCTCCATCTCCGGCTACCACATGGCCGAGGCCGGTGCCTCGCCCGCGCAGGAGATCGCCTTCACCCTGGCCAACGGCATCGCCTACGTCCGCACCGCGCTCGCCGCCGGGATGGCCGTCGACGAGTTCGCGCCCCGGCTGTCGTTCTTCTTCGTCGCGCGCACCACGCTGCTGGAGGAGGTCGCCAAGTTCCGGGCCGCGCGGCGGATCTGGGCGCGGCTGATGCGGGAGGAGTTCGGCGCCCGCGACCCCAAGTCGCTGATGCTGCGGTTCCACACCCAGACCGCCGGGGTGCAGCTGACCGCCCAGCAGCCGGAGGTCAACCTCGCGCGGGTCACCGTCCAGGGGCTGGCCGCGGTGCTCGGCGGCACCCAGTCGCTGCACACCAACTCCTTCGACGAGGCCCTCGCCCTGCCGACCGAGAAGGCCGCCCGGCTCGCCCTGCGCACCCAGCAGGTCCTGGCGTACGAGACCGACGTCACCGCCACCGTCGACCCGTTCGCCGGCTCCTACGCCGTGGAGGCGCTGACCGACGCCGTCGAGGAGGAGGTCCTCGCGCTGATGGCGCGGGTCGAGGAGTACGGCGGCGCGGTCGCCGCCATCGAACGCGGCTTCCAGAAGGACGAGATCGAGCGCAACGCCTACCGGATCGCCCAGGAGACCGACGCCGGTGAGCGGGTCGTGGTCGGCGTCAACCGCTTCCGCACCGACGAGGAGGAGCCCTACGAGCCGCTGCGGGTGGACCCGGCCCTGGAGGCCCGGCAGGCCGAGCGGCTGGCGGTGCTCCGCGAGCGGCGCAACCGGCACGCGGTGGCCGCGGCGCTCGGCGCGCTGCGCAAGGCCGCCGAGGGCCCGGACAACGTCCTCCCCCCGATGCGGGAGGCGCTGCGCGCCCGGGCGACGCTGGGCGAGGTCTGCGACGCGCTGCGGGAGGTCTGGGGGACGTACGTGCCGACGGACGCGTTCTGACGGCACCGCCGGCCGCCGCCCGGGCGGGAGCCGGGTGCGGCGGCCGGAACGCGTCCGCCACACTGAGGGCATGTCCGCACCCCGACGCCGCTGCCCCGTCTGCACCCGAGAGATCGCCGTGGTCGGCGGCCGGTACGCCCGGCACGACCCCCCGGGCCGGCGGACCGGGATCGAGCTGATCTCCTGCCCGGGCTCCCGGCGCACCGCGCCGATGATGGCCCCCGCGGAGAAGCTCTTCGACCCCGAGGAACCGCCGATGCCGGGCCAGCAGCCGCTGTTCTGACGGCGCGGCGGGGCGGCCGGCGCGGCGGGGGCGGCCGACTACGGTGCCAGCACGTCGAGTTCGGCCATCGCGCCGGCCGTGATCTCGCGGGTCAGCGCCTCCGCCCGGGCCGCGTCCCCGGTGCGGATCGCCTCGGCGACCTGCACGTGCAGGGTGACCGCGGCCGGATCCGGGTCGGTGAACATCACGTGGTGGTGGGTCCGGCCGGTCAGCACCGCGGCCACCACCTCCCAGAGCCGGGCGAACATCTCGTTGCCGGAGGCGGTCAGTACCACCCGGTGGAACGCCACGTCGTGGACGAGGTACGCGTCGAGCTGCTGGCCGCGCGAGGTCGCCACCATGCCCATCGCGTGCTCGGTGAGCTCTGCGCACTGGGCGGGGGTGGCGTGCCGGGCGGCCAGCCCCGCCGCCACCGGCTCGACGGCCGAGCGCAGCACGGTCAGCGAACGCAGCTGCCGGGAGCGGTCCCGGCCGGCCAGCCGCCAGCCGATCACCCGCGGGTCGTAGACGTTCCACTCCTCGGCCGGGCGGACGGTCACCCCGACCCGGCGCCGGGACGCGACCAGGTGCATCGACTCCAGCACCCGGACCGCCTCGCGGATCACGGTGCGCGACACGTTGAAGCGTTCGGCCAGCTCATCGGTGCGCAGGACGGTGCCCGGGGGGTGGTCGCCGGCGGTGATCGCGGGCCCCAGGGACTCCAGCACGCGGGCGTGCAGCCCCTTCTCCCCGCTCCCGGTCGCTTCCATGGGGCAAGCCTACGATCTCGCCGCCCGGCCAATTAAGTATGACGTTTGCGTCACAGGGTCTTGAATACGTCGTACTTCATGGGTTTCAGTTGGCCTGTACAACGTCGAAGAGGACACTGTTGCGCCGTATGGCGGGCGATGTCCTGTCTGTGAGTTATCGAGGTATTCGGGATGGGCAGCGCCGAGGTCATCGTCGTGATGGGTGTGGCCGGGACCGGCAAGACGACCATCGGCCCCCTGGTGGCCGGTGCGCTGGACGTGCCGTACGCCGAGGGCGACGACTTCCACCCGCCGGCCAACATCGCCAAGATGTCCGCGGGCGTCCCGCTGGACGACGCCGACCGCGGCCCCTGGCTCGACGCCATCGGCGCCTGGGCGCACGGGCGGGCCGGCCGCGGCGGGGTGGTCAGCTGCTCCGCCCTCAAGCGCGCCTACCGCGACCGGCTGCGGGCCGCCGCCCCCGGGGTGGTCTTCCTCCACCTCGCCGGCGACCGGGCCCTGATCGAGGCGCGGATGGCCGAGCGCAAGGGCCACTTCATGCCCACCGCGCTGCTGGACTCCCAGTTCGCCACCCTCGAACCGCTCGGCGCGGACGAGGCCGGCGTGGCCGTGGACGTCGCCGGCACCCCCGAGCAGATCGCCGACCGCGCGGTCGCCGCGCTGCGCCGCCCCATCCCGGCGGCGTGACCCCCGGGCCGACGACCGGCCCCCAAGACCGCCGGGCCCCGCCTCTCCCCCCCCGCGGGGCCCGGCTCCCCCTCCAAGCAAGGAAATCGCCGTGCCACATCTCAGCGTCGAGATGCTCGCAGCGGACGCGACCGTGCCCCTCACCACGGCCGGTCACGCCCAGCTCGGCATCGCCGTCCTGGCGGGTATCGCCGTCATCGTCCTGCTGATCACCAAGTGCAAGCTGCACGCCTTCCTGTCGCTGATCATCGGCTCGTTGGTGGTCGGCGCGGTGGCCGGGGCCCCGCTCGACAAGGTCATCACCAGCTTCTCCACCGGGCTGGGGACGACCGTCGCCGGCACCGGCGTGCTGATCGCGCTGGGCGCCGTCCTCGGCAAGCTGCTCGCCGACTCCGGCGGTGCGGACCGGATCGTCGACACGATCCTGGCCCGGGCCGGGCGCCGGGCGATGCCCTGGGCGATGGTGCTGATCGCCGGGATCATCGGGCTGCCGATCTTCTTCGAGGTCGGCATCGTGCTGCTGATCCCCGTGGTGCTGCTGGTCGCCAAGCGCGGCAACTTCTCCCTGATGCGGGTCGGCATCCCGGCGCTGGCCGGCCTGTCCGTGATGCACGGTCTGATCCCGCCGCACCCGGGGCCGCTGGCCGCCGTCGACGCGGTCAAGGCCAACCTCGGCGTGACGCTGGCGCTGGGCGTGGTCATCGCCATCCCCGCGGCGGTCATCGCCGGCCCCCTCTTCTCCCGCTACGCGGCCCGCTGGGTCGACATCGCCCCGCCGGAGAAGATGCTGCACTCCGCCGGGGAGGCCCCGGACGCGGGGGAGACCCCGGCCAAGCGCCCCGGCTTCGGCATCACCGTCGCCACCGTCCTCCTCCCGGTGGTCATGATGCTCGCCAAGGCCCTGGTGGACGTCGTCGTGGACGACCCCCGGGACTCCCTCCAGCGGGTCTTCGACGTCGTCGGCTCGCCGATGATCGCGCTGCTCACCGCCGTGGTCGTCGCGATGGTCACGCTCGGCCGGCCGGCCGGCTTCACCCGCGGCCGGATCGCCGCCACCGTCGAGTCCTCGCTCGGCCCGATCGCCGGGGTCCTGCTGATCGTCGGCGCGGGCGGCGGCTTCAAGCAGACGCTGGTGGACTCCGGCGTCGGCCAGATGATCCTGGAGATCTCCCGGCACTGGAACATCTCCACCCTCCTGCTGGCCTGGCTCATCGCGGTCGCCATCCGCCTGGCCACCGGCTCCGCCACCGTCGCCACCATCTCGGCCGCCGGCCTGGTCGCCCCGCTCGCCGCCGAGATGAGCACCACCCACGCCGCCCTCCTCGTCCTCGCCATCGGCGCCGGCTCCCTCTTCTTCAGCCACGTCAACGACGCCGGCTTCTGGATGGTCAAGGAGTACTTCGGCATGGACGTCGGCCAGACCCTCAAAACCTGGTCCCTGATGGAAACCCTGATCTCGGTGGTCGGGATCGTGGGAGTGCTGGGGTTGTCGGTGGTGGTGTAGCGCCACCACCTGCCGACCACCGCGGCACGGCCGGACGAGCCCCCGCGGACCGCCTCCGAGGCGGCCGGCGGGGGCTCACCCGCTCCCGGGCGCCCGTCACCCCAGGTGCGGCGCCGTCCGGTGTTCCAGGAAGTGCTGGATCCGCAGCCGCTGGGTGGGGTGCATCGGCAGGCCGGGCAGCTCGTCCGGCGGGACGAACCGCAGCGCGGTGGACTCCTCGGAGACCCGCAGCGCGCCCCCGGTGATCCGCACCGTGAAGCACACGTTGAACTGCCGCCAGCACCCGCCCCTCGCCGTCCGTGACGACGGCCGAGGCGGCGACCACCAGACTGTTCGGCTCGGGAGCGGCGGGGTCGTCGTAGAACTCGGTACGGGGCATGGGACCGGCCTTTCGGTCGTTCGGTGGAATGCGTTCCGGTGACCGTACGGCGGCGCCCCCGCGGCGTAGCCTCGTGAGCATGGCTGAGCACCTCGGGGACCGGCTGGCGCGGCTGCGGCGGATGGCGGATCTCACCCAGGAGGCGTTGGCAGAACGGTCGGACGTGTCCGTCGACGTGGTACGGAAGCTGGAGCAGAAGCGCAAGCACAGTGCGCGCCTGCCCACCCTGCACGCACTCGCCCGGGGGCTCGGGGTCGAGCTGACCGCGCTGCTCGGGGACCCGCCGGGGGTGCCCTCCACCGGCGAGGCGGACCCGCCGCAATTCGTCGCGGTGCGCCGCGCCGTCATGCCCCCGCTCTTCGCCCCGCCCGCGGAGCCGAGTGGCGCCGAACGGCTCACCGTTTCGCTTCTCCGGCGTGAGATTTCGGACGGCTGGACGCTGTACCACAACGCCGAGTTCGGACGCGTCATGGAGGTATTGCCGGGCATCATCGCGGACGCGCGTTTCGCGGCGTCGGTAGGCGGTGCGGACGAAAAGGCGGCAGGTCAGGCGGCGTTGGCAAAAGCCCTGCAATTGGCCGGTCACCTGGCCATCCGCCTCGGACGGACCGACCTCGGACTGGCCGCTCTGGAACGCGCCATGGCTGCCGCGGAGTGCTCGTCCGATCCCCTGCTGGTGCCGATGGTGAGTAATTCCGTCGCCTGGAATTACCAGCGGCAGAACCGTCTGGACGATGCCGCACACGTGGCCGTGCACGCCGCGGACCTGGCCGAACGGGGGCACGGCAAAACCGCCGCGGGCCTGCGCGTTTGGGGCGGGCTCATGATGTCCGCCGCGACCTCGTCGGCCCGTTCGGGGGATTACGGCGCGGCCGACGAGCTGATGACCACGGCGGAGGCCGCCACCCGCCGGCTGGCCACGCTTCCTCCCCCGGAGGACGGGAAGATGTTCTCGGTGTTCAGCCGGTCCTCGGTCCGTATCGAACGTGTCCGTCTCGCCGTTCAGCACGCACGGCCGGACGAGGCGCTGGCCCTCGCCAAGGGAATGCGGCTCAGCCCGGATGTCCCCGTGTCCTGGCGTACCTGGCTTTTGCTGGATGTCGCCCGCGCGCACACGGACGTGGGGAATATCGAAGGCGCCGTGCAAACCCTCGAACGGCTGCGCCGGATCGCCCCGGCCTGGATGCGCCACCACACCTTCGCCGTCGCCATCGTCACGGATCTGTGGGCCGGCCCGCACCGCCCGCCGGGATTGCGCAAGCTCGCCGAATTCCTGGGGGTCGTCGGCCGAGCCGGGTAGGCGGGGGAGCGCCTGCAAGGCCCTGAGAGTAGGACGTTCCGTCCCTGTCGCGCGCTGTCGCCACCCGGTTGGCTTGGCGGACGCAAGGTCCCCCGGCCGCCGCGACGGGCGGGCCTGGGGGAAAAGCCATCTACGGCATAGGGGTTGACGACGTGACCCGAAGTCATCGAACGCTCTTCGAGCCGCAGCGCGGGGCGAAGGGGGCCACCCGGTGAACGCCATGGACACCGCGCGGCTGTTGCCGTGGGCGAGTCCGGAGGGGAAGCCGTGCTTTCTGCTGGCGGGGGACGGGGCGGGGTACGTCTCGCGGCTGGCGGACGAGGTGGAGGCGGCGCAGCTGGCGGCGGCGGAAGAGCTCAACGCGGAGGCCGGCCGGGTGCTCCGGGGCCGGATGTGGACGCCGGGCGAACTGCACCTGCTGGCCGTCGAGTTGAACGACTCGCTGCGGAACGTGCGGCGGGTGGCGGAGAGCCGGGGTGCCCGGCTGCTCCGGAAGGAGGAGGCCCAGGAGCTCCCCCGACCGGAACGGTGTGAGTAGGGGCGGCGCGCGCCCCGGTCGGGCCGGCGGGCCCGGCTCACCGTTCCGGTCCGCCCTGCGGGGAGCGTTCCGGACGCTCCCCTGAAGGGTGCCGCACCGGCTTGGCCCGCGCGGTGAGGGAAGCGGCTCCCGCCCTCCTCCGGTGGCGGGGGAGGGCGGGAACCGTCCACGTATGCGGGATGAGGGGTGCGGGGCGGGGGCCGGTCAGGCCGCCGCCGTCGCCGCTCCCGCGTAGGAGGTCAGGGCTTCGGTGAGGGCGGTGGGGGCGGAGGGGGGTGGGGTGGCGAGGGCGAGGTAGCCGTCGGGGCGGATGAGGAAGACGGTGGGGGCGGGGCCGTAGGCGGAGCGGAGGTGGCCGTGGGGGTCGAGGAGGTCGGGGGCGGGGCCGGTGGTGTGGAGGGTGCGGAGGGGGAGGGGGGTGGTGGAGGTGAGGCGCTCCAGGGCTTCCGAGGGCGGGGTGTTGAGGGCGAGGAGGGTGAAGTGGGGGCCGCGCAAGAGGTCGAAGAGGCGGACCGGGGTGCCGTCGGGGAGGGCGCAGGGGGCGTCCGGGGCGCGGTCGCCGGCGGTGAGGGCGCCCTCGGGGAGGCCGGTGCGCAGTTCGCGGGTGAGCGGGCTGTCGCGGTAGCCGACGTCGAGCTGGTGCAGGTCGCGGCCGCGGTGGAGGCTGCCGGAGCGGTGCAGGCGGGTGCTGGTCTCCAGGATGCGGGCGGCGAGCGGGCGGCGCTCGGTGCCGTAGGTGTCCAGGAGCGCGTCGGGGGCGCCGTGGCGGAGGACGAGGCCCAGCTTCCAGCCGAGGTTGTAGGCGTCCTGGACGCTGGTGTTGAGGCCCTGGCCACCGGCCGGGGAGTGGATGTGCGCGGCGTCGCCGGCGAGGAAGACCCGGCCGTGGCGGTAGTGCTCGGCCATGCCCGCCTTGGGGCGGAAGAGGGAGGTCCAGCGGACCTCGCGGACCTGCTCCGGCGTGAGGTGGGTGTGGGTGGCGATCAGCGCGCGGACCGCCTCGGGTGAGGTGTCCGGTTCGTCGGAGGCCGCGGCGGCGAGCAGCTGGAAGTCGTCGGTGTGCGCGAGGGGGAGCAGGGTGAGGAAGCCGCCGGTCGGCAGCATCCAGCGGTGCCAGTGCTCGCGGTCCAGGCCGTCCAGCCGGACGTCGGCCAGGACCGCGTGGCCCGGGGCGAGCGCGGGGCCGGTCATGGCGACGCCGAGCTGCTTGCGGACGGTGCTGCCGCCGCCGTCGCAGGCGACGAGGTAGCGGGCGCGGACGGTGCGGGGGACGGGGGCGGCGCCGCCCGCGGCGGCGGGGGTGCCGGTGGGGGTGAGGTGGGCGGTGATGCCGTCGGCGTCCTGGGTGAAGCGGGTCAGCTCGGTGCCGAAGGCGACGCTGCCGCCGAGCTCCCGGAGGCGGTCGTGGAGCAGCTGGACGTTGCGCCACTGGGGGAGCATCAGGGCGTTGGAATGCGGCGCGGACGGCGTCGGGTCGACCCGCTCGATCATCTGGTGGGTGTGGACGATCCGGCCGTCCTCCCACAGCGCCATGGGCGGGTAGTCGCCGCCGGCGGCCTGCGCGGCGGCCAGCACACCGAGGTCCTCGTAGACCTCCTGGGTGCGGGGCTGGATGCCGGTGCCGCGGGCGCCGGGGGAGAGGGTGGGCTGCCGCTCGGCGACGAGGGCGGTCACGCCCCGGCGGGCGAGGTCGAGGGCGAGCACCAGGCCGGTCGGGCCCGCGCCGGCGATCAGGACGTCCACGGCCGGGGCGCCGGTGCCGCCCCCGGTCCCGGCGGCGGTCTCGGCAGGGTGGGCGAGAGGTTCCTTAACGTCGTTAAGTGCCATGGGGCGAGGCTGCCCTTAACGGTGTTAAGTTGTCAACATGGTTTCGCGTATCGACCGGGAACGGGTGGTGGAGACCGCGCTGCGGCTGCTCAACGAGGGCGGTCTGGACGGGCTCACGCTCCGGCGGATCGCCAAGGAGCTGGACGTCCAGGCGCCGGCGCTCTACTGGCACTTCAAGAACAAGCAGGAGCTGCTGGACGAGATGGCCACCGAGATCTTCCGGCGGCTGTTCCGGTCCAGGCTCGCCGGGGGCGGGCCCGGTCCGGACTGCCGGTGGCCGTCCTGGCAGGAGATGCTCGTCCGCACCTGCACCACCCTCCGCCAGGAGCTGCTCTCCTACCGCGACGGCGGGAAGGTGGTGGCCGGGACGCGGATGACGGACGACACCTTCGCCGGGCCGCTGGAGCTCTTCCTCAGCAGCTTCACCGCGGCCGGCTTCCCGCCGGCCGACGCGGTCACCGCCTGGTGGACCGCGTACAACTACACCATCGGGCTGGTCATCGAGGAGCAGTCGGTGCACCCCGACCCCGCGCACCCGGAGGTCCGCGACCCGGCCTACGACCTGGCGGACCGGGAGAGCCGGCTCGGTGCGGCGTACCCGCTCGCCGCGCGGGCCGGGCGGCAGATGTTCGGCGACGTGGAGGAGTCCTTCCACGCCGGGCTGCGCCTCATCGTGGCCGGGATCGAGGCCACGTACGTGCGGGGGAAGGGGAGCGCGGGGAGGTGAGGGGGGCCCGGCTCCGCGGGGGCGGGACGGCTCCGCAGCCCGTGCGGCCCGGGCCCGGCTCCGCGCCCCGCCGACTAGCGGCGCGGGTCGATCGCGCGCCGCAGGCGCGGGGTCAGGGGGCGTTCGACGCAGCGGTGCAGGAGCCAGGCCAGCAGCAGCATCAGGGCGACGGTCAGCGGCAGGGTGGCGTAGGCGGGGAGTCCGGCGCCGCGGTGCAGGGCTCCTAGCACCACCCAGCCGAGGTGCTCGTGGACGAGGTAGAAGGGGTAGGTCAGGGCGCCGGCGACGGTCAGCCAGCGCCAGTCGGCCCGGCGGAAGGCGCCCAGCGCGACCGCGGCGACCAGGGCGAAGCCGGCCGTGACGAGGGCGATGACCACGGCCGCCGAGCGGTAGGAGAAGGCGTGCGCGGAGGGCGCGTGCCACAGTCCGGCGACCGCGTAGTGCTGGCCGATCAGCCAGCCGGCCAGCACGATCGTCCAGGCGACCAGGTCCTTGGCGCCGTAGCGGTGCAGCAGGTACAGGCCCACCCCGCCGATGAAGAACGGGGCGTACTGCGGCATCAGCACGGTGTTCAGGAACGGGTCGTGAGCGGACTGGGCCAGCGCGGCGGCCAGCGTCCAGCCGGCGCAGAAGAGGACCACCCGGCCGCGGGTGGCGCCCGGCAGGACGACGCAGAGCGCGAAGAGCGCGTAGAACCGCATCTCCGCCCACAGCGTCCAGCAGACGCCGAGGACCCGGTGCACGCCGAGCGGGGACTGGAGCATGGTCAGGTTCGTCAGCACGTCGCTGGGGGAGAGGGCCTTGAAGGCGACCCAGGGGAGTGCGAAGACGGCGGTGACCAGGAGGACCGCGACCCAGTAGGCGGGGTAGAGGCGGGCGACGCGGCTCGCGGCGAAGGAGCGCAGGCGCCGCAGCCCCGGCGCGGAACGGCCCGGCGAAGGGCCGTGGGCGGTGGGCGGGGCCCAGCCGCTCAGGCAGATGACGAAGCCGCTGATCACGAAGAAGATCTGGACGCCCAGGCAGCCGTACGCGAACGCCCCGGACAGGGCCGGGAATTCGCGGGCCGGGGAGGCGCCCCAGGCGCGGGAGATGTCGCCGTTCCGGCCGCCGTAGTGGTACGCGGCGACCATCAGGGCGGCGACCAGCCGCAGCCCGTCCAGGGCCCGCAGCCGGGCGGTGCCGCCGCTCCGGCCGCGGCCCGGTATCGCGGGGTCCGGGACGGCGGCCGGGCCCGCCCCGGCAGCGTCGTCCGCGGTGCGGACCGGCGCCGCCAGGGGAGCGCCGGCCGCCGGCGGGGCGGTGGCCATCAGGCCGCGACCCGCTTCGTGATCCGGCGCTGCACGGCCCGGGCCCGGCGCGCCACCCGGCGCACCGCGGCGTTGCGCGGGATGAACGAGAGCTGGGAGGGGAGCGCGCCGGGCAGCGCCAGCGCGGTCAGCCGGCGCCGCTTGAAGTACCGCCGGGTGTACGGGCCGAGGTGGGCGGTGAGGTACCGCTCGGCGGCCGGGCGCAGCTCCGGGTAGATCTGGGGCTGCATGGCGTAGCCGACGGCCCGGACCAGCGGGCCGACGGTCGCCGGGGTGGCCAGGGTGCGGGGCCGTTCGCCGCGGTCGGCGAGGTCCGGGACCAGCGCGTCCACCAGCGTCACCGGCACCCGGTTGCTGTTCTGGTACGGCGTCAGCCGGTCCAGCAGCAGTCCGGTGCCGGTCCGGGCCACCGGCAGGCCGAAGAAGGCGGACGCGGTCAGCAGGGCGGTGGAGAAGCAGCCGACCACGAGGGCCGGCCGGACCCGCTGGTAGAGCACCTCGGCGATCAGCGGCCGGTCCAGCACCGTCAGCGCGACGCCCAGCTTCTCCGCCTCCCGCTCCAGCAGGCGCGACCAGCGGGCCGGTGCCGACGGGTGCGGTTTGAAGACGAGTGCGCGGTGGCCCCGCGCGACCGCCCCGCGCGCCATCGCCACGTGCAGCTCCTCCTCTTCCTGCGGGGTGAGGATGGCGAGCGCGGAGAGGTACTGGCCGAGCAGCAGCGCCGCGCCCTCGGGGACGTCCGCCAGGTCGTCGGCGTCCGCGCTCTCCGCGGCGAGTTCGGCCAGGACGGCGGTGAACGACGCGGTCGGCACGATGTGCGGTTCGACGCCGAACTCGGTGAGCAGCAGCGGCGCGAGGCCCGGTACGAGGTCCAGGTGCAGCAGCCGGCCGATCCGGGTGCCGATCAGCGGGTTGAGCTTGTCGCGGGTGGGGCCGTAGCTCATCAGCCCGTCGGCGTAGATGTCGATCGGCGCGTCCGGGAACAGCTGCGCCAGCGCCAGCGCCGGGTTGACCTGGATGGACTCCAGGACCAGCGCCACCTCGTCGTCGCCCAGCCCCCACAGCAGCCGCAGCTGGCGCTCCCACAGCGGGACGTCGTCGGGGCGCGGGGACCAGCCGCCGGGGTGGAACGGGCGGATCGTCTCGTTCCACGACAGCACGCCGTCGAAGCGGCCGCGCAGCCGCGCGAAACCGGGCATCGCGTCCAGCGCCGGGCTGGTCTCCGGGGTCGCCGCGTTGTTGGCGATCAGCAGCAGCCGGCGGTCGGCCGGGGCGAACAGGCCGGCGTCCAGGGCGGCGGCCAGGGTCGCCGCGCCGTAGAGGGTGGACGCCAGGAAGATCTGGGTACGGGGCCGGCCGGGCATCAGGCGGCGACCTCCGCGGGGGCGGGGCGGCGGCGCACCCGCCGCAGCCGGGACGCGCGCTGGGCATCCATGGAATCGAGGGCTTCCTTCAGTACGTCCTGCGGCATGCGTTTCATGGCCGCGGCGCTCAGCGCCCGCAATTGCCGGGCGACCGGCGGTTCGAATCGTTCGATGGTGCCGAGGTGGTGGGAAATGATGGCGCAATATGTGCGCACCGCTTTCGGCAGCAGCAGTGCCGCGTCCCGGTCCCGCGCCGTTTCCTCGATCACCTGGTCGAAAGCGCGGATGAAGTGCAATTGCCGGACGTCGCCGATCTGGGTCAGTGAGGACGCCACTCCGCGCCGGTAGAAAACACCCAGCAAACCGGCCACCGCCATGGATTTCGCCTCGCGGTGCAGCCGCCAGATCCACGGCCGGTCCTCCGCGGTGCGCAATCCGTCGGTGAAGTGCAGCAGTCCGCCGTCCAGCAGCCGGCGGTGGTAGATCCCGGCCCAGGCGTACGCGTAATCGACCGAGGTGGAGCGGTCGGCGGGCAGGATCACGCTGCGCGGATCGAGCACCACCCCCCGCCGGCCGTGCGGCACCCGGTGCACGGTGCGCCGCCGGCCGGTGCACTGGACGTGGTCGGTGCGTACGAAGTCGCACCCCAACTCCTCGATGGCCGCGAGGAGTTCGGAGAGGTAGCCGGGGGCCAGCCAGTCGTCGCCGTCCAGGAAGGTGAGGTACTCGCCGCGCGCCGCGTCCAGGCCGGTGTTGCGGGCGGTGGCCAGGCCGCCGTTCTTCTCGTGCCGCAGCAGCCGGGCGCCCGGGAGTTCCGCCGCGGCGCGGCGGAGGATCTCCGGTGTCTCGTCGTGCGAACAGTCCTCGACGAGCAGGAATTCGAAATCCTCACGGGCGTTCGCCGCCAGGCTTTTCAGGGTATCGGGCGCGTATGTCTGCACGTTGTAGAACGGCACGACGACGGAGAGCTTGACCACCCGCCAGACGTTAAGGGCGGTGCCCGGCATTCGTCTTGACGCGCCGCGTACCCGGTGGTGAACGACGCATGGCGGGATGGTTAACCGGTGCGGCGGCCGGACGGTGTCCGGGGTGTATGCGGCGATATCCGTTGAGGTATCCGGACGGGTTCGGGAAGCGTCGGTCGGCTGTTAACCCTTTGTTGCTTCCCAGTTGGCCCGCCCACCGTCGCGCCTTCCTAGCGTCTTCGGCGTGCCATCACCCATCCATTCCGCACCGCGGGTCGCGGTCCTCGCCGACTCGGACACCCGGTGGAAGTGGGGCGCCCTGACCGCGCGCCGGCTGCGGCCGGACGCCCGGATCGACGGCTACCTGCTCCGCGGCCGCGCCACCCCCACCGTCCGCCAGCTCGGCGAGGTCGGCGCCCGCGCGGACTCGCTCCGGGAGATCGGCGCCGCCGGCTTCCTCGCCCTGATGGAGCGCGGCGCGCGGGACCCGGACGGCGCCGACTGCCAGGTGCTGGTGCTGTCCTGCGTCGGCGGCGCCGTCCAGGCGATGCTGCACGGCCTCGCGCACGCCTGGCGCGCCCCGGACACCCGCCGCCCCGTCGTCGTCACCGGCTACGTCGGCGTGGTCTACGAGAAGCTCGCCGACGGCCTGCTGCTGCGGCACGGCGCCGATGTGGTGCTGGCCAACTCCCGGCACGACGCGGAGCGCTTCCGGGCCGTCTACCGGGGCGCCGGCGCACCGGACGGCAGCGTGGTGGAGTGCGCGCTGCCGTTCCTCGGCGGCGCGCCCTACCGCGCGCCGGACGGCCCGGCCGGGAAGCCCTGCACCGTGGTGTTCGCCGCCCAGCCCTCCGTCCCGGACAGCCGCGAGGGCCGGACGTACCTGCTGCGCCGGGCCGTTGAGCACGCCCGCCGCAACCCCGGCCGCGAGGTGCTGGTCAAACTCCGCAGCCGCCCCGGCGAACACACCACCCACATCGAGGAACTCCCGTACCAGAAGCTCGCCGCCAGGATCCCCGGCGGACTGCCCGCCAACTGCCGCCTGGTGTACGGGAACATGGGCGAGGTCCTGGACCGCACCGACCTGCTCGTCACGGTCAGCTCCACCGCCGCCCTGGAGTCGCTGCACCGCGGGATCCCCACCGCCGTGCTGACCGACCTCGGCATCCGCGAGGCGCTCGGCAACCACCACTTCCTCGGCTCCGGCTGCCTGGCCTCCTGGGACCAGCTCGACGCCGGGCACCGGCCGGAGCCCGACCCCGCGTGGCTGGCCCGCCAGGGCGTCGCCCCGGCGGCGGGCGCGCCCGGGGAGTACGAGCGGGCCTTCGACGCCGCCCGGGACCGGGTCGCCGCACTGGCCGCCGCCGACCGCCTGCCGCCGCTCACCCCGTACTACACCCCCCGCACCGCCCCCGGGTACCTGCCCGGCATCCTCGCCCGCTACGGCCTGGACCCGCACGGCGCGCCGCTCGCCGGGTACGCCGCAGCGGACGACGAGGCCGCCGGGCTGCGGAAGTTCGCCCGCGACACCGTCCGGGAGGCCGCCCGCGGCGCCTACCGCCACGGCGTCCAGCGCATCGCCCCGGCCGTCCGGCGCTGGGGGCAGCTGTGACCCGTCCCCGTCCGACCGAGGAGAGCACCGTGCCCCCCACCGTTGTGGCCGTCATCCCCGCACGCGGGGGATCCAAGGGCGTGCCCGCCAAGAACCTCGCCGCCGTCGGCGGCGTGCCGCTGGTCGCCCGGGCGGTGCGGGTCTGCCGGGCCGCCCGCCTGGTCACCGACGTGGTCGTCTCCACCGACGACGCCGGGATCGCGGCGGCCGCCCGGGGCGCCGGCGCGGTCGTCATACGCCGCCCCGGCGAGATCGCCGGCGACACCGCCACCAGCGAGGCCGCCGTCCGGCACGCACTGGACGCCTACGAGGCCGGGCAGGACCGCCGGGTGGACGCGGTGCTGCTCGTCCAGTGCACCAGCCCGTTCCTGGTGAGCGAGGAGATCGACGCGGTGGCCGCGGCGGTCGTCGAGGACGGGGCGGACAGCGCGCTGACCGTCGCGCCGTTCCACGGCTTCGTCTGGCGGGACACCGGACCGGACGCCGGTTCCCGGGGCACCGGCGGCGGCCACGGCGTCAACCACGACAAGTCCGTCCGGCCGCGCCGCCAGGACCGCCCGCAGGACCTGCTGGAGACCGGCGCCGCCTACGCCATGGACGCGGCCGGATTCCGCGCCGCCGGCCACCGCTTCTTCGGCCGCACCGCCCTGGTCCGCACCGACCCGGCCCGGGTCCTGGAGATCGACGACCCGCACGACCTGGCCCGCGCCCGCGCGCTCGCCCCGCTCCTGGACGGCCCCCGCCCCGGCGCCCTGCCGACCCGGGACGACATCGACGCGGTCGTCCTCGACTTCGACGGCACCCAGACCGACGACCGGGTGCTGGTCGACGCCGACGGCCGGGAGACCGTCGCGGTGCACCGCGGCGACGGCCTGGGCATCGCCGCCCTGCGCCGCGCCGGGCTGCACCTGCTGATCCTCTCCACCGAGCAGAACCCGGTGGTCGCCGCCCGCGCCCGCAAGCTGAAGGTGCCCGTCCGGCACGGCATCGACCGCAAGGACATCGCCCTGAAGCAGTGGTGCGAGGAGACCGGCGTCACCCCCGACCGGGTGCTCTACGTCGGCAACGACGTCAACGACCTGCCCTGCTTCGACCTGGTCGGCTGGCCGGTCGCGGTCGCCTCCGCGCACGACGTGGTGCGCGGCGCGGCCCGCGCGGTCACCGCCACCCCCGGCGGCAGCGGCGCCGTCCGCGAGATCGCCGGCTGGCTGCTGGGTCCCTCCCTCTGACCCCGCCACCCCACCCCTGCCACCCCCCAAACCCTCACCCCGAACAGAACGAAGGACCTCCCATGACCAGCACCACCCGCCTCCGCGCCCTCGGCGACCGCCTGGTCGGCCCCGGCCGCCCCGTCTACGTCACCGGCGAGATCGGCATCAACCACAACGGCGACCTGGAGAACGCGTTCCGGCTCATCGACGCCGCCGCGGACGCCGGCTGCGACGCGGTGAAGTTCCAGAAGCGGACCCCGGAGATCTGCACCCCGCGCGACCAGTGGGACATCGAACGGGACACCCCCTGGGGCCGGATGACCTACATCGCGTACCGCCACCGCGTGGAGTTCGACGAGGACGGCTACCGCGCCATCGACGCCTACTGCGCCAAGCGCGGCATCGCGTGGTTCGCCTCCCCCTGGGACATCGAGTCCGTCGCCTTCCTGGAGAAGTTCGACGTCCCCTGCTACAAGGTCGCCTCCGCCTCGCTCACCGACGACGAGCTGCTGCGCGCCCTGCGCGCCACCGGCCGCACCGTGGTCCTGTCCACCGGCATGTCCACCCCGAAGCAGATCCGGCACGCCGTCGAGGTCCTGGGCAGCGACAACATCGTCCTGTGCCACGCCACCAGCACCTACCCGGCCAAGGCGGAGGAGCTCAACCTCCGCATGATCCACACCCTCCAGGCCGAGTACCCCAACGTCCCGATCGGCTACAGCGGCCACGAGACCGGCCTCCAGACCACCCTGGCCGCGGTCGCCCTCGGCGCCGCCTTCGTCGAGCGCCACATCACCCTCGACCGCGCCATGTGGGGCTCCGACCAGGCCGCCTCCGTCGAGCCGCAGGGCCTGACCCGCCTGGTCCGCGACATCCGCACCATCGAGGAGTCGCTCGGCGACGGCGTCAAGAAGGTCTACGCCAGCGAGCTCGGCCCGATGAAGAAGCTGCGCCGGGTCGCCGGGGTGGTCGCCGAGGCGGAGGCGGCCGGGGCCGCCGCCGACCGCGAACCGGCCGCCGTCTGACGGGCCGGCCGGAGTCCGCGCGGTGACCTCCCCCGAACGGGCCCCCGCCCAGGGCGGCGGGGCCCCGCCGCAGGAGGCGGCGGGAGCTCCCGCCCGCCGCCTCCTCGGCCTCCCCCGGCAGCGCGCCCGCACCCGGTCCGGCGCTGCCGCCCTGGGCTCCGCCCCCGCGGAGTGCGACACCCTCGCCTTCGTCGAGAGCCCGGTGCAGCTGCTGAACGTCCTCGAATGGGCGCACGCCCGGGCCGGCACCGCGCCGCCCGCCCCGCTCACCGTCGCCGTGCTCGCCCCGCACGACCCGATGACCCGCGGCCAGCTGCGCCGGATGGCCGAACTCGCCCGCGAGGAGGGCCACACCGTCCGCTGGGAGGAGGCGCGCGGCGGCGCCACCGCCCCGCTGCGCACCGTCGGCGGTCTGGCGCCGTTACTGCGCGCCGCCCGCCGGATCGTCCTCGGCGACCCCTTCTCCCGCTACGTCCAGCTGCTGCTGGGCCTGGCCCGGGCGCGCGAGGTGGTCGTGGTGGACGACGGCACCGCCACCATGGAGTTCACCGGCCAACTCGCCCGCGGCGAACGGCTGGTGCGCTGGCACCGGCACGGCACCGGCCGCGGCCCCCGCGAGCTGCTCCTCGCCCCGTTCGCCGCCACCGCCCGCCGCCGCCTGACCCCCGGTCCCCAGGGCGCCCGGCACCGCCGCACCGTCGCGCTGTTCACCTCCATGCCGGTCGAGGCGCCCGGCGGGATGGCGGTGGCCGCCAACGACTTCGCCTGGACCCGCGCCCGCTTCGGCCCGCCCCGGCTGACCCGCACCGCGGACCTCGTCGGCACCTCCCTGGTCGAGACCGGCGTGGTCGACACCGACCGCTACCTGGCCGCGGTCGCCGCGCTGGCCCGGGCGCACGGCGCCACCCGCTACTTCGCGCACCGCCGGGAGAGCGCCGGCAAACTGCACCGGCTGGCCGCCGAGACCGGTCTGGAGGTGGTCCGCCCCGACCTCCCGCTGGAGCTGATCGCCCGCCGCGGCCCGATCGGCCGGACCGTCCTCAGCTTCCCCTCCACCGTCGTCCACACCCTGCCGCTGGCCCTGCGCGGCACCGGCGTGCAGGTCGCGGTGTGCGACATCGACCCGGCCTGGCTGACCGCGCACGCCTCCCCGCGCGCCCGGGGCTTCCTGGACGGCGTCACCGGCACCGCCCGCGCCGCCCGCCGCCTGCCGCACGCCGGAACGGAGGGCCGCACGGGGGACGCGAAGCTCACCGCCGAGCCTGACGGGGAGCGATGAAGCCCTCGTTCATACCCCTCCGTAAATCCGTCCATGCACCCAGCTGCCTAAAATTTCTTCCCCTGACGGGCTGAACTTTTGTTGATCGAGGGCCAGTTACCCCCGAGGGGGACGTAATCTTCAACGGGTGAACCAACTGATGTCCCGCGAAGCCGCCGACCCGCACGCCCCCGCCCTGCCCGGTACGCTCCCCGAGCCGCTACGCGCCGAACTCATCGCGTTCCGCCGCGACTTGCACATGCACCCCGAGCTGGGCAACCAGGAGCACCGCACCACCGCGGCGCTCAAGGACCGCCTGGAGCGGGCCGGCCTGCGCCCCCGGGTCCTGGCCACCGGCACCGGCCTGCTGTGCGACATCGGTACGGACGGCGCGGACGGCGGGGCGGACGGCATCCTGGCCCTCCGCGCGGACATCGACGCCCTCCCCATCCCCGACACCAAGACCGTCGACTACGCCTCCACGGTCCCCGGCCGCGCCCACGCCTGCGGCCACGACGTGCACACCACCGTGGTGCTCGGCGCCGGCCTGGTGCTGGCCGGGCTGGCCCGCGAGGGCCGGCTGCCCCGCCCGGTGCGGCTGCTGTTCCAGCCCGCCGAGGAGGTGCTGCCCGGCGGCGCCGCCGAGGTCGTGGCCGGCGGGGCGCTGGAGGGCGTCGGCCGGATCCTCGCGGTGCACTGCGACCCGCGGGTGGACGCCGGCCGGATCGGGCTGCGCACCGGCCCGATCACCTCCGCCTGCGACCGCCTGGAGGTCGCCCTCGAAGGCCCCGGCGGCCACACCGCCCGCCCGCACCTGACCACCGACATGGTCACCGCCGCGGCCCGGGTCGCGCTGGACGTCCCGGCGGTGATCGCCCGCCGGATCGACGCCCGGGCCGGCCTCGCGGTCACCTGGGGCCGGCTGGAGACCGGTCACGCCTGCAACGTCATCCCGCAGCGCGCCACGCTCGCCGGCACCGTCCGCTGCCTGGAACTGGACGCCTGGCGGCAGGCGCCCGACCTGGTCCACGCCGCGATCGACGAGGTCGCCGCCCTGCACGGCGCCAAGTCGCAGATCGGCTACGTCCGCGGCGTCCCCCCGGTCGTCAACGAGGCCGGCAGCGTCCAGCTGCTGCACGACGCGATGGCCGCCCGCCGCGGCGCGGACGCCGTCGAGGGCACCGAGCAGTCCCTGGGGGGCGAGGACTTCTCCTGGTACCTCGAACACGTCCCCGGCGCCATGGCCCGGCTCGGCGTCCGCCCGCCCGGCGAGCTGTCCGGCCTCGATCTGCACCGCGGGGACTTCGACGTGGACGAGCACGCGATCACCGTGGGCGTGGAGCTGTTCACCGCCGCGGCGCTGCTCTGACGCCCCGCCGACCGTACATATCACGCCACATCCCGCCACACGGGCGGCCGGTCCCGCGCCGGCCGCCCGCCGTGTTTCCCGGACGGGCCGTGAGAGACGAATCGATAACGGCGATGCCATGGAGGGTTTTGCGCCAGGTCTACGCGCGTTAATCTCCCGACAAGCCGGCGCCAGTGGGGGCGCTGACAGCGAAGGGAAGGCCCCGTGCGTCGGGTCATCAGGGTTGTCGCCGCGGCCACCGCCACCGCGTGCCTCGCGCTCACCGCCACCGCCTGCGGACAGAGCTTCGCGGAGGCCAACCGCGCCACACACGCGGGCGTGGGCCTGGCCTTCGACATCGGGGGCCGGGACGACCACTCGTTCAACGAAGCGGCCGCCCGCGGCACCGAGGACGCCCGCAAGCACCTGGGTGTCAACGTCAAGATGCTCACCGCGAAGAACGGCGAGACCGAGGCGGACCGCGAGCAGCGGCTGACCTCGTTCGCCGAGGCCGGCTACAACCCGGTGATCGGGGTCGGCTTCGCCTACAGCCAGTCCGTGCAGAACGTCGCCAAGGACTTCCCCGACACCACCTTCGGCGTGGTGGACGCGGTACCGACCGGCAAGAACGTCGACGCGATGGTCTTCGCCGAGCACGAGGGCTCCTACCTCGCCGGGGTCGCGGCCGCACTGAAGAGCCGGACCCACAAGGTGGGCTTCATCGGCGGGGTGAACAACGCGCTGATCCAGAAGTTCCAGGCCGGCTTCGAGCAGGGCGTCCGGGACACCGACCCGCGGGCCAAGGTCGTCTCGCAGTACCTCTACCCCAACAACGACAAGGGCTTCAACGACCCTGCCGCCGCCAAGGCCAAGGCCCAGGGCATGCTCGACAGCGGGATCGACGTGATCTACTCGGCGGCCGGCCAGTCCGGCGCCGGCTCCATCGAGGCGATCAGCAAGGTCAAGGGCGCCTGGGCGATCGGCGTGGACTCCGACCAGTACCGGCAGCCGGGCCTGGCCCGCTACAAGGACCACATCCTGACCTCCGTGGTGAAGAACGTGGACGTCGCGGTCTTCGACCTGATCAAGAGCTGCGAGCAGCACAAGCCGCTGACCGGGATCCACACCTACGACCTCAAGCACGGCGGTGTCTCGCTCGCCACCTCGGGCGGCTTCATCAAGGACATCCAGCCGCAGATCGACGCGGCCCGGAAGAAGATCATCGAGGGTCGGGTGAAGGTCAAGGAGACGCCGCAACCGTAGCCTCCCCGGGGCCGCCCGCCGGCCCCGCGGCCCGTCCCGTCCAGCTCCGCCCGTCCGCTTCTTCCGCTCCTTCGTCCCTGAGGGGAGTGCGCCATCAACGCAGCACCCACCAGCAGCAGCCCGCCCGGCCCGGCCGCCCCTGCTGTAGAACTCCGCGGGATCACCAAGAGGTTCCCCGGCGTCGTGGCCAACCACGACATCCACCTCACCGTCCGCCGCGGTACCGTCCACGCCCTGTGCGGCGAGAACGGCGCCGGCAAGTCGACGCTGATGAAGATCCTCTACGGCATGCAGAAGCCGGACGAGGGCACCATCGCGCTCGACGGCGAGCAGGTCGCCCTGCACTCCCCGGGCGACGCCATCGCCCGCGGCATCGGCATGGTGCACCAGCACTTCATGCTCGCCGACAACCTCACCGTCCTGGAGAACACCGTCCTGGGCGCGGAGAAACTGCACGGCATCGGCGCCGGCGCCCGCGCCCGGATCCAGGAGATCTCGGACGCGTACGGCCTGGGCATCCGGCCGGACGTCCTGATCGAGGACCTCGGCGTCGCCGACCGGCAGCGGGTGGAGATCCTCAAGGTCCTCTACCGCGGCGCCCGCACGCTGATCCTCGACGAGCCGACCGCGGTCCTCGTCCCGCAGGAGGTCGACGCGCTCTTCGCCAACCTCCGGGAACTGAAGTCCGAGGGCCTGACCGTCATCTTCATCTCCCACAAGCTGGGCGAGGTGCTCTCGGTCGCCGACGACATCACCGTCATCCGGCGCGGCACCACCGTGGCCTCCGTCGAACCGGCCAGGACCACCCCCAAGCAGCTCGCCGAGCTGATGGTCGGCAGCGAGCTGCCGTCGCCGGAGACCCGCGAATCGACCGTCACCGACGAGGAGATGCTCACCGTCAGCGACGTGCACCTGTCCGCCACCGACTCCGACGGCGTGGTCCGCACGGTGCTGGACGGCATCTCGTTCACCATCCGCAAGGGCGAGGTGCTCGGCGTCGCCGGCGTCGAGGGCAACGGCCAGGCCGAACTGGTCGAGGCCATCATGGGCACCCGCACCCCCGACCGCGGCACCCTCACCCTGGACGGCACCGACCTGTCCCGGTCCTCCACCCGCGCCCGGCGCGAGGGCGGCATCGGCTACATCCCCGAGGACCGCCACCGGCACGGCCTGCTGCTGGACGCCCCGCTGTGGGAGAACCGCATCCTCGGCCACGTCACCGAGCGCCCCAACAGCAAGGGCCGGCTGCTGGACCTGGCCGGTGCCCGCAAGGACACCGAGCGGATCATCGCCGAGTACGACGTCCGCACCCCCGGCATCGAGGTGACCGCGGCCTCGCTCTCCGGCGGCAACCAGCAGAAGCTGATCGTCGGCCGCGAGATGAGCCACCACCCCAAGCTGCTGATCGCCGCCCACCCCACCCGAGGCGTGGACGTCGGCGCCCAGGCGCAGATCTGGGAGCAGATCCGCGCCGCGCGCCGCGAGGGCCTGGCGGTCCTGCTGATCTCTGCCGACCTGGACGAGCTGATCGGCCTGTCCGACACCCTGCGGGTGATGTACCGCGGCCGGCTGGTCGCGGACGCGGACCCCGCCGTGATCACCCCGGAGGAGTTGGGCTCCGCCATGACCGGTGCCGCCAGCGGCCATCTCAGCGCGGCGGACACCACCGCCGCCGCCCCGAAGGGTGGCGAGAAGTGAGCACGTCCACACCCCCCGCCGCGCCAACGGCCAAGAAGAACCCGGCCGTCGACGCCGTCGCGCGCAGCGCCGCCCGGGACCGCGTCCTGCTGGGCATCGCCGCGCCGGTCCTCGCGATCGTCGCCGCGATAGTGATCAGCTCGCTGGTCTTCCTGGCGTCCGGCGAGAACCCGTTCCGCGCGTACGGGATCATGGCCGACTACGGCCACTACAGCGACAGCCAGGTCTGGATCATCAACAAGGCGGTGCCGTACTACCTTTCGGCGCTCGCGGTGGCCGTCGGCTTCCGGATGAACCTCTTCAACATCGGCGTCGACGGGCAGTACCGGCTGGCCGCCTTCGCCGCCGCCGCGGTCGGCGGGGCCGTCGCCCTGCCCGGCGCCCTCCAGATCATCCTGCTCATCGTCATCGCGATGCTGGTGGGCGCGGTCTGGTCCGGCATTGCGGGCCTGCTGCGGACCACCCGCGGGGTCAGCGAGGTGATCACCACGATCATGCTGAACTCCATCGCGGCCTCGGTCATCGGCTACTTCCTCCAGGACGGCCGGCTGGCCGTCAAGGACGGAAACCTCCTGCACACCACGTTCCTGCCGGAGTCCAGCCACTTCTTCTCCTTCGCCACCCACCCCAAGCCGGTCGAGGGCTTCGTGGTGATCGCAGTGGTGGCCGGCGCGCTGTACTGGTTCCTGATCAACCGCACCCGCTTCGGCTTCGACCTGCGCGCGGTGGGCGCCTCCGAGCCGGCCGCCGAGGCCAGCGGCGTCAGCGTCAAGCGCATGGTGGTCATCTCCATGCTGCTGTCCGGCGCCGCGGCCGGCCTGGTCGGCATGCCGACCCTGCTCGGCGAGTCCTTCCAGTACGGCACCGACTTCCCGGCCGGTATCGGCTTCACCGGTATCGCCATCGCCCTGCTCGGCCGCAACCACCCGGTCGGCATGGGGTTCGGCGCCCTGCTGTGGGCGTTCCTGGACCGCACCGGCTCCCGGCTCGAGTTCGAGGGCTACGCCCAGGAGATCGTCGGTGTCATCCAGGGCGTGATCGTGCTCTGCGTGGTCATCGCCTACGAGGTCGTCCGCCGCTACGGGCTGCGCCTCCAGCAGCGCAAGGTCGGCGAGGAGCTGGCCGTGCTGGCCCGCACCGGCGACGGCACCGCCGACAACAGTGACAAGCCGGAGGTGACGGCGTGAGTACCGAACTCAAGTCCGCGGCGCGGCCCGCGGCCCCCGGCAGCGGCGGCGGGAAGCGGAAGCTGACCTACCCCTGGGTGCTGCTGATCGTCGCCGGCGCGCTGGTCGCGGTCTCCGCCCTGCGGGCCGTCAGCGGCGCCGCCGACCTCACCTCGGCCGGCCAGTTCGGGGCCGCGCTCAGCGCCGCCGTCCCGATCGGCCTGGCCGGTCTGGGCGGCCTGTGGGCCGAGCGGTCCGGTGTGGTCAACATCGGCCTCGAAGGCATGATGATGCTCGGCTCGTTCGCGGCCGGCTGGGCCGGCTGGCAGCACGGGCCCTGGGCGGCGGCCGCGGCCGGCGTCCTCGGCGGCGCGCTCGGCGGCCTGGTGCACGCCGTCGCCACCGTCACCTTCGGCGTCGACCACATCGTCTCCGGTGTGGCGATCAACATCCTGGCGCTGGGCGCCACCCAGTACCTGGCCACCCTGCTCTTCGGCCGGGAGGGCAGCGCCGCCATGGTGGCCGGCGGCAACGACAAGCAGTCGCCGCCGATGCCCGACATGCCGACCTTCACCGTCCCCGGCCTCGCCGACTGGCTCAACGGCATCGAGGGCCACCACTGGTTCCTGGTCTCCGACCTCGCCGGGGTGCTCGGCGGCGCGGTCACCGGCGTCTCCTGGCTGACCCTGCTGACCGTGGGCCTGTTCGTCGGCACCTTCTTCCTGCTGTGGCGCTCGGCGTTCGGCCTGCGGCTGCGGTCCTGTGGCGAGGCCCCGCTCTCCGCCGAGACGCTGGGCGTCAACGTCTACGCGTACAAGTACGCGGCGGTCGTGGTCTCCGGCGCGCTGGCCGGCCTCGGCGGTGCGTTCCTGGCGATCAGCGTGCACTTCTACCAGGACGGGCAGACCGGGGGCCGCGGCTACATCGGCCTGGCCACGATGATCTTCGGCAACTGGCGGCCGGGCGGCGTCGCCCTCGGCGCGGGCCTGTTCGGCTTCATGGACGCCATGCAGCTGCGCAGCGGCGGCCCCACCGTGCACGCCCTGCTGCTGGGCCTGGCCGCGCTGCTCGCCGGCCTGGCGGTGGTCCGGCTGCGGGCCGCCAAGCGCGCACAGGCCGCCCTCGCCGGGGTGGCTGCCGCCGTCCTGGTGGTCTGGTACGCGCTGTCCGACAACGTCCCGCTGGAACTCGTCGAGGCCAGCCCCTACATCGCTACGCTGCTGGTCCTGGCGCTCTTCTCGCAGCGCCTGCGGGCCCCGAAGGCGGTCGGCAAGCCGTACCGCAGGGGCCAGGGCCACTGACGGGCGCGGGCCGGCGGCGGGGCAGGGGCGTGCCCCCGTCCCGCCGCCGGCCGCCGCACCCCCACGGAAGAAAGAGCGCATGACGCACCACCCCGACCTCACCGACCACCCGCCCGTCGACTGGCCCGCCCTGCGGCAACGGGCCCGGGAGGCGATGTCCCGGGCCTACGCCCCGTACTCCGGCTATCCGGTCGGCGCCGCCGCCCTGGTGGACGACGGCCGCACGGTCACCGGCTGCAATGTCGAGAACGCCTCCTACGGCCTGGCGCTGTGCGCCGAATGCGGCCTGGTCTCGGCCCTGTTCGCCGGCGGCGGCGGCCGGCTGACCGCCTTCACCTGCGTCGACGGCGCGGGCGAACTGCTCGTCCCGTGCGGCCGCTGCCGCCAGCTGCTGCACGAGCACGGCGGCCCGGAACTGCTGGTGGACACCCAGGCCGGCATCCGCCCGCTGGCGGACCTCCTCCCGGACGCGTTCGGGCCCGGGCACCTGGCCGGCTGACGGCGGGGCGGTGCGGTCCGGCCACCGGGCCGCCCTGCCCTGGCCTCCCCGGCGTCTATGCGTGTAGAACGGGATCCACCCGTTCGAAAGGAATCCGTCCATGGACGCCATCTCCGTCATCCGTACCAAGCGCGACCGCGGGGAACTGACCCCCGGGCAGATCGACTGGGTCATCGACGCCTACACCCGCGGCGAGGTCGCCCACGAGCAGATGTCGTCCCTGGCCATGGCCATCTTCCTCAACGGCATGAACCGCGCGGAGATCGCCCGCTGGACCGCCGCCATGATCGCCTCCGGTGAGCGCATGGACTTCTCCTCGCTGCCCCGCCCCACCGCCGACAAGCACTCCACCGGCGGCGTCGGCGACAAGATCACCCTCCCGCTCGCCCCGCTCGTCGCGGCCTGCGGCGCCGCCGTCCCGCAGCTCTCCGGCCGCGGCCTGGGCCACACCGGCGGCACCCTCGACAAGCTCGAAGCCATCCCCGGCTGGCGCGCCCTGCTGTCCAACGACGAGATGCTGGCCGTGCTCCGCGACGTCGGCTCCGTCATCTGCGCCGCCGGCGACGGCCTGGCGCCCGCCGACAAGAAGCTCTACGCGCTGCGCGACGTCACCGGCACCGTCGAGTCGATCCCGCTGATCGCCTCCTCCATCATGTCCAAGAAGATCGCCGAGGGCACCGGCTCGCTCGTCCTGGACGTCAAGGTCGGCTCCGGCGCGTTCATGAAGAACCTCGACGACGCCCGCGAACTGGCCGCCACCATGGTCGAGTTGGGCACCGACCACGGCGTGGACACCCGCGCCCTGCTCACCGACATGTCCACCCCCCTCGGCCGCACCGCCGGCAACGCCCTCGAAGTCCGCGAATCCGTCGAGGTGCTGGCCGGCGGCGGCCCCCAGGACGTCGTCGAGCTGACCCTGGCCCTGGCCCGCGAGATGCTCGACGCGGCCGGCCTGAAGGACGCCGACCCCGCCAAGGCGCTGGCCGACGGCTCCGCCATGGACCACTGGCGCCGCATGATCAGCGCCCAGGGCGGCGACCCGGACGCCCCCCTGCCCGTCGCCCGCGAACAGCACACCGTCACCGCCGCCGCCACCGGCACCCTCACCACCCTCGACGCCTACGCCGTCGGCCTCGCCGCCTGGCGCCTGGGCGCCGGCCGGGCCCGCAAGGAGGACCCGGTGCAGGCCGGCGCCGGCATCGAACTGCACGCCAAGCCCGGCGACCCGGTCACCGCCGGCCAGCCCCTCCTGACCCTCCACACCGACACCCCCGAGAAGTTCCCCTACGCGCTGGAGGCACTGGACGGCGGCGTGGCGATCGCCCCGGCCGACACGGCCTTCACCGCCCGCCCGGTGGTCCTGGAACGCATCGTCTGACCTGCGCTTTTCTCATCCGGGTGAACGGGATCGGTGGACCGCCGCCGGTCCCGTTCGGCATGCTGGGATCGGTGATGTACCGATAGAGGAGACCGCCATGAGCGCACTCACCGTCGACCACGCCTCGGGCAACAGCCCGGAGTGGGACGACCTCGTCCGCATCTGGGAGCAGGCGGACGCACGCGAGGGCTGGAAGGTGGAGATCATCGAGGCTGCTCGTCGACCGGCGGGCCCCCGCCGGTCCGACCCTCACCCTCTACGGTGAGCCGGCGGGCGAGGTCTACCGCGTCCTGGAGACCGTGAAGTCCGGCGACGCACTGGTGCTTCCCGCACCCTTCGGGCTCGCCCTGGACACCGCGGTCTTCCCCGCGGACTGACGACGCGCCGCCCGCCGCCGGACCCGCCCCACCGGGACGGGCCCGGCGGGGCTCCCGGCCCCCCCCGCGACGGCGCACCCGGGCCCGCCCCCGCCGCCCCGAAAAAAATCTCGGGCCGCGATGTCGAGAATCCGCGGCGTGCTCCGTCCCCGGAGTGCACGCGGCCACAAGGCGCCGCACCCGTCCTTCAGGAGGACCACGATGGCCAAGTACTTGCTGCTCAAGCACTACCGCGGCGCGCCGGCAGCGGTCAACGACGTGCCGATGGACCGGTGGACACCGGAGGAGGTCACCGCGCACGTCCGGTACATGCAGGACTTCGCGGCCCGGCTGGAGAAGACCGGGGAGTTCGTCGACGGCCAGGCGCTCGCCCCCGAGGGGGCCTGGGTCCGGTACGACGGTCCGGGGCGCCCGCCGGTCACCGACGGCCCGTTCGCCGAGACCAAGGACCTCATCGCCGGCTGGATGGTGATCGACGTCGACAGCTACGAGCGCGCCGTCGAACTGGCCGGGGAGCTGTCGGCCGCTCCCGGGGCGGGCGGCAAGCCCCTCCACGAGTGGCTGGAGGTGCGCCCGTTCCTCACCGCGCCGCCCACCGTCACGGAGTGACGCACCCCATGGACGAGGCCCTGCTCCGCAGCCTCACCCCGGGCGTGCTCGCCGTCCTCGTCCGCCGCGGGGCCGACTTCGCGGCGGCCGAGGACGCCGTGCAGGAGGCCCTGGTCGAGGCGGTCCGCGGCTGGCCGGCCGATCCGCCGCGGGACGCGAAGGGCTGGCTGGTCACCGTCGCCTGGCGCAAGTTCCTCGACCAGGCCCGGGCGGACGCGGCCCGTCGCCGGCGGGAGGCGGCCGCCGAGGAGGAGCCGGCGCCCGGGCCCGCGCCCTCGGCGGACGACACCCTCCAGCTCTACTTCCTGTGCGCCCACCCGTCGCTGACGCCGTCGTCCGCGGTCGCGCTCACGCTGCGCGCCGTCGGCGGGCTGACCACCCGTCAGATCGCCGCGGCGTACCTGGTGCCCGAGGCGACCATGGCCCAGCGCATCAGCCGGGCCAAGCGCACGGTCTCCGGTGTGCCGTTCGACCGGCCCGGCGACGTCGCCACCGTGCTGCGCGTCCTCTACCTGGTCTTCAACGAGGGCTACTCCGGCGACCTCGACCTCGCCGCCGAGGCCATCCGGCTCACCCGGCAGCTCGCGGCCGCCCTGGACCACCCCGAAGTGGCCGGGCTGCTCGCCCTGATGCTGCTGCACCACGCCCGGCGCGCCGCGCGGACCGCGCCGGACGGCAGCCTGGTGCCGCTCGCCGCGCAGGACCGCGGCCGCTGGGACACCGGGCTGATCGCCGAGGGGGTCGCGCTCCTCCAGGCGGCGCTCGCCCGCGACCGGCTGGGCGAGTACCAGACCCAGGCCGCCATCGCCGCCCTGCACGCCGACGCGCCCACCGCGGGGGAGACCGACTGGGTGCAGATCGTCGAGTGGTACGACGAACTGGTGCGCCTGACCGGCAGTCCGGTCGCCCGGCTCAACCGTGCGGTGGCGGTCGGCGAGGCGGACGGACCGCGCGCCGGCCTGGCGGCCCTCGCGGAGGTGGACCCCGCCCTGCCCCGGTACACCGCGGTGGCGGCGTACCTCCACGAGCGGGACGGCGACCCGGCCGCGGCGGCCCGGCTGTACGCCGAGGCGGCCCGCACGGCACCCAGCCTCGCCGAGCGCGCCCACCTGACCCGCCAGGCCGCCCGGCTCAACGCCCGCGAGGACCGCTGATCCGGCGTGCCCGGCGCTTCCCGCGGCGCGGGGGCGCCGCAGGCGAACGGACCCGCCCCGCCAGGACAGGTGGCGGGCCGGGTCCGTTCGGATCGGGGGCCGGGCGGCGGCCGGTCAGGCGGCCTTGCCCAGGGCCGGCAGGCGCCGTGCGGCGGCGGCCTGGCGGGTGGCGTAGAGGGTGATGGCCGCGGCGCCGGTCATGGCGGCCAGGCCCAGCAGGACGGTGCCGGACCAGCCGGCGGCGTGGAAGGCGGCGGCGCCGAGCGCACCGCCCAGGCTGCTGCCGATGTAGTACGCGCACTGGTAGAGCGCCGACGCCTGGGCGCGGGCGGTCTTCGCGGTGCGGCTGACCGAGGACGAGGCGACCGCGTGCCCCGCGAAGAAACCGGCGGTGATGAGGACCAGGCCCGCCAGCACCGCGGCGACCGAGGCGGCCAGGGTGAGCAGCAGACCGGCGGCGGTGGTGCCCACGGCCAGGTAGAGCGCACCGCGGCGGCCGGTGCGGGCCACCAGCTTCCCGGCGGCGGCCGAGGAGACCGTACCGACCAGGTAGATCACGAAGATCGAGCCGACGATGCCCTGCGGGAGGTGGAACGGCGCGGCCACCAGCCGGTAGCCGATCACCGTGTAGACCGCGCCGAAGACCGTCATGAACAGTGCGCCGATGGCGTACAGCCGGCGCAGCAGCGGATCGGCGAGGTGGCCGCCGAGCGTGCGGGCCAGCGCCCGCGGACCGGCCGGCCGGGGCGAGAAGTGCCGGGGGCGGGGCACCAGCAGCCGGAACGCCACCGCGCACACCACGGCCAGGACGCCCACCGCACCGAGCGCCGCCCGCCAGCCCCACGCCTGGGAGACCCAGCCGGTGACGATCCGGCCGGACATCCCGCCGATGCTGTTGCCGGCCACGAACAGGCCGATCGCCGCCACCAGCGCCTTGGCGCGCACCTCCTCGGCCAGGAACGCCATCGCCGAGGCGGGCAGTCCGGCCAGCGCCACGCCCTGCACGGCGCGCAGCGCGATCAGCGTGCCCAGGGACGGGGCGAACGGCACCAGCAGCGCGATCACCGCGGCCACCGTCAGCGACGCGGTCATCAGGGTGCGGCGGCCGAACCGCTCGGAGAGCGCGCTCAGCGGGATCACCCCGAGGGCCAGCCCGAAGGTCGCCGCGGAGACCGTCCAGCTCGCCTGGTCCGGCGCGGCGTGCAGGTCGGCGGAGAGCGCGGGCAGCAGGGCCTGGGTGGAGTACAGGAGGGCGAAGGTGGCCACTCCGGCGGCGAAGAGGGCGAAGCTCATCCGGCGGTAACCGGGGCCGCCCGGCCGCAGCTTGTCCGCCTCGGGGTCGGGGCGCGCGGCGGCGGAGGAAGAGGAGTCGGGGGACTGGGGGGAGGCGGCCGCACGGTCGGTGACGGACGCCCCGGTATCAGCGGGAGGCATGGTTCGACGGTAGGGTGACCCGTCTCATGCGTCCAATGCATCAAAACGCGATAATCGATGCCATGGTGCATGATCGCAGCTCAGCGGAGTCCCTGTTGCAGGGTCGCAACAGAAAAGACATTCCGGCGACCCGCCGGGCCACGGTGGCCCCGGTCACCGGGCCCGAGTCCGCCGAGCTGGGGCCCGGCTCCTGGGCGCTGGCCCTCGTCCCGCGGCTGGCCCAGTTCGCCGCCGTCGCCCGGCACGAGCACGTCACCCGCGCCGCGCACGAACTGGGCATGCCCCAGCCGACCCTGAGCCGCGCCCTGGTGCGGCTGGAGGACGACCTCGGGGTGACGCTCTTCGCCCGGCACGGCCGCACGCTCTCCCTCACCCCCGCCGGGCACGCCTTCCGCACCGCCGCCGAACGGGCCCTGGCCGACCTGGAACGGGCCACCGAGGCGGTCCGCGCGGACACCGACCCGGCCGCCGGCAAGGTCGCCTTCGGCTTCCTGCACACCCTGGGCACGGAGACCGTCCCCGGCCTGCTCCGGGCCTTCCGCGCCGACCACCCCGGCATCCGCTTCCAGCTCGTCCAGAACTACGGCGAGGCGATGATCGAACGGCTGCGGGCCGGGGACCTCGACCTGTGCCTGACCTCACCGGTGCCGGACTACCCGGACCTGGTCGCCCGCCGCCTCGACGAGCAGAAGCTCCGCCTGGTCGTCCCCGACGACCACCCGCTGGCCCGCCGCAAGCGCATCCGCCTCGCCGAGGCCGCCGGCGAACTCTTCGTCACCCTCGAACCGGGCTACGGGCTGCGCCGGATCACCGACGCGCTGTGCGCCGAGGCCGGGTTCACCCCGCGGGTGGCGTTCGAGGGGGAGGAGGCCGAGACGCTGCGCGGCCTGGTCGCCGCCGGCCTGGGCGTGGCCCTGCTGCCGCCGCCCGCGGTCCCCCGCCCGGGCGTCGCCGAACTCACCGTCACCGCCCCGCGCGCCGTCCGCGAGATCGGCGTCGCCTGGCTCGACGGCCGCGTGGACCCGCCACCGGTCGCCGCCTTCAAGAAGTTCCTCCTGAGCCGGCGGGGGGCGCTGCTGCCGTGACCCGGCACCGGGGCGGCCCCGCAACGGGAGAGGCCCCGCGCCGGACGGCGCCCCCGGTCCGTCAGTGGCGCAGGGACGCGCCGAAGCCGGAGGCCAGGGGCATGCGCAGGCCCAGGGGCGGGGGTGCGGCCAGGGCGTCCAGGACCGGGCGGGCGTAGGAGCGGGCGAAGAGGGCGCCGAGGAGGAAGTCGGTGGCCAGGGCGTGGACCTCGGCGCGGTGCTGGTGCAGCGCGTGGCCGTCGGAGTGCACCTCGAACCGGCAGGTGTCGCGGTTGACCTTCTTGGCGCGCTGGGCGTAGCGGTAGGAGAAGTCGGGGTCCACCCGCTCGTCGTTGGTGCCGTGCACCAGCAGCACCTGACGGCCGATCAGCTGCTTCACCGGATCGGGTGCGGCGCCCGGTTGCCGGGGGTCCGGCAGCCAGGGGGCGAGGGCCAGGACGGCGTGCACGGCCGGGTGCCCGGCGGCGTGCAGCGCGGCGCGGGCGCCCCGCCCGGTGCCGACCAGGGCCACCGGCACGTCGCCGTACCGCCGGACCACCTCGTCCACCGCCCAGGCGGCGTCCTGCGCGGGGTGTGCGGCGGCGCCGTTCCAGCCGCGGCAGCGGTAGTGCACGACATGGGCCGCCAGCCCCTCGGCGCGGCCGGCCCGGGCCAGCCGGGCGGCCAGCGGGCGCACCGCCAGCGCCGGCACCGGCGACGGCCGCCGCAGCCCGGTCGGTCCGCAGCCGGGCAGGAGCAGTGCGACGGCGTTCACCGTCCGGTCCGTGCCGCCCGCTCCCAGCGGTTTTCCCAGCCGGGCCTCGCGCACCGGCAGTGCTTGCTGAGCCATGCGAGAACGATGGCAGAACGCGGCGCGGTGTCCACCCTGCGGACGGGTCACTGTTACGTATCGTTCGATGAGTTCTACGCGCGTAGGGGCTAGAGTGCGGCAATGACGAGCGAGACCAGTACCCTGCCGACCGCAGAACAGATCCGCCGCGCCCCCAAGGTGCTGCTCCACGACCACCTCGACGGCGGGCTGCGCCCCGGCACCGTCGTCGACCTGGCCCGTGAGACCGGCTACGCCTCCCTGCCCGAGACCGACCCGGAGAAGCTGGGGATCTGGTTCCGCGAGGCCGCCGACTCCGGCTCCCTGGAACGCTATCTGGAGACCTTCGCGCACACCTGCGCCGTCATGCAGACCCGGGAGGCGCTCTTCCGGGTCGCCGCCGAGTGCGCCGAGGACCTGGCCGCCGACGGCGTCGTCTACGCCGAGGTCCGCTACGCCCCCGAGCAGCACCTGGAGGCCGGGCTCAGCCTCGAAGAGGTGGTCGAGGCGGTCAACGAGGGCTTCCGGGAGGGTGAGCGGCGGGCCCGCGCGGCCGGCCACCGGATCCGGGTCGGCGCCCTGCTGACCGCGATGCGGCACGCCGCCCGCGCCCTGGAGATCGCCGAACTCGCCAACCGCTACCGCGACCAGGGCGTGGTCGGCTTCGACATCGCCGGCGCCGAGGCCGGCTACCCGCCCACCCGCCACCTCGACGCGTTCGAGTACCTCAAGCGGGAGAACAACCACTTCACCATCCACGCCGGCGAAGCCTTCGGCCTGCCGTCCATCTGGCAGGCGCTCCAGTGGTGCGGCGCCGACCGGCTCGGCCACGGCGTGCGCATCATCGACGACATCGAGGTCGCCGACGACGGCTCGGTCACCCTCGGCCGGCTCGCCTCGTACGTCCGCGACAAGCGCATCCCGCTGGAGCTGTGCCCCACCTCCAACCTCCAGACCGGCGCCGCCGCGTCCTACGCCGAGCACCCCATCGGCCTGCTGCGCCGGTTGCAGTTCCGCTGCACGGTCAACACCGACAACCGCCTCATGAGCGGTACGAGCATGTCCCGGGAATTCGAGCACCTGGTCAAGACATTCCGCTACACGCTCGATGACATGCAGTGGTTCACGGTCAATGGTATGAAGTCAGCTTTCCTTCCTTTCGATGAACGTCTGGCCATGATCAACGACGTCATCAAGCCCGGCTACGCGGAATTGCGCTCCGAATGGCTCTTCCGCCAGAGCGCCGCAACCCCCGCTCCCAGCAGGGAGTCTGACGATCAGTGAGCGGGGCGCGGAGTCGCTAGCGCAACGGCCGGTGGATTGTCCACCGGCCGTTTTTCCGTACGGCCGGGGTGTTTGCGGCGGCGGTGGCGCAATCACTAGGTTTCCTAGCCGGTCAACCCCCATCACGAGGACGTAGAAGCCATGAAGCAGGGAACTGTCAAGACTCTCGGTGCCGTCGCGCTCGGTGCCGCCCTCGCCGCGACCGCCGCGGGCGCCGCCTCCGCCGCCCCGGCGGGCAACTCGATCGACACCCACGGGGTGCTGCGCAGCCTGCCCGTGAAGGACGCCACCAAGACCCTCACCGGGGCGACCAACACCAAGGGCGGCGACGGCAACGACGTCAAGACGCACCTGAACTCCAAGGGCAACAAGCTCCTCGGCGGCCTGCCCGCCGGCGCGGTCACCAAGAACCTCCCCCTCGGCGGCTGATCGGCCCCGCCCCGTCCCCCAGGGGACGCCCCGCGACCGCCCCGGCCCGTGCACCGGTATCCAGTACGGGCCGGGGCTTCGCGCGCTCCGGGGCGCGCCGCGGCTACCAGGCCGCGGCGCCGCCGGCCCGCTGCTCCGAGGGCAGGAGTATCCACAGCGCCAGGTAGACCAGGAACTGCGGGCCGGGCAGCAGGCACGAGAGCAGGAAGATCACCCGCATCGTCGCCGGGCTCGTCCCGAAGCGGCGGGCCAGGCCGGCGCAGACACCGGCGATCATGCGATTGCTGACGGGGCGGACCAGTGCGGCGGCCATGTCGGCCTCCTCCTTCTCGACGCTGCGGGGCGGTCTGCCCCGACCCCTCAAAAGTAGGTCCGGCCGACCGGGAAGACGTCAGCCTGCGGTGCCAGGCCGACCCTGGGGATTCTCGGGGTCGCACCCCCGAGACGGTCGTTCCGGCGGCGGAGCCGGGACCGGGCCGCGGGGACGACCGCCAGGTGCGCCAGCGCCACCCCCAGCGTGTTCAGCAGCACCGCGTCGACGTCCGGCACTTGGCCCGGCACCGCGGTCTGCACCAGCTCGATGGCCAGCGAGATCATCGCCCCGCCGAAGACCGTGCGGGCCACCGACCCGAGGGGGGAAACGTTCAGGCGCCCGCCTGCCAGCGGCAGCAGCACCCCCAGGGGCGCCAGCAGCAGCAGCGGACCGCCCAGGTGCCACACCGCGGCCCAGCCGCCGCGCGCCAGCTCCGCGTCGATCGACGCCAGCGGCTGGAGGTTCGCCGCCGGCACCCACGGCACCGTACGGGGACGCAGCATCAGCCAGCCGACGATCAGCAGATGCACCACGAGGAGGAGAAACCCGGTGGCGCGCAAACGGGGGGCGACGGTGGTGCGGGGGCCATGACGCTGCACACAGGCCAGGACGCCGGTAGCGGGGGCCGCGGTTCCGCCCCCTTGCGCCCGTCTTGGCCGGAACCGCTCAGCTCTCCGCCGACCCCGGGTCGCCCCACCCCGCGTGCTGGGCGATGTCGGGGTTGGCCAGCACGTCCGGGGAGCAGTCGTAGCGGTGCGCCGCCGCGCCGTCCGGGCCGCCCAGCAGCGCCGCCCCGGTGCGGCCCAGCGCGGTGGACCGCCCGTAGGTGCACACCAGCTGCGCCAGCGCGAACGACGGCAGGTCGTCCGGCTGGACGGACAGCCGCAGCGCCTCCGGCGCGTCCCCGGTGCGCGGTCCGTCCACCCGCAGCGACCGGGGCACCGCGGTGCTGAACCCCGCGCGGGTCTCGTCGGCCGACGGCGGGCGCTCCAGCTCCGCCAGCAGGGACCGGGCCGCCCGCAGCCGGAACGCGGCCTGCGGTCCGCCCTGCGGCCCCGCCTCCGCCCGCTCCACCGCGACCAGCGCCGACCCGCACACCAGATAGACCGGCACCCGCGGCCCGTCCGCCGCGCCCGGGGACGCGTCGGAGGCGGGGACGTGGCAGGTCACCCGCGACGGCGCGCCGCCCGCGTCGACCGGCACCGACGTCCCGCGGATCCCGCAGGCCGCGGCGGCCAGCCCCAGCGCCGCCAGCACGGCGCCGCGCCGCGCCGCCCGCCGCGCCGTGCGCAACGGACCGGTGCGCGGGGTCACCGCCGGCCCTCCGCGCCCTCGCCGGGGCCCGCGGGCCGCGCCCGGCCCGCCGCCGGCTCCTCGTCGCCGGCCAGCCGGGAGGCGTCCCGGGGCAGCCGCAGGGTGAACACCGCGCCGCCCTCGGGGTGGTTGGCCGCGCTGATCCGGCCGCCGTGGATGTGGGCGTTCTCCTGCGCGATCGACAGGCCCAGGCCGCTGCCCTCGGAGCGCGGCCGGGACGCGCTCGCCTTGTAGAAACGGTCGAAGACGTGCGGCAGCACCTCCTCCGGGATGCCCGGACCGTGGTCCCGCACCCGGATCACCAGCTGCCCGCCCCCGGGGCCGTCCGGGCCGTCGGGGCCGTCCGGGCCGTCCGCCGGCTCCGGCGCCCCGGCGGCCGCCGCCTCCGCGCCGTCCGCGCCCTCGGGGCGCTCGGCCCGCTCCGGGGGCTCCGGGCGCTCCCCCTGCGCGGTGCCGTCCGCCGCCGGCGGCGCCTCGGCCGGTTCGGTGCGGACCGAGACCCGGACCGGGGAGCCGCCGTGCTTGAGGGCGTTGCCGATGAGGTTCGCCAGGATCACGTCGAGCCGGCGCGGGTCCAGCCGGGCCACGGTGCCGCGGTCGGCGTCCAGCTCCACCGCGTCCAGCCAGGCCCGCGCGTCGATGCAGGCGGTCACCTGGTCGGCGACGTCGACGTCGTCCAGCACCAGCCGGGCGGTGCCGGCGTCGAAGCGGGTGACCTCCATGAGGTTCTCCACCAGGTCGTTCAGCCGCCGGGTCTCGCTGACCACCAGCTGCACGGCCGGCGCGATCATCGGGTCGAGGGAGTCCGCCTCCTCCTCCAGCACCTCGGTGACCGCGGTGATCGCGGTCAGCGGCGTCCGCAGCTCGTGCGACATGTCCGCGACGAACCGCCGGGACGCCGCCTCCCGCCCGCTCAGCTCCTCGACCCGCTGCTGGAGCCGCTCCGCGGTGCGGTTGAAGGTCCGCGACAGGTCGGCCAGCTCGTCCGTGCCGGTCACCCGCAGCCGGGTGTCCAGCCGCCCCTCGCCCAGCTGCCGCGCCGCGTCGCCCAGCCGCTGGACGGGCCGCAGCACGGTCGTCGCGGCGGCCTGCGCCAGCAGCGCCGAGCCGACCAGCGCCAGCGCGGTGGCGATCCCCAGCGACCAGCCCAGCGAGGTGAGGTCCTGCCGCTCGGTGGCCAGCGACTTCATCATGTAGCCGGTCGGCCCGCCGCCGATCACCTGCGCCCCGGCGATGAGGTAGGGGACGCCCCCGACCTCCTTGCGCTGCCAGTACAGGTGGTGCGCGGAGCGGTTGTTCTCGTCGACCGGCCGGACCTCGTCGACGGCGCTGCGCAGCGACTGCGGGACGTCGGCCAGCGTCAGCAGGTCCTTGTCGGTGGTGGCCGCGCACTCCTTGCCCTCGCGGTCCGTGCCGATCAGCAGCACCGTGTAGTTCTGCGGCCCGGCCGCCATCTGCCGGGCGGCGTCCTGGAGTTCGGAGCAGCGCGGGCGCAGCGGCAGCGTGCGGGTGCTGTCCTCCAGCGACTTGCGGAAGTCCTTCAGCGCGGCGTTCTGGGTGCGGTCCAGCACGGTGTTGCGGTTGAGCCAGTACGCGATCCCGGACGCCGAGACCGCCGCGGTCAGCGCCACCAGCGCGAACACCACGACCAGCCGCATCCGCAGACTCGTCAGCCGCAGCAGCCCCGCGGCCCGGCGCAGCCGCCGTCCCGCCCCGCCCCGCCGCTCGCCCTCCCCGGCTCCGGCGCCGCGCGTGGCACCGGCCGTCACTGCGGCGCGTCCAGCCGGTAGCCGACCCCGCGGACGGTACGGATCAGTGTCGGGGAGGAGGGCACGTCCTCCACCTTCGCGCGCAGCCGCTGCACACAGGCGTCCACCAGGCGCGAGTCGCCGAGGTAGTCGTGCTCCCACACCAGCCGCAGCAGCTGCTGCCGGGACAGCGCCTGACCCGGCCGCCGGCTCAGCTCCAGCAGCAACCGCAGCTCGGTCGGGGTCAGTTGCAGATCCTGGCCGTTCTTGGTGACGGTCATCGCCGACCGGTCGATCACCAGCGAGCCGAACGTCGCCGAATCGCTGGACTCCCGCTCGCCGCGCCGCAGCACCGCCCGGATCCGGGCGTCCAGCACCCGGCCCTGCACCGGCTTGACGACATAGTCGTCGGCGCCGGACTCCAGCCCCACCACCACGTCGATGTCATCGCTGCGCGCGGTGAGCAGGATGATGGGCAGCTGGTCCGTACGCCGGATGCGCCGGCACACCTCGAAACCGTCGATGCCCGGCAGCATCACATCCAGCACGATCAGGTCCGGCCGCTGCTCGCGCAGCAGCTTCAGACCGTCCTCGCCCGTCGCCGCGGTCATCACACGGTGACCCTGGCGGGAGAGCGAGAGTTCGAGGGCCGTGCGGATGGCGTCGTCGTCCTCGATCAGCAACAGGAAAGGCACGCTCGCCATTCTGGCGCATGGGACGCCGGGAGATCGACCGGCGCCCGCACCGGTGCCGTCCGGCCCGCTGTCCGGCGCCACGCCGCACCGTGACCGGCCCTGTGACACGCCTGTGACAGACGGGGGACACCGCGATGAAACTGGGTTGGCAGTCTTTTGGGCAGCCGGGAGAGATCAACTCCGCCAGGACGGGAAACCGGCAGCGAAACACCGAACGAACTGGCTCGACCGACGGGGGGCAGCGCGATGAACACACTGCACGGCACGAATACCGGCGCAGTCGTCACGCGCCTCCACGACCTCGGGCGCGAGAAGTCCGGTGCCACCATGACCGGGCGGGGGTGCGGTCGTGGCACCGGACGTCAGCGGCCGCCGTACATGGTGGCCATTGACGCAACGGTGGCGCCCAAGGGGCCCGACGGGGGGAACGGGGGCCAGGAGAGCGCCAACGGGGGGACCGGCGGGGCGGCCGCGTACGGGGAGACGGGGGAGAAGCGCACCGCGGCGGAGGCGGCGGAGGCCGAAGCGGCCTTCACCGCCTACGTCCAGGAGCGCCGCGCCTCCCTGTACGCCACCGCCTACCACCTGACCGGCGACCGCTACGAGGCCGAGGACCTGCTCCAGAGCGCGCTGTTCTCGACCTACCGGGCCTGGGACCGGATCAGCGACAAGGCCGCGCTCGGCGGCTACCTGCGCCGCACCATGACGAACCTGCACATCAGCGCCTGGCGCCGGCGCAGGCTCAACGAGTACCCGACCGAGGAACTGCCCGAGACCGCCGCCGACGCGGACGCCATGCGCGGCACCGAGCTGCGCGCCGTCCTGTGGCAGGCGCTGGCCCGGCTGCCCGAGGCGCAGCGCACCATGCTGGTGCTGCGCTACTACGAGGGCCGCACGGACCCGGAGATCGCGGACATCCTCAACATCAGTGTCGGCACGGTGAAGTCCAGCATCTGGCGCTCGCTGCGCCGGCTGCGCGAGGACGAGGTCCTCAGCTTCGGCCGTGACGAGGAGGAGTCCTTCGGCGCGCTGGTCGCCTGAGGACGGGGGGTAACGGGGGAACGGCCCGAGGGGGATCCGGGGGGAGAGCCCGAGGGGGGCACGGGGGAAGCCGGGGCGACCCGGCGGCAACGGGGGAACACGGGGGAAACGAGCGGGTTCGGGCGGCCGGGGGGTCTGCCCGAACCCGCTCTTGCGTTCTTCCGTATGCCCCGGCCCGGCCCGCGGCACGCGCCACGGCACCCGGCCCGGCGCCGCGCCCAGGGGCGCACCCCAGGGCCCGTCAGGCCCCCAGGGCCCGTCAGGTCCGCACGGCCGCCACCGGATCGTCCGCGCGGGCCGCCGCTATCCGGGCCAGCGCCTCCGGCTTGGCGCACGGGTGCGCGCCGAGCGCGGTGTGCCGGGCCACGAGCGTCCGCTCGCCGCGCAGCAGCCGCAGGCCCCGGCGCAGCAGATACCCCGCAGGCTTCCGGCCCTCGCGCAGATCCCGCAGCAGCCGGCGGCGGAACGTCGTGGCCGGCCGCCCGCGCAGGCACAGCGCGTCGGCCAGCACGCCCGCCGCCCGGCAGCGCGCGACGATGTCGGCGGCGAAGATGCCCTCCGCGATGAACAGCCGCGCCCCGTCGAGCGCCAGCGCCGCCGCACCGGTCCGCGCGCTGGCCGCGATGTCGTACACCGGTACCGCGGTCCGTCCGGTGCGGCACAGCTCCTCGATGGCCGCGAGCGCGGCCCCCGCGTCCCAGGAGAGCGGGGAGTCCCAGTCGGCGCCGCCGCCGTCCGGAAGTTGGGGCAGGGAGGGGTCGGTGCCCTCCTTGTAGAAGTCGTCCAGGTTGAGGACGGGCAGGCCGGTCAGGGCGGCCAGGGACGTCTTCCCGGAGCCGGAGGGCCCGGTCAGCAGGACGACGCGGGCCGGCGGCCGGGCGGTTGAGGGGGAGGTCACGGGTACTCATTGTCGGGCATTGCGCCGTGGGGGGTACCCCTGGCGCGCGAGGTGGAACCCCCGCCACCGCTCAACTACGCTACGCAGTCATCCGATTACGCGGGCGGCCGTGCGCTCGCCCGCGTGACCGGTGGCGTACCACGGCTCCCGATCCACAGGCAGGTGGCACAGATGCCCTCCCACGCACGTCCCAAGCCCCGCCGCGTCCCGCGCGGTCTGCTCCGCGCCGGGCTGGTGGTCTCCGCGGCCGGCGCCGCGCTGACGGGCGGTGCGGCGGCGGCGAACGCGGCCGCCCCCGCCTCCGGCACCGGAACGCAGACCTCCGCGAAGGACACCGGCGCGGTGGCGCACGCGCTGACCCACGCGGTGACGGACTCCGCCGGCGGCGCCCTCGCCCCGGTCAAGGACCTCAAACTCGACCCGCTGGCCAACACCAGCGTCGACCCGCTGGCCAACGCCGTCGGCACCCAGATCGCCGACTTCAAGCCGGTGAGCACCGCGCTGCTGACCGACCCGGTGGCCAAGGGCGGCGCGCTGCGCACCCTCCCGCTGGTCGGGTCCGCGACCCGGATCCTGCCGGGCTAGGGGGTGTCCGGGCGGACGCACCACCGCCCCGGGTGCCGCGGCACCCGGGGCGGTCGTACGTCCGCAACGCGCCCGGCTCAGACACCCATCGGGTGCCACACCGTCTTGGTCTCCAGGAAGGCCAGCAGCCGCTCGGTACCGGGGTCCGCGGTCCAGTCGGCGGCCCGCGGGCGCAGCACCCGCTTGAGGTTGTCGGCCGCCGCGGTCTCCAGCTCCGTTGCCAGTTCGGCGCCGGCGCCGGTCAGGTCCAGCGCGTTGACGTCCTGGTGGGCGGCGAGCGGGGCGGCCAGCTCCGCGGTCCGGCCGGAGAGGAGGTTGACCACCCCGCCCGGCAGGTCGGAGGTGGCCAGCACCTCGGCCAGCGACAGCGCGGGCAGCGGGGCCCGCTCGGCGGCCACGACCACCGCGGTGTTACCGGTGACGATCACCGGGGCGAGCACCGACACCAGGCCCAGGAACGACGACTCCTGCGGGGCCAGCACCGCCACCACGCCCGTCGGCTCCGGGGACGAGAGGTTGAAGTACGGGCCCGCGACCGGGTTCGCCGAACCGGCGATCTGGGCGACCTTGTCGGACCAGCCCGCGTACCAGACCCAGCGGTCCACCGCCGCGTCCACCTGCGCCGCCGCCGCGGCCGGGGACACGCCCTCGGCCGCCGCGACCTCCGCGGCGAACTGCTCGCGGCGGCCCTGGAGCATCTCCGCGACGCGGTAGAGGATCTGCCCGCGGTTGTACGCCGTGGCGCCCGACCAGCCGCCGAACGCCTTGCGGGCGGCGACCACCGCGTCCCGGGCGTCCTTGCGCGAGGCCAGCGGCGCGTTGGCCAGCCAGCCGCCCTCCGTGTCCGTCACCTCGTACACCCGCCCGCTCTCGGACCGGGGGAACTTCCCCCCGACGTACAGCTTGTAGGTCTTGAGAACGCTCAAGCGATCAGACATCGAGGTACGCCTCCAGACCGTGCCGGCCGCCCTCGCGGCCGAAGCCCGACTCCTTGTAGCCGCCGAACGGCGAGGCCGGGTCGAACTTGTTGAACGTGTTGGACCAGATGACCCCGGCCCGCAGCTTGCTCGCCATCCACAGCATCCGGGAGCTCTTCTCCGTCCAGATGCCCGCCGACAGGCCGTACGGCGTGTTGTTGGCCTTGGCCACCGCCTCCTGCGGCGTGCGGAAGGTCAGCACGGACAGCACCGGGCCGAAGATCTCCTCGCGGGCGACCCGGTGGGCCTGGGTGACGCCGGTGAACAGGGTCGGCGCGAACCAGTAACCGGAACCGGGCAGTTCGCACGCCGGGGACCAGCGCTCGGCGCCCTCGGCCTCGCCCGCGTCGGCCAGCTCGGTGATCCGGGCCAGCTGCTCCGCGGAGTTGATCGCGCCGATGTCGGTGTTCTTGTCCAGCGGATCACCCACCCGCAGGGTCGCCATCCGGCGCTTGAGCGCGTCCAGCAGCTCGTCCTGGACGGACTCCTGGACCAGCAGCCGGGAGCCCGCGCAGCACACGTGCCCCTGGTTGAAGAAGATGCCGTTGACGATGCCCTCGACGGCCTGGTCGAGCGGCGCGTCGTCGAAGACGATGTTGGCCGCCTTGCCGCCCAGTTCGAGGGTCAGCTTCTTGTCCGTACCGGCGACCGTGCGGGCGATCGCCTTGCCCACCTCGGTGGAGCCGGTGAAGGCCACCTTGTCGATGCCCGGGTGCCCGGCCAGCGCCGCGCCGGTGCTGCCGTCACCGGTGACGATGTTGACGACGCCCTTGGGCAGCCCCGCCTGGCGGCAGATGTCCGCGAAGAACAGCGCGGAGAGCGGGGTGGTCTCGGCCGGCTTGAGCACGACCGTGTTGCCGCAGGCCAGCGCCGGCGCGACCTTCCACGCCAGCATCAGCAGCGGGAAGTTCCAGGGGATGATCTGGCCGGCCACGCCCAGCGGCTTCGGGTCCGGCCCGAAGCCCGCGTGGCCGAGCTTGTCCGCCCAGCCCGCGTGGTAGAAGAAGTGCGCGGCCACCAGCGGCAGGTCGGCGTCCCGCGACTCGCGGATCGGCTTGCCGTTGTCCAGCGTCTCCAGGACGGCCAGCTCGCGCGAGCGCTCCTGGATGATCCGGGCGATCCGGAAGAGGTACTTGGCGCGCTCGGCACCGGGCAGCGCCGACCACTTCTCGAACGCCTTCCGGGCGGCCCCGACGGCGCGGTCCACGTCGTCCGCGGTGCCCTGGGTGTACTCGGCGAGCACCTCCTCGGTGGCGGGCGAGACGGTCTTGCGGAGGCCGCCGCCCGCGCCCTCGGTGAACTCGCCGTCGATGAACAGCCCGTAGGAGGGCGCCAGGTCCACGACGGAGCGCGACTCGGGCGCCGGTGCGTAGTCAAAGGTCATGGTCAGTCCACCGTGACGTAGTCGGGGCCGGAGTAGCGGCCGGTGCTGAGCTTCTGGCGCTGCATCAGCAGGTCGTTGAGGAGGCTGGACGCGCCGAACCGGAACCAGTCGGCGGTCAGCCACTCCTCGCCCAGCGTCTCGTTCACCATCACCAGGTACTTGATCGCGTCCTTGGTCGTCCGGATGCCGCCGGCCGGTTTGACGCCGACCTGGACGCCGGTGGCCGCGCGGAAGTCCCGGACCGCCTCCAGCATCAGCAGCGTCACCGGGGGCGTGGCGTTCACCGCCACCTTGCCGGTCGAGGTCTTGATGAAGTCGGCGCCGGCCAGCATCGCCAGCCAGGACACCCGGCGCACGTTGTCGTACGTCTCCAGCTCACCGGTCTCGAAGATCACCTTCAGGTGGGCGGCGCTGCCGTCCGGGCGGGCGCACGCCTCCTTCACGGCCTTGATCTCCTCGAAGACCGCCAGGTAGCGGCCGGAGAGGAAGGCGCCCCGGTCGATCACCATGTCGATCTCGTCGGCGCCGGCGGCCACCGCGTCCCGGGTGTCGGCCAGCTTGACCGGCAGCGCCGCCCGGCCCGCCGGGAAGGCGGTGGCGACCGAGGCGACGTGGATCCCGGAACCGGCCAGCGCCTCCTTGGCGGTGGCGACCATGTCCGGGTAGACGCAGATCGCGGCGACCTTGGGGGTGGTGCGGTCGGTGGGGTCGGGGTGGACACCCTTGGCGCACAGCGCCCGGACCTTGCCGGGGGTGTCCGCGCCTTCGAGCGTCGTCAGGTCGATCATCGAGATGGCCAGGTCGATGGCGTACGCCTTGGCCGAGGTCTTGATCGAGCGGGTGCCGAGCGTGGCGGCGCGGGCCTGTAGCCCTACCGCGTCGACGCCGGGGAGTCCGTGCAGGAAGCGGCGCAGCGCCCCGTCCGAGGCGGTCACGTCCGCCATCGCAGCCAGGCGCCCCGCGGCCTCTTTGCCGTATGCGGGAACAGTGGTGGGCATGGTCACGAGGGGAGCATATCTACGCGCGTAGCGTCCTGTCACCCCCCGGATCCGGACGCTCTTGCCCACAACGGGCGGGAGGTCGGGCGGGAACGGGGTGAATGTCCGGAAAAGCGGACCGCCGGGTCCGCTGCGCCACGGTCCCGCATCGATGCCGTAACGCAATGTCCGGCATGCGGACGGTCAGGCAGAATCGGCGGCATGACGAGCCCGGAACGGTCCACCTCGCCCGCACAGCAGTACGCGGATCGCAGCTACCGCTCACCGGCGGCCCTGGCCGGCGGCGCCCTCCTCATCCTGCTCGGCCTCTGGCTCGGCATCGACGCGGTGCTGCGCGGCACCCCCGCCACCAAGCTCACCGCGGTCTTCGCACTGCTCCTCGCGGTCCCGCTGATCACCGCCTTCTCGCTGCGCCCGCAGGTCCGGGCGAACGACGACCGGCTCCTGGTGCGCAACCCGTTCCGGACGATCGTCCTGCCCTGGTCCGCCGTCGAGGACCTGCGCGCGGCCTTCTCCGCCGAGGTGTTCACCCACGACGGCACCAAGTACCAGCTCTGGGCCGTCCCGGTCTCCCTCCGCCAGCGCAAGAAGGCGACCCGCCAGGCGGCCCGGGGCGCCGCGGGCCGCCCCCGCTTCGGCCTCAACGCGGACACCGGCCCGGTCCCCAAGGCGATGGCCGACCAGACCCTGGCCGAACTCCGCGACCTCAAGGACCGCGCCGCCCACCGCGACACCGCCCAGGGCGACCCGGAAGTCCGCTGGTCCTACGCCATCCTGGCCCCGGCCGCGGTGGGCGCGGTGGGCCTGGCGGTGACCCTCCTCCTCTGACCCCGGGCCCCGCCCGGGATGCGAACGGCCCGCCCTCTCCGGCCATCGGGAGAGGGCGGGCCGCGTTCCCTCACCGCGCGGGCGGCCCCTGCGCGGCACCCTTCAGGGAAGCGCCCGGGACGCTTCCCGCAGGGCGGACCGGCGCCACGAGCCGGGCCCGTGGGCCCTCAGGGGACGCGCGCCGCCCCTGCTCCTGGCATGGCCGGCCGGGGGAGTCCTGTCCGGGCACCGGCCCGTCCCCACCCCTGTCCTCGTCACCGTCACCGCCGATCTCGTCACCGTCTTCCTCCGGATCGCCCTCCCACCGCCGCAGCCGGTCGCCCCGGCTCGCCGAGACGCGGTGGACGTTGATCAGGTGGGTGTTCAACTCCACGGCGAGCAGGTGGAGTTCGCCGGGTGTCCAGGTCCGGTCGGTGAGGATGCGGCAGGCTTCCTCGATGAGTGCGGCGGCCGCGTCCATCTGCTCGGCCTCCACCCGGTCGGCCAGGCGCGAGACGTAGCCGGTGCCGGTGCCGCCGAGGAGGTAGCACGGCTTGCCGTCGGGGCCGGTCCAGGGGAGGAGGCGGGCGGTGTCCATGGGGTTCGTGGCATGGCCTCGCGCGGCGGCATGGGGCATGTCGTCATCTCCCTGTTCATGGAGGGCCGGCCCCGGATCGCTCGTACGGTCGCGCGGGGGCGGGCGGTACGTGGCTCGCCGGGTGCGCTGCCCCGGCCGAGTGAACTAGTTCAGTATCGGAGTGGCCGAAGCACTCGCGCTACGGATTCGAGTGCTCTAGTGTGCTGAGCGTCATCGTTTCCCAACTGGCATGAGGGGCGCGGGAGATGGCTGGTACGAAAACATTCACGAAGATCTCCGATCACTTCCGGGAGCGGATCCTGTCGGGCGATCTGGAGCCGGGGGCGAAACTGCCCACGAACCGGGAGATCTCGGGACAGTGGCAGGTGGCCGCCGCCACGGTGTCCCGTGCTCTCCAGGCACTCCAGGTCGAGGGGTACATCCGCACCACCCCCCGGGGTACGTACGTCGCCGACGATCCGGTGTGGACGCTGTCGGCGCGTGACCGGCTCGCCCGGGTCCAGCGCGTCAAATCGTTCCTCGCGGACGGCGAGACGAGCCGGGTGACGGCGGCCGAGCTGGTGACACCACCCCTGTACGTCGCCGAGATCTTCGATCTGGACACGGGTGACCAGGTGGTGCGCCGGGAGTGGCTGGCGGGACGGGGCAAGACCCGTACGGTCTTCGCGGTGACGTGGTACCCGGCACCGTTCGCCGCCCTCGTCCCGGACCTGCTGAACATCGCGCCGGGGCGCAACCACGGCCTGTCCGCGCGGGTACTGGAGGCCACGGGGCGCACCATCACGCACGCCAGGGACGACATGCACGCCCGGTCCGCCGACGCGCGCGAGGCAAGTGCTCTGGGCCTCCCCGTGGGCTCCCCGATCCTCGCGGGTGCGCACCGCTGGTCCGACGCCGACGGCGTCATCGAGTACGGCGAGTGGTGCCTGCCGCCCCGTTTCACGATCGGGTACGAATACCAGCCGTGAATCGCCGAGGGCCGGGCTCCTGCGGGTCCGGCCCTCGGCGTGTATGGCGAGACGGGCCGTCAGTTGAGCAGGTAACGCGGAGACCTGCCCGGGCGGGACTTCCTCGTCCCCTCGCCCGCCGGGTCGTCGTCCGCCCCGGCCGTGCTGTCCAGCAGGAGCAGACGCGCGCCCCGGCTCGCCGAGACGCGGTGGATGTTGATCAGGAGTGTGTTCAACTCGACCGCCAGCAGGTGGAGTTCACCGGGTGTACAGGTCCGGTCGGCGAGGCGCGAGACGTAGCCGGTGCCGGTGCCGGTGCCGCCCAGGAGGTAGCACGGCTTCCCGTCGGGGCCGGTCCAGGGGAGGAGGCGGGCGGTGTCCATGGGGTTCATCGCACCGTCACCCCACCGGGTCGGCCGAATGGCGGGGGACAGATGCGACGACCTGTGAGGTGCCTCCTCAGGGTTCTCGGAATTTCTCATCCGTGTCCCCATTGCGGAAGCGGCCGGTCAGGGGTCTGCAACCACAGCGCATGCCGGCCATCGGGCTCTACGGTCAGACCGAACCGCTCCGGGCCGGGACGGCTCTGGCTCCGCCACCAGCGGTACGCCGCCTCGACCTCGCGCCAGAGGCGGCGGTCCCCGTGCTCCCAGACCGTGAAGCGTTCGGCCGTCTCCCCGTCCCAGTCGACGGCGGCCCAGGACGTGGCGTCGGTGGTGGCCAGCCAGAGGCGTGCGGACACCCCGTCGACGCCGGGGCCCTCGTGCCAGGTCCACCACACATCGGGGAGCTGGAGTCCGAGGGCGAACTGCGCCGCCCAGTCGTCCCCGGCGACAGACCAGGGAGGCAGGGCGGTGGATCTCTCGTCGGGCACGTGGTCGTCCCGCACCACGTCACGGAAGATCCGCAGGTCGGTGCGCTGGCCGCGCAGGAGCATGAACGCGGACCGGGGATGGAAGCGGCCGGCGGCGCTCCCGTCGGATGCCGCGACGAGCCGCACCAGCCCGTAGCAGAGCCATGGTGTCTCCCAGGGGAGGAGCAGCACACCGCCGGGCTTCACACGGGCCACCCAGCCGGGCGGCACGCTGCGGACGGAACAGGTCGCCAGCAGGCGGTCGAGGTCGTGGCACACGTCCAGCGCGTCCGGTTCGGCCGCGTCTCCGGTGACGACGCGGGGAGCCAGCCCGGCCGCCCGCAGGTTCGCCGTCGCGCGCTCGGCCAGCGCCGGGTCCACCTCGACCGTGGTCACCAGGTCGGGACCCAGCCGGTGGGCCAGCAGGCCGGCGTTCCAGCCGGTCCCCGTCCCGATCTCCAGGACGCGGTGCCCGTCGCGTACGCCGAGCAGGTCCAGCATCGCGAAGACGATGCCGGGGGCGGAGGCGGAGCAGGACGGCCAGCGTTCACCGTCCCCGGGGTCGGCGCCGTCATTGAGCTGGGTCACGACGGGGGCGTCGGTGTAGGCCGCGCGCAGCCAGCCCTCCGGGTCCTTTCGGCGGTCGCACGGAACGAGGTCGTCGCCCAGCCACACCAGGTCGGGAAGGAACAGGTGGCGGGGCACGCCCTCGCAGGCCGCCGCCCACTCTGGCGCCAGGGGCTGCGGCAGCGTCTCGTTCAGCCGGCCGAGCAGGCCGCTCGCGGCGGCTCGCTCGGCGGCTCCGGTGGCCACGGTCATCCGCCGGCTCCTACTTCCCCTTGCCGTGGTTCGGACCCGGGCTCGGGTCCTTGGTGTCGGACGACGGCTTGGCCGTCCCCGGGTCCTTGCCCCCGGCGTGCTTCCCGTCGCCACCGCTGCCGCCCTTGCCGGTTCCCCATGCCATTGCTGATCTCCTGTCCTCGTGTGTGTCGTCGTGCGGACGCGCACGCGCCGGCACGCCCTGCCGTGGTCGTTCTGACGGTCCCGCCCTCCGCCGTACGGGGGAGGGCGGGACCGCTCTCCCTCACCGTGCGGGCGGGACCCGCGCGGCACCCTTCAGGGGAGCGCCCGGGACGCTCCCCGCAGGACGGACCGGCGCCGCGAGCCGGGCCCGTGGGCCCGTTGGGGCAGCGCGCTGCCGCTGCTCGCGGTTTCGCCGGTCGGGGGAGTTCTGTGCGGACGGGAGGTCCTCGTCCTCCTCGTCCGCCGGGTCGTCGTCCTCCTCGGACGCGCCTGCCGCCAGGAGCAGGCGTGCGCCCCGGCTCGCCGAGACGCGGTGGACGTTGATCAGGTGGGTGTTCAACTCGACGGCGAGCAGGTGGAGTTCGCCGGGTGTCCAGGTGCGGTCGGTGAGGATGCGGCAGGCTTCCTCGATGAGTGCGGCGGCCGCGTCCATCTGTTCGGCCTCCACCCGGTCGGCCAGGCGCGAGACGTAGCCGGTGCCGGTGCCGCCGAGGAGGTAGCACGGCTTGCCCTCGGGGCCGGCCCAGGGGAGGAGGCGGGCGGTGTCCATGGGGTTCACGGGGTCCGCAGGACGGTCGTCGGCGAGGGCGCGGGTCATGTCGTCGACTCCTGCTGCGGCGCCGTCCGCATGACGTGCAGGAAGCCGCCGGCCTGCTCGATCTCGCGGGCGACCCGCTCGTACTCCTCCGTCGTGGTCGAGACCATCGCACGCTGTGCCGTGACCATCGCCCCGGCCGCGCCGGAGCTGACGAGCTCGACCGCCTGCCGGAACCCGGCCCGGTCCTCCGGCGGCAGCGGCCCCGCGTCGTCCACGATCACGGCCGCGATCTCCCAGCAGAACGCGTCGGCGTACTCGGCGCACTCCGTACGTAAGCGGTCGAGCGGTACGCCGGGGAGGCGGCAGAGGTAGATCACGCAGCGGAAACGTCCGAACCGCGTGCTCCCGGGAAGGGTGGCGGCCTCCACCGGGCCGACGCCCGCCGCCGCGTCAGCGAGAGCCTGCCGCCGCCGTGCGTCGCCCTCGGACCGGCGGGCCACCGGGGGCCGCTGCCGCGGCCCGCGCTCAGTATTGACCATGCGTCCATCGTGTCCGGTCCCTCACGGAGGGTGAAGAGATGAGGCGTAGGGTGCAGCGAGGGCGCGGGATCAGCCGTCGTACGCCGCGTAGGACTTACGCGATCAGCGGCACCCCGATGAGTTCGCTGATGTTGCGCACTCGCGCCACGGACACCTTGGCCAGGCGCTTTCCGATGACACCGGGGAGCGCCTGGTGCCTGACCCACTGCGGGGCGTCGAGGGCCACCTCGATCAGGGTGTCGGCGGACCGGTCGTAGAGGCCGGCCGCGCACTGCGCGAGGGCGACATCGAGCTTGTACCTGTTGCGCGCGACCTTCGACATGGTCCGGGGGAGCTTCTTCATCTCGGGCTCGTCGGCCAGCTTGAGGGCGCGCCCGTAGTTCTTCAATGCGACCTGGATGCCAACCGCCTCGGTCTTCGCGGCCGTTGGGCCGAAGTGGGTGCCGTAGAGCTTCTCGTCGCGGCCCAGCCGCGCCGCGGCGGCGAGCGCCTGCGACAGGTAGTCGTCCGCCGCGTGCTCGTCCTCCCGCCGCGACGCGGCGACGGCCGCCGAGATCATGAGGCGGCCATAGGCGAGGAGTTCGGGGCGGGAGGGCTTGCTGAACGATGGCTCGATCGCCAGCGCGGCCCGCTCGGCCACCGCGACCGCCCGGGGCGTCTTGGCGCTGCGCAGGTAGATCCACGACAGCGTGGACTCCAGCAGCGCCGACACCACGGGGTCACCGGCTTCCCTGGCCAGAAGCTTGGCGGAGGTGAGTGCGCTCAGCGCCAGGTCGCGCCTCCCGAAGCCGTTCGCGCAGGAAGCGGCGACCCGATACGTGCTCGCCAGGACCAGCGCGAGCTGTTCCCGCTCAGCCCCCGTGGCGCTGCTGTAACGGACCTGCCCCTCCATGAGGATCTTCGATGCCAGACTGCTCACCCTGGCGCTGTCGCTGGCCCAGTAGGCGGCCCAGGCGAGGTCGCGTGCTTCGGCCAGCTCGCCGAGCGTGCTGGGATCGCCGACGCCGTCCCATTCCCCGAGTGCGCTGTCGTGCACCGCTTCGGACAACTGGTGCAGCGCGGCACGGTCGTCGCGGTTCATCCCCCGCCGCGGCGCCTGCTGCCCCAGGATCACCGCTACGTCGGTCTTGAGGGCGTTGGCGAGTTTCAGCAGGGAGCCGACGGACAGCTCACCCCGGTCCTGCTCCGCCTTCTGCACCAGGGCGAGTGAGACGCCCGCGGCCTCGGCGAGCCCCTGCTGCGTCAGATCGGAGCCCCGCAGATGCTTGATGCGCTTGCCTGTCGTCAGGTCTGCCCAGTTGCTCACGATCACCTCGGTGGGTCGGCTCGGGCTCAGTGGCTGTATCCCGATGGTAGGGCGCGCCACTGACACTTCCAGGGCGAACGGAACAAGCCGCCGTTGCTCGAAAACACCGATGGCCGGGCCCCTCCTGGGAGACAGTGAGTACGCACTGAGCGTGTAGCGGAGAAGAGGAGAGAGGTACACATGACGGACCCCGAGGGCGCACGGCTTTTCCGTGAGGCGTGGATTGCCGGGGTGCGCGCGCATTATCCCGGTGAGCCGAAGCCCGGTTATGTGGCGCCCTGGGAGGACACGCCGGCCTGGGAGCGGGAGGCGGCGGGCGCGGTGTACGAACAGGTGCGTCATTTCCTCGGCGTCAGCGGGGGCCACGCCACACGGCTCAGCCGGGAGCAGAAGGGGCGGTTCGTGGCGACCTGCTGGACGGCTCAGATGTTCAAGCACTTCACGGACCCGAAGCCGGGTTACGTGGCCGACTGGGCGGAACTGCCGCAGTGGCAGCGGGAGACGGACTCCGACATCTTCGACGCCATTGCGAAAGCGGTGAGTTGACGGGGCGGGTTCGCCCGCGGGGGCGCCGGATGGGTGCGAGGGGAAGCGGAGAGGGCCGGGCTCCCGCGAGCCCGGCCCTCTCCGCTCTCGGTATGACGCGTCGTCAGATCCCGGCGGCCGCCGACAGATCGCGCTTGATCGCGGACAGTGCCGCCGTCGCCTTCTCGCGGGCGGACGGGAGGGCGGTGGCGTCGGCGACCGGGACCACGACCTCCAGGTAGCACTTGAGCTTGGGCTCGGTGCCGCTGGGGCGGACCACGACGCGGGCCGCGTCGATGCCGTCCGCCGCGGAGCCCGCCAGGTAGTAGCGCAGGCCGTCGGTCGGCGGGAGGGCGGCGCTGCCCTCGTTGAGGTCGTCGGCGCGGGTCACGGCCAGGCCCGCCAGGGCCGCCGGGGGCTGGGCGCGCAGCCGGGCCATCGCGCCGGCGATCAGTGACAGGTCCTCCACCCGCACCGAGAGCTGGTCGGTGGCGTGCAGGCCGAACTCCACGGCCAGTTCGTCGAGGAGGTCGGCCAGGCCGCGGCCGTCCCGCTTCAGCTCGGCGGCCAGCTCGGCGATCAGCAGGGCGGCGGTGATGCCGTCCTTGTCGCGGACGCCCTCGGGGTCGACGCAGTAGCCGAGCGCCTCCTCGTAGGCGTAGCGCAGGCCGTCCACCCGGGCCAGCCACTTGAAGCCGGTCAGGGTCTCGGTGTACGGGAGGTTCGCACCGGCGGCGATGCGGGACAGCAGCTGCGAGGACACGATCGTGGTGGCGAACGTGCCGGCGGCGCCCTTGCGGACCAGGTGCGCGGCGAGCAGCGCGCCGACCTCGTCGCCGCGCAGCATCCGCCAGCCCTCGGGCGTGCCGGGCGCGGGGACGGCGACGGCGCAGCGGTCCGCGTCCGGGTCGTTGGCGATGACGAGGTCGACGCTGCCCGGACCGGCCGCGCGGGCGGTGGCGAACGCCAGGTCCATCGCGCCCGGTTCCTCCGGGTTGGGGAAGGCGACGGTGGGGAACGCCGGGTCCGGGTCGGCCTGCTCGGCGACGACCGCGGGGGCCGGGAAGCCGGCCCGGGCGAAGGCGGCGGTCAGGGTGTCCCGGCCGACGCCGTGCATCGGCGTGTAGACCACCGAGAGGTCCCGGGGGGAGCCGGGGGTGAGCACCGCGTCGGTGCGCTCCAGGTAGGCGGTCAGGACGGCGTCGTCCAGCACGTCCCAGCCGGACTCGGGGCGGGGCACGTCGGCCAGCGCGCGGACCGCGGCGATCCGCTCGGCGATGCCGGCGTCCGCGGGCGGCACGATCTGCGAGCCGTCGCCCAGGTAGACCTTGTAGCCGTTGTCCCGCGGCGGGTTGTGGCTGGCGGTCACCTCGACGCCGGCCACCGCGCCCAGGTGGCGGATGGCGAACGCCAGGACGGGCGTGGGCAGCGGGCGGGGCAGGAGCGCGGCGCGCAGGCCGGCGCCGACCATGACGGCCGCGGTGTCCCGCGCGAAGTCGGCGCTCTTGTAGCGGGCGTCGTAGCCGATGACGACCAGCCCGTCCCCCTGGCCGGTGTCCTTGAGGTACGCGGCGAGCCCGGCCGCGGCCCGGATGACCACCGCGCGGTTCATCCGCATCGGCCCGGCGCCCAGCTCACCGCGCAGCCCGGCGGTGCCGAACTGGAGGGTGCCGGCGAACCGGGCCGCCAGCTCGTCGTGCCGGCCGGCCTCGATGAGCCCGGCCAGCTCGTCCCGGGTCTCCGGGTCGGGGTCCTCGGCCAGCCACGCCTGGGCCCGGCCGATCAGCTCCGCGGGAACGGTAGCCACGTGATGCTCCTGCCTGTGGGTGCGTTGTGGGGGATGCCGTGCGGGCCCGGCCGCCCGCGTGCGGGCACGCCCGCCGGATCCGTCGCCGGCCCGCGCCGGCAGCGGGATCCTGCCGCCCGGGACGGTCCGCCGGTCCGGACGGCGGCCGGTTCCGGCCAGGGCCGGTGGGCCCTGTCGCCGGACTCCCGCCCTTAGATCTTGCCGAGGACCTCGCCGAGCAGCGCGCCCATCCGGGTCGCCGAGTCGCGGCCCGCCTGGAGCACCTCCTCGTGGTTCAGCGGCTCGCCCGTCATACCGGCGGCGAGGTTGGTGACCAGGGAGAGGCCCAGCACCTCGGCGCCCGCCTCACGGGCGGCGATGGCCTCCAGCACGGTGGACATGCCGACCAGGTCGGCGCCCAGGGTGCGGATCATGCGGATCTCGGCCGGGGTCTCGTAGTGCGGGCCGGGGAACTGGACGTAGACGCCCTCCTCCAGGCTCGGGTCGATCTCCTTGCACAGCGCGCGCAGCCGCGGCGAGTACAGGTCCGTCAGGTCGACGAAGTTGGCGCCGGCGATCGGGGAGGTGGCGGTGAGGTTCAGGTGGTCGCTGATCAGCACCGGCTGGCCGGGGCGCATGCCCTCGCGCAGGCCGCCGCAGCCGTTGGTGAGGACGACGGTCTTGCAGCCGGCGGCGACGGCGGTGCGGACGCCGTGCGCGACGGCGGCGACACCGCGGCCCTCGTAGTAGTGGGTGCGGCCCAGGAAGACCAGGGCCCGCTTCTCACCGATCTTGTACGACCGGATCTTGCCGCCGTGGCCGGCGACGGCCGGCGGCGGGAAGCCGGGCAGCTCGGTGACGGGGAACTCGTGCTCGGGGGCGCCCAGGGCCTCGGCGGCCGGTGCCCAGCCCGAGCCCATGACCAGGGCGACGTCGTGGGTCTCGGCGCCGGTCAGCTCGCGGAGGCGGGCGGCCGCGGCGTCGGCGGCGCCCTTCGGGTCGATGTCGGGGGTAACGGTTGCGTTCACGCGGACGAGGGTAGCCGGTAATCCCCTACGCGCGTAGATGTCGCTGCCCACGGGCCTTCGGGGCGGGCTTTGTGGCTTCTGCCGAAGGGCTCCGGCGCGGGCCCGGGACGGGGCGGGCGGCGCCCGGTCAGCAGGGGCGCTTGCGGATCTCCATGACGTAGTCGTGCGGCGCGCCTGCCGACTCCGCGGCATCGGCGATCTCGCCCAGATAGCGCGCCGAGGGCAGGCCGCCCTCGTAGCCGTTGAGGACGTAGATCCACGCCGCCTCGTCGCCGTCCAGGGTGTGCGCACGGACCCGCATCCGGCGGTATATGCCCAGGCCGACTCCCTCCCAGCGGTCCATGGACTCCTCGTCCATGGGGGCGATGTCGTAGAGCGCGACGAAGAGCTGCGAGCCGGGGTCCTCGACCACCGTCGCCAGCGCACCCTCCCAGCCCATCTGCTCGCCGCCGAAGGTGAGCCGCCAGCCGTTCAGCCAGCCGGTGCCGCGCAGCGGGGAGTGCGGAGCGCGGCGGGACATCAGCCGCGCGTCGAGGTTGCCGGCGTACGCGGCGTAGAGCGACATGCTTCCGAGGGTACGGGAGGTTCCCCGTCGGGCTCGTGGTACCGGAGGTTCGTACAACCGGCTGGCGAGAGCACGTGCCCGGCGCCCGCCCGGCGGGCCCCGCGCCCCCGGGGGAGAGCCACCGGCGGGCGTGCGGGACAATGGAGTACGTGACTCGGATCGTGATCATCGGTGGTGGACCCGGCGGATACGAAGCGGCCCTGGTGGCGGCCTCGCTCGGCGCGGAGGTGACCGTCGTCGACTGCGACGGTCTGGGCGGGGCGTCGGTGCTGACCGACTGCGTCCCCTCGAAGACGCTCATCGCGACGGCCGAGGTGATGACGACCTTCGACTCCTCCTACGAGGAGCTGGGCATCATCGTCGAGGACGACACCCCGTACAAGGACCGCCCCGCGCGGGTGGTCGGGGTCGATCTGGGCAAGGTCAACCGACGGGTCAAGCGGCTGGCGCTGGCCCAGTCCCACGACATCACCGCGTCGGTCACCCGGGCCGGCGGCCGGGTGATGCGCGGCCGTGGCAGGCTGGAGCCCGGCCAGGCCCCGGACGGCTCGCGCAAGGTCACGGTCACCGCCGCCGACGGCTCCACCGAGGGCCTGATCGCCGACGCCGTGCTGATCGCCACCGGCGCCCACCCGCGCGAGATCCCCGACGCCCAGCCGGACGGCGAGCGGATCCTGAACTGGACGCAGGTCTACGACCTCACCGAGCTGCCCGAGGAACTCATCGTCGTCGGCTCCGGCGTCACCGGCGCCGAGTTCGCCGGCGCCTACCAGGCGCTCGGCTCCCGGGTCACCCTGGTCTCCTCGCGCGACCGGGTGCTGCCCGGTGAGGACCCGGACGCCGCCGCGGTGCTGGAGGACGTCTTCCGCCGCCGCGGGATGAACGTCATGGCCCGCTCGCGCGCCCAGTCCGCCAAGCGGGTCGGCGACCGCGTCGAGGTCACCCTCGCCGACGGCCGGACGATCTCCGGGACGCACTGCCTGATGGCGGTCGGCTCGATCCCGAACACCGCCGGGATCGGCCTGGAGGGCGCCGGCGTCAAGCTGAAGGAATCCGGTCACATCTGGACCGACAAGGTCTCCCGGACGACCGCCCCCGGCGTCTACGCGGCGGGCGACTGCACCGGCGTCTTCGCGCTGGCGTCGGTCGCCGCCATGCAGGGCCGGATCGCGATGTACCACTTCCTGGGCGACGCGGTCACCCCGCTCAACCTCAAGACCGTCTCCGCCAACGTCTTCACCGACCCCGAGATCGCCACCGTCGGCTACTCCCAGGCCGACGTCGACAACGGCGTGATCGACGCCCGGGCGGTCAAGCTCCCGCTGCTGCGCAACCCGCGCGCCAAGATGCAGGGCATCCGCGACGGCTTCGTGAAGCTCTTCTGCCGCCCCGGTACGGGCATCGTCGTCGGCGGTGTGGTCGTCTCGCCGCGGGCCAGCGAGCTGATCCACCCGATCTCGCTCGCGGTGGACAACAACCTCACGGTCGAGCAGATCGCCAGCGCCTTCACCGTCTACCCGTCGCTGTCCGGCTCGGTCGCCGAGGTCGCCCGCCAGCTGCACACCCGCAAGGCGGCCGGGGAGTGACCCCGGGGCCGTAAGCGGGCCCTTGGAATATTTGTGCCCACCGTGGGCACTTGGGGTGAAACGGTCCTGCACGCCCGGGTCCGGACAACTCGCCCCAGGGGTCCGCGGCGGGCCGCGGAAGAGCGCAACTGGCCAGGTCCCGCGCGGGTTTGGCCACACTCCGTAACGGGGAGTGAGGCATGTGCATGCCGCATACCACGTGATGCGATGCCGGGTGAACAACTTCCGTTAATTGGTGCAACGTGCTGAAAACAGACGGTCGTTGGCGTTACTGTCAGTTTCGTGTTCGCTGCAGAACGTCGCCAATTGATCCTAGAAATGGTGCGGGCCAACGGAGCCGTCTCGCTCCGTGAGCTCGCCCGCGTCGTCCAGACCTCCGAAGTGACCGTACGGCGCGATGTGCGGGCGCTGGAGGCCGAAGGGCTGCTGGACCGCCGGCACGGCGGTGCGGTCCTGCCCGGAGGCTTCACCCGGGAGTCCGGCTTCCCGCAGAAGTCGCACCTCGCGACCGCCGAGAAGACGGCCATCGCCGATCTCGCGGCCGGTTTCGTCGAGGAGGGCGAGGCCATCGTCGTCGGCGCCGGGACCACCACCCAGGAGCTGGCCCGCCGGCTCGCCCGGGTCCCCGGCCTGACCGTCGTCACCAACTCCCTCCTGGTCGCCCAGGCGCTGGCGCACGCCAACCGCGTCGAGGTGGTGATGACCGGCGGGACCCTGCGCGGGTCCAACTACGCGCTGGTCGGCAGCGGGGCCGAGCAGTCGCTCCAGGGGCTGCGGGTCTCGCGCGCCTTCCTCTCGGGCAGCGGTCTGACCGCCGAGCGCGGGCTGTCCACCTCCAACATGCTCTCGGCCAGCGTCGACCGGGCGCTGGTGCAGGCGGCGGGGGAGGTGGTGGTGCTCGCCGACCACACCAAGCTCGGCTCCGACACGATGTTCCAGACCGTGCCGACCGACGTGATCACCCGGCTCGTGACCGACGAGCCGCCCGCCCACGACGACCGGGCCGCCACCGAACTCCAGGCGCTGGCCGACCAGGGCGTCCAGATCTCCGTCGCCGGCAGCTCGCTCGGCGGGCAGGCACCGGACCGCCCGGGCCCGGAGGCCGCCCCGCCGGAGCGCCGGGGCCCGCGGCGGGACGTGCCGCTGCCGGGCCAGCGCCGCAGCCACCCGGGCGCGGCCGGGGCGCCGCAGCTCCGCCCGGCGGGCTCGCTCGGGGACGGCCGGGTGGCCGACCTGGCGCCCCGGCGCCGCTGACGCGGGGGCGGGAGCGGGCCGGGGCCGCACCGGCCCGCCGCGGGCTCAGGCCCCGGTGCGGGCGGTGCCCGCCGCTTCCGCCTTCAGACCGCGCAGGGTCAGCGTCAGCAGCCGGTCGGCGAGCTGCGGATCGTCCGGGGACTCCTCGGCGGCCAGCGCGATGCCGTTGGTCAGCTGCATCAGATCGCCGATGGAGACGTCCCGGCGCACCGCTCCGGCCCGCTGCGCGCGGGCCAGCAGCGCGGCGCCGGCCTCGCCCAGCGGCACACTGCACCGCGCCATCCCCGAACTCTCGTCCGCCGACGCCGTCATCAGGGCCCGGGACAGGCCCCGGTAGGTGCTGGCGTGGGTGATCAGCGTGCGCAGCCAGTCGACCAGCGCGGTGCACGGCTGCGGGGCGTCGGCCAGCTCCCGGGCGTAGCCGAGCAGGGCCTCCACCTCGCCCTGGAAGACCGCGCCCATCAGCGCGGTGCGGTTGGGGAAGTGCCGGTAGAGGGTGCCGATGCCGACGCCGGCGCGGCGCGCGATGTCCTCCAGCGAGGTGTCCGTGCCGTGTTCGGTGAACGCCGTCCGGGCCTCGGCCAGCAGCCGCTCGTAGTTCCGGCGCGCATCGGCCCGCATGGGGCGCGCCGCGGCCGCCCCCGCCGGTGCGTGCCCCGCCGCGGACCGCTCCGCCCGCCGCCCTGCCGTCTCGGTCGCCATCGCCCGTCCTTCCTCGGTCCGCTCCGGTCCCGGACCCCTCGTCGCACGCCCGGCCGCCGGCTCCGGGCGGAGGACGTGCCGGCGGGGCCCGGCCCGGATGCGTCCAGGATGCCATCGCGGCGGGGGGCCGCGGACCGGGTGTCCGCCCCGCGGATGCGGTGGCCGCGCGGCGGACGGCCGGTGACCGGCCGGCGTACCGCGGGCGGCGGGCCGGCGAACTCATGGGCGAGGCCGCAACGCCACCCAGGCAAGGGCCATCAAACCAGGCGCAAAGAGGTCTTCCGGGGACGTCCGGAGGCCGTCCGGAAGTCTGGGGAACAACGCATGGGACTGACCAGCCGGCCACTGCTGTACGCCATGATCGTGCTCGCCCTGGCCTGCGTGGGGGTCACGGCCTGGCTCTGGCCGCGGTTCGCCGGGCGCGGGCCGCGGGCGGTGCTCGGGCGGCTCGGCATGATCGCCGGGACCCAGCTGGCCGTCGTCGCGGTCCTCGGCCTCGCGGTGAACCGCAGCTTCCAGTTCTACGCCTCCTGGCACGAGCTGCTCGGCCTCTACGACGGGGCGCCGGCCGCGGCCGGCAAGTGGGGCGGTGAGGGCGCCGCCGGGCCCGCCGGCGACCCGTCCAAGGGCCTGGTGCAGCCCTCCGGGCCCGAGGGCCTGGACAAGGTGCACGGCGTGCCCAAGGGGCCGCCGGAGAAGAACGGCCGGGTCGAGACCGTGCGGATCGTCGGCAAGCGCACGAAGGTGGTGGACCCGGCCTACGTCTACCTGCCGCCGCAGTACTTCCAGCCGCAGTACGCCCGCCAGCGCTTCCCGGTGATCGTCGCGCTCAGCGGCTACCCGGGCGGGATATTCCTGCTGGGCCAGCACCTGCGGCTCCCGGAGACGGCCGGCCGGCTGATCCGCGGCGGCACCCTCCAGCCCACCGTCATCGTGATGCTCCGGCCCACCGTGGCCCCGCCGCGCGACACCCAGTGCGTCGACGTGCCCGGCGGACCGCAGGCCGAGACCTTCTTCGCACAGGACGTCCCGGAGGCGCTGCGGTCGCACTACCGGGTGGGCCGCGACCCGGGTGCCTGGGGCGTGCTCGGCTACTCCTCCGGCGGCAGCTGCGCCCTCCAGCTGGCCATGCGCCACCCCCGCACGTACACCGCGGCGGCCGCCCTCTCGCCGGACTACAAGGTGGCCAACGACCCGACCACCGGCAACCTCTTCGGCGACGGGAAGGACCGCGGCCGGCGCCGCGCGGAGCACGACCTGATGTGGCGGCTGGCGCACCTGCCCGTCCCCGACGTCAGCGTGCTGATCGGGACCAGCCGAAGCGGCGAGAAGAACTACCCGGCGGCGAAGGCGTTCCTGGCCGCGGTGCGGCCGCCGATGACCGCGGACGCGATCGTGCTCGACCACGGCAGCCACAACTTCGCCACCTGGCGGCGCGAACTGCCCGCCGCGCTCCAGTGGATGAGCCGGACGCTGGTCTTCCCCGAGGAGGTCGCGGCGACGTCCTGACCGCCGCCGGCCGGGCCGGCACCACGGGAAAGGGGCGGGCCCCCGGTACGGCGTACCGGGGACCCGCCCCTTACGGGCCGGTGGCCGTTCAGTCCTTGATCTCGCAGATGACGGCGCCGGAGGTGAGGGCGGCGCCGACTTCGGCGGTCAGGCCCTTGACGGTGCCGGCGCGGTGGGCGTTGATGGGCTGTTCCATCTTCATGGCTTCCAGGACGACGATCAGTTCGCCTTCGGCGACCTGCTGGCCTTCCTCGACGGCGACCTTGACGATGGTGCCCTGCATGGGGGAGGCCAGGGTGTCGCCGGAGGCGGCGCTGCCGGACTTCTTGGCGGCCTTGCGCTTGGGCTTGGCGCCTCCGGCGACCGCGGCGCGGGCCAGCGGCATGCCCAGGGAGGCGGGCAGGGAGACCTCCAGGCGCTTGCCGCCGACCTCGACGACGACCGTTTCGCGGGTGTCGGCCTCGGCCTCCTCGGCGCCGGGCGCGGCGAACGGGGGGATCTCGTTGACGAACTCGGTCTCGATCCAGCGGGTGTGGACGGTGAACGGGTCGGTGGAGCCGGTCAGTTCGGGGGCGAAGGCGGGGTCGGTGACCACGGTGCGGTGGAACGGGATGGCGGTGGCCATACCCTCCACCTGGAATTCGGCCAGGGCCCGCGCGGCCCGCTGGAGGGCCTCCTTGCGGGTGCGGCCGGTCACGATCAGCTTGGCCAGCAGGGAGTCCCAGGCCGGGCCGATGACACTGCCGGCCTCCACCCCCGCGTCCAGCCGCACCCCCGGACCGCTGGGCGCGTCGAAGCGGGTCACGGTGCCCGGCGCGGGCAGGAAGTTCCGGCCCGGGTCCTCGCCGTTGATGCGGAACTCGAAGGAGTGGCCGCGCAGGACCGGGTCGTCGTAGCCCAGTTCCTCACCGTCGGCGATGCGGAACATCTCGCGGACCAGGTCGATGCCGGCGACTTCCTCGGTGACCGGGTGTTCGACCTGGAGGCGGGTGTTGACCTCCAGGAAGGAGATGGTGCCGTCCTGGCCGACGAGGAACTCGCAGGTGCCGGCGCCCTCGTAGCCGGCCTCCTGCAAAATCGCCTTCGAGGCCCGGTACAGCTCGGCGACCTGTTCGTCGGAGAGGAAGGGGGCGGGGGCCTCCTCGACGAGCTTCTGGTGGCGGCGCTGGAGGGAGCAGTCGCGGGTGGAGACGACCACGACGTTGCCGTGCTTGTCGGCCAGGCACTGGGTTTCGACGTGCCGGGGGCGGTCGAGGTAGCGCTCGACGAAGCATTCGCCGCGGCCGAAGGCGGCGACCGCCTCGCGGACGGCGGAGTCGTACAGCTCGGGGACCTCTTCGAGGGTGCGGGCGACCTTCAGGCCGCGGCCGCCGCCGCCGAAGGCCGCCTTGATGGCGATCGGCAGGCCGTGTTCCCGGGCGAAGGCGACGACCTCGTCGGCGCCGGAGACCGGGTCGGAGGTGCCGGCCACCAGGGGGGCGCCGGCGCGCTGGGCGATGTGCCGGGCGGCGACCTTGTCGCCCAGGTCGCGGATGGCGTGCGGCGGGGGGCCGATCCAGGTCAGGCCGGCGTCCAGTACGGCCTGTGCGAATTCGGCGTTCTCGGACAGGAAGCCGTAGCCGGGGTGGATGGCGTCGGCGCCGGAGTCGGCGGCGGCCTGGAGGACCTTGGCGATGTCCAGGTAACTGGTGGCAGGGGTGTCACCGCCCAGGGCGTATGCCTCGTCCGCCGCACGGACGTGCAGAGCGTCCCGGTCGGGGTCGGCGTAGACCGCCACGCTCCCGATCCCGGCGTCCCGGCATGCACGGGCCACGCGGACAGCGATTTCGCCACGGTTGGCGATGAGCACCTTGCGCACGATGGGTCCTTCCTTGGCGCTACGCCGCAACACACTGAACGCAGCGAGTTTAGGGACTGGCGACACCGCGTGCCGACCCGTTCCCAGGGGTGAGCTTGCCCACACGGAGCGTGCACGCGGCGCGAACGAGGGAGCGAAGTCCGTTGGAATCCCAGGGTAGGCCCGGATTCCGGGGCTCCGGCTCACGGCACGGTGTGGCCTAGGTCTCGAACTTCGGGCTCCCGGCGAACCGTCAATTCTTTGTGGAGTCCCTACGAATGGGCGAGTGAAAGTTTTCGGGTGGGCGCGGCGGGGGGCGGGGGCGCGGGGCATGGCGGAGGAGGGGTGGATGCGGTGGTGCAGACCCCTTGCCGTGAGTGTTACCCGGCAGTAGCGTGCGGGATACCTTCCGTACTCCTGGTAACAGCTCGTTCGCGGCGGCGCGTGGCGGCGCCGGGGCGGGGCCGGGGGTGCGGAGCGGCACACGGTGCGGGCGGCGGCCGCGAGGCGCCCGAAGCGCTCGACGGCGGCGGAAGTGGGGTGGGCGGGTGGTGGCGGCACGCAGACCGGTGGCCCTGGCGGTGGCGCTGGTCCTGGTCCTGGAGGCGGCCGGGTTCCTGCTGCTGAACTGGATCATGAGCATCGTGGTCGCCCGGCAGCAGATGTCTCTGGCCGGGCTGCGGCCGGGCGCGATGACCGCCGGCGCCTGGGCCGGCGGCGCGGTCTGCGCCCTCTTCCTCCTGCTGTGCGCCGCGGTGCTGCTGCGCGCCGCGCTGCGCGACCGGGCGCCCGGCCGCCTGGCGCGGATCGCGCTGATCTGCTGCGCGGTGCTGCACGCCGTGCTCGGCGCGCTGGCCGTCGGGCTGCTCGGCTGGCCGGCGTTCGGCGCCGCGATGGTGGTGCTGGCGCTGCTCGTACTGACCCTGGTGGCGTACGGCGAGGGGCGCCCGGACGCGGCACCGGTCGAGGACCCGGCGCCCGGCGGCGCGCCCGCCTGAGCCCCGCCGCCCCCGGGGCGGCCCGAAGTCCGGCCCCGGCGGCCCCCGTTGGGCACCGGCCCCCGGGGCGCCCCGGGGGCCCTTGTAGGCTCGTCGGGCCGTTCGCCGCGGTGCCGCCCGGTCGCCGGGCCGGACGGCGGGCGGTGTCGGCAGGGGGAGCAGCGGGGGAGGGGCCCATGGGGGCGCGCGACATGGCCGCGGACGGACCGGAACAGTTCGACCCGCTCGGCCCCTATCTCGTGCTGGCCCGGCTGGACGACCCGGCCTCCCCCGTCCCCGTACCCGAGCGCCGCTACGTGGCCCGCACCCCGGACGGCGACCGCACGGTGCTGCTCGGCACCGCGCTGCCCGGCACGGACCCCGGGCGGTTCCTGGCCGAGGCGGAGACCTCCCGCTACCTGCTCGGCCCGTGGGCGTCCCCGGCCACCGACGTCTCCGGACCCGGCGCGAGGCCCTGGCACGCCCGCCCCTACGTCCCGGTGCTGCCGCTGCCCGCCGCGCTCGCCGCCCACGGCGGGCCGCTGCCCGAGCGCACCGTCCGGGCGCTGGGCGCGGCGCTCGCCGAGACGCTGCTCATCGGGCACGGCCAGGGCCTGAGCCACGCCGGCCTGGCCCCGGCCGCGGTGCTGCTGGCCGCCGACGGGCCCCGGCTGACCTGCTTCGGCGCCGTCCGGGCCGCCGCGCCCGACGGCACCCCGCGCTCCGGACTGCCCGGTCTGGAGTCCGGCAGCCTGCCGCCCGAGCAGGCCGCCGGCGGCACCCCGCAGCCCGCCGGCGACGTCTACGCGCTGGGCGCCACCCTGGCGTACGCGGCCACCGGCCACACCGTGCCCGAGCAGGACGAGCTGCCGGCCGGGCTGCGGTCGCTGGTCGGCGCGTGCCTGGCCCGCGACCCCGGGGCCCGGCCGCAGCCCGCCGACGTCCTCGACGCGCTCGCCCCGGCCGCCGCGGCTCCGCCACCGGGCGCGGCCGCCCCGACCGCACCGGACGCCGCGTCCGGCGCCCGCGCCGCCGCCGGGCTCGGCCCCGGCTGGCTGCCCGGCCGGGTGATCGCGGAGCTGGCCCGCCGGTCGGCCGCGCTGCTGGCCCTCGACGTCCCGGCCGCCCGGCGCCCGGCCGCCGGCCCGGCTCCCGCCGCGCCCGCCGTGCCGCCCACCCCGGTGCCGGCCGGCGCCACCCTCCCGACAGCCGCCCCCCGCCGCCAGGACTGACCACCGTGCCCCAACCGCTCGCCCACGACGACCCGCCCGGCTTCGGCCCGTACCGCCTGATCGCCCGGCTGGGCAGCGGCGGTATGGGCACCGTCTACCTGGCCCGCTCCCCGGGCGGCCGCACCGTCGCGCTCAAGACGGTGCACGCCCGGATCGCCCGGGACCCGGAGTTCCGGACCCGGTTCCGGCTGGAGGCGGACGCCGCCCGGGTCATCGGCGGGCGGTACGGCGCCCAGGTGGTCGACGCCGACCCGGCCGCCGCCACGCCCTGGCTGGCCACCGAGTACGTCCTCGGGCCGCCGCTGGACGAGGCGGTGGAGCGGTGCGGCCCGCTGCCCGAGGACGCGGTGCGGGCGCTGGGTGCCGCGCTGTGCGGGGCGCTCGGCCAGCTGCACCGCTCGGACGTCGTCCACCGCGACCTCAAACCGTCCAACCTCCTGGTCACCGCGGACGGCCCGAAGGTCATCGACTTCGGCATCGCCCGCGCCCTCGGCGACGAGCGCCTGACCCGCACCGGGTCGGCGGTCGGCACCCCCGCCTTCATGTCGCCGGAGCAGGCGTCCGGGCAGGAGCACACCCCGGCCGGCGATGTGTTCGCGCTCGCCGGGGTGCTGGTCTTCGCCGCCACCGGGCGCGGCCCGTTCGGCGGCGGGCAGCCCGCTGACCTGCTCTACCGGGTGCGCTACGCCGACCCCGACCTCACCGGCGTCCCGGCCGGGCTCGCCGCGCTCCTGGTCCGCTGCCTCGCCAAGGACCCCGCCGCCCGCCCCGCCACCGCCGAGCTCGCCGCCCGGCTCCACGACGGCGGCGGGGAGTTCGCCGACCACCTGCCCGCTGCGCTGCTGGCCCTGATCGGCGCCCGGGCGAGCGGGATCTGGCAGCCCGCGCCCCCGCGGCTGCCGGCCCCCGAGGGCGCCCCGACGCAGCCCCCGGGGCCGCCGGACCCGCCCGCCACCGGACCGTCCCGCCGCGGCCTGCTGACCGCCGGCGCCGGGGCCGCCCTGGGCCTGGCGGGCGCCGGTGCCGGACTGTGGGCCTGGCTCTCCTCCGGCGGCCCCGGCCCGGACCCGGCCCCGTACCGCAAGCCGCAGGCCGGCCCGACCGTCCCCGCGCCGGCCAAGAAGAAGCTGGACTCGCTCTGGCAGCAGCAGGTCGCCGAGCCGGACACCGACGGCACCCCGGGGAACCCCGCGCCGCCCGCCGCCCTCGGCGACCTCGGCCTGGCCTTCGCCTCGTCCGGACTGGCCGGCTTCGACCCGGCCGGCGGGCGGGTCCGCTGGGTCACCGACCCCGACCACGGCAGCTGGCAGACCGCCACGGACGGCACCCGCCTGTTCCGCCTCCTCGTCGTCAACCGGTCCGGCGCGAACGCCCCGCTGCGGATCGCCGAACTCGACCCCGCCACCGGCAAGTCCGGCGCCCCGGTCGTCGAAGTCGCCGCCTTCAACGGCGTCACCTGGCTCAACCAGCTGCTCGCCGCCACCGCCGACACCTTCTACGTGGTGGGCTGCACCGGCCCCAGCACCGACATCTACTTCGAGAAGGGCCAGACCTGGTACGTCGCGGCCCTCGACCGGGCCCGCGGCACGGTGCGCTGGCGGCAGCCGCTGCCGGACCGCCCGCCCAAGGTGAAGTACGTCGGCTCCACCCGCCTGTACTACCTGGCCGCCAAGGCCGTCGGCGACCGCCTCCTGCTGCTCTTCGAGACCAACGACGGGGACATCCGCGCCCAGGCCCGGGACACCCGCACCGGCGCCCTCGCCTGGGACCGCCCGGCCCCCGTCAACCGCGACCGGGTACGCCCCACGCTGGCCGCCGACGCCCGCCACCTCTACCTGGGCAACGGGCCGCTGCGCGCCGTCCGGCTGAGCGACGGCGCCCTCGCCTGGGACACCGCCGCCACCCGCCGCGGGAAGACCTACGGGCCGCCGGCCCTCAAGGACGGCGTGCTCTACGCCGTGGAACAGGGCCTGGGCGCCGCCGCGTTCGACGCGGCCACCGGCGCGCTGCGCTGGACCCAGCAGGGCGGCGACGCCGGGCAGTCCGCGCTCGTCGACCCGCCGGTGGTCGGCCCCGGCCACGTCTACGTCCACAGCGCCGTCGAGGGCGTGCTGCGCGCGGTCAGCCTCTCCTCCCACCTGACCGCCCACACCTACCGGACCACGGCGGACCGCTTCGCCGCCCACGAGAAGGGCAGGGTGGTGCTCGCCCTCGGCGGCCACTTCCTCGCCGCGTTCCCCCTCCGGTGACCCCGCCGCCCGCCCCCGCCCCGTCCGCAGAAAGCCCCCGCACCATGCATCCTCTCGGCACCGGAGACCCGCTCCGCCTCGGCCCGTACCGCCTGCTCGGTGTGGTCGGCGAAGGCGGGATGGGCAAGGTCTACGCCGGCCGGGACGCGGCCGGCACGGTCGCCGCGGTCAAGGTGCTGCGGCCCGAACTCGCCGGTGACGCACAGCTCGCCCGGCGGTTCGTCCGCGAGGCGCAGGCGGCCCGCGCGGTCACCGGGGACGGTGTGGCCCGCGTCCTGGGTGCGCAGACCGAGGGCGGGCGCCCGTGGATCGCCACCGAGTTCCTCGCCGGGCCGACGCTCGATCAGGCCGTCGCGGCGCACGGGCCGTTCGGCGAGGCCGCGGTGCGGGCGCTGGCCGCGTCCCTGGCCCGGACCCTGGCCGCCATCCACGCCGCCGGGCTGATCCACCGCGACCTCAAGCCGCCGAACATCGTGCTGACCTCGTCCGGCCCGCGCGTCATCGACTTCGGCATCGCCCGCCCCGAGCACGGCCTGACCCTCACCGCCACCGGCCAGGTCCCGGTCACCCCCGGCTACGGCGCGCCCGAGCAGGTTCTGGGCCGCCGGGTCGCGCCGGCCGCCGACGTCTTCTCGCTGGGCGCCGTCCTGGTGTACGCGGCGAGCGGCCGGCGCGCCTTCGACGGCGGCCACCTCGCCGCGGTCCAGTACGCCGCCGTGCACGACGCACCGGACCTGTCCGGCGTCCCCGCCCCGCTCCGCCCGCTGATCGAACCGCTGCTCGCCAAGGACGCCGCGGCCCGCCCCGGCCCGGCGGCGATCGCGGCCGCCTGCGCGCCGCCGCGGGGCGCCGACCGGGCCTGGCGCCGCGGCCCGCTCGCCCGGGAGATCACCGAGCGGGAGCGCGGGATCCGCGAGCTGGCCGCGCCGCCCGAGGCCGCGGACGCCGCCCGGCCGGTGGCCCGGCGCCGGCTGCTGCTCGGCGCCGCAGCCGGCGGGGCGGTGCTCGCCGCGGGCGGCGGCGCGGCCGCCCTGTGGTGGCCGCGGGCCCGGCCGCCGGCCGGGAAGACCGACCTGTTCGCCTTCCCGCCGGCCGTGCCGACCCCGAAGGCCCACCCGCTGTCGGCGGATGACGGCGACTTCCTCGTCGGCGGCTCGCCCACGCCCCTGTGGGGCCCGCTGGACGTCCTCACCGACGACACCCCGGCCCCGCTGCCGGTCCGCGACGTCCTGATCGTCGGCGCCCGGGGCGGCGGCATCGCGGCGCACAACGTCGTCGACGGCACACGCCGCTGGGCGGTGCCCGGCCTCCGCGCCGCCGGCCGCTACCTCTCGCTCTCCGACCGGCTGATCGCCGCCGTCGACACCCGGGGCACGCTGCGCACCTTCGTCGCCTCCACCGGCGAGCCGCGCTGGACCGCGCCCGCCGAGGCGGAGGCGCTGCTGGCCGCCGACGCGCACACCGTCTACGTCCTGACCAAGGACCACCGGCTGCGCGCGGTGAGCCGGTCCGACGCGCGGATCCGCTGGACCGCGCCGCTCGACCCGCCGTTCCGCGCCAAGCCCGCTGCGCCCGGCGTCACCGCCGCCGGGCGGCTGGTGCTGGGCACCCTCGACGGCCACGTCCTGGCCGTGGACACCGCCACCGGCCGCCGGGTCTGGGACATCCGGAACCAGTCCGACGGCTACGTCCGCCCCGCGCTGTGCGGCACCACCGTCCACTTCGGCGGCCGCACGCTGACCGCCCGCCGGATCACCGACGGCACGCCGCTGTGGACGTTCCGGGAGAAGGACCCGTGGGGCGAGCAGGGGCCGTACGGCGTCGTCACCGCCTATCCGGACGCGGTCTACGCGGCCCTGTACTCGCCGCGGTTCGCCGACCCGCCGGACCCCACCCTCCCGCTGAAGCGCCGGCCGTCCGACGGCAAGGAGGTCTTCCAGATCCGCAGTGACGCCGGGTTCACCACCCCGGTCGTCGTCCAGGGCGGCGGCATCTGGACGATCTCCGCGGTGGCCGGCCGGGCCGAGGTGTCGACCGTGGACAAGGACAGCGGCATGGTGGTCTGGCGCTACCGGCTCCCCGCCTCGCGCCGCCGCCAGTGGCTCTCCGCCGACGGCAACCGCGTCTTCGTGCTCAACGACAGCACCCTGTGGGCGCTGCCGGTGTTCTGAGGGGCGCGGGGTCGCCCTCCGGTGGCGCCATGGCCTCGACGAGGCTCCGGGTATCCCGTGCGACGCGCGACCACCTCGCCGCCCGGGCGGGGGAACGCGGGCCGGGCACCGGCCGGTCGGCCTCACCGGCATGCCGGTGAGGCCGGCAGCTGACGGGAGCGGCTACCCGCCCGGTGTGGTCACCGCGGACACCGACGCGCCGGGCATGCCGGGCGTCCCCTGAGCCGCCCGGCGCGGTGCCCGCCCGGCCGCCCTCAGGCCCACAGCTCGGTGATCGCCACGTCCAGGTCGGCCAGCAGCCGCCGCAGCAGCGGCAGGGAGAGGCCGATGACATTGCCGGGGTCGCCGTCGATGCCGTCGATGAACGGGGCCGAGCGGCCGTCCAGGGTGAAGGCGCCCGCGACGTGCAGCGGCTCGCCGCTGGCGACGTACGCGGCGATCTCGGCGTCGGAGGGCTCGCCGAAGCGGACCGTGGTGGACGCGGTCGCCGAGACCTGGCGGCCGGTGGCGGTGTCGACCACGCAGTGCCCGGTGCGCAGGACCCCGGAGCGGCCGCGCATCGACTTCCAGCGGGCGGTGGCGTCCTCGGCGTCGGCCGGCTTGCCGAGCGCCCGCCCGTCCAGCTCCAGCACCGAATCGCAGCCGATGACCAGCGCGCCCGCGGCCTCCGGGCGGGCGGCGACCGCGGCGGCCTTCGCCTCGGCCAGCACGCGGGCCAGCTCCTCGGGGGTGGCGGCGGTCAGCGCGTCCTCGTCGACCCCGCTGACCACCACCTCGGGCGCCAGCCCGGCCTGGCGCAGCAGGCCGAGCCGGGCCGGGGACTGGGAGGCGAGGACGAGACGGCGGGGACGGGGCGCTTCGGTCATGCCCGCCATCGTACGGAGGCGGGGGCGATCAGCGGACCGGGGTCCGGGAGCGGGCCCGGACCGCCCGCAGCACCGCCCGTCCCAGCAGCGCGCCGAGCGCCGGCCCCAGGGTGTTGTGGAAAAGCGGGCCGGACGCCGGTTCCAAGGGAGATCATGTCCTCTTTTTCCCGGCCGTCCGGCCCGCTCCTTTCCGGTATCCGGTGTTATCCGGAAACGTTCAGCACGGCCTGCATCACCGACTTCGCGATCGGGCCGCCCAGCTTTCCGCCGGCGATCTCCGAACGCGGGATATCCATGTCCTTCGGGTCCACGAACACCGCCACCGCCACCGGCGAACTCCCGTCCGGCAGCTTGGCGTAGGAGACGAACCAGGCATACGGCCGCTCATCGTTCACATTCGCGCCGTGCTGGGCCGTACCGGTTTTGCCGCCGACCGTCACGCCGTCGATCTTCGCCTTCGAGGCGGTGCCGTCCGAAACGGTGTACTCCATCATTTCCTGCACCTTCTTCGCGGTGCTCTCGGAAACCGCCTGCGGCGCGTCGGGGTGCAGCGGCTGCGGGTCGACCTTCTCGATCGTGGACAGGTCCGGCCCGCGCAACTCCTCGACCAGGTACGGCTTCATCACCTTGCCGTTGTTGGCGATACCGGCCGCCACCATCGCCATCTGGAGCGGCGTACTGGTCAGACTGCCCTGGCCCATACCGGTCAGCGCGGTCTGCGGCTGGTCGAGCTTGCCCGGATATCCGCTCACCGCGCTCCGGACCGGGATGAAGTGCTCCTCGTTGAAACCGAATTTCTCCGCGGTCTCCCGCATTTTCCCGGTGCCGAGTTTGTGCGCGGCGTCCAGGAAGACGTTGTTGCAGGACCACTGCATACCGGTCTTCAGCGACGCCTTGTCGCAGGGCGCCCCCGCCACGTCGTTGCCGACCTGGGTGCGGGTCTGCGGCAGGGTGTACGGGGCGGGTGCGCCGGAGGAGGCGTTGATGTCGGTGACCAGGCCGTGCTCCAGCGCCGCCGCCGCGGTGAGGACCTTGAAGGTCGAGCCGGGCGGGTAGATCTCCCGCAGCGCCCGGTTGTTCATCGGCTTGGCCTTGTCCCGGTCCAGCGCCAGGTACTTCTCGCCCTCCGAGCCGGACAGCCCGGCGAAGACCGACGGGTCGTAGGACGGCGTGCTGGCCAGCGCCAGGACCTTGCCGCTGCGCGGGTCCAGTGCGACCACCGCGCCGGTCGCGTGCAGGTCGGTCAGCCCCTTGTAGGCCGCCTTCTGGGCCTTCTCGCTGATCGTGGTGAGGACGTCGCCGCCGCGCGGCTTCTCGCCGGTCAGCATCCCGCGCGCCCGGTTGAAGAACAGCCGGTCGTCCTTCCCGTTGAGCACCTTCTTGTAGACGCCCTCCAGCATGGTCTCGCCCGCCGCCTGGCGGGCGTAGCCGGTGACCGGGGCGTACATCGCGCCGTCGGTGTACGTCCGCTTGTACCGGAAGTCGCCGCTGGTCTCCACCGACCCGGTGATGGGCTTGCCGCCCACGATGATGTTGCCGAGCGGGTACGAGTACGCCTCGATCTTGACCCGCCGGTTGTGGTCGTCGTTCGCCAGCTGGTCGGCCTGTACGAACTGCACCCAGGTCACCCGGACCAGCAGGGCCAGCACCAGCACCCCGCAGAAGACGGCTATGCGTCTGAGCGGCCTGTTCATGGTCTTCCCTCCGCCCGGCGGCGGCCGGCCGGTTCACCCGGCGGCCGCCTGTCCGAATTGCGCTGTCAGGAGAGAAAGATGCACGGCCCGCCGCCGCGGTTGCGGGGAGTGACGCAGGTGTGCCGGAAGTCCCATTCGTCCCACGGAAAGCCCGGGGAACCGCGGGCCCCGTCGCCGCGTCATCGCACCAGGAGCACCAGCGTCCCCACCATGATCGCTGTGGCGAGCACGTAACCCATCCGGCGGAGCTTCGCCTGCACCTCGCGCAGCTCCTCGGGCGGCTCATCGGGCGGATCTGACCACAGCATGACCTCGATCCTCCCGCCCCGTACGGCGGCGGCGCCTGAGTACGCGTACTCAGGCGCCGCGGCGCGAAGGGCTAGTCCGTGCACTATGCACCGACCGGATCCGGCCAGGTCACCGCGGCCAGAAGCTGGTCCGCCAGGCCCGCGGCCCCGGGTGCGGCAGCCGCGAGCGGGCCGGCACCGTCGCCGCCGGATCCGCCCATTCGCCGCCGCGCCCGGCGGCCTCGGGCGCGCTGCCCGCGGCCACCGCCGCGGCCCGGGCCTTGACCACCGCGAGGGCGGCGGCCAGCTCCTCGGGGGTGGGATTGCCCCGTACGACCTTGATCATCGTCAACCGACCTCCTGTGGCGGGGACTGCGACGGGGGCGCCAGCCGGCCCGTCAGAGCGGGATGTTGCCGTGCTTCTTCGGCGGCAGCGCCTCGCGCTTGTTGCGCAGCGTACGCAGCCCCCGGACGATGTGGCGGCGGGTCTCGGACGGCATGATCACCGCGTCGACGTACCCCCGCTCGGCCGCGACGTAGGGGTTCAGCAGGGCGTCCTCGTACTCCTGGATCAGCTCCTGCCGGCGCGCCTCCTGGGTCGCGGGGTCCTCGATGGCGGCCAGCGTCCGCCGGTGCAGGATGTTCACCGCGCCCTGCGCGCCCATCACCGCGATCTGCGCGGTCGGCCACGCGAGGTTCAGGTCCGCGCCCAGGTGCTTGGACCCCATGACGTCGTACGCGCCGCCGAACGCCTTCCGGGTGATCACGGTGATCAGCGGAACGGTCGCCTCCGCGTAGGCGTAGATCAGCTTGGCGCCGCGCCGGATGATGCCGTCGTACTCCTGGTCCGTGCCCGGCAGGAAGCCCGGCACGTCCACGAACGTCAGCACCGGGATGTTGAACGCGTCGCAGGTCCGCACGAACCGCGCGGCCTTCTCGCTCGCGTTGATGTCCAGGCAGCCGGCGAACTGTAGCGGCTGGTTGGCCACCACGCCGACCGAATGGCCCTCGACCCGCCCGAAGCCGGTGAGGATGTTCGGGGCGAACAGCGCCTGGGTCTCCAGGAATTCCCCGTCGTCCAGCACGTGCTCGATCGCCGTGTGCATGTCGTACGGCTGGTTCGCCGAGTCCGGGATCAGGGTGTCCAGCTCGCGGTCCGCGTCCGAGACCGCCAGGTCCGCGTCCTCCGGGAACGCCGGCGGGTCGGAGAGGTTGTTGGACGGCAGGTAGGACAGCAGCCCCTTCACGTACTCGATGGCGTCCTTCTCGTCACCCGCCATGTGGTGCGCCACGCCCGAGGTGGTGTTGTGCGTCCGGGCCCCGCCCAGCTCCTCGAAACCGACGTCCTCACCGGTGACGGTCTTGATGACGTCCGGTCCGGTGATGAACATGTGCGACGTCTGGTCGACCATCACCGTGAAGTCCGTGATGGCCGGCGAATACACCGCGCCGCCCGCGCACGGCCCCACGATCAGGGAAATCTGCGGCACCACACCCGAGGCGTGCACATTCCGCCGGAAAATCTCCGCGAACAGCCCGAGCGCGGCCACCCCCTCCTGAATCCGGGCGCCGCCGCCGTCATTGATCCCGATGACCGGACAGCCGTTCTTCAGCGCGAAGTCCATCACCTTGACGATCTTCTCGCCGTAGACCTCGCCGAGCGAACCGCCGAAGATCGTGAAGTCCTGCGAATACACGCAGACCGGCCGCCCGTCGACCGTTCCGTAACCCGTGACGACCCCGTCGCCGTAGGGACGGTTCTGCTCGATCCCGAAATTCGTCGACCGATGCCGCGCGAACTCGTCCAGCTCGACGAACGAGCCCTCGTCGAGCAGGAGGTCGATGCGCTCACGCGCCGTCAACTTCCCCTTGGCGTGCTGCTTTTCCACCGCGCGGGCGGAGCCGGCATGCGTGGCCTCCTCGACCCGCCGCTGAAGATCCGCCAATTTCCCCGCGGTGGTGTGGATGTTTGCTTCCGGTTCGGACATCGGGATGCGGCTCCTGCTCGTCCTGGACTGGCACTCGTACGAAAGGGGGGTACGCGTGTGGCTACCGCTTCGTAGCGTATCGGCGGGACTGCTCTGCGGCAGTGCGTCGTTGACCACACCTAGGCTGGGGCCATGACGCCTCAACCACCGGAAAACCGGGACAAAGACGCCGGCCGCTGGAGCGATCTGGGCCGCCCGCCGCTCAGCGCCGCCGCGCTGCGCCGGGCGCTGGTCCGGCCCGGCTCGCTGTGGTCCGCCCTGGATGTCGTCCCCGCCACCGGGTCCACCAACACCGACCTCGTGGCCCGGGCCGCGGCGGGCACCCTGCGGGAGGGCACCGTGCTCGTCGCCGAGGAGCAGTCCGCCGCCCGGGGCCGGCTGGACCGCCGCTGGTCGGCGCCGCCCCGCTCGGGGCTCTTCTTCTCCGTCTACCTCACGCCCACCGTCCCGGCCGACCGCTGGGGCTGGCTGCCCCTCCTGGCCGGCGTCGCCACCGCCACCGCGCTCGCCCGCACCGCCGGCGTCGACACCGCCCTGAAATGGCCCAACGACCTGCTGGTCACCGTGGACGGCGCGGAACGCAAGGCCGGCGGCATCCTCGCCGAACGCGCCGCCGACGGCGTCGTCCTCGGCATCGGCCTCAACGTCTCGCTCACCGCCGGCGAACTCCCCGTCCCCACCGCCGGCTCCCTCGCCCTCGCCGGCGCCCGCACCACCGACCGGGACCCGCTGCTCCGCGCCGTGCTGCGCTCCCTGGAGCACTGGTACGGCGAGTGGCAGGCCGCCGCCGGCGACCCCGCGGCGAGCCGCCTCCAGGAGGCGTACGCGGCGGGCTGCGCGACGCTGGGCCGCTCGGTGCGCGCGGAACTCCCCGGCGACCGGTTCCTGGAGGGCGAGGCCGTCGCCCTCGACGCCGACGGCCGCCTCGTCCTGGCCCTTGCGGGGGGCGGCCGGGAGGCGGTGGGGGCGGGGGACATCGTGCATGTGCGGCCTGCGGTTTGAGGCGCCCCCCACGTTGGGGTTTCTCTGCGGTTCGTGTTCCGCCGGGCCCGGTTCGTCGGTGGTTGCGCGCCGTGCCGGCGGTGGGGTGTTCTTTGTGGCCGCCCCACGTCGTTGTCGCTGGGCGCCGTGGGTGTTCTTTGTGGCCGCCCCACGTCGTTGTCGCTGGGCGCCGTGGGTGTTCTTTGTGGCCGCCCCACGTTGTCGTCGCTGGGCGCCGTGGG
>NZ_JALMUV010000070.1 GCF_023155275.1 Streptomyces rhizoryzae
AACCAGTGACCTCTTCCGTGTCAGGGAAGCGCTCTCCCGCTGAGCTAATCGTCCTTGGAGGTGGAGACGGGATTTGAACCCGTGTAGACGGCTTTGCAGGCCGTTGCCTCGCCTCTCGGCCACTCCACCAGGAGTGTGCGGGGGGCTCGGGATGATCCCCCACATCGAGCGGACGACGAGACTCGAACTCGCGACATCCACCTTGGCAAGGTGGTGCTCTACCAACTGAGCTACGTCCGCGGGCGGCTCTCCCAGACTACGTCGGGAAGCTCCCTGGCCTCCGGGGCGCTTCCGCGTCCCGGCGACGTGTTGAACTCTAGCGGATTCCCGGGCCAGTACAAAAACGCGTTTGTGCAGCGTGCTGCGGTGCACGCTCGGCCCGGGCGGTGGACGGTGCCCGGCCATAGACTCACTGACGTGCACGATTTCGCTCCGATGGCCCGCTTCGGCGGCCTGATAGCCACCGACCTGCGGGATGTGACCAGCGATCCCGCGGCCCTGGATTCCGCGGGCTGGTGGGCGGTGACCGCCGACTTCGAGGGGGGCGTGGTGTGCGCCCGCTTCGCCGACGTACGCCCCGCGACCCCGGCGGACGGCCCCGGGCCCGGTGCCTGGCGCGGCCCCGCCGCGGGCGACTGGCGCAGCTCGCTGGACCGCGCCGCGTATACGGACGGCGTCCGCCGGATCCGGGCCCACATCGCGGCGGGGACGGTCTACCAGGTCAACCTCTGCCGGGTCCTGACCGCGCCGCTGCCCGACCCCGCGCACGCCGACGTGGCGGCCCTCTCCGCCGTCCTGGCCCGCGGCAACCCGGCGCCCTATGCAGGAACGATTCGCTTGCCCGGGCACGGCGTCGAGATCGCCACCGCCTCGCCGGAGCTGTTCCTGCGCCGGGACGGCCGTACCGTCGAGTCCGGCCCGATCAAGGGCACCGGGCGCACCGCGGCGGACCTCTCGGCGAAGGACCGCGCGGAGAACGTGATGATCGTGGATCTGGTCCGCAACGACCTCGGCCGGGTCTGCGCCACCGGCTCGGTCTCCGTCCCCGCGCTGTGCGCCGTCGAGGAGCACCCCGGCCTCGTCCACCTGGTCTCCACCGTGCGCGGCGAACTGGACGAGGCCCACGAGAAGACCGCCTGGGCGGACCTGCTCGACGCCACCTTCCCGCCCGGGTCGGTCACCGGCGCCCCCAAGTCCAGCGCCCTGCGGATCATCGGGGAACTGGAGACCGCGCCGCGCGGCCCCTACTGCGGCGGCATCGGCTGGGTGGACGCCGACCGCCGGACCGGCTGGCTCAACGTCGGCATCCGCACCTTCTGGATCGACCGGACCGCCCCCGGCGGACCGGTGCTCCGCTTCGGTGCCGGCGCCGGGATCATCTGGGACTCCGATCCGGAGCGGGAGTGGGACGAGACCGAGTTGAAGGCGCGCCGACTGCTCGCGGTAGCGTCCGGTGAGCACGAAGTGAGCGGAGGAAGTGAGCGATGAAGATCTGGCTCGACGGGGCACTGCGGGACGCCGAGGGGGCCCGCGTCTCGGTCTTCGACCACGGCCTGACGGTCGGCGACGGGGTCTTCGAGACCGTCAAGGCGGAGCGCGGACGGGCCTTCGCCCTCACCCGCCACCTGGAGCGGCTGGCCACCTCCGCCCGCGGCCTGGGCCTGCCCGAGCCCGACCTCGACGAGGTCCGGCGCGGCTGCGCGGCCGTCCTGGACGCCAACCCGATGGAGCTGGGCCGGCTGCGGATCACCTACACCGGCGGGGTCTCCCCGCTCGGCTCGGACCGCGGCGACGCCGGTCCGACCCTGGTCATCGCGGTCTCCGCGGCCCCCCGCCGCCCCGACACCACCGCCGCCGTCACCGTCCCCTGGACCCGCAACGAGCGCGGCGCGCTGGCCGGCCTGAAGACCACCTCGTACGGCGAGAACGTGGTCGCGCTGGCCCGCGCCCGCGAACAGGGCGCCTCCGAGGCGCTGTTCGCCAACACCGCCGGCGCGCTGTGCGAGGGCACCGGTTCCAACGTCTTCGTCGTCCTCGACGGCGAACTGCACACCCCGCCGCTGGCCTCCGGCTGCCTGGCCGGGATCACCCGCGCCCTGACCATCGCCTGGGCCGGCGCCAAGGAGACCGACCTGCCGCTCGCGGCCCTGGAGAGCGCCGAGGAGATCTTCCTGACCTCCACGCTGCGCGACGTCCAGGCCGTCACACGGATCGACGGCCGCCAACTCGCCGACGCACCGGGCCCGGTGACCGCCGAGGCGATGCGGACCTTCGCGCGACAGGCGGCCGCGGACTTCGACCCGCGCTGGTGATGACGGGCCCGCGGCGGACGAGTAGAAAGTCCTCGTGACCACTACGCTGCGCCCCGCGGGCCCCGAAGTACGACACGACGACGGCCACCGGTCCCGCCCCTACGACATCTGCGTCAACAGCCGCCGGGTCGGCGGGATCCAGCTGGCCACGGACGCCCGCTTCGGGCCCGCGGCGGGCCGTATCGAGGCCCTGGGCGTGGACGCGCCCGACCGGCACCGCGGCCGCGCCACGGTCGCCGCGCTGGCCGCCGAGGAGGTGCTCCGCGGCTGGGGCTGCCGGCAGATCGAACTGACCGTGCCGGCGGACGCGGAGGCCGCGGTACGGCTCTCCGCGGCCCTGGGCTACACCGAGCGCAGCCGCATCCTGGCCCGGCCCCTGACCCGTCCCGGCGCCCTGCCCGAGGGCAGCGCGGACCGGCCGATGACCGCGGCCGAGTACCCGGCCTGGCGGGACGCCGCGATCGCCGAGCACATCCGGCTGGAGACCGGCCAGGGCATGCCCGCGGAACGCGCCGAGCGGACCGCTCCGCAGGAGCACGACGCGCTGCTCCCCGGCGGCGCGGACACCCCGGGGCAGGTCCTGCGGGTGCTCACCCACGAGGGCAGCGGCGTCGGCACCCTCTGGCTCGCCCTGCGGCTCCCCGGGCAGCCCGGCGGCTACGTCAGGGACGTGCGGGTGGCGCCCGGGCGCCGGGGGGAGGGGCACGGCCGCAGCCTGATGCTCGTCGCGGAGCGCGAGACCCTGGCCGCGGGCCGGACCTCCCTGGCGCTCAACGTCTACCCGGACAACGCCCCGGCGCTCGGCCTCTGCCGTTCGCTGGGCTACCGGACCAGCGCGTACCGGATGTGGAAGCCGATCCTGTGACGGCCGGCCCCCGGGCGGCGCGGTAGCGGCCGGGGCGGTCAGCCCGCCGCGGTGCCGTCCTGGGCCAGCAGCCGGTCGGCGATCTCCTCGATACGGGACCGCAGGCCCTCCTGGCTCTTGCCGCCGTCCAGCCGCTCGCCGCCGATCACATACGTCGGGGTGCCGGTGACCCCGATGGCCCTGCCCTCGGCCTCGTCCGCGTCCACCGCCAGCAGGTGCCGGCCGTCGATCAGCGCGGTGTCGATCTCCTCGGTGTCCAGCCCCAGCTTCCCGGCGGCGTCCAGCAGCACCTTCTCGCCGCCCTTGTCCAGCTCGCCGGTACGGGCCAGCACCGCTTCCGCGTACGGCCAGCCCCGGCCCTGCTCCGCGGCCTCCTCGGCGGCCTGGGCGGCCGCGTAGGCGTGCTTGTGCTTGGCCAGCGGGAAGTGCCGCAGCCGGATCTCCAGCCGGTCGCCGTAGCGCTCGCGCAGCGCCCGGACGTCCGTCAGGGCGGTGGCGCAGTCGGGGCACTGGAGGTCGCACCACACATCGAGGACGGGGCGGGCGGAACCGGTGGGGCCGGGGGCGGCGGATGCGTTCATGGGGCCAAGTCTTCCAGCCGCCCGCACCGGGGACGAACCCGGACCTGGGGAGGAGAACGACCCGGAGATCTCCCTGAGGTCGCCCGCGGACCGTGGTCCGGACGGGGGCGGACAGGGCAGGATGGAGGAGAGCGCGGGACGCCCGCTCGTTCCCTTCGACCGGCAGGAGGACCGGATGCTGACCTCGACAGTGTGTGCCGCGGTGTCGGCAGCGGGCCTGGGCATCGCCGCGCTGACCGCCTACCGCAAGCGCTTCCTGGCCGCGACGCGGATCGCCGCCTTCGCGCTGATCCCGGTCGGCCTGGTGATGACCGGCGTGGTCGACTGGGTGACCAGCATCGTGTTCAAGCCGACCGTCTGGGCCGGGTTCGGGGTGCTGGCGCTCTCCGCGCTGCTGTTCATGATCAGCCGGCTCGTGGAGCGCCGCCGCGGGATATCCGGCCGCAAGGAGCGCCGGGCCGCCGCGGGATCCGGGGCACCGGCGGTCGCCCCGGCCGCCTCCGCGCCCTCCCTCGGCACCGGCCGGCAGGCCCCGAGGACCGCATCGGCCCCGGGGGCGGAGGTTGCTCCCAAGGATGACTTCTCGGACATCGAAGCGATCCTGAAAAAGCACGGGATCTGATGAACTCCCGCTGCTGAGAGGCGTCTTGCGGCTTCCGGGACGATCATCTGCGCGATGATGCGCGCGAGATGAACGATGAGTGCGCCCTCGCCCCGGACGACGCCCCTGCCCCCGAACCGCGCGGCTGCCTGTTCGCGCTGTCCCAGCCGCCGCTGATGCTCTTCCTGGCCATCATCGGCCTGCTGCTCCTCCTAGGCGCGGTACACGACCTCTACATCCTCTGACCCCGCGCCGGCGCAGCCCCGCGGTCAGCCCGCGGCCTCCCGCCGCCGCGCCCGGTAGGCCGCGACGTGCAGCCGGTTCCCGCAGGTCCGGCTGTCGCAGTAGCGCCGCGAGCGGTTCCGGGACAGGTCCACGAACGCGTACCGGCAGTCCGGCGCCTCGCAGCGCCGCAGCCGCTCGCGCTCCCCGGCGACGAGCAGGAAGGCCAGCGCCATCCCGCAGTCGGCGGCCAGGTGGTCGGCCACCGAGGCGCCGGGCGCGAAGTAGTGGACGTGCCAGTCGTAGCCGTCGTGGTCGGTCAGCTGCGGGGTGGTGCCCGCCGAGGCGACCAGCGCGTTCAGCCGGGCGGCCGCGGTGCGGTCGTCGCCGGCCGCGAAGACCTCGGCGAACCGCGCCCGCAGGGCCCGGACGGCCGCCAGGTCTCCCGGCCCGAGGTCCCCGACGCCGCTGACGTCGTTGCGCCGGACGAAGTCCGCCAGGGCCGCCAGGTCGGTCAGGCTGTCCGGGGCGCCGGCAGCCTCGCCCTCCGGTGCGCTGTTCAGCAGGTCGACGACCGTGTCCAGCGCGCACCGGGTGTCATGGGTGATCAGCACGGTTCCGCTCCCTGGCCGGGTCGGGGTCGGCCGCTGCCGCCCCGGTGTCGTTGGCGCATGGTCGCCGACTCTAGCGCCTGGAACAAGCCTCGACGCCGCCTCCGCGGTGGGTCCGCGGCGACGGCGCCGGAGCGTGCCGTGTGAACTTGTCGGTCCTGCGCCGTCTCCCCGAGTCGGACGGTCGCAAGTGTGAGCGGGTGGATGCGGTGGGTGTGCGTGCTGCCTCTCAGCTCTCCGCCAGGATGTGGGAGAGCTCGGTGTCGAGATCGAAGTGCCGGTGCTCCGTACCGGGCGGTACGGCGGCATCCGTCCGCTTCAGGAACGATTCCAGGGCCCGCGCCGGGGCTTCCAGGAGGGCTTCCCCCTCCGGGGAGCTCAGGGCGATGCAGACGACGCCCTGTCCGTGGCTCCGGGACGGCCAGACGCGGACGTCGCCGGTGCCCGTGGGCCGGTGCAGGCCCTCGGCGAGGAGGTCGCGGGCGAAAACCCACTCGACCGTTTCCTCGGCTCCGGTGTGGAAGGTGGCGTGCACGGCATAAGGATCGGCCGTGTCATACCGCAGGCCCGCGGGTACAGGCAGTGAGGACTCGCTCGACACAACGAGGCGCAGGTGCAGCTCGCAGCTGACCGTGGTGTTCATAAGCGCCAGGGCCTTTCGCTCAGTGTGCGCTCGGGGATTCGCACGTCGGCGAAATCGACATGCCACCTACGGTGCCGTTGTAAACCCCTCTGACGGTTTTGGGTGGCTTCAGGTACCTCTTCCGGCGGATTGCGTGAGCGTCCCCGGCGGTATTCCGGCCACGGGATCGGTGCGCTGCGCGGGCCCGTGTGAATACGCAGAGTAAGGGAGGAGGGAGGGGTTCGCGATGATCTCCGCCGGTTCGGCGTGCCGGGGCGTGCGGGGATCCGGCGCGCCGGATGCGGAAACCGTTCGGGCCCGGCCTTCCGGTCGCCGGGGCCGGGCCGGGCCGCGCCGTCCGGCCCCGGGCGCGCGGTCCGGCCGGCGTGGTCGGAAGCGCCTCCGACGTGCGGTAATGTTGGCGGTGCGCCCGGGCGATTAGCTCAGTGGGAGAGCGCTTCGTTCACACCGAAGAGGTCACTGGTTCGAACCCAGTATCGCCCACCCCGGACGACGGCCCGGAGACCCAAGTCTCCGGGCCGTCGTGTGTGTTGGGGTCCTGTGCGGCGGCCGGGGCGCACACTGGGATCATGCCCGCGCCGACCGGCCGACCGAGCCGCCTGCACCGCTACCGCTTCCGCAGTGTCTGGCTGCTGCCCGCCCCGCCCGCCGTCGTCTACGCGGTGCTGGAGCGGGCCGAGGCGTATCCCCGCTGGTGGCCGCAGGTGCGCGAGGTGGCCCCGCTCGACGACCGCAGCGGTACCGCGCGGTTCCGCTCCGTCCTGCCGTACGAACTGGCCGTGGTGGCGACCGAGACGCGGCGGGACCCGGCGGCCGGAGTGCTGGAGACCGCGATGCGCGGGGACCTGGACGGCTGGGCGCGCTGGACGGTGCGGCCCGGGGCCGGCGGCACCCGGGCGGTCTTCGAGCAGGACGTGGAGCTGCGCAAGCCGGCGCTGCGGCGGTGGGCGCTGCCCGCGCGGCCGCTGTTCCGGATCAACCACGCGCTGATGATGCGGGGCGGGCGGCGCGGTCTGGCGGCCTGGCTGGCCCGCGGATGAGGGCCGCGGCACAGGAATTTGATGGAAGGGCCCGACGGCCTGTATCGTTCAGGTCGTTCGCGGGGGAAACCCCGCCGGAACCCGGGCGATTAGCTCAGTGGGAGAGCGCTTCGTTCACACCGAAGAGGTCACTGGTTCGAACCCAGTATCGCCCACCGGGATCAGGAACCGGGCCGCCGAAAGGCGGCCCGGTTCTTTTCGTGTGCGGTGCGGGCGAGTTGGCACCCGGATAAGACGGAAAAAGAATTCCGTTCCTTTGGCGGCCGGTCCGGAACGCGCCGTCGGAAGGGCGATTGCGGGAATCAGGCGGCGGCGGGGAGTTCCGGCCGCAGCGGCCAGTGCGGGTCGACGGCCTCGGGGGAGCCGCTGCGGGCGAACCACGCCTGGAGCCCGCGCGCCTGGGCCGCGTACCAGACCGCCTGGCGGGTGTGGAGTTCGGCGGGTTGCAGGCCGGCCAGCCGGTCGGCGAAGCGCCGGCCCAGCTCCCGGACCACCCGCAGCGCGGCCAGCGCGTCGGCGGCCGCCTCATGGGCGTCGGCCAGCTCGACCCCGTAGTGCGCGCACAGGTCGGTCAGCGTGCGGCGGCCCTTGCGGTAGCGGTCCAGGTGCTTGTCCAGTACGCGCGGGTCGAGGACGTGCAGCGGGCCGGTGGTCAGATAGGCGTCCAGGGCGCTGGCGCGGTGGCGCTTCAACTCGCGGTCCAGCAGCGTCAGGTCGAACGGGGCGTTCATCACCACCAGCGGGCGGCCGGCCACCGTCTGGGCGGCCAGGGCGCGCGCCACCTCCTCCATCACCGGGGCCGGCCAGCGGCCGTGCAGCGCGAGGTGCTCGGCGGTCAGACCGTGCACCGCGGTCGCCGCCTCGGGTATCTCCACCCCCGGATTGACCAGCCAGCGGGTGACCCGCGGGGCGGCGCGCGGGGTCTCCTGGACCACCAGGGCGGCGGAGACGATGCGGTCGCGCTCGACGTCGACGCCCGTCGTCTCGGTGTCGAAGGCGGCAAGGGGGCCGTCATACCAGCGCGCCATCACCCAACTCCTCGCGGTCGTACGGAGAATGACGGTGCACGTCACCCGAGCTGGTGATACCCGAGCCGGGGACGGCTCGAACCGCCGTTGTTTGCGGCCCACTTGACGGGGAGACAACCACAGGGACGGGCCGGTGCGCAGTGCCCGGCCCGGCGGCCGCGTCCGCCGCCGCCCCGTCGTCCGGACGCACCGGCACGGCCCGGAAGGCACCGCGATGACGCTCGCGCAGCCCGAACCGGGCGGGCTGTCCCCCTCCCCCGGGAGCCGTCCCCAGCCCGCCGTCCTCCCGCAGCGCGGCGCACTGGCCACCACCGCCTGCATGGAGACCCTCCAGGTGGGCTACCTCCACGCGGTGGCCGCCGCCTCCGGGTGCTCGCTGGCCCAGCCCTTCCCGGACAACGGCATCGACTGGCACCTCAGCCACGCCGCGCCCGGCCACACCGTCGACGACGAGGTGACCATCAAGGTGCAGCTCAAGTGCACGTACCAGACCGCCCCGCGGCCGCGGGGCCCCACCTTCGGCTTCACCCTCGACAACGACCACCTGGTGAAGCTGGCCCGTACACCGGTGGCGGTGCACAAGATCCTCGTGGTGATGCTCGTCCCGCGGGACCCCGACGACTGGCTGCGGGCCGGGCACGACCACCTCGCCCTGCGGCACTGCTGCTACTGGACCAATCTCGCCGGCCACCCGGTGACCGGCCGGCGCCGGACCACCGTGCGGATCCCGACCACGCGGATCTTCGACGACCGGGCGCTGCGCGCCATCATGGCGCGGGTCGGGGCGGGAGGGAGACCCTGATGGACCGGCCGACCGACGACTACGGCACCCGGCCGCCGGACCCCGCGCGGCTCGACCCGGCGGTGCTCGGCGCCCTGCTGGCCCGGCACGGCTGGCGGCGGCGCGGCGGCGCGGCCGGCCGGTACACCCGCTGGACCCCGCCCGGTGGCGCGGGCGGCCCCAGCCTGCTGGTCCCGCACGACCGCCGCTTCCCCGACAGCGCCGAACTGCTGGCCGAGGCGGTGGCGGCGCTGGAGCGCAGCGGTACGCCCTCGGCCCGCGAGGTGCTGGTCGCGCTCGCGGTGCCCAGCGACGAGGTCCGCTGGGAGCGCGAGGTCCCCGAGGGTGCCCCCGGCAGCGCCCGCTGGACCGCCCAGGAGCAGCTGCGCGGGGCGGCCCGCGCGCTGCTGACCGCCGGGGCGCTGGGCAGCTACGCGCGGGCCGGCTACTACGGCGCCCGCCACCGGCGGCGGGCCGAGGGGTTCCTGGCCCAGGTGCTGGTCGGTCCGGCGCCGGCCGGGCGCCGGCTGGCCGCGTTCGTCCCCGTACCGGCCGGGCGCCCGGTGGTCGCCGGCCTCCAGCGGGCGCTGCACGCCGCCCGGGACGCCACCGACTACCAGCGCGCCACCGGCGGGCTGGAGGCGTTCGACGCGGCCGTCGCGCTCGGCGTCTGCCACGAGCTGGCGCAGGCGCTGATCGCGCTGGTGCGCGGCGCGGAGGGGGTGCGGATCTCGCTCGCCTGGTCGCCGGCGGCCGGTGCCCCGCCCGGGTTCGCCGCCCGCCCCGAACCGGTCGCGTTCTCGCCCGGCGACCTGCCCGCGCTCCAGCAGGCCGCGCAGCGCTACGTCCGGGCCGAGCCGTCGCTGCCGGTGCGGGTGACCGGTACGGTCGTCCGGCTGCGCCGGGAGCGGCCGGACGGGCCCGGGGTGGTGCGGTTGCGGGTGCTGGCCGGGGCGGACGTGGGGCAGGTGCGGATCGCGCTGGGGGCGGAGGACTACCGCACCGCCGGGCACGCGCACCTGGCCGGGCTGCCGGTGCGGATCAGCGGCCGGCTGGAGAGCCGGGGCGGCTTCCGGCGGATCACCGGCGCCCGGGAGGTCACGCCCGTCCCGTCCGACCCGGCCGACCGGGACCGGCTGCTCAAGGCCCTCTGGGACGGGCCGGAGGACCCGGGGGACGGCGGGTTCGGGGACGGCGGGGAGACGGGCGGCGGGGTGCCGCCGGACCGCTGAGCGGGCCCGGGGAACGCGTTTCGCGGTGCGGTCCCGCGGCTCGGTACGATTCGGGGGCGCAGCAAACGCTGCCGTGAGGAAGACATGAGTCAGGAGAGACCGGTGTCAGACGTCCGTGTGACCGTCCAACGCGATTCCGAGCGGGAAGAACGCGTGGTGACCACGGGCACTACGGCCGCCGACCTCTTCCAGGGCGAGCGCAGCGTGGTGGCCGCGCGGGTGGCCGGCGAACTGAAGGACCTCACCTACGAGCTGGCCGAGGGCGACGAGGTCGAGCCCGTCGAGATCACCTCCGAGGACGGCCTGAACATCCTGCGGCACTCCACCGCCCACGTCATGGCGCAGGCCGTGCAGGAGCTCTTCCCGGAGGCCAAGCTCGGCATCGGCCCGCCGATCAAGGACGGCTTCTACTACGACTTCGACGTGGAGAAGCCCTTCCACCCCGACGATCTCAAGCGCATCGAGAAGAAGATGCAGGAGATCCAGAAGCGCGGCCAGAAGTTCGCCCGCCGCGCGGTGAGCGACGAGGCGGCCCGCGCCGAGCTGGCGGACGAGCCGTACAAGCTGGAGCTGATCGGCCTCAAGGGCTCCGCCGCGGACGCCGCCGAGGGCGCCTCCGCCGAGGTCGGCGCCGGCGAGCTGACGATCTACGACAACCTCGACGCCAAGACCGGCGAGCTGTGCTGGAAGGACCTGTGCCGCGGTCCGCACCTGCCCAGCACCCGGCACATCCCGGTCTTCAAGCTGATGCGGTCGGCCGCCGCGTACTGGCGCGGCAGTGAGAAGAACCCGCAGCTCCAGCGGATCTACGGCACCGCCTGGCCGACCAAGGACGAGCTGAAGGCGCACCTGGACTTCCTCGCCGAGGCCGAGAAGCGCGACCACCGCAAGCTCGGCGCCGAGCTGGACCTCTTCTCCGTCCCCGAGCAGATCGGCTCCGGCCTGGCGGTCTTCCACCCCAAGGGCGGCCTGGTCCGCCGCGTGATGGAGGACTACTCCCGCCGCCGCCACGAGGAGGAGGGCTACGAGTTCGTCTACACCCCGCACGCGACGAAGGGGAAGCTCTTCGAGACCTCGGGCCACCTGGACTGGTACGCCGACGGCATGTACCCGCCCATGCAGCTCGACGAGGGCGTGGACTACTACCTCAAGCCCATGAACTGCCCGATGCACAACCTGATCTTCGACGCGCGCGGCCGCTCCTACCGCGAACTGCCCCTGCGGCTGTTCGAGTTCGGCACGGTCTACCGCTACGAGAAGTCGGGCGTCGTGCACGGCCTCACCCGCGCCCGCGGCTTCACGCAGGACGACGCGCACATCTACTGCACCCGCGAGCAGATGGCCGACGAGCTCGACCGGACGCTGACCTTCGTGCTCAACCTCCTGCGCGACTACGGTCTGGACGACTTCTACCTGGAGCTGTCCACCAAGGACCCGGAGAAGTTCGTCGGCTCGGACGAGGTCTGGGAGGAGGCCACCGAGACGCTGCGCCAGGTCGCGGACAAGCAGGGCCTGCCGCTGGTCCCGGACCCGGGCGGCGCCGCGTTCTACGGTCCGAAGATCTCCGTCCAGACCAAGGACGCGATCGGCCGGACCTGGCAGATGTCGACGATCCAGCTCGACTTCAACCTCCCGGAGCGCTTCGACCTGGAGTACACCGCGGCGGACGGCACCAAGCAGCGGCCGGTCATGATCCACCGCGCGCTGTTCGGCTCGATCGAGCGGTTCTTCGCGGTGCTGCTGGAGCACTACGCGGGCGCCTTCCCGGCGTGGCTGGCGCCGGTGCAGGCGGTCGGCATCCCGGTGGGGGACGCGCACGTGGAGTACCTCCAGGAGTTCGCGGCGGACGCGAAGCGGAAGGGCCTGCGCGTCGAGGTCGACGCCTCCTCGGACCGCATGCAGAAGAAGATCCGGAACGCCCAGAAGCAGAAGGTGCCGTTCATGATCATCGTCGGTGACGAGGACATGAACGCGGGGACGGTGTCGTTCCGCTACCGCGACGGGTCGCAGGAGAACGGCATCCCGCGCGAGCAGGCGATCGCCAAGCTGCTGGACGTGGTGGAGCGCCGCGTCCAGGTGTGACGGAAGCGCGCGGGCGAGGGGCGGTCCCATCGGGGCCGCCCCTCGCCGCTTCCCCCGCCGGGCCGGGAGAATATGCTTCGCAACATGACGAGTGAGCCGGAACAGCAGATCGGAGTCGGGACGCAGGACGCGTTCCAGCGCCTGTGGACGCCCCACCGGATGGCGTACATCCAGGGGGAGAACAAGCCGAGCGGCCCGGGGGCCGGCGACGGCTGTCCGTTCTGCGCCATTCCCGCGAAGTCGGACGAGGACGGTCTGGTCATCGCGCGCGGTGAGCGGGTGTACGCGGTGCTGAACCTCTACCCGTACAACGGCGGGCACCTCATGGTCGTCCCGTTCCGGCACGTCGCGGACTACACCGAGCTGGACGCGGCGGAGACCGCGGAGCTGGCGGACTTCACCAAGCGGGCGATGACGGCGCTGCGCACCGCGTCCGGGGCGCACGGCTTCAACATCGGCATGAACCAGGGAGCGGTGGCCGGTGCCGGTATCGCGGCCCACCTCCACCAGCACGTCGTCCCTCGCTGGGGCGGCGACACCAACTTCATGCCGGTGGTCGGGCACACCAAGGTGCTGCCCCAACTCCTCGCCGACACCCGGGCGATGCTCGCCGCGGCCTGGCCCGCGTAAGGGTGCGGCGCGCCGGGTGAACGAGGCGACACGCACCCGGACGAATCGTACATATCGCACCCATCGGGAATTTTTGCCCCTCTAATGGGGTGGTGACTTCCCTGGATCGTCGCACCGTGCTGCGCGCGGCCGCCTCGGCCGCGGCCGCCGGTGCGTTCGCGGCGGGCTGCGACCCGCACCGCTCGGCGGACGCCTCCTCCTCCGTACGGGCCTCCGGCGGCCCGGGCCCCCGCGACCCGGGCCGGTCCGCCCGGCACCCCGCCGCCCGGCCGCCGACCCGCGCGCCCGGCCTCCCGGCCGAGATCGCGCACGGCCCCCGGGACGGCCACGCCGTCGCCCTGACCTTCCACGGGCGGGGCGACCCCGCGCTGGGCCGGGCGCTGCTCACCGAGGCCGAGCGGGCCGGCGTCCGGGTCACCGTGCTCGCCGTCGGCGACTGGCTCGACGAGCAGCCCGCGATGGCCCGCCGGATCCTCGACGGCGGGCATGAGCTGGGCAACCACACCATGCACCACCGCGACATCGGCGCGCTGCCCGCCGACGCCGCGTACGCCGAGATCAGCCAGTGCGCCGACCGGCTGCGGAAGCTCACCGGCAGCATCGGCAGCTGGTTCCGCCCCTCGCGCACGCAGCGGGCCACCCCGCAGGTGATCCAGCTGGCCCGCCGCGCCGGCTACCCGCACGTCCTCTCCTACGACGTGGACTCCCTCGATGCGAACGACCCCGGCGCCCCGGCCGTCCGGCGCACGGTCCTGGACGGCGTCCGGCCGGGCTCGGTCGTCAGTCTCCACCTCGGGCACGCCGGCACGGTGGCCGCGCTGCCCCCCATCCTCGACGGCCTCCGCCGGCGCGGTCTGCGCGCGGTGACGACAACGGAGCTAGTGACCTGATGGCTGACCGGAACCGTATCCACCTCCGTCCGACCGGCTCCCGCCCCACCCGCCCCGCACGCCGGGCCGCGCTGCTCGCCGCGGCCTGCGTGCTGGTGGCGGCCGGCTGCGCGGGGGGCGGGGAGTCCGCCACCGCGCCGCGGCCCGCGGTGCCCTCCCCGCACAAGGCCGTCACACAGGGCCTGCCGGGGATGCCGCCGCTCCTCGACGAGCACGACCTCTACGCCGCGGACCGCCCCAACCAGCTCGCCCCGCAGGTGAGGCACTACCCGGCGCGGATCTACGTGCCCAACACCGGGTCCGACACGGTCAGCGTCATCGACCCCGCCACGTACAAGGTCATCGAGACCATCCCGGTGGGCGTGCAGCCGCAGCACGTGGTGCCCTCCTGGGACATGAAGACGCTGTGGGTCAACAACAACCGGGGGCACGACCTCACCCCGATCGACCCGGCGACCGGCAAGGCGGGCAAGCCGGTCAAGGTCCACGACCCGTACAACCTGTACTTCACGCCGGACGGGAAGTACGCGGTCGTGATGGCCTCGATGGACCGGCAGCTGGTCTTCCGGGACCCGCACACCATGGAGATCCGCAAGACCCTCCCGGTCAGCTGCGCCGGCGTCAACCACGCCGACTTCTCGCCGGACGGGAAGTACTTCATCGTCTCCTGCGAGTTCTCCGGGGAGCTGCTGAAGGTCGACACCGCCAGAATGGAGGTGATCGCCCAGGAGAAGCTGCCGTTCGAGGGCGCGATGCCGCAGGACGTGAAGATCTCGCCGGACGGCAGGACCTGGTACATCGCCGACATGATGGCCGACGGCGTCTGGGTCCTGAACGGGGACGCCTTCACCCGGCCGAGGCTGCTGCCGACCGGCAAGGGCGCGCACGGCCTCTACGTCAGCCGGGACTCCCGCACCATGTACATCTCCAACCGCGGTGAGGGCACCATCTCCCTGCTGGACTTCCGCACCGGCGAACTCACCGACAAGTGGCACATCCGCGGCGGCGGCAGCCCGGACATGGGCGGCCTGTCCGCCGACGGCAAGGTGCTCTGGCTGTCGGGCCGGTACAACCGCGAGGTCTACGCCCTCGACACCCGGAACGGGAAGACGCTGGCGAAGATCAAGGTGGGGGAGGGGCCGCACGGGCTGGCGGTCTACCCGCAGCCGGGGCGGTACTCGCTCGGCCACACCGGCATCTTCCGCTAGCGGTCCGCACGGCAGCGCGACGGGCGCGCCCCCGGCATCCCCGCCGGGGGCGCGCCCGTATCCGTCCGCCCGGCCGGGCCTAGGCGTTGTACTCGTCGGCGTTCTTCGGCTCGGCGCTCTGGACCATGCCGCTGAGGACCAGCGAGCGGTTGTCGAAGCGCTCGGTGTTGACGCCGTTCTCCTTCAGGACGCTCATCGCGGCGGAGTGCACGGCCCGCAGGACCGGGGTGGCGGCGCGCAGCGCGTCGTCGGCCATGAAGCGGTGGCGCCAGGGCTTGTCGGCCCAGACGTGGCGCAGGCCGAACGGTTCGGGCAGGGCCAGCTTGCCGCCGAGGAAGTCCAGCACCGGCGGGAACCACGTCAGCGGGGCGCGGGCGGTGAGCCGGACCACCTCCGACGGCTCGATCAGCGGCAGCGTCTGGGTCTTGGTCTCCCAGAACCGGACGACCTTGGAGACCTCTTTGGTCTTGGGCGACGGCTTGGTGGTGAACAGGGAGTTGACCGGGCCGAGGGCGTGCCCGCTGACCTCGATGCGCAGCGTCTCGTGCAGCACCGTGACGGTGATCATCAGCGTGATCACCAACTGACCGTCCCACAGCACGAACTGGACGCCGAGGTAGTGGCGGTCGCCGCTGCCGAACTGCTGCTCGTTGCAGATCCGCTCTATCTCGTGCCCGCGGACCTCGTACCCGTCGACGTGGGTGCCCTCCGGACGGGACACCGCCTTGGCCTTCTCGCCGACCGGGGAGACGATCCAGTGCCGCACCGACGGGGGCTGCTGAAAGCCGCCGGTGTGCAGCGGGCTGCGCTCCAGCAGGCGCAGCCGGTCGTGGATCGCGCGGATGACGTCCCAGCTGCGGAAGGGGTGGATCTCGGTGCCCTCCTGGGCGGGCCGCAGCTCCTCGGCCAGCTGCCAGCTGCCCCAGCGGGTGCCCATGCCGAGTATGCCCTTGGGGCCGGCGTAGAAGACGACGTTGCTGCGCTGCTCGGCGGAGACCTTGGCGAGGTTGTGGCGGAGGGTCTCGGCGGAGGTGTGGTTGGGGTCGTTCGGGACCGCCTCGGGGATCTTCGCGGCGACGCCGCCGCCCTCCAGCAGGCCCTGCCACGCCTCCCGGAGGGTGACCGCGGTGCGTTCGCAGATCTGCTTGGCCAGCCACCAGCCGAGCACCGGGACGACCAGCGCGCCGCGCGCGTACAGCGGCCAGAAGCCGGTCAGCGGCAGCTTGACCAGCAGGAACAGGCCGCCGCCGGCGAACAGGACGAGCATGATGCCGCCCAGCAGGGAGATGCCGTTGCCCTCGCCGTCCTTGGAGAAGACCTTGCGGAGCTGGAATCCGATCAGCCAGAGCAGCACGCCGGGCAGGAAGACCAGCCCGCAGACCACCATCAGGAGGGTCAGCCGGGTGTCGCGCTGCTTGCGGATGCGGGTGGCGGCCAGGCAGTGCTCGACGACCGTCTGCGGTTCCGTACCGAAGGACTGGATCAGCGGGCCGCGGCCGCCGCCGAGCATCCGCACCTGGACGGCGCGGGAGAACGCCTCGCCCAGATTGGGCGCGAACAGCGACAGCTTGGGCTTCTTGATCTCGGAGGTGCCGGCCTCGGAGTCGGCCTTGGCGATGTCGGCCAGCGGGCTGTCCCGGTAGGCGGCCGAGGCCAGCGCCTGGGTGGCCGCCGTCTGCCCGGCACCCCCCGAGATGGGGACCTGCGCCCCCGGACTGAAGTCAAAGCCGTCTGCCACTACCGCCCCCATCACCGCGCGTACCCGCTGATGCGCTCTACCCGACTCCGCTCCCGCGCACACCTGCCGAGCCGGCGTCCAGGCAGGTTGGCCCGGAACGGTCGGCGCGGCGGCGGGGTCCCAGCGTACCGCCGCCGCCCCGGCCCAAGTGGGCGCTCCGGGGCGGCGGCTGAGGGGGCGTCGGCCGGTGCGCTAGGCGCCGACCACCGCCTGCTGCCGCATCCGGGCGGCGAGCTGGCCGGGCATCGGCTCGTGCCGCAGGTAGCCGCGGGCGAACCGGCCGGTCCCGTGGGAGAGCGAGCGCAGATCGACGGCGTAGCGGCCGATCTCCAGCTCCGGGACCTCGGCGCGGACCAGGGTGCGGCCGGCGCCGGACTGCTCGGTTCCCACGACCCGGCCGCGGCGGCCGGAGAGGTCGCTGAGCACCGGCCCGACGTATTCGTCGGGGACCAGGACGCGGACCTCGGCGACCGGCTCCAGGAGGTCGATCGTGGTCTGCGCGGCGGCCTCCCGCAGCGCCAGCGCGCCCGCCGTCTGGAAGGCGGCGTCCGAGGAGTCGACCGAGTGCGCCTTGCCGTCGAGCAGCGTGACGCGGAGGTCGACGAGCGGGTACCCGGCGGCGATGCCGCGGGCGGCCTGGGCGCGGACGCCCTTCTCCACGGACGGGATGAACTGCCGGGGGACCGCGCCGCCGACGACCTTGTCGGCGAACTGGATGCCGGAGCCGCCCGGCAGGGGCTCCACCTCGATCTCGCAGATCGCGAACTGGCCGTGGCCGCCGGACTGCTTGACGTGCCGGCCGCGGCCCGCGGCGGGCCCGCCGAAGGTCTCCCGCAGCGCGACCTTGTGCTCGACGGTGTCGACCTGGACGCCGTAGCGGGAGCGCAGCCGCTCCAGTGCGACGTCGGCGTGCGCCTCGCCCATGCACCACAGGACGACCTGGCGGGTGTCCTGGTTGTGCTCCAGGCGCATCGTGGGGTCCTCGGCGACGAGCCGGGCCAGGCCCTGGGAGAGCTTGTCCTCGTCGGCCTTGCTGTGCGCCCGGATGGCGACCGGCAGCAGCGGGTCCGGCATCGCCCAGGGCTCCATCAGCAGCGGGTCGTTCCTGCCGGAGAGGGTGTCGCCGGTCTCGGCCCGGGTCAGCTTGGCGACGCAGGCCAGGTCGCCGGCGATGGCCTGCGGCAGCGGGCGCTGCTGTTTGCCGAACGGGGCGGAGAGCGCGCCGATCCGCTCCTCGACGTCGTGGTCCTCGTGGCCGCGGTCGGTCAGGCCGTGGCCGGAGACGTGCACCGTCTCGTCGGGGCGGAGGGTGCCGGAGAAGACCCGGACCAGGGAGAGCCGGCCCACGTACGGGTCCGAGGAGGTCTTGACCACCTCGGCGGCCAGCGGGCCGTCGGGGTCGCAGCTCAGGCCGGCGCGCGGGGAGCCGTCCGGGCCGGTCACGGCGGGGGCCTCGCGCTCCGCGGGGGTGGGGAAGCCGCCGGTGATCAGCTCCAGCAGTTCGACCGTGCCCAGGCCCTGCCGGGCGCCGGCGGCGGCCGGGGCGGCGGCCAGGACGGGGTGGAAGGAGCCGCGGGCCACCGCGGTCTCCAGATCGCCGGTCAGCGTCTTGATGTCGATCTCCTCGCCGGCGAGGTAGCGGTCCATGAGGGACTCGTCCTCGCTCTCGGCGATGATTCCCTCGATGAGGCGGTTGCGGGCCGCCTCGATCAGCGGCAGCTCCTCGCCGGTGGGCGCGCGCTCGGTGCGTTCGCCGGAGGAGTAGTCGAAGACCCGCTGCGAGAGCAGGCCGATCAGGCCGTTGACGGGCGCGTGGCCGTCGGCGCCCGGGGTGCCGTACAGCGGGAGGTACAGGGGCAGGACGGCGTCCTGGTCCTCGCCGCCGAAGGTGAGCGCGCACCGCCGGGTCATCTCGTCGAAGTCGGCGCGGGCCGCTTCGAGGTGGGTGACGACCAGGGCCCGGGGCATGCCGACGGCGGCGCACTCGTCCCAGACCATGCGGGTCGCGCCGGCCACGCCGTCGCTGGCCGAGACGACGAAGAGGGCCGCGTCCGCCGCGCGCAGACCGGCCCTGAGCTCCCCGACGAAATCGGCGTATCCGGGGGTGTCCAGCAGATTGATCTTGATGCCGCCCCAGTCGACCGGGACGAGGGAGAGCTGCACCGAGCGCTGCTGGCGGTGCTCGATCTCGTCGTAGTCGGACAGGCTCCCGCCGTCCTCGACCCGGCCCGCGCGGTTGACCGCGCCGGACGCCAGGGCGAGCGCCTCGACCAGGGTGGTCTTCCCCGATCCGCTGTGGCCGACCAGCACCACGTTGCGCACGGCCTGGGGCCGGTCGGCCGCCGGTGCCCTTCCGGCGGCTCCTGGGTTCGTACTCGACTTCTCGCTCATGTGTCTCGCCTCCAGGTCGACACTTTGCGGTGATTCGAGCTTTCCACCGGGTTCGGGATGCGTCCATACGGGGCACACGGGCCCGGTGCTCCCAAGGGCCGGCCGGCCACCGGCCCGGGGCGGAGGGCCGGCCGGCGGCGCGCGGCGGGCGGCCCGCGCCGTGGGTTGCACCCCGCGCCGCGATGCGTTCGCGGTGCCCCGCGGGCGCCTGGCTACGATGGGCCAGCCGGTGGCCCCTTGACCGCGCGGCCCGTATCGACTTTCCGGGAAGGTCATGCTGAACACGTACGCGCGTGCGTTCTTCACGCGTGTTCTCACACCGTTCGCCGCCCTGCTCATCCGCCTGGGGGTCAGCCCGGACGCGGTCACCCTCGTCGGGACGGGCGGTGTGGTGGCCGGCGCCCTGGTCTTCTATCCCCGGGGCGAGTTCTTCTGGGGCACGGTCGTGATCACGCTGTTCGTCTTCTCCGACCTGGTGGACGGCAACATGGCGCGGCAGCTGGGCCGCTCCAGCCGGTGGGGCGCCTTCCTGGACTCCACCCTCGACCGGGTCGCCGACTCGGCGATCTTCGGCGGGCTGGCGCTGTGGTACGCCGGGCGCGGGGACAGCCTGGCGCTCTGCGCGGTGGCGATCTTCTGCCTCGCCAGCGGCCAGGTGGTCTCGTACACCAAGGCGCGCGGCGAGGCGATCGGGCTGCCGGTGGACGTCAACGGTCTGGTGGAACGCGCCGAGCGGCTGGTGATCACGCTGGTGGCCTGCGGGTTCTCCGGTCTGCACGCGTTCGGGGTACCGGGCATCCAGATCCTGCTGCCGATCGCCCTGTGGGTGGTCGCGGTGGGCAGCGCCGTCACGCTGGGCCAGCGTGTGGTGACGGTTCGCAGGGAGTCGGCCGAGGCCGACACCCTCGCACAAGGGGGGAACGGCTGATGGGTACGCCGATCGACACCGGCAAACTGACCGACGGGCTGTACGGCCTGGGCTGGAGCGCCGTCAAACGGCTGCCGGAGGGCGTCGCGGTCCAGCTGGGCCGCCAGCTCGCCGACGCGGCCTGGCGGCGCCGCGGCAAGGGCGTACGGCGCCTGGAGGCCAATCTCGCGCGGGTCGTGCCGGACGCCTCACCGCAGCGGCTGGCCGCGCTGTCGCGGGCCGGCATGCGGTCCTACATGCGGTACTGGATGGAGTCCTTCCGGCTGCCGGCGTGGAGCCGGGAGCGGATAGCGGCCGGTTTCACCCCCCAGGACGTGCACTACCTGGAGGAGGGCCTGGCGAGCGACCGCGGGGTGATCCTGGCACTGCCCCACATGGGCAACTACGACCTGGCCGGCGTCTGGGTCACCACCAAGCTCGGCGTCCCGTTCACCACCGTCGCCGAACGCCTCAAGCCCGAGTCGCTCTACGACCGCTTCGTCGCCTACCGCGAGGGCCTGGGCATGGAGGTGCTGCCGCACACCGGCGGCGCCGCGTTCGGCACGCTGGCCCGGCGGCTGCGGGCCGGCGGCCTGGTCTGCCTGGTCGCCGACCGCGACCTGTCCGCCTCCGGGATACCGGTGAAGTTCTTCGGCGAGACCGCCAAGATGCCGGCCGGTCCGGCCATGCTGGCGCTGCGCACCGGCGCGATGCTGCTGCCGGTCACCCTCTGGTACGACGACAGCCCGTACCTGCGCGGCCGCGTCCACCCCGAGATCCAGGTCCCCGGGAACGGCACCCGCGCCGAGAAGGCCGCCCAGATGACCCAGGCGCTCGCCGACGCCTTCGCCTCCGGCATCGCCGACCACCCCGAGGACTGGCACATGCTCCAGCGCCTGTGGCTGGCCGACCTGGAGCCCCGCACCGGGGCGCCCGGAACGGAGCCCGCGTGAAGATCGGCATCGTCTGCCCCTACTCCTGGGACGTCCCCGGCGGGGTGCAGTTCCACATCCGCGACCTGGCCGAGCACCTGATCCGCCGCGGCCACGAGGTCTCCGTGCTGGCCCCCGCCGACGACGAGACCCCGCTGCCCCCCTACGTGGTCCCGGCCGGCCGCGCCGTCCCCGTCCCGTACAACGGCTCGGTGGCCCGCCTGAACTTCGGCTTCCTGTCCGCCGCCCGGGTCCGCCGCTGGCTCCAGAACGGCGCCTTCGACGTCCTCCACATCCACGAGCCGGCCTCGCCGTCCCTGGGCCTGCTGGCCTGCTGGGCGGCGCAGGGCCCGATCGTGGCGACCTTCCACACCTCCAACCCGCGCTCCCGGGCCATGATCGCCGCGTACCCGATCCTGCAACCCGCGCTGGAGAAGATCAGCGCCCGGATCGCGGTCAGCGAGTACGCCCGCCGCACCCTGGTCGAACACCTCGGCGGCGACGCGGTGGTCATCCCCAACGGCGTGGACGTCGACTTCTTCGCCCGCGCCGAGCCCCGCCCCGAGTGGCAGGGCCGCACCATCGGCTTCATCGGCCGGATCGACGAGCCGCGCAAGGGCCTGCCGGTGCTGATGAAGGCGCTGCCCGCGATCCTCGCCGCGGTCCCCGACGCCCGGCTGCTGGTCGCCGGCCGCGGCGACGAGGACGAGGCGGTCGCCGGCCTGCCCGCCGAGCTGCGCTCCCGGGTGGAGTTCCTCGGCACCGTCTCCGACGAGGACAAGGCCCGCCTGCTGCGCAGCGTCGACGTCTACGTCGCCCCCAACACCGGCGGCGAGTCCTTCGGCATCATCCTGGTCGAGGCGATGTCCGCCGGCGCGCCCGTACTGGCCAGCGACCTCGCCGCGTTCGCCCAGGTCCTCGACCAGGGCGAGGCCGGCGAACTCTTCGCCAACGAGGACGCCGAGGCGCTGGCCACCGCCGCCGTACGCCTCCTGAACTCCCCCGACCGCCGGTCCGAACTCCGCACCCGCGGCACCAAGCACGTGCGGCGCTTCGACTGGTCGACGGTGGGGGCGGACATCCTCGCCGTGTACGAGACGGTGACCGCCGGAGCGGGGGCTGCCGCCGGCTGATTCCCACGTTGTCGGGTTTCCCGCCGCGGGGTGCGTTCCTGTTGCGCCTGCGGCGCGGGGGTGGGTTTCCGCTGCGCGGGGCTGTTGGGTGCGGTGACGGGTCTGCGGGGGTGGTGTGCCGGACTGCTTCGCTTTACGTCCGGCACACCACCCCCGCAGACCCGTCCCCTCCCGTTGGGGTCAGTTATGAGGTGGGCGGGGGCTGACGTGGGTGGGTTGGTGCGGGTTGTGTGTTGCGGGTGAGCGCCCGTGCACTGGCCAGGACCCGCAGGGGACCACCGGCACCGGCCCCCACCCACCGTTTTTCATGTCCCACCTCGGGAGGGGGCGGGGGGGGGGGGGGGGGGGGGGGGGGGGGGGGGGGGGG
>NZ_JALMUV010000071.1 GCF_023155275.1 Streptomyces rhizoryzae
CCCCCCAATCCACCTCCCCCACCAAGTCCACCTCCCCCCCCACCCAGTCCACTCCCCCGCAATTGGACTTGGCCGGTGGACTCGGGCCGCCCCTAGGCTCCGGCCATGAGGATTCGCATCGTCGACGCTTTCACCGAGCGCCCGTTCGCCGGAAACCCCGCGGGAGTCGTGCTGCTCGACTCCGACACGTTCCCCGAGGACGCCTGGCTCCAGCAGGTCGCCGGCGAGGTCAACCTCTCCGAGACCGCCTTCGCGCACCCGCTGCCCCCGGGTGGCGACGCCGACTGGGCGCTGCGCTGGCTCACGCCGGCCACGGAGGTGGACATGTGCGGCCATGCCACCCTGGCCACCGCCCACGTGCTGCACACCACGGGAACGGCGACCGGCACCGTCCGCTTCCGCACCCGCAGCGGGGTTCTGATCACCACCGCCGACGACAGCGGCTCGATCACCATGGACTTCCCGACCGCTCCGCTGACCCCGGTGGACGTACCCGACACCGTCGTACGGGCGCTCGGCGACGTCGAGATCCGCTCCGCCCACAGCACCGGTCCGCACGTCGGTGACCTGCTGCTCGAACTGCCCGACGAGAGGTCCGTGCGGGACCTGGCCCCGGACTTCGCCCTGCTGGGCGGGCACGGCGGGCGGGGCGTGATCGCCACCGCCCGCGCCGAGGACCCCGAGGGCGGCTACGACTTCGTCTCCCGCGGCTTCTTCCCCGGTGTCGGCATCGCCGAGGATCCGGTGACCGGCAGCGCGCACACCGCGCTCGCCCCGTTCTGGTCGGCGCGGCTGGGCCGGGACACCCTGGTCGGCCACCAGGGCGGCGCCCGTACCGGGCGGGTCCGGACCGTGCTGCGCGGCGACCGCACGCTGCTGACCGGCTCGGCGGTGACCGTCATCGACGGCGAACTGCTCGCCACCGCCTGACGGCCGCCCGGTGCGCGGGAGCGCGGGCCCCGGCCGTCCGGCGGCCCGCCCCGCGGTCCGGCCGCCCGGCGCCCCGGTGGCCGGCCGCCCCACCCGCGCGCCCGTTCACCCGCGCGTCACGCCGTCGGCAACCAGGACACCTTCCCCGCGAGCAGCGCGTACCCCAGGAACGCCACGGTGTCGATCAGGGCGTGCGCGGCGACCAGCGGCCCCACCCGGCGGCAGCGCCGGTACACCAGGGCGAAGATCACGCCCATCACCATGTTGCCGACGAATCCGCCGACGCCCTGGTAGAGGTGGTACGACCCGCGCAGTACCGCGGAGGCCGCCACCGCCGCCCAGGGCGTCCAGCCCAGTTGCCCCAGTCTGCGCAGCAGGTATCCGACGACGATGACCTCCTCCAGGACCGCGTTCTGCACCGCGGAGGCGATCAGGACCGGGGCCCGCCACCAGGTGTGGGGCAGCGCCTCGGGCACCACCGTCAGGTTGAACCCGGCCGCCTGCGCGCCCAGATAGAGCAGCAGTCCGCTGCCCCCGATGGCGGCCGCCAGTCCGGCGCCCACGCCGAGGTCGAAGCCGGGCCGCCGCCGGTCGAAGCCGATCGCGCGCAGTCCCCCGGCCCGCTCGCGCAGCAGCAGGTGGGCCACGAGCACCACCGGTACCAGAGCCGTTGCGATCCCGAACACCTGCCAGGCGAGATCCAGCCAGTGCCGGCCCGGCGCGTGCGAGGCGTTGAGCGTCGCCGCCTGGTGCTTGAGGCCGCCGGGCCGGGTCAGCGATCCGACGAAGCTGATCAGGGCCGATACCGCGCTGGCGCCCAGAGAGAGGGCCAGGACGATCAGCGTCTCGTTGCGCAGCAGGCGCCGCGCGGGCTCCCCGGCCGCCTCGGGGGGCCGCCCCGGGCCGCCGCCCGCGCCGGGAACGTCCGCGTCCGCCACGGGACTTGTATCCGACTGCAAAGGTTTCCTCCACTTCCGCGATCCCACCTCTTGGCCGCCTTCGCCCCGCTAGGGTCTCGAAAGCAGGTACGAAGATCGCGCGCGACAGGCCGGGGACGGGCGCCCTCCCTCCGGAGGTGTTCCCGTCCGCATCGATCCCGATGGAGGTCCGGAGCTCCGGGCCTTTCGAGTATCAGGAGAGGCGCTACCGCATGGGACGTCACAGCTTGCCCGACGACTCCACACCGCACAGAACGGGGTCCCCCCGCCCCCGCGCCCGCCGCCGGACCGCCGTGATCGCCACCGCGGTCGCCGTCACGGCCGTCGCCGGCGCCCTCGTGGCCCTGCGCGGCGGCCTCCTGCCGTTCGGGCGGAGCTGCGGCGGCGACTCCGTCCGGCTGGAAGTGGTCGCCTCGCCCGATGTGGCGCCCGCGCTGGAGGCGGTGGCCGGCCAGGCCCGCGAGGACGGGATCCGCAGCGACGGCAAGTGCCTGGACGTCTCGGTGAACGCCCAGGCCGCCTCGGAGGTCGCCGACGCGCTCGCCGGGCGCCCGGCCGACCCGGCGTTCCAGGTGTGGGTGCCGGATTCGAGCCTGTGGGTGGACCGGGTCACCGACGAGCGGGGTTCGTCGCTGACCGCGGTCGGCTCCATCGCGTCGTCACCGATCGTCCTCGGCGCGGTTCCGTCGGCCGCCAAGACGCTGGGTTGGCCGGGCCGGACGTACCCGTGGACGGGGCTGGCCGGGACCGCGGCCGGCGGGGGGTTGCGGCTGGGCGTCGCCGATCCGGCGCACAGCGCCACCGGACTGCTCGCCCTGGCCCGGATCGGCGCCGCGGACGGGAAGGAGGCGGGCACCCGGGCCGAGGCCGCCACCCGCACCGCCGCCGCGGCCGCCCTCCTCTCCGAGCGGGTCGTGGACGGCGACGGGCAGCTGCTGGCCACCCTGCCGCGCGACGGTTCCGGGGGCGAGGCGGGCAATCCGCGCCGCAATCAGGCGCTGCTGCTGTCCGAACAGGCCGCCTACGCGCACAACGCGCACCGGGGCGGCGGCCCGGCGCTCGACCTCTTCTACCCGACGGACGGCACCGCCCGGCTCGACTACCCGTACACCCTGGTCGACGACGCGTCGCTGACCGCCGACCAGAGCCGGGCCGCCAACCGCTTCCTGACCCTGCTCGCCGACACCGCGGGCCAGCGCACCCTGCGCGACCACGGTTTCCGGGCCGACAACGGCCGCCCCGACCTCCGGCTCACCACCGCGGCCGGGGGACGCGATCCGCAGCCGTACGCGGCCGCGCCCGCCGACCCGCCACCGCCCCGGGAGCTCAAGGCCCTTCTGGGCATCTGGGCCAACGCCGCGGCCCGCTGACCACCGGGGCAACAGGCCGCCCGCGCCCTTCCGCCGCGCTGCGCCGCGCCCTTCACGGCATCATCCCCCCGGCCGCCCGCCGTCGCTGGGCCGGCACGACGGCTCCGGTGCCGGTCACCGGCCAGGTGACCGGCCAGGTGTGCACCGGCTCCCCGGTGTGCATCAGTTCGCTGTAGCGCCGGGTCATCGCGGCCAGCGCGGCCTCCCGGCCCAGGCCCTGGCGCCGTGCGTGGCGGAACGCGGCGGCCTGCCAGGACGCCCCGTTGACGCGGCGGGCGCAGCGGGCCTCGATGATGCCCAGGTAGCGGTCGCGGTCGCGGGGTTCGACGCCCCAGGCGTCCAGTCCGGCGGCCGCCAGGGGGAGGAGTTCCTGCCGGACGAGGCGGACGGCGGAGATCTCGGTGAGGCCGCCCGCGCGGCCGGGCCGGGGCCAGTGGAAGGTGGCTTCGATGCCGTGCCGGCAGGCCGCGTCGAAGTTGGCGGCGGCGGTGGTGAACGGGAGCCGGGTCCAGACCGGGCGCGGCTGTTCGGCCAGGGCGCGCACCAGCCCGTAGTAGAACGCGGTGTTGGCGATGACGTCGGCGACGGTCGGGCCGGCCGGTAGGACGCGGTTCTCGACGCGGAGGTGCGGGACGCCGTCGGCGACGGCGTAGACGGGGCGGTTCCATCGATAGATCGTTCCGTTGTGCAACACCAGTTCGGCTAGGTCGGGCACTCCGCCGTCATCGAGGACGGCCAGGGGTTCCTCGGGGCCGCACAGCGGCAGCAGCGGCGGGAAGAAGCGCAGGTTCTCCTCGAACAGCTCGTAGGCGGAGTCCACCCACCGTTCGCCGAACCAGGTGCGCGGGCGCACGCCCTGGGCCTGGAGTTCGGGGGCCCGGGTGTCGGTGGCCTGCTGGAAGACCGGCGGGCGGGACTCGCGCCAGAGTTCCCGGCCGAAGAGGAACGGGGAGTTGGCGCCGACGGCTATCTGGGCGGCGGCGATGGCCTGGGCGGCGTTCCAGACGGCGGCGAAGCGCCCGGGCGTCACCTGGAGGTGCAGTTGCACGGAGGTGCAGGCGGCTTCGGGGGCGATCGAGGGCGAGCGGGTGGCGAGGCGCTCGACGCCCTGGATGTCGATGACGAAGTCCTCGCCGCGGGCGGCCCGCATCTGGTCGTTGAGGAGGACGTAGCGGTCGTTGGCGGAGAGGCTGGAGACGGTGAGGTCGTGGGCGTGCAGGGTGGGCAGGATGCCGATCATGACGATGCGGGCGGCGACCTCGCGGGCTTTCCTCTCGGCATAGCCGAGGCCGGCGCGGAGTTCCTCGGCGAGCTGGTCCAGAACGTGTCCGGACAATCGGTGCGGGGTGATGTTGACCTCAAGATTGCACTGGGCGAGTTCGGTCTGGAAATCCCCGCTGGCGATCCTTTCCAGGACCTGGGAGTTCAGCATGCGGGGCAGGCCGTCGGCGCCCGCGAGATTCAGCTCGATCTCCAGCCCCATGAGATTCTTGGGGCGGTCGAACCGTTTCTCCGCCAGCAGTCGCTGCAATGCCTCCAGGCAGTCGTGGAGCTTTCTTCTATAACGTTCCCGGTCCGCCAGGGCGTTCCCGCCCGCGGCGACCTTCTCCCCCATCGGCGGGTCCCTCCTAGAGTGAACGGCCCGCGGCCACGGGCCCCTTCGGCCCGCCCCCGGGGCCCCCGGGCACGCGCTACGGTCGATGATGCCCGGCAATCTGATCGATAACGCCTCAGGGGCATGCCGGGACCGCTAGGCTCGTAGGGCCGGTCGCGGGGCACTTTCCAGCGGCATATCTCCGCGGCCAGGGCCGAGCGCAATTCACTCGTTAAAAACACCGATGGGTTCCGGCCTACCGTTCCGCCGGTGAATTGCGAGGTGACCTCTTCGGCTTTCCGCACAAAGCGGCGGAAATCGCCCTGGATACCGGTCCGGATTCCGCCTTGCCGGAAATTCTCAAGGCGAGTAGCGGAAACACTTTCAGAACATATGTCGTATAAACTTCGCTCACGAGGCAGAGATGTGGCGCCGCGTCCGGCGGTGTTCCCCCGGTGCCCCCGGCACCGCGTCCGACCCGCCGGTCCGCAGCACCGGTCAGCCATGCTCTGACCCGCCCGCAGACAGCGTCGTCCGCACTGCCGCGCTCCACCGTGTCTCCGAAGCGAGAGGCGACCCGCCATGCCGCTGCATGTTCCTGCTGCCCCCGCGCCTGCCCTGCGCAGCGTGCTCACCGCCCTCGGCTCGCCCACCGCGGTCCGGGAGGCACCGACCGCCGCGCTGCGCACGCATCAGGGCCCGCTGAGCCCCGATCACCCGCTCCCGGTCCACGTCTGGGACGGCGTCGGCCAGGCCGGTCCGCCGCGCACCCGGCTGGTCGGCTGGCGCTTCCTGGTCCGCGGCGGGGAGCACGCCGTGGCGGCCGCCGAGGCCCGGCTCACCCCGGACGGCTGGGCGTTCTCGCACTTCTGCGACGGCCCCTACGTCGCCGCGACGGAACGGGCCCTGCTCCAGGCGGAGTCGCTCAGCGCGCCCTACCAGCCGCGCCTGCTGTCGGTACCGGAGCTGTACATGCTCACCCTCTGGCTGCACCACGACCTCTCCGCGGACGGCGCCGGCGGGCTGCCCGCCCCCGGTGACCTCCTGGTGCCGCTGGCCCCCGCCCCGCCCGGCATCGCTTCGTACCTCCCCCAGCGGGTCGCCGATCTGCTGCCCCGCCTGACCCTGCGCCTGGGCGCCCCGCCCGCGCCGCCCGCGCCGCCGCTGCTCCGCGAACCGGCCTGACCGGTCCGCCGCCGCACCGGCGTTCCGCCCCGGCAGGGAGGAAGGGCAACGCCCGCGCTCGCCGTGCACCCGTGCGCCCCGTGGCCGCCCCGGCCGCGGGGCGCACCACTTTGTCCGCCCCCTGCCCGCCGGTAGCGCCTCAACGCACCGGGGGCCACGCTCACTTGGGAGCAACCGCCCGCACGGGTGACGCGTCGGTACCGAGTGAGTACCGCTGCTGCGAAATCCCTGCGGAATCCCTTCCGTGGGGCAAGACTGGGACCGACAGGAAACGGGGGAGCGGCCATGACCACCTCATCGAGCCGCACGACGTTCACCACTCCGCAGCGAAAGACAACTTCCATGTGCCAGCATCAACCGCCATGCCCGTCAGCTGACTCCACCGACCGGGAGGCCGCCCAGCTGGTGGCGCACCACCCGGAGCAGGGCTGGAGCCTGCTGTGCAACGGCGTCCTGCTCTTCGAGGACACCGGTGAGCTGCTGCCGGACGGGCAGGTCATCGCCCCGCACCGGCCGCTCGGCACGCCCCGGGTGACCGCCGCCGCCTGATCGCGGCCACCCGGCACGTACCACCAGGGCCCCCGGCGCATCGCCGAGGGCCCTTGTTGCTGCCACCGCTCAGGCGGCCGGCGGTGCTCAGCCCTCGTACTCGTCGAGCGGCGGGCAGGAGCAGACGAGGTTGCGGTCACCGAAGGCGCCGTCGATCCGGCGCACCGGCGGCCAGTACTTCTCCGCGGCCACGACCCCGGCGGGGAAGACGGCCTCCTCGCGGCTGTACGGGTGGGACCACTCGCCGCCCAGCGCGGCCGCGGTGTGCGGGGCGTTGCACAGCGGGTTGTCGTCCTTGTCCCACTCCCCCGAGCCGACCTTCTCGATCTCCGCACGGATGGCGATCATCGCGTCGCAGAACCGGTCCAGCTCGGCCAGGTCCTCGCTCTCGGTGGGCTCGATCATCAGCGTGCCGGCCACCGGGAAGGACATCGTCGGCGCGTGGAAGCCGTAGTCGATGAGCCGCTTGGCGACGTCGTCGATGCTCACACCGGTCGCCTTGGTCAGCGGCCGGACGTCGATGATGCACTCGTGCGCGACCAGCCCGCCGGGGCCGGTGTAGAGCACCGGGTAGTGCGGCTCCAGGCGCTTGGCGATGTAGTTGGCGCTGAGCACCGCGACCTGGGTGGCGCGCTTGAGGCCCGCACCGCCCATGAGGCGGACGTACGCCCAGGAGATCGGCAGGATGCCGGCCGAGCCCCAGGGGGCGGCGGAGATCGGGCCGACACCGGTCTCCGGGCCCGCGGTGGGCTGGAGCGGGTGGTTGGGGAGGTACGGCGCGAGGTGGGCGCGGACCGCGACCGGGCCGACGCCGGGGCCACCGCCGCCGTGCGGGATGCAGAACGTCTTGTGGAGGTTCAGGTGCGAGACGTCGCCGCCGAACTTCCCGGGCTCGGCCAGGCCCACCAGGGCGTTGAGGTTGGCGCCGTCCACGTAGACCTGGCCGCCGGCGTCGTGCACCGCCGCGCAGATCTGGGTGATGTGCTCCTCGAACACACCGTGGGTGGACGGGTAGGTGACCATCAGGACGGCCAGCTCGTCCCGGTGCTTTTCGATCTTGGCGTGCAGGTCGTCGGTGTCCACCTCGCCGTCCGCGCCGGTCTTGACGACGACGACCTTCATCCCGGCCATCACGGCGCTGGCGGCGTTGGTGCCGTGCGCCGACGACGGGATCAGGCAGACGATGCGCTGCTCGTCCCCGTTGGCGCGGTGGTAGGCGCGGACCGCGAGCAGTCCGGCCAGCTCGCCCTGGGAACCGGCGTTGGGCTGGATCGACACCTTGTCGTAGCCGGTGACCGCGGCGAGCCGCTCCTCCAGCTCCTGGATGAGGGTGAGGTAGCCCTGCGCCTGCTCGGCCGGGGCGAACGGGTGCAGCTGCCCGAACTCCGGCCAGGTCACCGGCTCCATCTCGGTGGTGGCGTTCAGCTTCATCGTGCAGGAGCCGAGCGGGATCATGCCACGGTCCAGCGCGTAGTCCTTGTCGGCCAGGGTGCGCAGGTAGCGCAGCATGGCGGTCTCGGAGCGGTGCCGGTGGAAGACCGGGTGGGTGAGGTAGTCGTCGGTGCGCAGCAGCTCCTGCGGCAGGGCGTCGGCGGCGGCCGCGTCCAGCGCGTCGATGTCACCCTGCACCCCGAAGGCACCCCAGACGCCGGCCAGCTGGGCGCGGCCGGTGGTCTCGTCGCAGGCGATGCCGACGAGGTCGGCGTCGACCTGGCGGAGGTTGACACCGGCCTCGCGGGCGGCGGCGACGACCTCGGCGGCCCGCCCGGGCACCCGCGCGGTGAGCGTGTCGAAGTACGCGTCGTGGACCAGCTCGATCCCGCCGGCCCGCAGGCCCTCGGCGAGGACGGCGGCGTAGCGGTGGGTGCGCCGGGCGATGGTGCGCAGCCCGTCGGGGCCGTGGTAGACGGCGTACATGCCGGCCATGACGGCGAGCAGCACCTGGGCGGTGCAGATGTTGCTGGTGGCCTTCTCGCGGCGGATGTGCTGCTCGCGGGTCTGGAGGGCCAGGCGGTACGCCTTGTTGCCGTCGGCGTCGACGGAGACGCCCACCAGGCGGCCGGGCAGGCTGCGGGCGTACTGCTCGCGGACGGCCATGAAGCCGGCGTGCGGGCCGCCGAAGCCCATCGGGACGCCGAACCGCTGGCTGGTGCCGACCGCGATGTCCGCGCCCAGCTCCCCGGGCGAGGTGAGCAGGGTCAGCGCCAGCAGGTCGGCGGCGACGGTGACGACCGCGCCCAGTTCGTGGGCCCGCTCGATGACCGCCCGCGGGTCGCGCACCGCGCCGGACGCGCCCGGGTACTGGAGCAGCACGCCGAAGACCCCGCGCTCGGCGATCTCGTCCGGGATGCCGCCGGCGAGGTCGGCCACCACGACCTCCACGCCGGTCGGTTCGGCGCGGGTCCGCAGGACGGCGACGGTCTGCGGCAGGCAGTCCGCGTCGACGAGGTAGACGCCCTGCTTGACCTTGCCGACCCGGCGGGAGAGCGCCATCGCCTCGGCGGCCGCGGTGCCCTCGTCCAGGAGGGAGGCGCCGGAGGTGGGCAGTCCGGTGAGGTCGGCGACCACGGTCTGGAAATTCAGCAGCGCTTCCAGGCGGCCCTGGGAGATCTCCGGCTGGTACGGGGTGTACGCCGTGTACCAGGCCGGGTTCTCCATGACGTTGCGCAGGATCACCGGCGGGGTGAACGTGCCGTGGTAGCCCAGGCCGATCATGGACGACAGGACCTGGTTGCGGTCGGCGAGCGCCCGCAGCTCGGCCAGGACCTCCGCCTCGGTGCGGGCCTGCGGCAGGCCGAGCGCCTCGGCGCTCTTGATCACGTCGGGGACCGCGGCGGCGGTCAGCTCGTCCAGCGAGCCGAAGCCGACCTGCGCGAGCATCTTGGCCTGCGCCTCATGGTCGGGGCCGATGTGCCGACGCTCGAACGGGGTGCCGCGCTCCAGCTCGGTCAGGGAGATGCGGGGACTGGTCATCTGCGGGGGCCTCCTGGTCAATGCGACCTGCGAGGGGCACCACGGCGCTGGTGCCCGGACGGCCTCCCCCTCTGTCATCTCAACCTGAGAGCTTCACCGGCCCGCGGGCTGCGGACCGGCTTTCACCGTCGGTGAGGAGGGGTTCCGGCATTGGTGCCTGTCCGTGGCCCGCCCTGCTTTCCAGAGTGACCTCGTCCATGCGGTACGTGTGCCTGAGAGATTCCGGGGAGGATTTGCTCCTTCGGCGCCCCGTCGAACGAACGACTAAGGACTCTCCCGCATGGGGTCGACGGCCAATCGTCAGCCTACCAGCGCACCGCCGGAACGATCCTTCGAGTGGCCGGGGCATGAAATGTGCCGTTTCGTAGTTGACACACGGCAGTTGCGACCACGTGGAGGGACCGTGCAAACCGATATCGATCCCCGGAGCCTCATCGGCCGCAAAGCGTTCGACCGGAACGGCGCGAAAATAGGGACCGTCGACGAGGTCTACCTCGACGACGCGACGGGCGAACCGGAGTGGGCGGCCGTCCGTACCGGCCTGTTCAGCCGGGACGCGTTCGTCCCCCTGGAGCCGAGCACGATGGTCGGCGACAGCCTGCACATCCCCTACGACCGCAAGCTGATCAAGGACGCCCCGGACTTCGGCGTCGGCCGGCACCTCTCCCCCGAGCAGGAACTCCAGCTCTACCACCACTACCGCCTGGATATCTCCTCCCCGGCCGGGGATCCCGCCGGGCCCGCCGGATCCGGCGGATCCGGCGGCGACACCGGCTTCGGGCGGATCGCGGGCGCGGACGGCTGATCCGGGCCGCCCAGCAGCGACAGCGGCTCACCCGGCCGCAGCGCCGGATCGTCGACGGCGAAGGTCCGCACCCTCCCCGGTGCGGACCACGGCGTCTCGAACCGCACGGTCACCCTCCCCACCCCACTGCCCTGCACCCATCCGGCGCCGAACTCCTCGTGGACCACGTCCACCCCCGGATGCCAGCGCCGCACCGGCTGCTCCCGGGCCGCCGGCTCCCCCACCGCCGCCCCCTCCGGCTCCGCGGCCCCGCCCGCCGCCTGCTCCCCGGCCTCCCGCTCCGTGGCCAGCTGGGCGAACAGGTCCTCCTGCGTGAAGTCGGCCAGCCCGCTGACCCCCACGCCCAGCAGCCGGACCCCGCCGGTGGTGTCCACCGTCTCCAGCAGCCGCACCGCGGCCTCCCGCACGACCGCCGGATCGTCGGTGGGCCCGCGCAGCGTCTCGGACCGGGTCAGCGTGGAGAAGTCGTAGTTCCGCACCTTGAGCACCACCGTCCGGCCGGACCGCCCGGCGCCCCGCAGCCGCGCCACGCACCGGTCGGCCAGCCGCAGCACCTCCGTACGGACCCGCGTCCGGTCGGTCAGGTCGACCTCGAAGGTGTCCTCCACCGACACCGACTTCGCGTCCCGCTCGGCCACCACCGGCCGCTCGTCCCGCCCCAGCGCCATGGCGTACAGCCCCGTCCCGTGGGCCTTGCCCAGCAGCCGCACCAGCTCCGCCTCGCCGGCCTCCGCGGTCTCGGCGACGGTGTGCAGGCCGGCCCGGCGCAGCGCCTCGGCCGTCGCCGGTCCGACGCCGGGCAGCGTGCGCACCGGCATCGGCCCCAGCAGCTCCCGCTCGGTGCCGGGCTCGATGACGACCAGCCCGTCCGGCTTCGCCGCCTCGGACGCGATCTTGGCGAGCATCTTGGCGCCGGCCAGCCCCACCGAACCGGTCAGCCCGGTCACCGCCCGGATGTCGCGCCGCAGCCGCTCCCCCACGGCCCGCGCCGCGGCGGTCTCCGGCGCCACCCCGCCCGCCTCCAGGTCCACGAACGCCTCGTCCAGGCTCAGCGGCTCCACCAGCGGCGAGAGGGCCCGCAGCAGCTCCATGACCGCTTCACTCACCTGGCGGTAGAGCGTGAAGCGGGGGCTGAGGTATGCGGCGTTCGGGCACAGCCGGCGGGCCTGCGCCGTCGGCATCGCCGACCGCACCCCGAAGACCCGCGCTTCGTACGACGCCGTCGCGACCACCCCACGCGGCCCGATCCCGCCGACGATGACGGGCTTGCCGCGCAGACTCGGCTTGGCCGCCTGCTCGGCGGCCGCGTAGAACGCATCCATGTCCAGATGCAGGATGGTCGGCGCACGTCTCACACCACCGATGCTGCCGCACACCACTGACAATCGGTCCGCGCCCGGGCCGCGGGCCGCCCGCCGCCGTCAGCCCGCGCGGTTGCGCCGGCGCGCCAGCTCGTCGTGCGGGTTCTTGCCGATCAGCGTCTCGCCGGTGTCCACCCGCTCGCCGTGGAGCTGCGACAGGACGCCCTCCACGTCCCGCCACACCACGCCCACCGCGATGCCGAAGACCCCCTGGCCGCCCTGGAGCAGGTCCACGACCTGGTCGGGCGAGGTGCATTCGTAGACCGTCGCGCCGTCGCTCATCAGCGTCATCCGGGTCAGATCCGCCAGACCGCGCGCCCGCAGGTGCTGGACGGCGGTGCGGATGTTCTGGAGCGAGACGCCGGTGTCCAGCAGCCGCTTGACGATCTTCAGGACGACGACGTCCCGGAAGCTGTAGAGCCGCTGCGTCCCGGAGCCGTAGGCCGGCCGGATGCTGGGCTCCACGAGGCCCGTCCGCGCCCAGTAGTCGAGCTGCCGGTAGGTGATGCCCGCCGCCGCGCATGCGGTCGGTCCGCGGTAGCCGATGTTCTCCGCCTCGCGGTCTCCCGACACCGCGGCGGCCTGTACCGGACCGCGGTTCGCCGCCGCGCCCGTGTGGAGCGGCAATGCCCCTTCCGCCGCCGTACCGTCGCCGGTGATTGCCACGCCGCCCTCCGTCCTCCACGTCCCGGACGGGACCTGCCATATCGACGGTATGCAGTCACTCGGGGTGCGTCAACGATCGCCGCGCTCGCCACGCCGAGTGATAATCACCCTACGAGTGGTTTCTCGTGACTCGTCACGGGGAAAGGATTACAGGTTGGCCGGAATCAGGCGCTTCGCCTGGCCGGTCACTGGTTGGTCCCGAAGTCCTCCGGCGAGATCTGGTCGAGGAACTCGCGGAACTTCTCCACCTCGTCCTCCTGCTCGTCCGGGATGGCGATGCCCGCGTCGTCCAGCACCCCGTCGGTACCGAAGATCGGGGTCCCGGTGCGCAGCGCCAGCGCTATCGCGTCCGACGGCCGGGCACTGACTTCGACGCCGCTGGCGAAGACCAGCTCGGCGTAGAAGACCCCTTCGCGCAGATCCGTGATGCGGACCTGGGTCAGCTCCTGGCCCACCGCTTCGAGCACGTCCTTGAACAGGTCGTGCGTCAGCGGCCTGGCAGGGACCATGCCCTGCTGGGCGAAGGCGATGGCGGTGGCCTCTCCCGGCCCGATCCAGATCGGCAGGTAGCGGTCGCCCCCCACCTCCCGCAGCAGCACGATCGGTTGGCTGGAAGGCATCTCCACCCGGACACCCACGACGTCGAGCTCGTTCACACAGCAACCCTAGGCCGTGCCCGGCCGGTTTGGGTAGTCGGGACTCGTCCGCTCATGGCAGACGGACGCGCAGGGCGCTCTGCAACAGCGCCGCGTGCAGCCGTACCGACAGCGTCGCCAGCTCCCGCGCGGTGGCCTCCGCATGCGCCCGGGTCTGCGGATTGCGGTGCCGCCGAAGGGGTGCCACGACCTGCTCGACCAGCCCCGCCTCGCGCTCCGCGGCCGCCTTCACCGCCCGCAGGTGACGCGGCTCCAGACCGAAGCGGCCCAGCTCCGCGACGAGCTTGGCGACGCCGACCGCCTCGATGTCGTACTCCCCGTCCTGCTGGGGGACGATGAGCCCGTACGACTCCCAGCCGGCGAGCACCTCCTCCGTCACCCCGGTGGCGGCCAGCAGCTCCGGGCGGCCGATCCGGGCCGCCGTCGGACGGTCCTCGTCCCGTTCCAGAACGCCCTCGACCAGGTCGCGGGGCGGTGCGGCGGGGGCCGGCAGCTGCACCTGCTCGCCCCGTTCCAGGGCGTCGAGGTGCTCCTTGATGACCTTCAGCGGCAGGTAGTGGTCCCGCTGCATCCGCAGGACGTTCGCCAGCCGCTCGACGTCCGCCGCGGTGAACTTGCGGTACCCGGAAGGCGTGCGCTGCGGCTCGACCAGCCCCTCGGACTCCAGAAACCGGATCTTGGAGATGGTGACCTCGGGGAACTCCTCCCGCAGGACGTTGAGCACCCTGCCGATGCTCATCGGCTTGCGGTCCGAGGGGCCCGAGGAGGCGGTGCCGGACGGACCGGCACCGCCTGTCGGTGTGTGGCGCATATGCCTTCCCTGGGCGGTCAGATCCCGACGCCTCGCTGGCTCGCGTAGAAGACCAGGCGGTACTTGCCGATCTGCACCTCGTCGCCGTTGGAGAGGACGACCGAGTCGATCCGCTCGCGGTTGACGTACGTGCCGTTCAGACTGCCGACGTCGGTGACCGTGAAGCGGCCGTCCGGTCCGCGGCGGAACTCCACGTGGCTGCGGGAGACCGTCACGTCGTCGAGGAAGATGTCACCCTGCGGGTGGCGGCCCGCCGTCGTCAGCTCGCCGTCCAGCAGGAAGCGGCTGCCGGCGTTCGGACCGCGGCGGACGACCAGCAGCGCCGAGCCCATCGGCAGCGCGTCGACGGCGGCCTGGGCCTCCGGGGAGAGCGCGGGCGACAGGGTCTGGCCGGTCGCCTCCGCGTCGTACGCCTCGATCCCCGAGATGGAGATCGTCGAGGTCGTCTCCGAGGCCCGCTCGGGCTGGGCGCCCGCGCGCAGCGGCGCGCCGCAGTTGGAGCAGAACCGGCTCGCCTCGGCGTTCCGGTGTCCGCACCTCGTACAAACCGGCAAGGCCGAACCTCCACCCGTCTGCGTGGCTGATGGTTCCTGGGAACCTATGCGGCCGGCACCGGAGGGGTCAACAGAACCCGCGCCGTGCCCCCCGGACGGACCGCCGACCTCGTCACGGAAGAGCGGACGGTTCTCGGGCTCGGCGCCCTCCTCCGCCCGGCGCGGGGCGCGGTGCCGCGCGGAGCCGCTGTCGCCTTCCTGGCGGGCGCTCTTGCCGAACAGCTTTCCAAACAACTTCACGGGCGATTCCCCTTGTACGACACAGACCCGCCCGTGGGGCAGGACGAACCCTCGATGCACACACCAGCCGATCCGGACATCCTGTGAACGTCCGTGGCCTTCAGACAGTTTCCACCACACACCACACGCACGGTGCGTCGACCCCCCGCTACGTCATGCCCTCGTCGGGCCATCACCATACGTGGATGCCTCACTGCGATGACGACCGAGCGTAGTCAGGCCGCTTCGGGTCCCGCAAGGCGTCCACAATGATCTTCCCTTCCCGGGTCACAGACACCGTGGCCTGCTCCTTCTCCAGTGTCTGGACCACTCCGCCAGGGATGTTGAGCGCCGGCTCCAGGTCCTCCGGCTTGCCGATGACCTTGAACCGGTACGGCTGCGTGACGCGCTTGCCGTCGACCTCCACCCCGCCCCGTTGGTCCGAGAAGTAGGTGCTCGCGACGACGCGTACGTCATTGACCTGGATGGCCTCGGCCCCGGCCGCCCGCAGCTCCTGGATGGTGTCCAGCAGCTTGTCCGCCTCCACGGAGTGGTGCGGGTCGTTGATGGTCAGGTTGATGCCGGGGCCTTGCGCCGCGACGGTCCCGGCCAGCACGCCCAGCTGCTGTTCCTTCTCCACGGTCTGTTTACGGGCCTCCTCGGCCTGGTCCGAGCTGTTCTCCAGCTCGGTCTTCTGCCCTTCCAGGCGCCGCTGCTCATCCGTCAACCGCTGGGAGCGGTTGTCCAGTTCGTCCAGGATGCGCACCAAGTCCTCTTGACGCGCGCCCCGCAGCGCACTGCTGTCACTTGTGGAACGTACCTGAATCGCGAGGCCGAGGCCGAGAATGAACAGGAGCAACGCGACGATCAGTTGAGCGCGGGTCAGCCGCGGAGGCCAGAGACTGGCCGCGAGCCGCTGCCGGCCGGTCCTCGCGGGCGGCGTGCGCCCGGCGTCCGCCGCCCCGGCCCCGCCGGCCCCGTCCGCCGGTCCGGCCGCGTCCCGTCCCGCGCCCTCCGGCGCGTCACCGGATGCCGCCGGTTCCTCCGGCGCCCCGGCCGCTGCCGGTGGCCCGGACTCTCCCGGTTCGACCGTGTCGTCCGTTCCCTCCGGTGTACCGGCCTTCCCAGGGGCCGCCTCCCGGCGCCCCTCTTCCCCGGGGCCCTCCGCCACGGCCCATCCGGGCCTGCGGGGGATCTCGGGCGGCATCGGGCGGCGGCCGGCCGGGTGCGGCCGCTCCTCCTCCGGGCCGGCGGTGCGGTCCGGCGGCCGCTCGGGCGTCCGCTCCTCCTCGGGCGTCCGCTCCGGCTCGTGGTGCGCGGGGTTCTCCTCCGGTGCCATCGGCCTCACGCCCGGAAGACGTGCCGGCGGATCGCGGCGGCGTTGGAGAAGATCCGGATCCCGAGCACCACCACGACGCCGGTGGAGAGTTGGGCGCCGACGCCCAGTTTGTCGCCGAGGAAGACGATCAGCGCGGCGACCACCACGTTCGAGAGGAAGGAGACCACGAAGACCTTGTCGTCGAAGATCCCGTCCAGCATTGCGCGCAGACCGCCGAACACGGCGTCCAGCGCGGCGACGACAGCGATCGGCAAGTAGGGCTCGACCACCGTCGGCACCACGGGACGGACGACAAGTCCGACCACGACTCCCACGATGAGGCCCAGTACGGCGATCACGATGTGCCCTTCCCTGTGTCGGTGCCCGCCGCCTTCGCGGCACCGGCCTTCGGCTTTGCGGTACGTACGGTCACACTGGGCGCGGGCGGCAGCGTGACCTCGTTCTCGACGGAAATCCTGGCGCGCACCCCGAAGTTCTCCTGCAACGCGTGCAGATACTGGCCGTCGGCGCTGTCCTGGAACGCGGTGCTCAGCCGCTGCCCGTCCCCCACCGCCAGCACCGTGTAGGGCGGCACCAGCGGCTTGTTGTCGACCAGTATGGCGTCTCCCGCGGCTCTGATCGCCGAGAGGGACGTCAGCCGCTGCCCGTTGACGGAGACCGCCTCGGCGCCGGACTGCCACAGGCCGTTCACGAGGCGCTGCATGTCACGGTCGCGCACCCGGCCGGTGTCCGAGAAGTCACTGCTCTCGCGCGGCCCGCCGGTGCCCGACTGCGACCCCTTGGCGTCGTCCACGACGAGCTTCACGCCCGGCCCGGTGACCTGCGTCGAACCGGACAGCAGCGACAGGAGCTCCACCGTGCCGTCACCGTGCTGCTTGAGCGCCTCGCGCTGCATCCGGTCGACCGCGTCCCGGGTCGCGTCCACCCGCTGCTGCTGGGTGTCGGCCTCGGCGGTGCCCTTCTGGATGCGGTGGATCAGCTCCTCGCGCTCCTTGGCCAGCGTCGGCGCCGAGACCCGCGCCTGCGCCGCGCCCACGGTCACCACCAGCGCCGCCAGCACCAGTCCGGCCGCCAGCCCCAACTTCGCGCGCAGCGTGCGCGGCAGGCCGCCGGCGCCGTCGGCGGACCTGCGGGCGGCTGCCTCGGCGTACCCGTCGTCGAGACTGTGATCCATCACGTTGGTCAGCAGCGACATGGACGCATCGGGGCGCGCGGCCGAGGGGTGGGGGTTGCTCCGATCGGGGCGCTGCTGCGACATGCCGCACATCGTCGCACGTCGGCGTCACGGTCTCCCAACGGCCCCACCGGCGTGCCGACCGCGCGGCACGCCGGTGGGCCGGGGTCAGCGTCCGGCGCTGTCCACGACGGCCGCCCACTCGTCCAGCAGCTGCTGGGCGGAGGCGTCGTCGGGGCCTTCGGCCCACAGGTGCGTGACCGCCTCGGCGGGGTCGGGCAGCACCAGCACCCACCGCCCGTCGGCCTCCACGATCCGCACGCCGTCGGTGGTGTCCACGTCCCGGTCGCCGGCCGCCTCCACGACGTGCCGCATCACCAGGCCCTTGACCGCCCACGGCGTCGCCAGGTCACGCCGCTGGACGTGTGCCCGCGGGATGCGGGCGTCGATCTGGCTCAGCGTGAGCTGTGTACGGGCCACCAGGCCGATCAGCCGGACGAACGCGGCCGCGCCGTCGAAGACGCTGCTGAACTCCGGGATGATGAACCCGCCCAGGCCGTCGCCGCCGAACACCGTGCCGTCCGACCGCCCCACCCTGGTCAGGTCGTCCGGCGAGGTCGTCGTCCACTCGACCTGGGTGCCGTGGTACGCCGCCACCTGCTCGGCGATCCGGGTCGTGGTCACCGGGAGCGCCACCCGTCCGGTGCGGCGCTCGGCGGCGACCAGGTCCAGCATCACCAGCAGCGCCCGGTCGTCCTCGATGATCCGGCCGCGCTCGTCCACCAGGGACAGCCGCTCGCCGACGGGGTCGAAGCGCACCCCGAACGCGGCGCGGGCCGAGGCCACGATCTCGCCGAGCCGGACCAGGCCGGCGCGGCGGGCCTCGGCGGTCTCGGTCGGCCGGGACTCGTCCAGGCCCGGGTTGATGGTCAGCGAGTCGACGCCGAGGCGGCCCAGGAGGCTGGGCAGGACGAGACCCGCGCTGCCGTTCGAGGCGTCCACGACGACCTTCAGGCCGGACTCGCTGATGCCCCTGGTGTCCACCGCCCGCAGCAGCGCTCCCGTATAGGAGTCGAAGACGCTGGAGGGGAAGTGGAGGTCGCCGATCTCGCCGGGGAACGCGCGCCGGTATTCCTGGCGCGCGTAGACGCGGTCGAGCTTGCGCTGGCCGCCCTGGGAGAGGTCCGCGCCGCGCTCGTCGAAGAACATGATGTCGACCGAGTCCGGCACACCGGGCGTGGTCCGCACCATGATGCCGCCGGCGCTGCCCCGGGCGGTCTGCTGCCGGGCGACCGGCAGCGGGACGTTCTCCAGGTCGCGTACGTCGATGGCGCTCGCCTGCAACGCGGAGATCACCGCGCGCTTCAGCGCCCGGGCGCCGCGGGAATGGTCGCGTGCGGTGGTGACCGTGGCGCCCTTCTTCAGCGTGGTGGCGTAGGCGCCGGCGAGCCGCACGGCGAGTTCCGGGGTGATTTCGACGTTCAGGATGCCGGACACGCCGCGGGCACCGAAGAGGTGCGCCTGGCCGCGGGATTCCCAGATCACCGAGGTGTTGACGAACGCGCCCGCCTCGATCGTCTTGAAGGGGTAGACCCGCACATTGCCCTGGACGATGGATTCCTCACCGATCAGGCATTCGTCGCCGATGACCGCGCCGTCCTCGATCCGCGCGGCCCGCATGATGTCGGTGTTCTTGCCGATCACGCAGCCGCGCAGATTGCTCTGCTGCCCGAGGTAGACGTTGTCGTGCACCACGGCCTTGTGCAGGAACGCACCGCTCTTGACGACGACGTTGGAGCCGACGACGGTGTGCTCGCGGATCTCCACACCCGCTTCGACCTTGGCGTAGTCGCCGATGTAGAGGGGACCGCGCAGCACCGCGTCCGGGTGGACCTCGGCGCCTTCGGCGACCCACACTCCGGGCGAGATCTCGAAGCCGTCTATATCGACGTCGACCTTGCCCTCCAGCACATCGGCCTGGGCCTTCACATAGCTTTCATGGGTGCCGACATCCTCCCAGTAGCCCTCGGCGACATAGCCGTAGATGGGCTTGCCTTCCTTCATCAGCTGCGGGAAGACGTCCCCGGACCAGTCCACCGGAACGTCCGGGTCGACGTAGTCGAAGACCTCCGGCTCCATCACGTAGATGCCGGTGTTCACGGTGTCCGAGAAGACCTGTCCCCAGGTCGGCTTTTCCAGGAACCGTTCGACCCGCCCGCCCTCGTCGACGATGGTGATACCGAACTCCAGCGGGTTGGGCACCCGGGTGAGGCATACGGTGACCAGGGCGCCCTTTTCCTTGTGGAACCGGATCAGGTCCGTGAGGTCGAAGTCGGTGAGGGCGTCCCCGGAGATGACGAGGAAGGCGTCGTCCTTGAGGGCCTCCTCGGCGTTCTTCACACTGCCGGCGGTGCCGAGGGGCTTTTCCTCATTGGCATAGGTGAGTTCCATCCCCAGCTCTTCCCCGTCCCCGAAATAGTTCCGGACGAGGGAGGCCAGGAATTGCACGGTCACAACCGTCTCGGTGAGACCGTGCCTTTTCAGCAGCCGCAGCACGTGCTCCATGATCGGCCTGTTGGCCACGGGGAGCAGTGGCTTGGGCATGCTGGACGTCATGGGGCGAAGCCGTGTTCCTTCGCCACCAGCCATCACAACGGCCTTCATGTCGGAAGCGTCCTCCTCAAAGAGACGACGGTCTTGCCGACTTCACTTGTCAAGAGCGCCCGCTATTTCTGCGAGCGGGCGCTGGGCCTTGGCACATTCCTGCCGTACCGGCGAGCTCAGTCGGCCGTGGCGTCCGCCCTGATGATGCGGCGGACCTGGACCACGTAGAGGATCCCTGCCCACCAATAGAGCGCTGTACCCCATCCGGCGAACGCCCATCCGAAAATAGCAGCGAGTGTGTGAAGCCAGCCACTTCCGTCGCTGAGCAGCAGCAACGGGAAGGCATACATCAAGTTGAACGTAGCCGCTTTGCCCAGGAAGTTCACCTGGGGAGGCCCGTAGCCGTGGCGTCCGAGGAAACCGACCGCGATCAGCAGCATCAGTTCCCGGGCGAGCAGCGCCGCGGTCAGCCAGACCGGGAGGATGTCCCGCCACGTCAGACCGACCAGGGTCGAGAGGATGTACAGGCGGTCGGCGGCCGGGTCGAGGATCCGGCCCAGGCTGCTGATCTGGTTCCAGCGGCGGGCGAGCTTGCCGTCGAGGTAGTCGCTGACGCCGCTCAGCGCCAGCACCAGCAGCGCCCAGCCATCGGCCTTCGGGCCCCCGAATTCTGGCCAGAGGATCAACCACAGGAACAGCGGCACGCCGACCAGGCGCGCCATGCTCAAGATATTCGGGATGGTGAGGACGCGATCTGTCTGGATCCGCGTCTCCTGGACCTCCACGCGGAAGCCTCCTGTGGGAAAAATATGCCGATGATGCCCCCGACTTTACCTGGCCCGCCGGCTGCGCCGCGCCGCGGGTCCCCGTCGGCAACGCAAGAAAGCCCCGCCGGGGAACCGAAGTTCCCGGGCGAGGCTTTCTCTTACGTTGAGTTCGGCGGCGTCCTACTCTCCCACAGGGTCCCCCCTGCAGTACCATCGGCGC
>NZ_JALMUV010000072.1 GCF_023155275.1 Streptomyces rhizoryzae
GGTGGGGGCGGGGGCCCGGGTAGGGGCGGGGGCCCGGGTAGGGGCGGGGGGCGGCGGGGACCCTGGGGCGGGGGCGAACGGATCCCGTAGGGGGTGCAGGGGCCCCCTGCGGGGCCTCAACGCGGCCGGGCCGCAGGGTATTCCGGCGCCCCGCCGCCCGCCCGGCTCAGGCCCGCCGGAAGCTGAGGGTCTCCCCCAGGGCGCCGGCCCGCCACAGGTCCTGGCAGGCGTCGGCCATCCGGTCCAGGCCGTCCACCACCGCGCCCCAGACGATCCCGGGCACCCAGCCCGCGTCCCCGTTGATCAGCAGGTTGTTGCGCTCGTAGAAGAGGGCGAGGTCGACGACGGTGGCCCGGCCGCGGTGCTTGGCCTGCGACTCGTAGCCGTAGGAGGCGGTGCCCAACTGGGTGTCGCTGAAGGTGAAGTAGCACAGGTCGCCGGGGATCGGGGTGATCGTCGGGTTCTCCAGCGGGGGCTCCTGGGGCGCGAACGGCGGGACCAGGGCGTAGATCTCGTTGCGGGCGTACTTGGCGTGGTAGACGTCGCCGCCGAGCGGGAGGGCGTCCCAGACGGCGGCGCAGGTGACGGGGGCGCGCTCGTCGAGCAACTTGGCCGTGCAGCTGACGCCGCGCTTGTCCAGGGAGACTTCGATGAAGCGATCGGTCATATCCCGAGCGTAGGGGGCATTACCGGCGTACGGAACAACTCCCGCGGCGCTGTGAAGGGCCGGAAACGATCGGCATAGGTGTGAACGCTTCGGGTAGCCGCGCGCCCATGCCTCCCAGACCGAGCACGACCTCAGACAATCAGGGCCCACCCCGAGGACGCACCCCCCGGAGACCCGACATAACCGGACAACGATCCAGCGGCATCCGCCGCCGCACGCTGCTCGCGGGGGTAGCGGCGCTCGGCGCAGCGGGTGCGACGGCCGCGGCGGGCGGTTGCAGCCGGGTGCCGCCCGCGGACGCGGCCGGCGGCGGGCGGCTCCTGGAACGGCTGCGCCGCAAGGGTTCGGTCACCCTGGGCCTGGCCGGTGAGCAGCCCTACGGCTACATCGGCACCGACGGCAGGATGACCGGCTCGGCACCCACCATCGCAAAGGTGATCTTCAAACGGCTCGGCGTCCCGCGCGTCGAGCCGTTCCCGACCGACTTCGGTTCGCTGATCGTCGGCCTGAACTCCCAGCAGTTCGACGTGGTCGCCGCCGGCATGTACATCAACCCCGAGCGGTGCGCCCAGGTCATCTTCGCCGACCCCGAGTACCAGATGCTGGACGCCTTCATCGTCCGCCGGGGCAATCCGCTGAGGCTGCGCACCTACAAGGACATCGCCCGGACCGGGGCCCGGATGGCCACCGGCGTCGGCTACGCCGAGATCGGCTACGCCAAGGAGGCCGGGGTCCGGGACATCACCACGCTGCCGGACCAGTTGGCGGGTCTGCTGGCGGTCGAGCAGGGCCGGGTGGACGTCTTCGTCGGCACCGCCGTGACGGTGCGCAACGTCGTGCGGCAGTCGGGGACCACGCGGGCCGAGGCGACCCCCGAGGTCACCCCGTACGTGCGGGGCAAGCCGGTGATCGACGTCGGCGCCTTCGCGTTCCGCACCCCCGAGACCAACCTCCGGGACGCGTTCAACCGGGAACTGCACCGGATGAAGCGGACCGGGGAACTCCTGGACCTCATGCGGCCCTTCGGCTTCACCGCCCAGCAGATGACGAAGATCACCGCCAAGGAGAAGTGCCGGTCATGAGCGACCTCACCTGGGGGCTGTGGGAGCTCCTGATCAGCGGCGTGTGGGTCACCGTCCAGCTGACCGTCTACAGCGCGGCCCTGGCGGCCGCCGTCGCCTTCGGTATCGGGCTCGCGCGCACCCACCGGCGGTGGGTCGTGCGGTTCCTGTCCGGGGCCTATTTCGAGATCTTCCGCGGCACCTCCGCGCTGATCCTGATGTTCTGGATGTTCTTCGTGCTGCCGATGGGGTTCGGCTGGCAGCTGGTCCCGATGTGGGCGGCGGTCCTCACCCTGGGCCTGACCTACGGGGCGTACGGCTCGGAGGTCGTCCGGGGCGCGATCGCCGCGGTGCCGGCGGCCCAGCGCGAGGCCGGGGTGGCGCTGAGCTTCTCGCCCGGCCAGCAGCTGCGGAAGATCGTCCTGCCGCAGGCGTGGCCGGGGATGGTCCCGCCCTTCAACAACCTGCTGATCGAGCTGCTCAAGGGCACCGCGCTGGTGTCGATCCTGGGCGTCGGCGACCTCGCGTTCGGCGCCTCCCTGGTGCGCAACGCCACCGCGCACAGCGCCCCCGTCTACACGATCATCCTGGTGCTGTACTTCGTCCTGGCGTTCGTCCTGACCCGCGGGATGCGGGCGGTGGAGCGGCACGCCAAGGCGGGCGTCGGCCAGGCCCCCGGCCGGCGGTCGCCGCTGCGGCTGCGGAGCGGCCCCAGCGGCCCGGCCGTCACCGGCACCGCGGCCCCTGCGGAAGGTGACGCCCGATGAGGTTCGACTGGTCCGCGGTCGGCGCCTTCCTGCCGACGTTCGCCAAGGGGCTCCTGGTCACCCTCCAGGCGCTGGTCCTCGGTTCGCTGATCGCCTTCGCGCTCGGCCTGGTCTGGGCGCTGGCCCAGCGCTCGCCGCTGAAGGCGGTGCGCTGGCCGGTGACGGCGTTCACCGAATTCGTCCGCAACACCCCGCTGCTGGTGCAGCTGTTCTTCCTGTTCTACGTGATGCCCGAGTGGGGCCTCACGCTCAGCGCCCTGGCCACCGGCGTGATCGGGCTGGGCCTGCACTACTCGACGTACACCGCCGAGGTCTACCGCTCCGGTATCGACGGCGTCCCGGCCGGCCAGTGGGAGGCGGCGATCGCGCTGAGCCTGCCGCGCCGCCGCACCTGGACCGCGGTGATCCTGCCGCAGGCGATCCGCCGCGTCGTCCCGGCCCTGGGCAACTACGTCATCGCGATGCTGAAGGACTCACCGCTGCTCTTCGCCATCGGTGTGCTGGAAATGCTGGGCGAGGCCCGGCAGTTCTCGTCCCAGACCTTCCAGACCGTCGAGCCGTACACGGTCGTCGGGGTCGCCTTCATCGCCCTCGCCTACCCTGCTTCCCTTCTCCTGCGAGCCCTGGAGCGCCGCCTTGTCCGCTGACCGCAGCACCCCGAACACCCCGCCGGCCGCCGGCGGCGCCGCGTCCTCCGGCGGCCCGGCCCCGGCCGGGGACACCGAGCTGATCCGCTTCGACGCGGTGACCAAGCGGTTCGGCGCGCACACCGTCCTGGACGCGCTGGACATGAAGGTCTACTCCGGCAAGCACGTCACCCTGATCGGCCCGTCCGGCTCCGGCAAGACCACCATCCTGCGGCTGCTGATGACGCTGCTGAAGCCGGACGAGGGCACCATCACGCTCGGCGGCCGCTACCTCACCCACGAGGAGAAGGGCGGCAAGCTCGTCCCGGCGAGCGACCGCTACAGCCGCGAGGTCCGCAAGAACATCGGGATGGTCTTCCAGCAGTTCAACCTCTTCCCGAACATGAAGGTGCTGCGGAACCTCACCGAGGCGCCCGTCCACGTCCTCGGCCTGGACAAGGACGCCGCCGAGGAGCGGGCCCGCGAGCTGCTGGAGCTGGTCGGCCTCACCGCGCACCTGGACAAGTACCCCTCGCAGCTCTCCGGCGGCCAGCAGCAGCGGGTGGCCATCGCCCGGGCGCTGGCGATGCGCCCGCAGGTGCTGCTGCTGGACGAGGTGACCTCGGCCCTCGACCCGGAGCTGGTGGCCGGCGTCCTGGACCTGCTGCGGGACATCGCCCGCTCCACGGACATCACCATGCTCTGCGTGACGCACGAGATGACCTTCGCCCGGGACATCTCGGACTGCGTGATGATGTTCGACGCGGGCCGGGTCATCGAGTTCGGACCGCCGGAGCAGCTCTTCACCGACCCGGTCCACGACCGGACCCGGGAGTTCCTGAGCGCGGTGCGGTAGGCCGGGCCGCGCCCGGGCGGCACCGCGGTGGGGCTTTTGAGCCGTTCCGCGGCCGCTGCGGCGGCAGGGGCCGCTGTGCCGTACGAGCCGTACGGAGCGAGCGGGGCGGCTGGGCCGCGTGCGCTCTGCCGTGTCGCACGGGCCGCGGAAAAACCGGACGGCACGTCAACTTCGCACGTCACCGGGGCCCGTCAACCCCGGGCGCCGGCGGCCCCGCCGATGTCCCGCCGACCGCCGTTACCGCCGGTCGGCGGGACATCCCACCACCTGGGCATGACTCCGGTATATGCCGGAGTACAGGGCGCCTGCACAGACGCGTGAACCGGCCCGGTTTTCGGTCAAGACCCTCTCCCCGGGGCCGGGTTGACCGCTATCGTGATACGAGCCCGTTGTCCGGAAGCGGTCCGCGCCCCGCGGCCTCGCGCCCGCCCACGACGGTCACGTCGCAAGCGGTACCAACCTCCTAGGGGGACACCGTGGCGCTGAAGCCCGAGCCGACCGCGCCGTTCCATTCGGTGCAGCACGCCCTTCGCGTACTCGAAACGATCTCCCGGCACGCCAACGGCGTGACCGACGTCCAGATCGCGCGCGAAACCGGTCTGCCGACAGCCCACCTCAGCCAGCTGCTGTCGATGCTGCGCCGCGAAGGGTACGCGCAGCAGCTCGCCGACGGGGCGTACGCCGTCGGCGACGCGCTGCTGCTGCTCGGCTCGGGGGCGGACCGCGGCCGCGCCCTGCGCGACAAGCTCCAGCGCACCCTGGACCAGCTGCGCGATTCGGTCGGGGCCGCGGTCTACATCAGCCGCTACATCGACGGCGAGGTCAAGATCACCCACTACGCCGACGGGCCGCTGGTGCCCAAGGTCAACGAGTGGGCCGAGTTCCGCCGCACCGCGCACGCCAGCGCGGTCGGCAAGTGCCTGCTGGCCCAGCTCGACCACGACGGCCGGATGGACCACCTCTCGCGCCACAAGACCGCCCGGCTCACCTCCCGGACGATCACCAACGAGAAGGTGCTGTTCCACAAGCTCGACAGCCAGCCGCCGACCGTGCCCGTCCTGGACCTCCAGGAGTACGCGGTGGGCACGGTCTGCGCCGCCGTCCCGATCACCGCCGGGAAGACCGTCGGCTGCCTGGCCCTGTCCATGCCGCTGGAGAACGCCCACCGCCTGCGCCAGGCCGCCGACACCCTCAACCGCAGAGCCGCGCCGGTGCTGCTGTCCCTGGCGATCTGAGGCGGCCCCGGCCGCCGGAGCGGCCCGGTTCCGGGGGGGGGCCGACGGGCATGATCAGCGGGGTGGTCATGAGCACCCCGTTCGACCAGGTAGTATTTCTTTCGTCAGCGCGCGCCGCTAGCTCAGTTGGTTAGAGCAGCTGACTCTTAATCAGCGGGTCCGGGGTTCGAGTCCCTGGCGGCGCACGTAGGACCGAGGCCCCTCGCCATGGCGGGGGGCCTCGGTCGTGTGCGCGGACGGCGCCGGGGGTGGTGGCGCCGTCCGGGGTCAGGACAGGTCGACGTCCGAGCAGGCGTAGAAGGCGTTGCCGGTGTCGGCGATGTTCCACACGCCCAGGATGAGGTGGCGCCCCGACTTGAGGGTGGGGACGGTGCCCTGGTGCTGGACCGTCTCCCCCGGCCGGGCCCCGCCCATCGGCACCGTCATGAACGGCTCCGGTTCGAGGTCGGCGCGGGTCAGCGGCTTGCGGGGGTCGTAGCCGTCCTTGGTGATGAAGTACTCGAAGTCGGTCGTCGCGTGTCGGGCGGTGAGCCGCCAGGTGAAGGTGTAGCCCTGCCCCGGGGAGAGCTTGGTCGCGGGCCAGGCGCCGCCGCGCGGGTCGTCGAGCGGGGCGAAGTTCTCGTGCCCGCCCGAACAGATCTTTCCGTCGGCCGGCCCGGCGGCCGGGAATCCCTTGGGCGCCTCGACGCTCTGGGGTTCGTACTGGATCGCACCACAGTCCTTGACAGTGCCACGGGCGCAGAGCGCCTGACGACTCGGGGGTGCGTCGCTGTAGCCGTGGCTGGAAGCGCTGCCGGTCGCCAGAAAGGAGGCGCCGGCGATACCGAGGACGACCACGGCGGCACTGAGCTTCTTACGCAGCATGCTTCGCTCCTGGGGGTGTGGGGGTGGGAGGGGAGTGACGGGGGAGCTGCGAGGGGCGTGCGGTCCAGACCAATGGGGAGCGTAGTGAGGGGAGTTGAGGCTGTCCAGACCATGGCGCGGACCGGTCGGGAAGGTGACTGTCAGTGTCCGTGTGAGGGTGGCGGGTATGACGACGACACCTGATGGACGCCCCGTTCCGCCCCGCAGGCCGGGGAGCGCGAGACGCGGGAGCGCTGGCGGGCGGAGGTCGCCCGGAGCAGGGAGCTGATCGCCGGTGCGACCCTGGACGACTGCGGGGTGCTCTCGGAGGGGGAGGCGGGGCACGTCGGTGCGCAGGGGGTGTCGCTGCGCTGGATCCTGGTCCACATGATCGAGGAGTACGCCCGCCACAACGGGCACGCCGATCTCCTCCGCGAGTGCGTCGACGGGACGACGGGCGCCTGAGGCGCCAGGGGGTGTCCGCAACGTCGCGTCGTTCGCCCGGAGGGCGGCCGGGCTCCGGACGGCAGACGGGACTGTGCGGACACCCCCCACGGCCCGGTCGGCTCACCCGCCCGGCCGGGCCGTGCGCCCCGGGCCCGGTGTCAGGCCGCCGCGCCCAGGGGGCCGGGGGTGGGGGCGGCGGCGGTGTTGACCAGGGCGGCGTAGGTGCGGCGGAGGGCGATGAGGGATTCCTGGGCCTCGCGGTAGACGGCGGCATCCGGGCCGCCGCGGTGGGCGAGGGTGCGTACGGGGGCGCAGTGGCGGTCCATGGCGCTGAGCCAGGCGCGGTGCTGGGCCGGGAGGTGGCGGCGCAGGTGCTGGCGGCGGCCCTCGCCGAGGCGGCGGCCGCCGATGCCGAGGACGGCGTCCGCGGCCTGGAGGACCGGCGGTTCCAGGGCGCCCTGTTCGGCGAGGGCGCCGAGGACGGCGCGCTGCTGGTCGGTGGCGGGGGCCGAGGCCAGTTCCGCCGCCTCGGAGTGGAGTTGGGCGCGCAGCGCGTGCTGGATGCGGACCAGGCGGCGCAGCGCCGTCGGGGTGGAGGAGTCGTCGGGGGCGCGGCCGGCCAGGGTGTCGGCGAGGCGGAAGAGCCAGATGCCGTGGGCCTCCAGGCGGGTGGCGGCGAGCATCAGCCGGTCCAGGCGGCTCAGCGGCTCGCCCTCCGGGGCCCAGCGCACGATCGGCACCAGCTGCTCGGTGCGGGCGAGCTGGTCGATGGGGATGTGGCGGCGGGGCTTGCGCTCGGGGGCCCAGTTGTGGAGCGCGAGGGTGGGCAGGGCGACGAACTGGTCGTGGTCGATGCGGTGCGCGATCGCCGCCCAGAGTTCCAGGAACGCCTCGTTGGCGACCTCGCGGGCGGCCGGCGCCTGCGGGTCGAGGGCGCCCCACCCGCAGGACACCGCGAGGACGGCGATGCGCATCGCGGCGGCCTCGGCGTTGCGCGGCGAGAGGCGCGAGACGCGCTGCCGCAGGGCGGCCAACTCCTCGGCGCGGTCGGCGCGTTCGATGACGGCGACGGCGGTGGCGCGGTCGGGGGCGACGGCCGCCGCGCGGGCCATGGCGTCGAGCCGGGTCCACGTGCCGATCATGGAGCGGACGGGGGGCCGTTCGGGGAGGAAGCCGTGGGCGCAGGGGTCGTGGGCGGCGGGGGCGCCGGCCGGGTCGCCGTCGGGGGACGCCGCGGACGGGGCGTCGGCCTCGGTCGCCTCGGTCGCGGGGCCGGCGGCCGGACCCGCGGGGCGGCCCTGGGCCGGGATGCGGAGGGCGGCCGGGCCGCGGGCATCGGTGCCGCGGGCGCCCGGGCGGTCCGCGGGGCGCGGGGCGGTGGCGGTGCTTCCGGGTGCGCCGGGGGCGGCGGCCGCGGCGAGGCGGGTGTCGGGCGTCGTCGTCATGGGTGTGGGAGTCATCAGCACTTCCCCGCCAGGAGGCGGGCCAGGTGGGCGTCCATATCGAGATAGCGGTGCTCGCGGCCGGGCGGGACGATGGCCGCGGTCTGTTCCAGCCAGGCGGCGAGCTCGGTGGCGCGGACGGCGAGTTCGCAGACGCTCTCGTCGGTGGAGAGCTCGATGTGTACGCGGCGGGGGCCGCCGGGGCGGCGGGCCGGCCAGACCCGCACGTCGCCCTCGCCGACCGTGCCGCACAGTCCGCCGAGCAGCAGATCGCGGGCGAACAGCCAGGTGGCGACGGTCTCGCCACGGCTGAGGAACGCGACCTCGACCTCGTAGGGGCGGTCGCTGCGGTAGCTGAAGCGGCCGGCCACCGGGACCGTTTCGTCCGGCCCGAGGAGCAGCTGCATCTCAAGGGTGCGCTTGGCTGTCGACACCACGGCGGTCAACCTTTCCGGAGAGGGGCGAGTCCCGGGGCCCCGGGTCGGGGCTCGCGTACTGGCAGACGTCGGCTCGCGGGATGGGGTTGCAGGCGACGGCGGAGTAGTGATGGACGCCATGATCGGCGGGGTGGGCGGGGGCCGGGGCGCGGGCCCGGTGGCCGGGGCGGGCCGGGGGTGGTGGTTCCCGGGAGTGCCATGCCTGTTCTCCTCCGGGCGGGCTGCTCGTGGGGGCGGGCGCCCCGGCGTCGGCCCTGCCGCGCCCGGCGCTGGGCTCAGCCTCTCAACCGGCCGCCGATAGCGCATGTTGACGGGGCAACTGCCGCATCACGGCCATGGACCCGATCCTCACAGACACCTACGGGTGGGCGCCCGGGCGAAGGTCCCGGGAGGGCGGGACTTCCGACCCGGGCGGGCGGAGGTGCGGTGGAGTAGCAGGCGGATGGCGCGGGTGTGGTCGGGCACGGGGCGGGTGCGGCTCCCCGGGGCCGGGGGTGGCGTGTGAGGGGGATCACGGGGGCCGGAGGCGTGGGGGGCGCTTTCCCGGGTACGGGCCACCCCCGGAGTTCGTGTAGAGTTTTCTTCGTCAGCGCGCGCCGCTAGCTCAGTTGGTTAGAGCAGCTGACTCTTAATCAGCGGGTCCGGGGTTCGAGTCCCTGGCGGCGCACGTAGGACCGAGGCCCCTCGCCATGGCGGGGGGCCTCAGTCGTGTGCGCGGACGGCGGCGGGGCGTCGGCGGCGGGGAGCTGTGCGGGGCCGGCGCCGACCGGGTCGCCGCCGGTGCACAGGCGGCACAGCAGGAGCAGGACGGCCCAGGCGAGGCCGGTCAGGAGCCGGGGCGCGGCGGACGCGGCGCGCGCCGGCCCCTCCCCCGCGGCGCTCGCGGGCCCCCGGGCCGCCGTGGCCCCCGGGGCCGCCGTGCTCCGCATGGCCGCCGGGCCCCTCCCGCCGGCCCCCCTGACCTCCGTGAGCTCAGCTTTCGTCGGCACCGCCGCTCCCCTGGCGCTGGCGGCGGAGGCGGAGTCTGAGGCGGAGCAGCTGGCCGGCGATGACCAGGACGGCGCCGCCCGCCAGGACCAGGCCGACGGCGGAGGTGCTGCTCAGCTCGTGGCGGGTGGCGGGCCGGTGCGGGGCGAGGCGGGGCGCGGTGCGGGCGCCGGGCGGGGCGAGGGACCGGGCGGCGGCCGGTGCCGGGCCGGCTGCCGCTGCTGCGGGGGCGGCGGCCCTGGTGGCGGGGGTGCCGCGGGCGTCGGCCGCGTACGCGGGTGCCGTCGACACCGCGCACGCCGCGACCGCGGCACAGAGGGTGAGCTGCGGTGAGCGCATGGTGTACCTCCGGTTATTCCGAAGGTCCGCCGGGGGGCCGCGGCCCGCATCCGGGGCGGTGCGGCGGTGCGCCGTTCGGGTGACGGGCGGGGCTTCCGGACCGGGCCCGGCGGGGGCGGCGCGGGAGTCGGCGACGGGGAGGGGCCGCTCCGGGCCCCCGGGTTTCCGCGCTGCCGGCTTCCGGGCACCGCTGACTAGGCTGTCAGCGTCGCGGCACGGAGTCGTCCCGGCGCCCAGCAAGCCCCTGCGTACAGGAGACCGGCAACATGGCAGAGCGTAAGCCCATCGAATCGTGGCTCACCGACATGGACGGGGTGCTGATGCACGAAGGCATCCCGGTGCCGGGGGCGGATGCCTTCATCGGGAAGCTCCGGGAGTCCGGCCGGCCGTTCCTGGTCCTGACCAACAATTCGATCTACACGGCCCGGGACCTGCACGCGCGGCTGAACCGCATCGGGCTGGAGGTTCCCGAGGAGAACATCTGGACCTCGGCGCTCGCCACCGCGAAGTTCCTGGACGAGCAGCACCCGGGCGGTTCCGCCTACGTCATCGGCGAGGCAGGTCTGACGACCGCTTTGCACGACGTCGGGTACGTGCTGACGGATACGGAGCCGGATTTCGTGATCCTGGGCGAGACGCGGACGTACTCCTTCGAGGCCATGACGAAGGCGGTCCGGCTCATCAACAGCGGCGCGCGGTTCATCGCCACCAACCCGGACGAGACCGGCCCGTCCACGGAGGGCGCCCTCCCGGCGACGGGGGCGGTGGCCGCCCTGATCACGGCGGCCACGGGCAAGAAGCCGTACTTCATCGGCAAGCCGAACCCGCTGATGATGCGGACGGCGCTCAACACCATCGGCGCGCACTCGGAGACCAGCGCGATGATCGGCGACCGGATGGACACCGACATCCTCGCCGGGCTGGAGGCCGGGATGGAGACCTTCCTCGTGCTCACCGGCCTGACGGCCAAGGACGACGTCCGCACCTTCCCGTACCGCCCGACCCACATCCGGAACTCGGTCGCCGACCTGGTCGACCTGGTCTGACCGGGGAGGCTCTCCGGCCGCCGCGGGCGGGCGGCCGGGGCGCGCCGTCCCGTTCCTCCTCGCCGCGGCGGTTCCGCGGGGACCGGGGGCCGGCCGGGGTCAGCTCCCGGTGGCGGTCTTCCAGGCGCTGATGTAGGTGTCGAGGTTCTTGTCGATGTCGTTCCAGTCGGGCTGGAAGACCTCGACGCCCTTCATGATCTTGGCGAGGGCGGTGGCGTTGGGGTCGGTGGGGTGGACGTCCCGGCGGGCGGCGAAGCCGCCGCCGATCGCGGAAACCTCTTCCTGGACGGGCTTGCTGAGGAGGTAGTCGAGGAACCGGCGGGCGTTGGCGGCGTGCGGTGCGTTGCGGACCAGGCCGGCGGCGTAGGGCAGGGCGAAGGTGCTGGGGCGGGCGCCGGGGGCCGCGGCGGGGAAGAAGATGCCCTGGTGGGGCATGGACTTCAGGTTGGCGTAGTTCATCTGGACGTCGCCGTTGGCGATGAGGAGTTCGCCCTTGTCGGTCTTGGGGGCGAGCTGGCCGGTGGAGGAGGACGGGCCGACGTTGTTGGCCTGGAGCTTCTTGAGGAAGGCCATGGCCGGGCCCTGGCCGCCGAAGTCGTGCAGGGCCTTGATGAGGACGGCGGTGCCGTCGCCGGCCACCCCCGGGGTGGAGTACTGGAGTTTGCCGGCGTAGCGGGGGTCGGTGAGATCCTGCCAGGTGGCCGGGGGCCGGGGGACTTCCCTGGTGTTGTGGATGAAGCAGAAGTAGTTGTTGACGACGGCCGTCCAGCGGCCGCCCGGGTCCTGGTCGGCGGCGGCGACGTGTTCGGCGCCCTTGGGGCGGTAGATGTCGAGGAGGCCCTTGCCGTCGGCCTGCTGGATGAACGGCGGGAGGGTGACGAGGACGTCGGCCTTGGTGTTGGTGCGTTCCCGGGCCAGGCGCTGGACGGCGGCGCCGGAACCGGATTCGACGTAGTTGACCTTGATGCCGGTCTGCTTCTCGAAGTCCTTGAAGACCTTGTCGTAGAAGCCGTCGCCCTGTTCGCTCCTGAGGCCGTCGGCGCTGTAGACGGTGATCTCCTTGGCGTTGGGGTCGGCGGCGGAGGTGCCGCAGGCGGTGAGGGCGGCGGCGAGGGCGAGGACGGCGGCGCCGGCGGTGAGCGGGCGGCGGCGGGCGGGGCGGCGGGGCATGGCGGGCTCCTGGGTGGGTGCTGCGGGTTGCGGGGGCGCGGGGGGCGGCGCGGGGTCAGCGGTAGGCGGCCTTGGTGCGGAGGCGGGAGACGCCGAGCAGGACGAGCAGGGTGGTGGCCATGAGGAGGACGGCGAGGGCGGCGCCGGTGAAGAGGGAGCCGCGGTCGGTGGCGGCGAAGATCTGGACGGGCAGCGGCACCCAGTCCGGGGGGTAGAGCATCATCGTGGCGCTCAGTTCGCCCATGGACAGGGCGAAGCACAGGCCCGCGGCGGCGGTCAGGGACGGCAGCAGCAGGGGGATCTTGATCCGCCACAGGACGGTGGCCGGGCGGGCGCCGAGGCCGGCGGCGCTCTGCGCGTAGGCCGGGTCCAGGCGGGCCAGGGCGGCGGTCACGGACTGGTAGGCGAAGGCGGTGACCAGGACGGCGTGGGCGGTGATGACGATCTGCGGGGTGCCGTTGAGGAGGAACGGGGGGCGGGAGAAGGCGACGAGGAGGGCGAGGCCGACGACGACGGAGGGGACGGCGACGGGGAGCAGGAAGAGGGTGTCGAGGAGGCGGCGGGCGCGGCGGCCGAGGCGTTCGGCGGCCAGCGCGGCCCAGGTGCCGGTGATCAGGGCGGCGGCGCCGGCCGCGAGGGCGGTGAGGAGGCTGGTGGCCAGGGCGGCGGGGGCGCTGCCCCGGGCGAGGTCCCGGTAGTGCGCCAGGGTCGGTGCGGAGGGGAGGGCTCCACTCCAGCCGCCGGCGAACGAGGCGGTGGCGATGACCAGCAGCGGCAGGGCGAAGAGGGGGACGAAGAGCAGGAAGAACACCGCGTGGATGACCCGGCGGGCGGCGGCGCTATGGACGAGCACGGGAGGCACCTCCGGGGGCGGCGGTGGCGGGTACGGGGGCGGGGGCGGTCCGGGCGGCTCGGCGGCGTCCGGGGTGGGCGGTGCGGCCGGTGCGGCGGGTGCGGCCGGTGACGGTGCGGTAGAGGGCGTAGAGGGCGGCGGAGAGCGCGATGTTGACGACGGCGACGACGCAGGCGCCGGTGTAGTCGCCGTCGAGGATCGCCTTGGAGTAGACGAGCACCGGCAGGGTGACGACGTTCTTGGCGCCGGTGAACAGCACGATCCCGAATTCGTTCAGGGACATCACCAGGACGAGGGCGCCGCCGGCCGCGAGGGCGGGCAGGGCCTCGGGCAGGATCACCGTCCGCACGATCCGCGCGGGCCGGGCGCCCAGCGAGCCGGCAGCCTCCAGCTGGGCGGTGTCGACCTGGGCGAAGGCAGCGAGCAGGGGGCGCATCACGAACGGGGTGAAGTAGGTGACCTCGGCGAGCAGGACGCCCCAGGGGGTGTGCAGGAAGTCCAGGGGGCCGTGGGCGGCGCCGGTGGCGTCGGTCCACAGGCCGTTGGCGATACCGGCGGTGCCGTAGAGGAACAGCAGGGCGAGGGTGATCAGGAAGGAGGGGAAGGCGAGGAAGAGGTCGATGAAGCGGGCCAGGGCCTTGCCGCCGGGGAACGGCACGAAGGCGATGACCAGGGACAGCGCGAGGCCGAGGAGGAGCGCGCCGAGGGTGGCGCCGGCCGCGATCAGCACGGTGGTGACCAGCGCGTCCTGGAAGGCGGCGGTGGTCACCACCGCGGTGTACGGGGCGGTGGTGGGGCCGCCGCCGTCCTCCGGGGTGAGGGACTGGCCGACGACGAGGGCGAGCGGGTAGAGGACGACGGTGGCGAGGGCGGCGACGGGCGGCAGCGCCCACAGGGCGGCGCGGCCCGGGCGGGGGCGGTGCGGGTCAGGCATGGTGCGGTCCGCCGTCCGTGCCGTCGGCGGGCCGGTCGTGGGGGCCGTCCGGGGCGAGGCCGGCCGGGATCAGGGAGGCGTCCTCGGGGGCGAAGTGCAGGGCGAGTTCGGTGCCGCAGGGCGGGACCGCGCGGAGCTCCGGCAGGTCGGCGAGGAGGCGGTGGCCGCCGGCGGTGAGGTGCAGCCGGTGGGTGGCGCCGCGCCACTGGACCTCGGTGACGGTGCCGCGCAGGGTGTTGGCGCGCGGTCCGGGGCCCGGCTGCGGGGTGAGCAGGTGCGGGCGGAGGCAGAGGGTGGCGGTGGCGCCGGGGGCCGCGCCGCCGGTGGGGACGGCCAGGGGGTGGCCGGCGAAGTCGACGGCGCCGTCCCCGCGGACGGTCACCGGCAGCAGGTTGGCGGTGCCGACGAAGGAGGCGGTGAAGGCGGTGCGGGGGGCGCGGTAGAGCTGCTGGGGGGTGCCGCACTCCCGGAGCCGGGCCGATTCCAGGACGGCGATCCGGTCGGCGAGGGTGAGCGCCTCGACCTGGTCGTGGGTGACGTAGAGGAGGGAGACGTCGGGCAGTTCGCGGTGCAGGCGGGCGAGTTCGGTGAGCATGCCGGAGCGCAGCTGGGCGTCGAGGGCGGACAGCGGTTCGTCCAGCAGCAGGACGCCGGGGCGGATGGCCAGGGCCCGGGCGATGGCGACGCGCTGCTGCTGGCCGCCGGAGAGTTCGCGGGGGTGGCGGTCGGCGTGGCCGGCCATGCCGGTCATCTCCAGGGCTTCGGCGACCCGGCCGGGGATGTCGGCGCGCGGGGTGCGGTGGGCCTTGAGGCCGAAGGCGACGTTGCCGGCGACGGTCATATGCGGGAAGAGCGCGTACTGCTGGACGACCATGCCGATGCCGCGCCGGTGCGGCGGCAGGGCGGTCACGTCGCGGCCGCCGATCAGGATGCGGCCGGAGACCGGGCGGACGAAGCCGGCGACGGCCCGCAGCGCGGTGGTCTTGCCGGAGCCGGAGGGGCCGAGCAGGGCCATCACCTCGCCCGGTTCGACGGTCAGGTCCAGGGCGTCGAGGACGGTGTGCTCGCCGTGCCGGCCGTGCGCGACGGTGACGTGGTCGAAGCGGATGCCGGAGGGTGCCGGCGGGGCGGCGGGGGCGGCGGGCCGGGCGGGGGCGGGCGCGGCGGTGGGGGCGGGCATCTCACACCACTCCCAGCAGAGCGGGGAGTTCGGCGACCGAACCGAGGACGTGGGTGGCGCCGGCGGCGGTGAGCCGGCCGGTGTCGTGGGCGCCGGTGAGGACACCGGCGACGACGGTGGCGCCGCTGCGGCGGCCGGCCAGCATGTCGTAGGAGGTGTCGCCGGCCACCGCGACGTGGCGGACGTCGTCGGCGGCGCCGGTGCGCAGCAGGGCGGAAAGGACCATGTCGGGGTAGGGGCGGCCGCGGCCGCCGGCGTCGGCGGGGCAGAGGGTGAGCGGGACGAGGTCGTGCCAGCCGAGGGCGCCGAGGAGGGCGTCCTGGGTGGTGCGGGCGAATCCGGTGGTCAGGACGACGGTGCGGCCGGCGTCGCGGAGTGCTTCGATGGCGGCGCGGGCGCCGGGGACGGGGGCGATCCGGCCGGCGTCGACGAGTGCCCCGTAGGCGGTCTCGAAGGCGCGGTTGGCGCGCCGGGCCGCGTCCTCGGTGGCGTCGGGGTCGCCGCCGGGGTCGGCGAACAGGTGCCGGAAGACGGAGATCTTCGATTCGCCCATGGTGGCGCGGACGTGGGCGAGCTGTTCGGCGTGGCGGGGGCTGCCGGGTTCGACGCCCATGTGGCGGGCGGCGGCGTCGAAGGCCAGCTCCACCAGCCCGCCGTCGGCGACGGTGGTGCCGGCCATGTCGAGGACGACCAGGCGGATGTCGGCGGGGCGCGGGGCGTGGTCGGGGTGGGTCGGGGGGTTCGTCAACGGGTTCACCATCCCAGGGCGTCGGCGGTGGTTTCGGCGATGGCCGGGGAGCAGGTCATCCCGCGGCCGCCGGGTCCGGTGACCAGCCAGGCGGCGTCGCCGACCTGCTGGCGGTGGACGACCCGGGCGGGGTCGGTGCACTGGGCGTAGACGCCGGCCCAGCGGTGGCGGATGCGGGGCAGCGGGCGGCCCAGGACCGCCTCGACGACGCCGGTGAGGTGCTCGTAGGGCTCTTCGACGGTGTCGAAGGCGAAGGGGGTGTCGTAGGCGTGGGTGTCGCCGATGGTCAGACCGCCGTCGGCCCGCTGGACCAGCAGCAGCTGCATCCTGTGGGCGGCGGCGGTCGGGGCCTGGGCCTGGGTGGCGTTGAGGGCGTCCAGGGCGGGGCCGCGGTAGGCGGGGTAGTAGCGGAAGCTGTCGGCGTCGGCGACGGAGGTGGGAAGGGGTTCGCCGAGCGGGTCGGTCTGCATCATCTGGAGGCGGACCCGGCGGACCGGCAGGTCGGGGGCGAGTTCGCGGACCAGGCCGCCGAGCCAGGCGCCGGTGCAGAGGACGACCGCGTCGCCGTGGTGGGTGGTGCCGTGGTCGTCGCGGACGGCGCCGCCGCCGGGGAGGTCGCGGACCTCACGGCCGCCGAGGTAGGTGTAGCGCCCGGAGGCCAGCAGGGCGTCCTTCAGGGCGCGTTGGGCGACGCGCGGTTCGACGGCGGCGTCCCGGGCGCACCACAGGGCGCCGGTGAAGTCGCCGCGCAGGGCGGGGTTGAGGGCGCGGGCGGCGGCGGGGTCCAGGAGGCGGTAGCCGCGGGCGGCGGCGTCGGGGCGGCGGGCGGCGGCCTCGGCGACGGCGTGCTCGGCGTCGGTGCGGACGACGGTCAGGGAGCCGGTGGCGCGGAACCCGATACCGGGGACGCGGGCGCCGATGGCTTCCCAGAGCGTGCGGGCGCGCAGCGCGGTGTCCAGTTCCTCGCCGCCGGCGCGGCCGCTGACCCAGATCTGCCCGAAGTTGCGGACCGAGGCGCCGCGGGCCTCGTCCTCCCGTTCCAGGTGCAGGACCTCGTGGCCCCGTTCGATGGCGTGCCAGGCGTGCATGGTGCCCAGCACGCCTGCTCCGACGACTATGACTCGCATGCCCCGAACGGTCGCGGCGGCGAGTGGCGCCCCGGCATCGGCCCGGCGACGCGCCGGTTAACGCGCCTCCAAACTTGGCCTAGACCCGTTACCATTTCGTGACCCGAACCCGTGGTGTGACGGGTCGTCCGGCACCCTCGCGGGTAGGCATACCGACCGGGGGCCCACCCTCCCCCTAGGGACCGCCGCCCCTCCCCCCTTACGGGCCGCCGGTGCGCCCCAGGTGGGCGGTGAAGGAGAACCGGTCGCCCCGGTAGAGCGAGCGGACGCGTTCCAGCGGGCGGCCCTCGGTGTCGCGGGACAGGCGGTGGATCAGCAGCATCGGCAGCGCGCCGGGCGTGCCGATCAGCAGGGCCTCGCGCGGGGTGGCGAGCACGGTCTCCAGGCGTTCGTCGGCGTCCCCGAAGCCGATGCCGAGCCGCTCGCGGAGGTAGGCGTAGAACGACGAGTCCGGTGCGAAGTCCGCATCCAGGTCCGGGACCCGGGCCACCGCGACGTAGGTGCTCTCCAGGCCGACCCGCTCGTCGTCGGCGAGCAACACCCGCTCCAGGTGCCACACCGGGTCCCCCGCGGCGATGCCCAGGTCGCGGGCGAGCGCCGGCGGGCCGGGGAAGCGGTCGAGCGAGACCAGGTGCCGGCCGGGCGTGCGGCCCTGGCGGCGGACGCCCTCGGTGTAGCTGGCGAGCGACAGCGGCTGCTCCATCTTGGGGCCGGCGACGACGGTGCCGCGCCCCATCCGGCGCAGCCGCCCCTCCAGCACCAGTTCGCGCAGCGCCTGGCGCAGGGTCTCCCGGGACACCTCGAAGCGCAGCGCCAGTTCGCGTTCGGCGGGCAGCGGTTCGCCCTCGCCGAGCTCCGCCAGCAGCGCGGCGAGGTCCACCTTGGCCGCGTAGTACTTGGGGATGCGTCCGTGCTCGGGGATGCCGGACCGGACGGGTGCGCCAGGATCCTGGCCGTACGGGAACTCCACCCGGCGATCTTCGCACCGGCGCGCGCCCGGCGGTGCGCCGCCCGCGGTTCGGGCGCAACCCCGTACCCCGCCGGCCGTCCCGTGCAAGGCCGGCCCCATGCTTGATCACCTCGGGATCCAGGTGTCCGGCGTCGCGGCCGGTGCGGGGTTCCACGACCGGGTCCCCGCCCCGCTCGGCGGTGCCGGTGTCACGGACTTCGGGCAGGTCATCGGCTACGGGACGGACGGGCGGCCGGCCCGCGAGGTGCATAGCGCGCTGACCGCGGCCGACCGCGCGGCGGTGGACGCCTTCCGTGCCGCCGCGGTGGCCGGCGGCGCCACCTCCCTGCACGCCCCGCGGGTGTGACCGGAATACCACCCGGCCCCTTACGGCGCGTTCGTCCGCGACCCCGGCGGCACCGACGTCGAGGCGGTCCGCCACCGGCCGGAGCAGCCCGCCGGGCTCAGCGGAACAGGCCCGCCAGCACCAGTTCGGCCGCGCCGTCCGCGACGGTCCGCGGCCCGCCGCGGGCGAGCGCCACCGGCACCGCCGGCGCGCCCCCGGCCGCCGGGACCGGGCGGCCGCGCAGCGCCGCGTACCCGTCGAGGACCCGGGCCACCCCGCCGCGGAACTCCTCCGGGTGCGCCAGGACGGTCCGGCCGCCCAGCAGCACCCGGTCGACGTCGAGCAGTTCGACGAGGTTGGCCGCGGCCACGCCCAGCACCCGGGCCGCGGCCGGCAGGTCGCCGCGGGCCACCGCGGCCAGGCACAGCGCCTCCACGCACCCCCGCCGCCCGCACGCGCACCGCGGCCCGTCCAGCTGCACCACCTGGTGGCCGAACTCCCCGGCGCCGGTGCGCGGGCCGCGGTGGAGCGCGCCACCGAGGACCAGCCCGGCGCCCAGCCCCGTCCCCAGGTGCAGGTAGGCGAACGAGCCGCCGGCCTCCTCCGGGGCGCGGGCCAGGCCGAGGGCCGCCGCGTTGGTGTCCTTGTCGAGGACGACGGGCAGGCCGAGGCGGTCGGCGAGCGCGTCCCTGAGCGGGAAGCCGTCCCACTGCGGAGCACCGGTGACCTGCCGCAGGACGCCCGCGGTGTGGTCCAGCGGGCCCGGGCAGGCCACCCCCGCGCCGAGCACCGGCGGGCCGCCCGCCTCCGTCCGCAGCGCCGCGACCTCGCCGGCCGCGGCGGCCAGCACGGGGCCGGCGCCGGCGGCGAGGTCCAGCGGCGCCCGGCGGACGGCGACCGGGCGGCCGGTGAGGTCGGCCAGCACGCAGGTGATCTCGTCGCGGTCCAGGTGGACGCCGACCGCGTGCCGGGCGCCGGGGATCAGCCGCAGGACGGTGCGGGGCTTGCCGCCGGTGGACGCCCGGCGGCCCGCCTCGGCGGCCAGGCCCTCGTCCCGCAGCCGGGCGGTGATCTTGCTGACCGCCTGCGGGGTCAGACCGGTCCGCTCCGCCAGCTCCAGGCGGCTCGCCCCCGCCTCCCCCGCCGCCCGCAGCAGCCCCAGCACCAGCGCGGTGTTGTGCCCGCGCACCGCCAGGAGGTTGGCGCCGGGCGCCCCCGCCCGCACCCCGCCGCCCCGGTAATCGCCCTCATCGCTCCCGCTCACACCCCCATTCTCCGCACCGCTTGCACTTACGCAACAGCGTTGCCAAAGTGGAGGGCATGACCGCCCCCGAAGCACCCACCGCCCCCTTCCGCGTCGGCCTGATCGGTTACGGCCTGGCGGGCTCGGTCTTCCACGCCCCGCTGATCGCCGCCACCGACGGGCTGCGGCTCGACACCGTCTCCACCCGCAGCCCCGAACGGCAGCAGCAAGCCCGCGCCGAGCACCCGCAGGTCCGCACGGTCGCCACCGCCGACGAGGTCCTGGACCGGGCCGCCGCCGGCGACCTCGACCTGATCGTGCTGGCCTCGCCCAACAAGACCCATGTGCCGCTCGCCACCGCCGCCCTGGAGGCCGGCGCCGCGGTCGTCGTCGACAAACCGCTGGCCGCCACCGCCGCCGAGGCCGAACGGCTCGCCGCGCTCGCCGACCGCCGCGGCCTGCTGCTCTCGGTCTTCCAGAACCGCCGCTGGGACAACGACTTCCGCACCCTGCGCGCCCTCCTCGCCGACGGCGCGCTCGGCGACGTCCTGCGCTTCGAGTCCCGCTTCGAACGGTGGCGGCCGCGGCCCAAGGGCGGCTGGCGCGAATCGGGCGACCCCGCGGAGCTCGGCGGCCTGCTCTACGACCTCGGCAGCCACCTCGTCGACCAGGCCCTGACCCTCTTCGGCCCGGCCGTCTCCGTCTACGCCGAGGCCGACGTCCGCCGCCCCGGCGCGGAGGCGGACGACGACACCTTCCTCGCCGTCACGCACGCCGGCGGCGTCCGCTCCCACCTCTGGGTGAGCGCCACCACCGCCCAACTCGGGCCGCGCTTCCGGGTCCTGGGCAGCCGCGCCGGCTACGTCAAGTACGGGCTCGACCCCCAGGAAGCCGCCCTGCGCGCGGGCCTGCGACCCGGCGTCCGCGGCGCCGCGGACGCCGGGGACGCCGGGGACGCCGGGGACGCCTGGGGCGTGGAACCGGAGTCCTGCTGGGGCCGGCTCGGCGCCGGCGAGTCCCCGCAGACCGGTGGCGGCGAACCGGTGCCGACGTTGCCCGGCGACTACCCCGCCTACTACGCCGCGATCGCCCGCGCCCTGCGCGACGGGAGCGCCCCACCGGTCACCGCGACGGAGGCGGCGGCGGCACTGCGGGTGCTGGAGGCGGCCCGTGCGTCTGTCTCCGACGGGCGGGCGGTGTCCCTGGGGTGACCCACGTTTTCGGCGCTCCCGCCGTGCGGGGTGCTGTTGGTTGCGCCTCCGGCGCCCGGGCCCGCTCGCCTGCGCGGGGCGGTGCCCCGCTTCGCGGGGTGGGGTCCGCTTGCGCTTGGGCGGTTCCCCGCTGCGGGGGGCGGTTCCCCGCTTCGCGGGGATTGGTGCCGCTGCGCGGGGCTGTTCGGCAGCGGTGCCG
>NZ_JALMUV010000073.1 GCF_023155275.1 Streptomyces rhizoryzae
CGGGCCGCTGCCGGGAAGTGTGCGGGGGAGCCGCTCGAGCCGCCGCCGGACCGTCTCAGACCTTGAGGTGGCCGCCGAGCCACTCCAGGGCGGCCGGGATCTCCCGGCGCCAGGTGTTGAAGTTGTGGCCGCCGCTGTCGAGGATGATCGACGCGACGGTGGCCGGCGACTTGGTCTGCTCGATGAACCGCAGGGTGTTCTTGTAGTTGCCCTCGCCGTGCCGGCTGCTGGTGACCAGGAGGTTCACCGGGGCGGCGGGCAGGTGCTTCTGCCGCCACAGCAGGTCGTTCTCCCGCTTGAGCCGGTTGCTGCCGCCGAAGAGGTCGCCGGTGGTGGCGTCGATCGGGGCCTTGTAGTCGCCGGAGAGGGAGACGGCGGTGGAGTACGACCCGGGGTTGCGCATGGTGAGCTTGAGCGCGCAGTAGCCGCCGGTGGAGTCGCCCATGATGCCCCAGCTCCTGGCGTCCCGGCCGACGCGGTACTGGCCGCTGATGTCGTGGCGCAGGTCGTGCGCGAAGAACGTCTCGGTCTGGGGGCCGTTGGGTATGTCCACGCACTCGGTGTCCCGCGGCGGGGCCACCGTCGGGCGCATCATGACCAGGACGGTCGGCTGGATGCGGCGGTCCTGGAGCAGGCCGTACTGGGTCTGCGGGTAGTGCAGCTTCTTGTAGAGCGCCTCGGCGGTGCCGGGGTAGCCGGTCAGGACCACGGCCGCCGGGAACTTCTTGCCCGCGTACCGCTTCTGGAAGTACTGCGGCGGCAGGTAGACGTACGCCGGGCTGGAGATCTTGGACTTCTCGCCGCGGATCAGGACCTTGTCCAGCCGGCCGGCCGTCGCCGGGACCGAGGCGCCCTGGATGCTGAGGCGCTCGGTGCCCAGCATCTTGAGGTTGGTGCCGTGCGGGCCGGTCTTGTAGTTCGTGACCACGCCCGGCTCCTGCTCCTGGCCGAAGAGGTCGGCCCAGGAGGCGTAGAAGCCGAAGGTGTTGTTGGCGAACAGGCCGATCGCCGCGAAGAGCGAGACCTGCGTGGCGAGGAGCAGTCCGATGCGGCCGAGCACCGCGCGCCAGTTGCCCTTGGACAGCCGCGGCCACAGCCAGATGGTGAGAGCGAACAGTGCCACCGCGACGAGTACGGCAAGAAGCAGCACTTTCTTGCTGGTGAGACCCATGTGGTGCTTTCTTCCGGGCGGCCGGGCCATCCGGACCGCAAGTGGAACCCCGAGCCCTGAGACGCCGTCATACAGGGCGCAAAAGTCCAGATGCTGCGACTAGGCTCGCACGTTCTCTCGACCGGGGCGACGGGAAAGTGATGTCTGACAGGCTAGATGGCGAAAAGTCGGAGAAGGTTGCGTGGTCTGCGCCACGCTGGCTCCGCGGCCCGCGGCCCTCGTCGGTGCCGGGGCTGGTGGGCACGGCCGGTGTCGTGGTCGGCCTGCTCAATCTGGTGTCGGGCCTCTTCCCGCGGTTCCGGCACAGCCGGGTGCACGCGGTGGCCGAGGTGCTGCCGGGCGCGGTGAGCCCGCTGGCGGCCTCCGCGTCCCTGGTGGTGGGGATCCTGCTGCTCCTGCTGGCCCACGGGCTCAAGCGGCGCAAGCGGCGGGCCTGGGTGGCGGCGGTGGCGCTGCTGCCGGTGGGCATCGCCGCCCAGCTGGTGTACCGCCACTCGGTGCTCGGGGCGGTGCTGTCGCTGGTGCTGCTGGGGTTCCTGATCCGGCACCGGCGGGAGTTCTCGGCACTGCCCGATCCGCGCAGCCGCTGGAAGGCGGTGGCCAACTTCGTCGTGCTGGGCGGCGTCAGCTTCGGCCTCGGCCTGGTGATCGTCAGCTCCCACCCGCACAAGATCATCGGCTCGCCGTCGTTCGGTGAGCGCGCCGAGCACGTGCTGTGGGGGCTCTTCGGCTTCGAGGGCCCGGTGGCGTACACCAACGGGGTGGACTACACCGTCGGCTACTCGCTCGGCGCGCTGGGCCTGCTGACCGTGGCCACCACCGCCTACCTCGCCTTCCGGCCGGAGCACCCGGCGGCCCGGCTGACCGACGAGGACGAGCAGCGGCTGCGGGAGCTGCTGGCCCGGCACGGCGCCCGCGACTCGCTGGGCTACTTCGCGCTGCGCCGGGACAAGGGCGCGGTGTTCTCGCCGTCCGGCAAGGCCGCGGTCTGCTACCGCGTGGTCTCCGGGGTGATGCTGGCCAGCGGCGACCCGATAGGGGACGTCGAGGCGTGGCCGGGCGCGATCGAGCGGTTCATGGAGGAGGCCCGGGCGCACTCCTGGACCCCGGCGGTCACCGGGTGCAGCGAGACCGGCGGCCAGGTCTGGACCCGGGAGACCGGCATGGACGCCCTGGAGCTGGGCGACGAGGCCATCGTGGACGTCGCCGACTTCACGCTCTCCGGCCGCGCGATGCGCAACGTCCGGCAGATGGTCAAGCGCATCGAGCGCAACGGCTACACCACCCGGGTGCGGCGGGTGCGCGACCTGGAGCCGGACGAGCTGGACCGGATCCAGCGGGCGGCGAACGCCTGGCGGGACACCGACACCGAGCGCGGCTTCTCCATGGCGCTGGGCCGGATCGACGCCGAGGCGGACGGCGACGCGGTGATCGCCACCGCGCACCTGGAGCCCGCCGAGGGCGAGGAGCCGGGTCCGTTCGGCGACCTGAAGGCGATGCAGCACTTCGTCCCGTGGGGCAAGGACGGGATCTCGCTGGAGCTGATGCGGCGGGACCGCGGCGCCGACCCGGGGATGAACGAGCTCTTGATCGTGGCCGCGCTCCAGGCGGCCCCAAAGCTGGGCGTCCGGCAGGTGTCGCTGAACTTCGCGGTGTTCCGCTCCTCCCTGGAGCGCGGCGAGAAGCTGGGCGCGGGGCCGGTCCTGCGGGTCTGGCGGGGCATGCTGATCTTCCTGTCCCGCTGGTACCAGATCGAGTCGCTGTACAAGTTCAACGACAAGTTCCAGCCGCGCTGGGAGCCGCGCTTCGTGGTCTTCCGCAACAGCCGGGACATCCCGCGGATCGGGCTGGCGACGCTCCAGGCCGAGGGCTACCTGGAACTGCCGCGGGTGCTGCGCCGCCGGGCGGCCGCCGCACCGCAGCCGTGCGCGCACGTGGACGAGGCGGTGGTGGCCGCCGGGTCCCTGGAGAAGGTGGCGTAACGGGCGCCGGGACGGGCCGCGCCGGTCCCGCCGCGGGACACCCCGGTGGGCGGTCCGCGCAGTCGGCGGCGGCAATCCGGCCGGTCGGCCCACGGCCTACGCTGGTGCCATGAGTACCTTGCGCGGCCGGGTGGCCGGACTGCCGGACTGGGACCGCTGCGCGGTGATGGGCGTCGTGAACGTGACGCCCGATTCGTTCTCCGACGGCGGTGAGTGGTTCGATCCCGAACTCGCCGTCAAGCACGGTCTGGACCTGGTGGCCCAGGGCGCCGACATGGTCGACGTCGGCGGCGAGTCGACCCGGCCCGGCGCGTCCCGGGTGGACGAGGCCGAGGAGCTGCGCCGGGTCGTCCCGGTGGTCCGGGAGCTGGCCGCGGCGGGCGTGGCGGTGTCCGTGGACACCATGCGGGCGTCCGTCGCCGAGCAGGCCGTGGAGGCCGGGGCGCGGCTGGTCAACGACGTGAGCGGGGGCCTGGCCGACCCGGCGATGATCCCTGTGGTCGCCACCCACCACGTCCCGCTGGTGGTGATGCACTGGCGCGGCCAGTCCATCGACATGAACAACCGCGCGGTCTACGCGGACGTCGTCGGCGAGGTGGTGGACGAGCTGGCGCGGAGCGTGGAGCGCGCGGTCGCCGGCGGGGTGGACCCGCAGCGGATCGTCATCGACCCGGGCCTGGGCTTCGCCAAGAACGCCGGGCACGACCTGGCGCTGGTCGCCCACCTGGCCCGGCTGCGGTCGCTGGGCCGGCCGCTGCTGGTGGCCGCTTCGAGGAAACGGTTCCTGGGCAGGGTGCTGGCAGGCGGCGAGGGTGCCGCTCCACCGCCGGCCCGGGAGCGGGACGCCGCCACGGCGGCGGTGTCGGCGATCGTGGCGCGAGAGGGGGCCTGGGCGGTGCGGGTGCATGAGGTCAGGGCGAGCGCGGACGCGGTGCGGGTGGCCCGTGCCGTGGAGGAGGCGGCGCAGGCGGCCGGCGCTCCGGTGGGCGGTACGGCGACGACGACGGGGACGAAGTGAGCGGCCTGGGCCCGCGGACGGACATCGAACTGGTCGAAGAGGCCAACACCGCGCTGTACGAGACCATCGAGCGCGGTGACCACGAGGCGCTGTCCGCGATGTGGCTGGACGGTCAGGTGAGCGTGGTCCACCCGGGGTGGCCGGTGCTGCGCGGGCGCGGGGAGGTGCTCCGGTCGTACGCGCTGATCATGGCGAACACCGAGTACATCCAGTTCTTCCTGACCGATGTGGAGATCGACGTCCTCGGGGACACCGCGCTGGTGACCTGCACGGAGAACATCCTCAGCGGCGGCCCGGCGGAGGACGACGGCTCGGTGGGGCCGCTGATCGGCCAGCTGGTGGTGGCGACCAACGTCTTCCGGCGCACCGAGGAGGGCTGGCGGGTCTGGTCGCACCACGGCTCGCCGGTGCTCGCCGACCGCGAGGACGAGGACGAGGAGGAGGACGGCGAGGACGAGTAGTCCCCGCCACCGGCTCCGGCTCCCCCCGTTCCGTCCCAGTCCTCGGACATGTGAGTGGGTTCACAAGCGCCGGCGGAACCGGGGCGGGCCCGGTGGCGCCCGGCGTCAGCGCGCGGGCCGGGGCGCACCCGTTCGAGCCAAGTGCGGTACGGGTAGGGGTGGGGCGGGCCTGCGCGGGTAAGAGGCCGCGCGGACGATCTCGCATGCTCTGCCGGGCTGCCCGCGCGACGCGGCCTAGCAGGGGAACGGAGCCTTGTCCATAGCCCCCATGGGCGAGCGCTGTCGGTGCTCGCAGGTAGATTCGAATGGGGCAGAGTCGCCGGACCCGTCCGGCGGGTTGCCCGGAATCCGACGAACAGTGGCGCCGCGGGTGCCGCCGGACCAGTGGGAGTGATTCGCGTGGATCGTGTCGCGCTGCGTGGGCTGAAGGCCAGAGGGCACCACGGGGTGTTCCCCCGGGAGCGCGAGGAAGGCCAGACCTTCATCGTCGACCTGGTCCTCGGCCTGGACACCCGCCCGGCGGCGGCCACCGACGATCTCGCGAAGACCGTCCACTACGGCGTCGTCGCCGAGGAGGTGGTGGCCGTCGTGGAGGGCGAGCCCGTCGACCTCATCGAGACCCTGGCGGAGCGCATCGCCGACCAGTGCCTGAAGCACGAGGGGGTGCAGGAGGTCGAGGTGGTGGTCCACAAGCCGGACGCGCCGATCACCGTCCCCTTCGATGACGTGACCATCACCATCACTCGGAGCCGAGTATGAAAACCACCCGCCATCCGGCCCCCGCCACCGCCTCCCGCCCCGCCCACCACGTCAACGACCCGACCGTGCAGCCGGTCCCCGCCTCCGTGGTGGAGCAGGTGGACGCGGCGGACGTCACGCTCTCCAACCCCAAGCGCGCGGTGATCTCGCTGGGCAGCAACCTCGGCAACCGCCTGGAGACGCTCCAGGGTGCCGTGGACGCGCTGGAGGACACCCCCGGCGTGCGGGTCAAGGCGGTCTCCCCGGTCTACGAGACCGAGCCGTGGGGCGTCGAGCCGGGCTCCCAGCCCTCGTACTTCAACGCCGTGGTGCTGATCAAGACGACCCTGCCGCCGGAGTCCCTCCTGGAGCGCGGGCACGCCATCGAGGAAGCCTTCGAGCGGGTCCGGGACGAGCGCTGGGGCCCGCGCACCATCGACGTCGACATCGTCGCCTACCAGGACGTCGTCTCCGACGACCCGCTGCTGACGCTGCCGCACCCGCGCGCCCACGAGCGGGCGTTCGTCCTGGTGCCGTGGCACGACATCGACCCGGAGGCGGAGGTTCCGGGCCGCGGTGCGGTGGCCGCGCTGCTGGCCTCCCTCGGCAGCGCGGGCGTGGCTCCCCGGGCCGACCTGGAACTGCGGCTGCCGGAGTAGTCGTTAGGGTTGCGGGCCGGATGCGTACGGCGGCGGTGCGCCGGGGACGCCCGCGGCGCTGATGTACTGGCGCGTGGACGTCCGCGCGCGGCGCGCCCGCGCGGGTGCGCGGCCGGCCGGACACGGCGGCCGCACGATCAGGTGCGGCCGGGAGCAGACACGGCCACCGCGGCAGGGGTGGCCGGGACGGTGCGAGGGGCGATCGCTCGGTGAAGCAGCTACGGATCAGAATCCTGGCCGGGGTGTTCGTGGTGGCCGGGGTCCTGGCCTGGGCGGGCGCCCGGCTGTGGGACTCGTTCGGCACCCTCCCCAGCGTGCCGGTGGCGGCGCCGATCGTGCTGGCGCTGATCGCCGTGGTGCTGGCCGCCACCGCGCTCTCGCTGCGGGCCCGGCTGCGGGCGCAGCGCGAGCGGCGGCCCGGTGCCAAGGGCGTCGATCCGCTGGTGGCGGCCCGGGCGGTGGTCTTCGGGCAGGCGAGCGCGCTGGTGGCGTCGCTGGTCGCCGGGCTCTACGGCGGTGTGGGGGTCTTCCTGCTGACCTCGGGGGTGGACGACGCGCGCCGCGGGCAGGCGGTCTACGCCGGGCTGTCGGTGCTGGCCGGCGCGGGCGTGGTCGCCGCCGCGATCTTCCTGGAGCGGGTCTGCAAGCTGCCGGAGGGGGACGACGACGAGGGGCCCGGGGCGGCGCGGGCCTGACGGCCCCGGACGCCCGGCTGCGGCCCCGGGCCGGCCGTCGGGGCCGGACCCCGTTCCCGCTCCCCTTCTCTTTCCCGTACCTGTCCCCGGCCCGGCTCTCGGCCCCTGTCCCGGACCGCCTTCCGGACCGCCTTCCGGACTGCCCTCCGGCCCGTTTCCCGGCGAGGGTCAGGTGCTCGGGACGGAGTCGAGGGCGACCTCCTCGCGCGGGAGGTCGGCGGCGTCCGCGGTGGTGGCGCGGCGCAGCGCGCCGTGCAGCCCGGCGGGGGTCAGGACACCGAGGTAGCGGTCGCCGTCGAGGACCGCGAGCCAGCCCGCGTCGTGCTGGAGCAGGGTGCTCAGCGCCTCCCGGAGCGGGGCGCCCAGCGGCAGCGCGGCGGTCATCGGGCGGGCCAGCGCGTGGACGGGGGCCGAGCGGTCCGCGGCGGGGCCGCCGGGCGCGGTGAGCGCGTCGGCCGCGACCCAGCCGTAGGGCGCGCCGTCGGCGTCCAGGACGACGGCCCAGGGGGCCCCGGCGGCGGCGAGGGCGTCCGCGGCCCGGGCGGCCGGGTCGTCGGCGCGGACCACCGGCGGCTCTTCGAGGTCGGCGGCCTCGACGGGGGTGACCGCGAGCCGCTTCAGACCGCGGTCGGCGCCGACGAACTCCGCGGTGTACGGGGTCGCGGGGGCGCCCAGCACCGTCGCCGGGGTGTCCAGCTGCTCGATCCGCCCGGCGCCGTAGACGGCGATCCGGTCGCCGAGCCGGACCGCCTCCTCGATGTCGTGGGTGACGAACAGCACCGTCTTGTGGAGCGTGGACTGGAGCCGCAGGAACTCGTTCTGGAGGTGCTCGCGGACGACCGGGTCGACCGCGCCGAAGGGCTCGTCCATCAGCAGCACGGGCGGGTCGGCGGCGAGCGCGCGGGCCACCCCGACGCGCTGGCGCTGGCCGCCGGAGAGCTGGTCGGGGTAGCGGTCGCCGTAGACGGACGGGTCCAGGCCGACCAGGTCGAGGAGTTCGGCGGCCCGGGCGCGGGCCGCCTTGCGGGGGCGGCCGAGGAGGTGCGGGACGGTGGCGGTGTTGTCCAGCACGGTCTTGTGGGGGAAGAGCCCGACCTGCTGGATGACGTAGCCGATGCGGCGGCGGAGTTCGACCGGGTCGGCGTCGGCGAGGTCCTCGCCGTCGAGGAGTATGCGGCCGCTGGTCGGCTCGATGAGCCGGTTCACCATCTTCATCGTGGTGGTCTTGCCGCAGCCGGACGGGCCGACGAGGGTGATCAGTTCGCCCTTGGCGACCTCGAAGGAGAGGTCGTCGACGGCGGTGGTGCCGTCGGCGTAGCGCTTGGTGACGTGCTCGAAGCGGATCATGAATTCCCCCTGTGTGGACGGGCCCCATTGTGTACGCGCCGTGCGCGGGTGCCGTGAACGCGGTGTTGCGAGTGGATGCCGGGCCGGGGCGATTGTCAGTGGTGGGGGTTAGGGTCGCAGACAGTCACCACGGTATCGGCGAGCGGGGGAGGTGACGGCGGTGGAGGCACCGGTGCGCGCGACGGAGGCGCTGACGGGGCTTCGGTCCCTGGCCCAGGGCGGCGGTCCCGGCTGCCTGGAGCGGAACGACTGGATCTGCGGGGAGTATCTGCGCACCCGGAGCCAGGAGTTGCTGTCCGCCACGCTCCAGCACATCGGCATCACGGCGGTCTCGGTGCTCATCGGGCTGCTGATCGCCTTTCCGCTGGCGCTGCTGGCGCGGCACCGGCGGGGCGTCGCCGGGCCGGTCCTGGGCCTGACGACGGTGCTGTACACGGTGCCGTCGCTGGCGATGTTCGCGCTGCTGACCCCGGTCTTCGGGGTCTCGCCGGCGGTGGTCGTCACGGGCCTGGTGCTGTATTCGCTGACGATCCTGGTGCGCAACGTCCTCGCCGGGCTGGACGCGGTGCCCGCCGAGGTGCGGGAGGCCGCCCGCGGGATGGGCTACGGGCCGGCCCGGCTGCTCCTCGAGGTGGAACTCCCGCTGGCGCTGCCCGCCCTGGTGGCCGGTGTGCGGATCGCCACGGTCTCGACGGTGGCGATGACGACGATCGGCTCGGTGGTCGGCTACGGCGGCCTGGGCAACCTCATAGCCAGCGGTATGGAGGGCTTCTTCAAGGCGGAGGTGCTGACCGCGTCGGTGCTGTGCGTCCTGCTGGCGCTGGCGGCCGATCTGCTCCTGCTCGGGGTGCAGCGGCTGCTGACGCCGTGGACGCGGGCCCGGACCGGGGGCCGCCGGGTGCGGCGCCCGGCGCCGGTGGCGAAGGCGGTGGGGTGAGCGTGGACGCGATCACGGGAGCCTGGCAGTGGCTGGCCACGGCCGCCAACTGGGCCGGCGAGAAGGGCGTGTGGCACCGCCTCGGGGAGCACCTGTGGCTCAGCGGGGTGTGCCTGCTGCTGTCCTGCCTGATAGCGCTGCCCCTGGCGCTGTGGCTGGGGCACATCGGCAAGGGCGGGGCGCTGGCGGTCAACGTCTCCAACGTGGGGCGGGCGGTGCCGACGTTCGCGGTGCTGGTGCTGCTGACGCTGTCCCCGCTGGGGACGCACGGCGACTGGCCGACGCTGATCGCGCTGGTGCTTTTCGCGGTGCCGCCGCTGCTGACCAACGTCCACCTCGGCATCCGGGAGGCGGATCGCGATGTGGTCGAGGCGGCCCGGGGGATGGGGATGTCCGGCGGGCAGCTGCTGTGGCGGGTGGAGATACCCCTGGCCTACCCGCTGATCATGACGGGGCTGCGTTCGGCCGCGGTCCAGGTGGTGGCCACCGCGACGCTGGCGGCCCTGGCCGGCGGCGGGGGGCTGGGCCGGATCATCACCGCCGGCTTCGGCAACTACGACACCGCACAGGTGGTCGCCGGGGCCGTCCTGGTGGCGCTGCTGGCCCTGCTGGTGGAGGGCGTGCTGGTGCTGCTGGACCGAGCCTGCGACCCGATGCGGGGGCGGCGGCGCGCCGTGCGGGGGAAGGCCCCGGCCCCGCCCCCCGGCCCGGCCCCGCGCCAGGACCCGCAACCGACCTGAGCCGTCGATCGACCTGAGCCGGCAATCGACCTGAGTCGTCATCCGGCCTGAGTCGTCATCCGGCCTGAGCCTCACCCGACCCGAGCCTCGACCGACCCGAGCCCCAACCGACCCGACGTCACGTGACCGGGTCCGAACGGACGGAGTGGAATTCCATGAGCAGCACAGCGCGCGCGGCGCGCACCGCGTTCGCCGCGGGCACAGTGGTGGCGCTGGCGGCCGGGCTGGCCGCGTGCGGCGGGCAGAGCCTGGAGGAGAAGGGCGGCCGGGGCAGCGGCGGCGGGAAGGGCGAGATCGTCATCGGCGCGGCGGGATTCACCGAGTCGAAGGTGCTCGCCGAGATCTATTCTCGCGTGCTCGCCGATGCCGGTTACCGCCCCCGGGTGCAGACGCTGACCAATCGCGAGCTGTATGAACCGGCCCTGGAGAAGGGCCAGATCGATGTCGTTCCGGAATATGCCTCCACGCTCGCGGAATTCCTCAACGCGAAGAAGAACGGCGCCCAGGCGAGGCCGGTGGCGTCCAGCGACATCGGCGCGACGGTCGCGGCGCTGGAGAAGCTCGCCGCACCGCGCGGACTGAAGGTGCTGGCGGCGGGCCGGGCCACCGATCAGAACGCCTTCGCGGTCACCCGGGAATTCGCCGCCGCGCACAAGCTCCGCACGCTGTCCGACCTCGGCCGTTCGCAGCAGAAGATCAAACTCGCGGCCGGTGAGGAGTGCGAGACGCGGGTGTTCTGCAAGCCCGGTCTGGAGAAGACCTACGGCATCACCGTCGCGGGCATCGACCCCAAGGGCGTGGGCACGCCGCAGGCCAAGCAGGCGGTCAAGGACGGCACCGACCAACTCGTGCTGACCACCACCACGGACGCCACCCTCGACAACTTCGGCCTGGTCCTTCTCCAGGACGACAAGAAGCTCCAGAACGCCGACAATGTGCTGCCGGTGGTGAATGCCGAGAAGGCCGGCGACAAGGAGATCGAGACCGCGCTGAACAAGATCACCAAGGTGCTCACCACCGAGGACTTGATCAACTTGAACCGCAAGGTCGATGCCGAGCGCTTGAAGCCCGCCGATGTCGCCCAGGCGTATTTGGAGTCCAAGGGACTGGTCAAGAAGTAACCAGCGGGAAACGGATGCGTATGCGGGGCCCCATAGGTCCCGCACGCACGGTAAGTTTCTGGCCATGTCACGAGGACGCCACCGCCATTCCCCACCCCTCCACCGGCTGCTTCCTCCAACGGCGGTCGCCGGTGCGTCCCTTGCCTGCGCCACCGGCGCGTGGTTCGTCGGCGACGACCTCGTGCAGCGGGTGCTCGCCGCCGGCGCCGCGGCCGCCGCGGTCACCGGCGCCGTCCTGCTGCGCACCTGGGACCGCACGGCCGGCAAGCGGGTCGCCGAACTCACCCGCGCCCGGGCCCGCGACGAGTGGCGCACCGAGGAGCGGATCGCGGAGTTGGAGACGGACGTCGAGGAGGCGCGCGAGATCCGCGCCGCCCTGGACGCCAAGCTCCGTGCCAAGCGCGCCGAACTCGCCCGCCTGCGCAGCGAGCACGCCGCCCTGCTGCGCCGCTACGCCAACGCCGAGACCGAGCGCGCCAGCGCGCTGGAGGGCCGCCGGCTGCTCGCCATCGAGGCCGGGCAGCCCTCCTTTGACGACCGGTTGCTCCCGGCCCGCCGCGACGCGGCCGCCGACACCGGCCGCCCGGCCCCGGCCGACCCGGACACCGCCCGCACGGGCCGGCCGGCCGCCTCCTACGCCCAGGCGGACCGCGCCCTGCGCGACCTGGTCCGCAACGCCGCCCGGCAGCGCGCCGCCGCCCGGGGCGACGGCCGGGACGGCACCGGCGACGGCGGGAAGCCCGAGGCCCGCACCGAGGGGAAGTCCGGGGCGGCCGCCGCGCAGGGGACGGGCGGGCCGGCGCTCCGCCCGGTGCCGGCCGCCGCCGCGATCGCTCCGGCCCGCCCGGCCGTGCCGCGCACGCTCGGCGGTTTCGACTTCTTCGGCAACGCCACCGTCCCCCGCCGCCAGGCCATCGCGCCCATGGAGGAGGACCTCGCGGACGTCGTCGGCGACGAGGCGCTCGCCGAGCAGTCGGCCCGCGCGAAGGCCCGTACGGCCGCCCGTACGGCAGATGCCGGTACGGCGGAGGCCCGCCAGGCGGACGCCCGCAAGCCGGACGCCCGTGAGACGGCCGCGCAGCAGGCCGCCGGGGACGCGGCCGCGGACGGCGGCGAGGCGTCCGGCGCCCCGGCCGCCGACGGGGAGACCACCCACGGCGCGGGCGAGGTCATCGACCTGACCGCCCACGACGAGACCGAACAGCTCGACCTCGCGGAACTGCGCACCGCCATCTCCTGAACCACCGGCACCGGCGCGGCGGCGAGGCGTCCCGCACCCGGACCACGACGGCGGGCGCCGCCCACACCCTGTGGACGGCGCCCGCCACGGCGTTCTCCGGGAGCGCGCGGCCGCCGCGCGCCACCGGGCCGGCCCCGGTCACGTGCCGACGGTCACGCGTCGATGGTCATGTGCCGATGGTCACTTGTCGATGTCGCCGACCACGAAGAACATCGAGCCCAGGATGGCGACCATGTCGGCGACCAGCGTCCCCGGCAGCAGCTCGGTCAGCGCCTGGATGTTGTTGTACGACGCCGAGCGCAGCTTGAGGCGGTACGGGGTCTTCTCGCCCTTGGAGACGAGGTAGTAGCCGTTGATGCCGAGGGGGTTCTCGGTCCACGCGTAGGTCGTGCCCTCCGGGGCCTTGAGGACCTTCGGCAGCCGCTGGTTGACCGGCCCGGGCGGCAGCTCCGCGATCCGGTCCAGGCAGGCGTCGGCGAGGGCCAGGGCGTTGTGGGTCTGCTCCAGCAGGCACTCGAAGCGGGCCAGGCAGTCGCCCTCCTCCCTGGTGACCACCTTGAGCACCGACCCCAGCTCCCCGTACGCCAGATACGGCTCGTCGCGCCGCAGGTCGAAGTCGACCCCGGAGGCGCGGGCGATCGGCCCGGAGACGCCGTAGGCGTGCACCGCCTCCCGGGAGAGCACCCCGATGCCCCGGGTGCGCCCGCGGAAGATCTCGTTCCCGAGGACGAGGTCGTCGAAGACGCCCATCCGGGAGCGGACGTCGGCGACCGCCTGCCGGGCCCGGCCGAGCCAGCCGGCCGGGAGGTCCTCCTTCAGACCGCCGACGCGGTTGAACATGTAGTGCATCCGGCCGCCGGAGATCTCCTCCATCACCGTCTGGAGCTCCTCCCGCTCCCGGAAGGCGTAGAAGACCGGGGTGATGCCGCCCAGCTCCAGCGGATACGAGCCGAGGAACATCAGGTGGTTCAGCACGCGGTTCAGCTCGGCGAGCAGGGTGCGCAGCCACACCGCGCGCTCGGGCACCTCCATGCCCAGCATCCGCTCGACGCCGAGCACCACGCCCAGCTCGTTGGAGAACGCCGACAGCCAGTCGTGGCGGTTGGCGAGCATGATGATCTGGCGGTAGTCGCGCGCCTCGAAGAGCTTCTCGGCGCCCCGGTGCATGTAGCCGATCACCGGCTCGGCCTGCCGGATGCGCTCCCCGTCCAGGACCAGGCGCAGCCGTAGCACGCCGTGCGTGGAGGGGTGCTGCGGGCCGATGTTCAACACCATGTCGGTGCTCTCCGCCGCGCCGCCGATGCCGACCGTCGTCTCCGTCATGGGGACAGTGTCGCAGGGCGGCCCGCCCCGATGCGGCCCGGTCCGTGGTGTGGAACGCACGGGTCCGGGGGCTGGTCGGGGCTGGTCAGGGGCCGGTCCGGGGGGTCAGGACGGGGCGGGAGCGGGGGGCGGGAGCGGGGGGCGGGAACGGGGCGGTCCGGCGGTCAGACGGCCAGGGCTTTCGCCGGGCCGGTCAGTGGGGGTCGCCAGAGGGGAGGTCAGGGGTGAGCAGTCCGGTGCAGGCGGTTCCGCCGGCCGGTTGGAGGAGCCAGGTGAAGGCGCCGAGGCCGGCGGGGTCGGTGAGTTCGGCGGCCTGTCCGGCGCGGGCGAGGGCCCGCACGTAGCGGGTGGGGTCGGAAGTGGCCAGGGAGAGCGGCGGACGTCCGCCCGAGACGCCCAGGGCGTGCAGCGCGGTGCGCTGGGTCAGCAACTCGGCGCCCGGCCCGGCGCAGGCGTCCAGGGCGACATGCGCGGTGAGGTCGCAGCTGCCGTCCGGCACCGGGGCGACCTCGCGGCCCGCCCGGAACCCGGTGAGGGAGCCGAACGGGGGCCGGTCGGCGCGCCGGTGGGCGTAGTCGGCGGCGACCGCCAGCCCGGTACGCAGGGTGCGGACGGCGCGGGCCCAGGCGGCGTCCCGGGGGCGGCCGATCTCGGCGCGCAGCCCGGGGGCGGGGGACGGGCCGGGGCCGGCGGCGTCCGGCGCGACCGGCGGCCACCAGCGGGCGAGCCACTCCGCGTCCGGCCCGTCCACCGGCGCGCCCAGCCGTTCGGCGCCGTCGGCGCGGACCAGGACCCGGCGCGGTACCCCGTCGGCGTCCGTCTCGACGACGTCCAGCGGCACGTTGTCCAGCCACTCGTTGGCGAACAGCAGACCGGTCAGCGAGCCCGGCGCGGGCAGGTCGGCGCGCCAGTCGATACGGGGGTCGAGCCCCGGGGGGCGCGGGGCGCGTTCCACGGCGTGCGGGCGGACCCGCGCGGCCACCTCCTCCGGGAGCGCGGCCAGCACCCCGGTCAGCAGCTCGCCGCGGCCCGCGCCGACGTCGACCAGGGCCAGCTCGGCCGGGTGGCCGAGCGCGGTGTCGACGCGGCGGAGGAGGGCGGCGACGGCACCCGCGTACAGCGGGGAGGCGTGGACGGAGGTCCGGAAGTGCCCGGCGGGGCCGGGTCCACCGGGCCGGGTGTAGAAGCCGTCGGGGCCGTAGAGCGCCCGCTCGGCGGCGTCCTGCCAGGTGCGCCACTCGGCGGGGCCGGGCGTGCCGGGGGCGGAGGTGCCGTGGTCGGGCGTGCCGTGGTCGGGCGTGTCCGGGCTGGACGCGGCGCGGCCCGATGCGCCGGGGCCGGTCGGGTCGCGGTCGGACGTGCGGTGGCCGGACGTGCCGGGACCGGATGTGCCGGGCGGAGCGCCGGGGGCGTCGGGCGGGTCCTCCGGCAGGGCGTTCCCGGCGTTTCGGGTGGCGTCCGCCGCGGTCTCGTCCGCCACTGTCCCCTCTCCCTCTCTCGTCACAGGCACCACGGTACGGGGGCCGGGGTGCGGCGCCGGGCGCGTGGGGCTGCCAGGACGGGCCGGACGGGGTGGGCGCAGGCCGACGGGGCGGGAGGGAGCCGACGGGGCGGGAGGGAGCCGACGGCGGGCCGGAGGGCGCGGGGGCGGGCCGGAGGGGGCGCGGACGGGACGTCGACCCGTGGTGTGACGCGGGCCGGCGGTATGAGCCGCGGCGGAGGAGGAAACCCCAGGTCGCAGGCGTGATCCGCGGCCCGGCGCCGAGCGCTCCGCACCAGGCGCTCACCGATCGGCCCCAGGCACGCCACAAATGGCGCATCCGGCCTCCACCTTGGGGAGTAGAGGGCCTCGAAGAGGATCGCCCCTCCGGTTGACTCCGCTGCCCTTCCGCCCTGCCTACGCTGGGTTACGTGCAGCGTCTCTATGACTTCTTCCGCAGGCACCCGACGGGGGTGGACAGCTTCTGGGCTTTCCTCCTCTTCGGGTTCAACGGCCTGTGGGTCGTCGCCCAGACGGGCCTTCGCGAGAAGTTCGTCGCCCTGGCCCTGACCTTCGGCCTGTGCCTGGTCATCGCGCTGCGCCGCAAGTACCCGGTCAAGATGCTGCTGCTGGCCACCGCCCTCGCCCTCGGCCAGCTGGCCCTGAACCTCCGGCCCAACCCCGGCGACTTCGCCCTCCTGGTGATCATCTACACCGTCGCCTCCGAGACCTCCGCCCGCCGCTGGGCCTCACGCTTCGCACTGATCGGCGCCCTGCTCGGCCCCGCCCTGTCCCAGTTCCGCTTCCGGGAGAACCCGGTCGCCCTGCCGGTGTGGGCGCTGCTGTTCTTCATGGGGCTGCTCACCGTCCCCTTCGTGCTGGCCTGGGTGCTCGGCGACTCGGTACGCACCCGCCGGGCCTACTGGGCCCAGGTGGAGGAGAAGGCCGCCCGGCTGGAGCGGGAGCGCGAGGCGCAGTCCCGGATCGCGGTCGCGGCCGAGCGCGCCCGCATCGCCCGCGAACTGCACGACGTCGTCGCGCACAACGTCTCGGTCATGGTCGTCCAGGCCGACGGCGCCGCCTACGTCCTGGACGCCGCGCCCGAGCAGGCCCGGCAGGCACTGGAGACGATCTCCGGTACGGGGCGGCAGGCGCTCGCCGAGATGCGCCGGCTGCTGGGCGTCCTGCGCACCGGCGAGCAGGCCGAGGGCGGGGAGTACGTCCCGCAGCCCGGCGTCGAGCAGCTCGCGGACCTCATAGACCAGGTCAGGGGCGCGGGCCTGCCGGTGGACTTCCGGGTGCTGGGCGAGCCGCGCGCGCTGCCCAGCGGTGTCGAGCTGACCGCCTACCGCATCGTCCAGGAGGCGCTGACCAACACCCGCAAGCACGGCGGCCCCGGTGTCAGCGCCACCGTGCGCCTGACCTACCGGGCCGACGACCTCGATCTGCTGGTCGAGGACGACGGCCGCGGCGCGCAGCACGAGCTGTACGAGGGGGGCGGGGAGGACGGCCTCGGCCACGGCCTGATCGGTATGCGCGAACGGGTCGGCATGGTCGGCGGCCTCCTGGACGCCGGCCCGCGCCCCGGCGGCGGCTTCCGCGTCAACGCCGTCCTCCCGCTGAAGGCGGACCGGTGAGGCGCCGGCGCCCCCATCCGCCCGCTCCCGGCACGGCTCGCCGCCCGGCCCCGCGCCACCGCCCCGTACGCTCGCCCCAGCCGCCCCGGCCGACCCCCGAAGGGACCCTCCTGCCATGACCATCCGCGTGATGCTCGTCGATGACCAGGTGCTGCTGCGCACCGGCTTCCGGATGGTGCTGGCCGCACAGCCCGACATGGAGGTCGTCGCCGAGGCGGGGAACGGGGCCGAGGCCCTGGAGGTGCTGCGGACCGCCACGGTGGACGTGATCCTCATGGACGTCCGGATGCCGCACCTCGACGGCGTCGAGGCCACCCGACGGATCTGCGGCGGCGGGCAGCCGGAGGGCGCCCCGAAGGTCCTCATCCTGACCACCTTCGACCTGGACGAGTACGCCTTCTCCGCGCTCAAGGCCGGGGCCAGCGGCTTCATGCTCAAGGACGTACCGCCGAGCGAGCTCCTCGCCGCGATCCGCGCGGTGCACAGTGGCGACGCGGTCGTCGCGCCGTCCACCACCCGCCGCCTCCTGGACCGCTTCACGCCGATGCTGCCCGCCACGGCCGGTGAGCCCGCCCGGCCCGAACTGGGGCGGCTGACCGAGCGCGAGCGGGAGGTCCTGCTGCTGGTCGCCCAGGGGCTGTCGAACGGCGAGATCGCGGCGCGGCTGGTGCTGTCCGAGGCAACGGTCAAGACCCACGTGGGCCGCATCCTGACGAAGCTGAACCTCCGGGACCGGGTGCAGGCGGTGGTCCTCGCGTACGAGACCGGACTGGTGCGGGCCGGGGGCGCGGGGGCGTAGCGGCGTCCGGGGTGCGGGGCGCAGGGTCGCCCGCCCGGCCGGTGCCGGCCCGGCCGGGCGACCTCCGCGGCCCTCGCTCCTGGCCGGAACGATGCCTTGACGCGAACACGTAAACAAGAGCAGATTGACGCGCGGTAAGGAAACTTTCCTAACAGAGGGGTTTTCCTGTGCGCAGCAGAACGCTCGCTCTCGCCACCGCCTCCGGCGCCGCCCTCCTCGCCGCCGCGGCCCTGCCCGCCACCGCCCAGCCGGCCGCCCACCGCCCCGCGCCCGCCGCCCGGCACACCCCGCTCCAGGAGGGCTCGGTCCCGGCGGCCCAACTGCTCGCCAAGCTCAAGAGCTGTACGCAGCTGTCGCACGGCAAATACAGCACCGACGAGGGGACCGCGGCCACCGTCCCGGTCTGCGGCAAGAACGGCGCGGTCTTCTGGAAGGCCGATATGGACATCGACTGCGACGGGCAGATCACCTCGCAGTGCAACGCGGACACGGACCCGTGGTTCCAGGACGACACCCGCTTCCACCAGTCCGACGGCAAACCGCTGAACGCCGCCAAACTGCCGTACGTCGTGGTGCCCGGCACCAGCGGCATCTGGAACTACGAGTCCGCGGGCATCAAGGGCGGCGGTGTGGTCGCGATCATCTACAACAACCAGGTCGAGTACGCCGTCGTCGGCGACACCGGCCCCAACAAGATCATCGGTGAGGCGTCCTACGCGGCCGCCAAGGGCCTGGGCATCGACCCCGACCCGGAGAACGGCGGCGCCGACTCCGGGGTCACCTATCTGCTGTTCACCAACTCCCAGGCGTCGCCGATCGAGAACCACGCCGCCGCGGTCAGCCGCGGCGACACCCTGGCCAAGAAGTTCCTCCAGGAGAACTGAGCGGGGGGAGAGGGGAGGGGCGGCGCCGGCTCCGGGGCGAGGTCCGGGGCGGGGCTGGCTCCGGGGGCCGGGGCCGGCGTGGTCCCGCGCGCTCAGCGGAGTACGCCCTCCAGGAAGTCGCTGCCCAGCCGGGCCACCACCTGGAGGTCCAGCTGGTGCAGGACGTACCGGCCGCGGCGCCGGGTCTGGAGCAGCCCCGCCTTCTTCAGCACCGCGATGTGCCGCGACACCTCCGGCGAGGTGATCCCGAACGCCGTCGCCAGCTCACCGGTCGTGTGCGGCCCCCGCGACAACGTCCGGCACAGCTGCATCCGCATGGGATGGCCGAGCGCCTCCAGCCGCTGCTGGACGAGTTCCAGCGTGGCCGGGGCGGGCAACTCCGGGCTGGCGACCGGGTATTGCAGCACCGGGCGCCAGCCAGGGGCGTGGCTGAACAGCAGGTGCGGCCAGCCGAACGACGTCGGGATGAACGTGACCCCCGGGTCCGCGGGATCGGAGAACGCCGTGGTGCGGCTGCGGGCCAGCTTGTCGACCAGGATCCGGGTGGGCCTGCTGCCGTCCTGCGGCTCGTCCAGCGTCAGCGCCCGCGAGGTGGCGGTCAGCGTCTCGGCCAGTCCGTTGCGGCGCAGCAGGTCGGTCTTGTGCCGGGCGTCGGCGGCCAGTTGGATGCCCACCCGCCGCCAGATGTCCCCGAAGAACGCCTGCTCACAGTCCTCGAACAGGCGGCGCAGCCACACCCGCAGGCCGTCCGGGTCGGTCAGCATCCGGTCCGTGAAGGCCGCCTGGCGCGGGCCCCGGGCGGCCGCCATCTCCCGTACCCGCGCCCGCTCTTCCGCGTCGACCAGCGGCGACGGCGTGGGGACGGTGTAACGCGGCGAGCAGGTGATCTCGAAGACGGCCGCCACGAACCGCTCGTCATCGATCCTGTCCAGCTCGTCCAGATCCTCGGCCAGCGACGCCCCGGGGCGCGCGGGCAGCAGGATGTCGGAGCGGGAGGACCGCCACAGGAAGTCCGCCTCGCACAGCCGGTCGGCGAGGTCGGTTTTCAGCCCCGCGTTGGTCGCGGTGACCCAGCCGTGCAGCCCGGGGTGGTGGCCCGGCTCGGACAGCGCGTGCAGCGCGGCACCCAGCTCGGCGAGCGGGGAGGGCGCGAACACGATGCGCTCCGGCGGCAGTCCGGTGATGTCGATGACGTTGGCCATGTGCCCATCATGCGTGAGGCCCTGACCTGCGCTGTCGTCGATTGACGGCTCTCGTCAATCGACGAGCCAGGGGCGGCCGGGCCGCTTCAGAGTGAGGGCATGGACATCACGCAGCAGCACCTCCTCGACACCTACCGTGCCGCCCGGCGGGGCGAGGCCGCTCCGCCCGCACCGGCCGACGCCACCGTGCGCGCCGTCCGTGAGATCCGGCAGTGGCGCCGCTTCCGGGCCGTGGTCACCGGCCCGGCGGAGCGGTGGTGGGGGCGCGAGGGCCGGCTGGCCCGGGCCGCCACCCGCCAGTCCGAGGAGACCCGCACGACGCTGTTCCACAGGTGGTTC
>NZ_JALMUV010000074.1 GCF_023155275.1 Streptomyces rhizoryzae
ACCGCGGCGGCCGGACGGCCGGCAGGCGCGGCCCGGGCGGGACCGCCGCCGACGGGCAACTGGCGGACGACCGCAGGCAACCGGGACCCGGGCACGGCAGGCAGCGGCGCCCGCGGCAGGCGGCGGCACGGGCACGGCAGGCGGGAATGGGTGGCGACGCAGCCCTGACAACGCCGAACGAACGGCGCGGCCAACGGCCGGGACCGCGGCGGCCGGACGGCCGGCAGGCGCGGCCCGGGCGGGACCGCCGCCGACGGCCAGGACGGCGGCGGCGAGCGCGGCCAAGCGCGGCCGCAGGCGGAGGACAGCGACGCTGAACGCGGCGGGCGGGACGATCGCGCGGCGGAGGGCGGGCCAGCAGGGCGCGGCCCGGCGGGGAGCGCCGCCGACGGCCAGGCGTCGGGTGCGGCACGGCAGGCCAGGCGCGGGGATGTAGCAGCAGCGGCGGCAACGCGGCGGAAGGCGATGGACGGCCGCAGGCCGCCAGGACAGCCGTGGGCGGCAGCGCGGCAAAGCGGCGCGGTCGGGCTGCAGCAGCACAAGCGGGCTGCAGCAGCACGAGCGGGGTGCAACGGCGCGGGCGGGGTGCAACGGCACAGCGCGGAACCGGCAGAACACGGCCGACGACCACAAGCAGCCGGGACGCGGGCACGGCAGGCAGCGTCACGAGCGCGGCGGCCGGGAACTGGCGCGGCAGGCGCGGGTGGCGGCGAACTCGCCAGCAGCAGCGAGCATGCCGGACGGCAGGCTCACACAACACAACGATCGACCACCATGCTGCTGCATCCAGGCCACAGCGGGCGGTCGACGGCAGCCGGGCCCCACCGGGCACCGCCGCCACAGGGCGTAAGCGGCGAGCACGGCCAGGGACCAGCCGACCCCGGCAGCACCAACGCGGCCGGGCGGCCAGCACCGCCCAACAGCACAACCACAGACCTCCGCCGGACGACCGCAGGACGACCCGGCGAGCGGAACCACCACACACCCAGCAAACGGCCACACAGCCAACCAACCCCCGGGGGGGGACAGGGTCGGCCCGGCAGGCGCGACCCGGGCAGGAGCGCCCCGACAGCCAGGACGGCGGCCGGACGGCCGGAACGGCAGCGGCGCGGCCAGGCGCGGCCGCGGGCGGAGGACGGCGACGCTGAACGCGGCGGACGGCACGACCACGCGGCCGACGGCCAGGACGGCGGGGCGCAGCGGCACAACGCAGAGCCGACGGGCAACCGGCGGCCGGGACGACGGCCAGCACCGGGACGACGGCCGGCACGGCGCGGGCGGACAAGGCAAGCCGCGGCCAACAGCGGAACGCAGTGCCGGACGGCCGCCAGGCGCGGCCCGGCCGCGGTCCGAGCCAGCGGAACGCCGCCGACGGCCAAGACCGCGGCGGCCGACGGGCCCGGCCCGGACGGGCCGCGGCCGACGGCCAGAACGGCGGCCGACGGCCAGGACGGCGGGACGCAGCAGCACAACGCAAAGCCGACGGGCAACTGACGGACGGCCACAGGCCACCAGGCCGCGCGCATGGCAGGCGGCGCGGGCCCGGCACCCCGGCGCGGACCCGGCGGACGGACGGCCGGCAGGCACCGGGGCCCGGATTCACAATCCGGGCACCAGCCCTTTCTCCCAAGGGGGCTTGCGCGGCTAGTGCAGAGCGGTGTAGGGCCCGGCAGCCGACGCCTCTTGCCTGACGCTCCCAGGAGCGTGACCTGCGGACTTGCGCGGCTTACCCGCCGCTGGGTGAAAGTCCGGGCATCCATCTACCGCGTGCCGCAGCACGCACGAGAGGGGTTGGCATGTGCACAACATACGACGGGAGCCACAGCCACACGGAACACTCCCGGCCCAAACCCCCGCGCAGCACCCGCCGTCGCGTAGCGCCCTCGGCTGGGCCCAGGTCGGACTATCCGCCACCTGCTGCACCACCGGCGTGCTCCTCACCCTGACTGGCCATAATGACCTAGGCATCGCCCTGATCCACGCTGGTGCCCTCGGAGGAAGCATCACCATCAACATCACCGGGAAATAAGGCGTCTCTCGGCCCGCCGCTGGACTCACCGGCCCGGCGGCGGGCCAGTCTCCGGGAACGGGCCGCCTCCTCTCACCAGGGCCTTCACATCAGCTTCCGGGTGCCGGCCGACAGCACCCACAGCAGCATCTCCGTCAGTCGGTCCCCGCTCGTCCCCGGCATCGACCTGCGCGGACCCCGCCGCAGCAGCGGACACGTCGACGGCCCCAGACCGACCCTCTCCTGCTGGCACGCGGGCAGCCGGCGGGGCGGACGGACACCGGACGGCGGGCCGCAGGGGCCGGCCGGTGGCAGGGCAGCCGGACGGGCCAGAGCGGCCAACCGCCCGGGCAACCGCGGCAGCGAAGCAGACGCCCCGGGACAACGAAGCCGGGCCCAGCACAGCCGGCATAAAGCCGGCCGCCCTGCCACAGAAGATGGCGCCGGCCAGTCCGCGCAAGTTATGCGCTCCCATAACCCCCAGGGGATCCAGTGCCCCCATTAACGCCAGCGCGAGACCGGAACGCGGCGCGGCAGGCGAACAGCCTTCCGGGCAGACCGGCAGCCCGATGACAGCCCGGCCCGCCCAGGCGGGCCAGGACCACGCCCGCGCGCGGCACTCAGGACGGCCCCGGAGCCTTGCCGGGACCGCGACGCTCTCGGGCCCGCACGGCCCGAGACGGCAGGCAGGCCGGGCCGAAAGAGCAACACGGCCTGGAACCCCGGGACAACCGAGCACGGAACGGCGGACAGCCCCACGAGCAGCCCAGGACAGCACGCCGGCAATCCGGGCCGGGCCGGGGCAGGCCGACGGACCAGCACGGCGCGCTGGTGGCCGGTCCCCGATCGCGTACCGCTGCGGTCCGGCGCCGGCCGCCGGTCCATTGGGCGCGCAGCGCACGATGGCCTGTTCACCAGGATGCCATCAGCCCGGCTTCGATCACCCCCGCCAGGAAAACATCTACTTCACTGGTGGTCATCCGCACCGCCGCGCTCCTGTGCCGCATCGTTGGGCACCGCACGCTGCCCTCATATGCGCCGTCATCGGACTGGTCGAGGGACACGCAGAAGCGCATCCCCCACGTGCACCCCAGCACACCGTGTTCGCTGTGCAGGTGGTGGCGCAGTGCGGCGAGGCGGTGGTGGGTGGGGAGGGTGCGTTCGCGGCGGCAGCCGATGCAGCGCAGGAGGTGCTGGAGGCTTCCTTCTTGGGCGAGGAAATCTTTGCCGTGGGCCTCCATCGTGTTGCAGCTCCCGCAGAGGGGTCCGCGTACGAAGCCGTGGTCGTGGCAGTGGTCCCACGCAGCAGCGGGTCGTGCCGGCGTGCACAGCGAGCACAGGTAGCCCTCAGCTCGAGGCCCGCGTTCCCGGACGCGGGCGTAGGTGACGCCGTTGAGCTCCTGGCGGTAGCCGCGCAGGGTCGCGGTGGCACAAGCTGGACAGAGCACCTTCCAGCCGGCCGTGGTCGAAGTGCGCCAGGTGTCCAAGTGCGTTCCGTGTGCTCCGCAACCGCTACACGGCTGCGGAGCCGCGCGCAACGCGCGCTCGTCCTCCTCCCAGCTGTCAAGGATGAGGGCGAGGGTGCGAGGGATCAGCCAGGTCTCTTCGCTCCAGACGAGGGTGGGGATGGGGAGGGTGCAGGCGATGTCGTGGTTGCCGTAGCGCTCGATGAGGGTTTCCGGGGTGAGTCCGCACGGCAGAGCCCACCCGGTTTCGTCACGAGGATGGTAGGACGTTCCACACGGACAACCGCCGTCGCGGCGTGCCGCCCAGGCTGCACCTTGGATGGTGCGGCGGATAGACTCACGCCATCCGGTGAAGGGCGGGTCCATCTCCGGCCAGTCGCGGTCTTCGAGCCGGGGATCGACGAGGTCGTCAGGGTCCCAGTGCAGTTCGGCGATCGTCCGCCCCGCCCTGCGGACGTCCGGTTCGTGGAACTTCCAGCGGTTGCCGTATTTGTAGGCTGGCACCCGCACATGCCCGAAGTGGACCACATCATGCAGGCGGAAGCGCTCGACGCGGAACCGCTCCGGCGCCACGGGAATCGAGCAGTTGGCCGTCTCATCAGCCAAGAACTGCACGGCGAGCTTTTGGGTAATCACCCCTCCAACATGGCACTCGCCACTGACAACGACTCCGTGCCCGAGTTGGCCACCCTGACGGCGGTGCGGAACGGTGACCGGCGACTGTTCGGCGGCACGGTCCAGACAGCGGCCCAGCACGGTGCCGGCGGCACGTCGGGTGGCACCAGCGGGGCAGGCGGCCAGCGCCACGGCGGAGCCGCGCGGCCGGGCGCGGGATGGCGGCGGACGCGGGCGGGGCCAGAGGCGGGACGCCAGGACGGCGGCCGGGCGGACCGGCCCGGTGGCGGCGCGGGCGACAACCAGACCAGACGGACCGGTGGGTCGGCCCGGCCAACGCAGCACAGCAGCGGACCGGTTCGGCGCCCGGAGTGGGCCCGGCGCCAAGCGCGGCGGACGGGCATGCGGCAGCGCGCAGGCGAGCCGGGACGGCGGGCCGGGACACGTGGCCAGACGCGGGACCGGGTCGAGCCGGGACGGGGCAGGCAGCCCACCGCGAGCAATAGCGGGACGGGGACAGTTCAGTGTTCCGTCGCCGGCGCGGACGGCGGCCTGGCCGTGGTCGCGGGCTCGATCTGGATCGCCTGAGCAAGCCGGGTGCCCGGGAAAAGCCGGACGAGCGGGAGCCGAGAGGCCCCGCCTCTACCCGCCGCGAGGCGGACAGGGCATCATCAGCCGCCGGCGGCACGCCCTTCACCCGATGGAGCGGTGGCGGATCTGCGAGCCGCCACGCCGCGCGGCAGCTACAGGCGGAGCGCGATCCTCTCGCAGTAGCCCAGCGCCACAGCAGCCTGCTTGAGGTCACCCTCAGCACCTGACCGGCAGGCCATCCCGATCATCGTCAGCATGCTCTGCAGCGGTGAGTCCTCGCCGCTGGCTTCCCGCTCCGCGCGGGCGAGCAGCACGCGGGCAGCCTGGTCCAGGACGTCGGACCACGCGCCACCGTGGGCGGCCGGGTGCGGTCAATTCGCCTGGCCCCGGCACAACGCGTGAAGGCCCGCCGACTTCGTCGGCGGGCCTTCACGACTATCGAGGCCAGATGCCCTCCGGGCTACCCAGATGCCGGTCGGCGGCGTAGGCAACGGAGCTCTGGCGGGTCACCGGATTCGAGCGGCCGCGGGTGGCCACGGGCTGGGGAATTTGTCGGGATGCAGACAATCCCAGGTTTTCGGGCCGATGATGCCGTCCGCGGTGGTTCCGCACGCATTTTGGGCCCATAGGACGGCGTTGTAGGTGTCGTCACCGAAGATGCCGTCTTTTGCGATCACCCATACCCCATAGTAGTTGATCAGGCATTGTGCGTGCTTCACGGCGGGCCCGGTGGAGCCGTACGAGAGGGTCGGGTGGGACCCGTTGTAGGGGCAGGCGCTTGCCGCGGCTGCCCCAACCGGTGCGGCGGCGGGAGAAGCGGTCGCCGGAGCGGCAGCGATTGATCCGACGCTGAGAACCAGTGCCGAGACGATCAGACCGGCACGTGTGGCTGATTTCATGAAAGCGGTCCTTCCATCCTGTCGGGTAATGCCTCTGCCTACGCGCACCGGTTGGTGGAGTTAAAGTCCGCGAAAGCGGCCTTGGTCTCCGGTCCGGCGACCCCGTCCACCCTGAGGTGGTAGAACTCGTAGTTCAGATACATCTGCAGGGACTTGATCGTTTCAGGGCCGACGACGCCATCCACCGTGAGTGGGCCGTCGTAGTACTCTCCCCTCCAGTTGAAATACCGCTGGGCAGCCTTCCAGCTGTCGGTGCCCAACTGCCCGTCGGTCGCGCCGGGGTCGAAACCCTCCTTGCGAAGGTGGCACTGCCAGTGCTTGGCCTGGGTCGTGGTCAGCCCCAGGTTGTTCACCGCGAGGACGGAGATCCCCTGGTGGCTCGTGGCGGGCCTGGCGGCCGGCTGGGATGCCGCGAAGACCGTACTTGCGCCCGTCAGGCTCCCGGCGGCCATCGCCACGACGGCAGCGGCACTGACGAGTGTCCTCGTCACAGCATTCGATCGCATGTGTTCCTCGGTTCCCTGAGATCGCGGATCGTGTGGTGTCGTTCTGTGTGGAGGTGGTGGCAGCGCGGTCAGTTGACCAGCGCCAGCCAAGTGTTCGGGCCGACGATGCCGTCGGCGGTGAGCTGGTTGCGGGTCTGGAAGGCGACCACGGCGTCATGCGTGGCCGGTCCGAAGGCGCCGTCCACGGACAGTGCCGCGCCGTGGGCTTTCAGTTCGGCCTGCACCGCGCTGACGGCCGGGCCGTGGTCACCTTCCTTGACGGTGGTGAGGAGGGCTCGCCAGGTGTTGGGGCCGACGATGCCGTCGGCGGTGAGCTGGTTGCGGGTCTGGAAGGCGACCACGGCGTCATGCGTGGCCGGTCCGAAGGCGCCGTCCACGGACAGTGCCGCGCCGTGGGCGTTGAGGAGGTACTGGACAGTGGTCACCTGGCGCCCGCTGTTGCCCTGCTGGACGACCGGCCACGCGCCGGCCGGTGGCGGCGGCGGGGGCGTGTAGATGCCGTTGGCGGCGAGGTTCCGCAGGTCCTGCGCGGTGCCGTTGAAGACGTCCTGGTCACCGGGAAGGGGGCCGGAGTCGGCGGTCTGCCAGAAGGCGTACGTGGACCAGCCGTTGGGCAGGGGGTGCGGGGTACCGGTCCAGCTGCCGATCCAGATCAGGTTGGTGGCGGCGAAGGCGGATGAGTTGCCGGTGCACTGCGACCACCACGACGTGTTGGTGTTGATCACCGGGTGGCGGCCGGTGCGGCGCTGGTATTCTTTGTCGAATGAAGCGATCCAGTGGACCGTCGCACCGGGGCTGATCCCGTAGCAGGTGGGCAGGCCGGGCGTGGCTTCGATGTCTAGGACGCCGGGGAGGGTCTTGCCGTCGGGTTGCCAGGCGCCTCCGTGGTCGACGAAGAAGTCGGCCTGGGTGCTGCCGGAAGCCTTGTCAGGCCTGGCGAAGTGATAGGCGCCGCGGATCAGGCCGACTGCTGCCGCACCGTCGTACTGCTGGGAGAAGCGGGAACTGATGTAGGAGGTGCCCTCGGTCGCCTTGACGTAGGCGAAGGAGGCTCCGCCGGCGGCGACCGCGGCCCAGTCCACGGTCTCCTGGTAGGCGCTGACGTCGAGTCCTCGCACGGCAGCATCCGTGGCCTGCCGCGGCCGCGTTTCCTGGGCCGTCGCCGATGCCGCGACCGGGGCGACAAGCAGTGCTGCCGTGGCGGTCACCGCGGCCAGCCCGCTGCGTACCCCCGCCCGCACGCGGCGTCTTGAGGAAACGCCCTCGAAATGGCGAGGAGTTCGGCGAAGAAGCGTCATTCATGGACTCCTTTCACTTGTTTCGCGTCCTGCCCTGCGTCTCTGACCACGGGCGCCGGCTCTATGGCGCCTCTGCGGCGGCGCCCTTCGCCCGCCCCAGTCCGCACGCTGAAGGCAACGGGCCGTTGCGGTCGGTGGACGCGGCCACGGCCATGTGCGGCAGTACCTGCCGTCGACCTGCCGCTGCCGTCCCGCCCCATGCTTCTGGCCCGGCACGTTGTTGCGCACGCCTGCATCGCCGAATGCAACAAACGTCGCGGCAGGCCGGCCGTAGGCGCCGATCGGCTGAAACAAGCTGGTCAGGGATGCGACGGTGACGAAGAAGGTGCCACTGTTGTCCCTCACTGCTGGCGTTGACCATGGGGGACGGGATGGGGCGTAGTGAGGGACCGCTGGATCCTTCGGCCGGGCCGGTCCAACGTTTCGCGTTCGACTTACGCAAGCTGCGCCAGGAGGCCGGAGGCCTGACCTACCGGGCCATGGCGCAGTGCACCGATTATTCGGTCGCCACCTTGTCGAGGGCGGCCGCGGGTGGCCAACTGCCGTCGCTGGAGGTGGCCTTGGCCTATGTGCGGGCGTGCGGTGCGGATCCCGAGGAATGGGAGCCGCGCTGGCGGGCGGTGGCTCGGGAAGTGGAGGCCGAGCCGGAGGATGCCGATGACACGGATGCCCCGTACCGAGGGCTGACCCGCTTCGAACCCGGCGATCGGCATCTGTTCTTCGGGCGCGACCAGCTCGTGGCCCGGCTGACCGAGCGGGTGCGGGTCTGCCGCATGGTCGCGGTGGTGGGTGCGTCCGGCAGCGGCAAGTCCTCCCTGCTGCGCGCGGGGCTCCTCCCGTCCCTCCAGGACCAGCAGTCATCGGAGTGCCGGCTGGCGGCAATACGGATCCTCACCCCGGGGCCTCGCCCGGCGTCCACCCACTCGCGCGCGTTGACGGCGAGTCAGGATCCCGGCGACACGGTGGTCGTGGTCGACCAGTTCGAGGAGCTGTTCACCCTGTGCTCGGACCCGGCCGAGCGTGCGGCGTTCCTCGACCTGCTGGTGAAGGCGGTGGAACCGGAGAACAGGCTGCGGGTGGTGATCGCGGTACGGGCGGACTTCCTCAGCCGATGCGCCGACCATCGCCCGCTCGCCGCCGCCCTCACCGACGCCACCTTCCTGCTCGGCCCCATGGGGCCGGCCGAACTGCGCGACGCGATCGTCAAACCCGCTGCGGCCGCGGGCCTGATCGTCGAGCGCACGTTGACGGCGAGGATCGTCGAGGACGTCGCCGAGGAGCCCGGCGGACTGCCGCTCATGTCCCACGCGTTGCTGGAGACCTGGCGCCGCCGCAGAGGCCGCACTCTCACGCTGGCTGCCTACGAGGCTGCCGGCGGTGTGCACGGTGCCCTCACCCGCACCGCCGAAGAACTGTACACCCGCCTCTCGCCTGAACGGGCCGATGTCGCCCGGCGTATCCTGCTGCGCCTGATCACGCCGGGTGAAGGGGCCCAGGACACCAGCCGGCCCGCCGAGCACGCCGAACTGCAGGTGCTGAGCGCCGCAGGCCAGTCCGCCGACACGGCCTCGGTGCTGGAACAACTGGCTCGCGCGCGGCTGGTCACACTCGATGGCGACATGGTGCACCTGGCGCACGAAGCGTTGATCACCGCCTGGCCGCGGCTGCAGTCTTGGATCGACGGTGCCCGCGAACGGCTTCGGGTCCACCGGCAGCTCACCGAGGCCACCCGGGCCTGGGACGCGCTCGCCCGGGATCCTGGGGCCTTGTACCGCGGCACTCGCCTGGTCACGGCCGAGGAGTGCCTCACCGGGTACCGCGCGGACCTCACGCCGTCCGAGGCCGCCTTCCTCGACGCCAGCATCGCCGCCCGCGAGCAGGAGCGACGGGTGGCGGCGCGCACCGCCCGGCGTATCCGGGCGCTGCTGGCCGCGGTGTCCGCCCTTCTTCTGGTCGCGTCGACGGTCGCTGTCATCGCCTTCCAGCAGCGCTCGCTGGCCCGCGCAGGGCGTGACCGCGCAGTGGCCGAGCAGGTGGTGGCCGAGGCGGGCCAGCTGAATGCGAACGATCCGTCGCTGGCGGCGCGGATGTATGTGGCGGCGTACCGGCTGCGGTCGGACCGTGGAGCCGCCGCGGGCCTGCTGGACACACAGAACACGGCGCTGTCTTCCGTACTGTCCGGCCACACCCAGGCGGTGTACGCGGTGGCGTTCTCACCGGACGGGCGCACCCTTGCCACCGGGGCCGGGGACGACACCATCCGGTTGTGGAGCCTGGCCGACCCCGCGCACCCCGTCCCGCTCGGCAGGCCGCTGACCGGGCACACCGACTGGGTCTACTGGCTGCAGTTCTCCCCGGACGGCCACACCCTGGCCAGCGCAAGCCGGGATCGTACCGCCCGGCTGTGGGACGTCCGCGACCCGGCGCATCCCAAGGCTTTGGGCAGACCGCTGACCGGCCACCCCGACTTCGTCTTCTCCGTCTCGTTCAGCCGCGACGGACGCACCCTGGTCACCGCCAGTCAAGACCACACTGTTCGGCTGTGGGACGTTTCCGACCCGGCGCACGCCAAGGCCCTGGGCTACCCGCTCACCGGGGCGCAGGAGGCCGTCGCCTCGGCCGCCCTCAGCCCGGACGGCCGTACGGTGGCGGCCCCCGGCCACGATCACATGATCCGCCTCTGGAATGTCACCGACCCGACCGATCCGAAGCTGTGGTCGAAGCCGCTGAGTAACCCGGACGTTGTCTACGCGGTCGCTTTCCGCCGGGACAGCAAGCTCATGGCCAGCGTGGGCAACGACCAGAAGGTACGGCTGTGGGATGTATCCAGCCCGGCGCACGCCAAGCCGCTGGGCCAGCCGCTGACCGGTCACACCGGTACCCTGCTCGCGGTGGCGTTCTCACCGGACGGCCGGACACTCGCCACAGCCGGCGCGGACCACACCATCCGGCTGTGGGATGTCTCCGACCCGCAGCATCCAGCTCTGCTCGGGCAGCCGCTGATCGGGCACACCGGATTCGTCAACTGGCTGGCGTTCAGCCCCGATGGGCAGTCGCTGGCCAGCGTGAGCGACGACCACACCGTACGTCTGTGGCATCTGCCGCGCGCCGTCCTGGCCGGCCATCTCGGCAGCGTCACCGGCATCGCTTACCGCGGGGACGGCCGTGTATTGGCCAGCGCGAGCGCCGGAAGGGTACGGCTGTGGGACGTCCGCGATCCAGCGGGCGGCAGGCAGCTGAGCGAGCTGCCGGATCAGCACCTCGCCATCCGGACGGTGTTCCAGCCGCAGGGCCGGTTGCTGGCGAGCGCCGACAGCGACGGGACCGTGTGGCTGTGGGACGTCTCCGCCCCGGATCGCCCCCGGCAGGTCGGCCTGATCCACACTGGTGGCGCCGACCAGACCGATGGAGTGCTGGCCTTCACCCCTGACGGTCATGTACTGGTCACAGGCGGCCCCAGATACAGCCTCCGGCTGTGGAACGTCACCGACCCCGTACGCCCCGCCGCCCTTGGCAGCCCACTGACCGGTCACATCAGCCTTGTCCACTGGGCGGGCATCAGCCCGGACGGCCACACCCTCGCCAGCACCAGCGAGGACGACAAGGTCCGCCTGTGGGACATCCGCGACCCGGCCCGTCCCAGGCCCCTGCAGGACATCCGCACCGGCGACACAGGCGGCACCCTGTGGGGCGCCTTCAGCCCTGACGGACGACTGCTGGCCACCGCCGGCGTCGGCCACGACGTACGCCTGTGGAACGTCAGCGCCCCCGCGCACGCCTCGGCCATCGGCAGCTCGCTGACCGGGCACACCGACCGGGTGACCTGGGTAGGCTTCAGCGCGGACGGCCACACGCTAGCCTCCGCCGGCGAGGACCGAAGCGTCCTGCTGTGGGACCTGACCGACCTAACCCGGCCGACCCCCTGGGGTAGAGCGCTCACCGCAGGACACACCGAAGCGATAGAGACGGCCGCATACCGCCCGGACGGGCAACTCCTGGCCACAGCGGGACCCGACGGCACCATCGAGTTCACGCCCCTCGGAATCGACCAAGCGATCCGGCGAATCTGCGCCAGCACCGCCGGCCAACTGACCCCGGCGCAATGGCGGGACTACGTGCGGGAACTCCCCTACGCTCAGCCATGCCACGCCTGACGAGTCCTCCCCCACACCGTTGGTGCCCCGGCCCCCGCTCCCGCGCCGGGCGCCGACCGGTGGCCCGCACGACGTACTCGCCTGGCGCGCACGCGCCACGCTGGCCAGTCCCTGGCCGTGATCCGACAGACATACCCCGCCAGCATGGCAGATCGTCGATCCAAACATCGCGCTTCCCGGGTCAAGGGCAAATCCAGCAGTCCGTCCGGAGCCAGATCACCAGAGCGGGACACCCCCTTCACCGGCCCCGCAGTCAACGCGCTCAGCTCACCGGCATGGATGAGCAAGATCTCGCCGCCGTCCTGCCTGCCGATGTTTGTTTCACGCCGTGACAGGGGCCTGCGCAACAACCAGTCGACCCAGAACCTGTTGTTCAGCGGGCGCCGGACACCGGGTAGGTGCTCGGCTCACAAGTGTTAAGCCATCAACATCCACCGGACGGAAGTACACCATGCGTCTTGGCAAGAATCTGCCCTTATCACTGGCTGCCCTCACGATCACCACGGGGCTGCTCATTACCACGGCATCCGCCGAAGCGGCCGCCACCCCGGCCGCGGTCGCAAGCGGCATCGACACGACCGTGGACGGCGGCAGCAACCTGCGCGGCGGCCCCCACCTGAACAGCTACCTGGTCGGCACGACCAAGGGGAAGAGCGAATTCGCCGTGCAGTGCTACAAGCGAGGCGACTACTACAACGACGGCAAGCACCACACGGACGTCTGGTACTACGGCACCGTCTTCGACACGCACGACAACCCGGAGCACGTCTATTACGACGTCTACTCCTGGGGCGGCAACGTGAACACCCCGCACGACCCGCCGGCCGGCCTCTCTAAGTGCTAGCAGCACCGGCCGTACCGCGCCGGCCGACCTGGCCCACGGCGGCCTCACCGGGCCCTGCGCCCGGCGAGGCCGCCGTGGGCCACCAAACCCGGGTTCCGGACGGGACGCGGCCGAACAATCTCCCCTGTCCCTCTCTTCAACCGCATCGAGGTTTGTCCGCCATGGAACGATCCGTATCGAAGCGCTCACGCGGGCAGCAGGTCTTGGCGGCCGCGGCCCTCGTCTGCGCTGCATTGCTCGGGGGTACCAGCGCCGCGCATGCGAGTCCACCGTCCTTCTCCGCAGCAGCAACATGCCACACGGCTCACGGCCTGCCCACGGAGATCTTGCGATGGGGCAGCACCGGAAGTTGCGTAAAGTACCTGCAAGGCAAGCTCGCCGTCACAATCGACGGAGTCTTTGGCCGCGAGACGTACCACGCGGTCGTCGCCACCCAAGAGCACTGCGGGCTGCAGGCAGACGGGATCGTCGGGCCCAAAACGTGGGATGCCCTTCTGAACTGGTGCCGCGAGTAGGCCGCAGGGGAACGCCAGCGTGGAAAGCTGCCCCAGATCCGGTGCCTGCGGCCGGAATTCATCAAGGAGGGGCCCTCGCCGAGCCAGCACAGGCCGACGGAGCTATCAGCGACTGACCCCTCGCTCTGCCGCCGAGAGCCACATGGCAACAAGTGAGAACTGTGCGCAGAAGCCGTCGCTCACCTGGAAACGCAGGGCGCGGGCTGCCTCGGTCGTCCACTCCAGAAAGCGCAGTAGCCGGCCGGTCTCGTCCCGGCCGGGCGACCACCGGCTTGATCAGCCCGTCGAGCGTCGTCGGCGCCAGGCCGGCCGCGTCGCGCGCCCACTGGTACTCCGAGAGTGTGTCGAGGAAGAAGCTTTCCTCGTCGTACGCCGCCATACGGGCCTGGCGGCGCCGCCGGAGCGTGACGACGCGTCAACACGCGACTTTCGGAATCTGCCACGAGGTCGCATATTACAGCGATCACTCATAGATTTTACGAGTTACTGCGGAGATCTCACGTCAACGGCTGGGGCGGGCCAATGCGGTGATCTACCTGCTGAGATGCGGTTCGCGGTCGTCGGGCGCCCGACGGGAACCCGCGCGTACTCCACTAGGACGGCGGCCGACGGCCAGGACGGCGGCCGACGGCCGGAACGGCAGCGGCGCGGCGAGCGCGGCCAGGCGCGGCGGCGTGCGGAGGACGGCGACGCCGGACGCGGCCGACGGCCGGGCCGGCGGGGCGCAGCAGCACAACGCAGAGCCGACGGGCAACTGGCGGACGGTCACAGGCAACCGCGACCCCGGCACGACAAGCAGCGACGCGCCCGCGGCAGGCGGCGGCCGTGCAGCGGCGCCGGCGCAACGCAGCGGCAAGGAGCCGGCGGAGCGCGGCAGACGGCCGCAGGCAGCCGGGCCGCGCGCACGGCACCCCGGCGCAGGCCCGGCACACCGGCGCAGGCCCGGCGGCCGGGACGACGGCCGGCACCGGGACGGCGGTCGGCACGGCGCGGGCGGACAGGGCGAGCCGCGGCCGACGGCGGAACGCAGTGGCCGGACGGCCGGCAGGCACGACCCTGCCGCGGCCCGAGCCAGCGGAACGCGGCCGACGGCCGGGACCGCGGCGGCCGGACGGCCGGCGCGGCCCGGGCGGGAACGCCGCCGACGGCCGGAACGGCGGCCGACGCCGGAACGGCAGCGGCACGGCGCGCAGGCCAAGCGCGGAACGCGGAAGGGCAGCCAGCGGCCGGGACGACGACCGCGAGCGGCGGCCGGGCGGGCCGCGGCCGGCGAACAGGTGCGCAACTGGCGGGGCGGAGCGCTTCACTGGGGGCCCTCTTTCGCATTGCGTGCGGCGAGCTGCACCAACCACTCTTCGTAGGCGGCCAGGTAGTCATCAGCAACCACCTTGGCTTTCGTTAGTGCTTCCTCGCTCGGCTCGCCCCCGTCGCCCAACGCGCCATGGGCAACGGTGCAGCACAACCCGCGCGCGAAGAAGTCGAGCAGCTTCTCCCGCTCCTTCGCCGCCTCTTCCCGCGTCGTGATCGGTTCGGGGGAAACGTGCACCGTATGCCTCCTGTTGGAACCGCGGCGAGGACGCTGTCGGGACAGCGTGCGCCGACCCTTCGGGCGGGTGCGATTCTCCTCCGCCAACAGCAAGAACCCCTAATCGACTGACATCCTGATGACGAATCTCCGCTGACACTCCCCCACCGACCATCAGTCGGCCGGGTCATGCGGAGGGCGGGAATCGTCACACCATCCACCACAGCACCCCAGACCGCAGGCCGGCCCGCCCTACGACGGCGCGACCGCCGGGTGTCCGGCGGCAGCTTCCTTCTCCACGGGCGCGGCCGGCCGGGGTCAGCCCGGCGGACGCGGACCCCGCGTCCGCCGGTGACGCGGCGCCCGCCCGGCCGGCGCCCTCCCGGCGCCCCGGTAGGCCCTTCACGGCCCGCCACGATGGCCAGACGCCGGCACCGCTGTGCCGGCTGCGCCGGTCACGGCGACGGCTCGCGGTTCGTTTGGGGCTGCGCGGCCGGGGTCGGTGGGGAGTCGAGCGGGGACGGGCACGGGCCGCGGGTGGCGGGGGCGGTGAGGATGTGCTCGGCGTCATCGCCTTCGGTGAGGGTGGCCGCGCGGGCGCGCAGGGTGGGGTAGGAGACCGTGCAGCGCGGGTCCTTCGACGCAGGACGGGACCCGGCATCGCGCCCCGAGCGCCGCGCGAACGAGCCAGGGCGCGGCGCTGCTCCTCCTCGCGGGCGACCTGACGCGCGAGCACGGCGCGGTCGATGTACGGGTTGGCGGCGGCAAGGACCAGGCGCTGCAGCTTGTCCGGCTCCAGCGCCTCGACCTTCCACTGCACCGGGTGCTCGATGTCGAAGGGGTAGCGGCGAGCGAAGGTCGGCCTCCGGGGGCTCGCACGGGTGGTCTTCCCGACCCTTCGCGTTCGGCTACGAGTGCGCGCCCCGTTCGCCAGCGGGACCGTCCAGGTCCCGGAGGTGTTGGAGGATCTCGCGGCGCTGCTCGGCCTCGCGCTGCAGGAGCGCAGCCTCGATGTCGGGGTCGCGGTGCGCTTCGATCGCGGAGCGCAGGACGTCGGCCAGGATGTCGGGCGGGAGCGCTTCGGCCTGAGTAGTCGAGCGGCCTGGGAACGAACGGCGGTCGGTGACCTTCGGCGGCGCGGTGGGCAGGTGGTGGTCGGCGATCTGCTGCTCGGTGACCGCCAGGCGCTCGAAGGCGACGTCGGCGCCCGGGGCGTCCACGGCGGCGAACGCGGCGACGTCCTCGGCCAGCGCGGAGAACAGGTGGACGCCGCTTTGGTCCCAGTCGGAGATCACGAAGATGCGCACCGCCCGGTGCGGGTCGGTCCCGGCGCGCAGTGCGGCGCCGCGCTTGGCCGGCAGGCCGTTGAATCCCGAGCCGGAGTACACCGGCACACCGTAGAGGTCGGCGACTGTGACGAGCTGGTTGACCATCCCGGCGGTCTCCGACCACACCTCCAGCCGTACCTCCTGGCCGGCCTGCCGGTCGAGGCGAAAGCCGTGGGCGGCCTGCAGCAGGGTCTGGTGGAAGTCGGCCGGGCTGTCGTAGGCCACGGGCACGGCGGTGATCTCGGTGTCGTCGCGCAGCGCCTCCCACGGGATCCGTCCCGAGCGGCGGGCCATGCCCAGGACCTCGACCAGGCGCTTGTAGGTCCGCTCCTCCTTGAGCAGCACGCCGTCGGAGATCAGCGAGTACCACACCTGGCGGATCGTGAGCGGCAGCTGCGCAGAGTAACGCTCCAGGACCCGGTCGACCGCCACCAGCAGCTCGACCGTACGAGGACGAGGCCGCCACCGCGGCTGGTAGCCCCGCGGCCGCTTATCCGGCATCGGGAAGCACCTCCTGGAGAGCCCGCTCATCCTCGTCCAGCCCGCAGGCCATCGCCAGCTTCGCCCCCTCGCGCAGGGCCTCCTGCTTCGTGGCGTACACCCACACGTCCAGCCGCCCGCAGCCGCTGTAACCGCGGTGCGCCAGCGTCCATACCGCTGGATCCCGCGTCGTCTCCACCGTGCCGCCCGGGCGGTACAGGCGTGAGGAGACCTGCTGCTTGATGAAGCGGGAGTGGTCAGCCAACCCGGCACCGCGTAGCGCCCACCCCGCCCGCGCCGAGGCCGCATACAGAAACTCAGCCGCTTCGGGGCACGGCGCTCGCGGGGAGGCACTACCGACTACCAGGGCCGGCCGCTGCCGAACCCGGTGCGGGGCGTGTGCGTCTTGTCTTCGGGCGCCGCGCGGGCGGTCCGCACCGGGGCGCGGCTGGCGGCTCAGCGCAGGGCCCAGAGGACTGGCCGGGCCCGTACACGACTGCGCCCCAGGGCGTCAGTGCTGGTCCGGGGCGCCGGGCTCGTCGCCCCGGACCGCAGCTGGTTACGCCGTGGCCGTCTGCTGCGCGGGCGCAAGAGCAGCGAGCGGGGAGCGCTGGCCTTTGCCGATGCTGCGCAGGTGCGTCCAGTCGACTTCGGGGTGCCGTTCGGGCAGGGCGTCGACGTCGCCAGGGGAGAAGCGGGGCACGTACACAGCGCCGGCCTTGGACGCACCGAAGCGAACTCGCCCGTAGGAGACGGGCGTGATCCATCCCAGTCGCCGCATCCGTTCGTAGTCGACCCTGCGCACGCCGAGCCGGGCGGCGGCCTGCTCGGGGCCGAGCGGCGCCTCACGCTTAAGAATCTCTGGGAGATCCGGCCGGGTGCCGGCCTCCCAGCGCGATGAGCCGTTCGACCGCGTACGTGGCGACGACCGGTGCCTGGCCGTCCTCGTTCGGGGTGCCCAGCGCCGCCGCCAGCCGGCCCGCCGCCTGGTAGGGGCTGATCGGCTCCCGCGGCATCGATGCCCGGACCGCCTCGGCATCCAGGGCCTCCACCGCCGCCCGCGACCACGTGAGCGGCGACACGTCCGGCTCCGGGACCACTCCGGCGTGCCGCGCCCAGCGCCACGTCGTGACCGGCGCCTTCAACCGCTTCGCGGCCTGGCCTCGTCGTACTCGTCTCGTCGTGCCATGAGCCTTCCCTTCTGGCTTGGCTGAACTGGCGGACAGAAGATGGCAGAACGATCTAAATCGCGTCAATCGCCTTGCAAAGTAGGCAAGTTGGGGTGATGCCGCTAGCGCCGCGTGGGGTGTACCGCCCCATGACAGCCACGCCCGCTACAGATACCGCCCCATGGCAGTGACCCCGCCGTCCCTCAACACCCGACCAGCGAAAACCTCCCGGCCTGACGTACCGTCACTGACACCAACCCACCGACACCAACCCGACACATCGCAATCGAACACCCGCGCGAGATGGGACAAGCTCGCCCAGGAACAGCTCGACGCCCTACGGGAGCTGGGTGTGGAGTGGGCATAGAGGTCGCGCACAGGAATCGGAGTCAGCGGAGATTCGCTCCGATGTGCGATCTTATGAGTGTGTATTGATCCAGTTGCAGGCTGTCTCTAGAGTGACGCGCATCGTGACAGAGAAGATGCCCCACTCAGCGGCTGGCCAGATGCTGGGCTACCTCTACCAGTGCGAGTGGGCGTTGGTAGAGCTGGCGCAGCGGTGGTTCAAGGACGCAGAGGCCACGCTACGCATGGAGATGCTGGACGACATTGACCTGCTGCACGGGTCAGTTCCTGTCGAGCTTGTGCAGTCCAAGCATCATGGCGGTCAGGGAGAGATCGGCTCCACCAGTGCTGATCTGTGGCGTTCTATCAATTCCTGGTGCGATGCCTTAGAGATCCTCGGGGACGCGCCGCTGCCGCTGCTCCGCTTGGTCACCACGCAGCAGGTTTCTGCCGGGAGCCTCCTGGAGAAGCTGCGCGCCGATCCGCAGACGCGCGATGTAGCCGCAGCTCTAGCAGCTCTTGAGGAGCTAGTAGTGCTTTGTTAGATGGTGTCGTAGGGCTGCCAGGGGGTGGGTTGGTGGCAGGTGGGGCAGGTGCCTGT
>NZ_JALMUV010000075.1 GCF_023155275.1 Streptomyces rhizoryzae
ACCCCGCGAAGCGGGGAACAACAGCACCCCGCACGGCGGGAAACCCAACAACGTGCGCAGGCCCGCCGCAGGCACCCGCACGGCGGGAAACCCAACAACGTGCGCAGGCCCGCCGCAGGCACTCGCACGGCGGGAAAGCCGACAACGTGCGCAGGCCCGCCGCAGGCACTCGCACGGCGGGAAACCCAACAACGTGCGCAGGCCCGCCGCAGGCACCCGCCCGGTGGGAAAGCCACACACGTGGGATCAAAGGCCGACGTGCCGCATTTGGGATCGGGGGTAGCGGGTGCCGGCGGCTGCGTTGGGGGGGATGGCGGCTTCGATGGTGGTGAGGTCGTCGGGGGTGAGGGTGGTGTCGAGGGCGCCGAGGGATTCGGTGAGGCGGTCGCGGCGGCGGGCGCCGATGAGGGGGACGATGTCGTCGCCGCGGGAGAGGACCCAGGCGATGGCGGTCTGGGCGACCGTGATGCCCTTGGCTTCGGCGAGGGTGCGGAGGGCGTCGACGAGGGCGAGGTTGTGCTGGAGGTTCTCCCCCTGGAAGCGGGGGGACTGGGCGCGGAAGTCGTTCGCGGCCAGGGTGCGGTCGGGGGTGAAGTGGCCGCTGATCAGGCCGCGGGAGAGGACGCCGTAGGCGGTGATGCCGATGCCCAGTGCGCGGGCGGTGGGCAGGATCTCGTCCTCGATGTCGCGGGTGAGCAGGGAGTACTCGGTCTGGAGGTCGGCGATCGGGGCGACGGCGGCGGCCCGGCGGAGGGTGTCGGCGCCGACCTCGGAGAGGCCGATGTGCCGGACGTGGCCGGCCTCGACCAACTCGGCGATGGCGCCGACGGTCTCCTCGATCGGGACGTCGGGGTCGACGCGGGCGATCCGGTAGATGTCGATGTGGTCGGTGCCCAGGCGCTGGAGGGAGTAGGCGGCGAAGTTCTTCACCGCGGCGGGGCGGCCGTCGTAGCCGGTGAAGCCGCCCTCGACGGTGCGCAGGGCGCCGAACTTGACGCTGAGCAGGGCCCGTTCGCGCAGTGCGGCGGGGGCGGTGCGGAGCGCTTCGTTGATGAGGAGTTCGTTGTGGCCCATGCCGTAGAAGTCGCCGGTGTCGAGCAGGGTGATGCCGGCGTCGAGGGCGGCGTGGAGCGTGGCGAGGGATTCGGCGCGGTCGGTGTCGCCGTAGAGGGCGGACATGCCCATGCAGCCGAGGCCGAGGGCGGAGGTCTGCGGGCCGGTGGTGCCGAGGGCGCGGGTCTGCACGGCGGTCTCCTGGGGACGGGGTCGGACGGGGACGGCGGGGACGGGCCGGGGGCCCGTCGCGCCGTACGTCCAGCTTGGCATGACGGCTGACAGATTTCAATATTTGTCAGTCGTGAGGGTGAAGTCGCCGTGCATCTCCCCTCAGCGCAGGGCGCGGGGGAGGCGCAGGCCCAGCAGCGTGGTGCCCAGGACGATCACCAGCTGGGTCAGCAGGGCGGCCAGGAACGCGTCGCGGATGCCGGCCGACGGCAGCAGCGCGAGGAAGAGCGTGCCGAGCGTCGCCACGCCGAGCGCCAGGCCCGACTGCTGGGTGGTCACCATCACGCCGCCGCCGACCCCTGCCTGGGTCACCGGCAGTTCGCTCAGCACGATCCGCATCAGCACCGGCAGCACCAGCCCCTGGCCGACGCCGAGCACCGTCATGCTCGGGGCGAGCGCCGCGACCGGCAGCCCGGGCCAGCCCGCGTGCACGGTCAGCGCCAGGGCGGCGAGCCCGGTGCCCTGGATCAGCGACCCGGTGATCACCACCTTGCGCCCGAAGCGCGCCACCAGCCGGGGCCCGGCCAGGGAGGCGAGGAAGAACGCCAGGCACAGCGGCACCAGGGAGACGCCCGCGGCCAGCGGCCCGTAGCGCAGACCGCTCTGGAGGGCGACCGCCACCACGAACATGAAGCCGCCGAAGCCCACCGAGAACGGGACGATCATGGCCAGTCCGCTGCGGACCGACGGGATGCGGAAGAGGGACGGCGGGACGAGGGGGGTGCGGCCGGTGCGCTCCGCGGCGCGTTCGACGGCGACGAACGCCCCGGCGGCGAACGGGAAGACGGCCAGCAGCAGCCAGGACCACAGCGGCCAGCCGGCCGCCCGGCCCTCCGTCAGCGGCAGCAGCAGGGCGACCAGCGCGACGGCGAGCAGCACGGTACCGGGGCCGTCCACCCGGCTGGGGTGCGGCGAGCGGGTCTCGGGCACCGTCCGGGCCGCCAGCAGCCAGGCCGCGGCCGCGATCGGCACGTTCACCAGGAAGACCGCGCGCCAGCCGCTGCCGGCCAGGTCCACCGAGACCAGCAGCCCGCCGAGCACCTGCCCGACGGCGCTGGAGACGCCGGCCGTGCCGCCGTAGAGGCTGAGGGCCTTGGCGCGCCGCTTGCCGGTGGTGGCGGCCTGGATGGTGGCCAGCACCTGGGGCAGCAGCAGTGCGGCGGCCGCGCCCTGGGTGACCCGGGCGGCCACCAGCGTCCAGGCGTCCGGGGCCAGGCCGCAGGCGAGCGAGGTCAGGCCGAAGGCGGCCAGGCCCCACAGGAACAGCCGCCGCCGGCCGGCGATGTCGCCGAGCCGGCCGCCGAGGACCAGCAGTGTGGCGTAGGCGACGCCGTAGCCGGCCACCACCATCTCCAGCGTCGCCGGGCCGGCGTGCAGATCGCGTTCGATGGTCGGCAGGGCGACGTTGACGATGAAGAAGTCGATCATCGGCAGGGCCGCGCCCAGGAGGACGGTCAGCAGGCCCAGCGGGGTCAGCAGCGGGTTGGCCGCCGTACGGGGCGGAGCGCCGGCCGGGGTGGTGGACGGGGCGGTGGGAACGGTGGAAGCTATCGGGGTTCGACTCACGGGGACGAGCTTTCCGGTTCGCTCAACCGGGTACCAGAGCGTCCCGATCCTGGTATCAGCACTACCTGGCAACGGGCTGGCGACTGCGGCAGGCTGGCTCCATGACCGTGGATGTGACGCAGGCCGCCGAGGTGGCCGGGACGGGTACCGCGCGGACGGACGGACGGGGGCCCGCCGCGCCGCCGCCCCGCAACGGACACCGGGCCGACGACGCGGTGCGCCGGGCGGAGCTGGCCGCCTTCCTGCGCAGCCGGCGCGAGCGGATCACCCCCGAGCAGGTCGGGCTGCCCCGCGGCGCCCGGCGCCGCACCCCGGGGCTGCGCCGCGAGGAGGTCGCCCAGCTCGGTGCCGTCGGGGTCACCTGGTACACGTGGCTCGAACAGGGGCGCGACATCCACGTCTCCCCGCAGGTGCTGGACGCGGTCGCCCGCGCGCTGTTGCTGGACCGCGCCGAGCGCAGCCACCTCTTCGCCCTGGCCGGGGTGGCCGATCCGCAGCCCGGCAAGGAGTGCACCGGTGTCCCCCGGGCGCTGCGGGACATCCTGGACCAGCTCTCCCCGTATCCGGCCGCCGTCCAGAACAGCAAGTTCGACATCCTCGCCTACAACGGCACCTACGGGCAGCTGATGGGCGATCTGGACGCGGTGCCCGAGGAGGACCGCAACTGCATGTGGCTGGCGTTCACCCACCCCGAGTGGCGGGCCAGCCTGGTGGACCGGGAGTCCACGGTGCGGCGGATGACCGCCAAGTTCCGCGCCGCGATGGCCGAGCACCTCGCCGAGCCGGGCTGGAAGGCGCTGGTGGCGCGGCTGACGGAGGCGTCGCCGGAGTTCCGGGAGATCTGGGCGCAGCACGAGGTCGAGCGCGCGACGAGCGCGGTGAAGGTCTTCCGGCACCCGGTGGGCGTCCTCCAGCTGGCCACCACCAACCTGTGGACGGGCCCGAACCCCGGCCCGAAGGCGCTCGTCTACACCCCTGTTGACGAGGCGTCGCGGCAGCGCCTGGTGGAGCTGGAGCGGCTGGCCGGTGCGCCGGGGCGGGTGGCGGCGGGCGTCTGAGGGGCCGCGCCCCGGCCGCGCGCTACGAGCCGGTGCGCGCCTGCCGGTGGTCGCGGGCCGCCTCGCCCTCGAAGAGGGCGGCGGTGCGCCGGGCGGTGGCGTCGGCCCAGCGGCCGGTGGTCAGCGCGCCCAGCAGCAGCACCGCGGCGCCGCAGCCGGCGATGATCCACCAGCCCGGGCGGGCGGCGGCCAGGAACGCGGTGCGGGTGGCGCCGGTGTGCGCGCCGCCGGCCAGCACCGCGCCGATCACCGCGACGCCCAGCGACTGGCCGACCTGCCGGCTGGTGGAGGCCACCGCGGCCGCCACGCCCGCCTGGGCGCGCGGCATCCCGGAGACCGCGGTGTTGGTGATCGGCGCGTTGACCAGGCCGAACCCGATGCCGAAGAGGATGTAGCCGGTGAACAGCAGCGCGGTGGTGGACTCCGCGTCGAAGGCGGCGAACAGCACGCCGCTGGCGGCCATGGCGCAGCCGGCCAGCAGCAGCGGCAGGCGGGGGCCCCGGCCGCCGACCAGCCGCCCGGACAGCGGCGCGAAGACCAGCGTCATCCCGGCCATCGGCAGCATGTAGAGCCCGGCGTTCAGGGCGGACAGACCGCGGATGTTCTGGAGGTAGAGGGTGTTGACGAAGAGGAAGCCGCCCAGCGCGGCGAACGCGCAGACCGCCGTCACGGTGGCGCCGCTGAACGGGGCGCTGTGGAAGAACCGCAGGTCGATGAGGGGTTCCGGGCGCCGCCGCTCGTAGCCGACCAGTGCGATCAGGGACCCGGCCGCCACCAGGACGAACGCCAGGATCTCCGGGGAGTCCCAGCCGGCCTCCGGTGCCTCGATGATCGCGTACGTCAGCGAGCCGAGCAGCGCGATCACCAGCAGCTGGCCGACCGGATCGACCCGGCGCGGCCGCGGCGCGCGGGACTCCGGTACCCAGCGCCAGGTCAGGAAGAGCGCCAGGGCGCCGATCGGGACGTTGATCCAGAAGATCGAGCGCCAGCCGACGCTCTGCACCAGCAGTCCGCCGACCACCGGCCCGGCGGCCATGCTGATACCGACCACGCCGCCCCACACCCCGATGGCGCGGGCCCGCTCCCGGGGGTCGGTGAAGGTGTTGGTGATGATCGACATGGCGACGGGGTTCAGCATCGAGCCGCCGACCGCCTGCACCATCCGGAAGACCACCAGCCACGTCAGGTCGGGCGCCAGGCTGCACAGCAGGGAGCCGGCCGCGAAGACCACCAGGCCGATCATGAAGATCCGGCGGCGGCCCAGGCGGTCCGCGGTCGAGCCGGAGAGCATCAGCAGCGAGGCCAGCACCAGGGTGTAGGCGTCGATGGTCCACTGCATCCCGGAGACCGAGGCGCCCAGTTCGCGCTGCATGGACGGCAGGGCGACGTTGAGGACGGTGTTGTCGAGACTGACGATGAGCAGGCTCAGACAGCAGATCGCCAGGACGAGCAGACGGCGACGGCGGCTGAGGTCGGGCATGGTTGAACCGTACAACGATCCCGGTCGGTCGGCCCCCGGCGGGGTGCCCGGCCCGGTGCGGGACAATGGAGGGCATGAGTTCGTTGCAGATCGGCCCGCACTCGGTGCAGCCCCCCGTGGTCCTCGCCCCCATGGCCGGGATCACCAACGCCCCGTTCCGGACGCTGTGCCGGGAGTTCAGCGGCGGCAAGGGGCTCTTCGTCAGTGAGATGATCACGACCCGGGCGCTGGTCGAGCGCAACGAGAAGACCATGCAGCTGATCCACTTCGACGCCGGCGAGCGGCCGCGGTCGATCCAGCTGTACGGCGTCGACCCGGCCACCGTCGGCAAGGCCGTCCGCATGATCGTCGAGGAGGACCTCGCCGACCACATCGACCTGAACTTCGGCTGCCCGGTGCCCAAGGTGACCCGCAAGGGCGGCGGCTCCGCCCTGCCGTACAAGCGGCCGCTGCTGCGCGCGATCCTGCGCGAGGCGGTCAGCGGCGCCGGGGAGCTGCCGGTGACGATGAAGATGCGCAAGGGCATCGACGACGACCACCTCACCTACCTCGACGCCGGCCGGATCGCCGTCGAGGAGGGCGTCACCGCGATCGCCCTGCACGGCCGCACCACCGCCCAGCACTACGGCGGCACCGCCGACTGGGACGCCATCGCCCGCCTGAAGGAGCACGTCCCGGAGCTCCCGGTGCTCGGCAACGGCGACATCTGGTCGGCGGACGACGCGGTGCGGATGATGCGTCAGACCGGCTGCGACGGCGTCGTGGTCGGCCGCGGCTGCCTGGGCCGCCCCTGGCTCTTCGGCGACCTGGTCGCCGCCTTCGAGGGCACCGGCGCACCCAAGGCCCCCACGCTGCGCGAGGTCGCCGACGTCATGGTCCGGCACGCCACGCTGCTGGGCGAGTGGCTCGGCGACGAGGCCCGCGGGGTGATCGACTTCCGCAAGCACGTCGCCTGGTACCTCAAGGGCTTCGCGGTCGGCTCGGAGATGCGCAAGCGGCTGGCGATCAGCTCGTCGCTGGCGGAGCTGGCGGCGGGCCTGCACGAGCTGGACCTGGACCAGGCGTGGCCGGCCGGCGCCGACGGCCCGCGCGGCCGCACCTCCGGCAACAACCGCGTGGTGCTCCCGGACGGCTGGCTGCGCGACCCGTACGACTGCGCGGGCGTCGGCGAGGACGCCGAACTGGACACCTCCGGCGGCTGACCCCGCCCTCTCCCTCGGCCCGGCCGGCGCGGCACCGCGCCGGCCGTTCCCCTTTTCCGGCCCGCGGGCGTGCCTGCCCGCGGGCCGGCGTGCGCCCGTATACGGGTTCGGGCGCCGCGGCCGCGTTCCCGCCGCCGGCGAAGTATGGCGCGATCGCGTGCGGTGGCGGACGGGCCGGTGACGTCCGGGGCGGGGTGGCGCCGGCCCGGTGCGGGCGGGTGGCCGAATCGTGCGCCGCACTTCCCGCACTGCGGAAAACCGCCCCCTTTTCTCTCATCGCGTTCCTTGATCACATCCGGGCGCGGGGTCCAAATGATGGAACTGGCGCACACATGAGCGCGTGATTCTCGCCACCCCTGATAGGGGTTGCGCTCAGATGAGCGCGCCCGGTTGGGCTCCATCTCTCGCAGTGGTGGCACCGGGTGCCACCCGCCATCCGTTCAACCCATCAAGTGAACCCTTGCGGTGCGTAGCGATCGCGTCCCGTTCGACTGCGCAGCGCAGTGATGCATTCGGGTAGTAAACGATGGTGGAAAAGCAGGACGACTTTCGATCTGGTGGCGGACGCCGGGTTACGCACGTATGTCGACCAAGTGGACGTACCCATACGCCTTCGATCTGGGTATGTTCCTCGCCGTCAGGGCAGCCCGTCGGCGAGGAGTCAGACCCGTGCCGGAAACACAAGATCCCCACGTAAGCCAGTCTTCTTCCGTGAAGTTCGTCTACGACTTCACCGAGGGCAACAAGGACCTCAAAGACCTCCTCGGTGGCAAGGGCGCCAACCTCGCGGAGATGACCAACCTGGGACTTCCGGTCCCGCCCGGCTTCACGATCACCACCGAAGCCTGCAAGGTCTACCTGGAGAGCGGCAGTGAGCCCGCGGCACTCCGTGCCGAGGTCTCCGACCACCTCGCCGCCCTGGAGAAGACCATGGGCAAGAAGCTCGGCCAGGCCGACGACCCCTTGCTCGTTTCGGTGCGTTCCGGTGCGAAGTTCTCCATGCCCGGCATGATGGACACCGTCCTCAACATCGGCCTCTCCGATGCGTCGGTTTCCGGCCTCGCCAAGCAGGCCGGCGACGAGCGGTTCGCCTGGGACTCCTACCGCCGCCTGATCCAGATGTTCGGCAAGACCGTGCTGGGCGTCGACGGCGACCTCTTCGAGGAGGCCCTGGAGGGCGCCAAGCACGCCAAGGGCGTCACCGTCGACATCGACCTGGACGCCGCCGACCTCAAGGCCCTGGTCGACCGCTTCAAGCAGATCGTCACCGAGGCGACCGGCCGGGACTTCCCGCAGGACCCGCGCGAGCAGATGGACCTCGCCATAAGGGCCGTCTTCGACTCGTGGAACACCGACCGCGCCAAGCTCTACCGCCGCCAGGAGCGCATCCCCGGCGACCTCGGCACGGCCGTCAACGTCTGCTCCATGGTCTTCGGCAACCTCGGCCCGGACTCCGGCACCGGCGTCGCCTTCACCCGCGACCCCGCCTCCGGCCAGCAGGGCGTCTACGGCGACTACCTCCAGAACGCGCAGGGCGAGGACGTCGTCGCCGGTATCCGCAACACCGTCCCGCTCGCGGAGCTGGAGTCGATCGACAAGGCGTCGTACGACCAGCTGATGCAGATCATGGAGACGCTCGAAACGCACTACAAGGACCTGTGCGACATCGAGTTCACCATCGAGCGCGGCAAGCTGTGGATGCTCCAGACCCGGGTCGGCAAGCGCACCGCCGGCGCCGCCTTCCGGATCGCCACCCAGCTCGTGGACCAGGGCCTGATCGACGAGGCCGAGGCCCTCCAGCGGGTCACCGGCGGGCAGCTGGCGCAGCTGATGTTCCCCCGCTTCGACCTGGACGCCGAGTCCGAGCTGATCGGCCGCGGTATCGCCGCGTCCCCGGGCGCCGCGGTCGGCAAGGCCGTCTTCGACTCCTACACGGCCGTCAAGTGGTCCCGCTCCGGCGAGAAGGTCATCCTGATCCGCCGCGAGACCAACCCCGACGACCTCAACGGCATGATCGCCGCCGAGGGCATCCTCACCTCCCGCGGCGGCAAGACCTCGCACGCCGCCGTCGTGGCCCGCGGGATGGGCAAGACCTGCGTGTGCGGCGCCGAGGAGCTCCAGGTCGACACCAAGACCAGGCGGCTGACCACCTCCGACGGCACCGTCATCGAGGAGGGCGACACCGTCTCCATCGACGGCTCCACCGGCAAGGTCTACGCCGGTGAGGTCCCGGTCGTGCCGTCGCCGGTCGTGGAGTACTTCGAGGGCCGGATGCACGCCGGCGCCGAGGACGCCGACGAGCTGGTCAAGGCCGTGCACCGGATCATGGCGTACGCGGACCGGGTCCGCCGGCTGCGGGTCCGGGCCAACGCCGACAACGCCGAGGACGCCGCCCGCGCCCGCCGCTTCGGCGCCCAGGGCATCGGCCTGTGCCGCACCGAGCACATGTTCCTCGGCGAGCGCCGGGAGATGGTCGAGCGGCTGATCCTGGCCGACACCGACGCCGACAAGGACGCCGCGCTCGCCGAGCTGCTGCCGCTCCAGAAGGCCGACTTCATCGAGCTGTTCGAGGCGATGGACGGCCTGCCGGTCACGGTCCGCCTCCTCGACCCGCCGCTGCACGAGTTCCTGCCCGACATCACCGACCTCTCGGTGCGGGTCGCGCTCGCCGAGGCCCGGCACGAGAAGCACGAGAACGACCTGCGGCTGCTCCAGGCCGTGCACAAGCTGCACGAGCAGAACCCGATGCTGGGTCTGCGCGGGGTCCGCCTCGGCCTGGTCATCCCCGGCCTGTTCGCCATGCAGGTCCGGGCCATCGCCGAGGCCGCCGCGGAGCGCAAGAACGCCAAGGGCGACCCGCGTGCGGAGATCATGATCCCGCTGGTCGGCACCGTCCAGGAGCTGGAGATCGTCCGCGAGGAGGCCGAGCAGGTCATCGCCGAGGTCGAGCGGGCCCGCGGCGTCAGCCTCAAGCTCACCCTCGGCACGATGATCGAGCTGCCCCGGGCCGCGCTCACGGCCGGTCAGATCGCCGAGTCCGCCGACTTCTTCTCCTTCGGCACCAACGACCTCACGCAGACCGTGTGGGGCTTCTCCCGGGACGACGTGGAGGCCAGCTTCTTCACCGCGTACCTGGAGAAGGGCATCTTCGGCGTCAGCCCGTTCGAGACCATCGACAAGGACGGGGTGGGCTCGCTGGTCCGCAGCGCCGCCGAGGCCGGCCGGGCCACCCGGCCCGACCTCAAGCTCGGGGTCTGCGGTGAGCACGGCGGCGACCCGGACTCGGTCCACTTCTTCCACGAGGTCGGCCTGGACTACGTCTCCTGCTCCCCGTTCCGCATCCCCGTCGCCCGCCTGGAGGCGGGCCGCGCGGCGGCGGAGTCCCAGGGCAGCGACAGCCGCTGACCCCACCCGGGGCCGCCACGGCCCCCCGAACCCCCGGAACCGGCGGCGGGCGCCCTTGACCCTCACTCCCGCCGCCACCTCCGGCACCCACGAGGGCGGCACCTGTGCGGAGGTGCCGCCCTCGGTTCTGTGGGCGGCCACTGGGGCGGCAGTGGCGCTGGGCAGGCGCACGAAGGTGGCGCCGAGCACCACCGGCAGCACGAGGCGTCCGCCGCTCAAGGCAGCAGCGCCGCGGCGAGCTCACGGGGTCGGGCGGCGAACGGGCTGTGGCCGCCCGGGAGGGTGCGCACGGTGAACGGGTTGCCGGGCACGGCCCGGTCGGCTTCCTCGATCATCAGATCCTGCACGGCCGTCGGCAGCGCCCGGTCGTCCGCGCAGCGCAGGAAGGTCCGCGGGACGCGCCCCCACCGTTGCGGAGTCACGAGGACCGGGGTGGCGGGGATCGCCAGCGGCAGATCGGGGCTCAGTGCCGAGCGCCAGCGGTCGAAGCGGTCCGGCGGGGTGTCGTGGTAGTGGGTCTGCCGCAGTTCCTCGACGTAGGCGGGGTCCTGTGCGAGCGGGTTGATCCGTACGGCGCCCAGTTCCCCGGGGTCGCCGAGGCTGAGGCCCCGGCCCCGTGCCGTGGCGTTCTCGGGTGAGCCGAGGTAGTCGAAGAACCGGGGCCGTCCGGCGGGCACGAAGGCGGAGAGGTAGACGATCTCGTCGACGAGTCCGGGTGCGCGCTCGGTGGCCAGTGACGCGGGGCCGCCGCCCGCGCTGTGTGCGACGAGCACGACACGACGGTGGCGGCGGGCCTGGCGCAGCGTGTCCAGCACGGCCTCGGCGCAGTCGTCCATCGTCACGGTGGCGAGCGCGGACTTCTCGGTCGACAGGCCCGGCTGGCCCGGCCGGAGGTATCCGGTGGGCAGTGGCGCGTCGAAGCCGTGCCCCGGCAGGTCGACGGCCATGCTCGCGGCACCGAGCGCGGCGAGTGCGCGCTGCGTCGCCGCCCACTGCCCGGAGCCGTGCCAGGCCCCGTGCACGAAGACGAAGACGGTGTCCGCGGGGGAGGAATCAGTCATGACCGCATTCCACGCGACCCGGCGCTGACCATCCATGGAAAGATCTGGAAAGCTGGCCGACGATACATGTGAGATATGGCTGGAAGGCTGACGTGGAAGCGCGGCACCTGCGGTACGCACTGGCCCTCGCCGAGCACGCGCACTTCGGCCGGGCGGCCGGTGCGCTGGGCATCGCGCAGCCTCCGCTGTCCAAGCAGATCGCCGACCTCGAACGGGAAGTGGGCGCCCGCTTGTTCGACCGCACCCGCCAGGGGGTGTTCCCGACGGCTGCGGGCGCGGCCTTCCTCTCCCGGGCGCGCAGGGCGCTCGACGAGATCGCGGCGGCCTCGGTCGACGCGGCCCGGGCAGCACGCGGCGAGACGGGACGGCTGCGCCTGGGGTTCATCGCCTCGGCGCTGCTCGAACCCCTGCCGGACGTCCTCGGCCGGTTCGGCCGCGAACGGCCCGGCGTACGGCTGGAACTGCACGAGATGGCGACCAGGCACAGCACTGCCGCGCTCGTCGCCGGTGAACTGGACGTGGCGATCGGCCTCGGCCGGCCAGGGGGCGTCGGGGCCGAGCAGTTGGTATCGGTCCCGATCGGACACGACCACCTGGTCGCGGTCGTGAGCAGCACGCACCCGTACGCGGGGCAGTCGTCGGTGGGCGTGGACCAACTGCGGCGACAGCCGCTGATCGTGGCGCCGGACGAGGACGAGCCCGCCGTCGTCACCGGCCTGCGGGCCCTCCTGGGCAAGGACTCCCCGGCGCTCGCCGGCGCGACCGTCGCGAGGGACATCCACACCATCATCGGCCTCGCCGCCTGCGGGGTGGGCGTCGGCCTGGGACCCTCTCGCATGGTGACGGCCCCCCGGCGGGGCACGTGGCTCTGCGAGGTGACCCCGCGCACGCCGCTGCCCGACCTGGTCCTGTCCTTCCGGGCCCAGGACCGTTCCCCGGCCCTGAACGCCTTCCTCGACGTCATCCGCACGAACTGCCCCGAGGTCGGTGCCGCGCTCGACCACCGGCTCGGCCCACTCGGCCCACACCGAGAAAGCGCCCGCGACGCGACCCCCACCTGACGTCGCCTCGCCGGACGAGCGGGAGAAGTCCCCCCCCGCTCCCTCCGCTTCCGCACCGAGCTCCGCCGCACCGTCGCACGACTCCTGCTGCCCCGCTCGACGTTCCCCGCCCCACCGGGTGGACATCCGACCGGCCTGCTGCCCGGCCTCCGCTGCTCCCGCTGGGCGCTTTCCCACTGGGCACCCCGCGCGGCAGCCGCGCGGTGGGGCCGTGGAGGGGTGAGGCCGGCGCGTCTGCCCTGGGAGGGGCAAGTCATTCGAGGCGGCATCCTGTCCGTGCGTCCGGGGGAGGACGACGAGGGCGACACGGCCGAGGTCATCGGCGAAGTCTTGGCGTGATGTGCCCACGGCGTGCGTGCCGGTGATGGGTGTGTTCCGGGCGGCGAGGGCGGCGCCTGTGCACGGGCGCCGCCCTCGCTTTTCTCCGGACTCCCCCCTCGGGAGCTGCCGCCCTCCCAGTCGGCGTGGGAGGCGGCCTCCAACGGGGCACCGCCCGGCCGGTTGTTTGCCCATCACCCCCCACGGGATCGAGCAATCCGGGCCGCGCGCAGCGCCGTTGAATTGCCTCCAGCATTCCGTCCGGGCGGGGCCCGCCGCGACCCCTTTCAACTCTGGCCAAAAGGGCATGGTGACCGCCCGTGGTGGCGTGCATACTCAGGCGTGCCGGGGGCCGACGGAGATAACCAAAGAGTGGGGGTTCGGTGTTACGCGTCCATTTCAGTGGACTCGATCTGGCCCGCGTGCGGATTGCCGCACGCCCCGATGCGCTGTGGGAGACGGTTTTGAGCTTTCACCGGCTCCGCGACCGGCGCGACGATTCCACGTTCGGCGGTTGGCGATCGGAAACCCGCGGAAGGTTGAATGGCGAAACGCGTCTGCTGGCGCCCCTGGTGCCCAGCCGCGGCTATTTCCCGGATTTCCTGACGCCCGCCGAGGGCCTGCTCGGCATGGGCGAGGCGCTGGCCGCCGTGCGGGAGACCCCGGCCGAGCGCCTGCACGCCGAGCTGGGCCGGCTGGCACTCGCCGAGGGCCGGCCGCTGCCCGGCTGGATACGGGCCCTGGCGGACGGTGAGACCCGTTCGCTGGGCCGGCTCGCCGGGATACTCCAGAGCTACCACGACGCGGCCGTCGCCCCGTACTGGCACCGGGTCCGCAGCCGCATAGAGGCCGACCGGGCGGCCCGCGGCCGGGCCCTGCTGGACGGCGGCACCGACCGGCTGCTGGCGTCGCTGCCGCCGATGATGCGCTGGCGCCCGCCGGTCCTGGAGGCGGACTACCCGGTCGACCGGGACCTCCACCTCGGCGGCCGCGGACTGCTCCTGCTGCCCTCGTACTTCTGCCGCCGCACCCCGGTCACCTTCCACAACCCCGACCTCACGCCCGTCCTGGTCTACCCGGTCGAGCACCCCGTGCCACGCCTGACACCGCCCGTCCCGGCCGACCGCTCGCTGGGCCGTCTGGTGGGCCAGACCCGCTCGGCGATCCTGCACGGCATCGGCGTCGGCTGCACCACCAGCGAACTCGCCCGGCGGGTCGACGTCTCGCCGGCGTCGGCCAGCCAGCACGCCACCGTGCTGCGCGACGCCGGCCTGTTGTCCACCCTGCGCCAGGGCAACGCCGTGCTGCACACCCTGACGCCGCTGGGCGCGGCCCTGCTGCGCGGCGGCGCCCAGAGCGACGGCCCGTCCGGCCGGTGACCGGCGCCGGGGCGCTTCCCCGGCAGGCCGCCCGGCCGTTCAGTGCGGCCGGTCGCCGGCGATCGCCACCCGCTCCGCCACCCGCCGCCGGCTCACGTAGTCGAAGGCCGCGTAGTGCTGGGTGGCGCGGTTGTCCCAGAACGCCACGTCCCCGGCCCGCCAGCGCCACCGCACCTGGAACTCCGGGACGTGCGCCTGCCGGCACAGCAGCCCCAGCAGGTGGTCGCTCTCCGCCTCCGGCAGCCCGGTGATGCGGGTGGTGAAGGAGGCGTTCACGAACAGCGTCCGCCGCCCGGTCTCCGGGTGCCGCCGCACCACCGGGTGCTCCACCGGAGGGAACTCCGCCTGGAACGGCGCCAGTTGCTCCGGCGGGCAGAATCGGGCGAACCCCGGGAGATAGTCGTGGACCGCCCGCGCCCCGTCGATCCGGGTCCGGATTTCCGGCGGCAAATTGTCGTACGCGGCCGCCATATCGGCCCACAGGGTGTCCCCGCCCGCCTCCGGGACCTCGCGCAGCTGCAACACCGCGCCCATCGCGGGCCGCGCGCGGAATGTGACATCCGCGTGCCACACGTTCTCGAACGTCGGAGCGCCGCCGGCCGCCTTGTCAAACCTCACCACCTCCTTCGCGTCGCCCCGGGCCAGCAGCGGGTTGGTCTCCAACTCCCCCCAATGCGCGGCGAATCGGCGCTGTGCGGCGGAGGTCAGATGCTGCTCGCGGAAGAACAGCACCTTCCACTCCAGCAGCGCCCGGTTCAGCTCGGCCCGCAGCACCGCGGACAGCGGACGGGACAGATCCAGCCCCCGGACCTCCGCCCCGAGGGTCGCCCCCAGCGGCACCGTCTCGAACAGCTCGTAGGGCCGGCCCGGCCGGCCGTCCGGGGTGCGGCGCAGGATCCGGGGGCCCTCGTACAGCCCGTCGGCGGGGACGCGGTACGGGCGGAGGGCGGGGGTGGGGGCGGTGTCGGCGGTCGTCAACGGGGCCTCCGGGTGGGGGAGTCGGGGTGACGCGGGGGTGCCCGCGGGCGCGCGGGCGCGGCGCCGTACGGCGGCGGGGCGTCCGGCTCAGGACGCGGTGGGACAGCCGGCCGGGGGAGAGCCGACCCGGCCGCGGCGGCGCAGGAAGCTCAGGCCGCGGGGCGCGCACGCACCGTGAGGGCCGCGGTCGCGCGGCGCCGCCTCACGGACGATCGGGTGCGTGCACATGGCACGCACCGTATCGGCAACCGCGGCGCGGGACCACCCCCCCCGGCGCCGCGGCGTCCGGCCGCGCTCAGTCGTCGATGCCGCTGCGCTCGACGCCCGCCACGATGTACCGCTGAAGCAGCAGGAAGACCACCAGCAGCGGCACGATCGAGACCCCCGCCGCGACGAACAGCTTGTGCAGGCTGAGGTTCTGCGCGGTGGTGAACGTGGACAGCGCGACCTGCACCGTCCAGGCCGACTGGTCCTGGCCGATCACCAGCGGCCACAGGAAGGAGTTCCACGCGCCGATGAAGACGATGGTGCCGACCGCCGCGAAGACCGGCCGGGCGTTGGGCACCACGATCCGCCAGTACGTCCGCCAGTACCCCAGGCCGTCCACCCGCGCCGCGTCCTCCAGCTCCCGGGGGAAGCCGAGGAAGGACTGCCGGAAGACGAAGCAGGCGAAGGCGCTGAACAGCGTCGGGATCACCAGCCCGCGCAGGGACGAGATCCAGCCGAGCGTCGAGACCAGCACGAAGCTGGGCACGAACGTCACGGCCGCCGGGACCATCAGGGTGCCCAGGATCGCGTAGAACACCGTCGAGGCGTGGCGGTAGGGGATGCGCGCCAGGCCGTAACCGGCCATCGAGGCGAGCACCACCGTGCCCAGCGTGGTGGCGACGGCGATCAGGGTGGAGTTGAGCAGCGCCCGGGCCAGCGGCAGGTCCGGGTCGGAGAACACCTCCGCCAGATTCGACCAGTGCACCTCGCGGGGGAAGAACGTCCAGGTGGGCGCGGTGATGTCGGCCTCGCTCGCCAGACCGTTGCGGACCAGCAGATAGAACGGGACGAGGAACAGCAGCGCCAGGGCCGCCAGCAGCGCCCCCCGCAGTGCCCGGCCGGCCCGGGTCAGGGCATCGTGCATGTCCTTCACTCCTCCTTGCGGCCGAGGCCGAACCAGCGGGCCTGCACCACCGTCGCCACCGCGATGATCAGCGCCAGGATCACCGCGCCCGCACTGCCCAGGCCGAGGTTCTGGTCCCGTCCGAGCGCGGTGTAGTAGAGGTAGACCAGCGGCGGGCGGGCGTACGGCGGGTAGCCGCGGGCGTCGCTGAGCAGGTTGTAGAACTCGTCGAACGCCTGGAAGGCGTTGATCACCAGCAGCAGGACCACCGCCACGGACGTGGCCCGCAGCTGCGGGAAGGTGATGTGCCGGAAGACCGGCCAGCCCGGCCGCGCCCCGTCCACCGCCGCCGCCTCGTACAGCTGCGGCGGGATCCGCTGGAGCCCCGCCAGGAAGAGGATCATGTAGAAGCCGGCCTGGAGCCACAGCCGGACGGTGACGATGACCAGCCAGTACCACGGCGGGCTGGTGGTGGACAGCCACGCCGTCTGGTCGGCGCCGAACCAGCCGAGCACGGTGTTGGCCAGCCCGAACCGCACTCCGTTGAAAATGGACAGTTTCCAGATCAGCGAGGCCACGACATAACTGCACGCGGTCGGCAGGAAGAACACCGACCGGAAGAACGCCTGGGCGAAGCGCAGGCGGTTCACCATCAGGGCGAGCGACAGCGACAGCGCGAACGTGGCCGGCACGATGAACGCGGTGAAGAGCAGAAAAGTGCCCAGGCTGCTCAGGAAGGCATCGTCGCCCAGCATCGCGGTGTAATTCCCCAGGCCGACGAATTCCGTCGGATTCACCGTGTTGTGCGCGTCGAAGAAACTGAGGTAGACGCTCCACAGCAGCGGAACGTAGGTGAAGAGCGCCAGCCCGGCCGCGAACGGCCCGACGAACACCCAGAACCACAGATTCCGCCGCTGCGGGCCGAGCAGCCGGGCCGGGCGCGCCCTCACTTCTTCCCGGCCCGTTGCAACTCGGCCCGGACCGTGCGCAGGACCGCCTTCAGCTCGGTCTCCGGATGCGCCCCGTCCTTGATGATCCGGCTCAGCGCGTCCTGGTAGGCGGTGCGGTCGGCGCTGCTCCACAGCAGCGGTTCGGCGAAGCCGTGGCCGGTGGCGAACCGCACGGCGTCCGCCGCCGCGCCCTCCCGCAGCTGCCCCGCCTTCTTCGCCAGCGAGATCCGCGCCGGGATGTGGAAGCCGTACGACAGCGCGAAGTCCCGCTGGTAGTCGGTGCGGTCCAGCCACAGCCACTTGGCGAAGTCCTTGGCGGCCGACCGGTGGGTGCTGCGGGCGCTGACCGCGGTCGCGTACGCGCCCACCGGGACCGCCGGCTTCCCGTCCGGCCCGTCCGCGGGGAACGGCAGCACGCCGAAGTCGTCGCCCAGCGCCTTCTTGATCTGCGGCAGCGCCCACAGCCCGGACCACTGCATGGCGGTCAGCCCCTGGATGAACGCCGCCGGGTCGGACCAGTCGGTGGGCGCGCCCAGCAGCAGCGCCTTGCCGGCGTACAGCTGCCGGAACTTGCCCAGCACCCGGGCGGCGGCCGGGTCGTCGAACCCCGCCTTGCCGTCCGCGGTGATCAGGCTCAGCCCGGCCGCGGCCAGCGGCGTCCCGCCGAGCACGCCCGCCCCGCCGTCGTTCCCGAGGAACAGCCCCTTGACCTTGCCGGTGGTCAGCGTCCGCGCCGCGTCGACGAGTTCGTCCACGGTCTGCGGCGGCCGCACCCCGGCGTCCTTGAGCATGCTCGGGCGGTAGTACAGCAGTTGGGTGTCGATGGTCTGCGGTATGCCCCAGATCTTGTCCTGCCAGATCTTCGGCGCCAGCACCGCCTGGTTGAAGTCGTCCTTGACCGGTGCGACGAGGTCGGTCAGATCGACCACCTGGCCGCCCTGGATCTGCTCCAGCGTCGGCCCGTTGACCTCGAAGACGTCCGGTCCCGCGTCGGTCAGCAGCGCCGCCGCGGTCTGCCGGTCGTAGTCCCCCGGCCGCCACTGCACCGTGACGGACGCCTTGGTGTACGCCGCGGCGTAGCGTTTCACCGCCTGCTGGGTGCCCGGTTCGCCGTACTGGTGGTACCACTGGGAGAGCGCCGGGCCCGAACCCCCGCCACCGCGCCCGGTGTTGGACCCGCACGCCGCCAGGGCGCCCGCGAGCGTCATGCCGCCTGCGGCGGCGAGGAGTTGCCGTCTGCCGATCGTCATGCGGGTACCGTACCGGTGGTCGCGTCGCACGTTGTCGGCTGTTCCGCCGTGGGGGTTGCGGTTTTTCGCCTTCGGCGGGGTGCGTGGTGTGGGGTGGGGTCCGTGGTGGTGGCCCTCGTGCCAGAAGCGCGGCCTCGGCGTGATGACCTCGTCCCTCCCCTGATGTCTTCCCCAGGGGTGGGGCCGTTTTCCGGCGGGAGGGGG
>NZ_JALMUV010000076.1 GCF_023155275.1 Streptomyces rhizoryzae
GATTCGTGCCGCTGATGGTCACCACATTGCCACCTGACGTCGGGCCCGAGGCAGGGCTGAGACTGCTGAGCGTCGGGGAGGAGGCGTAGGTGAAGAGGACGTTCTGGGTGCTGGTTCCTGTCGGCGCCGTGACCGTGACCTGCACCGTGCCGCTTCCTGCGGGGGTCTTCGCCGTGATCAGGGTGTCGCTCACGATGACGAAGTTGGTGCCGTTGGGGCCGAACCTGACCAGGGTGGCTCCGGTGAAGCCAGAGCCGGTGATGATGACGTCGGTACCGCCCGCTGGAGCACCTTGGGCGGGGCTGACGCTGGTCACTACGGGGGCCATGAGCTCTTCTCCTTCTCGTAGCACCTTGGCGACCGCCCCTGGCCGGCGGTTGTCGGTAAGGGCGTGGGGCGTCGCCGCCCGCCCGCGTCGGGGCGCTGCGGACGGGCGGCGACGTGGGGTCTGCCGTAGGGGCCCGGCCGACCCTGACGGTCAGGTGATCGTGAAGGGCTGGGCGTTGGAGTTGCCGCCGCAGGTGTGGACCGTGATCGTTCCGGCCCCGGTGGCGAGTCCGCCGGGCACGGTGGCGACGAGCTGGGTGTCGCCGACGGGAGTGAACACCGCGGGGGCGGTGGCGGCGGCGCTGTCGGTGAAGGTGACGGTGTCGACGCCGACGAAACCGGTTCCGGTGATGGTGACCTGGTCCCCCGCCGTACCCGAGGTGGGCAGCACGGAGGTGATGGTCGGCGCCAGGTAGTAGTCGATCTGGGTGGTGCCCGAAGTGCTGGTGCCGCCGGCGGTGGTGATGGTCACCGGCTGGGTCGACACCGTGGCGACCTGTCCCGGGTTGGCCGGGGCGGTGAAGGTGACCTGGCTCGGCTGGGTGGGAGTGACCGCGACGGTGCCGACGGTGCCCACCGCTACGTGCGTACCGGTGAGGAAGTTGTTGCCGAACAGCGTCACCGGACCTCCGGTGGCGGCTGACACACAGGTGACGTTGGTCCCCGTGGTGGTCGGTGCGGCGATGACGAAGAACGGCAGTGCGTTGCTGGTGGCTCCGGAACTGCTGGTGACGCTGACCGACACCTGGCCGGAGCACGGCGCCGAGCTGGGCACCACGAACGTGACCTGGGTGGCGGTGACGGTCGTCGGGACGACGGCCGCCGTGCCGAAGTTCACCCTCGTGGTGGTGGACAGAGCGCTGCCGTTGATCTGGACGGTGTCCCCGGCCTTGCCCTGGTTGGTTGTGGTCGTGGTGTCCACTATGGACGTGATGGTTGCCATGATTTTTCTCCTTCGAACGTGCTGCTCTGCTCGTGTGTGAGCAAGGGCAGGTGGATGGCTGATGCGGCCCGCAACCGCAGGAGGTGTCCCAGTGGGCAGTGGGGCGGGAGGAGAGGTGAAGACCGTTGTCTCAGGGCGCCTGGGCGGGTCGTCCTGCGTGAAGGGACGGGGCGCCGCCACACAGGGCGCCGTCAATTCGCCGGCTTGGTGGTTCCACCGCTTCGGAGCAGGGCGCATGCGCCGAAATGCGACACCAACTCGCTGTCGAGTACGGCAAGTTACCGCCCAGCGGTCTCAACAGGGCGCGGTCAAGGGGGCGGTGGCGGCGCAGTTGTTCGGTGTATTGCCGGACGCATTGGTGACGAGCAGCGTGGCGGAGCCCGCGTTACGGTAGACGCCCCCGCCGTTGACGGTGGCGGTGTTACCGGTGACGCTGCTGGCGGCCATTGACAGCATGGCGTCGGTGTAAATGCCGCCGCCGTACGAGGCGCGGTTGCCCTGGACGCCGCCCGCGACCACTCTCACGGACCCGCCGAGGTTGGCGATGCCGCCGCCCACGCCGAGGCCGGCGTCACCGTTGCTGATGGTGACCGTGGCCAAGGTGAGCTGCCCGTTGGCGGCCGGGAATTGCGAGGGCCCGTCCACCTCGATGATGCGGAAGGGGGGTGCGGTCGACACGCGGGTGATCTCGGTGACCAGCCCGGTCATGGTGATCGGCGTGGTGATGTTCGGCAAGCCCGCCGGCCCTCCGCTGCCACCCGTACTGTGTGGGCTGGTCAGGGTGTAGGTGCAGAACGGCGCGAGGAGCAGGTCACCGCCCCCGGCGGCGTTGGCTGCGTTGACGGCGTTGACCAACGCAGTCTCGCTGCACGGCACGTCCACCGCTTGCGCCGGACCCGCGGCATCTGCATGCGCTGCCGGGGCGGCGAGCAAGAGTCCGCCGGCCGCGCCGACCCCGGAAAGTAATCGAAACAGATCGATGGCTCGCACCACGCCTCCTTGGACGTATGAGCCACCTCATCAGCCGATGCACCGTGAGAGCGCGTCGGCCGACAGCTTCCTCCGGTGGGCGCCCTCGCGTACCTGCGGCAGCATGCGCAGGCAGATGCCGATGAGAGCTGCATTCCCAGCGGAGGGATGGGCAGCCCACCTGGTCGGATACCAACAAGTCAGCCATCTGAGCTGCCTTACCGCAAGGGGTTCGCCGGATCGCCACCCATTCGGCGGGGCGCACCGCCTCGGGGTGTAACCGGAGTTGCACAACGGGAGTCTCACTCCTTGCTGCGCACGCCGGTGCTGCACCGGACCGAGGCGGCCACTGAACAGCCGGCCTGTCTGCCCCAGCAGCACCGAAAGCCAGCCGCCCCGGCCCGTACCGCCCACAAGAGCGGAGCACGCCGGCCGGCCGTGCCAACCGGGCGCCCTCAGACGCACCGCAGTCCGGCTTGCAGCCTCTGTTCCACCCACGGTTGTCCTCGGCCTTCCCACCTCATCGAAGGGACAGCGGGACAGCAGAGCGACCTGCCCTCGGTAGCTGTGGTCGTTCCGGTCGTGAGGGGTGTGCGTCGAACGGGAGTCTTGATCGGGTGATCGCAGCTGGCCGTGGGCATGCGAACAGGGCCTCGTGGTAGCTCGGGGTGCGCAGCCGGCCGAGTTCCAGGAGTCCCTGTTGCCGCAGTTGTACGTGCTGGCGCCGGTGGCGTTCAACTCGGCTGCTCCGTCGTGTGAGGGGGGTGTCGCTCAACGTTCGGGGATGCGGCCGGTCACGCGGAACGTGTGCGGCGGTATCCCTCGGGCATGACGGATGCGGAGTGGGCCGTGGTCCGGCCGCTGCTGCCGGTGCCGGGCTGGCTGCGTGGCCGGGGCGGGCAGCCGGAGGCGTACTGTCATGTGGGCGGTGTTGGACGCGGTCCGCTACCTGGTGGGTAGCGGCATCAAGTGGCGGGCGCTGCCTGGGGATTTCCCGCCATGGGGCCGGGTATATGCGTTCTTCCTCCGCTGGCGCGCTCAGGTGCTGGTCGGGGGGTTTCACGACCGGCTGCGTGATCGGGTACGGCAGAGGGCGGGCCGGGATGCGCAGCCCACGGCCGGCGTGACCGATTCGCAGTCCGTCAAGGCGGACGCGGTCGCCGGTGCGGACAGTCGCGGCTTCGACGGCGGCAAGCTGGTCAACGGCCGCAAGCGGCAGGGCGTGGTCGACACGCCTGGTCTGCTGCTGGGCGTGAGGGTCACCGCCGCGGATGTCGGTGACCGCTCCGCTGCCCACGTCCTGCTTGCGCAGGTCGCCGATGTGCATCACCGCCCGGCCCTGGTCTGGGCCGACGGGCGGCCGCACCGGCAGCCTGATTCCGGGCCGACGGGCAGCCGCACCGGCAGCCTGATCGAGTACTGCCTCACCGCGCTCTGCCTGGTCCTGCCGATCGTCAAACGCAGCGATGACAGCAGGGGGTGCGTGGTGCTGCCCACGTGGTGGATCGTCGAGCGGTTCTTCGCCCATCTGATGCGCACCCGCCGCTTGGCGCGCGACTTCGAGCGGCACATCACCAGCGCCGAAGCGATGCTCTACTGGTCGGTGATCCTGCTCATGACCCGCCGCCTGGCCCGGTCACGCCCGCAGCGAGGGTGAACTGGCCTGACTGGGGTTCGGCCGGCCAGCCGCACGCGACCAGCCGTTCCGCCTTCGACCGCAGTGCTTCCACCTCGGCTGGCACCGCGTCCAGGCCGGACAAGGTGGCCATCTCCTGGCATCTCAAGGGGCGTTGGGCGAGCCGTTGCCGGTCCGTGAGCACCTGCCGGATGCGCTGGTGGTCCACTCACAGCACCGACCAGGCCAGCCCCCCACGCCACATGGCACCTGCGACTTCGGCTTCGCGGCCCTCAGCGCTGCTGCTGCCTTCTCAGCCTGCCCGACGGCCGGCATGGGCCGCCCGGTCAGGGCGTGAGCTTGGCTCTCGTTCACCGGGCCAGCACCTGGCCGACCCGTGAGCGGGCGATGGCCCACTCCTGCCATTCCCGCTCGACCACGGCCAGTTCGGCCTGGACCCGGTCGGCTTCCATAGATCGCGAAGCCGTTGATCCCGCCGTCAAAGGTACGGCCGCAGGGCGGTGGTACGCAGGACATGCCTGATGAGACTGTGTTCGCAGCCATCATCTACGTGTTGGGGAGTGGCTGTGCCTGGCGTGCGTTGCCGCCGTGCTTCGGGATATCGAAGTCGACTGCCCATCGCCGATTTCTGATCTGGTCGCGGCCGGCGTCTGGGGCCGACTGCACGAGGCGATCCTGCATCGGTTCGACGACGCCGGTCTGATCGACGTCTCCCGCGGAGTGCTGGACTCCGTTCGCGTCAGGGCGGAAAAGGGGGGAACTCACAGGTCCGAGCCCCGTGGACCGGGGCAAGCCGGGTTCCAGGATGCACCTCCTGTTCGGTCGCGAACGGACTGCCCCCGGTCGTCGGCGTCTCGGCTGGCAACACCCACGACAGCATGTCCTGGCTGACCGGCTACCGCCGACTCAACCACCCCACGCCGCCCTGACGGCGATCCCCTCGGCATCACGCGAAAACCGAACAGATCCTCTGAACGACGACGCCCTGGGAGTCCGAGGCCGTCACAGCCGGTGATTGTGCGGGCTGGGTGTAGCCAGCTACAGAGCGCCCCTGGGTGGTGAGGTTTCTTCGACTGGAACCAATGGGTGCTGCACGAGCGGCACATTGTTTCTGAGGAAGGTCAGAATGTCGCGATACCAGTCCACCGGGGGGTTGGCCCAGCCTTGGATCGTCTGCCAGGTTTTCGGATTCAGGATGTCCCAGATTCGCACCAACTCCAGTTCGTTGTCCAGTGGCGCGGCTGGGTAATTCGGGCGAATCTGATCGTAGTCCGTGATGATCTTGTTGTATATGTCTCGCGCAGCATACTCCGCATCGGGCAGGCATATGTTTTCGAGATAGTTCTCGAATTCTCTGAGGTTTTCTTCGGTTGTGTTGAAATAAGCTGCCGAGTACGTGCCCCAGTCGTTTGTGGCCGACGGGAGAAGCCCGATGTTTATGTTGGTCTCTTCAACGAGCTCCCGTATCGCGGCCTCCTCGATGCTCTCACTAGGTTTCCTTTCGCCGCCGGGGAGGCACGGGCCGCCGCCCCCGTTGAGGGGCTCTCCCTGCGGTTTGAGGACACCGGTATTTGTTTTGTTATCCCAGAAGAAATAGCCCTCCATGCGTTTCAGGCAAATGATGAAGTAGCGGTGCGCCGGGAGGGCGTCATCCGTGTAGAGGACAGCGTAGGCGTATCTGCGGGGCATGGGATGCCTCCGGTCGGAAGGTCGGTTGTATCAAGGGCGCGGCAGCCTGCCGGCTCTGGCTCGCCGATCGCGGCAGCAAGCGCCAGGTCACTTCTGCCGAGTTCTGCGGGTTTTCCGGCCAGCTGCTGTTATGCACGTTCCGGGTGGCGGTCAGGAGCAGCTTCCTGTCATCCGGCAGATTGCGGCCACGATGTCGGGCACTGCGGTGATGCCTTGGCTCCCCAGATTCACGATGAAGGACAGTGCGTCTTCCTGGGTGATTCCGGTCAGGCCGGCGAGCCAGATCACCACCGCCGACTCCGGCGCCAGCGTCGCCACGCCGTAGGCGATGGCAGCCGCGATGAGCACGGCGCCGGCGTAGCCGCCGAACTGGCAGGCGGCACAGCCCCAGCTGGAGTCTTCGGCCGACGGCGCGTTCTCGGAATCGCACATCTGACGCAGGGTGGCCTCGATCGTGGCCTGTGCGTCGAACACCGGCAGCGTGGTGAGGGTCACCTGGAAATCTTCATCACTGTCGTCGGCGCCCTGCACGGTGGCTGTCCACACGCCGCTCTGGGGGGCCAGTTGCAGCATCGAGGTGACCAGCCCGTTGGCCATGTCGATCACCGAGCCGGTGGCGTTCGGAGGGCTCGGCGTGTCCACCGGGGATCCGTCGGGGCGTACCACGGTCAGGCCGACGCCGGGGACCGGCGTTCCCTCCGCGTCCTGTACCGCGGCCAGCAGGAAGCCCGACGCTGGGGGCACCTGCAGCGACACGGTGTCCGAGGTGACGATCGTGTCCAGGCGCAGATTCGGTACCGGCGCCGCGGCCTGCTCCGCCGCGGCAGGCGCCGCCACGCAGGCCGCGTACATCTGGGTGCCGGTGCCGGTGACCGAGCGCAGCGGCAGCTCGCCGCCGGGTTCATCGAGTGGCGCCCAGGCGCCCGCTGGCAGCTGTAGGCAGTAGGCGAGTCCGTCGACTGCTGGCGCCAGCACGGTCAACCCGCCGAGGGGGCCGGCGAGCAGACCCGCGGTGACGGTGTCCCCGGTGAGCAGGGCCGCGTCCGCCGGATTGCCGACGGGGGTGAACTGGCCGGGGCTGCCACCGACCGGCGCGGTGTAGCCATGGCCGTCGGTGCCCACTGTGAACACTGTCGCCTGGCCGCCCGGGGCCGGTGCGACGGCCACCGGCCCGGAGACCGACGTCGACGGCGGGTGGCCAGCGCACTGCCAGCCGCCCCATCCGGACGGTGGCGTGCCGGAGATGGTGTGCAGCTGCCCGTCTGCGCCGACCGCGACGGCCAGTACCGCACTGCCCGACACAGTGGTGACAGCGCAGTCGCCGAGCAAGGAGACGCCGGCAGCCGGCGCTCCCAGGTCGGTCCACCCCGACCAGGACTGGCCCGTCGGCCGGTTGACCGTCCACAGGTTGCCATCCCCGCCGACCGCCACCAAGACTGTTCCGGTGCTGGCCGCGGCGACCGCGCAGCCCGCGGAAAGGTTGGTCTCGGGAGGATGGCCGACCTCGGTCCAACTCGCCGACCAGCCGCTGTCGGCCGGCGACTCGACGCAGTAGAGGCTGCCGTCGGTGCCGACCGCCACGGCCACCAGAGCATCGCCCTGCCGGCCGTCGGCCGCCGTGTTCAAGAAGGGCACCGGCGCATCGGCCAGCGGCCCCCAACCGGTCCAGTCGCCACCCGGTAGCGCCTGGAAGCACGCGCGGACGGTGCCGCTGGCGACGCCGAGCCCGATCGCGTTGCTATCCGGGCCGCGGACCAGCCCACCGGCGACGGTCGCGGCACTCATGAGCCCTCGAACGACACGGCGATCGCGGTCACTGAACCGCTCCACTCGCGATAGTTGGTGTTGTTGTCACGTAGCGTCACGGTGCACTGAGCCTCTTGCACGCTGAGCGCCTCGACGTTGATTTGCAGCCGGCCGAAGCCGTACTCTTCGCTGTCCGTGTACGCCAGGTCGAACGATTTCAGGAAGACCTGCATGCTCGTGGCGCCGCTGGGCACGGAGACATTCTGGTCCACCGTGCGGGTGCTGTCCTTGGAATCATCGAAATCGAAGTTCACCGTCTGGATGCCCAAGACGTTCAGCATGATCTGCCCTTTCTGCCGTAGTACTCAACACTCGGTACCGAGCCCGGGTCCACCTTCGCCACCCGCTGTTTCAGGCGATTTCGGCCACTGTCGCGTGGTAGGGAAAAGCGGGTGGACGTTGCTCACAGCCCTGGGGCACGGAAGCCCCAGATCCCAGCACTTCGTGCGGACTTCGTGCGGACGTCGAAGATCCGGAAGAGGTTCGGTCCAGGGGCGAGCGGTTGCCGTTGATGTTCTCGTGGTGCCGCTGTTCAGGGACGTCGGGTCCGCCTTGCCCGATGGTTAAACGGCGTCGGAGATGTGCAGGTTTGCGGCGGAGCCCATAGCGATACCCGTGGGCTGATTCAGTTTACTGATTGGTCGCCACGAACGCGCCGCCTCCGGCCACCGCGGAAAGGCGTAATCGGCGGCAACGGAACCCTGGGTCTCCATGGAGCGGTTTCGTGCGACCATGCTCTTCATCGCCGTCGTCAGGGCTTGCTCCCCTTTGCCGTCCCGGCAATTCCTCTGCGTCCGCGGTGACAGCACGCGGTGAGACACAGGATCTCGCGCACGACAGCGCTCTCTGGGCCGACCGCCACGAGCAATTCACCATAAATCCTAGCTGCGGGCTCAGACATCCGCATGCCGACATCGTTCCTGGCGGGTGCGACTCTTCGAAAATCCTCAGCCGCTCTCGATCCCCACGTGATTGTTCGCTCAACTACGGAAGTCCGCGGAGGCGTGAGGGACCTGATCGGCCACGCGGGCGTGGTGCTGCTTCGGAAGATCGCCGACCGCACGGGGATGACCCTCGCGCTGAGCGCGGCACTGCCGAAGGGCTCCCGACCGGGATGGCGGGAAGGCGGCAAGGCGCTCATCGTGCTGGCCTGCGCGATCGTACTGGGGGCGACGAACGTCCTGGAGATCGAGCAGCTCCAGGCGCACCGGCTGGCGCCTGTCCCCGCGCCCGCGGGACCCGCCGGCCACACCGTTGTGGTGGGCTGTGCTACTGCCTGACCGACGGCAGTGCGCCACTCGTCGCCGCTCGCGGCCTCGACGCGGGAGGTACTGCGCGGGTCAGGGGGCCCAGGTCGCCGTACAGGGCGGAGTGGGCGGCTGGGGGCGACCCAAGGGATGCCTGGCGGTGAAAGCCGTACCCCGTGGTCTGGCCGCGGGGCGACGCTCGTGCAGTGAGGCCGTGGCTTGGCGCCCGGAGAGCCCTCGCCCCGGGCCGCCGGGAAATTCATCCGTTGACTGTGAGCCCACCGGTGGCCGCACCACAGGGGAGGGAGCTGTTCGCGGGGTTATCGTCGGCCGACGGCTCCCTTCGGGTAGTGGCGGCGCAGGTTGGCGGCGAGGACGCGGTCGAGCGTACGGTCGGACAGGAACCGGCCCAGGCTCATGATCAAGGCAGCATCCCGGCCAGCGGTGTAGCGGGTGCGCGGTCTGCGGGTTGTTGCGGCCTTCGCGATCACCTGGGCGGCGGCGTCAGCGGTCAGGCCCGACGCGGTGCCCGACGCCATCACCTTGTTGTTCGCTTGGACCAGGCTGCCGTAGCGCTCGTCCTGCTCCGGCGTCATCTGGGCGGCCAGGTGGTTCGCTGTTGCGATCCCGCGGGCGGCGATCTCCGTGCGGACGCCGCCGGGCTCGACCACGACCACCGGTACGCCCAGCGGCGCGACCTCCCGGCGGAGTGAGTCGCTTACTGCCTCCAGAGCGAACTTCGCGCCGGCATAAGCGCCGTATGTTGCCATGGCGTACTTGCCGCCGACCGAACTGATGTTGATCACGCGGCCCTTGCTGCGCAGCAGGGCGGGCAGGAGTGCCTGAATGACGGCGATGTGGCCGAACAGGTTGACTTCGAACGCCTGCCGCCACTGCGCCATCGGCAGGACTTCGACCGGGGCGTTCACCTGGACGCCGGCGTTGTTCACGAGCGCGTGCAGCGCGCGCGGGTCTTCGGCGACCCGCGCGGCGAGTGCCTCCACGTGCTCGGACGTGGTGATGTCGAGGATGACGGGCTCGATGCCGGCGGATCGGATGGCGTCGGCGTCACGGTCGCGTCGCACGCCGGCCAGCACGTGGAAGCCCCGACGAGCCAGTTCGCGGGCGGCTGCCGCGCCCATGCCCGTGGAGGCTCCGGTCACGACGATCAGCCTCTGCATTTCAGATGACGTTGTCACCTTAGCGACGCTACCAGCACAGATGACACTGTCAACTGTATGATGCAGGCCATGGCCACTCGTGCGGAATCCGCCGCCCTCACCCGCCGCGCTCTGCTCGACGCGGCCGCCGACCTCCTCGACCTCGGCGGCCCCGAAGCCGTCACCCTGCGCGAGGTGAGCGCGCGGGCAGGCGTGACACGGGGAGCCCCGTACCGGCACTTCACGGGCAAGGACAGCCTGCTGACCGCCCTCGCGACCGAGAGCTGGGAACGGATCACCGACCAGGTCCACACCCTGCGGACCGATCCGGCCCTGTCGGACTCCGACAAGCTGCGCGGCGCACTCCGCGTCCTCATCGGCGTCGGCCGAGGCCAGCCTCACCTGTACCAGATGTTGTTCAGGCGCCACGGACACCGTCCTGAGGAACTTGGTGAAGGACTCGATCGCGTCCGACGCCAGCTGTGCGCACCGGCGGGCGACCCGGCCGCAGACCGCATCCGCGCGGCCGGACGCTTCCAGGAAGAGTTCCTGATCATCGTCACCGACCTCGTCGGGGAGCGGAACGCGCGGCACTACGGCGCCCTGCTGCTCGCCAGCGCCCACGGCATCGCTGACATGGAACTCACCGGCCACCTCAGCACAGACAGCTTGCGCACCACCTCCGACGAGCTCGTCGACACCCTCGTCCGCATGGTCACGGACGCCGGCGAAACGACATAGCAACGCCCACGCCCCGTCGAGGACGGGGGACCGCTCCAGGGGTCAGTCTTCAGGTCTGGGGCCAGCGGGTTCGCCTGATGCCGAGGCCGAGAAGGTCCAGCAGATGCAACTGGAGGCCGCGGGTGATCGCCACGACGGGTGGATGGGTGGCACTGCCGATTCGCACCGTCAGCTCCCCAAGGTGGTGGAAGACCATGCGGCCGGCCGAACGCACCCGTCGGCCGTCCGGATACAGGCCCGCCATCTTCTCGTCGCCGCCCAGCGCGCACCGCATCTGCCGCTCGATCAGGCAGAAGACCAGCGGCTGTCGCAGGTCCCTCATCGCGGCGGTCCTTGGGATGCCCGAACTTGATGACGGGGAAGTCCTCGTCGTGCCCGACTTCGGGGTACGCGCCGTGCACGGACATGCCGGTCATGTCCCTCTCCCTCTTGGCCCCGCACTGGGCAAGCCGCTCCAGGTCGGCACGCTCCGAGGATTCACAGGTAGCGCCAGCGAGGATCGATGGTTGGCCCCGCTGAACGTCGGCGCGTCACGAGCACCATGCAGCCTCTCCCATTGAGTGCGTGGCGATCCTGCCCCGTGCCCCTCGTAAACGCGGCCGCTCTCCCGCAGCAAGGAGGCTCCCTCCCCAGGTCCGGAGCGATCACACAACGCAGGACATTAATTAATCCGATGTCGGGCATGTCCTTCCAAGGCGCTGCGGGACTCGCGTGGGCGAACCGGGGATCACGCGCCAGAGGCAAGTTCCGGGGGCCGCGGTACTTCAACCACGGAGGGGAAGCCAGATGGCGAACGAGCTCACGTACGGCGACAAACTGGCCTTACAGAACGGGTACAACAACTGGGCGGGTGGCTACCTCGACACCAACTCCACAAGCAGCGCCGCAGGCGCCCTGTACAAGGTCTCGACCGCACCGACCCCCACCCGCGGCCCCGGCACCGGCACATGGCAGATCCTCTCGGCCACCGGCAAGGCCACGGGGCAGATCGTCCAGAGCGGGGACGTGGTCTACCTCCGCAACCTGTACGGCAACGGCAGCTACCTGGACACCAACGGGGGAGCAAACACCGCCCAGCAGGCCGCCGGCGGCCTGTACGCCGTTACGACCTCCCCGAACCAGGACCGCGCTCCCGGTACTGGCCGGTGGCAGATCTTCGCCCAGACCTCCACGCCTACCGACAAGAACGTCCGCGCCGGTGACGTCCTCCTGCTGTGGAACCTCTACCTCGCCAACGGCGGCTTTCTCGAGACCGACGGCCTCGGCACTGAGTCAGGCTCCGCGTACTCCGTCTGCACCAACGCCTACTTCAACCGCGCCGCCGACGTCACCCTATGGAAGGCGTCCCTCGTGCCCTGACCCTTCGGCGCAGTGAGTTCCACCAAGCCCCCGGCCTCCAGGGCGAGGCTGGGGGCTGTACGCACGTGCGGGCATCGGCGCCCGGCACGCGCAGAGCAGCGTCCAGAACATTCTTCCGGCCGAGCCGGATGCACCGAGCTGCGAGCTCGATTGATCCCGGTGGCAGCAAGCGGGCCTTCGTGACGACCACCGCACGCCGGCACACACCACGGCTGCATGATCGCGCACAGCCACGAGGGCCAACTACCTCGCGCAGGGGCCAAGTTCCTCTCTTCGTCACAACCAACCTGTACCCTCATTGCCACGTTCGCCTCAACGAAGCAACCGGTGAACAGGCGCCGGGCGGAGGGCTCGCCGTAGCGGTCGATGTGGTCGATGTGGTCGAACACCAGCTGATGGCCGCGGGCGGCGCGGGCGCGCCAGTCGATGACCTCCTCGCGGGCCAGCTCCTCAAGCACCAGGTCCGCCTCCGGCGCGGCAGCCTCCGCCTCCGGCCCGGGCTCTGGGACCGGGACCGCGGCAGCCGGGCGGGGCGCCGGCAGCACGGCCGCAGCCACCGGCGCAGCCGGACCGTCGGCCTCCCGCTGAGCGGCCGCTGCGTCAACGGCCGCCTGCTGAGCGCGAACGTGCTCCCACTCACGTTCACGGGCCCCCGCCTGGGCCGTGATGTCCTGGTGCAGCCGCTGCTCGGTGGCCGCCCGGCGCTCCGCCTCGCAGGCGTGCGGCATCGCCGCGTCGACGGCGGCCGCGACCGCGCGGCGTTGCGCACGGCGGTCCAGCTGCCGGTCCTCGCAGCGCGGGCAGTCCCGGTCGGAGTCCAGCAGCACGCCGTCGTCGCACCGCGGCTCGGGGCAGCCCTGCTGGGCAGGAGGTGCCGGCGGTGCTGGAGGCGGTGCAGCGCCGGCTGAGGGAGCACGCCGACCGGCTCGGCACCGAAACGGAGCTGCGCCGGGGCCGCGTCGGCTACGTCGTCCTGGGGATGCTCGCCTCGCCCGAACCGCTGGACCACCTCGGCGGCGGCTGGGCACCCAGGAGACGACGCGACCCGCCACCCGCTCCCGGGCTCCTCATCGCCCGGCCTCAGGGCGGCACGCGTCCGCCGGGAGGTGACCGGCGGGTGAGGCGCTGAAGGGGGCGCCCCGGCGGTGTCAGCCGCGCCGCAGGACGGCGAGCCGGTCCCGCAGGGCGCGGGTGGTGGCGTCGTCCTCGCCCAGAATGCGGACGCTGTCGGCCAGGGTGCGCTCGTACAGTTGCCGGGCCTCGTCGGCGTCCCGTTCCGCGGCGCCCTCCCACAGGGCCAGGAACGAGGCGATGTTCTTCTTCACCCGGACCTCGCCGGACGCGTCCCCGAGGGCGCGGAAGGCATCGATCGCCTGCCAGGAGAGCGTGACTGCCTCGTCGGTGCGGCCGGCCTGGGCCAGCGCCCCTGCGAGGTTGTTCAGCGTCCGGGCGAGGCCGTGGCGGTTGCCCGCGGCCTCGAACCGTTCGACCGCCCCGCGGTACGCCCGCACGGCCTCCTCCACCATCCCGGCCGCCAGCAGGGAACTGCCGAGGTTGGACAGCACGGGGCCCTGCCGGGGGTGGTCCTGGGGCAGGTCCGCGCCGGCCTGCCGGCCCAGGTCGATGGCCTCGGTGAGGTCGCCCTCGTAGCGGGAGCGCTCGTAGCGGATGCGCAGGGCGCTGCTGAGGCTGGCGAGGGCGACGGAGCGCTGCGGGAGGCCGGGCGGGATGCGGACGGCGGCGTCGCGGCCCAGGACGATCGCCTCGTCCAGGTCCTCCCAGTTGCCGGTGTGTTCGGCGCGGGCGTGCAGGGCGCCGATGAGGTTGGGGATGGTGGCGCTCAGTTCGGGGTGACTGTCCTCGGGCAGCCGGGCGGCGTGTGCCTGGGCCTCACGGAAGCAGTGGATGGCCGCATCGAGGTCGGCGAGGGCGGAGGTGAGCTGGTACCGGACCATGCGGATCAGGCCGAGGTTGGACAGGATGGTGATGTGCAGCGGCCCCGGTGGGGTGGCGGTGAGCACCTTGTCCAGGGTGGCGATGGCGTCGTCGGTCTCCTCCAGGCCGCGGTGCAGCCGCCGGGGGGACTCCAGGATTTCCGCGGCCCGCAGCGCGGTCACCGGATCGATCCCGTGGTCAGTGGTCATCGCCGCGCCTCCCGTCCTCGGACTGCCGCTGGTCCAGTACCGCGGTGATCCAGATGCGTGCCAGCCCCTCATCGTAGAACTCGATGGTCTCCGAGCCGCGTTGGACGCGGATCACCACGCGGGGGTCGCGTGGTGGCGGGGCGGCGGGCGGCGGGGGCGCGCCGGAGGCGGCCGGGGGGTGGACGTGCACGCCGCCGTTGATGGCCCCGGCCTGGACGGTGGGGCCGAGCAGGCGGGCCTGCCCCTCGACGACGTTGCCGGCCGTCCCGGCCGCCGCGCCCGTCGCGGACGCTCCGCCGGTGCCGACCGCGCCGGTGGTGCCAGGTACGGCGGTCGCGCCGGGTGCGCCCGGTGCTCTGGGGGCGCCGGGTGTCCGGGCCGCGGGCACCGGCCCGCTCGTCCCCGCTCCCCCGCCTGTCCCGCCCGTCCCGTCCGTACCGGCCGTCGCGGCCGTCGCGGCTGTCCCGTCCGCCGTGGCCGGGGCGTCCGCCGGGGGCCGGGTGCGGCGGTACCACAGCAGCTCCCAGAACTGCGCGGAGCGCGGCAGGTGGGTGGCGCCGCAGGCCCGCTCGGCGAGGCTGTCCAGCACCGCGACGAAGGCCAGCAGGACCTCGCAGGAGACGGGCGCGGCGCCGTCGTCGAGCCAGCCCCGCACCGCCGCCGGTGTCGGCCGCTGACCGTCGGGCAGCCGTCCGCGGGACAGCTCGACGAGCGTGTCCACGGCCGGACTTCCGGCTGCCCGGTACAGCCGGCGCAGCTCACCCCCGAGGTCTTCTGCCGGTTGCTCCACCTGTTCGACTTCCCCCATGAAGGACCGGGCGTGCGCTCCGATGCGGTTCTCCGTTCGGCACCGCCGCGTGCCGGGGTCCAGGCTAGCCGCTGTGGCGGGAGCGTTCGCGGTGCCGTGAGGGACGGCGTACGGGGAACGGCCGTGTGGCGCGGGCCCGTTACACGGCCCGCTCCCGCCCCTCCCCGTACGGGTCGCGCAGCCGCCGTTCGTAGAGCTTGCCGTTGGGGTCGCGCGGCATGGCGCGGTGAACGCGTCGAAGGTCCCGGGAGGTATCGACGTCTCGCAGCTGGTGTGGCACCCGCGGGCCGCCCAGATCCGCTTCACATGCCCGCCACATCGCTTTCGCTCGGCGTTTCGGTGAGCTGACCCGCCTCCCCGGGTCGCAGCACGGCGCGCACCCGGAAGGGTTGCTGTTCGAGCCGGTGCATCGGTTCTGGACAGGGCTCTCGCCACCTGGCCGCTGCACACGAGTTGTCCGAAGCGTGCGACGAGCCCGATCTTTCGTTTCGCGCACGAAGGGTACGGAGAGTGCGCGGCCACCCCCAGGAGGATCTTGGATCAGCCCAGGAAGCTCAGCCGCACCTGGCGCGGTTGGGGTTGTCGCGGTTGGTGTCCGCGAAGCTCCTTTAGACGTCGTTTCAGTTGGTGAGTCGGCGGTAGCTGATGAGGGCTGCGGCGATG
>NZ_JALMUV010000077.1 GCF_023155275.1 Streptomyces rhizoryzae
ACCCGAACGCGAACGCCACGATCGTCAGCCCCAGCAACGCCAGCAGCGAACGGTTCAGGAGGTTGTTCAGGGCCACCGCGCGCTGGTGCATCAGGCAGTTGTTGACCGCCTCCTGGAGCAGCGCGCCCGACGTCTCGGTGGGCAGGTCGCAGATGTCGCTGGTGGACTGGAACTTCCCGCCGAGGATCTTCAGCGGCAGGGCGCTGCCGTCGTGCAGCGCGGCCGCGGCGAGCATGTAGATGATCGTGAGCAGCACGATGCCGGCCATCAGGAACATGCCGCCGTACAGCAGCGTGAGGCGTATCCGGATGGTGGGGCGCAGCCAGGGGAAGGGCCGGACGTTGACCGGTTTGGGGTCCCAGGCGGGCTTGGGCGGCACCGGTGGCGGCGGTGTCGCCTTGGAGCTGGAGAAGGAGGGCAGCGAAGGCATCGGCGGTCAGATCCGGTATCCCGAGCCGGGGACGGTGACGATCACCGCGGGCTCGCCGAGCTTGCGGCGCAGGGTCATGACCGTGACCCGGACGACGTTGGTGAACGGGTCGGTGTTCTCGTCCCACGCCTTCTCCAGGAGCTGCTCGGCCGAGACGACCGTGCCCTCGCTGCGCATCAGGACCTCCAGGACCGCGAACTCCTTGGGGGCGAGCTGGACCTCGCGGCCGTCGCGGAAGACCTCGCGGCGGTTGGGGTCGAGCTTGATCCCGGCGCGCTCCAGGACGGGCGGCAGGGCGACCGTGGTGCGGCGCCCCAGGGCCCGTACGCGGGCGGTGAGCTCGGTGAACGCGAACGGCTTGGGGAGGTAGTCGTCCGCGCCGATCTCCAGGCCCGCCACGCGGTCGCTGACGTCCCCGGAGGCGGTGAGCATCAGGACGCGGGTGGGCATGCCCAGCTCGACGAGCTTGCGGCAGACGTCGTCGCCGTGGACGAGCGGGAGGTCGCGGTCGAGGACGACGACGTCGTAGTCGTTGACCGCGATCCGCTCCAGGGCGGCGGCGCCGTCGTAGACCACGTCGACGGCCATGGCCTCCCGGCGCAGTCCGGTGGCCACAGCATCGGCGAGCAGCTGCTCGTCCTCGACGACGAGAACACGCACGTCGTACGTCCTTCCTTACGGCCCTCAGCTGAGCAGGGCACAACACCGTTCAGAGCTCTTCCATCCTGCCCCGAAGAGTCATAAACCGGCGGTAAGGGGGGTGTGGAAGGGGTGACGGAGGGTACGCGGGGCCGGTGTGCTCCGGATTTCGCGGGCCGGTTGAGGTTTCCGTGAGGTTGCCGGTGGGGAGGACGACTGCACACCCGCGATCACGCCCTGTACCGGCGTCTGGCCACGTTCCGGTTTCCATCGCAGGGACCACGCCGTGATCGACCCACCCGTCGGCACACCCCCGTGCCACCGACCCACGACGAGGGGGCGCACCATGGACGCGTTCACCGCAGGTATTTTGCAGCGCATACGGAACACCGAAGCCGATCTGGTCCGGGCCCGCGAGTCGGGTGACGACTTCCTCGCCGAGGTCGAGCTGGCGGAGCTGGAGGATCTTCAGCGGCTGGCCGACGAGCACGGCGTGCGGTACAGCGTCAGCGCCTGACGCGGACCCCGGCCCGTACGGCTCGGCGGCTGCGCCCCGGCACCGGTGGAGGGTGCCGGGGCGCAGCGCTGTCCGGACCCGGTCCGGGAGCCGGCGGGCCGGTGTCAGTCGTGCCAGGCGCCGAGGTCGTCCAGCAGCGGCTGGAGGGCGGCGAAGACGCCCGGGGAGGCGGCGACGGTCAGCTCGTGGGAGGCGGGCCGGCCGGGGCGGCCGCCGGTGCGGGCGCCGGCCTCGGTGGCGATCAGGACGCCGGCGGCCAGGTCCCAGGGGTTCAGGCCGCGCTCGTAGTAGCCGTCGAGCCGGCCGCAGGCCACGTCGCACAGGTCGATGGCGGCCGAGCCGCCGCGGCGGATGTCGCGGACCTGCGGCAGGAGGGTGCGGACGACCTCGGCCTGGGCGGCGCGGCGCTCGGTGAGGTAGCCGAAGCCGGTGGCGACCAGGGCCTGGGAGAGCGGCGGGGCGGGGCGGTGGCGGACGGGTTCGCCGTTGCGGTGGGCGCCGCCGCCGCGCACGGCGTGGAAGGTCTCACCGCGCATCGGGACGGCGACCACGCCGACGACGGTCTCGCCGTCCTGCTCCGCGGCGATGGACACCGCCCAGGAGGGCAGGCCGTAGAGGTAGTTGACGGTGCCGTCCACCGGGTCAATGATCCAGCGCACCCCGCTGGTGCCGGGGGCGCCGGCGCCCTCCTCGCCCAGGAAGCCGTCGTCGGGGCGGCGCTCCCCGATGACGTCGGTGATCAGTTTCTCGGAGGCCAGGTCCATCTCGGTGACCACGTCGATGGGGCTGGTCTTGGTGGCGGCCACCCCCAGGTCGGCGGGCCGGCCGTCGCACAGCAGGGTGGCGGCGCGGCGGGCGGCCTCCAGGGCCAGGTCGAGGAGTTCGGCGTGCAGGGGGTCGGTGTGCGGCCGGTCGGGGTGCTGCGGGTCGGGCACGGTGCTCCTTGCTCGGGCGGGGCGGTCGGGGCCCTGGGGCGGGCGGGGCGGCTACGCGGTGGCCGGGCCGGTCCAGTCGGCGCCGGCGGCGGCCGGGCGGGGGGTGCGGGCGGGGCAGCAGCCGAGGGGGCACAGGTCGTGGGAGGCGCCGAGCGCGCCCAGGGCGCAGCGTTCGGGGGCCGCGCCCCGTTCGGTGGCGGCGCGCTCCAGGAGGAGGTCGCGGACGGCGGCGGCGAAGCGGGGGTCGGCGCCGACGGTGGCCGAGCGGGTGACCGGGAGGCCCAGTTCGGCGGCCTTGGCGGTGGCCTCGGTGTCGAGGTCGTACTTGACCTCCATGTGGTCCGAGACGAAGCCGATGGGGGCCATGACGACGGCGGGGACGCCGGCGGCGTGCAGCTCCTCCAGGTGGTCGCAGATGTCGGGTTCCAGCCAGGGGATGTGGGGGGCGCCGCTGCGGGACTGGTAGACGAGGCGCCAGGGGTGCTCGATGCCGGTCTCGGCGCGGACGGCGTCGGTGATCACCCGGGCGACGTCGAGGTGCTGGGCGACGTAGGCACCGCCCTCGCCGTGCTCCGTGTGGTCGGCGGGGGTGCCGGAGGTGTCGGCGGCCGCGGTGGGGATGGAGTGCGTGGTGAAGGCGATGTGGGCGGCGGCGCGGGCGCCTTCGGGGAGTTCGGCCAGGGAGGCGAGAACGCCGTCGACCATGGGGCGGACGAAGCCGGGGTGGTTGAAGTAGTGGCGCAGCTTGTCGACCCGGGGGACGGGCAGGCCCTCGTCCTGGAGGGTGGTGAGGGCGTCGGCGAGGTTCTCGCGGTACTGGCGGCAGCCGGAGTACGAGGCGTAGGCGCTGGTCGCGAGGACGGCGATGCGGCGGTGGCCGTCGTTGACCATGGTGCGAAGGGTGTCGGTCAGGTAGGGCGCCCAGTTGCGGTTGCCCCAGTAGACCGGCAGGTCCAGGCCGTGTTCGGCGAAGTCCTTGCGGAGGGCGTCGAGGAGTTCGCGGTTCTGGGCGTTGATGGGGCTGACGCCGTCGAAGAGGTAGTAGTGCCGGCCCACCTCCTTGAGGCGCTCGCGGGGGATGCCGCGGCCGCGGGTGACGTTCTCCAGGAACGGCACGACGTCGTCGGGTCCTTCGGGGCCTCCGAAGGAGAGCAGCAGCAGGGCGTCATAGGGGCGGGGGTCGAGTTCGGGCATGGCTTGATCCTCCCATTCGCGGGGCGGTGGCGCGGGGTCAGGCCCCCTTGTGGCGGTGGCCGGAAGACGGCGGAAATCGGGAGGCGCCGGGCACCGCTGCCCCGTAAGCTGTATCGGCCACAGACATCCCTTACCGACTTCCTCACCCGGCGGAGCACCCCGTTGCCCAGTCCTTACCGCGCGATTTTCGGCCGTCCCGGAACCAAGTCCTTCTCCGCCGCCGGGCTGCTGGGGCGGATGACGCTGTCCATGATGGGGATCGGCATCGTCACGATGGTGTCCCAGCTGACCGGCCGGTACGGCCTGGCGGGGGCGCTGTCGGCGACGCTGGCGCTGTCCGCGGCGGTCATCGGGCCGCAGGTCTCCCGGCTGGTGGACCGGCACGGCCAGCGGCGGGTACTGCGCCCGGTCACGCTGGTGTCGCTGGCGGCGTCCGCCGGGCTGCTGCTGAGCGCGCAGCAGCGCTGGCCGGACTGGACGCTGTTCGCGTTCACGGCGTGCGCGGGGTGCGTGCCGAGCGCGGGGGCGATGGTGCGGGCCCGGTGGGCGGCGCTGTACCGGGGTTCGCGGGAGCTGCACACCGCGTATTCCTGGGAGTCGATCGTCGACGAGGTGTGCTTCATCCTGGGGCCGATCCTGTCGATCGGACTGTCGACGGCGTGGTTCCCGGAGGCGGGGCCGCTGCTGGCGGCGGTGTTCCTGGCGGTGGGGGTGTTCTGGCTGACCGCGCAGCGGGCGACGGAGCCGGCGCCGCATCCGCGGGAGCAGCTCGCCAAGGGGTCGGCGCTGCGGTCCCCGGGGCTGCGGGTGCTGGTGGCGACGTTCGTGGCGACCGGCGGGATCTTCGGGGCGGTCGACGTGGTGACGGTGGCGTACGCCCAGGAGGCGGGTCACAAGGCCGCGGCGAGCCTGGTGCTGGCGGTGTACGCGCTGGGGTCGTGTGTGGCCGGTGCGGTGTTCGGGCTGCTGCACGTGGCGGGGCCGCCGGCCAAGCGGTGGCTGGTGGGCGTGGTGGCGATGGCGGTGAGCATGGTGCCGCTCCAGCTGGCGGCGTCGCTGTCGGGGTCACTGGTGATGCTGGGGGCCGCACTGTTCCTGGCGGGGCTGTCGATCGCGCCGACGATGGTCACGACCATGGCGCTGGTCGAGGAGCACGTGCCGCGGACGCAGCTGACCGAGGGCATGACGTGGACGAGCACGGGGCTCGCGGTGGGTGTGGCGCTGGGTTCGTCGGCGGCGGGTTCGGCCGTGGACGCGGCCGGTGCGGCGCACGCCTACCTCGTGCCGCTGGGCGCGGGCGCGCTGGCTGCCGTGGTGGCCCTGGCCGGCTACCGGTGGCTGCGCCGCGGGGGCGTGCCGGCCGTCCCCTCTGCCGCGGTCGCCGCGGTCCCCTCCCCTGCGGACCGTCCGGCCGCCGAGGACCACGACGGGACCCGGGCCGGCTGAACGGGCCGCCGGACCGCGTCCGCGCGAGCGCGTGCCGGGGCCTGCACTACCGGGTTGCTCCCTTCACTCCGCCACGGGTCGCTCGCCCCTGGGGCCGTCCGCCCCTCCCCCACGTCACCGGCACAGGTGACCTCCGGGGCGACAGGTTGACGCGCGAGGTCCGCCCCAGGGCGAACACCTCGTCCCGGCTTCAGAGTTACCGCCGGTACGACATGTCCCGGAGCCCTCCGATTGCGCCCGCTTTCCGCCCCCTGTGATTCCCGTCACGCCGCCCGGGAACGGCGTCGGCGGCTGACATCATGCGCTGACACGACGGCGGCCGGACACGGCCGGCCCGCGCGAGGGGAGGGAACGTCACCATGGCGGTCACCGATGTCATCGGCGGCTCAGCGAGGCGCGGCCCGAAAGGGCCCTGGCGCAACTGGGCGGGGAACGTCGCCGCCCGCCCCGCCCGCACCGTGGCTCCGGCGAGCACCGAGGACGTCGCCGCCGCCGTACGGGCCGCCGCGGAGGACGGGCTGACGGTCAAGGCCGTGGGCACCGGCCACTCGTTCACCCCGGCCGCCGTCACCGACGGGCTGCTGATCCGCCCCGAGCGGCTCACCGGCATCCGCCGCATCGACCGCGCGGCGGGCACCGTCACGGTGGCCGCCGGCACCCCGCTCAAGCACCTCAACCAGGCGCTGTCCGCGCACGGCCTGTCGCTGACCAACATGGGCGACATCATGGAGCAGACCGTCTCCGGGGCCACCAGCACCGGCACCCACGGCACGGGCCGGGACTCGGCGTCGATCGCGGCGCAGATCACCGCCCTGGAGCTGGTCACCGCCGACGGGTCGGTGCTGCGCTGCTCCGCCACCGAGCACCCGGACGTCTTCGCCGGGGCGCGGCTGGGCCTGGGCGCGCTCGGCGTGCTCACCGAGCTGACCTTCGCCGTCGAGCCGGAGTTCCTGCTGACGGCCCGCGAGGAGCCGATGCCGTTCGACGAGGTGACCGGCCGGTTCGACGAGCTGGTCGCCGAGAACGAGCACTTCGAGTTCTACTGGTTCCCGCACACCGGCAACTGCAGCACCAAGCGCAACAACCGCAGCCAGGGCCCCGCGGCGCCGCCCGGCAGGATGAGCGGCTGGGTGGAGGACGAGCTGCTGTCCAACGGGCTGTTCCAGGTGGCCTGCGCGGTGGGCCGCGCGGTGCCGGCCGCGATACCGGGCATCGCGAAACTCTCCAGCCGCGCCCTGTCGGCGCGTACGTACACCGACATCCCGTACAAGGTGTTCACCTCGCCCCGGCGGGTGCGGTTCGTGGAGATGGAGTACGCACTGCCCCGGCAGGCCGCGGTCGAGGCGCTGGGTGAACTGAGGGCGATGGTCGAGCGGTCGGACTTCAGGGTGAGCTTCCCGGTGGAGGTGCGGACCGCGCCGGCCGACGACATCGCACTGTCCACGGCGTCCGGCCGGGACACCGTGTACGTCGCGGTGCACATGTACCGGGGGACGCCGCATCAGGCGTACTTCGCGGCCGCGGAGCGGATCATGACGGCGCACGAGGGGCGGCCGCACTGGGGCAAGCTGCACACCCGGGACGCCGCGTACCTCGCGGAGGTGTATCCGCGGTTCGGTGAGTTCACCGCGCTGCGCGACCGGCTGGATCCGGAGCGCCGGTTTGCCAACGGGTACCTGCGGCAGGTCCTGGGTGAGTGAGCCGCGCCCGGCCCTCCGGTGACGCGCCGCGGCCCGGTGCCCCACGAGGGGCACCGGGCCGCGGTGTACGGGCGGTCCGCCTCGGGGCGGGCCGGTCCGTTGTCAGGGGCGATCCTTCGTCCGGGGTGTCCGGGTCGACCCGGGGGTGTCAGGGGGCGTTGGGGCCGGGGGTCTGCTGGATGCCGGGGAGCTGCTCGTTCTGCGGCCGGTCCGGGGTCGCGCCGCCGGTCGGGCCGGGAGTGCCGCCGTCACCGGTGCCGTCGGACCGGCCCGGCGACGGCTCGGGCGACGCGGACGTGCCGGGGCTCGGAGAACCGGTGGCACCGTCGCTCGGGGCTGGCGTCGGGGTTCGCCCGCCGGTTCCGGTGCCGCTGTCCGCGCCGTCGGGGCGGCTGCTGCCGTCGCCGGTGCGGCCGGGGTCAGGGGACTGCGTCCCGTGATCGCGGCCGGTGCCGTTCCCGGTGGAGTGCCCGGGCTCCGGGGTGCGCGGGGTGCCGGTCCGGGGCGGGGAGACGTTCCCGGTGGTCAGGTTGCCCAGGGTGGTGCCCTTCTGGCCGCTGGGGGTCTCGCCGGTCACCAGCTCGGTGGCGGTGACCGCACCCATGGCCAGTACGAACACGGCGAGCGCGCCGAGCGCCGGCCGCTTCCAGCCGCGCAGCCGGGTCCCGTAGGTGGCGACGGCCTCCTCCGAGCCAGGCGGCGGGCTGCCGGCACCGTCGGTGGCGGGACCCGGGGCGCCGGGAGTGCCCGGGGTGCCGGGGGCGCCGGCCTGCCGGAGCACGGTGGTGGCGTCGGTGCCGCGGTCGGCGGCCCGGCCCAGCGCCATGGTCCGCTCGGCGGCCCGGCCCAGCGCCATGGTCCGCTCGGCGGCCCGGCCCAGCGCCATCGTCCGCTCGGTGGGCCGGCCCAGCGCCATCGTCCGCTCGGTGGGCCGCGGCAGCAGCCGGGTCGCTTCCGGGTCGGGCTCGGCCGGCTCCCGCTGGGCGCGCGGGATCAGCTGGGTACGGGCGGTGTCCGGGCCGGTGTCGCGGGCCGCGACGGAGGTGACGGGGTCCTCCGCGCCGTTCTTGTCGAACGTGGGCAGCACCATCGTCGGACCGGCGGGCGGCTGGGCGGTGGATCGGGGGGTGGTGGATCGGGATCGGGGGGTGGAGACGCGGCGCGGGCGGGGTCTGGTGGTGACCGCCGCTTCCTTGATCTGCTCACCGGTGCGCCGGAACAGGTGCTGGAATATCGTGCCGCCGGTGGTGGCGACGACACTGACGACACCCGCGCCGATGATGGTTCCGTACACACCGAGCTGACCCGCCAGGTATGCGGCGACAGCCGCGGCGAGCGCGCTGCCGGCGACCTGCGCGAGGCTCAGGTCGATCCGCTTCTCCTTCTGCTTCGTGTCGGCTTCGGTTTCTTCGTCCATCTCCTACCTTTGATCGCCCTTTCGATCCATGTTGCACGGAGAAGTGACCAATTGGCGGAGTCATTAGTTCCGAATCTGTGGAATCTGTGAGCATCGACACCTTCACCGCAGGTGGAGGCGGTGACCCAGGAATACCTCCCCCTCGACCGGCAAGAACTTCCACGGCGCGGCGGTCCACCTCAGTGGCCCGAATGGAGTACTGTGGCGAGCCCTGGCCCCGGTTCCCGTTCCGGCTGCCCGGACCCGCGGGAGGGGCACGGAAGGTGACACCCTCCCTGGGGCGCCGTCGCTCGGCACGGGTGGTCGGTGACAGGGCAAGCGGCATGGTCACTGAGCGTTGCGAACTGGTAACCGTGTCATAACGGCGTTTCTGGGCCAAGCCCCGACACGCCGGGCAACTCGGCAATGTTGTGGCAGGCTGCACCCGGGCAGGCCACACTCGACTAGCGGAAGCAGCGACGCACGTGACGTCGGCAGGCACCACCCGGGAGGTCCCCATGCCCGAACTGCGTGTCGTGGCCGTCTCCAACGACGGCACACGGCTGGTGCTCAAGGCTGCGGACAGCACCGAGTACACGCTTCCGATCGACGAGCGGCTGCGCGCCGCCGTCCGCAACGACAGAGCGCGGCTGGGCCAGATCGAGATCGAGGTCGAGAGCCACCTGCGCCCGCGGGACATCCAGGCGCGGATACGAGCCGGCGCCTCCGCCGAGGAGGTCGCCCAGCTCGCCGGCATCCCCGTGGACCGGGTGCGCCGCTTCGAGGGACCGGTGCTCGCCGAGCGGGCGTTCATGGCCGAGCGGGCCCGCAAGACCCCCGTACGCCGCCCCGGTGAGAACACCGGCCCGCAGCTGGGTGAGGCGGTCGCCGAACGGCTGCTGCTGCGCGGCGCGGACAAGGACAGCACCCAGTGGGACTCCTGGCGCCGGGACGACGGCACCTGGGAGGTACTGCTGGTCTACCGGGTCGCGGGCGAACCGCGCTCGGCGACCTGGACGTACGACCCGCCGCGCCGGCTGGTGCAGGCCGTCGACGACGAGGCCCGCACGCTGATCGGCGAGAACGACGACACCCCCGAGCCGAGCTTCCCCTTCGTACCCCGGATCGCCCGGCTGCCGCGCGACCGGCCGCTGGACCGCGCCCTGGACCGGCAGATGCCCGAGCGGTCCGGCGAGGAGCGGGACGGGCGCGGCGAGGAGGTCGCCGCCGAGCGCGAACGGGACTCCCTGACCAGCCTGCTGGAGGCGGTGCCGAGCTTCCGGGGCGACATGGTCGTACCGGACACCGCCAAGGCGCCGCAGCAGGACGAGGCCGCGGAGGCCGAGATCGAGGAGCCGCCCGCCCCGGCGGCGAGCGCGGGCGCGGGGTCGGCGTACGCGGATGTGCTGATGCCGCGCGCGGTGGCCGGCCACCGGGACCGGCTGACCGGGACGACCGACCGGCAGGCCGAGGCGGACGGGGTGCGCCCGGGCCGCCGGGCCGCGGTGCCCAGCTGGGACGAGATCGTCTTCGGCACCCGGCGGAAGAAGCCGGAATAGCCGGAACAGCCGGATGACCGGTGCGGGCGGGGATCCGGCCGCTGTCGCGCGTGGCGGACCGCCCGCTCCCTGCACGCAGGGGGCGGGCGGTCGCGTGCGGGGCCTGTGGCGGGCCTGGGCGGGGGCTCAGCCGGGCTGCGGGCCGGTGGCGATGGGACGGGAGGGGTCGGCGCACCATTCGCTCCAGGAACCGACGTACAGGGCCGCGGGGATCCCTGCGACGGCGAGGGCGAGGACCTGCTGGGCGGCGGACACGCCGGAGCCGCAGTAGACGCCGACCTCGGTGTCGGGCGTGGCGCCCAGTGCCGCGAACCGCTCGGCGAGCTCGGCGGCGGGGCGGAAGACCGTGCCACCGTCGGTGACGTTCTCCGTCGTGGGCGCGGAGACCGCGCCGGGGATGTGGCCGGCGACCGGGTCGATGGGTTCGGTCTCGCCCCGGTAGCGCTCGCCTGCCCGGGCGTCCAGGAGGACACCGCGGCGGGCCAGGGCGGCGGCGTCGTCGGCGGTCAGCAGCGGCATCGCGCCCGGTTCCGGGGTGAAGTCACCTTCCGGCGGAGTCACTTTGTCGACACTCAGGGCGCCGCCGGCCGCCTGCCAGGCGGCCAGGCCGCCGTCGAGGACCCGCACGTCCGGGTGGCCCGCCCAGCGCAGCAGCCACCACGCGCGGGCGGCCGCCCAGCCCTGCCCGCCGTCGTAGGTGACCACCGGGTGTGCGGCGGTGACCCCCGCGGCGCGCATCGCGGCGGTGAAGCCGGCGAGATCGGGGAGCGGGTGCCGGCCGTTCCTGCCGGGCGGGCCGGCCAGTTCGCGGTCGAGGTCCACGTAGACCGCGCCGGGCAGGTGGCCGGCCTCGTACTCGGGGCGGCCGGGCGGGCCACCGAGCCGGTAGCGCACGTCCAGCAGGAGCGGGGCGCCCGGGCCGGCCAGCTCGCTCGCGAGTTCGGTAGCGGTGATGATGGCGTTCATGGGACTCATCCTTGCGTAGCGGCGCCTACGTAGAGAAGGCGGGCGCCCACCCTCCGTATGACGCAGTTGCGCGGCGCCGCACCCCCCGCGAACCGGAAGACGGGCGTCAAAACGGGCATTCTCTCTCGGGAACGCGCCGCGGACGGCGCGGCCGGGGCGCACACCCGGTGGCAGGGTGCGAGCATCTGCTCGGGACCCGCGCCCGTACCGCACATGGCCAGCACCCCGATCCGCCGAGGAGTAAGTGACGATGACGACCGAGGCAGCAGCCCGGAGGATGCCCGGCGCGCCCTGCTGGGTGAGCCTCCTGGCGCACAGCCTGCCCGCGACGCAGGAGTTCTACGGCGCGCTCTTCGGCTGGGAGTTCCGTCCCGGCCCGCAGCACTTCGGGCCGTACGCCCGGGCCTTCCTCGACGGCCTGGAGGTGGCCGGGGTCGGTGAACTGGCCGCCGACCGGCACCTCCCGGTGTCCTGGACCACCTATCTGGCCAGTGACGACGCGGATGTGACCGCCGAGCAGATCCGCGCCTGCGGCGGCACGGTCGGGGTCGGCCCGCTGGACGCCGACGAAGCCGGGCGGATGGCGATCGCCTCCGACCCCCAGGGCGCCATCTTCGGTGTCTGGCAGGGCCGGACGATGCTGGGCACCGCGCTCAGCGGCGAGCCGGGCACCCCGGTGTGGAACGAACTCGTCACCCAGGAGACCGACTCCGTCGCGCCGTTCTACGAGCACGTCTTCGGCTTCGAACCGGAGGCCGTGGTCTCCGCCGACTTCGACTACCTGACGCTGCACCTCAAGGGCAAGCCGGTGGCCGGCATCCACGGGGTCGGCAACGCGCTGCCGCGCGACCGGGGGCCGCACTGGATGACGTACTTCGCGGTCTCCGACACCGACGCCGCCACCCGCCGGGTCGTCGAACTGGGCGGCCGTGTGCTGCGGCCGGCGCGGGACTCGGCGCACGGCCGGCTGGCGACGGTCGCCGACAGCGAGGGCGCGGTCTTCACCGTCATCCAGCGGCACTGACCCGGCAGGCCGCCGCCTCGGGGGCGCTACTTCGGCGCGTCGACCGGCAGCACGTCCGGGGACAGCGCGGCCGCCCGGGCGGTCGCCGCGGTCTGCCGGCGGCGGTGGTGGCGCCGGCACAGCACCTCGTAGCCGACCTCGCCCTGCCGCTCCGCCCCTTCACCGGCGTCCCCGACCACATCGCCGACGACGACCTGCGCGCCCTCGACCACCATGCGGCCGTCGACCGTGCGGGCGTTGTGGGTGGCCCGGGCGCCGCACCAGCACAGCGCCTCCACCTGAAGCACCTCGATGCGGTCGGCGAGTTCGACCAGCCGCTGGGAGCCGGGGAAGAGCTTGCTGCGGAAGTCGGTGGTGATGCCGAATGCGAAGACGTCCAGTCCGAGGTCGTCGACGACGCGGGCGAGCTGGTCTATCTGCTCCGGGGCGAGGAACTGCGCCTCGTCGGCGATGACGTAGTCGACCCGGCCGCCGGAGCTGAGGTGGCCGACGACGTGGGCGTAGAAGTCCATGCCGTCCGCCGCCTCGACGGCCTCGGTGACCAGGCCCAGGCGGGAGGACAGCTTGCCGCGGCCGGCCCGGTCGTTGCGGCTGTAGATCATGCCCTGGAGGCCGCGGGCCGAGCGGTTGTGCTCGATCTGCAGCGCCAGTGTCGACTTTCCGCAGTCCATCGTTCCGGAGAAGAACACCAGCTCGGGCATGGGGGTGGGCGGGCCTTTCGGGCTCGTGCGGAAGGGAGGGGGCGGCAGGAAAGGACGGGCCGGACCGGGGCGGGGCCCGGCCCCGCGGGTCAGGTGCGGACTTCGAGGAGCGGGACCAGCTGCTCCACCGGGGTCATGGAACCGTGCAGGCCGACCATCTGGGACTCCCCCGGCTCCCGTTCACCGGCGATGATCGCCATGTCGGCGTGGGCGGCGGCCACCACGTCGCCGATCCGGGCGCGGACCCGGTCGTCGACCTGCGGCCCGAACCAGCCCGCGGCGATGGCCTCGTCGCGGCTCGCGACCCACATCTGGTCCCCGACCACCTCGCGCCAGACGGCCAGGACGTCGGAGGCCGCGCCCGGATGGGCGTAGACGTGCCGGGCCCGGCCCTCGCCGCCCAACAGGCGGACGCCGGCGCGCAGTTCCCAGTCCTCGTCGAAGTCGATGCGGGACTCCGGGTCGAAGGGGATGTCGATCATGCCGTGGTCGGCGGTGATGTACAGGGCGCTGCGCGGCGGGAGTTGCTCGGCGAGGCGCTGGGCGAGCCGGTCCACGTAGAGCAGCTGGCCGCGCCAGGCGTCGGAGTCGACACCGTAGCGGTGGCCCTTGCCGTCGACCTCGGAGTAGTAGGTGTAGACCAGCGAGCGGTCGCCGGCGGCGAGTTGCTCGGCGGCGAGGTCCATCCGCTCCTCGCCGGAGAGCCGGCCGTGGAAGGTGCCGCCGCTGAGCGCGATGCGGGTGAGCGGGGTCTGCTCGAAGTCCGGTGCGGAGACCTGGCAGGTGTGGATGCCGGCGGCGTCGGCGAGCTGGAAGACCGTCGGGTACGGCTGCCAGGTGTGCGGGTCGGTCCACGGGCGCCAGCGCAGCTGGTTCATCAGCGCGCCGGTGGCCGGATCCTGGCAGGTGTACCCGGGCAGGCCGTGGGCACCCGGGGGCAGGCCGGTGCCGACCGAGGCGAGCGAGGTGGCGGTGGTCGCGGGGAAGCCGGCGGTCAGCGGCAGGCCGGTGCCGTTGAGGGAGGTGTCCAGGAGGGACGTGAGGAACGGCGCCTCGGCCGGGTGGGCGCGCAGCAGCTCCCAGCCGAGCCCGTCGATCAGGAAGACGCACGCCCGGTCGGCGGGGGCCAGCTCCATACCGGTGGTGACGCCGGGCAGGCCCTGGCCCGCGGTGATGGCGGGCAGCAGGTCGGCGAGCGAGCCGGTGCCGTAGCGGGGCACGGGCGCGGTGAGCGGGTCGAGCGGTTCTGGTTCCGGCCAGGTGGGGGCGGTGTGGGCCATCAGCGGGCGCTGCCGGTGGCCGCGGTGGCCTCGGAGAGCGCCTGGGCGAAGGCGAGGGTCTCGCGCACCGAGTCCGGGCCGTCACCGGCCTCGCTGACCCGGAGGGAGAGGTCGTCGGCGGTGGACGAACCGGTGTAGCCGTGGTCGGCGTCGCAGTTGGGGTCGCCGCAGCTGGCGGGCTCCAGGTCGAGGCGCGCGACGGCGCCCCACCCGATGGTGAGAACGACTTCCCGGGGCAGCTGGCCGGGGGTGTAGGACTCGGGGTTGGCGACGACGCGGCTGAGCACCACGGACGAGATCCGGCCGAGTTTGACGGACTCGGTGGAGGTGGTGGCGTACGGGGAGGGGGAGGTGGCGTCGGCGGCCTGCTCGTCGGTGTGGCTGACGATGAAACGGGTGCCGGTCAGGACCAGGACGGTGACGTGGCGGCGGACCTCGTTGGCGTCGAAGGTCGTCTCCTGGTGGACGAGGTACGAGACCACCGGCTCGCCGCCGACCGCGGCCTGCACCGCCTCGGCCACGAGCGTCGGGTAATAGCCACTGCGCTCGATCGCCGCGCGCAGCCCCTGGGTCGTCGTACCGGTCTTAGCCATGGGGTCCATCTTACGGGGCGTACAGGGGCGCGAGAGCCTCAGTAGAAGGGCAGCCGGCGGGGCCCGAGGTCGGTGGTCGCGGGCGGTCTGGCCAGGCGTACGGAGGCGCCCAGGACGGCCAGGCCGCGCGGGGCGACGACGACCGGTTCGAGGTCCACGGCGACCACCTCGGGGTGGTCGTCGACGAGCCGGGAGACCCGCAGCAGGAGCTCTTCGAGGGCGCCGGTGTCCACCGGCTGGGAGCCGCGCCAGCCGAACAGCAGCGGGGCGCTGCGGATCGACCGGATCTGCTCGGTGACCTCGCGGTCGGTGGCCGGAATCAGCCGGTGGGCGAGGTCGCCCAGCAGCTGGGAGGGGGCACCGGCCAGCCCGAAGGAGAGGATCGCGCCGGCGGCCGGGTCGATGGCGGCGCGGACGACGGTGTCGACGCCGCGCGGCGCCATCGCCTGGACGACCGGGCGCAGCTCGGCGGGCGACCCCAGGAAGTCGGTCAGCTCGGTGTACGTGCGGCGCAGCTCGGCCTCGCCGGCGATGTCGAGGCGGACACCGCCGAGGTCGGCACGGTGCCGGAGGTGGGGAGCGGTGGTCTTCAGGGCGACCGGGTAGCCGAGCCGGGCGGCGGCGCGGACGGCGGTGTCCGGGTCGGGGGCGGGCAGGGCGGGGCGGACGTGGATGCCGTAGCGGGCCAGCAGGGCCTCGGCGTCGGCGGGCGGCAGGGCGACGGAGCGGCCGGGGGCGACGTCGGAGGTGAGCCGGTCGAGCAGGCGGTCGATGTCGGCGCCGGCCGCGGCCTCCTGGATGTCGTCGTACTCGGGCACCCGGCCTGGTTCGGCGGAGGTCCGGCGCCACGCGGCGTAGCGGACGGCCTCGGCGAGGGCGCGGACGGCCCGCTCGGCGGCGGGGTAGGCGGGGATGGGGG
>NZ_JALMUV010000078.1 GCF_023155275.1 Streptomyces rhizoryzae
CCCGCCTCCCCCGCCGCCTCGCCCCCCACCGCCGCCGGCCTCGCCACCCAGGGCGCCGCCCTCAGGGCCCGCCAGAAGGCCCGCAACGCCACCCCCGTCAAGCTCTTCCTCCGCCGCCTCGCCAACATCTTCGTCCCGCTCATCCCCGCCCTGATCGGCTGTGGCATCATCGCCGGCCTCAACGGCCTGCTGACCAACGCCGGTTGGCTCCCGACCCTCGTCCCGGCCCTGACCGCCATCGCCTCCGGCTTCATGTCCCTGATCGCGGTCTTCGTCGGCTACCACACCGCCAAGGAGTTCGGGGGCACCCCGGTGCTCGGCGGTGCGGTCGCGGCGGTCATCGTGTTCCCCGGCATCGCCCACGTCACCGCCTTCGACCAGAAGCTCGTCCCCGGCCAGGGCGGCGTCCTCGGCGCCCTGGCCGCCGCCCTCCTCGCCGCCCAGCTGGAGAAGCAGCTCCGCAAGCGCGTCCCCGAGGCCCTCGACGTCCTGCTCACCCCCACGCTCACCGTCCTCCTCACCGGCCTGGTCACCGTCTTCGGCCTGATGTACGTGGCCGGTGAGGTCTCCACGGCCATCGGCACGGCCGCGACCTGGCTGCTCGCCCACGGCGGCGCCCTCGCCGGATTCCTGCTCGGCGGCCTGTTCCTCCCCTTCGTCATGCTGGGGCTGCACCAGGCCCTCATCCCCCTCCACACCACCCTGATCGAGCAGCAGGGCTACACGACCCTCCTGCCGATCCTCGCCATGGCCGGCGCGGGCCAGGTGGGCGCCGCCCTCGCCGTCTACGTCCGCCTCCCCCGCAACCCCTCGGTGCGGACGACGATCCGCTCCGCCCTCCCCGCCGGCTTCCTCGGCGTCGGCGAGCCGCTGATCTACGGCGTCTCGCTCCCTCTGGGCCGGCCTTTCATCACGGCCTGCCTCGGCGGCGCGTTCGGCGGCGGCTTCGTCGGCCTGGCAAACCAACTCGGCGACGCCGTCGGCTCCACCGCCATCGGCCCCTCCGGCTGGGCCCTCTTCCCTCTGGTCAAGGGCAACCACGCCCTCGGCACCACGATCGCCGTCTACGCCCTCGGCCTCCTCATCGGCTATGCCGTCGGCTTCCTCGCCACCTACTTCTTCGGCCTCAGCCGCCAGCAGCGCACGGACCTCAACGCGACTGCCGACGTCACCCCCGCCGCCCCTGAAGCCGCCGACGCTCCCGTTGCAGCGGAGACCGCCGGCGCCCCCGGAGCCGTCATCAAGGCCGACGCCGCGCCCGGCGGCACCGCCCCGTCCGGCCCCTTCGGAGCACCCGGGGCCACCAGCGCGCCGGGGGCCGCCACCACGCCCGGAACCACCAGCGCGCCCGGGACCGCCGGATAGCTGCCGGGGACTGCCGGATTGCCCGGCCCCCGGGCCCCGGAGTCCCCGGAGGCCCCGGAGCCCCCGGAGCCGCCGGACGGCTGCCCGGGCGAAGCCGGAAGCCGGCAGCAGCAGCGGTGGCGCGCCCCCGAAAGCCACAGAACAGCCAGCGGGGCAGGAAGGAGCCTCGAAGTAGCCACAGACCCCGGAACAGGCAGGAGCCCCGGGCCCGATGACCCGGGGCTCGCGGCGCAGGGCGCGGCAGCCGCGGCTCGCGTTCCACGACCCGGGGGTCTGTGACTCGCAGCCTCGCAGCTCGGGGCTGGGCGCGCGGTTCCGTCCTCCTGGTCGGGGCTCGCGCCTCAGTGCCCCCGGCTCGCGCCTCAGGGCCCCGGACTCTCAGCGGCTCAGGGGCCCGCCCGGACTCCAAGTCCCGACTCGCGGCTCAGGCACACACCCTGCTCGGCCTCGCGGCCCCCGGCCCCGCGGCCAGGGCCTCGTGAGTCGGAGTTCGTGAGCAGGGGCCTGAGCAGGGCCTTACCAGCAGGGCCTTACCAGCAGGGCCTCGTCGGCAGAGGCTCACGGCTCGCTACGTATGTACCGGGTCGAAGGGCACGGCGCGAGGAAAGGGGTGGGTTGCTCCGGTGCACCGGGTCGAAGGCACGACGCGAGGGAAGGGGCGGGTCACTCCGGGCCGGGGGTGGGGGTGTCGCGGCCGGCGGGGGTGCTGCGCCATACGCGGCGGAGGCCGTCGACGTACTTCTCCCACTGGCCGTCCCAGCGGCCCGCCCAGCGGCGCCGGCGGCGGGCCGAGCGGGCCAGTTCCGTGGCCAGCAGGGCGAACCACACGCCCACCAGCGTCAGATGGGCCCGCTGCGGGACGCCGTGCCAGCCCGGGTGGCCGAGGAGCGGGCCGACGGTCAGGACGGCAGCGGGCAGCGCCAGGGCCAGTACCCGCGGGCCCCAGCGGCGGACCAGCGGCATCCGGGGCCCCTGCACGGCGGCCCGGCTGAGGGCGGCCATCGAGGCGAAGACGAAGAAGTGGGCGAACGCGCTGGTGGCGGTGTGCCAGGGGTGGACGGCCTCGCAGCCGCGCTCCACGGAGGGGGCGCAGCTCATCGGAAGGAGGACGTCGGCCAGGGAGGAGAGCCCCAGGCCGACCAGGGAGAGCCAGCCGGCGCGGGCCCAGCGGCCGTGGCCGCAGGGGGTGCTCCGGGCGAGCAGGGCGCCGGCGATCACCAGGACCGCGCAGCCGCTCTCCAGGCCGCCGAGGAGCGTGCGGTAGGGCTGGTCGGCGGCGTAGAACTCGCTGACGTAGGAGTGGCGGGGGTCGAGGCCGGTGGGCAGTACGGATTCCAGCAGCCACCAGTTGTAGAGGAGCGCGGCGGCGGCGAAGAGGAGCGCCGCGGCCGCCTCCCGGCCGGCGTAGCGGGTGGTGGGCTGGACCACGGGTTCGTAGGCGGTGCGGGCACCGGGCGTCGTGATGTGGGGGACGTTCGGCACGGGCGGGTCCTGTTCCGGTGGGGGGCGGGGGCCTAGTGCGAAGGGTCTCCCCGGTGGGGCCCGCTACGTTGGCGCGCCGCTCGGAGGCGCGCCGGGCCTTCACCCGGCAGGCCCAACCAATTCCCTGATCGCGCGATCCGGCCCCGTTGCGGTGTCGGTGTCGGGGTCGGGGTCGGGGAGCCGTCGGCGGGCGGAATGGCCGCCGACCGGGCAGGTCGGCGGACGGGACAGCCGCCGGACGGACAGGTCGCCGGACGGAACGGTCGCCGGCCAAGCGGTCACCGGCCGGGCGGTCGCCGGTCACGCCCACTCACGGGAACGCACCTTCGCCTCGTAACGCTCCTTCCCCCTCGCTCAGCGGTCACGCCCCCTCCAGGCCCCAGCCCCAACTCGCCCGCCCCGCCCCGCCCCGGGACCCCGAACGAGCAGCTCCCGTAAACCAAAACAGCACCCGTAAACCAACAGCCCTCACGAACGCACTGCCCCCGCCCGCCCCTCCGCTGTGAACGAACGCGCCCTCCGCACCCCCGGAAACGGACGGCCCCGAAAACGCCGCCGGGGCGGCCCCCCGAAGGGAGCCGCCCCGGCGAACGGGTTCGGACGGTGATCGACGGGGTCGATCAGAAGTCCATGTCACCGCCCGGCATGCCGCCCGGGGCGCCGGCCGCGGCGGCCTTCTCCGGCTTGTCGGCGATGACGGCCTCGGTGGTGAGGAAGAGCGCCGCGATGGAGGCGGCGTTCTGGAGCGCGGAGCGCGTCACCTTGGCCGGGTCGATGATGCCCTCGGCGATCATGTCGACGTACTCGCCGGTCGCGGCGTTCAGGCCGTGGCCCGGGGTGAGGTTGCGCACCTTCTCCACGATGACGCCGCCTTCGAGGCCGGCGTTCACGGAGATCTGCTTGAGCGGGGCCTCCAGGGCCAGCTTCACGGCGGCGGCACCGGTGGCCTCGTCGCCGTCCAGCTCCAGCTTCTCGAAGACCGAGGAAGCCTGGAGCAGGGCCACGCCACCACCGGCGACGATGCCCTCCTCGACGGCGGCCTTCGCGTTGCGGACGGCGTCCTCGATGCGGTGCTTGCGCTCCTTGAGCTCGACCTCGGTGGCGGCACCGGCCTTGATGACGGCCACGCCGCCGGCCAGCTTCGCCAGGCGCTCCTGGAGCTTCTCGCGGTCGTAGTCCGAGTCGCTGTTCTCGATCTCGGCGCGGATCTGGTTGACCCGGCCCTGGACCTGCTCGCTGTCGCCGGCACCGTCGACGATGGTGGTCTCGTCCTTGGTGATGACGACCTTGCGGGCGCGGCCGAGCAGGTCGAGACCGGCGTTCTCCAGCTTGAGGCCGACCTCCTCGGAGATGACGGTGCCACCGGTGAGGATGGCGATGTCGCCGAGCATGGCCTTGCGGCGGTCACCGAAGCCGGGGGCCTTGACCGCGACGGACTTGAAGGTGCCGCGGATCTTGTTGACGACCAGGGTGGACAGGGCCTCGCCCTCGACGTCCTCGGCGATGATCAGCAGCGGCTTGCCGGACTGCATGACCTTCTCCAGGAGCGGCAGCAGGTCCTTCACGTTGCCGATCTTGGAGTTGACGATGAGGATGTACGGGTCCTCGAGGGCGGCCTCCATGCGCTCCATGTCGGTCGCGAAGTACGCCGAGATGTAGCCCTTGTCGAAGCGCATACCCTCGGTGAGCTCCAGCTCCAGACCGAAGGTCTGGGACTCCTCGACGGTGATGACGCCTTCCTTGCCGACCTTGTCCATGGCCTCGGCGATCAGCTCGCCGATCTGCGGGTCGGCGGCGGAGATGGACGCGGTGGAGGCGATCTGCTCCTTGGTCTCGATCTCCTTGGCCTGGTCGAGCAGGGCGCCGGAGACGGCCTCGACGGCCTTCTCGATGCCGCGCTTGAGGGCCATCGGGTTGGCGCCGGCGGCGACGTTGCGCAGGCCCTCGCGGACCAGCGCCTGGGCCAGGACGGTCGCGGTCGTCGTGCCGTCACCGGCGACGTCGTCCGTCTTCTTGGCGACCTCCTTGACCAGCTCGGCGCCGATCTTCTCGTACGGGTCCTCCAGCTCGATCTCCTTGGCGATGGAGACACCATCGTTGGTGATCGTGGGGGCGCCCCACTTCTTCTCAAGGACGACGTTGCGGCCCTTGGGGCCGAGGGTGACCTTGACGGCGTCGGCGAGCTGGTTCATACCGCGCTCAAGGCCGCGCCGCGCCTCCTCGTCGAACGCGATGATCTTGGCCATGTGAAGTGGTCCCTCCGGACTGATGGGGGTACCCCCTGCCCCACACGAGTGGAGAGCTTGGGGGAGTGAACGCTCCGGACCGCGCTGGCGCCCGCGACGGACGGCCTGCATGCCGGGCGGTTCCTTGCCCCACCTGGCTGCGGGCCTCACCGACCCGGTCCACATTCAGCACTCTCACGGGGAGAGTGCTAACGCAATGATTAGCACTCGGCACCCGCGAGTGCAAGGTGCGACCGGCCCGCGGGCGCCGGGGCGCGGCCTGCGCCGGGTGCGGTACCGGGTGTCCGCGGGGGCGGGCCGGGTGTCCGGGGGCCGCGTCCGGGAACAGCACAGGGCCCGCAAACCCCGTGGTGGGGGTTGCGGGCCCTGTGCCGAACGATGCAGTCGGCCGCCGCCTCAGGCGGTGACCCGGACCATGTCCGCCTGTGGCCCCTTCTGGCCCTGCGAGATCTCGAACTCGACCCGCTGACCCTCTTCCAGGGTGCGGTACCCGTCCATCTGGATCGCGCTGTAGTGGACGAAAACATCCGCACCACCGTCGACCGCGATGAAGCCGTAGCCCTTCTCCGCGTTGAACCACTTGACGGTGCCCTGAGCCATGCCTAACTCCCCTATTACTGGCCCTTGCGCAGGACCGCACTCCGCGGACCCGGGTCAGACCTCACCCCCCGGGAATGGTCCGTGGGGTGTGCGCCGGAACGCGTCGACCGCCGCTGAATGTATCTGGACCACTGCCCAGCGCAACAGGTCAATCGGACGAGAATTCTGGCACCGAAGAAACGGCCGTATGCGCTCAAATGCCGTTTTCCACGGCCAAGTCGGGCCAGGAATAGGCCGCATAAACGACAAAACGCGCACACAAATTGCGCACAAGTCACCGCGATCTCATATGCGTTCGGCATGTACGCGGAGATAACCGGAGGGGGATCACCCCAATGGTATCCCCTTTCACAACACGGAATTGCCCCGTCCGTTTCGTACGGACGGGGCAATTTCCAGTCACTACCGGGGAAGAGTTGGCGCAAATCCGATCGGCTTGCGGCGATCGCTCCGCGCCGGGCGCCGCACCGGCGCCCCCGTTTCAGCAGCCGCCGGCCACCGCGGGAATGATCGAGACGCCCGCGCCGTCCGGCGTCGGGGTCGCAAGGCCCTGCTCGAAGCGCACGTCGTCGTCGTTGACGTAGACGTTCACGAAGCGGCGGAGCTTGCCGGTGTCGTCCAGCACGCGGGCCGCGATGCCCTGGTGGTTCTTCTCCAGGTCGGCGATCACGTCGGCCAGCGTCGCGCCCTCGGCGGTGACCTCGGCCGCGCCGCCGGTGTACGTGCGCAGGATGGTGGGGATGCGGACCTTCACGCTCATGGTGCTGCCTCCAGGGCTCGCGGATCGGGGAATTCGGGGGGCGGCGCGGCTCAGCCGGCCAGTCCGGCGGCGCGGAACGCGTCCAGGTCCGGCCGGATGGTGGCGGTGGGCCCGTCGGCGACGGCGTCCAGCGTCTTCAGGCCGTCGCCGGTGTTCAGCACGACGGTGGTCAGCGACGGGTCCAGGACGCCGTTCTCGATGAGCTTCCTGGTGACGCCGACGGTGACGCCGCCCGCGGTCTCCGCGAAGATCCCCTCGGTGCGGGCCAGCAGCTTGATGGCGTCGACGATCTGCGGGTCGGTGACGTCCTCGACGGCACCGCCGGTGCGGCGCGCGATGTCGAGCACGTACGGGCCGTCGGCGGGGTTGCCGATCGCCAGGGACTTGGCGATGGTGTTCGGCTTCTGCGGCCGGACGACGTCGTGCCCGGCCTTGAAGGCGGCCGAGACCGGCGAGCAGCCCTCGGCCTGGGCGCCGAAGATCTTGTACGGCTTGTCCTCGACGAGGCCGAGGGCGATCAGCTCCTTCAGCCCCTTGTCGATCTTGGTGAGCTGGGAGCCGGACGCGATCGGGATGACCAGCTGGTCCGGCAGCTGCCAGCCGAGCTGCTCGCAGATCTCGTAGGCCAGCGTCTTGGAGCCCTCGCCGTAGTAGGGGCGGAGGTTGACGTTGACGAAGCCCCAGCCCTCGCCCAGCGGGTCGCCGATGAGCTCGGAGCAGAAGCGGTTGACGTCGTCGTAGTTGCCCTCGATGGCGACCAGGTCGCCGCCGTAGACCGCGGCCATCACGACCTTGCCGGGCTCCAGGTCGTGCGGGATGAAGACGCAGGACCGGAAGCCGACGCGGCGCGCCGCGGCGCCGACCGCGCCGGCGAGGTTGCCGGTCGAGGAGCAGGACAGGGTGGTGAAGCCGAAGGCGCGGGCGGCCTCGACGGCGATCGCCACGACCCGGTCCTTGAAGGAGTGGGTGGGGTTGCCGGAGTCGTCCTTGACGTAGAGGGCGCCGGTGACGCCGAGCTCGGCGGCGAGCCGGTCGGCCTTGACGAGCTTGGTGCAGCCGGGGTTGAGGTTGGGCTTGTCGGCCACGTCGGCGGGGACGGGCAGCAGCGGCGCGTAGCGCCAGATGGTGGCGGGGCCGGCCTCGATGCGCTTCCTGAGCTCCTCGGGGTCCCCGGCGGGCAGCTCGTAGGCGACCTCCAAGGGGCCGAAACACTCCTGGCAGGCGAAGGACGGACCGAGCGGGACGCGCTGCCCGCACTCGCGGCAGGAGAGCGCGACGGCGGGGCCGAGGTCGACGGGGGTCCCGCCGGGGCGGAGGTCGTCGGAGTCCGCGGGGGTAGCGCTGGATTCGGTAGCTTGCACAGCCATGGAGGCGAGGCCCTTTCTCCTCATCTTCCTCACGGCGCATCTCGCCGTGAGACGGATTTGGCACCTTCCCTAGCCGGGAGCCTCGCGCGCGCACCGTGGTGTCTGCGGCGGAGACCGGCTGGAGGGTTGCCGGGGCTTCAACGGGCCGTATCCCTCTGCCCCTCTGGATGAGCGGTATGGCGCTGGGGCGGAACCCCAGGCATTTGTCGCGCGGTGACCCCGACATGCGCTGGTCCGCCGCGTTGTTCAAGACTGTAACCGAAGGCACTGACCGTTGAGATAGTCGTCCGATCCGCGAGATGGATCACAGAGCGGGCCCGGAGTGCGCCCACCGAGGAGAGTCGTAGACGTGCTGGAAGAAGTGGAGCGCTGGCTGGCCGCCCGCTCCTGGTCCGCCGCGGACCGCCCCCTGGAGCAGCTGCTGGAGGCCAAGCACCGGACGGGCCGGACGGTCAGCGTGGTGCTGCCCGCGCTCGACGAGGAGGCGACGGTCGGTGCGATCGTCGCGGCGATCCGGTCCGATCTGATGACCCCCGAGGTGCCGCTGGTCGACGAGCTGGTGGTGCTGGACTCGGGGTCCACCGACCGGACGGCCGAGGTCGCCGCGGCGGCCGGTGCGCGGGTCGTCCACCGGGACAGCGTGCTGCCGCGGATTCCGGCGCTGCCGGGCAAGGGCGAGGTGCTGTGGCGTTCGCTGCTGGTGACCTGCGGGGACATCGTCTGCTTCGTCGACGCCGATCTGCGGGAGTTCTCGTCGTCCTTCGTGTCGGGGATCGTCGGGCCGCTGCTGACCGATCCGGAGATCCAGTTCGTCAAGGCGATGTACGACCGGCCGCTGGAGACCGGGGCGGGCGGGGCGGCGGCGGGCCAGGGCGGGCGGGTGACCGAGCTGGTGGCCCGGCCGCTGCTGAACCTCCACTGGCCGCAGCTGGCGGGCTTCGTGCAGCCGCTGGGCGGGGAGTACGCGGCGCGCCGCTCGCTGCTGGAGCGGCTGCCGTTCCCGGTCGGTTACGGCGTGGAGCTGGGGCTGCTGGTGGACGCGCTGCACACGGTGGGGCTGGACGCGCTGGCGCAGGTGGACGTGGGGGTGCGCAGGCACCGGCACCAGGGCGGGCAGGCGCTCGGCCGGATGGCCGCGGCGATCTACCGCACCGCTCAACTGCGGCTGGCGCGCGGGCACTTGGTGCGGCCGCGGCTGACCCAGTTCGACCGCGGCGAGCACGGTTTCGTGCCGCGGACGACGGAGGTGGACACCGAGGAGCGGCCGCCGATGGCGGGGATACCGGAGTACGCGGAACGGCGGGCGGCCTGATGAAGGGGGGGCCATCCGCACGTTTGCCCGGATCCTTCCCGGGTTAGTGTCGCGACATGGTCTCCGAGACGGTCTCCGAGCGCAGTGCGGTCCCGCCGGGTGCCGAGGTCCTCGTGGCCTCCAACCGCGGGCCGGTGTCGTACACCCTGGGCGAGGGCGGTGAGCTGACCGCCAGGCGCGGCGGCGGGGGGCTGGTCTCCGGCCTCTCGGCGATCGGGCAGGCGCCCCGCGGCGGGCAGCCCCCCGAGGGGGCGCCGGGCGGCGGGCGGGCGGACGCGCTGTGGGTGTGCGCGGCGCTCGGGGAGGGCGACCGGGAGGCGGTGCGGCGGTCCGGCGGGCTGCTGGACACCGCGGACACCGGCGGCCAGCGGGTGCGGATGCTGGACATCCCGGCGGACGTGCACACCGCGGCGTACAACGGCATCGCCAACTCCGTGCTGTGGTTCGTCCACCACATGCTGTACCAGACGCCGCTGGAGCCGGTGTTCGACGCGGAGTTCCGGGAGCGGTGGGCGGCGTACGAGGCGTACAACGCGGCGTTCGCCGGTGCGCTGGCGGAGGCGGCGGCCCCGGGTGCGGCGGTGCTGGTGCAGGACTACCACCTGGCGCTGGTGCCGGGGCTGCTCCGGGAGCTGCGGCCGGATCTGCGGATCGCGCACTTCTCGCACACGCCGTGGGCGCCGCCGGAGTATTTCGCGATGCTGCCCGACGACGTGCGGCGGCAGCTGGTGCTGGGCATCCTCGGTGCCGACCGGGCGAACTTCCTGACCCGGCGGTGGGCGGCGGCGTTCACCGCGTGCTGTGCGGCGACGCTGGGAGCGGACTGCACGGTGGACCCGCCGCGGGAGGGGGCGCCCGGTGTGGTCGCGGTGGCGCCGGACGGTGCGGCGCGCCGGACCCGGATCGGGGTGCACGGGCTGGGCGCGGACGCGGACTTCCTGCGGGAGCGGTCGCGGCGGCCGGATGTCGAGGAGCGGATGGCGGTGCTGCGGGAGCAGATCGGCGGCACCGGCCGGAAGGTGATCGTCCGGGTGGACCGGACGGAGCTGTCGAAGAACATCGTGCGCGGGCTGCTGGCCTACCGGCGGCTGCTGGCGGACCGCCCCGAGTGGCGGGAGCGGGTGGTGCACCTGGCGTTCGCCTACCCCTCGCGGCAGGACCTGGCCGTCTACCGCGACTACACCGCCGAGGTCTCCAAGGTCGCCGAGGAGATCAACGCGGAGTTCGGGACGCCGGACTGGCAGCCGGTGGAGCTGCACGTCAAGGACGACTTCGCGCGGTCGCTGGCGGCGTACCGGCTGGCGGACGTGGCGCTGGTCAACCCGATCCGGGACGGGATGAACCTCGTCGCCAAGGAGGTGCCGGTGGTCTCCGACGCGGGGTGCGCGCTGGTGCTGTCCCGGGAGGCGGGGGCGTGGGAGGAGCTGGGCGAGGACGCGGTGGGGGTCAATCCCTACGACGTGGGGCAGACCGCGGAGGCGCTGCACACCGCGCTGTCCATGCCGGACGGGGAGCGGGCCGCGCGCAGTGCCCGGCTGGCCGCGGCGGCGACGGCGCTGCCGCCCGCGCGGTGGTTCCTGGATCAGTTGCGGGCGCTGGGCGAGTGAGGCCGGGGCGGCGCGGGCGGGCCGGTGCGGGGGCCGGCGGTCCCGGGGGGCCGCCCCGCCGGTAGATCGTTCCGGGGCGGGTCTAGCGTGGTGGTCCGTGACCGCTTCCCTGCTCGCCGCCGGCCCGGCGGCATCCGCCACCACCGTCGCGGCCGGCCTGCCGGAGCCGACCGCCGGACATCTGATCGGCACCTGGCGCGCCGATCCGTACGCGCTCGCGGTGATCGTGCTCCTGGGCGGCCTGTACGCCTGGGGCGTGGTCCGGCTGGTGCGGCGCGGGGAGCGCTGGCCGGTGGCCCGGTCGGTGGCGTTCGCCGGGCTGGGCCTGGGGGCGGTCGCGGTGGCGACGATGTCGGGGCTGGCGGTCTACGACCACGAGCTGTTCTGGCCGGCCGCGGTGCAGAACATCGTGCTGGACCTGATCGCGCCGCTGGGGCTGGCGCTCGGCGATCCGCTGGCGCTGGCGCTGCGGGCGCTGCCGCCGGAGCGGCCCGCGGCCCGCCGGCTGCGCGCCGCGGTCTCCGGCCGCCTCGTCCGCTTCCTGACGTTCCCTCTGGTCAGCACGGTCCTGGTGCTCTCGTCGGAACTGGCGATCTACTTCACGCCGTACTTCCCGACGGCGCTGCGGCACGGGCCGCTGCACGAGCTGATGTATCTCCAGCTGCTGGTCACCGGCAGCCTGTTCGTGCTGCCGATGCTGACCCGGGAGGAGCTGCTGCCGTCGTGGTGCAGCCATCCGGTGCGGGCGCTGCTGGTCCTGCTGGACGGGCTGGTGGACGCCGTGCCCGGGATCGTGGTGATGACCAGCGGGACGCTGATCGCGGGCGGCTGGTACGCGTCCCGGCACCGGCCGTGGGATCCGAGTCCGCAGCAGGACCAGATGATCGGCGGGGGGCTGATGCTGACCCTCGCGGAGCTGGTCGGACTGCCGTTCCTGATCGCGGTGTTCGCGGAGTGGGTGCGGGACGAGCGGCGGAAGACGGCGGCGCTGGACGCCCGCCTGGACCGCGAACTGGCGGTGGCGGCACCGGGGGCCGGGGCGGTGGCGGCGTCCGCGGCGGAGCCCGCGGCGGCCGGGGCGGGGGCCGGTGCGGAGGCCGCGGGGCCGGAACCGGCCGCCGCCCGGCCGGACCTGACGCGGCCCTGGTGGGAGACCGACCAGGGGCAGGTCGGCGAACGCTTCCGGCGGGGGCGCTGAGACCGGCGCACCGGGCGCGGGGCGGGGGCGCACGGACCTCGTAAGGGTGGCCCCGCGTACGTGTGTTGCCGTGCCTGGGGCGGGGCCGGGCGGGGTAGTCCTTGTCCATGGCACTCACCGCACGGTCACACTCCGCACGGTGGGCCGCGGTTGCGGCCGTCACCGTCCTGGCGACGGCGGTCGCCGGGTGTTCGTCCGGGCGGGGCGGTGGCGACCCCAAGGGCGGCACCGCGCCGTCCGGGCCGTCGTCCGCCTCCGCGTCCGCACCCGCACCGTCAGGGTCGTCCGGTCCGATACCCGTCGGCCCCGGCCCGCAGTCGGCGTACACGGTCCAGAAGCAGCCCGCCGCCGGCACCTGCCACGTCCGCCACACCGCGGACGGGCAGCCGCTGCCCGACCCCGCGTGCACCCCGGGGGCGACCAACCCCAAGGTCACCCCGCAGACCCTGAAGACCACGATCTGCCGGAGCGGCTACACCAAGGACATCCGGCCGCCGGTGTCCGTCACCGGCCGGGAGAAGACCGCCAACGCCCGGTCCTACGGCTACACCGGTTCCCTGCACGACGCCGAGTACGACCACCTCATCAGCCTCCAGCTGGGCGGCGATCCCAACGACCCGCGCAACCTCTGGGTCGAGCCGCCGTCCCCGGGGCACAAGCCGGGCGCCGGGCCCAACAACCCCAAGGACGGCGTGGAGAACAAGCTCAAGGCCGCGATCTGCTCCGGCAAGGCCGAACTGGCCAAGGCGCAGCAGGCCATCGCGCACGACTGGACGACGGCGCTGTCCTCGCTGGGCCTCAAGGAGTAGCCGGTCCGGCGTCCTGCGCGCCGCCCTCCTCCGGGGTCCGCGGCGGGTGCGCGATCCGGTCGGCGAGGGCACGCAGCAGGTCCACCACGCCCCGGGGGCCGTCGACGACCAGGTCGGCGCGCTCGGCGAGTTCGGTGACCTCGCTGCTGCCGCTGCACACCAGGACGCCGCCGGCCCCGTCGGAGCGCAGCTTCTCCACGGCGGCGAAGGCGGCCAGGTCGCCGAGGTCGTCGCCGGCGTAGAGGACGGCCGCGGCGCCGGTCTCCTCGACCCATTCGGCGAGCGCGACGCCCTTGTCCATGCCGGGCGGGCGCAGTTCCAGCACCAGCCGGCCCGGTTCGACGATCAGGCCGTGGCGTTCGGCGAGCGCGGTGAGCGGTCCCCGCAGCTGCTCGAAGGCGCGCTGGGGGTCGGCGGCGCGGCGGGTGTGCACGGCGATGGCGCGGCCGCCCTTGCGTTCGATGGCGGTCTCGACCCAGGTGCCGTGCCAGACGCCGGAGCGGTCCAGGACGCCAGGGAGTTCGGCCTGTATGGCGGCGATGCCGGGGTGCGGGGCGGGGGCGTGCAGGGCGCCGGTGGCGGCGTCCCACCGCTCGGCGCCGTAGTGGCCGAGGACGACGAGGTGGTCCAGGCCGGGGAGTTTGTCGAAGCCGCCGAGGCGGACCGCGACGGCGGCCGGGCGGCCGGTGATCACCGCGACCGCGCGCAGGTGCGGTGCGAGGCGGGCGAGGGCCTCGGGCGCGCCGGGGTGGGCGCGGGCCGTGGCCGGGTCGGGGACGATGTCGGCGAGCGTGCCGTCGAAGTCGAGGGCGACGACGGCCCGTTCGGGGTGGGCCAGCAGGGCGGCGAGGCCCTCGCGGCCGGCGGCGGTGTCCGGGAGCGGGACGGCGGGCGGCGCCGGTGCGGGGTCCGGTGCCGGTTCGTTCTCTGGCGCGGCGTTCGGGGTGCCCATGCGACGACCCTACCGGTGGGACACGGGCGCACGCCGGGTGTACGGGCGCACCGGGTCGGCGCGCCGCGGGGCGGCGGGGGTGCGGGGCGGCGGGGGTG
>NZ_JALMUV010000079.1 GCF_023155275.1 Streptomyces rhizoryzae
AGGCCCGGCCGGATCCGCCCTGCGACCAGGCCGCGGCGTGCAGCGCGGCGGCGCGCGTCTCCTCCTTCAACCGGCCTCGGGGGGCTGGATCGGGGCCTGATCACCTTTCAGATCTGAGCAACAGCAGTACGGACTCCTCCGCCGCGGGTGCGCCGAGCCCGGATGCTCTGCTGCCCAAGCTCAGCGACTGGGATGTGACGATCCTGCGCCGTGTCGGAGCCGAGTGGGGCCAGGTGTTGGAGGCCCCTGAGGTCTGGCGGTCCGCGCTGCCGGTGGATCCCGATCTCGGCGGCTACCCGGACGCTGTGCGGCCGAAGCGCTTCGGCCGCTTCGTACGCCTGGTCGGCCGGACGCCGGCCGTGGAAGCCCGAAGCGCGGCGGAGGCCCCGCCGTCACCGCTCGGACGCGCCGGACACCACGTCCGGAGGTTGCTGCTGGGCCCTCCACTGTCGGCCACCGCGATCGCCACCGAGCGGAGGCGCAAGCTGGTGGCCCTGCCGGTCCTGTCGGCCGATGCCCTCTCCTCGGTCGCCTACGGTCCCGAGGCGATGCTGGCGGTCGTGGTGCTCGGCGGCGTCGCCGGGCTGAGACATTCCCTGCCGATCGCTGCGGTCATCGCCTTCATGATGCTCGCCGTCGGCGTGTCCTACCGCCAGACGATCCGCGCCTATCCGCACGGCGGCGGCTCGTACATCGTGGCCGACGACAACCTGGGACGAGTACCGGGCGTGGTCGTCGCCGCCGGTCTGATGATCGACTACATCATGACCGTTGCCGTCTCGATCGCCTCGGGGGTCCAGGCGATCACTTCGGCCCTGCCCGCGCTCGCTCCGAGCACGGTCCTGATCGGGGTGGCGGTGACCGTCGTCCTGCTGGTCGGCAATCTGCGCGGAGTACGTCAGGCAGGCACCGTCTTCGCGCTGCCCACGTACGCGTTCATCATCGCCGTCCTCGCGCTCGTGGCCACGGGACTGGCCGACGCGGCCGGCCACGGATTCAGGCCCACGCCGACGCCCCAACTGCCTGTCACCGAAGGCGTCACCCTGCTGCTGGTCCTGCGCGCGTTCGCCTCCGGGTCCACGGCCATGACGGGTATCGAGGCGATCTCCAACGCCGTACCGGCCTTCCGCCCCACGGAGTGGCGCAACGCCCGTACGACGCTGACCTGGATGGTGGTCCTGCTGATCGTCCTGTTCGCCGGCACGATCGCGCTGGTCCACCTCGACGGTGTCGTGCCGCGCGGCGACGAGACCGTGCTCTCCCAGCTGGCCCGCCGTGCCTTCGGCGATGGACTCATGTACGGGTACGTGCAGGCGGCGACCGCCGCCATCCTGCTGCTGGCCGCCAACACCGCCTTCAACGACTTTCCCCGCGTGCTATTCCTGCTGGCACGCAGCGGCCACGCACCGCGCATGTTCCTGCGCATCGGCGACCGGCTCGTCTTCAGCAACGGCATCATCCTCCTGGCGCTGGCCGCGATCGCGATTTTCGCCGGGTTCGCCGGCAACACCCAGTCCCTCATCCCGCTGTACGCCGTCGGTGTCTTCCTGGCCTTCACCCTGTCGCAGGCCGGCATGGTGGTGCACTGGCTGCGCCGCCGCGACCAGGCACACTGGCGCAAGAGCCTGGTCTTCAACGCCACCGGCGGCCTGCTGTCGGCGATCGTCTTCCTCGCCGCCGGCATCACGAAGTTCACCGAAGGCGCATGGGTGGCCGTCCTCGTCATCGGCCTTCTCACGCTGCTCGCCCTGCGCATCCGCCGCCACTACGACCTCTGCGCCAAGGCCCTCGCCCTGCACCCCCGGGCCATCGAACTGCCCAGGCAGTCCGCGCCGGGCTCCGCACGGCGATTGCGGCCCACTATCCAGCCCGCCGCTCCGGCGGACACCGAAGCGGAGGAAGACGAGAGCGAGGAATACCCCGAGGAAGTCGGCCACCTGCTCGTCGTGCCCCTCGCCCGGCTCGACCTCGCCGGTATGCGCGCCCTGGCATACGCGGCCTCCTTCGCACAACCGGTCCTCGCCCTGCACCTCAGCCCCACCGAGACCGAGGCGGAACGCTTCCGCGGCTACTGGGCGACCTGGGGCGACCACCTCCCGCTCGAAGTCGTCGTCTCACCCCACCGCGCGATCGTCGCCCCGCTGGTCCACTACATCGAGTCCCTGCACCACCAGCGACCCGATCTCACCGTGACCGTCGTCCTCCCCGAAGTCGTGGTACGCCACTGGTGGCAGCGCATTCTCCACAACCGTGCGGCGCCCCGGCTGCGGCGAGCCCTGCGGCCACTGCCGAAGATCGTCATCACCTCCATCCCGTTCCACTTGCCACGGTAGGACAGCTGGTTCAAGGTCCCTGGCACCGAGCCGACGCCGCCGTCGGCATGCACGGCCCGACGCACGAACTCGGCGTGGTGCATTGGCGTTGCGCCAGCGAAGGTCGGCGCGCGATGCGCAGGTCTGGACCAGGTGGTTCGGGTGGTGCGAGTTGCCGAGAGTGTCGCCCCGGACGTTGTTGCCCGCTGGGCGCGCCGGCCGCAGCGAGCCTGCTGGGGGAGGGGGCGGCAGCCGACCGGGCCGTGGTCCACCTGCATAGCCTGGGCGCACCTGCGGCCGTGGGCGCCGCCGCGTTCGCCTCTCCAGCGCGGTCATGGTTGCCGGACGCCTGAGCGGCGCGGTGGGAGGCGGGGGCAGTCGGACGTGGTGCATGCGTTACTGGGCTTGTCGGCGTGGTGTCGTCAAGTGGTTCGCCTGGGTTGCTCTTTGTCGGAAGGCGAGCACGACGCGAGGTGGACCACGGGCAACTCGATGGGCACGGCGGTCCGGCCCGCCTGGACGGACCAGGCTTGGCCCGTGCGTTCGTCGGCGAGGACGGTCTCGACGGCGGCGGCGACCTCGTCCGGATCGGCCAGCAGCAGCCCGCGTGCGAGCAGGGCGGCGCGCGCCGAGGCGAGGACGGGGGTGTCCACCAGCCCCGGGCAGACGGTGTTGAGACGGATACGGTCCGGTTCCAGCAGCGGTGCGGCCGAGCGGACCAGTCCGATGAGGGCGTGCTTGGCGGAGGCGTAGAAGACGTCGGGGGAGCCGGTCAGTCCCGCGATGCTGCCGGTGATGACGATGTGCCCGCCGCCCTGCCGCCGCATCCGGGGCAGCGCGGCGTGCAGGCCGTAGACGACGCCGTCCAGATCGGTGCGCATGGTGTCCCGATAGCGTTGGGGCGTGAAGTCGTGCAGTCCGCAGCGGCCGGCGATGGCGGCGTTGAGCACTGCCGCGTCCAGTCGGCCGAACTCCTCGACGGTGTACGCTACTGCGCGCTCGTTGTCGTCCGCCGAGGCGACATCGGTGGTGACGAAGCGTCCACCGCACTCCTCGGCGACACGTGCGGCGGCGGTGGTGTCGAGGTCGGCGACGACCACCTGCCATCCATGGCCGGCCAGCCGCCGCGCGAGGGCGGCTCCGATGCCCGAGGCGCCGCCGGTGATCAGCGCGACCGCGCTGCCGGCCTGCTCCCCGATCATGCCGACTGCCCGGTGCCGGCGAGCGGAGTGATCACCAGGCCGCGGCTGCGGAGCCCGTTGCGGCGCAGGTAGGAGCGCCCGAAGAACCGTTGGAAGGCGAGGATCGCCAGCACGGTGACGCCCAGCAGCACATCGTCGAGAGCCGGCACCAGGTCGACCGGCAGGGTCATCGCCAGGACGATCCGCACGCTGCTGTCGAGCAGACAGGCGACTCCCCAGAACGCGCTGCAGATCCACAACATCCGGCGGAAGGCCGGATACCGGTTCCAGTTGACTTCCAGCGTCCGCCGCCCGCCCTCGTCCACGACGATCCTGGTCGCCTCGTAGAGGAACGGCCTCCGGGACAGCAGCGTGCACAGCATCCACACGCCGATCGCGGCCATCCCCCAGCCGTTGCGGATCAGCAGCAGCCGCGGACTTCCGGTGACGAACGACATCGCGACGGTCAGGCCCATCGTGCCGAGCATGAAGAGCTGCAACCCGCCGATCCGGTGTTCGGAGACGATGCTGCGGACCGCACCGGCTACCGGGATCACGGCACCGGCCAGCAACGCGAGGAACTGGTTCACCCCCAGCCAGCGCAGACCGTAGAAGAGGGCGAGCGGAACGATCACATGGACCAGCAGCACACGGCTTAAGCCACCGCCGGTCCGTGCGGGGCGCTGCGTGCCTGAGCTCTCTGTCACAACACATCCTTCCGAGCACGGATTCTTGGGGTAGGTATCCGGGTGAAGGGGTCAGCCGGACCGGGTGGCCAGCGCGAACGCGGTGACCAGCTCGCGGGTGTACGCGTCGAAGTCCAGCCCCGGCTCCCCGCGCAGCCGCTGGGCGGCGGCGTCGACGGCACCACGGATCATCACCGCCATCGCACGGACGTCGAAGTCGCGGAACTCGCCGCTGCGCTGCCCCGCCGACAGCAGCTCCGTCAGCCCGCGCACGCTCGGTTCCTGCGCACTCTGCGACGTGTACGGCGCTCCGCCCGCATCCCGCACATGCGGTCCGATCTCGGTGAGCGCCACCATCTCCCGTGGGTGCTCGCGCAGGAACTGCAGGTTGGCCTCCAGGTAGGCGCGCAGCTTGCTCGCCACCGTCTCCTCGACCGCCATGCGGGCACCGATGAACTCCGCACCGGTGGTCACCACGTCCCGGACGATCTGGTGCATCAGATCATCCTTGTCGGCGAAGTGGTACGAAATCATCCGCGGGCTGCTCAGCCCGGCCTGCTCAGTGATCTTGGCGAACGATGCCTTGGCGTAGCCGAGTTCCGCGATCGTGTCGATCGCAGCCGCCACGATCTGCGCCCTCCGCGCCGCATTGGTGGACGTCCGCTCGCTCTGCACCAGGCCCCTCCTCGGGAGAAATTTATCTAGATAGATAAATGCTACCAGGGGTGGCCGCTGTCTGTCGGTGCGCCCTGGCCTCCGCCTGTGCGGACGGACGGATTCCGGTCAAGAGGTGGCAATGGTTTTCATCTGACGTTGAAGTGATAATCATTTTCATCTAGCTTCGGGGGCACCTGGCCGGAACGCATCACCGCGCATCCGGCGCCGCCCGAAGGAGTTCCCCATGAGTACCGCCCCTGCCGTCCCCGCCCGAGGTTCCTCCCGACGGTCCGTACGCAGCGCGCTCGTCACCGCGGTGGCCACCGTGACCGCGGTGACGGCGACCGCCTGCTCGACCTCCTCGCCGCAGGCCGGCGACACCGGCAGCGGTGCCCCGGCCGGCAGCGGCTCGGGCAGGACGGTCCAGGTGGTGGCGGCGGAGAACTTCTGGGGCAGCATCGCGTCCCAGCTCGGCGGCAGCCATGCGAAGGTGACCAGCATCATCACCAACCCGAACGCCGACCCGCACGACTACGAGGCGACCTCCGCGGACGCCCGCGCCGTCAGCAGCGCCCAGTACGTGATCGTCAACGGCGTCGGCTACGACGGCTGGGCCGACAAGCTGCTGTCGACGAACCCCGGCAGCGGGCGCACCGAGCTCAAGGTCGGCGACCTGGTCGGGGTCAAGTCGGGTGGCAACCCGCACCGCTGGTACTCCCCGGCCGACGTCCACAAGGTCATCGAGCAGATCACCGCCGGCTACAAGAAGATCGACCCGGCCGACGCCGCCTACTTCGACCGGCAGAAGAACACCTTCGAGACCACGACGCTGGCCCCCTACAACAAGCTCATATCGGACATCAAGGCGAAGTACGCGGGCACCCCGATCGGCGCTTCGGAGTCCATCGTCACCCCGCTCTCCGAGGGCCTGGGGCTGAAGATGCTCACGCCGGAGACGTTCCTGGACGCGATGAGCGAGGGCACCGACCCCACGGCCCAGGACAAGACCACCATCGACCAGCAGATCAAGAACAAGCAGATCAAGATCTACGTCTACAACTCCCAGAACTCCACGCCGGACGTGCAGGCGCAGGTGAAGGAGGCCAAGGCGGCAGGCATCCCGGTCGCCACCGTCACCGAGACCCTCGCCCCGGCCGGGGCCACCTTCCAGCAGTGGCAGACCGGCCAGCTCCAGGGCATCGAGCAGGCCCTGGCCAAGGCGACCGGGAAGTGAACTGACGCCATGAACGCGACAGCGAAAGCCCGCGAAGCCGGCACCGCCGCCGTCCCCGTGCCCCGGGAAGGCGGCCACGACACAGCCGCGAAAGCCGGAGGCGAACCGGTGGTCGCCCTGCGGGACGCCACCGTCCGCGTCGGCGGTCGCGTGTTGTGGTCGGGTGTGGACCTGCGCATCGGGGCCGGCGAGTTCACCGCCGTCCTCGGTCCGAACGGGGTCGGCAAGTCCACTCTGCTCAACGTCCTCCTCGGCGCCCGGCCCGTGGCGGCCGGTGAGGTGCGGGTGCTCGGCACCCGCCCCGGGCAGGCCAACGACCGCATCGGCTACCTGCCGCAGCGCCGCAGCTTCGACGCCGCCACGCGCATCCGCGGCATCGATGTGGTGCGGATGGGGCTGGACGGCGACCGGTGGGGGGTTCCGCTGCCGTTCCCCGTCGCGCGCCGCCGGGCCGAACGCGAACGCGTCGCCGAGGTCGTCGAGCTGGTCGGGGCGTCGGCCTATGCCCACCGGCCGATCGGGCAGTGTTCCGGCGGCGAGCAGCAGCGGCTGCTGATCGCCCAGGCGCTGGTGCGCAGGCCCGAACTGCTGCTGCTGGACGAGCCGTTGGACAGTCTCGACCTGCCCAACCAGGGTGCGGTGGCCGCGCTGATCGGGCGGATCTGCCACCAGGAAGGCGTGTCGGTGGTGATGGTCGCCCACGACGTGAACCCGATACTCCACCACCTGGACCGGGTGGTGTACCTGGCCGGGGGAGGGGCCGCCGCCGGCACACCGGGCGAGGTCGTCACCTCCGAGACGCTGACCAGGCTGTACGGCACTGCCGTCGAGGTGCTCCGGACCTCGGACGGGCGGCTGGTCGTGGTCGGCCAGTCGGAGGCACCCGCGGTCCACACCGACCGCCACGCGGCGCCCGGGGGCGGTCGTGCTGCCGGCTGACGCCAACTCCCCTGTGTGGTCGTGGAACCTCGTCGCCGACTTCCAGCAGATGTGGTCGTTCCCGTTCATGGTCAACGCCTTCCGCGCGGGCGCCGTCGTGGCCGTGGTCTCCGCGGTCGTCGGCTGGTTCGTGGTCCTGCGGCGGCAGACGTTCGCCGCGCACACCGTCTCCGCGGTCGCCTTCCCCGGCGCGGCCGGAGCCGTCCTGCTCGGGGTGAGCGCGGTCTACGGGTACTTCACCCTGTGCGTGGCCGCGGCGCTGGTCATCGCGGCGCTCGGACGGCGTGGCGGCGGTGCGGAGGAGTCCGCGCTCACCGGCACCGTGCAGGCGTTCCTGCTGGCCGCCGGGTTCCTCTTCATGGCCCTGTACAAGGGGCTGCTGGAGGGCCCGCAGACGATTCTCTTCGGCACCTTCCTGGGCATCACCGCCTCCCAGGTGACGGTGCTGGCGGTGGTCGGTGCCGTGGTCCTCGCGGTGCTCGCGCTGGTCGGCCGGCCGTTGCTGTTCGCCTCCGTCGATCCGCGGGTCGCTGCCGGGCGCGGGGTGCCGGTGCGGGCGCTGTCCGTCCTCTTCCTCGTCCTGCTCGGCGCGGCGACGGCCGAGGCCGGCCAGATCACCGGGGCGCTGCTGGTCTTCGCCCTGATGGTGATCCCGGCCGCCACCGCGCAGGCCGTCACCGCCCGCCCGGCTGCGAGCCTCGCTCTGGCCGTGCTGCTGGCGTTCGCCGCCACCTGGCTCGGACTGATCGCCGCGTACTACTCGCCTTACCCGTTGGGCTTCTTCGTGACCTCGTTCGCCTTCGCCGGATACGTCCTCACCCGGGTCGTGCGCGCCCTGCACGCAGCCCGTGGCCGCGTCGGGGCGCCGCTGTCCGCCAAGGAGGTGGCGGCATGACCGTCCTGCCGGCCGCCTCGCCGTTCGCCCAGCCGTTCTTCCAGCACGCGCTGCTCGCCGGTACCGCCATCGCCGTCGCGTCCGGGCTGGTCGGCTACTTCCTGGTGCTGCGCGCCCAGGTCTTCACCGGCGACGCCCTCAGCCACGTCGCCTTCACCGGCGCCATGGCCGCGCTCGCCTTCGGATACGACCTGCGCCTGGGCCTGTTCGCCGCCACGATCGCCATCGCGCTGCTCTTCGGCGCCCTCGGCCGCAAGGCCCGACCCGACGACGTGGTCATCGGCAGCGTGTTCTCGTGGGTCCTGGGCCTGGGGGCCTTCTTCATCACGCTGTACACGACCTCGCGCAGCACGGTGAACGGCACCGCCGGGGTCAGTGTGCTGTTCGGGTCGATCTTCGGAATCTCCGCGGGCAGTGCGGAGATGGCCGCCCTGGTCGCCGTCGGGGTCTGTCTGCTGATGCTGCTCATCGCCCGCCCGCTGGTGTTCGCCACCCTCGACGAGGCCGTGGCCGCCGCCCGCGGTGTGCCCGTGCGGTTGCTCGGCCTCGGCTTCCTCGCCGTGGCGGGGGCCTGCGCCGCCGAGGCCGCTCAGGCCGTGGGTTCGCTGCTCCTGCTCGGCCTGCTCACCGCGCCCGCCGGCGCCGCGGTCCGGCTCACCGACCGCCCCTACCGGGCCCTGGCCCTGTCCGCCGGTCTCGCCGTGCTGGAGATGTGGGCCGGGCTGTTCGCCTCGTACGCGGTACCGAAGATGCCGCCGAGCTTCGCCATCATGGCCGCCGCCACCGCCGTGTACGCGGCCACCTTCCTGATACGCCGCCCTGCCACCCCGACCCGGACCCCAGCCCTGCCGGGGCGTGAACGAAAGCACGGCGATGCCACGGAACCGACCGTACGCCGGCCTGCCGGCGCGTGAGGTGGCACTGATCGGCCGCCTCACGCAGCAGCGCGCCAACGTGCTGAAAGCCCTCATGGCGGTGGAAGGGTTCGTCGGCGCCCAGGCCCTGCACAGCCGGATGGCCGACGACGGCTCACCGGTCGGCCTGACCACGGTCTACCGCACCCTGAACGCCTTCGCCGACGCGGGCCGCGCCGACGTCGTCCGCGACGACAACGGGGAACGCCTCTTCCGCTACCGCCCCGGGCCGGACCACCGCCACTACCTGGTTTGCACCGCATGCGGCCTGAGCATGCCGGTCGACTCCGGCCCGGTGGAGGACTGGGTCGAGAAGACCGCCCGGACGTCCGGCTTCGCGAACGTCCGGCACACCGTCGAGCTCGCCGGCCTCTGCCCGGACTGCACCCAGGAGCAGGCACCGGCCCGCTGACGAAGCGGACGCGGACGGTCAGCGGCGGATCACGACAGGACGCCCGGCACGGCGCTCCTGCTCCCTGCGATACGGGGCTCCTTGGGCGGTTCGCGCGAGGGCTGCCCGGCCTGCGCGCGGGCGTGACCTGACCCGGCCCGGGCCCGGGCGTCAGCCGCCACGGCCTCTCACGCCGGGGTGTCCCGGACCCCGTAGGTGAGGTGCTCGATGTGGAAGACCGCCTCGTCCAGGAGTTGGGCCACGTGGTTGTCGTGAAGGCGGTAGACGATGCTGCGGCCGGCGCGCTCTCCGGTGACCAGGCCGAGGGTGCGCAGCAGGCGGAGCTGGTGGGAGACGGCGGACTGGTTCATGCCGACGGCGGCGGCGAGTTCGGTGACGGGATGCGGTTTGTGCCGCAGGGTGGTGAGGATCCGCAGGCGGGAGGGGGCAGCGAGCGCCTGGAGGGTGGCGGCGACCGCGGTGGCCGTGGCTCCGTCCATGGGGGCGGCTGCACCGACACCCGGCGGGGACGGTTCCGGGACCGTCCCCGCCGTATGCATCCGGCACTCCGGCCAGGGGCACGGGGTGCGCCGGTCGGCCGCGGCCTCACCGGCGTGCACGGCCCCGCCCCTGCCCCCGGGCACGGGTGCGTGCCGCCCGTGGCGGGGGGATGAACTGCAGTGCCAACGCGGGCAGGGGTTCGGCGATGCCGGGTCCGCCGTCGGCCGCCCAGCGCAGGATGTCGTCGTCGGCGGCGTCGCCCATCGCGAAGCCGATCCAGGTCGCGCGCCCGCCGCGGCGCCGGCCCTCGCAGGAGGGCTGGACCACGATGACGTTGGCCCGGTCGCAGGGTCCCAGGCAGTCGGTGGTGCGGACCGCGATACGGCCGCCGGATTCGGCGGCCGCGGCGCGGAGTCGGTCCAGTTGCCACTGATGGTCGTGGCCGGGGTGCTTGCGCGGGTTGCCGCAGCAGCATCCCCGGCACACCACCAGCGTGACGGGGCGGGTTCGGGCGGCGCCGAGCACCGTACGAGCGGTCACAGGGTCGTCCGCGAGGGCAGACGGTAGGCGCGGACCCGGCCGTCGCGGTGGGCACCGATCAGCAGGTGCGGGCCTGCCCAGGCCAGCGCCGCCACCGCCGCGTCGCCGTCCAGGGTGCGGGCCGGCCGCAGCCGGGCCTCGGGCCGTCCGGCGGTGGCCCGCCACAAGGCGATGGTGCCGTCGTCGCCCCCGGTGGCGAGGTGGCCTCCGGACGCGGGACGCCAGGCCAGGGCGGTGACGCTCTCGTGGCAGCGCAGTGAACGCGGCGCGGTGCCCGCCGGCCCCTTGCCGGAGAAGTCCCACACGGTCACGTCCGGGGCGCCGTCGGCGGCGAGCCAGAAGCCGGTGTCGTCGAAGGCGAGGCGGGCGACCTTCTCCGGGTAGCCGGACATGGTGAGTTCGCCCGCGTCGCGGGTGCGCCAGATGTGGATGGAGGCGTCCTGGTTGCCGCTGCAGATCCAGCGGCCGGTGGGTGCGACGGCCAGTGTCAGGTGCGAGCCGAGGTAGGGATAGGTCCGCACGGGCGCCGTCTGGTGGCGTTCGTGGCAGCGCACCGCACCGTAGGCGGCGACGGCGAGCCTGCGGCCGCCGCGCATCCAGGCCAGGTCGGTGACGGTGCTGGCGGCGGGCTCCGTGGCCCACAACTCCTCGCCGTCCGTGGTGAGCACGAGCGCGCGGCGGCCGGAGCCGACGGCCACCCGTTCGGTGTCGGCCCACCGGGCGACCGAGGACCAGGCACCGGTTTCCCTGACGGTGGTGCCGCCGTCGTGCCGGCTCCACAGCGCGTATCCGGTCGGACCGGTCGCCGCGACGTGCCCGGCGTCGGGGGACAGGGCCGCGTGCAGCGCGCCGCCGGGCAGGTCGACGGAGTGCGTCCGCTCCCCGGTGGCGAGGTCCAGGACGCTGCAGGTGCCCTCCGCTCCGGCCACGGCGACCAGATCGCCCTGCGCGCTCAGCGCCACAGGCGCGTCGTCGAGGCCGACGTCCCAGACGGTGCTCAGGCCGGCGTCGGGTGCGGTGACGCTCATGCGGCGGCTCCCGCGGTGGTCAGGCAGCCGGCGAAACCGCGTTCCAGTTCGGCCCGGTCGAGGTTGCGGCCGATGAAGACCAGCCGGTTGCCGCGGGGCTCGCCGTCGCTCCAGTCGCGCCCGAACTCCCCGACCAGCAGCATGTGCACGCCCTGGAAGACGTACTGCTTGGGGGCGTCGGCGATGGCCAGGATGCCCTTGGAGCGGAAGATGTCGGCGCCCTTGGTGCGCAGCAGGGTGCCGAGCCACTGGTTGAGCCGGTCCTCGTGGAGTTCGCCGGGCAGGTCGATGCCGACGGAGGTGACCGTGGTGTCGTGCTGGTGCTCGGTCTCGGTGAGGAAGGACGGATCGTCCTTGAGCACCCGGTCGAGGTCGAACGCCCCGACGTCCAGGACCCGTTGGAGATCGACCCGGGCGTGCTCGGCGGGGATGATCTCGACACCGGCGTTGATCGCGCGGATGCGGGAGACCACGTCGGCGACGGTGGCCTCGTCCACCAGGTCGGTCTTGTTCAGCACGATCCGGTCGGCGAAGGCGATCTGCTCGACGGCCTCGTTCTCCACGCCCTCGGGCTTCTCCTCGTCCAGGTGCTGCCGGACGTGTGCGGCGTCGACGAGGGTCACGATGGCGTCCAGCCGGAGCTGGGCGGCGATCTCGTCGTCCATGAAGAACGTCTGGGCGACCGGCGCGGGGTCGGCCAGACCGGTGGTCTCGATCAGGATGTGGTCGAACTTCTCCCGGCGCCGCATCAGTGCGCCCAGGATCCGGATGAGATCGCCGCGCACGGTGCAGCAGATGCAGCCGTTGTTCATCTCGAAGATCTCTTCCTCGGCGTCCAGCACGAGGGCGTCGTCGATGCCGACCTCACCGAACTCGTTCTCGATGACGGCGATCCGCAGGCCGTGCTGCTCGGTGAGGATGCGGTTGAGCAGTGTGGTCTTGCCCGAACCGAGGAAGCCCGTGAGGACGGTGACCGGGACGCGGTCGTCCACCGCTTCGGCGGTCTGGTCGGGTGCGGTCATGGCAGGTCAGGCTCCTTCGGGCACGGTGGTGAACAGGGTGCGCAGGTCGTCCTCGGTGACCTGCGCCGCGGGACGGTGCAGGGTCCAGCGCCGGCCCGGTCCGTCCATGGGCAGTACGGCGATGACGGTCTCCAGCGGCGGACAGCCGGGCTCGGTACAGGCGAGCTGCCGGATCACCACGGAGGTGTCCTCGTCCAGGCCGAGTAGGCGGCGCACGGCTTCCTTCAGCTCGGGCGGCGGCGCCGGCCGCCGGGACAGCTCACCGGGGAGCGGCATGGGTCTCCTTCACAGGACGTTGTCGAGTGCGGCGCGCATTCACATAAGGCCGCCCGTGGTGGCGGACGACGCCACGCGCTCACGCGGCCGGCGGTGCGGGGACGGCGATGGCTCCGCTCACGGCTGTGGCCTCGTCACCCCGACACCGTAGATGAAAATGAATTCCATGTCCATGTGGGTCGGCCGAGGCCGGAGCAGGTGGGCCGTGCGGCGCACAGCGCGAGCCAAGGCCGCGCTGATCGGCAGGCACCAGGATGACCGCTCGGATTCCGCGTCTGCGCAGGTGGTCACGGAGCACGTGGGACGAGTAGGCCTTGTCCGTCAGGACCACATCCGGCCGGTGCGCGGACGACCACGCCGTCGGGGAACGCGCAGGCGAGCCACTCCGCCCAAAGGGAGAGCTGGTGCCCCCCCGGAGGTGGGGCACCGGACGGTCAGAAGTGGCGGTTCTCCGTGGGCCGGTCGGCTTCGGTGGCGGCCTGGAGCAGCTCGGTGAGGTCGTCGGGTGCGGAGGAGCGCCGGTCGATCCACCACCCGGCGCGGGTGATGGTTCGAGCGGTCTCCTCGATCTTCTCCCACTCCGTCTCGCTGGTCTCGCCTTCGAGGGCCAGGGCCGTGTAGGCGGCGGCCAGGAGCTGGTGGCGACAGCGCACACCCCAGACGACGGCCCGCTCGGTCCCCTCCAGAGGCGGCATCCGGTACTGCTCCGACCAGGCGTCGGACTCGGCCTGCTCTGCGGCTCGCTTGGCATTCAGTCAGGCGGCCTTTTCCTGCTCGTTGCCCTCCTTGGCGGCCCGCCAGCAGTCGGTGCACTCCTGCTTGGCCAGCCACTCGGCGAAGCCCGCGCGCCGGTCGGCCGCCCGGTCGGAGAGGTCACGCTCGGCCTGGTGGCCGCACGAGTGGGTAATCTGCCAAAGCCTCTTCACAGCCATGGGAACTTCTCC
>NZ_JALMUV010000007.1 GCF_023155275.1 Streptomyces rhizoryzae
GGGGTGTTCGGACTGCTTCGCTTTACGTCCGAACACCCCCCACCCCACAGACCCGCCCCCTCCCGAGGTGGGACATGAAAGAGGTGATCGGGGGCTGAGGCCGGTGGTCCCCTGCGGGCCCTCACCCATGCACGAGCGCTCACCCGCAACACACAACCCGCACCCACCTGACAACTGACCCCAACGGGAGGGGACGGGCCGGAGGGGGTGGTGTGCCGGACGTAAAGCGAAGCAGTCCGGCACACCACCCCCGCAGACCCGTCACCGCACCCCACAGCCCCGCGCAGCGGAAACGCAACGCGCCGCAGGCGCACACGAAAGAACCCCCACGGCGAGAAAGCCGACAACGTGGGAATCAGCCCCGCCGCCAGGCGCACGGCGGGAAAGCCAAAAACGTAGGGGCTCACCGCCGTAGGCGATACGCCGCGACGCCCGCCAACGCCAACAGCACCAGGCCGCCCGCCGCTTGGGCCGCGCCCACGCCCTCGGGGCGGCCTTCCGTGACCGTTACGGTCAGCACGTGGTGCGGACCGGACGGGCCGCAGTCGATCGTGATGCGGTAGCGGCCCGGTTCGGTCTCCTCGGCGACGGGGACGTCGGCGGCCAGGCCCCGGGCGCCGGGGCGCAGGGGAACGGAGCCGAACAGGTCGGAGCGGGCGGTGGCCGCCGGGACGGAACCGCAGCGTCCGCCGTCGGTGATGCTGACCCGTTCACCGGCCACGACGGGGCCGGGGACGGTTCCGGCGCGAGCCGGCGGTGCGGCCGCGGTGAGCGCGAGGAGGCCGAGCAGGGCGGCGGCGGCCGGGCGCGCAGGCTTCACTGTCAGCTCCCGGGCCGGCCGCGGCCGCTGCGGCCGCCGGGGACGGACGCCGGCCCACGGCCGAGCGAACCACCGGGCGCCGCGGGCGGCCAGCCGGGCGCGTCCGGCCAGGTGGCGGGGGCCGTCGCCGGGGGCGTACGGCGGCGCGCCCCGCCGCCGGCCGGTGCCGGGGCGGGGCGCGCCAGGTGCCCGCGGGGCGGGCTATTTCACGGGGGCCATCTTGTCCACGATGCCGGGGTGGTCGCCGATCCACTTCTCGACGCCCTTGTCCTCGTTGCCCTTTCCGGCGTCCTGGATGTCCTGCTCCAGGCTGCCGAGCTCGTCGGGCGTCATCTTCCAGTTCTTCAGCCAGCCGGCGAACTCCGGGAACTTCTTCGGGAAGCTCTTGTTGCCGAGGGTCTTGATCTGGTTGTTGGCGCCCCAGGTGCCCTTGGGGTCGGCGAGCTTGGTGAGGTGGTACTTGCTGTACGCCCAGTGCGGCGACCACAGCACGACCGCGATCGGTTCGTGGTTGTGGTAGGCGCGGTCCAGTTCGGCGAGCATGGCGCTGGTGCCGGCCGAGGTGACCTGGAAGTCCGACAGGCCGTAGGCGGGCAGCACGGTGCTCTTCAGGCGCTGCATCTCACCGGTGCCCGGCTCGATGCCGATGATCTTGCCCTTGAACTCGTCCTTGTGCGTCCGCAGGTCGTCCATGGTCTTGACGTCCTTGACGTACGAGGGGACGGCGATCTCCAGGGAGGTCTTGTCGTACCAGGCCCCGACGTCGGTGAGGTCGTCCTTGTACCGGTCCCAGTACTGCTTCTGGGCGACCGGCAGCCAGCCGTCGGTCTCCACGTCGATCTGCCCGGCGGACAGGCCGGTCCACATCGGTCCGACGTCGAGGTTGCGCAGGTTGGGGTGGTAGCCGCGCTTCTCCAGGACGTTCTTCCAGAGGTAGGCGGTGGCGATGCCCTCGTCCCAGGCCGGGTAGCCGATGTTGGGGGCCTTGCCGGCGTCCTGGCCCTTGGCGTACGTGGCGTGCGCGGACGGGGCGATCTTCTCGACGAGGCCGGGGTTCTTCTTCAGCCAGGTGCGGACGCCATCCTGCTCGTGGCCCTCACCGGCCGACGTGATGTCGTTCTCCAGGCTGGTGAGCTGCTTCTCGTCGAGGTGGAAGTTCTCCATCCACCTGGCGACCTCGGGCATGTCCTTGCGGAAGCCCTTGCGGCCCAGCATGTGCAGCCCGTCGCCGGAACCGAACGCGCCCTTGGGGTCCTTGAGCTTGGTGAGCGGGTACTTGTCGTACGCCCAGTGCGGGGACCACAGGGTGACCGCGATGGGCTTCTTCCGGTGGACGGCCCGGTCCAGCTCGCTCAGCATGGACGCCGTGCTGGACTCCTGGACCCGGTACTGGCCGGTCAGGCCGTACTCCGGCAGGACCTTGTCCTTGAGGATCTTCATCTCGCCGGCGCCGGGCTCGATGCCGGTGATCTTCCCGCCGAACTCGGCGCTCTTCCCCTTGAGATCGTCGAGCGTCTTGACGTCCTTGACGTACGACGGGACGGCGATCTCCAGGGAGGTCTTGTCGTACCAGGTGCCGAGGTCCTCCAGCTGGTCCCGGTACTTCTTCCAGTACTCGGCGTGGGTGACCGGCAGCCAGGCGTTGGTCTGCACGTCGATGTCGCCGCGGGCCTGGCCGGCGAAGAGCGGGCCGGCCTCCAGCGCCTGGACCTTGGGCTTGTAGCCGCGCTCCTCCAGGATCTCCTTCCAGAGGTAGGTGGTGGCCTTGCCCTCGTCCCAGTTGACGTAGCCGAGGGTGATCGGCTTGCCGTTGCCGCCACCCGCGGCGCCGCCGCCGTTCCGGTCCAGGTAGCTCATCCCGCCGGCCAGCAGCGCGAGGACGACGACGCCGACCATGGCCACCGAGGTGGCGGGCCGCCACTGGAGGAACTTCCAGTGGCCGAGCGCCGCCTGCGCCTTGGCCAGCGCCCGCCGGCCGAGCGGCGAGACCCGCTGGTTGAGCGCGCCGGTCATCCGGTCCAGGTACATGGCGAGGATGACCACCGCGAGGCCGGCCTCGGCGCCCAGGGCGACGTTGACCGAGCTGATCGCGTTGTAGACGGAGGCGCCGAGGCCGCCGCCGCCGACCATGCCGGCGATCACGACCATGGACAGCGCGAGCATGATGACCTGGTTGATACCGGCCATGATCGTGGGCAGCGCCAGCGGCAGCTGCACCCGGAAGAGGGTGCGCCGCGGGGGTGTGCCGAACGCCTCGGCCGCCTCGACCAGTTCCCCGTCCACCTGCCGGATGCCCAGTTCGGTCATCCGGACCGCGGGCGGCATGGAGAAGACGATGGTGGCGACGATGCCGGGGACGACACCGAGGCCGAAGAAGAGGATGCCGGGGATGAGGTAGACCATCGCCGGCATGGTCTGCATCAGGTCCAGGACCGGGCGCAGGATGCCGCCGACGATCCGGCTGCGGGCCGCCCAGATGCCCAGCGGCACCGCGACCACCACGGTGATCAGGCAGGCCACCAGCACCAGCGAGAGCGACTCGATGGTCGGTCCCCACTGCTGGATGGAGTCGATCAGCGCGAAGCCGAGGAAGGTGAGGACCGCGGCCGGCAGCCCGCGCAGCCACCAGGCGAGCACCGCGAGGATGCCGGCCAGGACCAGCGGCTCGGGGGCCGCGAGGACGGTGTGGATGGCGGTGTAGAGGCCGTTGAGGACCGTGGTGATGAGGTTGAACAGCCAGTCGAGGTTGTCCCGCAGCCAGTTGACGGCGTCGTTCGCCCAGCTGCCTATCTGGATCCTAGGCACCGGTGGTCACCGTCCCCCCGTTCCCGGCGGCGGGCGCGGACGCGTCGGCCGGGCCGGGCTGCGCGGGCACCCCGGCGGCCGGCTTCGGCCCGCCGGACTCGCCGAGGACGGCCAGCAGCCGCTCGGCGGTGACCGCGCCGGCCAGTTCGCCGTGCTCGTCGGTGACCGCGACCGGTACGCCGCCGGCCGAGCAGGCGGTGAACAGGTCGGCGAGCGGGGTGCCGGTGCCGACGGTGGCGGGCGCGGCGGCCCGGAACTCGGCGGCGGTGGACAGCGTGGTGCCGTCCGGTGCGGTCATCCCCAGGACGGCGCCGACCTCGGTCATCACCGCACCGGCGGTCAGCACTCGGCTGCGGTCGACGTCCTGGATGAAGGAGGCGACGTAGTCGTTGGCGGGCCGGACGAGGATGTCCTCGGCGCTGCCGGTCTGCACGATCCGGCCGTCGCGCATCACCGCGATCCGGTCGCCGAGCCGCATCGCCTCGTTGAGGTCGTGGGTGATGAAGACGATGGTCTTCTTCAGCGTCTTCTGGAGCTCCAGCAGCTGGTCCTGCATATCGCGGCGGATCAGCGGGTCGAGCGCGCTGAAGGACTCGTCCATCAGCAGCAGGTCGGCGTCGGTGGCCAGCGCGCGGGCCAGGCCGACCCGCTGCTGCATACCGCCGGACAGCTCGTCCGGCCAGGACTTCTCCCAGCCCTTGAGGCCGGCGAGCTCCAGGGCCTCGGTCGCGCGCCGCTCCCGTTCGGCGCGCGCGACGCCCTGGACCTCCAGGCCGTAGGCGGCGTTCTCCAGCACGCTGCGGTGCGGGAAGAGCGCGAAGTGCTGGAAGACCATGGAGATCTTGTGGGACCGGACGGCGCGCAGTTCCTTGGCGCTGAGCGAGGTGAGGTCCTGGCCGTCGAAGCGGACGGCGCCCGAGGTCGGCTCCAGCAGCCCGTTGAGCATGCGCAGCAGCGTGGACTTGCCGGATCCGGACAGCCCCATGACCACGAAGATCTGGCCCTCGTCCACCTCGATGGAGGCGTCGATCACGGCGGCGGTGGTGCCTTCGGACCGCAGTTCGTCCCGGCCGGCACCGGCCTGGAGTCTGCGGACCGCGTCCTCGGGTCGTCTGCCGAACACCTTGTAGAGGCGCTCGGCTTGCAGCCTGGACACATATACCTCTCTTGTCGCACGAGAAACGACCTGCCACCCCTGGGGGGCCTGACCGATGGGCCGGCAGGTCGTGGTGCGGGACGAGTTCGGCTCGTCTTCACCGGTGAAAAGTTGAAAACTCATCGGAGTCCGCTCCGGCTGCCCGCCTGCCCGGCTTCACCCGGCGCAAACACATCGGTGATTCACGTCACACCGGCGGCGCGTTTCGGGGCGTACGGCATCATGCGGGGTGTGACTCGACGCCTGATGCTCCTCGACACCGCCTCCCTCTACTTCCGCGCCTACTTCGGGGTGCCGGAATCGGTCAGGGCCCCGGACGGCACACCGGTGAACGCGGTGCGCGGGCTGCTGGACTTCATCGCCCGGCTCGTCCAGGACCACCGCCCCGACGACCTGGCCGCCTGCATGGACGTCGACTGGCGCCCCCGGTGGCGGGTCGAGCTGATCCCGTCCTACAAGGCGCACCGGGTCGCCGAGGAGGCCCCCGCCGGATCGGCCGCGCCGGACGCGGAGGAGATCCCGGACACCCTCTCACCGCAGGTCCCGGTGATCGAGGAGGTGCTGGACGCCCTGGGCATCGCGCGGATCGGCGCCCCCGGCTACGAGGCCGACGACATCATCGGCACCCTGGCCGGGCGGGCGGCGGGCCCGGTCGACATCGTCACCGGCGACCGCGACCTCTTCCAGCTCGTCGACGACGCCCGCGGCGTCCGCGTGCTGTACCCCCTCAAGGGCGTCGGCACCCTCCAGGTCACCGACGGGGCGCTGCTGCGCGAGAAGTACGGCGTGGACGGCCCCGGTTACGCGGACCTGGCGCTGCTGCGCGGCGACCCCAGCGACGGCCTGCCGGGCGTCCCGGGCATCGGCGAGAAGACCGCCGCGAAGCTGCTGGACGCCTATGGCAGCCTGGCCGGCATCATCGCCGCGGCCGAGGACCCGGCGTCCCGGCTCACCCCGGCGCAGCGCCGGCGGATCACCGAGGCGCTGCCCTACCTGGCGGTCGCGCCCAAGGTGGTCCGGGTGGCGGACGACGTGCCGCTGCCGGAGGTGCCCCTCGCGCTGCCCGCCGAACCGGCCGACCCCGAGCGGCTGGAGGTGCTGGCGGCCCGCTGGGGCCTGGGTGGCGCATTGCAGCGCTTGCTGGGCGCGCTCGGGCGGTGAACTGTTAGGTTAGGTAAACCTAAGAGGCGGGGTCCGCCCCCACGGGCGCGCCCCGCCCCCGTCCGCGTCAGGGGAGACGAACCGTGGCAGCAGAGCGACCGGCCCGCAGAACGCCCACACTGCACCGCGCCCGGGTGCGGCGCACCGAGCGGCTCACCCCGCACATGGTGCGCGTGGTCCTGGGCGGCGACGGACTGGCGGCGTTCGAGGCGGGCCAGTACACCGACCACTACGTCAAGCTGGTCTTCCCGCTGCCGCACGTCCGCTACCCCGAGCCGTTCGACATGGGCCGCATCCGGGCCGACCTGCCGCGCGACCAGTGGCCGCGGACCCGTACGTACACCGTGCGCGCCTGGGACCCGGACGCCCGGGAGCTGACCGTGGACTTCGTCGTGCACGGCGACGCGGGGCTGGCCGGCCCGTGGGCGGCGGCCGCCCGGCCGGGCGACGAGATCATGTTCCTCGGCCCCGGCGGCGCCTACGCCCCGGACCCGGAGGCCGACTGGCACCTGCTCGCCGGCGACGAGAGCGCGCTGCCGGCCCTGGCGGCGGCGCTGGAGCGGATGCCGGCCGGTGCCGTGGTGCACGCCTTCATCGAGGTGGCCGGCCCCGAGGAGCGCCAGGAGCTGACCGCCCCGCCCGGCGCCCGGATCACCTGGCTCCACCGCGGCACCGCCCCGGTCGGCCGCGAACTGGTCGCCGCCGTACGGGCGCTGGACTTCCCGGCCGGCCGGCTCCAGGCGTTCGTGCACGGCGAGGCGGGCTGCGTGAAGGAGCTGCGCCGGCTGCTCCGCGTCGAGCACGCGGTCCCGCGCGAGGCGCTGTCGATCTCCGGCTACTGGCGCGCCGGCCACGACGAGGACGGCTGGCAGGCCGGCAAGCGCGCCTGGAACGAGCAGGTCGAGGCCGAGCAGGAGCCCGCCCCGGCCGCCTGACCGGCCACCACCCCCGAGGCGGCGCGGCTCACGACGGGCCCGCGCCGCCCGGTGCCGTATCCGGCCCGTCCTCGCCTCGCGGGTCCTCCTCCGGGCGCCACCCGAAATGCCGCGCCGAGCGGTCGGCGTGGGCCAGCCGCCGCATCGCGGTGAGCACCGCGTCGCCGAGCACGGTCCCCACGACCACGCTCTCCACCAGTTCGTCCACCTCCGCGTGGCGCCCGACGTACGCCAGATCGGCGCCGGCGATCCGCTCGCACGCCTCCGCGTAGTCGTCGAAGACCTCCTCGAACGCGCCCTGCCCGACGTCCCGGAAGGCGGCCAGCGCCACCGCCATCGCCTCCGCCGCCGGGTGGTCCGCCCCGACCTGCCAGCCGCGCCGGGCGATCAGGCCGGCGACCGCCCGGCGGGCGTCCGGCAGCCCCTCGGGACGGGCCGCGGGCACCGGCGTGATCGCGTCGTGCGCCGCGCCGAGCACCTTGTGCACCGCCCCGCCCGGGGTGTCCACGGCGGCCAGCACCTCGCGTAAGCCGTTCAAGTTCTCCGTCTCGTTCGCCGCCTACGGGCTGGCGCTGGCCTGGATGCTGTCCCGCCGCCCCGGGCGCAGCCGGGCCGGCACCTGGGCCGCGCACACCGTCGCGGTCACCGGGCTCATCGAGATGTCGATCATCGTCGGCCAGACCCTGCGCGGCCGGCGCAGCCACTTCGACGTCGAAACCCCGCTGGACCGGGCCCTGTTCCAGGCCATGGGCGGCACCATCACGGCCCTCTGGCTCGCCACGCTGGTGATCGCCGTGGTGCTCTTCCGGGCCCGCCTCGGCGACCGCCCCACCACCTGGGCGATCCGGCTGGGCGCGCTGCTCGCCCTGGCCGGCCTGCTGGTCGGCGGACTGATGCTGCTGCCCACCCCGGAGCAGCAGGCCCAGCAGGCCGCCGGAATCGTCCCCACCGTGATCGGCGCGCACAGCGTCGGCATCCCCGACGGCGGCCCCAGCATGCCGCTGACCGGCTGGAACACCACCGGCGGCGATCTGCGCGTCCCGCACTTCGTGGGCATGCACGCCCTCCAGGCCCTGCCGCTGTTCCTTTACGGGATCGAGGCGCTGGCCCGCCGCCGGGCCCGGCTGCGCGACGAGCGGGTACGGCTGCGGCTGGTCGTCACCGCGGCCGGGTTCCTCGGCGGACTGCTGGCCCTGGTCACCTGGCAGGCGCTGCGCGGCCAGGCCCTGCTCCGCCCCGACGCGCCCACCCTCACCGCACTGGCCGTCCTGGCCAGTGCGACCGCGGCCGGCGCCCTCGCCGCCCTGCGCGCCCCCCGCACCGACCGCCCCCGCCCCGTCCCCGCCCCGGAGCCGATCGCATGACCGAGCACACCCTCTTCACCCTGGCGTTCACCCTCGCCGCCCCATTCTGGGCGCTGCTGATCCTCGCTCCCGGCCGGCGCCTCACCGACCGGATCGCGGCCTCGCCGCTGCCGATGGTGCCGGTCATCGGGGTCTACCTCGCGCTGGCGGTACCGGTCTTCCCGCAGCTGTGGGCGGCGGTGAGCCGTCCGGACCTGGCCGGCTTCCAGGAGCTGCTGGCCCTCGGCGGCGGGGCCGGCGCGATCTGGGCGCAGCTGATCGCCTGGGACCTCTTCCTCGGCCAGTGGATGTACCGCGAGGCCCGCGCCCTGGGCATCCACCCCCTGGTGATGGCCCCGCTGCTGGTGCTGACCATCCTGCTCTCCCCGATCAGCGTCCTGCTCTTCCTCGCCCTGCGCGGCGCGGTACGCCTCCGGGTCCGGCGGACCGGCACGCCGGCGGCCGCCGCCGCGCGCCCGTAACCGCGCGGCCGGCACCCGGCACGGCCGGGCCGGCGGGAGACGGAGCAGCAACTCCCGTACACAGCAGGCCCGTTGTTGCCCCGCAGGCACGCACCCGCCGCGAACCGGCCCGCCCCGCCCGGGACGTGCCCGCCCGGGAATTGGTTGACGGCGCATGGATCCGCCTGCTCCACTGGCTCCATGCGCCCTCGGCAACGGCTGGTCACCCGCGACCACATCGACTTCGGTCGGGTGTGGTCCGCTTCCTGTTGCCGCTGACTTCTCGTCCGCACCCCACCACCCGCGCACCTGTCACGAGAAGAAGGCCGCACCCATGCCTGTCGAGTTCCTCGGCATAGCCGCCACCCACGACGGCTCCGAAGTCACCCCGCGCTCCGGCGCCTCCTTCGACAAGGACTACACCCTCACACTGGCCCGCGCCCACGAGCAGTACGGCTGGGACCGGGTCCTGTTCGCCTACGGCTCCGGCTCCCCCGACCCCTCCCCCGCCGCCGCCTACGTCGCGGCCCGCACCGAGCGGCTCCAACTGCTGGTCGCCCACCGGCCCAACGTCTCCTACCCGACGTTCGCCGCCAAGACCTTCGCGACCCTGGACCGGCTCAGCGACGGCCGGGTCGCGGTGCACTTCATCACCGGCGGCAACGACCACGAGCAGCGCCGCGAGGGCGACACCCTCACCAAGGACGAGCGCTACGCCCGCACCCGCGAGTACATCCGGATCGTCAAGAAGGTCTGGACGCACCGCGAGCCCTTCGACCACGAAGGCGCCCACTACCGCTTCCACGACTTCGTCTCCGACACCTTCCCCGTCCAGCAGCCGCACCCGCCGGTGTCGTTCGGCGGCTCCTCCCCGGCGGCGTACGCGGCGGGCGGCGCCGAGGCGGACATCTACTGCCTGTGGGGCGAACCCCTCGCGCAGACCGCCGAGCAGATCGCCTCGGTCAAGGCGGCCGCCGCCGCGGCCGGCCGCACCGACCCGCCCCGGATCCAGGTGGCGTTCCGCCCGATCATCGCGCCCACCGAGGAACTGGCCTGGGAGAAGGCGCACCGGACCCTGGAGCGGATCCGGGCCCGCAAGGCCGGCGGCCCGCTCAGCCGCCGCCACCCGCTGACGCACCCGCAGAACGCCGGCTCCCAGCGGCTGCTGGCCGCCGCCGCCCGGGGCGAACGGCACGACCGGGCGCTGTGGACGCCGACCGCTGCGGAGACCGGCGGGGCGGGCAACTCCACCGCCCTGGTCGGCACCCCCGAGACCGTCGCCCAGGCCCTGCTGGACTACTACGACCTCGGCGTGACCATCCTCTCCGCGCGCGGCTACGACCTGCTCGACGACGCCATCGACTTCGGCCGGTACGTCATCCCGCTGGTCCGCGAGGAGGTCGCCAAGCGCGACGCGGAACGGGCCGGCGCGGCCGCACGCACCGCGTCGTAGCGGCGGGGTCCGGCCGCCGGGCACCCGCCCGGCGGCCGGACCGCCCGTCAGCCCACCGAGGAGTACGCCACGACGCCGCGCAGCACCCCGTCCATCGCCTTGCGCGCGGACCGCGCCACCGTGCCCTCGGCCGGGGCCGCCGCCGCGATCTGCCCGAGGACGTCCACCAGTTGCTTGCACCAGCGGACGAAGTCGCCGGCCGGCATGTCCGCCTCGCCCAGCACCTCGTCCAGGCCGAAGCCCGAGGCCCAGCGGTAGGCGGCCCAGGCGAAGCCCAGATCCGGCTCGCGCTGGCCGACGCCTTCGGCCTGGCTGATCCGGTGCTCCTCCTCCAGGGCGTCCAGCCGGCCCCAGATGTGCACCATCTCGGCCAGTGCGTCCCGCGCCTTGCCGGCCGGCAGCTTGGGCGCCACCGCGTCGTCCGCCTGCCGCGCCTCGTAGACCAGCGCGGAGGCGCAGGCCGCCAGCTCGGCGGGGCCCAGGCCCTCCCAGACGCCCTCCCGCAGGCATTCGCTGGCCAGCAGGTCCAGCTCGCCGTACAGCCGGGCCAGCCGGCGGCCCTCGTCGGTGACGGTGTCGCCTTCGAGGTAGTCCAGCTCGGTCAGCAGCGCGCAGATCCGGTCGAAGGTGCGGGCGATGGTGTTCGTCCGGCCCTCGATCCGGCGCTCCAGCTGGCGGGTGTCCCGCAGCAGCCGGTGGTAGCGCTCCGCCCAGCGGGCGTGGTCCTCCCGCTCGTCGCAGCCGTGGCAGGGGTGGGCGCGGATGGCCTTGCGCAGCCGGGCGATCTCGCGGTCGTCGGCCGCCTCGGCACGGGGCCGGCGGTGCCGGGAGGGCACCAGGTGGCCGGCCTTGGTGCGCAGCGCGGACGCCAGGTCGCGGCGGGACTGCGGGCTGCGGGCGTTGAAGCTGCGCGGGATCCGCATCCGGTCCAGGGCCGCCACCGGCACCGGGAAGTCCATCGACGCCAGCCGCTTGACCTGCCGCTCGGCGGTCAGCACCAGCGGGCGGGGGCCCTCGTGGGCGTCCATGCCGCGGTGGCCGTTGGTCCGGCCCGGGGGCATGCCCGGGTCCAGCACCAGCGCCAGCCCGGCGTACTTGCCCGTCGGCACGTGGATGACGTCGCCGGGCCGGAGCTTCTCCAGCGCCGCGGCGGCCGCCGCCCGCCGCTGGGCCGCGCCCTGCTTGGCGAGTTCGGACTCCCGGTCCTTCAGCTCCCGCCGCAGCCGGGAGTACTCCTCGAAGTCGCCGAGGTGGCAGACCATCGCCTCGCGGTAGCCGGTCAGGCCCTCTTCGTTGCGCTGCACCTGGCGGGTGATCCCGACCACCGACCTGTCGGCCTGGAACTGCGCGAACGACATCTCCAGCAGCTCCCGCGACCGGTGCCGCCCGAACTGCGAGACGAGGTTGACCGCCATGTTGTACGACGGCTTGAAGGAGGACCGCAGCGGGTACGTCCGCGTCCCGGCGAGACCGGCCAGCGCGGCCGGATTCATCCCCCGCTGCCACAACACCACCGCGTGGCCCTCGATGTCGATGCCGCGCCGCCCGGCCCGGCCGGTGAGCTGGGTGTACTCGCCGGGGGTGATGTCGGCGTGCTGCTCGCCGTTCCACTTGACGAGCTTCTCCAGGACCACCGAGCGGGCCGGCATGTTGATGCCCAGCGCCAGCGTCTCGGTCGCGAAGACCGCCTTGACCAGGCCCTTGACGAACAGCTCCTCGACGACCTCCTTGAACGTCGGGAGCATCCCGGCGTGGTGCGCCGCGATGCCCCGCTCCAGGCCCTCCAGCCACTCGAAGTAGCCCAGGACGTGCAGGTCGTCGTCGGGGATGCCGGCCGTACGGGCCTCGACTATCCGGCGGACCTGCTCACGGGCCTCCGCGTCGTTGAGCCGCAGGCCGGAGTACAGGCACTGCTGGACGGCCGCCTCGCAGCCGGCCCGGCTGAAGATGAAGGTGATGGCGGGCAGCAGTCCCTCGTTGTCCAGCCGCTCGATCACCTCGGGCCGGCTCGGCGTCCAGATCCGGGCGCGCTGCCGCCGCTCGCGCTCGCGGTCCGCCTCCCGCATGGTGCGGGCGCGCCGCTTGTCCCGGCCGAAGGTCGGCCGGCTGTTCTCCATCCGGGCCAGCCGCTCCAGGTCGGGGTTGACCTCCCGGCGGGTGCCGGTGGCGCCGTCCCGCTCCTCGAAGAGGTCGTAGATCCGGCGGCCGGCCAGCACGTGCTGCCACAGCGGGACCGGGCGGTGCTCGGAGACGATCACCTCGGTGTCGCCGCGGACGGTGTCCAGCCAGTCGCCGAACTCCTCGGCGTTGGAGACCGTCGCCGACAGGGACACCAGCGTCACCGACTCCGGGAGGTGGATGATCACCTCTTCCCAGACCGCGCCGCGGAACCGGTCGGAGAGGTAGTGCACCTCGTCCATGACCACGTAGCCCAGGCCGGCCAGCGACTGCGAGCCCGCGTAGAGCATGTTGCGCAGCACCTCGGTGGTCATCACGATCACCGGGGCGTCGCCGTTGACGCTGTTGTCGCCGGTCAGCAGACCGACCTTCTCGGGGCCGTAGCGCCGGACCAGATCCTGGAACTTCTGGTTGGACAACGCCTTGATGGGCGTGGTGTAGAAGCATTTGCGGCCCTGTGCCAGGGCCAGGTGGACGGCGAACTCGCCGACGATCGTCTTGCCGGATCCGGTGGGAGCGGCGACCAGCACACCCTTCCCGCCCTCCAGGGCCTGGCACGCCTCGATCTGGTACGGGTCCAGTGCGAAGTCGTACAGCTCCCGGAACGGCGCGAGTGCGGTGGCCTGCTCGGCCGCGCGGAGCTTGGCGGCGGCATAGCGCTCAGCAGGGGACATGTCCTCGGTCATCGTGCTTACGAGCCTACCGGCCGCCTCTGACATCGACCGGATCTTTATGGCGGCCCTTTACCCGGCCCACCGCCCGGTCCGCCCGGAGCGGCCCCGGACACGGCGGCGGCCCCCGGCGCACTGCGCGCGGGGGCCGCACCGACTCCGGCCCGGGAGGCGCTCACACGGCGTGGCACCACCGTCACCGGCCGTCCCGTGAGCCTCTCGGACGTCGCCGTCAGGTCGCGTCGTCGTAGCCGCGGCGGCCGCCGTCCGCGCGGTCCCCGGCGGACTGCTCCGGCAGCATCCGGCTGGGCGCCACCGGCTCGATCTCGCCGACCTCGGCCGGGGTCAGGTCGAGCTCGGACGCCTCGTCGTCGGCCAGTTCCCGGTCGGGGTTGGCCAGCCGGCGCCGGCGGTCGTTGAACAGGCAGATGCCCACGGCGCCGAAGTACAGCAGCACGATCGGCGCGGCCAGCAGCGACATGGTCAGCGGGTCGCCGGTCGGGGTGGCGATCGCCGAGAAGACCGTGATGCCCAGCACCATGAACCGCCACCAGCTCAGCACCCGCTTGCCGGTGAGCACCCCGCCGAAGTTGAGCAGCACCAGCAGCAGCGGCAGCTCGAAGGAGAAGCCGAAGACCAGCACCATGCGCGTGACGATGTCGAGGAAGTCGTCGGCGGGGAAGAGGTTGGCCCAGTCGCTGGGCGTCAGGCCGACCAGCGCGCCCGCGGTCGTCGGGAGGACCGCGTAGGCGAGGTAGGCGCCGCCGAGGAAGAGCGGGACGCCGGCGCCGACGAAGCCGAGCGCGTACTTCTTCTCGTGCCGGTGCAGACCGGGCGCGAGGAACGCCCAGAGCTGGTAGAGCCACAGCGGGCTGGACAGGACCAGGCCCACGGTCAGCGACAGCTTGAGCATGATCGTGAACGGCGCCAGGACACCGTTCGCGGTGACCTGGGCGCACGGGTGCGGGTGCGCGCCGATCGGCGGGCCGCCCCTGGGGCAGCCGACCGCGTCGATGACCGGCCCGGTGATGAAGTGGGCGATCGGCTCGTACTGCCACATGGCGATGACGGTGACCACGAGGATCGCCAGCACCGATTTCAGCAGCCGGTTGCGCAGCTCACGCAGATGTGCCGCGAGGGGCATCCGCCCCTCGGGGTCCTTCTGCTGCTTGCGGGCAGACTTGAGCAACCCACTTCCTCGTCTCGTGCGTCAGCCGCACCGACGGGGTCGGTACGGCCGGATCGGCTCGGTCAGCTCTGGTTGGTGCGGTTCGGCTCGGCCACGGGGCGCGAGCTGGCCACGTCACCGGGCGCCGACTGAATCGTACGAGCTGCCTGCTGGGCCGCGTCGGCGGGCGCCTGGCCCGCGGTGCCGCCGTCGGCCGACCGCTCCGCCTCGCTCTCCTTCTTCATCGCCTTGGCCTCGCTCTTGAGGATGCGGGCCGACTTGCCGAGCGAACGCGCCATGTCCGGGAGCTTCTTCGCGCCGAACAGCAGAAAGATCACGGCGATGATCAGCAGAATCTCGGGGAGCCTCAGGTTGGCTAGCATGTGCGACTACCTTCTCGCCGGGGCGGCGTCTCCTGTGGTGCCTGCCGATGGGGTCGGACTGGCGTCCTGGTGGTGCCTCGATCGTAACGTTCGGCGGTGAACGTCCGGCAATCCCCGTGCATACCGCGGATTGCCCGCACCACCGCACCGTCTGAACCGCCCAGCAGCCTACCTGCCCCGCGTCCGCGGCAGCAGGGCGCCGACGTGTCAGGCGCGGTCGCGCCCCACGTCGTGCATCCGGGAGGCGAGCGGCACCGCGGCCCGCTCCAGGTCCTGTGCGGCCCGCTGGATCCGCTCGCTGGCCGTCGCGACCTCCCGGGCCAGCCGCCGCACCTGGACGAAGACACGGACGGCGAGGACGCCGAGCACGGCGATCCCCAGGAAGCCTAGGGCGACAGCGATCATGGGCCACAGCATGGACCGAGCCTATCGGGCCGGCCGGCCGCGGCCGGTCAGCCGGTGTGCAGCCGCAGCGTGCGCACCCCGCCGCCGGTGAGCAGCTCCACGATCCGCTCCCCGGCCGGCTTGCGCACCGCGCGCCCGCAGCCGGGGCAGGTGAAGGCGTAGAAGGTGGTGCGGCGGCTGGCGCCGATGGCCAGCCGGAAGGCGTCCGAGGCCAGTTCGAAACGGCCCCGGCACTCCGGGCAGGCCGCCTTGAAGCGCACCGGCGCGGATCTGCCCGCCGGCGCGGTCGCCGTCCTCGTGGTCGTCATCCTCGGCCACCTCTCCTTCACACGGTCCCCGCGGGCCGCGCTCACGCGCCGTACGCCGCGAGCGCCTGCCGGGCCGCCTCCCGGGCGCTCTCGGCGAGCGCCGGCGGCGACACGATCCGGCCGTCCCGGCCCAGCCGCAGCGCCAGCCGCCGCAGCGACGCCGGGTCCGGGGTGCGCAGGGTGATCCGCAGCCCGCCGTCGGGCAGCTCCTCGGCGCTGTCGTGCGGGTAGTACTCGGCCACCCAGCGGCCGCCGGGCCCGACCTCGATGGCGACCTCGGGGTCCCCGGCCGCGGGCTGCACCAGCCCCTCGGACAGGTCCCGCAGCTCGACCGGCGGCGGGTCGGCGGGCGCGTCCAGCAGCCGGATCTCGGCGACCCGGTCGAGCCGGAAGGTGCGCCGGGCCTCGGAGAGCCGGCACCACGCCTCCATGTACGTGTGGCCGACCGCGAACAGCCGGATCGGGTCCACCTCGCGCTCGGTCAGCTCGTCGCGGGCCGGGGAGTAGTAGCGCAGCCACAGCCGGCGCCGCTCGGCGATGGCGCGGTCCACGTCGGCGAAGACCCCGCCCTCGGACTCGAAGGTCACCGCCAGCCGGGAGCTGGCCCCGGCCGCCTCGCCGGCCGCCGCCTCCAGCTTGGCGGTGGCCCGCAGCAGCGCCTGCCGGTCGCCCTCGCGCAGCCCCGGCAGGGTGGCCACCGCCCGGGCCGCGACCAGCAGCGCGGTGGCCTCGTCGGCGGCCAGCCGCAGCGGCTCGGCGACGTCGTCGGGGTTGTGCCACCAGATCCGGTCGCCGTCGGTGTCGATGTCCATCAGGTCGCCGCCGCGGAAGCTCGTACCGCACATCGGCAGCACGTCCAGGTCGGCGATCAGTTCGTCCTCGGTGATGCCGAAGGCCCGCGCCACATCGCTGACCCGGGCGCCGGGGCGCTCCCGCAGATAGGTCACCAGCGACAGCATCCGGCGGGTCTGGTCGATCGCGTTCGCAGCCATGGTCCGTCCCCCTCTCAGCCCTTGGCCACCGCGCGCAGGCGGTCGATGACCCCGTCGCGCAGCTCCGCCGGTTCCAGTACCACCACGTCCGGTCCGAACTCCACCAGCCAGGCGTCGAGTCCGTGTCCGTTGGGGATCTCCAGCTCGTCCCAGTCGCCGTCCAGGGCGCGGACGGACAGCGCGCGGGCGCGCAGCGGATAGCCGTGCCCGGCGCGGAGCCGGATCCGGGCGGTGCCGGTGGCGGTCTCCCCAGCCCAGCGCTCGACGGTCTCCCGGACCGTGACGTGGTCGGGCACCGGGGCGGTGAACTTCCCCTGCCGGGACCGGACCCGGCCGGTGATCCGGGACAGCCGGAAGACCCGCTCGGCGCCCCGGTCGCGGTCCCAGCCGGCGACGTACCAGTGGCCGCGCCAGCACTCCAGGATCCACGGTTCGAGGTGCCGCTGCTCGGGCCGGGCCGCGTTGGACTTGCGGTAGTCGAAGACGACCGGGCGGCGGTCCCGGCAGGCCAGCATCAGCGGCTCGAAGGCCGCCTCGTGGGTGGGGATGCGGGGCTCCAGCGCGCTGTGCGGCTGCCCGGCGTCCAGGTCGGCCTCCCCGCCGGCCAGCGGCATCCCGGCGGCCCGCAGCTTCTGCAACGCGCCGCTGGCCGCGCCGGCCAGCCGGGCCTGCTGCCAGACCTTGGCGGCCAGGCCGAGGGCGGCGGCCTCCTCGGCGTCCAGGGTGATCGGGGGCAGGCGGTTGCTGTCGCGGCGGGCGAGGTAGCCGGTCTCGCCGTCGATGCCGTCGACGGTCTCGATGACCAGGCCCAGTTCGCGCAGGTCGTCCTTGTCCCGCTCGAACATGCGGTTGAAGGCGTCGTCGGGGCCGGCCGGGGCGCCCGGCCCGAACGCCTCGCGGTACGCCTCGATCGACGACCGCAGCTCGTGCTTGGTCAGCGGGCGTCGCGTCCCCAGCAGGCACAGCGCCAGATTCATCAGCCGCTCGGCCTTGGCAATCGCCATCGACGCCCTCTCTCGTTAGCTCCCAACGGGTGACCGTACCGCCCGCCGCTCGTCCGGCAAAAGCGAAGGGCCCGCGCCGGCCGGCGCGGGCCCTTCCGGGCACGGTGTCCCGGGTCTCAGACGGCGACCAGGTCGCAGACGAAGATCAGGGTCTCGTTGGGGGCGATCCGGCCGCCGCCCGCGCCCCGCTCGCCGTAGGCCAGGTGCGGCGGGATGGTCAGCCGGCGCCGGCCGCCCACCTTCATGCCCTGGACGCCCTGGTCCCAGCCCGGGATGACCTGGCCGGCGCCCAGCTCGAACTGGAGCGGCTTGCCGCGGTTCCAGCTCGCGTCGAACTCCTCACCGGTGCTGAAGGAGACGCCGACGTAGTGCACGGAGACCATGGCCCCGGCCTTGGCGACCGGCCCGTCGCCCTCCCACAGGTCCACGATCTCCAGGTCGGTGGGAGCCGGGCCCTCGGGGAAGTCGATTTCGGGCTTGTCGATGTTCACGAATGTGCTCCTACTTGCGGATCTTTTCGATGGCCGGGTCAGTCTCGCAGATTCCGCGGGCCGTCCGGTCAGACCGTCCCGACGATGTCGACCACGAAGACCAGGGTGTTCTTCGCCAGCTCGTGCTGCGGGCTGGCGCCGTAGCCCAGCTTCGGCGGGATCACGATCTCCACCCGGTCCCCGACGTGCTTGCCGACCAGGGCCTGGTCCCAGCCCTGGACGACCTGCCCGGTGCCGATCTGGAACGCGGTCGCGCCGCCGTGGTCCCAGGACGAGTCGAACTTCTTCCCGTCCTCCCACTTCACGCCGGTGTACTGGGCGATCAGCCCGTCACCGGCCTTGACCTCCGGGCCCTTGCCCTTGATCAGGACCTGCTGCTTGAGGTCGGCGGGCGCCTTCTCCCCCGGCGGGATGGTGATCGTCGCGGCCTTGTCGTCCGCCGCCTTCACCTCCGGCATCCCGTCCTCCGGCGCCGCCTGGGTGCCCTCGGCCTTCGCCTTCTTGTCCACCTTCTTGGCGCCGACCACGTCGACGACCCACACCAGGCCGTCCTCCGGCTTGACGCCCGACTGCGGGTTCAGCCCCTCGCCGATCAGCGCCTTCGCGGTGCCCTCGACCTCGTACCGGCTGCCCACCTTCTGGCCGGCCGCGGCGGTCAGCACCTTCGGCGGCAGCATCTGCTGCGTCATCTGGTCGGTGACCTCGGTGACGACCTGGGTGCGGGCCGCGCCCGGCTTGGCGCCCGGCTGCGGCGTCCAGCTGCTGCCGAGGTTCTGGCCCTTCATGGTCTGCGCGGAGAAGTCCAGCCGGACCAGATCGCCCTTGCTGACGGTCGCGCCCTTGCCCTCGATCAGGGTCTTGGTGACGGCCTTGTCGGCCGGCTTGGCGTCCTTGGGCACGGAGATCGTGGGCTTGGCGCCGGCCTTGCCCGTCACCTTGACCACCGCCGCGTCGGAGCTGGCGCCGTCGTCGTTCCCGCAGGCGGCGGCGAGGAGCAGCACGGGCACCGCCAGCGCGGCGGCGGCGGCGCGACGGGTGTGCGTGGCGAACGGGCGGGGGGAGCGCCCCGCGGAAGAATTCAGCATCTGTCCAACCGGGATCGTGGGGTAGTGGGCAATGCCCGCCACTCTACGACCTGTCGCTGTGGCCGCTTCCGCTTTCGCACGGCGGCCCGGGGCAACACGGCAATGCGCCGGGGGCCTTCACCCTCCCGGCGCACCGCCGCGCATTCCGGCTCCGTTCACATACCGGCGATCAGCTTCTCCACCCGGTCGTCGACGGAACGGAACGGGTCCTTGCACAGCACCGTCCGCTGGGCCTGGTCATTGAGTTTGAGGTGCACCCAGTCGACGGTGAAATCGCGGCGCTGCTCCTGGGCCCGCCGGATGAAGTCACCGCGCAGCCGCGCCCGCGTGGTCTGCGGTGGCACCGACTTTCCCTCGAAGATCTTCACGTCATTGCAGATCCGTTTCGCCTGCCCCTTCCGCTCCAGGAGGTAGTAGAGCCCCCGGCGCCGGTGGATGTCGTGGTACGCGAGGTCTATCTGCGCCACACGCGGGTGGGACATGCTGATGTTGTGCTTGGTGCGGTACCGCTCGATGAGCTGATGTTTCATCACCCAGTCGATCTCGGTCGCGACGCGGTCCAGCTCCTGGTCGCGGACGGCTTCGAGGGTGCGGCCCCACAGCTCCAGGACCCGTTCGACCAGACCGGTGCGGATTCCGCGGCGGTCGCAGAAGTCGACGGCCTTCTCGTAGTACTCCTGCTGCACCTCCAGCGCGGACGCCTCGCGGCCGCTGGCGAGCCGCACCTTGCGCTGGCCGGTGGTGTCGTGGCTCACCTCGCGGATCGCCCGGATCGGGTTCTCCAGCGTCAGGTCGCGCATGACGGTGCCCGCCTCGATCATCCGGAGCACCAGGTCGGTGGCCCCGACCTTGAGCATCATCGTGGTCTCCGACATGTTGGAGTCGCCGACGATGACGTGGAGCCGGCGGTAGCGCTCGGCGTCCGCGTGCGGTTCGTCCCGGGTGTTGATGATCGGGCGGGAGCGGGTGGTCGCCGAGGAGACGCCCTCCCAGATGTGCTCGGCGCGCTGGCTGACGCAGTAGACCGCGCCGCGCGGCGTCTGGAGCACCTTGCCGGCGCCGCACAGCAGCTGCCGGGTGACGAGGAACGGAATGAGGATGTCCGCGAGCCGGGAGAACTCGCCGTGCCGGGCCACGAGATAGTTCTCGTGGCAGCCGTAGGAGTTTCCCGCCGAATCGGTGTTGTTCTTGAAGAGGTAGACGTCGCCCGCGATTCCCTCCTCGTGCAGGCGGCGTTCGGCGTCGACGAGCAGACCTTCGAGAATGCGCTCGCCGGCCTTGTCGTGGGTGACCAGCTCGGTCACGTTGTCGCACTCGGGAGTTGCGTATTCCGGGTGCGACCCCACGTCCAAGTACAGGCGGGCGCCGTTCCGCAGGAAGACGTTGCTGCTGCGGCCCCATGACACGACACGGCGGAAGAGGTAGCGCGCCACTTCGTCAGGCGACAGTCGGCGCTGTCCCCTGAACGTGCACGTGACGCCGTACTCGTTCTCCAGCCCGAAAATGCGGCGGTCCATGACTGAACATTACGCCTGACGGCCTGCTCTGAAACCGGGTTCGACAGCACCGTTCCGATCATTTTCCGCCCGGACCGCCTCGTCGGCGCAGGGTACGGCGGGTGTCACCGGGTCCCCCAGGAATCGCTTCGTCGACAAAAGGACCAGCAGCGCGACGATCCCGGAGACCCCCGCGACGGCGAATCCGGCGCCCGGCCCGCCGCGCTCCAGTACCGGCCCGGCCACCGAGGCACCCGCCGCCGAACCGACCCCGAAGGTGGTCACCAGCCACGAGAACGCCTCCGTCACCGTCCCCGCGGGCGCGTGCCGGTCCACCACCACGAACGCGCAGGCCAGCGACGGCGCCAGGAACACCCCGGCGACGCCCGCCAGTGCCGTCATCCCGGCCACGCCGGGCGCCAGGGCCAGCGGCAGGTAGCCCAGCGCCAGCAGCGCGACCAGCAGGCGCAGCCGCCCCTCCGGCCGGCCCGGCCACTGCCGCGCGCCGTAGACCAGCCCGCCGGCCAGCGCGCCCACGCCGAGCGCGGAGAGCAGGTAGCTGGAGACCATCCCGCCGCCGTGCCGGTCGGCGTACGCCACCGCGGCCACCGCGATCGACCCCAGCGCCAGCCCGACGAAGAAGAAGGCGCCGATCAGCACCAGCATCCCGGCCGAGCGCAGCGCGCCCAGCCAGTGCGCCTCGCGAGCGGCGCTGCGCCACTGCCGGGAGGGCGCGGAGACCGCCACGGACAGCGCGCCGAGCACCCCGATGGCGTTGATCACCAGCAGCGCCGCACCGGCCGACCAGAGCTCCACACAGAGCGTCACCAGCAACGGCCCGACCGCGAACAGGATTTCCTGGGCCACCGCGTCCAGCGCGTAGGCGGCGTGCACCCGGTCGGGCCGCTTGAGCACCCCCGGCCACAGCGCGCGCAGCCCGCCCTCCAGCGGCGGGGTGAAGAATCCGGCGAGGGCCATCGCCACGTAGGCGGGCCAGCGCGGTGCCACCCCGACGGCGGCCAGCAGCGCCATGCCGAGCGCCGAGAGCACCGAGGCGGGCAGCATCACCCGGGGCTGCCCGAAGAGGTCCACGGCCCGCCCGAGCAGCGGCTGGCCCACCGCGTTGCCGACCGCGTAGACCGCGGAGAGCGCGCCGGCCAGCGCGTAGCTGCCGCCCTGGGCCCGGACGAAGAGCACCACGGCGAGCGCCGCGGTGGCGTTCGGCAGCCGCCCCACCAGGGTCCCGGCCAGCAGCCGGGCGGCATACCGCGTTCTGAGCAACTCCGCATATCCCGCGGCCACGCCTGCCCCTTTCCGTCCGGTCCGCGCCGGACGTGTTACGTATAACGTCGCGGGTCATACGTACCATGGCCCCACGCGCGGGTCCACCCCCCGCGGCGCAGGACCAAGGAGAGACGCACCCGGTGACCAGCCACGAGGCCCCGCCGCCCGCCCGCGCCACCAGCCGCGACGTCGCCCGGGCCGCCGGCGTCTCGCAGGCCGCGGTCTCCCTGGTGCTGGGCGGCAAATGGCCCGGCCGGGTCTCCGCCGCCAAGGCCGAAGCGGTCCGGGCCGCCGCCCGCGAGCTGGGCTACCGCCCCAACCTCGCCGCGCGCAGCCTGCGCACCGGCCGCACCCGCACCGCACTGCTGGTCGTCCCCGCGCTGACCACCGAGTTCTTCGCCCGGGTCTACACCGGCGCGGCCCGGATCGCCGCCGACCACGACTTCGGCGTGGTCCTCTACCCCTCCCCCGAGGGCACCGGCCCGGCCCGCGACCCGTTCGCCTCCGCCTCCGCCGCGCTCGACGGCGTCATCGCCTCCTCCATGGCGGCCGGCGCGCTCACCGCGCTGCGCGCCGCCGGACTGCCGCTGGTGATGCTGGACAGCGACCCCGGCGACACCGCCGCCTCCGCCGCCGTCAACCTCGACATCGCCGACGGCGTACGGCAGTTGGCGGCCCACCTCACCGGACTCGGCCACCGCCGGATCACCCACCTCGCGGCCGATGTCGACTCCTGGACGTTCGCCGTGCGGGCCCGGGCGCTGCGCGCGGCGCTGGCCGGCCTGCCCGGTGCCGTGCTGCACCGGCAACCCACCGCGCTCAGCGTCGAGGCCGGACTGCGCGCCGCGCACACCGCGCTGACCGGCCCCGGCCCGCGCCCCACCGCGCTGCTCTGCGACGACGACGTCGTCGCCGCCGGTGCCTGCAAGGCGGTCCGCCGGCTCGGCCTGCGGATCCCCGAGGACATCTCGGTCACCGGCTTCGACGACCTGGCGCTCGCGGTCGCGGTCGAGCCGGAGCTGACGACGGTGCGGCTGCCCGCCGAGGAGTTCGGCGCGGCCGGGATGCGGGCCCTGCTGGCCGTCCTGGACGGCACCCCGGCCGAACCCCCCGCCCTCCCCGTCACGCTCGTCCCGCGCGGCTCCACGGCACCGCCGCCGGCCGCCAACGCCACGCGCCCCGGCGGGCGTTGACCCACCGGGGCGCGGGGTCCGGGCGGCCGGCCCGGAAGCGGTGCGGTATGCGCGGGGTGCGCGGCGCTCAGTCCGTGCCGGCGTCCTCCGGGCCCGCGGACGTGTCCTTGCCGGAGCCCTTGCCGGAGTCCTTCCCGCCCTCCTTGCCGCCCTCCGCCGCGGCCTCCGGGCCGGTCGTCCCGCCGGCGGTACCGGCCTCCGCGGCCTCCCCCGCGTCCTGGCCGGGCCCGCCCTCCGCCTTGTCCTCAGCGGTCTGCTCGTCCAGCAGCCGGGACAGCTGCCGCCCCAGGATGCGCTTGAACTTCCGCTTCTGCGGGCGCGTCCGGTCCAGCACCGCGACTTCGAGGTGCTCGGCGGTCAGCGTCCGCTCCGCGCCGTTGGTGTCCCGGGAGAGCGATTCCACCGCCAGCCGCAGCGCCTCGGCCAGGGACATCCCGTCCCGGTGCCGCTGGTCGAGGTAGCTGCTGATCTGGTCGGCGTTGCCGCCCACCGCGACCGAGCCGTGCTCGTCCACGATGGAGCCGTCGTGCGGCAGCCGGTAGATCTGGTCGTCCTCGGGGCCGTTGCCCACCTCGGCGACGATCAGCTCGACCTCGTAGGGCTTCTCGGCCGCGCTGGAGAAGATGGTGCCCAGCGTCTGGGCGTAGACGTTGGCCAGCCCGCGCGCGGTCACGTCCTCCCGGTCGTAGGTGTAGCCGCGCAGATCGGCGTAGCGGACGCCGCCGATCCGGAGGTTCTCGAACTCGTTGTACTTGCCGACCGCCGCGAAGGCGATCCGGTCGTAGATCTCGCTGACCTTGTGCAGGGCGCGGGAGGGATTCTCGGCGACGAAGAGCACGCCGTCGGTGTATTGCAGCACCACGACGCTGCGGCCGCGCGCGATGCCCTTGCGGGCGTACTCGGCACGGTCGGCCATGGCCTGCTGGGGTGAGACATAGAACGGCGTCGACACCGGCTATCCGTCCCTTCCTGTCAAAAACTCTCTCGCTGTCGGGGGGCGCACCACGGAACTTCCGTCCCGTCAGAGCAGCGCGGCGCGCGGGCCGTCGGGCTGGTCGAGACGGCGCTCGTGCACGGCGCGGGCGATCTCCGAGACCTCGGCCTCGGTCAGCTTCCGGAAGCCCTCTTCGGTGATCACCGTGACGATGGGGTAGATCCGCCGTGCCATGTCCGGCCCGCCGGTCGCCGAGTCGTCGTCGGCGGCGTCGTAGAGCGCCTGGACGACGGCGGTGGCGGCCTGATGCTCCGTGAAGTCCTCCCGGAAGAGCTTCTTCAGGGCGCTGCGCGCGAAGACCGAGCCGGAGCCGGTGGCCGCGAAGCCGTGCTCCTCCGACCGCCCGCCGGTGACGTCGTACGAGAAGATCCGGCCCTTCTCGCGGTCGATGTCGTAGCCGGCGAACAGCGGCACCACGGCGAGGCCCTGCATGGCCATGCCGAGGTTGCTGCGGATCATCGTGGAGAGGCGGTTCGCCTTGCCCTCCAGGGAGAGTTGCGCCCCCTCGACCTTCTCGAAGTGCTCCAGCTCCAGCTGGAACAGCTTGACCATCTCCACCGCGAGGCCGGCCGTGCCCGCGATGCCCACCGCGGAGTACTCGTCGGCCGGGAAGACCTTCTCGATGTCGCGCTGCGCGATGACGTTGCCCATCGTGGCGCGGCGGTCGCCGGCGAGCACCACACCGCCGGGGAACGAGGCCGCCACGATGGTCGTGCCGTGCGGCGCCTCGACGGCCCCCTGCACCGGCGGCAGCGGGCGGTTGCCCGGCAGCAGCTCGGGGACGTGCGCCCCGAGGAAATCCATGAACGACGAGGAGCCAGGCGTCAGGAAGGCAGCTGGCAGACGCCCGGTGCTTCGGGTGTTGGCTTCCACACGTTTCCTTCCGGATACTCGGCCGCCCGCCGTCAGGCACGCCGGCCGATCCTTGAATGGGCCCAGGGCTGCAACGCAGCCGGAGCGGAGTACGCCTCGGACCCTACCCGCCCCGGAGCCGTGATCCACATGCCGGGACCCGGCATCGCGCGCTTCCGTGCGGCCGCCCGTGACGGAGCCCGATGACACCGGCCGGGCGCGGGCGTGCGGCAGTCCGCTGCGGACCGCACACCGCGCCCGGCCGCGGGCGTCAGCGAGGAACGCCCGTGGTGCCCTTACTGCCCGCCCTTTTGGACGAAGGAGCGCACGAAGTCCTCGGCGTTCTCCTCCAGCACGTCGTCGATTTCGTCCAGGACGGAATCCACGTCGTCGGAGAGCTTCTCCTGCCGCTCCTTGAGGTCGTCCGAGACCTGCGCGTCCTGGGCCTGCTCCTCGACCTCTTCGGTGGACCGGGTGGCCCGCTGCTGTCCGCCGCCGCTGTCCTTGGTCGCCATATCCCTCACCCCGCTCGGTTTGCCCCGCTCGATGTGACCTTCAAGATCCGACCCTACAAGCAGGGTCCGACATCGGCCCTGCACTTCCTGTAACGCCCGGGAGTCACCTCCATGATTCCCGCGGCGCGCCCGTTTCAGCCGTCCAGCGGCCCCCGATCATGGCCGATCTGCCGTGCACCTGCCGTCCGTCACCGTCCGGACAACGTCCTGACCAGCTCTTCCGCCGTCCGGCAGCGGTCCAGCAGCTCCTTGACGTGCTTCCGGGTGCCGCGCAGCGGCTCCAGCGTGGGCACCCGTTGCAGAGAGTCACGGCCGGGCAGGTCGAAGATGACCGAGTCCCAGGAGGCGGCGGCCACGTCGTCGGCGTACTGCTCCAGGCAGCGGCCGCGGAAGTAGGCCCGGGTGTCCTCCGGGGGCTTCAGCTCGGCCTCCTCCACCGCCGCCTCGTCCAGCAGCCGCTTCATCCGGCCGCGGGCCACCAGGCGGTTGTAGAGGCCCTTCTCGGGGCGCACGTCGGCGTACTGGAGGTCGATGAGGTGCAGCCGGGCGGCGTCCCAGTCCAGGCCGTCCCGGCGACGGTAGCCCTCCATCAGCTCGCGCTTGGCGACCCAGTCCAGCTCGCCGGCCAGGCTCATCGGGTCGTTCTCCAGCCGCCCCAGCACGTCCTCCCAGCGGGTGAGCACGTCCCGGGTCTGCTCGTCGGCGTCCGCGCCGTAACGGTCCTCCACGTACTTCCTGGCCAGCTCGAAGTACTCCATCTGGAGTTGCACCGCGGTCAGTGTCCGGCCGCTGCGGAGCGTGATCAGGTGCTGGAGCGAGGGGTCGTGGGAGACCTGGTGCAGGGTGCGGACGGGTTGGTCGACGGCGAGGTCGACGGCGATGAAGCCGTCCTCGATCATCGACAGCACCAGCGAGGTGGTGCCCAGCTTCAGGTACGTCGAGAGCTCGGAGAGGTTGGCGTCCCCGATGATCACGTGCAGCCGGCGGTACTTCTCGGCGTCCGCGTGCGGTTCGTCGCGGGTGTTGATGATGGGCCGTTTGAGCGTCGTCTCCAGCCCGACCTCCACCTCGAAGTAGTCGGCGCGCTGGCTGAGCTGGAAGCCGTGCTCGGTGCCGTCCTGGCCGATCCCGACCCGTCCGGCACCGGTGACCACCTGCCGGGAGACGAAGAAGGGGGTCAGGTGGCGCACGATGTCCGAGAACGGGGTCTCCCGCTTCATCAGGTAGTTCTCGTGCGTCCCGTAGGAGGCGCCCTTGTTGTCGGTGTTGTTCTTGTAGAGGTGGATCGGCTGGGCGCCGGGGACCTGGGCCGCGCGCTCGGCGGCCTCGGCCATGATCCGCTCACCGGCCTTGTCCCACAGGACAGCGTCCCGCGGATTGGTGACCTCCGGGGCGCTGTACTCCGGGTGCGCGTGGTCGACGTAGAGCCTGGCGCCGTTGGTCAGGATGACGTTGGCCAGGCCGATGTCCTCGTCCGTGAGCTGGCTGGAGTCGGCGGCCTCGCGGGCGAGGTCGAAGCCGCGGGCGTCCCGCAGCGGGTTCTCCTCCTCGAAATCCCAGCGGGCACGGCGTGCCCGGTGCATCGCGGCCGCGTAGGCGTTGACGACCTGGGACGAGGTGAGCATGGCATTGGCGTTCGGGTGGCCGGGGACGGAGATCCCGTACTCCGTCTCGATTCCCATTACTCGCCGTACGGTCATGCGGCCCTCCTTGCCCGGCGGCGCCCCCGGATGGGGCAGGCGCTCGAAAACCGCTGCGCTTCCGGTCCGTGTGCGTTCCCCGCGTCCGCACAGCGAGACGCAGCGGTACCGAAGAGCCTAGAACGCCTTTGCGGCGCTGGGGAGATCATTACAGTCATTGCTCCAGTCCGGTTTTCCCTGGTCCGTCGCCGGCCCGCCGGGGCGGTCCGCGCGCCCCCGGAAAAGCGTCCGGCTGCGGACGCCCCGTGCAGGACATCCGCAGCCGGAGAGCGGTGTTACAGGTATTGGCCGGTATTCGCCACCGTGTCGATGGACCGACCGGTGTCGGCGCCCTGCTTTCCGGTGACGAGGGTGCGGATGTAGACGATCCGCTCACCCTTCTTTCCGGAGATCCGGGCCCAGTCGTCGGGGTTGGTGGTGTTCGGCAGGTCCTCGTTCTCCTTGAACTCGTCCACGCATGCCTGGAGGAGGTGGGAGACCCGCAGACCCTTCTGGTTGTGCTCCAGGAAAGCCTTGATGGCCATCTTCTTCGCACGTCCGACGATGTTTTCGATCATCGCGCCGGAGTTGAAGTCCTTGAAGTAGAGGACTTCCTTGTCACCATTGGCGTAGGTGACCTCCAGGAAGCGGTTTTCCTCGGATTCCGCGTACATCTGCTCGACGACCGACTGGATCATTCCGCTGACCGCCGCCTTGCGGGAATTTCCGTGCTCGGCGAGATCATCGGAGTGCAGCGGGAGATTTTCCGTGAGGTACTTCGAGAAGATGTCCTTGGCGGCCTCCGCGTCCGGACGCTCGATCTTGATCTTCACGTCGAGGCGGCCGGGGCGCAGGATCGCGGGGTCGATCATGTCCTCGCGGTTGGAGGCGCCGATCACGATCACGTTCTCCAGGCCCTCGACACCGTCGATCTCGGAGAGCAGCTGGGGGACGATGGTGTTCTCCACGTCCGAGCTGACCCCGGAGCCGCGGGTGCGGAAGAGGGAGTCCATCTCGTCGAAGAAGACGATGACGGGGGTGCCCTCGCTGGCCTTCTCCCGGGCCCGCTGGAAGACCAGGCGGATGTGCCGCTCGGTCTCGCCGACGTACTTGTTGAGCAGCTCGGGGCCCTTGATGTTCAGGAAGAAGCTCTTCCCGGCGGGCTGCCCGGTGACCTCGGCGACCTTCTTGGCAAGGGAGTTGGCGACCGCCTTGGCGATGAGGGTCTTGCCGCAGCCGGGCGGGCCGTAGAGCAAGACGCCCTTGGGCGGGCGGAGTTCGTGCTCCTTGAAGAGGTCGGGGTAGAGGTAGGGGAGCTCGACCGCGTCCCGGATCTGCTCGATCTGGCCGCCCAGACCGCCGATCTTGGTGTAGTCGATGTCCGGGACCTCTTCGAGGACCAGCTCCTCGACCTCGCTCTTGGGGATGACCTCGTAGACGTAGCCGGAGCGGGAGTCCAGGAGCAGGGCGTCGCCGGGGCGGATGGTGATGTCCAGCAGCGGCTCGGCGAGCCGCACCACCCGCTCCTCGTCGGTGTGCCCGATGACCAGCGCGCGCTCGCCGTCCTCCAGGACCTCCTTGAGGGTGACGATGTCGCCGGCGGACTCGAACTCCATCGCCGCGACCACGTTGAGTGCTTCGTTGAGCATCACCTCTTGGCCGCGCCGGAGGTCCTCGGCCTCGACGCTGGGGCTGACGTTCACCCGGAGCTTGCGGCCCCCGGTGAAGATGTCGACGGTGCCGTCCTCGTTCGCCTGTAGGAAGACACCGAAGCCGGCCGGCGGCTGCGCGAGCCGGTCGACCTCCTCCTTGAGCGCGACGATCTGGTCGCGGGCCTCGCGGAGCGTATTGGCGAGGCGTTCGTTCTGGGCGGACACGCCGGCCAGGTTGGTCTGCAGCTCGACGATCCGCTCTTCGAGAATCCTCGTGTGCCGCGGAGAGTCGGCGAGCTTGCGTCGCAGGACGGCGATCTCCTGCTCAAGATAGGCAACCTGACCGGCTGGATCTTCAGACCCGCGCCCCGGCCGGATGCCGCGGTTGATGTCGTCGTCGTGGGCTGCCACGGTCCTCACCTCCTCCAAGGAGCTGGACGCTTCCTGACCCTACCTGGGCCGGTGCAGGTTGAAACCCCTAGATCGAAAAGACTGTCGGGGTGTGTCTGATCTTCACCCTTGCGCACGTCCTCACCTCAGGGGAATACCCACCCAACAACATCGGAAAGCGAGCGGTTGTATCGTCGAGTCGGTCAACACCCGTCAGGGCTGGCGCCACTTAGACAAAAACGGTTCACGTACGCAGGAACGGCAGGCGAGATGACCGCGCAGGACGAAGCACCGGAGCTGGAAGTCTGGATCGACCAGGACCTGTGCACCGGGGACGGCATCTGCGCGCAGTACGCGCCGGAGGTCTTCGAGCTGGACATCGACGGCCTGGCCTATGTGAAGAGCCCCGATGACGAGCTGCTCCAGGAGAAGGGGGCGGCAACGCCCGTCCCGCTGCCGCTCCTCGCCGACGTGCGGGACTCCGCCAAGGAGTGCCCCGGCGACTGCATCCACGTGCGCCGGATCTCCGACCTCGTGGAGGTCTACGGCCCGGACGCGGAGTGATCGCGGCCGCTGACCGGCGGTGGACGCCGCGCGGACGGAGCGTAGGCGCGGCGTAGCGCGGGCGCCGGACGCGGGCACCGCGGGCGACGGATCAGGCACCCTCGGTTGCCGTAGTGGCGGGGAGTTCGCTCTGGACGAACTTCCCGCCCTGCCATTGCCACTTGAGGGTCTTGTGCACGTCCGGGAGGTAGCGCGGCACGGCGGGCGAGGAATAGCCCTGGACGGTCGCGGAGACCGTCCGGCCGTCGAGGGCCAGGCCCTGGACCGAGAGCCGCCGATCGGGCGCCAGGAGCGTCGCCACGATGCGCGGCGGGGCCTTGGGGTCGGCCGGCCGGGCGAGGACGTAGACGCCGCTGGGCGGGGAGCCGGCCTCGGTGTGGCAGCGGACCTCGGCGACGGTCTGGGTGGCGCCCGCGCCGTCGAGGTCGCCGGAGACGGTGCGGACCACGTCCAGGCGGTTGGGCCCGCAGTCGACCGGGAAGCTGACCCGGGCGGGGTCGGGCGGTGGTGCGGCGGGGGCTGCCGTGGTGGCCCCGGCGGCCGCGGCGGTGGCGCCGGCCGGCTGGAAGAAGGACGAGACCGCGATCACCGCGGAGACGGCGGTGGCGGTGGCGAGCCAGTGCATGGGGTGAGGCTGGGTGTGCAACAGGTCCTGGCCTGCCAAGGGCTGCACGTGGGGTAACTCCTGTGAGGTGCTGTGGCGGTGGGAGTGACCGGCATCGTTCCACAGGAGGGGGCGGCGCGGAACCTGCGGGGGCCCTTCTCCGCGGAGTTCTTCGCGGAGAATTCCGCGCCGGTCCGCCGGGAGAACGAAGCGGCGCCGCCGGCGGTTCCCGCTGCGGGGAACTCGTCGGCGGCGCCGGTCGGTTCGGTGGCCTGGCCGGGCGGCGTCAGCCGTGCTCGGGCGAGCCGTCGGGGCGGTCGGCCGCAGCGGCCCCCGAGGAGCCGGAGCCGGCCTTCTCCCGGCCTCCGCCGGGCCCGGTGTAGTCCTCGCCGTACGCGCCCTTGGCGGGGCGGCGGCGGCGCAGCGGGGGCTCCACGCCGTCGGCGAGCCGGCGGGCGGTGAGCAGGAAGCCGGTGTGGCCGATCATGCGGTGGTCGGGGCGGACGGCGAGGCCCTCCACGTGCCAGGTGCGGACCATGGTCTCCCAGGCCGACGGCTCGTTGAAGGTGCCGTGCTCGCGGATCGCCTCGACGGTGCGGGCCAGCTGGGTGGTGGTGGCCACGTAGGCGCAGAGGATGCCGCCGGGCACCAGCGCCTTGGAGACGGCCTCCAGGCACTCCCAGGGGGCGAGCATGTCCAGGATGACCCGGTCGACGTCGGTGTCGGAGAGGTTGTCCTGGAGGTCGCCGACGGTGAGCGTCCAGGCGGGGTGCGGGCCGCCGAAGTAGCGCTCGACGTTCTGGGTGGCGATCTCGGCGAAGTCGGCGCGGCGCTCGTAGGAGTGCAGCATGCCGTCGTCGCCGATGGCGCGCAGCAGGAAGCTGCTGAGCGAGCCGGAGCCCACTCCCGCCTCGACCACGCGGGCGCCGGGGAAGATGTCGGCCATCGCCAGGATCTGCCCCGCGTCCTTGGGGTAGACCACGGCGGCACCGCGGGGCATGGACAGGACGTAGTCGGGGAGCAGGGGACGCAGCGCGAGGTAAGCGACGTTTCCGGTGGTACGGACAACACTGCCCTCGGGCGCGCCGATCAGCTCGTCGTGGGGGAAGGCTCCCTTGTGGGTGTGGAAGCTCTTGCCCGCTTCGAGCGTGAAGGTGTAGTGGCGTCCCTTGGGGTCGGTGAGCTGGACCTGGTCCCCGACCTTGAAGGGCCCGCGACGGCGGGCGGCACCGGTCGGTTCGGACATGTGACCAGCCTACCGGCCGTACGGCGTCCCCCGTACCACGGGCACCGCCGGGCGGGGTCAGGACGGGCGGGCCATGGCGGCGACGAAGGCGCGTTCGACGTCGGCGGTGGACAGCACGCCGTAGATCTCGCCGGTGGGTTCGGTGACGAGGTACTCGGTGGCGGGGGTGGCCCGCAGGTGGTCCAGGAGGTCCTCGCCGGCGAGCTCGGCGGCGACCCGCATGCCGTCCTTGAGCTCCTGGGCGAGGGTGCCGACGGCGACCCAGGGGCGGCGGTGCTCGGGGATGCCCACGATGGCGCCCTCCCGGACCAGGGCGGTGGGGAAGCCCTGGCGGTCGACGACGACCAGGGCGCGGGCGCCGGCGTCGTTGGCGCGGCGGATCGCCTCGGAGAGCGGGGTGTCGTTCTCCACCGGGATGGCGCGGCGGGTGAGGGTGCGGGCGGTGAGGTCGGGGAGGCGTTCGCGGAGCCGGGCCATGCGGAGGCTGTTGCCGGCGCCGGTCCAGATGATGGCGGCGAGGATCGCGGCGAGCAGGGCGTCGGTGAGCGAGTCGGCACCGCCGATCTCCTCGGGGGCCCGGCCCAGGGCGCCGGTGTGGGTGAGCAGCGGCAGGCCGATCAGGACGGTGACGGCCAGGGCCCGGCCGACCCAGGCGGCGGCGACGGTACCGCTCATCGGCTTGCCGGTGAGCTTCCAGACCACGGCCCGCAGCATCCGGCCGCCGTCCAGGGGGAGGCCGGGGAGGAGGTTGAAGACCGCGACGATGAGGTTGGAGATCATCAGGCCGGCGAGCAGGACGCCGGGGACGGTGCCCGGCTCGACCAGGCGCATGCCCACGTAGAAGGCGCCGGCCAGGACCAGGGAGAGCAGGGGGCCCACGAAGGCCAGGACGAACTCCCGGCCGGGGCTCTCGGTCTCCTTCTCTATTTCCGAGACGCCGCCGAAGAACTGGAGCTGGATCCGGCGGACGGGGAGCTTGAAGCGGAGCGCGGCGACGGTGTGCGCGAGTTCGTGGACGAGCACCGAGGCGTAGAAGGCCACGGCGAAGAAGAGGGAGACGAGGTAGCGGGCGGCGCCGAGCTCGGGCAGCACCCGCTCCAGCTGGCCGCCGAAGACCCAGGTGATCAGGGCGGCGACCAGGAACCAGCTGGGCGCGACGTAGACGGGGACGCCGAAGGGGCGGCCCATGAGGATGCCGCCGCCCGGTGCCTTCCGGCCGGCCGCCTTGGGGTCGGGGGTCTGGGGGGGCTGGGGGGGCTCGGTCCCGTGGCCCGGGCCGCCGGGGCCCGGTGCGCCCGGGGGCGGCGCCTGGTGGCCGCCGGGGGTCCGCTCGGGCGGCCGGGGCGGCCGGTCGGGCCCGGACTCCTGGGGGTCCTGCGGCTTCCCGCTGTCGTCCACGGCGTCCCCTCGTCGAATACGGCTTCAGCACCTGCTCTGCCTGACAACTCGATCATGCAGGGCAAAGGTGCCCGACGTCGATGGTATGCGGAGGTTCCCGCCGTGATCCGCCGCGGGGCGGGCGCGGGCGCGGGCGGCGCACCGCCGGTGAGCCGTCGGCGCGTGTCAGTGGCGGGCCGTAGGGTTGCGTGGCATGGGACGGAGCACGGAGATGCCGGGGACGCCGGGGACGCCGGGGGCGACGGGGGCTACGGGGGCGACGGGGACGGACGCACCGGGCACGGGGGCGGCCGCGGAGGCGGCGGCCGGGGTGGCGGTGCCGGCCCAGGCCGGGAAGGTGCCGGCGCAGGGCGGGCCGCGGCCGCCGGAGGCGCTGTCGCCGTCGCGGGCGAGCGACTTCATGCAGTGCCCGCTGCTCTACCGCTTCCGCGTGATCGACAAGCTGCCGGAGAAGCCGAGCCCGGCGGCGACCCGGGGCACGGTGGTGCACGCGGTGCTGGAGCGGCTCTTCGACGCCCCGGCGGCGGAGCGCACGGCCGGCGGGGCCCGGGCCCTGGTGCCGGTGGAGTGGGAGAAGCTGCTGGCCCGGCGCCCCGAGCTGGCCGGGCTGTTCGAGGACGACGCGGACGGGGAGCGGCTGGGCCGCTGGCTGGCGGAGGCCGAGGCGCTGGTCGAGCGCTGGTTCACGCTGGAGGACCCCACGCGCCTGGAGCCCGCCGACCGCGAGCTGTACGTGGAGACGGTGCTGGACTCCGGGCTGCGGCTGCGCGGCTTCATCGACCGGGTCGACGTGGCGCCCACGGGCGAGGTCCGGCTGGTCGACTACAAGACCGGCAAGGCGCCGCGGCCGCAGTTCGCCGAGGGCGCGCTGTTCCAGATGAAGTTCTACGCCCTGGTGGTGTGGCGGCTGCGGGGCGTGGTGCCGCGCCGGCTCCAGCTGGTGTATCTGGGCAGCGGCGAGGTGCTGACGTACGACCCGGACGAGCGCGATCTGCGGGGCGTGGAGCGGAAGTTGCTGGCGCTGTGGGAGGCGATCCGGGCGGCGACGGAGACCGGTGACTGGCGGCCGCGGCCGACGAAGCTGTGCGGTTGGTGCGACCACCAGGCCCACTGCCCGGAATTCGGCGGCACTCCCCCGGTGTACCCGCTGCCGGTGCGGGCGGCGGAGGGCTGAGCGGCCGGGGCCCGCGGGCCCCGCGAGCGGCGGTCGCGGCCGGTACGGGCGGCGGGATGCCGGCCGGCCGGCGGCGGGGGCGGGCGGTGCCGGTGCGCCCGGGGGCCGGGGCGGGCGCGGCGCAGGGCAGAATGGAGCGGATCGAGTAGATCACGCCCCGTCGAAGGAGTGCTTGTGGCCATCCGCGTCCTGCTGGTCGACGACCAGCCCCTGCTGCGTACGGGCTTCCGGATGATCCTGGAGGCCGAGCAGGACCTGGCGGTCGTCGGTGAGGCGGGCGACGGGCTCCAGGCGCTGGAGCAGGTCCGGGCGCTCCAGCCGGACGTGGTGCTGATGGACATCCGGATGCCGCGGATGGACGGGGTCGAGGCGACCCGGCAGATCACCGGCCCGGCCAAGGACGGCCCGGCGAAGGTCCTGGTGCTGACCACCTTCGATCTGGACGAGTACGTGGTCGAGGCGCTGCGGGCCGGGGCCAGCGGCTTCCTGCTCAAGGACGCGCCGGCCCATGAGCTGGTGCAGGCGATCCGGGTGGTGGCGGCGGGCGAGGCGATGCTCGCGCCGAGCATCACCCGGCGACTGCTGGACAAGTACGCGGGGCACCTGCCGTCCGGTGAGGAGCCGGTGCCGGACACCCTGCACACGCTCACCGAGCGCGAGGTGGAGGTCCTGAAGCTGGTGGCCCGCGGATTGTCGAACGCGGAGATCGCCGCGGACCTCTTCGTCAGCGAGACCACGGTCAAGACGCACGTCGGGCACGTGCTGACGAAGCTGGGGCTGCGGGACCGGGTGCAGGCCGCGGTGTACGCGTACGAGAGCGGGCTGGTGCGGCCCGGCGCCCAGTAGGGCGGGGCGCACACGGCGGCGGACTTGCTGATCTCCCAGAAGCGGAAGACGGTCGAGGAGTCCAGCGTCCACTCCAGGCCGGAGACGCCCTGGCGGGCCACCGCGTACTGCTTGCCCTGCCAGATCGGGATGACCGGGACGTCCTTGGCGACGATGTCCTGGAGCTCGCGGAAGGCGGCCTTGGTGGCGCCGCGGTTGGGCTGGTCGGCGGTCTCGGGCAGCAGCCGGCCGGTGATCTCCGGCGAGCTGTAGTGGTTGGCCAGCACGCTGTCCTTGCCGAAGAACGGCTGGGTGAAGTTGTCCGGGTCCGGGTAGTCGGGGATCCAGCCCTTGACGTAGACGCCGTACCGGCCGGCGGCCACGCCCTGCTCGTACTCCTTGGTGGGCACGCTGCGCACCGTGGCGTCGAACAGGCCGCTGGCGTTGAGCTGTTGGGCGATCTCCCGGACGGCGGCGACGGTGCCGGGGCCGAACCGGTCCGGAGTGGCCCACAGGGTCAGCGGGACCTTGCTCTGCACTCCGGCGTCGCGCAGCGCGGCGGCGGCCCTGGCGGGCTGCGGGCGGTCCCCGTAGGTGGTGAAGAAGGCGGTGTTGTGGCCGGTGATGCCGGCCGGGACGACCGAGTAGAGCGGTTCGGCGGTGCGCTGGTAGACGTCCCGGACGAGGCTGGAGCGGTCCAGCAGGTAGGCGATGGCCTTGCGGACGCCGAGCTTGCCGGCGACCGGGTCGTTGAGGTTGAAGACCAGGTGCATGACCTCGGCGCTGCCGCCCTCGACGACCTGGGTGCCGTGCTGCTGGTGCAGGGACGCCTCGTCCAGCGCGGCGATGTCCTTCATGGCCAGACCGCGGTAGGCGACGTCCACCGCACCGCTCTCCACGGCCTTGCGCAGCGGCGCGGGGCCGGTGAAGAACTTCAGGGTCATCCCGGAGTTCTGGACCTTGGCGGGGCCCTTATAGGAGTCGTTGACGGAGAACGTGGCCTGGTCGGAGCCGTAGGAGTCGAGGGTGTAGACACCGGAGCCCACGGCCTTGCCGTCGGTGCGCAGCCGGTCGGCGGGGTAGGCGGTGTGGTCGACGATGGAGCCGGCCCCCGACGCGATCTTCATGGGGAAGGTGGCGTCGGGCGTCTTGAGGTGGAACACCACGGTCCGGGCGTCCGGGGCCTCGACGCGGTCCAGGGCGGCGAACATCACGGCCGGGCCGTTCTTGTCCTTGATGCGCTTGATGCGGTCGAAGGAGAAGGTGACGTCCTGTGAGGTGAGCTTGTCACCGTTGCTGAAGGTCAGGCCCTCCTTGAGGGTGCAGCGGTAGACCTTGCTGTCGTCGCCGCTGAAGCCGCAGCTCTCGGCGGCCTCCGGTTCGGGCGTGGTGCCGCCCTTGGGGAAGCTGAGCAGCGACTGGAAGACGTTGTTGAACAGCAGCCAGGAGCCGGGGTCGTAGCCGGAGGCTGGGTCGGTGGCCACGACCTTGTCGGTCGTGCCCATGACGACGGGCTCGCCGTGGCCGGACGACGCAGAGGTGTCCGTGCCGCACCCGGCGACCGCGAGCAGGGCCGTCGCCAGCCCCGCTCCGATCGGGGCGGCGAGCCACTGGTCACGCTTCACTCGGTGGTTCCTCACGTTCTGGTGGTGCCGGTAGGGCCGCGGCGGAGGTGCCGCGGCGGTGGTCGGTGCGGGGCGGGCGCCGGGCGGTCAGCTGGAGACGCCGCGGGCCAGCTCCCAGATCTGGAGCGCCGAGGAGGAGTTGAGGGCCCACTGGATGCCGGTGATGTTGTCGCGGGCGGCGACGTACTGCTTGCCCTGCCACAGCGGCAGGTACGGCACGTCGTCGGCGAGGATGTCCTGGGCCTGCTTGAAGTCGTCCCCGGCGGCGTTGCGGTCGGTCTGCTGGCGGGTGGCCGGGATGAGCTGGTTCTCGATCTTCTCGTTGCGGTAGGGCGAGTTGAGGAAGTTGCCCTTGCCGATGAACGGGGCGATGTAGTTGTCGGCGTCCGGGATGTCGGCGAACCAGCCCATGCCGTAGGCGGCGTACGTGCCGTGGGAGGCGTCGGTGCGGAACTGCTGCCAGCGGTCGACGCCCTTGATGCTGACGTCGAAGAGCTTGGTGCTGTTGAGCTGCTTCTGAAGCGCGGCGAACTCCCGCCCGGTGTCCGGGCCGTAGTGGTACTTGGAGTAGGTCAGGGTGAACTTCACCGGGGTGGTGATGTTCGCCTGCTCCAGGGTCCTGCGCGCGGCGGCCACGTCCGGGTCGCCGTACTTGCTGAAGAAGGAGTTGATGTGGCCGACCACGCCCTGGGGCACCAGGGAGTAGAGCGGGTCGCCGGTGTAGCCGTAGACGTCGCGGATCAGCTGGGAGCGGTTGACCACCTGCGCCATCGCCTGCCGGACGGCCTTGCTGGAGACGGCCGGGTCCTTGGTGTTGAAGGCGATGTAGCGGATCTCCTGGCCGGGCATCCCCTGCACCATCAGGTGCTTGTCCTTGGAGCTCTCCAGGCCCTTGATCTGGCTGGGCGACAGACCGCGGCCCAGCAGGTCCACGTCGCCCTTGCGGAGCGCCGCCGCCATGTCCGCCGAGTCGTCGAAGAACCGCATCTCGACCTTGTCGTTCTTCACCGTCAGCCCGCCCTTGTACTCGGGGTTCTTGGTGAAGACGGCCTTGGTGAGGCGGTCGCCGCTGTGCTCGGTCCGGAGGGTGTACGGGCCCGAACCGACGGTCTCCCAGCCCTTGTAGAGGCTGGTCCTGGGGTAGACCTGGCTGTCGACGATCGCCGCGGCGGGGGTGGCGAGCTTCTGCGGGAAGGTGGCGTCCGGCTTGGTGAGGTGGAAGACCACCTCGCGGTCGCTGGGCGTCTCGACCCGGTCGATGTCGTTGAGCAGCGACACCGGGCCGTTGGTGTAGTTGATGCTCCGCAGCCGGTCGATGGAGAACTTCACGTCCTGGGCGGTGAGCGCATGGCCGTTCGAAAACTTCAGGCCGCTGCGCAGGGTGCACCGGAACTGCTCGTTCTGGGTGTCCCGGAAGCCGCAGGACTCGGCGGCCTCCGGCACCGCGGTGGTACCGCTGCGGGGCAGCCGCATCAGCGTCTGGAAGGTGCCGCGCAGGACGTTCCAGGCGTCGACGTCGTACGCCTGCGCCGGGTCGAGCGGCGCGGGTGCCGCCTTGGTGGCCTCGATCTGCGAGGCGACGCCGACGATGATCGGCGAGCTGGCCGAGCCCGCGCCGTCGGTGCTGCCGCATGCAGCGAGAGCCGGGGCGAGAAGACCGGCCAGCGCCGGCAGCACCAAGGTCTTGCGATTCATCGTCGGCAGGTTCCTTATCAGCGCAGAGGTGTTGCTCGCGTCGAGATTAGTAGGCACCGCCAGCGGGTCATCGACGCGCGGGAGTTACAGCGTTATGCCGGTGGGATAACGGGAACAGCGTGATCGATATCCGGACGGCGGAACGTTTCGCAACGTTGCTCCACCAAACCGGACACTTACCCCCGCAGAAACCACCGGACGAACCGGCTGGAACACCACCTCGGGACCCTGTCGACGGCCCGGCACGTGAGAAACGTCACGCGCTCCGGGCGCCGGACCCGACGGAGAATTCCGCCGGGTATTCGTCACGGAAAATGAGCGGATCGCTGCCGTGAGTTCCCGGGGATTGTGTGCAGCACGCTCAGTGCACGGTCCCCCGGCTTTCCGTGATCAGGGCCTGGAGAAAAGGGAGATCCACTTCTTCCAGCGAGCCGACCACGGTCCGCCCCGGCGCGGGCGGTACGGGCGTCACGGACGGCACCGCGACCACCCGGCAGCCGGCCGCCTCCCCCGCCCGCACCCCGGTCAGGGTGTCCTCGACGACCGCGCAGCGGGCCGGGTCCACGCCCAGCCGGGCGGCGGCCGTCAGATACGGGTCCGGGTGCGGCTTGGTGCGCACCAGGTCGTCGCCGGCGACGGTCAGCCGGAAGTTCTCCGGGCCCAGGGAGCGCAGCATGTGCCCGACGACGGTGCGGTGCGAGGCGGTGACCAGCGCGGTGGGGACGCGGTGCGCGGCCAGCTCGGACAGCAGTCTGCGGGCGCCCGGCATCAGCTCCACCCCGCGGGCGATCCGGGCCGCGAACGCCGCGTTGAGCAGCGTGCTCAGCTCCGCCAGGCCGATGTCGGCGCCGGTGGCCCGGATCAGATAGCCGGCACTGCGGCTCATCGGCCCGCCGACCACGACCGTGCGGTGGCGCTCGTCGAGGGTGTGGCCGAGCGTGGCGAAGACCTCCGCCTCCGCCTCCCACCAGAAGCCCTCGGTGTCCACGAGGGTGCCGTCCAGATCGAGGAACACGGCCTGGAGGGTCGCGGCTTCGGCCGTCCGGGTGCCGACTGCGGGGATGCTGCTGGTCATCCATCCACCTCCGTGAGGACGCCCCCGTGAGGGACGAAAGGGCCGGCCGCTCCCCCCGGAACTGGGGGAACGACCGGCCGCTACCGGACCGACCAGTGTACGACCGCACCCGGCGGAGCGCCCGGGGGCGGCGCGTACCGCTACGGTGCGTGACCGCTGCCGCGCGCCCCGGGGAGGCGCCCCGGGCCCGCGGCCGCCTCCGCCGCGCTACCGCGCGTTGAAGTACTTGGCCTCCGGGTGGTGGATGACGATGGCGTCGGTGGACTGCTCCGGGTGGAGCTGGAACTCCTCGGAGAGCTGGACCCCGATCCGCTCCGGCCCGAGCAGGTCGGCGATCTTGGCGCGGTCCTCCAGGTCGGGGCAGGCGCCGTAGCCGAGGGAGAAGCGCGCACCGCGGTACTTCAGCGCGAACATGTCCTCCACGTCGGCCGGGTCCTCCCCGGCGAAGCCCAGTTCGGCGCGGACCCGGGCGTGCCAGTACTCGGCCAGCGCCTCCGCCAACTGCACGGACAGGCCGTGGAGTTCGAGGTAGTCGCGGTAGGAGTTGGCCTCGAACAGCTTCGCGGTCTCCGCGCCGATCCGCGAGCCGACGGTGACGACCTGGAGGCCCACCACATCGGTCTCGCCGGACTCCTCCGGGCGGAAGAAGTCGGCCAGGCACAGCCGGCGGCCGCGGCGCTGGCGGGGGAAGGTGAAGCGGGTCCGCTCGGTGCCGTCCTCGCCCAGCAGGATCAGGTCGTCGCCCTTGGAGACGCACGGGAAGTAGCCGTGGACGACCGCGGCCTCCAGGAGGTTCTCGGTCTGGAGCTTGTCCAGCCAGCCCCGCAGCCGCGGCCGGCCCTCGGTCTCCACCAGCTCCTCGTACGTGGGCCCCTCGCCGGTACGGGCCTGCTTCAGGCCCCACTGGCCCTTGAACAGCGCGCCCTCGTCCAGCCAGGAGGCGTAGTCGGCCAGCTGGATGCCCTTGCTGACGCGGGTGCCCCAGAACGGCGGGGTCGGGATCGGGTTGTCGGTGGCCACGTCGGAGCGGACCGCGCCCTGCTCCGGCTCGGGCTCGGTGAGCTCCACCTCGCGCCGCGGGACCCGCCGCTGCTTCAGCTCGGGCAGGGTCGCGCCGGGCACCCCGCGCTTGACGGCGATCAGGGCGTCCATCAGCCGCAGGCCCTCGAACGCGTCCCGGGCGTAGCGGACTTCGCCCTCGTAGATCTCGTGCAGGTCCTGTTCGACGTAGGCGCGGGTGAGGGCGGCGCCGCCGAGGATGACGGGGTAGTCGGCGGCCAGCTTGCGCTGGTTGAGCTCCTCGAGGTTCTCCTTCATGATCACCGTGGACTTCACCAGCAGGCCGGACATGCCGATGACGTCGGCGCGGTGCTCCTCGGCGGCCTCCAGGATCGCCGAGACCGGCTGCTTGATGCCGAGGTTGACGACGTTGTAGCCGTTGTTCGACAGGATGATGTCGACGAGGTTCTTGCCGATGTCGTGGACGTCGCCGCGGACGGTGGCCAGCACGATGGTGCCCTTGCCCTCGTCGTCGGACTTCTCCATGTGCGGCTCCAGGTACGCCACCGCGGTCTTCATGACCTCGGCGGACTGGAGCACGAACGGGAGCTGCATCTGGCCGGAGCCGAACAGCTCGCCGACCACCTTCATACCGTCCAGGAGGGTGTCGTTGACGATGTCCAGGGCCGGGCGGTCCCGGAGCGCCTCGTCGAGGTCGGCCTCCAGGCCGTTGCGCTCGCCGTCGATGATCCGGCGCTTGAGCCGCTCCTCCAGCGGGAGCGCGGCCAGTTCCTCGGCCTTGCCGGCCTTCAGTGACGTGGCGGTGGCGCCCTCGAACAGCTCCATCAGCTTCTGGAGCGGGTCGTAGCCCTCGCTGCGGCGGTCGTGGATCAGGTCCCGGGCGGCGGTGACCTGCTCCTCGTCGAAGCGGGCGATCGGCAGGATCTTGCTGGCGTGGACGATGGCGGAGTCCAGGCCGGCCTTGACGCACTCGTCCAGGAAGACGGAGTTGAGCACGATCCGGGCGGCCGGGTTGAGGCCGAAGGAGATGTTGGACAGGCCCAGGGTGGTCTGGACGTCCGGGTGGCGCTTCTTCAGCTCGCGGATGGCCTCGATGGTGGCGATGCCGTCCTTGCGGGACTCCTCCTGGCCGGTGCAGATGGTGAAGGTGAGGCAGTCGATGAGGATGTCCGACTCGTGGATGCCCCAGTTGCCGGTCAGGTCGGCGATCAGCCGCTCGGCGATCTCGACCTTCTTCTCGGCGGTGCGGGCCTGGCCCTCCTCGTCGATGGTCAGCGCGATCAGGGCCGCGCCGTGCTCGGCGGCGAGCCGGGTGACCTTGGCGAACCGCGACTCCGGGCCGTCGCCGTCCTCGTAGTTGACGGAGTTGATGACGGCGCGGCCGCCGAGCTTCTCCAGCCCGGCCCGGAGGACCTCGACTTCGGTGGAGTCCAGGACGATGGGGAGGGTGGAGGCGGTGGCGAACCGGCCGGCCAGCTCCGCCATGTCCGCCACGCCGTCCCGGCCGACGTAGTCCACGCACAGGTCGAGCATGTGCGCGCCCTCGCGGATCTGGTCGCGGGCCAGCTCCACGCAGTCGTCCCAGCGGCCCTCCAGCATGGCCTCGCGGAACTTCTTGGACCCGTTGGCGTTGGTGCGCTCGCCGATCGCCAGGTAGGAGGTGTCCTGGCGGAACGGGACGGTCTGGTAGAGGGAGGCGGCGCCCGGCTCGGGGCGCGGCTCGCGGGCCGGCGGGGTCAGGCCCCGGACCCGTTCGACGACCTGCCGCAGGTGCTCGGGGGTGGTGCCGCAGCAGCCGCCCACCAGGGACAGGCCGTACTCGGCGACGAAGGTCTCCTGGGCGTCGGCCAGCTCGGCGGCGGTGAGCGGGTAGTGGGCGCCGTCCTTGCCGAGGACCGGCAGGCCCGCGTTGGGCATGCAGGACAGCGGGATGCGGGAGTGGCGGGCGAGGTAGCGCAGGTGCTCGCTCATCTCGGCCGGGCCGGTGGCGCAGTTCAGGCCGATCATGTCGATGCCCAGCGGCTCCAGCGCCGTCAGGGCCGCGCCGATCTCCGAGCCGAGCAGCATGGTGCCGGTGGTCTCGACGGTGACCGAGCAGATGACCGGCAGGTCGGTGCCGGTGGCCGCCAGGGCGCGGCGGGCACCGAGCACGGCGGCCTTGGTCTGTAGGAGGTCCTGGGTGGTCTCGACCAGCAGCGCGTCGGCGCCGCCCTCGATCAGGCCCTCGGCGTTGCGCTGGTAGGCGTCGCGCAGGACCGGGTAGCCGACGTGGCCGAGGGTGGGGAGCTTGGTGCCCGGGCCCATGGAGCCCAGGACGTAGCGCTGCTGCCCGGTGGCGGCGGTGTACTCGTCGGCGACCTCGCGGGCGATCGCGGCACCGGCCCGCGACAGCTCGTGGATCCGGCCGGCGATGTCGTACTCGGCGAGCGCGGCGTGGTTGGCGCCGAAGGTGTTGGTCTCCACGCAGTCCACGCCGACCGCGAAGTACGCGTCGTGCACCGAGCGCACGATGTCGGGGCGGGTGACGTTGAGGATCTCGTTGCAGCCCTCCAGCTGCTCGAAGTCCTCCATGGAGGGGTCCTGCGCCTGGAGCATCGTGCCCATGGCGCCATCGGCGACCACGACGCGTGAGGCGAGCGCTTCGCGGAGTGAGGTGACGCGGGACGGGCTGGTGGACGAGGGCGTGTGCGAGGCCATGGAGGATGCTCCCGTGGTTGCGACGGCTGTCGGCTTTGCGCCCCCCTTCGAAGGGCGCACCCGGCCAGCGTAGCTTCCGGGTCGGGACACGTGTTCCCCATTCCACGGCGTGGACAGCCCGGTCGCGGCCGGATCCGGTCGGTCCTCCATGATCGGCGTGGGCCCGCCGCTCTCCCCACGGTCGGCATGGGCCGATATCGTTCAGCATTGTCGAACCGCATACTTCGGAGGTCGCCCGATGGCACGCACCATCCAGTCGCTGGAGCGAGCAGCCGCGATGCTGCGGCTGCTCGCGGGGGGCGAGCGGCGGCTGGGCCTCTCCGACATCTCCTCCTCCCTGGGGCTGGCCAAGGGCACCGCCCACGGGATCCTGCGCACCCTCCAGCAGGAGGGCTTCGTCGAGCAGGACCCGGCCTCGGGCCGCTACCAGCTGGGCGCCGAGCTGCTCCGGCTGGGCAACAGCTACCTGGACGTCCACGAGCTGCGGGCCCGCGCCCTGGTGTGGACCGACGACCTGGCCCGCTCCAGCGGGGAGAGCGTCTACCTGGGCGTCCTGCACCAGCAGGGGGTGCTGATCGTCCACCACGTCTTCCGCCCCGACGACAGCCGGCAGGTGCTGGAGGTCGGCGCGATGCAGCCGCTGCACAGCACGGCGCTGGGGAAGGTGCTGTCGGCGTACGACCCGGTGGCGCACAGCGAGGCGGTGGAGGCCGAGCGGGAGGCGTTCACGCCGCGGACCCTGACCGCGGCGGCGGACTTCGAGGCGGTGCTGGACCTCACCCGGGCCCGCGGCTGGGCCGCGGACGTGGAGGAGACCTGGGAGGGCGTGGCGTCGGTCGCCGCGCCGATCCACGACCGGCGGCGGATGCCGGTGGGCGCGGTGGGGGTCACCGGGGCGGTGGAGCGGGTGTGCCGGGAGGGCGAACTGCGGCCGGAAATCGTCGCTGCTGTGAGGGATTGCGCACGAGCCGTCTCCAGGGACCTCGGCGCAGGGCGATTCTGACCGTTTTTCACTGAAATGTTCACCTAAGTTTTTCGCCACATCACCCTTGACGAGGTCTGGGAGGTAAACAAAACTGCCGTTCGTCGGTCGGCATTGTCGAACACCTAACGGCAATAAGAGTTATGGTGAGCACTGCCGCCGGCCGACCAACGCCCTCTCGGAGGGCGCGGACCACCGGAGGGACCCGGGGTTCGCCTTCCCCTGGACGAAGGACAAAGGAGTCGCGGGTGTCCAGCTCCGACATCTTCATCAGCGAGACCATCGGTACCGCTGTTCTGGTCTTGATGGGCGGTGGCGTCTGCGCCGCCGTCACCTTCAAGCGCTCCAAGGCGTTCAACGCCGGATGGGTCGCCATCGCCTTCGGGTGGGGCTTCGCCGTCCTCACCGGTGCCTACATCGCCGCGAAGTCCGGCGCGCACCTCAACCCCGCCGTCACGGTCGGCATCGCGATCAAGGGCGGGATCCCGTGGAGCGAGGTGCCGGTGTACTTCGCCGGCGAGTTCCTCGGCGCCCTGATCGGCGCGGTCCTGGTGTGGCTGACGTACTACGGCCAGTTCCGGGCGCATCTGACCGACCCGGAGGTGCTGGCCGGTCACAACGGCGAGGAGGGTATGGTCGACCCGGCCGCCGCCCCCAAGGCCGGCCCGGTGCTCGGCATCTTCTCCACCGGCCCGGAGATCCGGCACGCGGTGCAGAACCTCGTCACCGAGATCATCGCCACCACCGTGCTCGTGCTGGCGATCCTCACCCTCGGCCTGAGCGACAACGGCAAGGGCGTGGGCGCGATCGGCACCCTGCTGGTCGCCCTGGTCGTCACCGGCCTCGGCCTGTCCCTGGGCGGCCCGACCGGCTACGCCATCAACCCGGTCCGCGACCTCGGCCCGCGTATCGTGCACGCCCTGCTGCCGCTGCCGAACAAGGGCGGCTCCGACTGGGGCTACGCCTGGATCCCGGTCGTCGGCCCGCTGATCGGCGGGGCCCTCGCCGGGGGCATCTATCAGGTGGCGTTCGCCTGACCCGCCCCGCCCGCCCCGCCTCCGCCCGCACCTCGACCTTGGAGCACACACCATGAGCGACACCCCCAGCACCTCCTCGCACGGCCACGGCCCGTTCATCGCGGCGATCGACCAGGGCACGACCTCCAGCCGCTGCATCGTCTTCGACCGGGACGGCAGAATCGTCGCGGTCGACCAGAAGGAACACGAACAAATCTTCCCCAAGCCCGGCTGGGTCGAACACGACGCCGCCGAGATCTGGACCAACGTCCAGCAGGTCGTCGAGGGCGCCCTGGAGAAGGCCGCGCAGTCCAACCCCGGACTGACCTCCGCCGACGTCAAGGCGATCGGCATCACCAACCAGCGCGAGACCACGCTGCTGTGGGACCGGAACACCGGTGAGCCGGTCCACAACGCCATCGTCTGGCAGGACACCCGCACCGACGCGCTCTGCCGGGAGCTGGGCCGCAACGTCGGCCAGGACCGCTTCCGCCGCGAGACCGGGCTGCCGCTGGCGTCCTACTTCGCCGGCCCGAAGATCCGCTGGCTGCTGGACAACGTCGAGGGGCTGCGCGAGCGCGCCGAGCGCGGCGAGATCCTCTTCGGCACCATGGACTCCTGGGTCATCTGGAACCTCACCGGTGGCGTCAACGGCGGCCGGCACGTCACCGACGTGACCAACGCCTCCCGCACGATGCTGATGAACCTCCACACCCTCCAGTGGGACGAGAAGATCCTCGCGTCGATGGACATCCCGGCCGCCGTGCTGCCGGAGATCCGCTCCTCCGCCGAGGTCTACGGCACCACCGCCGCCGGTGTGCTGGAGGGCGTCCCGGTCGCCTCCGCGCTCGGCGACCAGCAGGCCGCGCTCTTCGGCCAGACCTGCTTCGACCAGGGCGAGGCCAAGTCCACGTACGGCACCGGCACCTTCATGCTGATGAACACCGGCCACCAGCCGGTCAACTCCTACAACGGGCTGCTGACCACCGTCGGCTACCGGATCGGCGACGAGCGGCCGGTCTACGCCCTGGAGGGCTCCATCGCCGTCACCGGCTCGCTCGTCCAGTGGATGCGCGACCAGATGGGCCTCATCAACAGCGCGGCCGAGATCGAGACCCTGGCCAGCACCGTCGACGACAACGGCGGCGCGTACTTCGTCCCGGCCTTCTCCGGTCTGTTCGCCCCCTACTGGCGCTCCGACGCGCGCGGTGTCATCGCGGGCCTGACCCGCTACGTCACCAAGGCGCACATCGCCCGCGCCGTCCTGGAGGCCACCGCCTGGCAGACCCGCGAGATCACCGACGCGATGACCAAGGACTCCGGCGTCGACCTGGCCGCGCTCAAGGTCGACGGCGGGATGACCTCCAACAACCTGCTGATGCAGACCATCTCGGACTTCCTGGACGCCCCCGTGGTGCGCCCGATGGTCGCCGAGACCACCTGCCTCGGCGCTGCCTACGCGGCCGGTCTGGCCGTCGGCTTCTGGTCCAGCACCGACGAGCTGCGCGCCAACTGGCGCCGGGCCGCCGAGTGGACCCCCCGCATGGACGCGGCCACCCGTGACCGCGAGTACAAGAACTGGCTCAAGGCCGTTGAGCGGACCATGGGCTGGCTCGACGACGAGAGCTGACGAGGAGCACATCATGAGCACCCTGCAGAGCGTCCCGGCCCTCGGGACGCACCCGGCCGCCGGTTCCACCCCGGACCGCGCCGAGACCCGGGAGCAGCTGTCCAAGGCGACGTACGACCTCCTGGTGATCGGCGGCGGCATCCTGGGCATCTCCACCGCCTGGCACGCCGCGCAGGCCGGACTGCGGGTTGCCCTGGTGGACGCCGGCGACTTCGCCGGCGCCACCTCCTCCGCCTCCTCCAAGCTGCTCCACGGCGGCCTGCGCTACCTACAGACCGGCGCGGTCAAGCTGGTCGCGGAGAACCACTTCGAGCGGCGCGCGGTCTCCCGCCAGGTCGCCCCGCACCTGGCCAACCCGCTCACCTTCTACCTGCCGGTCTACAAGGGCGGCCCGCATGGCGCGGCCAAGCTCGGCGCGGGCGTCTTCGCCTACTCCGCGCTCTCCGCGTTCGGCGACGGCGTCGGCCACGTCATAAGCCCGGCCCGGGCGCAGCGCGACGTCCCCGAGCTGCGGACGGAGAACCTCAAGGCCGTGGCCGTGTACGGCGACGACCAGATGAACGACTCCCGGATGGCGCTGATGACCGTCCGCGCGGCCGTCGCGGCCGGCGCCACGGTCCTCAACCACGCCGAGGTCACCGGCCTGCGCTTCACCCAGGGCCGGGTCACCGGCGCGGAGCTGAAGGACCGCCTGGACGGCAGCGAGTTCGGCGTCAACGCCCGCCTCGTCCTCAACGCCACCGGCCCGTGGGTGGACCACCTGCGCACGATGGAGGACCCGAACGCGGCCCCCTCCATCCGGCTGTCCAAGGGCGCCCACCTGGTCCTCAAGCGCACCTCCCCCTGGAAGGCCGCGCTGGCCACCCCGATCGACAAGTACCGCATCACCTTCGCCCTCCCCTGGGAGGACATGCTGCTGCTCGGCACCACCGACGAGGAGTACGAGGGCGACCCGGCGGACGTCGCGGTCACCGAGAAGGACATCGCCCAGATCCTGGACGAGGCCGCCTTCTCCGTCCGCGACCAGCAGCTCTCCCGCGACCTGATCACCTACTCGTTCGCCGGTCTGCGGGTGCTGCCCGGCGGCCCCGGCGACACCTCCAAGGCCAAGCGGGAGACGGTGGTCACCGAGGGCCGCGGCGGGATGCTGTCGGTGGCCGGCGGCAAGTGGACGACGTTCCGGCACATCGGGCGCACGGTGATGAACAAGCTCGCCGCGCTGCCCGGCCACCCGCTGGCCGAGGACATGGAGCCGATCGCGCAGCTGCCCAAGAAGCTCCCGCTGCCCGGTATCGCCAACCCCAACGCGGTCGCCCACCGGCTGCTGGTGGACGGCGGCACCCCCGGCCCGCGGATGGCCGCCGACACCGCGCGCCACCTCGCCACCCACTACGGCTCGCTGTCCTTCGACATCGCCCGGCTGGCGAACGACGACCCGGCGCTGGCCGAGCGGATCCACCCCGACGCGCCGGAGATCTGGGCGCAGGTCGTCTACGCCCGTGACCACGAGTGGGCCGAGACCGCCGACGACGTGCTGCGCCGCCGGACCACGCTGACCATCCGCGGCCTGGACACCGCGGACGTCCGGGGCCGGGTCGAGGAGCTGCTGAAGCGCTGAGGCGTGCTCCGGGGCGCGCGCTGCGGACGGCGCCCCGGTCCTCGCCGCACGGCCCGTCAGAAGGCCGGGCGGCGCACGGTGATGGGGCGGCCGGGGGGCCGCCCCATCGGCGTTCCCGGCGGCCGGGGGGCCGCCCCATCGGCGTTCCCGGCGGCCGCGCGCCCCGTGCACGCCGGCCCGCCACGCGGCCGACACACGGCGGCAACGTCCCGCGCGCACAGTGGGAGGGGCCCCCGCGCCGCCCCGGCGGAACCGCGGCCGGCGCGCCGCGCCCCTCCCGCCGGAAGGACACCGTGAAATTCTCCGTGCTCTCCCTCATCGGCCACGCTCCGCACCCGCTGACCGGCCACCTCCCCACCGCCGCCGACCGGTTCGCCGAGGTGGTGGAGGCCGGCGTGGCGGCCGAGCGGCTGGGTTTCGACGCGTACGCGGTCGGCGAGCGGCACGCCGGGCCGTTCCTCTCCTCCAGCCCGTCGGTGGTGCTGGGCGCGCTGGCCGCCCGGACGTCCCGGATCCGGCTCCAGACCGGCGTCACGGTCCTGGCGGTGCTCGACCCGGTGCGGGTCGCCGAGGACTACGCCACCCTCAGCCAGCTCTCCCGCGGCCGGCTGGAACTGGTCATCGGCAAGGGCGCGGAGGCCGGGCACTTCGACCTCTTCGGGCTCGACGAGGAGCGGCAGTGGGACCTCCAGGCCGAGAAGTACGGGCTGCTGCGCCGGCTGTGGAGCGAGGAACACGTGGACTGGGCGGGCGAGTTCCGGCCGCCCCTGAAGAACACCACGACCCTGCCCCGCCCGTACGGCGGCCCGCCGCGGATCTGGCACGGCTCCGCCACCAGCCGCACCTCCCCCGAACTCGCCGCCCGGCACGGCGATCCGCTGTTCACCGCCAACGCGATCCAGCCGCGCGCCGCCTACGCCCGGCTGATCGCCTACTACCGCGAGCGGTTCGCCGCGTACGGGCACGACCCGGCGCGGGCCCGGGTGGCCGCCGGCTCCGGCGGTCTGCTGATCGCGGATACCGAACGGGCCGCGATCGCCCGCTACAAGGACCTCTACGAGGCGAAGGTCGCGCAGAGCTTCCGGCCGCACCTGGCCGGCCGGGCCGGCTACAACACCCCGTTCCGCACCATCGAGGACGCCCTCGCCGACGGCCCGGCGCTGATCGGCTCCCCGCAGCAGATCATCGACAAGATCCTCGGCTTCCACGCGGCGTACGGGCACGATCTCCAGTCGGTCACCGTGGACGGCTTCGGGCTGCCGCTCGCCGAGCAGCTGGAGACCCTCCAGCGGTTCGCCGAGGAGATCGCCCCGGTGGTGCGCCGGGAGGCCCCCAGCACCCTGTGGGAGGACGGCGGAGCGGACGGCACCGGGGAGGGGCGCTGAGCCGGCCCCCGGTGCCACCGCCGCCCGCCGCCGGCCCGCTCAGACCGCGAACCCGCCGTCCACCGCGATCGCGGCGCCGGTGATGTACCGGCCGCCCTCGCCCGCCAGGTGGGCCACCGTCGCCGCCACGTCCGCGGGCCGCCCGTAGGCGCCGAGGGCGGTCAACCCGGCCTGGAGACCGGCGTGCTCACCGTCCGCCGGGTTCATGTCGGTGTCGATGGGCCCGGGGTGGACGAGGTTGACGGTGATCCCGCGCGGGCCCAGTTCGCGGGCCAGCGCCTTGGTCAGACCGGTCAGCGCGGCCTTGCTGGTGGCGTAGAGGGAGCCGCCGGGGAACGCCGCCCGTTCGGCCATGCAGCTGCCGATCGAGACGATCCGGCCGCCCTCGGCCAGGTGCGCGGCCGCGGCCTGGGCGGCCAGGAACGGGCCCCGGACGTTGGTCGCCAGCACCCGGTCCACGTCGTCCGCCGCGATCTGCTCGAAGGGCCCCAGGACGCCGGCGCCCGCGTTGTTGACCAGGATGTCCAGGCGCCCGAACCGGTCGGCCGCGGCGGCGACCGAGGCACGCACCGCCTCCGGGTCCGCGGCGTCGGCCCGTACCGCCCACGCCCGCCCGCCGGCCTCCCCGATCCGCTTGACGACCTGGTCGGCCAGGTCGTCCCGGCTGTGGTACGTCAGTGCCACCGCCGCCCCGTCGGCCGCCAGCCGCTCCGCGATCGCCGCGCCGATGCCCCGGCTGCCGCCGGTCACCAGGGCCGCCTTGCCGGCCAGCGGGCGGGTGCCGGGGGCGGGTGCCGTGGTCGTCGTCATCGTCCTCACCTTTTCCATCCATCTGTCAAATCCATGCCGTACGCACCGCGTTGGGAGGCTTCCGGCCGCTTTGCGGGCTTCCGGGGCCTTCCTCCGCGGTACGGCTCGATCCTGCGGCAGGGCGCCGGACGGCGCTGGCGGGATCCGGACGCCGTGTCCACGACCCGGCGGGCATCGGGCCTTTCCCGGCCCTCCCGTACACACGCTCGCAAAGGGGCTGCGGACCGGCACCGCGGAAGCCGTAGGCTTGGGAGCGCACGCAACGGAACTGCTGCCGGCGGCCGCCCCAGACGGCCCGGCCGGCCGGAAGGAGGCGCTGGGTGATCGAGCTGGAGGGGGTGCCCGAGCTGATCGACCCGGTCATGGTGGCCGCGTTCGAAGGCTGGAACGACGCCGGCGACGCCGCCTCCGCCGCGGTCGCACACCTGGACCGGGAATGGAAGGGCGAGGTCTTCGCCGCGCTCGACGCGGAGGACTACTACGACTTCCAGGTGAACCGCCCGACGGTCTTCCTGGAGAACGGCGTCCGCAAGATCACCTGGCCCACCACCCGGCTGTCCGTGGTCCGGATCGCCGACTCCGACGGCAAGGGCCGGCCCCGCGACCTGGTCCTGGTCCGCGGCATCGAGCCGAGCATGCGCTGGCGCTCGTTCTGCAACGAACTCCTCGGCTTCGCCCACGAGTTGGGCGTCGAGATGGTGGTGGTGCTGGGCTCACTGCTGGGCGACACCCCGCACACCCGGCCGGTCCCGGTCAGCGGCGTCAGCTCCGACGCGGACCTGGCGCGCCGGCTGGATCTGGAGGAGTCCCGCTACGAGGGCCCCACGGGGATCGTCGGCATCCTCCAGGAGGCGTGCACGCACGCCGGGGTCCCGGCCGTCAGCCTGTGGGCCGCGGTGCCGCACTACGTCTCCCAGCCGCCCAACCCCAAGGCCACCCTCGCCCTCCTCAACCGCCTGGAGGACCTGCTCGACCTGCGGATACCGCTGGGCGAGCTGACCGAGGACGCCCGCGCCTGGCAGCTGGGCGTGGACCAACTCGCCGCCGAGGACAGCGAGGTGGCCGAGTACGTCCAGTCGCTGGAGGAGGCCCGGGACACCGCCGATCTGCCGGAGGCGTCCGGCGAGGCGATCGCCCGCGAGTTCGAGCGCTATCTGCGCCGCCGCGACCCCCAGGCCGGCCCCGGGGTGGCCACCGACGGCGGCGTCGCCGACGGCCGCGAGGGCCCGTACCGCCGCGACACCGGCGGCGGCCGCACCCGGCCCCCGCGCCCGGCGCCCAAGGAGCCGCGCGAGCCCCGGCCGCCGGAGGAGTCCGCGCCGCCGAAGGCGTCCGGCGGCCCGCGCACCGGCGAGGACGGCGGCGAGCGGTCCGACGGCGCGGACGGCGACGGTCCGGAGGACACCGGCCAGGAGCGCTGACCGGCCGCGCCGGCCCGGCCGGACAGCCGGAGCCGGAGCCGCGGTACGGGACCCGGCAGGCCGGGCCAGGACACGGAAAGAGGGGCGCCCCGCCCTCGCGGCGGGGCGCCCCTCGGCGCGTCCGGTCCGTTACAGCGCCACGCCCAGCAGCGCGTCCACCGCCCGGGAGACCAGCCCGGGGGCGCTCTCGTCCGTACCGCCGGAGGTTTCCTGCGCGGCGGCCCAGCGGTCCACCGCGGCCAGCGCGGCCGGCGCGTCGAGGTCGTCGGCCAGGGCGGCGCGGATCTCGGCCAGCAGCGCCTCGGCGGGCGGCCCGTCGGGGCGGGAGACCGCCGACCGCCAGCGGGCCAGCCGCGCCTCGGCCTCGTCCAGCACCGCGTCGGTCCACTCCCAGTCGCTGCGGTAGTGGTGGGCCAGCAGCGTCAGGCGGATCGCGGCCGGGTCGATGCCGTCCCGGCGCAGCTTCGAGACGAAGACGAGGTTGCCCTTGGACTTGGACATCTTCTCGCCGTTCAGGGCGACCATCCCCGCGTGCACGTACGCCTTGGCGAAGGGGTGTTCGCCGGTCAGCGCCTGGGCGTGCGAGGCGCCCATCTCGTGGTGCGGGAACGCCAGGTCGGAGCCGCCGCCCTGGACGTCGAAGCCCATCCCGAGGTGCTCCAGGGCGATGGCGACGCACTCGATGTGCCAGCCGGGCCGGCCGCGGCCCAGCGTCCTGCCGTCCCAGCTCGGCTCGCCGTCCCGGGCGGCCATCCACAGCATCGGGTCGAGCGGGTTCTTCTTGCCCTCGCGCTCCGGGTCGCCGCCGCGCTCGGCGGACAGCCGCCGCATGGCCTCGGCGTCCAGGCCGGAGACCTCCCCGAAGTGCGGGTCGGAGGCCACCGAGAAGTAGATGTCGCCGTCGAGTTCGTAGGCGGCGCCGGCGTCGCGCAGCCGCTCCACCAGCGGGACGATGGCGGGTATGGACTCCACCGCGCCTATGTACTGGCGCGGCGGCAGCATCCGCAGCGCCGTCATGTCCTCGCGGAACAGGGCGGTCTCGCGCTCGGCGAGCGCGGTCCAGTCGTCGCCGGTGGCCACCGCCCGCTCCAGCAGCGGGTCGTCGACGTCGGTGACGTTCTGCACGTAGTGCACTTGGCGCTTCGTGTCGAGCCACACGCGCTGCACGAGGTCGAACGCGTTGTAGGTCGCCGCGTGCCCCATGTGGGTGGCGTCGTACGGCGTGATGCCGCAGACGTAGATACGGGCGACGGGACCGGGGTCGAGGGTTACCCGTCCGCCGGTCGCGGTGTCGTGGATCCTCAGGTCGCGGCCCTGACCGGGCAGGGCGGGGACCTCAGAAGCGGGCCATGCATGCATGCCTTGAGCGTAACCGGACGCCGCTTCCGCATACGAACCGGAGTGCGTCTCTGGCCGGAAAGGCGGTCTTGTGTTCTGCCGCAGGGTGTGCCGACGGCAGCTGCCCGCGGCACCGCCCCCGGGTCGGGCGGCTCAGACCGGCGGCCAGGGGATCGCCGGCCACTCCCCGCTCGGCTCCGGGTGCCGGCCGCTGCGCAGCAGCCCCTCGACCCGCGCCCGCACCGCCGCCAGCTCCGCACCGGTGATCAGCTCGGCCAGTCGGGCGGCGAGCGGTGCCGCGTCCGCCAGCGCCGTCCGCAGACCGGCCAGCACCGTCCGCGCCTCGTCGGTCAGCGGCTCCCCGGCCCAGCCCCACAGCAGGGTGCGCAGCTTGTCGTCGGAGTGGAACGTCACCCCGTGGTCGATCGCGAAGAACGAGCCGCCGGCCGCGGGCAGCAGGTGGCCGCCCTTGCGGTCACCGTTGTTGATCACCGCGTCCAGCACCGCCAGCCGCCGCAGCCGCGGGTGGTCGGCGTGGACCAGCAGCGCGGTGCGGCCGGCGCCGATCTCCGCGCGGCCGACCGCCTTCCAGCCCGGCGCCGGCTCGTCCTCGGCGACCAGCGCCAGCAGCTCGGGCACCTCGTCGCCGTCCCCGGGCGGCGCGATCCACTCCTGCACCATGCCGGTCCCGTACGGGCCGTCGCGCAGCACCGTGGTCGGGATGAGGTCCCAGCCGCAGGCCCGGGCGACCTCGTACGCGGCGACCTCGCGCTCGGCGAGCGTGCCGTCGGGGAAGTCCCACAGCGGGCGCTCGCCGGCGACCGGCTTGTAGACGCAGTCGGCGGTGCGCCCGTCGAGGGCGACGGTGCAGTACAGGACGGCGTTGGAGGCGTCGGGGATCCGGCCGCGGACGGTCAGCTCGCCGCGGGCGAGCAGGTCCGGCGCCAGGCTTCCGGCCGGCTCACCGGCGGGCGCGGCGGGCTCGGCGGCCCGGCCGCCGTCGGCGGTGGCGGGCTCCACGGGGCTCAGGCGTCCCGCCGGTATCCGTTCTGGCGCGGACATACGTGTCCTTCCGGGTCGAGCGGCAGGCTGCACAGCGGGCACGGCGGGCGGCCGGCGTTGACGACGTCCAGCGCGCGCTTGGCGAACGCCCGGGCCATCGTGCCGGTCAGCCGCACCCGGAGCATCGGCGGGCCGTTCTCGTCGTCCTGGAGCAGCCGCTCCTCGGCGTCGGCGAGGTCCTCGTCGCTGTCGGCGTCCAGTTCGACCAGCGCCTGGGCCTCGACGATCATCCGCTCGGCCTCGCCGTCCCAGGCCAGCGCCATGGTGCCGACCCGGAACTCCTCCTCCACCGGCATCTGGAGCGGTGCGGTGTCGGCCATCTCGGACGGGGAGACCGCGGGCACCGGGGCGCTGCCGCCGCTGCGCCGGACCACCTCGTCCAGCAGCTCCTCGATCCGCTCGGCGAGCGCCGCCACCTGCGTCTTCTCCAGGGCGACGCTGGTGGTCCGGCCGCCCGCGCTGGCCTGGAGGAAGAAGCTACGGCGGCCAGGCAGCCCGACCGTACCGGCCACGAAGCGGTCCGGTAGGTCGTAGAAGAACACCTGACGGGACAACGTCCTGCTCCGATTGTCTCGAACTGCTGGGTCAGTGGGTCGCTGCGTCCTCAAGGCCGCCGCGCGGACACCGGGGCGTCGCGGGCAGCGCCGTCGCACCACCCTACTGCGCCCGCTGATCACGCTGCGCCCGCACCGCCTCCCACGGCCGCGTCCCGCTCGCTCCCGGCGGTGCCGTCCTCCCGCGGCACCAGCGAGGCGAGGTCGCCGGTGTCGCCGAGCCGGACCAGGTAGGGGCGCAGCCGGGTGTAGCGGACCACGGTCACCGAGCACGGCTCGACGGAGATCCGCTGGAAGAGGTCGAGGTGCAGGCCCAGGGCGTCGGCGACCAGGGATTTGATGATGTCACCGTGCGAGCACATCAGGTAGACCGCTTCGGCACCGGCCTGCTCGGCGACCCGGTCGTTCCACTCCCGGACCGCGGCCACCGCGCGGTTCTGCATCTCCCGCATCGGCTCGCCGCCGGGGAACCCGGCGGCGGAAGGGTGCTGCTGGACGGTCTCCATCAGCGGCTCGTCGGCCAGCTCGGCGAGCTTGCGGCCCGACCAGTCGCCGTAGTCGCACTCGGTGATCCGCTCGTCGGTGGCCAGGCGCAGCCCGGGGCGGGCCGCGAGCAGCGGCGCCAGGGTCTCCCGGCAGCGCTGGAGGGGGCTGGAGACGGCGAGGGCCAGCGGGATCCCGGCGAGGCGGCCGGGCAGCGCCGCGGCCTGCGCGGCGCCCCGCTCGTCGAGGGCGACGCCGGGAGTCCGGCCGGCGAGGACGCCGGCGGTGTTGGCGGTGGAGCGGCCGTGCCGCACCAGGATCAGCGTGGGCATGACCGCCAGCCTAGGTGGTGGCGCCGCCGTCCCGCCGCCCCGCTGCCGGCTTCCCCGGGCAGGCGGCCGGGCGGCGGGTGAGAATGCCTGGTGTGATCGTGGACTGCGCCATCTACCGCGAGGGCCGCCGCCATGAGTGCGCGACGGATTTCTCCCGCGCGCTGGACGCGGCGCGGGCGGAGGGCCGCTCCTTCCTGTGGCTGGGCATGTACGAGCCCACCCAGCACGAGTTCGACCAGGTCAGCAGCGAGTTCCGGCTGCATCCGCTGGCCGTGGAGGACGCCCTCAACGCCCACCAGCGGCCGAAGCTGGAGGTCTACGACGACTCGCTGTTCGTGGTGCTCAAACCGATCACCTACGACGTCACCGCGGACACCGTCACCGCCTCGGAGCTGATGGTCTTCGTCGGCGACTCGTTCGTGGTCACCGTCCGGCACGGCACGGCCAGCCCGCTGGCGGCGGTCCGGCAGCGGCTGGAGCACCACCCGGAGATCCTCCGGCACGGCCCGGGCGCGGTGCTGTACGCGGTCAGCGACGCGGTGGTCGACCACTACATCGAGGTGGCCGCGGAACTCCAGCTGGACCTGGAGGAGTTGGAGGCGGAGGTGTTCGCGCCGATCCGCCGGGAGACCCGGCACACCGCGATGCGGATCTACACCTTCAAGCGCGAGATCATGGAGTTCCGCCGGGCCACCGTCCCGCTGGCCGAGCCGATGGCGCGCCTCCAGAGCCCGGGCGTGCCCTTCGTCCACGACCAGGCCCGGCCGTTCTTCCGGGACGTCGGCGACCACCTGACCCGCGCCAACGAGTCGGTGGAGGGCCTGGACCGGCTGCTGTCCGACGTGCTGGCCGCCCACCTGGCGCAGATGGGCGTCCGGCAGAACGACGACATGCGCAAGATCTCCGCCTGGGCGGCGCTGGCCGCCGTACCGACCCTGATCGCCGGCATCTACGGCATGAACTTCCGCGACATGCCGGAGCTGAACTGGTCGCTGGGGTACCCGGCGATCCTGCTGGTGATGGCGGTCATCGAGGTGTCGCTGTACCGGCTGTTCAAGCGCCGCGGCTGGCTGTGAGCGCGACGTCCCGGCGGGCGCCGGCGGCCGGCCCGCTCAGGCGAACTCCGGTGCGGGGGCGGCCGGTCCGCCCAGCGCGTCGCGCCGCTCGGGCATCCGCAGGCTGACCATCCGCCGCCAGCCGGCCAGCCGCTCGCAGCGGGGACCGCGGTGGGTGTCAGTCCGCGCCGGCGCAGCAGGGCCCGGAAGATCCGGCCGTGCTTGTCCTCGTCGGCGCCGTGCCGGGCGACCTTGGGCGCCAGGTCGCTCAGGGCGGCCGGGAGCAGGGCGGCGATCCGGCCGTTCTCCCAGCCGCCCCGGGCCTCGCCGCCGGCCGCGATGGAGCAGAAGAGGCGGTAGGCGGCGTCGTCGTCGAGGATCTCCCGGAACAGGCGCCGGGCCGAGAACATCAACGTCACCTCCGAACGGACCCGCGGGCGGCACCGGCCACCCGCCCCGGCCGGGGCCCGGCAACCGGGGGCCACGGGCGCGGCACCCGTTCGCCTGACCCGCCCGCCGCCGGCCGCGTAACCCGCCCGCAGGTCGGGGCGTTGTGCTCCGTGACGGCCGTGGCGGGGAAGACCCCCGAGCCCCCACCACGGCCGCAGCGCCACGAAGAAGGCCCGGCACGCTCCCGTGCCGGGCCTTCGTGCGGAGGCCGCGGCCTCAGGCCAGCCCGGCGCGCTCCAGGGCCTCGGTGCCGGCGCGCAGCGCGGCCACCCGCTCCTCCAGCGTCCAGCCGGCCGGCGCCAGCGTCAGCGTGGTCACGCCCGCGGCGGCGTACGCCTGCATCCGCTCGGCGATCCGCTCGACCGAACCGAGCAGGGCGGTCTGGTCGATCAGGCGCTCCGGGACGGCCGCGGCGGCGCCGTCCTTGTCACCGGACAGGTACTTGTCCTGGATCTCGGCGGCCTCCTTCTCGTAGCCCATGCGCTGCGCCAGCCGGTTGTAGAAGTTCTGCTTGCGGCTGCCCATCCCGCCGACGTAGAGCGCGGTGTACGGGCGGAACTGGTCGGCGAGCGCGCTGACGTCGGAGTCCGCGCCGAGGGCCAGCGGGAGGGTGGGGCAGACGTCGAAGCCGTCCATGGTCTTCCCGGCGGCCTGCCGGCCCTCCCGGAGGGGGGCGAGCGCGGTCTCCTCCAGGTGCTCGGCGGAGGGGAAGATCAGCAGCGCGCCGTCGGCGATCTCGCCGGTCTGCCGGAGGTTCTTCGGGCCGATCGCGGCGATGTACAGCGGGATGTGCTCGCGCTGCGGGTGGACGGTGAGCTTCAGCGGCTTGCCGGGGCCGCCGGGCAGCGGCAGCGTCCAGTGCTCGCCCTCGTAGGAGAGCCGCTCGCGGGCCATGGCCTTGCGGACGATCTCCACGTACTCCCGGGTGCGGGCCAGCGGCTTGTCGAACTTCACGCCGTACCAGCCCTCGGAGACCTGCGGGCCGGAGACGCCCAGGCCGAGCCGGAAGCGGCCGCCGGAGAGGGAGTCCAGGGTCGCCGCGGTCATCGCGGTCATCGCGGGCGTCCGGGCGGGGATCTGGAAGATCGCCGAGCCGACGTCGATCCGCTCGGTCTGCGCGGCCACCCAGGAGAGTACGGTGGGGGCGTCGGAGCCGTACGCCTCGGCCGCCCAGCAGACCGCGTAGCCGAGGCGGTCGGCCTCCTGCGCCACCGCGAGATTGTCGGAGTCCATGCCGGCGCCCCAGTAGCCGAGGTTGATGCCAAGCCTCATGCCGCTCCCCTTACCCATCAGTAACGTCGCTGTTCCGGGGACTCTAGCGTGCGGGTGCGGCGGCCGTCACCGGCGGGCCGCACGCCGCCGCGCGCCCACCGGGCGGCGGTTGTCCACAGGTCCCCTGATCGCCGGGCCCGGCGCGTAATGTCTGGGCCCATGGAGCAAAGGCACCTCGGCCGCACGGGCCTGCGCGTCTCCCGCCTCGGCCTCGGCACCCTGAACTGGGCGCGCGACACCGGCGAGCAGGACGCCGCCGACCAGCTCAAGACGTTCTGGGAGGCCGGCGGCACCCTCGTCGACACCGCCGACATCTACGCCGACGGCGGGGCCGAATACCTCCTCGGCCGGCTCCTGGAGGATCTCGTTCCGCGCCAGGACCTGGTGATCGCCACCAAGGCCGGCAGCGTCCTGGAGCCGGACCGCCGGGTGGACGGCTCGCGCCGCCATCTCCTCGCCGCCCTCGACGCCTCCCTGGAGCGCCTGCGCACCGATTACGTCGACCTCTGGCAGCTGCACGCCTTCGACCCGCACACCCCGCTGGAGGAGACCCTCCAGGCCCTCGACCAGGCCGTGGCCACCGGCCGGGCGCGCTATGTGGGCCTGTCGAACTTCTCCGGCTGGCAGCTCGCCAAGGCCGCCACCTGGCAGCTGGCCGCGCCGGGCGCCCGCAACCGCCTGGCCAGTACGCAGATGGAGTACTCCCTCCTCCAGCGCGGCGTCGAACGGGAGGTCCTGCCCGCCGCCCGCGACCTGGGCCTGGGTCTGCTGCCGTCGTCGCCCCTGGGCCGCGGGGTGCTGACGGCCAAGTACCGGCACGCCACCCCCGCCGACTCCCGCGGCGCCTCCGAGCACCTCGCCCCGTTCGTCGCGCCGTATCTCGACGAGGCCGCGCGCCGGGTCGTGGACGCGGTCGCCACCGCCGCCGACGGACTGGCCGTCACCCCGCTCCAGGTCGCCCTGTCCTGGGTCCGCGACCGCCCCGGCGTCACCGCGCCGATCCTCGGTGCGCGCACGGCGCAGCAGCTCAGGGCCTCGTTGTCAGTGGAGGCGCTTAGTCTTCCTGACGAGATCCGCCGGGCGCTGGACGATGTGTCGGCTCCGGTGCACCACTATCCCGACCACGACTGGAGCACGCTGTGACTACCGACCGCCCCGGCGACAACCCGCCCGAGCAGGAGGCCGCGCCCGCCGGCGGGGCGGGCGGCGAGGCCGGCGGCACGGCACAGCCCGGCCCCGCCGCGTCCGTGGCGGCGCTGGCGGCGGCGGTGCGGGCCGTGGAGAGCGGTGAGCGCTCCGCCGCGTCGTTCTTCGCCGAGGCGCCGCGGGCCGCCGCACCCGCCGCCCGCCCGGCCCCCGGCGGCGCCCCCGGGGAGGCCGCCCCCGGCCGGGCCCCGCAGCGCCCGGCACCGCAGGCCCCGGCCGCCCAGCGCCCCGCGAGCCCCCCGCCCGGCGCCCAGGAGGCACCGGGCGCCCCCTCCGCGCCCCCCGCGCCGGACGCCGCCGCCCCGCCCGCGCCGCCCGCCCCGGCGGCCCCGCCGCGGCCGGCCGTCGCCGCGGGCCCCGGTATCGAGGGCGTCCGCCGGGTGCTCGCGGCCGGCGGCGCCCCCGAGGCACTGGCCGGGCAGGTCGCCGAGACGCTCGGCGAGCGGGCCGCCGAGGCCCTGGCCGAGGACCCCTGGCAGCTGCTCGCGGTCCCGGGCGTGCGCCCCGAGCAGGCCGACGGCTTCGCCCGCGCACTGCTCGGCGCCGCCTGCGGGCCCGGTGACGAGCGGCGCGCCCAGGCCCTGACGGTGTGGCTGCTGGAGCAGGCCGCGGTCGCCGGCCACTCGGCCCTGGAGGCGTCCGCGCTCCGCGCCGCCCTCGCCCAGCGCGCCGTCCCGGAGCCGGACGAGGCCCTCCAGACCGCCATCGCGGACGGCGCGGTGCTGGTCTTCCAGGACGCCCTGGACACCCCCGGCCGCCCCCGGGCCGCCGCGGACGAGGACGAGGAGCAGCCGGTCCGCGTCCTCCTCGGCCTGGACCGGCTCGCCATGGCCGAGGAGAGCGTCGCCGACGGCCTGGCCCGGCTGCTGAACACCTTCGAGGAGCCCGGGACGGCAGCGGCCCCCGGGACCGGAACGTCCGAGGCCGGGAACGCCGGGGACGCTGCGGAAGCCGGGGACGCTGCGGAAGCCGGAGGCTGCGGGGACGGCGCGGAAGCCGGGGAGGACGGCGCAGCCGGGGCGGCCGGAGCTGCCGCGGAGGCCGGAGCCGTCACCCCGCCGGTCCGCCCCTCCGCCGCCGCGTGGGAGGCCGCCGCGGACGCCGCCCCCTCGCCCTCCGCCGCGGAGCTGATCCGCACCGCCGCGCACAGCGGCCTGGTGGCCCACACCGGCGGCGAGGCGGCCCGCGCCGAGCCCGCCGCGCTGCTCGCCGCGGCCCGCGCCCTCGGCCTGCGGGCCGCCGGCGCCACCCATACCCCCGACGGCCGCCGGCGGCTGGCCGCCCACCTCGCCGAGGCCGCGCCCGGGGACGGCGGGCTGCCGTCCGCCGCGGTGACCGTCGCCGGCCTGCTGTCCGGCGCGGAGGGACCGGGCCGGGACGCGGACGGCGCCCTCGCCCTGGACCTCCTGGTCGTCCTGGACGCCCCGCAGCTGGATCTGGAGACCGCCGCGCTGCTCGTCGAGTCCCTGGCCGACGGCGCCCGGCTGGTGCTCAGCGGCGACCCGGGCGTGCTGTGGTCCGCCGGCCCCGGCCGGCTCTTCCAGGACGTCCTGCAATCCCGCTTCTGCCCCCAGGTCGCCTCCCGCACCCCGGACTTCGGGCCGATCGGCGAGCTGGTGTCGGGCATCGGCATCGGCGAGCTGAGCGAGGTCGAGGCGCCCGGCAGGGAAGTGGTCACCGTCCCCGTCCGCGACGCCGGCGAAGCGGTGCACCGCACCGTCCAGCTGGTCGCCGACTCGGTCCCCCGGGCCCTGGGTATCCCCGCCGGGCAGACCCAGGTGATCACGGTCGGGCACGGCGGTGCGGCCGGCACCCGCGCGCTGAACGCCGCGCTCAAGGAGCGCCTGAACCCCGGCCCCGGCCGGTTCGGCGGCTTCGATCCCGGCGACCGCGTCGCCTACTCCCCCGCCCGGGGCCGCACGCTCCCCGGCACGGTCACCGGCGCCGGCCCGGACGGCCTGCACCTGGACTGCGAGGGCGCCGCCGTGGTCGTGCCGCGCGAGCAGGTCGGCGCCGGAGCGGTCCGGCACGGCTGGGCGCTCACCGCCCACCAGGCGGCCGGTTCGCGCTGGCCCGCCGCGGTCGTGGTGCTCCCCGGCGACGCCGCCGGCGGCCTGACCCGCGCCTGGGCCTACACCGCCTTCAGCCGCGCCGAACGGCACCTGTCGGTGGTCCAGGGCGTGGACCAGGCGCTGGCCCGCGCGGTCGCCGAGGTCCCCGCCAAGGAGCGCACCACCCGGCTGCGGGCGCTGCTGCGCGTCCAGGCCGAGGAGCAGGCCGCGGACTGACGCCTGGCCCGCCGCCCGGGACGGCGGCGGGCCCACGCGGCGGCGCTCCGGCCGTCCGCCCCGCGGGCCCGTTCCGCCGCGCCTCACCGCCTCCGGTCGGCCGGCTCCAGCAGATCGTCGTCATCGTCGTCATCGCCGTCGTCGAGCTCCTCGTCGAAGACCGAGCTGACGTCGAAGCGGCACACCACCCGCTGCGGATCGGCCTGGTCGAACGGCGCGGCCAGCCACTCCCCCGGTTCGGCCGGTTCGTCGGCGGCGGCCACCCACAGCGTGGAGTCGCCCTCCTCCAGGCCGAACTCCTTGTGCCGGGAGGCGATCTCGTCCGGTTCGTACTCCCCGAACAGCACCCCGAGCGCGGCGTGCACACTGCTGCCGACCACCGCGGCCGCGTCGGCGGTGGGGCCGGCCGCGTCATCGGCGGCGTCCGGGTCCAGGGCCGCGATGCGCTGGGCCTGATGCAGCAGGCGCTGCGGCTTGGCGACGGTGTAGTCGCGCCGGATGAGCACGCTCAGCGCACTCGGCTCCTCCGGCCCGGCGTAGGCGGGCAGGGTGTCGTTCCCCGGGATCTCGAAGGGGGTGACCTCGTCGTAGGTGTCGTAGAGCAGTTCGTCGTAGGACTCCGCCGCCGCGGCGAGTTCGTCGAACGCGGCGTAGACGGCGGGGTCGTCCGGCCCCGAGCGGCGTTCGACCGCGTCGAGGTGACGGTCCAGCGCGGCTTTGACCGCCTCAGCGGCGGCACGTACCTCGGCAGCGGAAGGCTGCGCAGCATCAGACATAGTGCAGACGCTATCCGTACCGGGGCCGGTCCCGCACAATAGATGCGATGCCGGAATACGAATTCTGCGATGTGTATGTGCCACGGGGTGTCTCCCGCAAGGCCGCCACACGCCTGCTGACCGACCACGCCGAGTACGGACACTGGGAGTTGGACCGACTTCGTCTCAATCCCGACGGCAGCCGCCGGGTCCGGCTGCGCCGCCGGATCATCCGACAGCTCCGCGCCACATGGTGACCACCGGGAAGCCGTGATCGCAGCAGAGCGGGCCCCGTCCGGGACGGGGCCCGCTCCGTCATGCGGTCACGCCGGGGCGTCCCGCGTCATCCGACGGTGCTCACCGGCGGACGGTGCGCGTGCGCCGGTAGAGGATCGCGCCCCCGACCAGCATCCCGGCGCTGAGCGGCACGGCGTAGCCGAGCGTCCCGGCACCGGTGTGCGCGAGCTGCGACCGGCCGGCCGGCCGCGCCGGGGCGGTGGCGGTGTGCGACGCGCCCGCGGGGTGCGTCCGCGCGACCGGGGTGGCCGGGGCCTGCGGGCCCTGGGGGACGTGCGTCCGGGGCGCCTGCGGGGTCCCGGGGTGGTGCGGGTGGCCCGGCTGGTGCGGGGTGCCGGGGTGGTGCGGCTGCCCCGGGTGGTGGGGAGTGCCGGGGCCCTGGGGGTGGTGCCCCTGCTCCGGCGGCTGCCCGGGCTGCTCAGGGCCGCCCGGGTGGTGCGGCCGGCCCGGACCCGCCGGCGAGACGGTGCCGCAGTCATTGCCGAAGGCCGGGTTCAGCAGCCCGATGACGTCCACGCTGTTGCCGCAGGCGTTGACGGGGACGTCGATCGGCGCCTGGACGGCGTTGCCGGACCCGACGCCGGGCGAGTGCACCGCACCGCCGGCGGCGGTGGCGCCGCCGTGCCCGCCGGAGGTCCGGCCGTGCTCGCCGCCCCGGCCGTGCTCGTGCCCGTGCCCATGGCCCTGCCCGTGGCCGTGGTGGCCGCCGGAGACGTTCGCGCAGTTGTTGCCGAACGCCGGGTTGAGCAGCCCGACCACGTCGACGGTGTTGCCGCACGCGTTGACCGGGATGTCGACCGGGAGCTGGATCGCGTTACCGGATCCGACACCGGGCGAATGCGCCGTGCCGCCCGCGGCCGTGGCGTCCGCGTGCGCGTACCCGGCGGCCATGGCGAGCACGCCACCTGCGGCCGCCATGGTGATCAGGCCTTTTCTTGCGACCTGTCTCATAGTTTTCCCCTGCCTTGTGCCTTACAGGAAAGCGGGCCGGTGGCGGCCCGCGGAGGAGCGCTCGCGCCTCCGCGGACCGCCTCGTAGGGAGTTTTCACCCGCCCGCGAAAATGCCCGGCGGCTCCGGGGTGCCGAAGTGGCATCCCGGAGCCGTACCGGGCCGGCCCCTTAATGGGCCGGATACACCATCAATAACGTCAGCGGTTCACACAGGTGTTGCCGAAAGCGGGGTTCAGCAGACCGATCACGGAGATCGTGTTGCCGCAGGCATTCACCGGAACGTGTACCGGGATCTGCACGACGTTGCCGGAGACGACGCCGGGCGAGTGCACCGCGGCACCCTGGGCACCGGAGTCGGCAACGGCCAGGCCGGCGCCGGCGAGTACCACTCCACCGGCGACCGCAGCAGCGGCGACGACCTTCTTGATCATGGTTCCTCCTTATAGGCAATGCGGTCCCAGCCGCGGACCGCACTCACCTCAACGAAGGCCGGGCCGTTGAAGCTACGAACACATCGCGGCATTCACTCTTTCCAGCGAAGTCAGTGCGAAAGGCAGGAAATTCACACCGACTTCACCCTCCCCGCGCGTGCCGAGGCCCGTCGACACACCGCCACCAGAGGTCAAAAAACCGTTTCCCCGCCGCCGGGTGGCGGGGACCCGTACCTCAGCTCTGGTCGATGAACCGGTCGAGCACCCGCACCCCGAACTTCAGCCCGTCCACCGGCACCCGCTCGTCCACGCCGTGGAACATCCCCGCGAAGTCCAGCTCCGGCGGCAGCTTCAGCGGCGCGAACCCGAACCCGCGGATCCCCAGGTCGTCGAAGGACTTGGCGTCCGTCCCCGCGGAGAGCATGTACGGCACGGCCCGCGCGATCGGGTCCTCGGCCTGGAGCGCCGACTGCATCGCCGCCACCAGCGCGCCGTCGAAGGTGGTCTCCAGCGCCTTGTCCGCGTGCACGTCCTCGCGCCTGACCCGCGGCCCCAGGAGCCGGTCCAGGTCCGCCAGGAACTCCTCCTCGTACCCCGGCAGGAAGCGGCCGTCGACGTGCGCGGTGGCCTCCCCCGGAATCACGTTGACCTTGTAACCGGCTCCCAGCTGCGTGGGGTTGGCGGTGTTCCGCAGCGACGCCCCGATCAGCTTGGCGATCCCGCCGAGCTTGGCCAGCGTCTCGTCCATGTTCTCCGGGTCGAGCTCCGTCCCCAGCGCGTCCCCCAGCTCGTCCAGGAACGCCCGCAGCGTCTTGGTGACCCGCACCGGGAACTCGTACCGCCCCAACCGGCCGACCGCCTCGGACAGTTCGGTGATGGCGTTGTCCCGGTGGATCATCGAACCGTGCCCGGCCGTCCCGGCCACGGTCAGCTTCATCCAGTGCATGCCCTTCTGGGCCGTCTCGATCAGGTACAGCCGGAGGTTCTCGTTGACGGTGAACGAGAAGCCGCCGACCTCGCTGATCGCCTCCGTCACGCCCTCGAACAGCTCCGGGTGGTGGTCCACGAGATACCGCGCGCCATAGGTGCCGCCGGCCTCCTCGTCCGCCAGGAACGCCAGCACGATGTCCCGCGGCGGCTTGCGCCCCGTACGCAGCCGGTCGCGCACCACCGCCAGCGTCATCGCGTCCATGTCCTTCATGTCGACCGCGCCGCGGCCCCACACGCACCCGTCCGCGATCTCCCCGGAGAACGGGTCGTGGGTCCAGTCGTCCGCGTTGGCCGGCACCACGTCGGTGTGCCCGTGGATCAGCAGCGCAGGCCGCGAGGGGTCCTCGCCCTCGATCCGGGCGACGGTCGAGGCCCGCCCCTTGTGCGACTCGAAGATCCGCGGCTCCAGCCCCACCTCGGCGAGCTTCTCCGCGACGTACTCGGCAGCGGCGCGCTCCCCCGGCCCCGAGTGGTCGCCGTAATTGCTGGTGTCGATCCTGATCAGATCCCGGCACAGATCGACCACCTCGTCCTCACCGGTGACCGTACGGGCCGGCTGCGACTCGCTCACACTGCCTCCTCATCGTTCACGACCGCGGCACACCGAGGCACTCCGCGGTGGGCGTCCACCGCCATCCTCCACCCGCCACCCGCTCCGCCCAAGGCCGCAATACTCCCGACATCCCCTGGTCACAGCCCCGCGCCCGCCCGGGACCAGGGGTGATCGACCACCCCCGAACGTTTGCTATTGTTTTCCTCGTCGGAACGGCCCAGCGGCCGCCCCGGCAGACACCTGAGTCCGGGTGGCGGAATGGCAGACGCGCTAGCTTGAGGTGCTAGTGCCCTTTATCGGGCGTGGGGGTTCAAGTCCCCCCTCGGACACGCGCTACATGTACACCTGAAGAGGGTCGTGACTCTACGGTCATGGCCCTCTTTTGTGCGTCACCATGGAGTACACCAAGCTCTCACAGACAGGGCGCTTGCGCTCGGGATCAGCGGCGGGCAGCCGGTCGGAGTTGGAGCCGAGCTCGGAGCCCATCTGCGCGATCTGTCCGACGGTGAGGGCCTCGGGTGGTGTGACCGGTCACGGCGATGAGATCTTGCTGAGCTGACGATTTCTGGACCTGGGCCCACCCACTGACGCGCTGCGAATCAGCTCCGGCGTCGAGTGCGAGTCGGATATCGAGCGAGATGTCGGTCACATGCGGTGATCGCGTTCCTGGCTGCTGCGTCGGTATGCCACCCTCGCCCAGCTCGCTGCCGGGTACGGCCTTCAGGGCGACCGGGGCGGCGTTAGCCGGCCGGCTTGTCCCATAACCTCACCGACGGTGCTCGTCCACTCACACAATCTCACTGCGGCTCGTGTCCACCAGATCAGCGGGACCGGCGAACGCAAGGGCTACCCATTCTCGCCGACCACGCCTGAATGGGGCCGTCCCGCGGATAACGGCCCCCTCAAACGCCCACCGGTCCGTGACCTCACCCCGACCCAGCGAACCGTCAGCCGCCCGCTGTGGACAGTGGCCCACGACGGTGGAGCGGTAGCTCTCATGGCTGACGCAGCAGGAACGCCTCTTCGGCAGCCGTTACCCCGTCTGCTTGCGGCTCCTTGATCACCGTGTGCTGCCCTTCGGAGTCGTCACAGGCGGGCTTTCCCGCACCTGGCCTGTCAGCGGGACGCGGTACGTGAGGACCGGGTCCTGTTCTCCGGTCGGCGAGAGCGTGGGAGAGGAGAGGGCGACGGTGCGGGGTCGAGGATGACAGCGCCGGCTTCGCGGGCCAAGAGGCGGTGGGTGCTTTCCCAGGTGCGGGTTCTGCTGCGGTCGCGGCGTTCCTCCCAGCGCTCCTGGAGGCGCATGCCGGCGAAGATCGCGAGGGCGCAGAGGAGGATGGTCGCGATCAGCGCGTAGATCGGGGTGTAGTGGTCGTCGAACATGGACCGGCTTCGGTCGACTTGGCTGGCGTTGATACCGAAGAAGCCGAAGAGCAGGCTGAAGGTTCCGCTGACGGTCGTGACGAAGGTGATGGCGACGACGGTGCGGACCCGGCGGCGGTCGGCGGCGCGCTGCTCCATGCTTTCGACCGAGGTGAGATCGGCTGCGATGGCATTGCCCAGACGGTTGAGCATCTGTCCGATGGTGGCTGCACGCTCGGTGATTCCTATGGCGGCGAACAGCTCCTGGTGGAAGCTCTCCACACGTAAGGCCGGGACGAGCGTGCCAATTTCTCCGCCGGCCTCGACGCTGTAGCTGAGTTCGACTTCGAGTTGACTCAGCCCGTCGGAAATGTCCTCCAGAGTGGTGCGTCTGTCGTGTGCGTTGTCAACACCTCCGATCAGCAATTGCCAATCGCGTTCTCGCCCAGCCGCAGCAGATCGGCAGCCTGAGAGGCGAGCCCCACCTGGCCGCATGCCGATGCCAGCGCTCGTGCTGCACTGGCTTCCGTTAACCCCTCATGACTCACGGCTACATCCATCCGGCCCAGCTTCACGGTCGCGACTCCTAGCTGTCAAGCTCCCTAATTGTCCGCTTAGTTGGGCCGGCCGGGGGAGGCCGGGCGCCTCATACGTTCGCCGTGGAGGAGCTCGACGCGCACAAGCCGTCGGAAGCGTGCGGAGGGCGGCTAACGGACGGGGCTGCACTCGTCTCCGCACCCGCGGAGGCCCTCGATCTTGCTCCTCCGCGAGGCTCCTCCGGCGTCCCGGACCGGGTGGGCACACAGGGGCACACATAGCGATGGACCATGATCGGGTGATCGCGGACCGTTGGTGTTTTCGGGGGTTCTGTATGCGGGACTCCCCGGGCCGTCGTGGTGGGACCGAGCGCCGCCACGTGCACTGCAAGGATTCGGCAAGCCCCCGGCAAGGCTTCCGTCGGCGGTACCGGGCAGTCCACCACTGGACTGACCAGAACATGACGACTGGGGGATCATGTCTGCCGCCATCGGGCCCTCGGGGGCCTTACAGAGGAATCCGGGCCAGTGGCTCACACTGCCCGGCTGCAAGAAGATCCTGTTCATCATCCACACCGAGGTGTACGGCAAACGACTGTGTGATCTGCTGCCGCTGCTGGAATCCGATTTCCGGGTGCAGGTGGCCTTCACCCTTGCCCCGCACGCGTTCAACAGCGGGGCGGACCGGCTGCTGCGGTCCCTCGGCGCCGCCGTGCTGCCCTGGGAGGAGGCCGTGCGCACGGATTTCGACCTGGCGCTGGCCGCCGGGTCGCAGGGGACCGAGCAGGTGCGCGCACCGCTGATCCGCCTGCCGCACGGTGCCGGGCACCTCAAGCTGTCCCGCGTGGCGGACGACCGTCCGGGAACCCCGCGGAGCGTGGGCGGGCTGGGGCGCAAGTATCTGATGTGGAACGGAAAAGTGGTCCCGAAGGCTTTCGGCCTGGCACACCGTGATGAGCTGGCACAGCTGGAACGGGCCTGTCCGGAGGCACTTCCCATCGCCGAGGTGGTCGGGGACGGCTGCTACGACCGGATCGCGAAGAGCCTGCCCCTGCGGGAGCGGTACCGCAGCGCCCTGGGGCTGCGGGCCGGCCAGAAGCTGGTGCTCGTCAGTTCGACCTGGGGCCTGGGCTCATCCTTCAACCGGCTCGACGCCCTGCTGCCCCGACTCCTGGCCGAGCTGCCGCAGCACGTGTACCGGACCGCGATCCTGGTGCACCCGAACGTCTGGGCGGGCCACGGCAGCTGGCAGGTGGGGGCCTGGCTGGCGGCGTGCCGACGGTCCGGCATCACGGTGTTTCCGCAGGAGGCAGACTGGCGCGCGCCGCTGATCGCGGCGGACTGGGTGATCGGTGACCACGGTTCGGTCACTCTCTACGCCACAATGACCCGGGCCTCGATCCTGCTCGCCCGATTCCCCGGGCAGGACGTCAACCCGGAATCCCCGGGTGCGGCACTGGCACTCGCTGCGCCTGCGCTGTCGCCCGCGCACCCCCTCACGGAGCAACTCGCCTACGCCGCGGCGGAGTACCCGGCGCAGGAGTATGCCCGGATCGCGGCGCGGATCTCCTCGGAACCAGGCCGCTTCCAGCGGAACATGCGGCGGCTGATGTACCGGATGCTCGGTATCGGACAGCCCGCATACACCCCGGCGACCGAGGCTCTGCCGCCGCCCGGGCCGCTCTGCGGGGCGAAGGAAAGGCGTCCGGGGCCGCGGCACAAGGGCAGGCACCGCAGGAGGGACGGGGGGTGCGGGCGTGCGCACGCCGGACGGTGACCCGATGCCGCGCAGCGGCCTGCTGATCGTGGGCTGCTGCGCCACGACCATCGTCCCGGACCAGGACTGCGTCAGCGTCGACCTCGACCGGTGTCCGGACGAGGCATGGCGGCAGTGCGCCGACGTACTGTACGGGACGGGAGGCCCGGAACTGGCCCGGTCGCTCCTGGGCCGCTACCCCGGCTGTCTCTTCGTGCTGCTCCGGGCCGGCAGCAAAGGGTGCGTCGCGGCCGCCCGGACCGGGATGCGGATGCTCACGACCATCGGCGGCGACCACCTGGACCCCGGATGGGATCCCGTGCTGCTGGCCTCGTTGCTGCACAGTTGGGTGGTGGCCCTGCGACCGCTGGAGGCGCTTGGGTCCGGTCTGTTCCTGTGTGCAGGGCGGACGTACCGGTTCGAGACCTCAGGAGCCGGAGCCGGGGCGGCGGGCGGATAATCGCTCCCTCAGCCGCCGGGCGTCGGCCGCGCTGACGGGTTCATACAGGGCCAGGGACCGCGCATAGCAGTCCCCGGCCCGCGACATGTCGCCGCCGGCCTCGGCCGTCTGGCCGAGGAACTCCCAGACACGGGCCTGCCAGTGGACCGAACCGGTCCTGGTGAACTCATCGAGAGCCTGGCGCAACTGGCTGTCGGCGCGATCGCGGTCGCCGGACGCCTGCGCACGGGCGAGTCCCAGGTAGGCGAGGGCCCGTGCGGCGTCGTACGGGTCACTCGCGGCGAGTAGCTCTTCCCTGGCACGGGTGAGCGGGGCGATCGCTGCGGCCGGGCGGCCGTCGGCCAGCGCCAACTCGCCGAGGGACAGCCGGGTGAGCGCGGCGCCCCGGCGGTGGCCAATGGCCTCGCGGAGTTCGAGCGCCCGGGTGAAGAAAAGGGTGGCGGGCTCCAGCCGGCCGGCGAGGAGGTGCGACTGCCCGAGGCCGTGCAGTGACTGGGCCTCGGCGCGGCGGTCACCGTCCCGCTGAGCGACCGCCAGCGCCTGGGTGAACCACTCCACAGCGTCGTCGTACCGTCCGGCGCCGCGGAGCCCCACACCGCCTGAGGTGAGCATCCGGCTCTCGGCCGCCCGGTCGCCGTCGCGGCGTGCCGCGGCCAGCCCGATCTCGTGTGCCTCGATCCACAGGTCGTATGGCCGCAGCCGCAGGAACAGCGGGAACATCGCATCGACCAGTTGCCAGGCAGTCGCGTCCCACCCGGCGTCCACCGCGCCCCGCACCATGGCCATGAGGTGCGAGCGTTCGGTGTCCAGCCAGTTCAGAGCCGTACCCTCGTCACCGAACGCGGCCGGCTCCCCGGGCTCGTAGGCGTAGGCACGGCGGAGCCTGCGGTGGCTCGGGGTCAGCAGTGCCTCGGCCGCGGTCGCCCGGGCCAGGTACAGGTCCGTGACCCGGCGGACGACGGCCTGCCGGTCGACCGGCGGGTCCTCGCGCAGAGCGGTCTCCCTGGCGTGGGCCCGTACAAGGTCGTGCATGCGAAAGCGCTCCGAGCCGTCGGTGCGGTCGGTCGGCAGGTCCTCGACGAGGTTGTCCTCGATCAGTTCATCGAGGAGCAGGCCGATCTCCGCCTCCGGTGTCCCACACGCGGCCGCGGCAACGCTCCTCCCGAACGTGACGACCGGGGCCAGTCCCAGGCACCGGTAGGCGCGCGCGGCGGCAGGGGGCAGGGCGCGGTACGACTCGTCCAGGACCGCTCCTACCGTCCGTTCCCCCTCTGCGCGCAGGGCCACGAGTGCCGCACCGTCCTCGCCGAGGACTCCGGCCATCGTCGCCAGGGACTGCTGCGGACGTGCGGCGAGCCGGGCGCCGGCCAGACACAGGGCCAGCGGTAACCCGGCGCACCGGGCGGCCACCTCGCGCGCCTGGGCGCGTTCCCTCGCGACCCGGTGGGTGCCGACCCGGCGGGCCAGTAACTCCACCGCGGAGGCCCGGCCCAACAGGCCGAGCTGGTGGAACGCCGCGCCGTCCACACCGAGGCTGGTCAGCCGGCGGCGGCTGGTGACCACCACGAGGCTGCCGGCCGTACCGGGAAGCAGCGGACGCACCTGCGCAGCGCTCAGGGCGTTGTCCAGCATGACGGCAATCCGCAGACCGGCCGTGGCGGAGCGCCACAGTGCCGCTTGTTCGGCGGTCTCGGCCGGAATGCGATCGATGCCGTAAGCCCGCAGGAAACGGCCGAGCACCTCGCCCGGGGGCACGGGTGCCTCCGGTGAGTGACCGCGGAGGTCCACGTACAGCTGTCCGTCCGGGAACGCCCCTTCCTCGCTGAGGCGGCCCAGCCAGCGGGAGGACAGCGCGGTCTTGCCCACCCCCGCGGAGCCGCTCACCACGACGACCAGTGGTGTGCCGGCCTGCCGCTTCTCCGCGAGCAGCGCGTCCAGTGCGCCGAGTTCGCCGTCCCGGCCGGTGAAGTGGGGCGGCCCCGGCAGGAGTTGGCGGGGCACCGGCAGTTTCCGTTCCGCAGGCGGCGTCGCGCCCTGGTGGAAGTGGACCCCGCCGTGCACCTCGTGGGTCTGCAGGGCAAGCCCGGTGACCTGCCCGGAGCCGCCAATGGTGTTCACGGCTCCGAAGGATAGGCGTGGCTCGGTGCGGACGAGCCACGTGCGCAGGGCGCCGGCGAACGCCGGACGGGACCGCGCCTCCTGCGCCAGGAGCTCGGCAAGGGCGCGGACCCGTGCCGTATCAGGGGGGACGGTCCGGGCCGCCGTGATCATCCTCAGCAGGAGGCCCTCAGGATCCGTCCTGGCATATTCCCCCGACAGGGTCACCCCCTGCGGCAGCACTGCCTGTACCAGCTCGTCCCAGGTCCGTGCGGTGGTGGCCTCGGACAGGGCGGCAACCAGCTCAGGGACCGTCACCGGCTCCACGTCGACCGCCTCCCTCCCCCGCCCGTGCAGTGGCGCGCAGGGCTCGCTCACATGCTCGGTCAGCTGACGAGTACCCGCTGCGGGAACGAAGTAGACCGTGCGCCGAGCGGGGGAGCGGCCCTGGGCGAATACCCGCCAACACTGCGCGCGGCCTGGCGACCCAGGTGACGTCATGTCATTCTTTGGGCACGACGAGCGGGGACCGACCGGCGATAGGGGGCGCTGGTGGACTTCGACATCCTCATCCTGGGCTCGGTGGAACTCCGTCTTGACGGGCACCGCGACCCACTCGGCTCCGCAAAGGAACGTCTGGTCCTCGCCGCACTGGCGATCGACGCAGGACAGCCGGTTTCGCTCAACGCACTCATTCACCATCTGTGGGACGACGAGCCCCCGGCGAAGCCCCGCGGCAGCCTGCACAGCTACGCCGCCCGGATCCGCCGACGGTTGCGGGGGGCCGGCGGGGCGGCGCGCCTCACCCAGCAGACTCATACCTACACGCTCGACGTGGAGCCGGAGCGCGTGGACTACCACCGCTTCCGGCACCTCGCTGCACAGGCCCGCGCGCTGATCGACAGCGGCGACGACGAGAAGGCGCTCGTCCTGCTGAAGGAGGCGGGTGCCCTCTGGCGGGGGGAAGCCCTCGCGGGGCTGACCGGCTGGTGGGCCGAGAGCATCCGGGCAGCCCTCGACGAGCAGCGCCTCGCCTCGACGCTCAACCGGATCGGCATCGAGTTACGGAGGGGCCACTTCGCGGAAGTCGTGGCCGAACTGACCACGCTGGTCGAACGCCACCCGACCGACGAGACCCTGATCGGCCATCTGATGGTGGCCGATTACGGCTGTGGACGGCAGGCCGACGCTCTGCGTGCGTACGAGGCCGCCCGGCGGCGGCTCCAGGCAGAGCTGGGGGCGGATCCCGGCGAAACCCTGACCCGGCTCCATCGGCTCATCCTGCGCCAGGCACCCGTCGACGACCTCTTCACCGGACGGCGTCCGTCCGCGGCCCGGCCGGTACCGAACAACCTCCCCAGCCACGGCGAACTGGTCGGCCGTGAGGCGGAACTGAGTGCTCTCCAGATGCCCTCGTCAAAAGGCGGCGTGATCGCATTGCAGGCGATCAGCGGCATGGGCGGCGTCGGTAAATCCCTGCTGGCCCTGCACGCCGCGCGCCGCCTCGGCAAACACTTCCCGGACGCCCAGTTGCTGCTCGACCTGCGGGCTCACTCCCCCGGCGCGGAGCCCCTCACCCCGCAGGCGGCCCTCACCGCGCTGCTGCGCATCCTGGGTGTTCCCGCCACCAGCATTCCCCAGGGTCTGGAGGAACTCAGCTCTCTGTGGCGGACCATGCTCAGCACCCGCCGCGCACTGATCATTCTGGACGACGCCGCGGACCCCGAGCAGCTCCGCCCGCTGCTGCCCGGCAACTCGCCGTCCTTGATCATCATTACCAGCCGCCGGCGGCTCTCCGGGCTGCCCGGCGTCCGCTCCATCGTTCTCGACGTCCTCCCCACCGACGACGCGAACGCGCTGTTCGTGCGGCTGGTGGGAGCCGAACGTGCCGACGACCCCCAGGACGTCGCGACGATCGTGCGACTGTGCGGACACCTCCCGCTGGCCATCGAACTCGCTGCCGGACGCCTGGTGTCCCGGCCTTCCTGGACCACGGGCCACTTGATCCAGCGGTTGTCGCGCGGGGAAGACCGGCTCGGTGAGTTCCGGGACCCTTACATGGAGATCGCCCGGACCTTCAAGATGTCCTACATCGCACTCACCAAGGAGCAGAGGACGGCCTTCCGGGCCCTCAGTCTCCACCTGAGCCAGGAATTCGGTCTCCATGCCGCCACCGCACTCACCGCTCTGCCCCTGCACAGCACCGAACGCATCCTGGAGGCGCTGCTCGAATCACATCTGCTCCAGGAGCCCGCACCGGACCGCTTCCGCTTCCACGACTTGCTCGGGGAGTACGCGCTCACCCTCGCCCGTGCCGAGGACACCGCCGACGAGCGCGAACGCATGGTCGCCCGACTGGTCGACTTCTACCTCCAGGCGGCGGACCGGGCGGACCGCCTGATGTATCCGCGCCGCCACCGGCTCGACATCCGTCACAGCGCGGAGCGCTTCCCCCTCCCGCCCTGGAGTGGCTCCCAGGAGGCCAAGAACTGGCTGACGGCCGAGCGCACCGCTCTGGTCACAGCAGAGGACCACGCACGGACCCGCGGCCGGCCTCGCCAGGCCGCCCGACTCGCCCACGTCTTGGCGGGATTCCTCGACGGCGAGGGCTACTGGCCCGAAGCGGAACGGATGCACCGGCATGCCGTCGACCACTGGCACGCCTCCGGCGAAGCCCGGCCGGAGGCCCATGCGCTGATCGACCTGTGCGCCACCCTGTCGCACTCCTCGCGCTATCCGGAGGCCATCACATGCGCTCAGCGAGCCCTGGGGCTGGCCCGCGAGGCGGGCGACACCGCGATCGAGGTCGAGGCCCTCCACCTGCTGGGCGTGATCCACTGGCATCTCGGACAGCTCGACTCGGCGTTGCGGACGCAGCACACCGTGCTGGAACTGCGCAGCCGACTCGGCGACCCGTTCCAGATCGCACGCTCGCAGAACAACCTCGGGATCACCCACCTGTACCTGGGCCACCACGCCTCGTCCATGGCATGCTTCGAGGCGGCCTTGCAGGGGTTTCGCGCGGTGGGCGATTCCCGGGAGGAATCGCGGGCGCTGAACAATCTGTCGGACCTCTACCTGGCCATGGACGACCGCGAGGCCGCTCTCCGTACGCTGCAGCGGTCGCTCGACATCAGCATGGCGACCGGGAGCCGCTCGGACCAGGCGATCATCCAGCTGACCTTGGCCTCGACGCTGACCATCCCGGAAGATCTCGACAAGGCCCTGGACCTCTACCGCCAGGCGCTGTTCTCCTTCCGGCAGTTGGGAGACAGGAGGAACGAGTGCCTGGCACTGAACGGTATCGGGGAAGCCTTTCAGGCCGCCGGACGAAGCAACGAGGCCGTCGTTCACCACCGCAGTGCCCTCGATCTCGCCAACGCCATCGGAGCGGCCCATGAGCAGGCCCAGGCGATGCGCTGCCTCGGTGTCGCCGAGGCCGGGCTCGGGAACCTCCGTTCCGGCCTGCAGCGCCTCGAAGCGGCGGTCGCCCTCGTCCACGAGAACCATGACCCGGAGGAACACCGGAAGTGCCTAGACGCCCTGGCCAGGCTTCGGGCGCACAACGGCGCGCAGTAGCACAACTCCCAGTAGAGCTCCGTCAGTTTGTGTGATCAACCGCGCGGATGATCTAGTGCGCCCATGAAACACAGACACCTCCAGGTCCTCGTGGCCATCGTCGTCCTGGCATGCATCCCCTCCATCATTTCCGCAGATCCGGACAGCACGAGGACCACTACCAGCGTTCCGCGCGCATAACGGCCGCACCGCACACCGATGCGTCAGCCACTCGCCCCGTCGCACCTTCCTTGACCGTGAGCGGCTGGCGCGCCCGGGCGCACAACGGCGCACTCATGCCGAAGCGCGCCGGCAACCGGACAGGCCCCGGTCGGTGGATATTTCCGGTGCGCCGGGGCGGCGCCCTGCGTATGGTGCCTCCGGTTTTGTCGGGCGGGTGCGGGTGGAAGGGGTGCGGACGGTGCTGATCTTCGATGCGGATGACACGTTGTGGGAGAACAACGTGATCTTCGAGCGGGTGATCGACGAGTTCACGGGGTGGCTGGCGGGGCCGGGGCTGGACCGGGGCGGGGTGCGGGCCGTGCTGGACGAGATCGAGGCGGCGAACGCGCTGACGCTCGGGTACGGCAGCAAGGTGTTCCTGCACAGCCTCGGGGAGTGCGTGGAGCGGGTGCGGGGGCGGGCGGCCACCGCGGCGGAGCGGGCGCGGATCACCGGGTGGGCGGCGGCGTTCGCGGGAGAGCGGGTGGAGCTGATCGCCGGGGTGGCCGAGACGCTGGCGGAGCTGGCGCGGCGCCACGAACTGCTGCTGCTGACCAAGGGCGACCGGGAGGAGCAGGAGCGGAAGGTGGCCGCGTCGGGGCTGACCGGGCACTTCCGCGCGGTGCACATCGTCCCGGAGAAGAACGTGGCCACGTACGAGGAGCTGACGCGGGCGTACGGGCTGGTGCCGGAGACGGCCTGGATGATCGGGAACTCGCCGAAGTCGGACATCCTGCCGGCCCGTTCGGCCGGGCTGAACGCGGTGTTCATCCCGCACGTCCACACCTGGGTGCTGGAGCACGAGGAGTTGGACCCGGCGGATGCGAAGGTACTGCGGCTGACGGCGTTCGGGGAGTTGGTCAACCACTTCTGAGGGGGTGAGGGGGCCGGGCGCGGGTGGCGGCCGGCCCCCGGGGGCTGGTGCGTAGGGGGTCAGAGGGCGCGCAGGCGGACCCTGGCCGGGCCGGTCGGCTGGAGGGTGATGCCGGCGGCCACCGGGACGTCCTGGTCGATGGCCTCCAGTTCGTTGGCGCGGAGCAGGGTCGCCAGGGCGAGGACCGACTCCAGCATCGAGAAGTGCTGTCCGATGCAGGCGCGCGGGCCGCCGCCGAACGGGAACCACGCGTACCGGTGCCGTTCCGCCTCCCGTTCCGGAGTGAAACGGTCCGGGTCGAAGCGCTCGGGGTCGTCCCAGAGGTCCGGGTGCCGGTGGGTGACCCAGGGGGCGACGACGACGTCCGCGCCGGCCGGGAGCGGGTGGCCGGCGATCTCGGTGGCCTCGACCGCCCGGCGGCTGATGACCGCGGCGGCCGGGTAGAGCCGCATGGACTCCTTGAGCGCCCGGGTGAGCCGCGGGAGGCGGTCCAGGTCGGCGGCGGTGGGGGTGCGGTCGCCGAGGACGCGGGTGAGTTCGTCGCGGATGCGGGTCTGCTCCTGCGGGTGCCGGGCGAGGAGGTGGAGGGTGAACGCCATGGAGGTGGCGGTGGTCTCGTGCCCGGCCAGCAGGAAGATCAGGACCTGTTCGCGGACCTCGGTGGCGTCGAGCGCGCCGTCCTCGTCGTTGCCGGCGGCGGCGAGGAGGGAGAGCAGGTCGTTGTGGGCGGGGGCGGCCTCGGACGTTTCGGGGGTGGCGGGGGTGGCCGCGGTGAGGGCGGCGCGGCGTTCGGCGATGATCCGGTCGCAGAGGGCGTTGAGTTCGTCGGTGACCCGGCGGACGCGGAGATTCCGGGGCGTGGGCCAGTCGCGGGGCACCTTCAGGGGCGCGTAGGCGCGGCGGACGACGTAGTCGTTGATGACCGGTGCGGAACGGTGGATGGCCTCCACGGCGGCCTCGACGTCGAGGCCGAACAGGATCCGGGCGACGGTGCGCAGGGCGAGCCGGTTCATCTCGGGGACGAGGTCGACCACGCCGCTCTCGGCCGACCGCCAGCGGGCGTTGACCGCGTCCGCCTCGGTGGTCACCGCCTCGGCGTACCCGTCCACCCGGCGCCGGGTGAACAGCGGCTGGACCAGGCGGCGCTGGCGGAGGTAGTCCTCGTCCTGGCTGGTGAGCAGGCCGTTGCCGAACGCCTGGCGGACCTCCTCGTAGAGCGGGTGGTCCTTGCGGAAGTTGGCGGCCTGGGTGCCGAGGATCTGCTGGACGCCCTCGGGCGCGAAGACCGCGTAGAAGACGCTGCGGAGCCCGGGCGGGCCGGCTTCCAGGCGGACGACGTCGCCGTGTTCGCGCTGTGCTCTTAAGAAGGCCCCGAGGGAGTCGCGGCGGAGGTCGAGCAGGGACCCGATGACGGGCAGACCGGCCGGGCCGGGGATCGGGGGCGGGGCGGCGGCCGGGGCGCCGTCGTGCTGCGCGTCGGCACCCGGGCGGGGCGTGGGGTTGGTCGGGGACATGCACCGATTCCTATCCAGGAAGGGGGCGGAGGATTCGGTGGGTGGGGATTCGGTGGGCGGGGGATGCGGTGCGGGGGTGGGGCCGGGGATTCGGTGGGCGTGGCGCTGGGGTCCGGCTGTGGACGGGCCGGGGGTGGGTTCCGGGGGGCACGTAGCATGGCGGGATGATCGAGAAGCGTGCCGGGCGGGCGGCCGGAGCCTCCGCGCAACAGTGCCGGGTCACCGTCTGCCGTGGCTGCTGCTGCGGGAACGCGGCGAAGATCCCGGGCGTGGATCACGGCGGGCAGATACCGGGGTTGCGGGCCGCGCTCGACGGGGCGGCGCCGGTCCGCGCGTCCGACTGCCTGGACGTCTGCGACCAGGCGAACGTGGTCGTGGTCCAGCCTTCGGCGGCCGGCCGGGCCGCGGGCGGACGGCCGGTGTGGCTGGGGCTGGTGAACGACGACGACGCGCTCGCCGACATCGCCGCCTGGATACGCGACGGCGGCCCCGGCATCGCCGAGCCCCCGGGGGTGCTCGACCTGTACACGCTGCGGGTCTCCCGCCGGGTCCGGGAGCAGATGGGCGGCTGACGGGGCTCGCTCGGGGCGGTTGACCGGGGCGCGCGGCGCAGGCCGCTGGGTGGCGGCTGTCGCGGGGTTGATCCTGCCTGGTGGGCTGGTAGGGCAGGGCCGGATCGGCGGCGTCCACTCGGCCGGGGGGGGCAGGGTCGGCTCGGCGGTCCAGTCGCTGGGTGGGGCGCTGGCGGGTGGGCGGGGGGCTCGTCTCGTCGGTGGGTGGCGTGGTGGGGGCGCGGTAGCCGGAACAGCCGTCGGCCGGTGGTACAGACGGGTGCGCGCGAGAATGGCGGATATCAGGGGCGCGTTTCGGCCACGTGTGGCTGACTATCCTCGGCCGCAACCCCCGCCCCGCGATACGAGGTGTGCGACGTGACGGTGATCCTGCTCGCTCTTGCCGCGGCGTGCTGCCTGGGCACCGGATTCGTCCTCCAGCAGATCGCGGCGCAGCACGCCCCGCCGCAGGACTACCTCTCCTTCCGGCTGCTGCTCGACCTGGTGCGGATGCCGCGCTGGGTGGCCGGAATCGTGCTGATGGTGATGGGGATGGCGCTGGGCGCGGTGGCGCTGGGCATGGGCGACATCACCCTCGTCGAGCCGCTGATGGCGACGAACCTGCTGTTCGCGATGGCGCTGGCGCGGCGGCTCTCCCGGCAGCGGCTGGGCCGTAAGGGGTGGGCCGGGTTGTGGCTGCTGGCGGGCGGGGTGACCACGTTCATCGTGGCCGGCCGGCCGCACGGGGGCCGGAACAGCGAGGTGGGGCAGCTGTCGCAGTGGTTGATCATGGGCGGGGTGCTGTCCGTCGCGCTGGCGCTGGCGGCGATCGCGAAGCGGGAGCGGGTGCACGTCAGCCTGGAGGCGGCCCTGCTGGGGGTGGCGGCCGGGTTGCTGTACGGACTCCAGGACGCGTTGACGCGGATCAGCGGGCTGCGGTTCGGGGCGGGCGGCTGGGGCGCGCTGCTGACGAGCTGGCAGCCGTACGCGATCGTGGTGCTGGGGGTGCTGGCGCTGGTGCTGGTGCAGAGCGCGTTCGAGTCGGCGCCGCTGCGGATGTCGCTGCCCGCGCTGACCGCGGCCCAGCCGATGGCCGGGATCCTCTGCGGGGTGGGGTTCCTGGGCGACCGGCTGCGGGTGACGCCCGTGGCGCTGGCGTTCGAGGCGGCCGGGATCGCGGCGGTGGTGGCGGGCATCGTGCTGATCGGCAGCCATCCGGCGATGCCGCCGGGGGCCGGTGCGGCCGAGGACGTACGGGAGCTTCAGCCTCGGTGAGGGGTGGGGTGGGGTGGGGTGGGTTTTTTGCTCCGGCGGGGGCCGGGGGCGGGGCGAGTGAGGGCGGGTGCGGGGCTCCAGCAGACGGCCTGGGGGGGCCGGGCGGGTGCGGAAATACTCCCGGCCCACCCCTTCCCGTTTTATTAATGCCGGGCATTAGAATGGGGGCCATGCCCAGGACATCAGGCCCCGGGACCCGGGAGAAGTTGATCCGTGCCGCCGAGGAGGTCTTCGCGGCGCAAGGCGTGGCCGGTGCGCAGATACGGGACATCGTCGCGCTGGCCGGTCAGAGCAATCCGTCGGCGGTGCAGTACCACTTCGGCTCGCGGGCCGGGCTGCTGGATGCCGTGATGGCCGGCCGGCTGGCGCGTACGGAGGCTGCGCTGGCGCCGCTGCTGGCCGTTGCGGAGGCCGGCGAACCGGCCCTCCGGGAGCTGATCGCGGTGCTGGTCACGGCGGAGGCCACCGAGCTGCGGAGCGACCGCGGGCGGCGCTGTCTGCGGATCTCCGCGCAGCTCAGCCACGAGAGCGGGGTCCGGGTCCGGACGCCGCACCCGACGCTCGCCGGGACCGCGTACTGGCGGCTGATCTGCCGCGTCGAGGACGCGCTGGCCGCCGCCGGGCTGGCGGAGCCGGTGCGGCTGGAGCGGCTGGACCTGGCGCTGACGCTGATCGGCGCCGCGCTGGCCGACCGGGCCCGGCACTACCTGGACGGTGTCGAGCCGCTGACGGGCGAGGAACTGTTTCTCGCCGATCTCACCGGGACGACGACGGCCTTCCTGCTCGCCGCCGCCCCTGCCTGACACCTCTGCGCGGACCCGGGCGAGCCGCATCGAACCGAACAGCCTGGCGCCGAACAGCGTGGCGCCGAACTCGTCCGAGCCGAACAGAGCCCCATCGAGCCGAACCGAGCGAAGGAGCCCCTTCCCATGAGTGCGTCCCTGAGTGCGTCCCCGAGTGCGTCCGGTCCGGCGGATGAGCCCGTTCCGGGGCACGCGACCGGGTCGGCGGCCGGGTCCTCCCCCGCCGTGCCGGCCGCGGACCTGAGCGGCAAGACCGTCCTCATCACCGGCGGCGCCCGCGGGCTCGGGGCGGCGGCCGCCGAACAGGCCGTCGCGGCCGGTGCGCGGGTCGTCCTCACCGACGTCCTCCGGGAGGAGGGCGCGCAGACCGCGGCGCGGCTCGGTGAGCGGGCGCGGTTCCTGGCCCACGACGTGACCTCCGAGGAGGAGTGGCAGCGGGTCGCGGACTTCGCGGTGGCGGAGTTCGGCGGGATCGACGGACTGGTGAACAACGCCGGGATATCGTCCGGGGCGCCCCTGGAGGCGGTCCCCGTGGACTTCTTCCGCAAGGTCCTCGACGTGAACCTCACCGGCGTGTTCATCGGCATGAAGACGGTGCTGCCGGCGATGAAGGAGCGCGGTGCCGGTTCGATCGTGAACATCTCGTCGGCGGCCGGTCTGATGGGCCTGGCGCTGACCGGTGGTTACGGGGCGTCCAAGTGGGGCGTACGCGGCCTGACGAAGATCGGGGCGGTGGAGTGGGGCGCCGCGCGGGTCCGGGTGAACTCCGTGCACCCGGGCATGACGTACACCCCGATGACCGCGCAGGTGGGCATCCAGGTCGGCGAGGGGAAGTACCCCAACACCCCGATGGCGCGGGTCGGTGAGCCGCACGAGATCGCCGGGGCGGTGGTCTTCCTGCTGTCCGACGCCGCCTCGTACATCACCGGTGCGGAGCTGGCGGTGGACGGCGGCTGGACCACCGGTCCGACGGTGAAGTACGTCATGGGCCGGTGAGGGACGCAGCACGGGGGTGGGGTGCGGCCGGGGCGGCGGGGGCCGGTGCGGCAGGGGCCGGTCCCTGAGGTTCGGGTGAGGTGAGGTGGCGGTGTCCCCGGTGGGTGGGGGCGCCGCCCCTGGTGGTTCCATGGCCCCATGACCGATCAGCAACCGCTCGGCGGGCAGGAACCGTTCGGGCAGGAGCCGCTCAACGCGGACGAGATCCTCGATGTCGTCGACGAGCACGACCGGGTGGTGGGACAGGCGCCGCGGGGCGAGAGTTACGCCCGGCGGCTGCGCACCCGGTGTGCGTTCATCCTGGTCAGGGACGCCGAGGACCGGATCTTCGTCCACCGGCGGACGGCCCGGAAGCTGGTCTTCCCCTCGCACTACGACATGTTCGTGGGCGGTGTGGTGGGGGCCGGGGAGAGTTACGACGAGGCGGCGCTGCGGGAGGCGGAGGAGGAGTTGGGGGTGCGCGGGCTGGCGCGTCCGGAGCCGCTGTTCCGCTTCCTGTACGAGACGCCCGAGCACCACTGGTGGTCGGCGGTCTACCAGGTGCGCTGCACGCTGCCGGTGGCGCCGCAGGAGTCGGAGATCGACTGGTACGCCTTCCTGCCGGAGGAGGAGCTGGTGCGGCGGCTGGACACCTGGCCGTGGACCCCGGACGGGCTGGCCGCGTACCGGCAGTTGACGGAGCGGCGGGCGGCCGGGGAGAGCTGAGGCGGGCGGCGAGGACCCGGTCGGCCGAGAGCATCCGGGCGGCCGGGGGAAGCCGGGTGCGCGGCCCCGGAGGGCGCCCGGCACCCCGCCGCCCCGGGAGCGGCCGGTGGCGCAAACCCATCAGGTGACCGGCGCTCCCCGCCCAGGCACTGGACTCCATACCGACTAGTCGGCATGATCAGGCGCACGGGCCCGCCGGCCCTGGACCGTCCGACCGTCCACTCCGCATGGAGGAGCACGATGAGCAACGGCACCCCGCCCCCGCCGGCCGCCGGGGAGGCGCCCCCCGGCCTGGACCTGGAGCGCCTGCGGGCGCATCTGGACCGGGAGCGGCCCGGTCTGGTCTCCGGGCCGTTGCGCGCCCGACTGATCGAGGGCGGGCGGTCCAACCTCACGTACCGGGTCACCGACGGCACCGCCTCCTGGGTCGTCCGCCGCCCGCCGCTGGGCCACGTCCTGGCGACCGCGCACGACATGGGGCGCGAGCACCGGGTGATCAGCGCGCTGCACGGGACGGCGGTGCCGGTGCCGGAGGCGCTGCTGCTGTGCGAGGACGAGGCGGTCCTCGGCGCGCCGTTCTACGTGATGGAGCTGGTGGCGGGCACCCCGTACCGGACGGTGGAGCAGTTGGCGCCGCTGGGGCCGGAGCGGACCCGGGCGGTGGTGCACTCGCTGGTGGACACGCTGGTGGCGCTGCACGCGGTGGATCCGGAGGCGGTCGGGCTGGGCGGCTTCGGGCGCCCGGACGGCTTCCTTGAGCGCCAACTGCGGCGCTGGGGAAAGCAGTTGGCGGCGTCGAGGAACCGCGAGCTGCCCGGTGTCGACGCGCTCCACGAGGCGCTGGGCCGGGCGCTGCCCGCCTCCGGCGCGCCCGCCGTCGTCCACGGCGACTACCGGCTGGACAACGTCCTGGTCGGTGCCGGCGACACCATCACCGCCGTACTGGACTGGGAGATGTCCACGCTCGGCGACCCGCTGACCGACCTCGGGCTGCTGGCGATGTACTGCACCGACCTGGGGCTGCCCCGGTCGCCGGTCAGCACGACCAGCGGCGCGCCCGGTCACCCCGGTCCGGACGAGCTGATCGCGCGCTACGCCGAGCGGTCCGGGCGGGACGTGTCGGGGATCGCCTGGTACACCGCGTTCGCGTGGTTCAAGCTCGCGGTGATCCTCGAAGGCATCCACTACCGCTACACGCTCGGGCAGACCGTCGGCGCGGGCTTCGACCGGATCGGCGAGCTGGTGCCGGTCTTCATCGACCGCGGACTGACCACCCTCAAGGAAGGCTGAGGCACCGATGGACTTCGCATTCGACGCCCGTACCGAGGACCTGCGCGCGCGGCTGGAGGCATTCCTGACCTCGTACGTCTATCCGGCCGAGCCGGTGGCGGAGGAGCAGCGGGCCGCGCTCGCGTCGCCGTGGGACACCCCGCCGGTGGTGGCGGAGCTGAAGGCGGAGGCGCGGCGGCAGGGGCTGTGGAACCTCTTCCTGCCGGACGCGGAGTACGGCGCGGGGCTGACCAACCTCCAGTACGCGCCGCTGGCCGAACTCACCGGCCGCAGCCCGCAGCTGGCGCCGACCGCGCTGAACTGCGCGGCGCCGGACACCGGCAACATGGAGGTGCTGGCGCAGTTCGGCGACGCGGAGCAGCGCAAGCGGTGGCTGGAGCCGCTGCTGGCCGGGGAGATCCGGTCGGCGTTCGCGATGACCGAACCGGAGGTGGCGTCGTCGGACGCCACGAACATCGAGACCCGGATCGAGCGGGACGGTGACGCGTACGTCATCAACGGCCGGAAGTGGTACATCTCCGGGGCGATGAACCCGCAGTGCGCGGTCTTCATCGTGATGGGCAAGACCGATCCGGACGGGCCGGACCTCCGCCGCCAGCAGTCGATGGTGCTGGTGCCGCGGGACACGCCCGGGCTGACGGTGCGGCGCGCCATGCGGGTGTACGGGTACGAGGACCACTACCACGGCGGGCACGCGGAGGTGGTCTTCGAGGACGTCCGGGTGCCGGTGGGCAATCTGATCGGCGAGGAGGGCGGCGGTTTCGGGATCGCGCAGGCGCGGCTGGGGCCGGGGCGGATCCACCACTGCATGCGGCTGATCGGGATGGCCGAGCGGGCGATCGAGCTGATGTGCCGGCGGGCGGTGTCCCGTACGGCGTTCGGCAAACCGCTGGCCGGGCAGGGCGTGGTGCAGGAGTGGATCGCGGACGCCCGGGTGGCGGTGGAGCAGCTGCGGCTGCTGGTGCTGAAGACGGCGTGGCTGATGGACACCGTCGGCAACAAGGGGGCGCACACCGAGATCCAGGCCATCAAGATCGCCACGCCGCGGACGGTGGTGGACATCCTGGACAAGGCGGTGCAGCTGCACGGGGCGGGCGGGGTCAGCCAGGACTTCCCGCTGGCCGAGCTGTGGGCGGCGGCCCGTACGCTGCGACTGGCGGACGGCCCCGACGAGGTGCACCAGCGGTCGCTGGCGCGGCGGGAGTTGAGGCGGTACCGGTAGGGGCGGGGCAGGGGGCCGCGGGGTCCCTACCCCGTGGGGGGTCGCCGTACGGGGGCCCGTAGGGGCGGGGGCCCGTAGGGGCGGGTCGAACGGTTCCCGTAGGGGGTGGGAGGCCCCCCTGCGGGGCCACAACGGCGGGCGGGGGCGGGGTATTCCCGGCCCGGCGGGTGGCCGACGGCCCCTCCCCCGCCCCACTCCCCGCCCCGCCCCACTCCCCCGCCCCGCTACGGCCGCAAGGCGCGCAGCAGGAGGCCGGCCAGGTGGTCGGCGACCTGCCGGGGGCTGAGCGGGCCGTTCTCGCGGTACCAGGTGCCGAGGTGGTGCACCGAGCCGAAGTGGTAGTCGACGACCAGGTCGGCGGGGACGTCGGCGGTGAAGACGCCGCTGCGCTGGCCCTCCTCGACCAGGGCCCGGAACCGTTCGTGGTAGCGCCGGCGTTCGGCCCGTACCTGCTTGTCCTTCTCCGGGCTGAGGTGGTGCATCGAGCGGAAGAAGATCTTGGTGTCGTCGAGGTTCTCGATGGTGGTGACCACGACGTCGGCGGCGGCGTCCCGCAGCCGCTGCTCGACCGGCGCGTCGGCGTCCGCGAAGTGGTCCAGCCGCTCCTGCTGGAGGCGCAGCACCCGGCCGTAGACCTCGTGGAGCAGGTCCTCCTTGGAGCCGAAGTAGTGGTACAGGGCGCCCTTGGTGACGCCGGCGGCGTCCACGATCTCCTGGACGGAGGTGCGGTCGTAGCCCCGTTCCGCGAAGAGTCTGGTGGCGGTGGCCAGCAGCCGCTGCGCGACGGGCTTCGCCGTGCCGTTGCCGTTGCCGTCCCTGATGCCGGCCATCGCCCTCACCGTTCCTCGTGTTCCGTCGTGCGTCCTCGCGCGGGGGCCGGGCGTCCCTCAGGGGCGCCGGCGCAGCTCCCGTCGGAGGATCTTGCCACTCGTGGTCTTGGGGAGTTCCGGCAGGATCTCCACCACCCGGGGGTATTTGTACGCCGCGAGGCGCTCCTTGCAGTAGGCGGCCAGATCGGCGGGGTCGGGGGAGGTGCCGGGGCGGAGGCTGACGTACGCCTTGACGGTCTCCCCGCGGTAGGGGTCGGGTATGCCGACGACGGCGGCCTCGCGGACCGCGGGGTGGGTGTAGAGGACGTCCTCGACCTCGCGGGGCCACACCTTGAAGCCGGACGCGTTGATCATGTCCTTCTTGCGGTCGACGACGTAGAGCCAGCCGTCGCGGTCCATGAAGCCGATGTCGCCGGTGCGCAGTTCGCCGTCGGGGAGGGTCTCGGCGGTGGCGTCGGGGCGGCGCCAGTAGCCGGGGACGACCTGGGGGCCGCGGACGGCGATCTCGCCCTGTTCGCCGAACGGCAGGTCGCGGCCGGCGTCGTCGATGATCCGCACCACGGTGTCCGGTCCCGGCAGGCCGACGGCGAGGGTGCCGGAGACCTTGTCGACGGGGGCTTCCCGGCCGGGCGGGACGCTGGCGCAGGGGGCGGTGCACTCGGTGAGGCCGTAGCCGTTGCGGAGGTAGGGGCCGAAGGCGGTGCGGAACTTCTCGACCAGGGCGGGCGGCAGGGGTGCGCCGCCGGAGTGCAGGGTGCGGAAGGACGCGAAGTGGGCGGGGGTGGCGTCCGGGTGGGCGAGCAGGGCCATGTAGGCGGTGGCGGGGCCGACGGTGTAGGCGGGGCGGTGTTCGAGGAAGGCGTCGAGGACGGTGCCGGCGTCGAAGCGGTAGGCGAGCGAGAGGGTGCCGGCGCCGGCGAGGCAGGCGGCGAGTTCGCAGACCATGCCGGTGATGTGGAAGAGCGGGGCGAGGGCGAAGTAGCCGGCGCCGTCGGGGAGTTCGAGGCCGGTGCGCTGGCGTTCGGCGTTGTAGGCGATGTTGCCGTGGGTGTTGGTGGCGCCCTTGGGGGTGCCGCTGGTGCCGGAGGTGTAGCTGATGAGCGCGGGGTCGGCGGCGTCGGGTGCGGGGACGGCGGGGGCGGGGGCGCCGGAGCGGGCGGCGGTGAGCAGGTCGTCGGCGCCGTGCTGGGGGCCGGCGGGCGCGGTGCGCAGGACGCGGGGGTCGCCGCGGGTCTGGAGGCCGTGTTCGTCGGCGGTGACGGCGATCCGGACGGCGGGGGCCGCGGCGGCGGTGGTGCGCAGGAAGGCGGCCCAGGTGCGGTCGGCGCAGAGGACGGCGGTGGCCTCGGCGTCGTCGAGGATGTGCCGGGTCTCGGCGGCCTTGTACATGGGGTTGACGGGGACGACGATGCCGCCGGCCTTCCAGACGGCGAGGGCCGCGAGGACGAAGTGCGGGGTGTTCTGGAGCATGACGACGGCCCGGTCGCCGGGCCGGAAGCCGCGGTCGGCGAGGTGGCCGGCGAGGCCGTCGGAGAGCGTGTCGGTCTCGGTGTAGGAGAGCCGGCCGTCGAAGTAGGCGAGCGCGGTGCGGTCGGGGGCGCGGTGGACCGCGGCGCGGAAGGCGTGCAGCGGGGAGGGCGGCGGCTGGACGGGGGCGCGCTGGGCGTCGGTGAGCTGGGCCAGCCACGGCTTGTCGCGGTAGGTGGTCACCGGGGATCCGCCTCTCCCCGGCGGTCCTCCAGTTTCTGCTGGAGGTGGTTCATGGCGGTCAGCCAGCGGTCCGGGTCGGTGGCGCGGGCGGTGTAGTAGTCGGCGACCTCGGGGTGCGGGAGGACGAGGAAGCGGCCGTCGGCCATGGCGGCGAAGAGGGCGTCGGCGACGGCGTCCGGTTCGATGGCGGTGGGGGCGAGGACGAGGTCGCCGGCGATTCCGGTGGTGGCGAGCATGTCGGTGCGGACGCCCTGGGGGCAGATGGCGTGGACGTCGATGCCGCGGTGGCGGTAGGTCAGGGAGAGCCATTCGGCGAAGGCGTAGGCGCCGTGCTTGGTGACGCTGTAGGGGGCGGCGTCGACCATGGTGAGCAGGCCGGCGGCGGAGACGGTGGAGATGAAGCGGCCGCTGCCGCGGGCGAGCCAGGCGGGGAGGAGTTCGCGGGCGGCCCGGACGTGGGCCATGACGTTGACATCCCAGGCCAGGGCCCAGGCGTCCTCGGGGGCTGCGGGGTCGCCGCCGGTGCCGACGCCGGCGTTGGCGCAGAAGATGTCGATGGGGGTGCCGAGCGCCTCGCGGGCGGGGCCGACGATGCCGGAGGCATCGCCGGGGACGGCGACCGCTCCGATCTCCTCGGCGGTCTTGCGGGCCTTGCCCTCGTCGAGGTCGTTGACCGCCACCCGGGCGCCCTCGGCGGCGAACCGGCGGGCCAGTGCGGCGCCGATCCCCCCGCCCGCTCCGGTTACGACAACGGCCTTGTCCCGTACGGCTGCCACGCTGTGTCTCCCTCGGTCGTCCCATGTCGCCGGCGGTGTGCGCAGGGGCAGACTAACCAGTCGGTATGTCCGGGCGGAAGACTCGGTTTGCGTCAGGGCGCCGGGTGCGTTCCGTACCGGGCGCGGGAGCGTTAGCGTGCGCACCGGACCCGGCCGGTCGCCGACCGGTCACCGCCGCTCACGGAGGTGTGCGCATGGCTCTGTCGAGACGTGTTCTGCTGGGGCGCCTGGCGGCGGGCGGGGCGGCCGCGGCGGCGGTCACCGCGGGCGCCGGGCCCGCCGGGGCCGCCGCGCCGCGTCCGGGCGGCCGGCGGGTGCGGACCGGCTTCGACCGTCTGGCCGCCGACGGCTACCGCCTGCTGGAGGGCCGCCGGGTCGGCATCGTCACCAACCCGACCGGCGTCACCCGCGACGTCCGGCACGTCGTCGACGTGATGCACGCCGACCCGCGGGTCCGCCTCACCGCCGTCTTCGGTCCCGAGCACGGCTTCCGCGGCACCGCGCAGGCCGGCGGTTCCGAGGGCCGTACCGACGATCCGGCGACCGGCCTGCCGGTGTACGACACCTACGACAGGTCCGGGCGCGAACTGGCCGGTATCTTCACCGCGTCGGGCGTGGACACCGTGCTCTTCGACATCCAGGACGCCGGCGCCCGCTTCTACACGTACATCTGGACGCTGTACGACTGCATGGTGGCGGCGGCGCTGGCCGGGAAGCGGTTCGTGGTGCTGGACCGGCCCAATCCGGTGACCGGCCGGGCGGCGGCCGGGCCGGTGCTGGACCGGCGGTTCTCTTCGTTCGTGGGCCGGGAGCCGATCGCGCAGGCGCACGGGATGACGGTGGCGGAGCTGGCGCTGCTGTTCAACGGGGAGTTCGTACCGGCGGCGGCGGGCCGGCCGGTCGCCCTGGAGACCGTCATGATGACCGGCTGGCACCGCACCGACTTCTTCGACGCGACCGGCCTGCCCTGGGTCCCGCCCAGCCCCAACATGCCCACCCCGGACACCGCCCTGGTCTACGCCGGCACCTGCCTCTTCGAGGGCACCAACCTCTCCGAGGGCCGGGGCACCACCCGCCCCTTCGAACTCCTCGGCGCCGACGGCATCGACCGCCGCTGGGCCGAGGCGGCCAACGCCCTGGAACTGCCGGGGGTGCGCTTCCGGGAGGCGTACTTCGCGCCCACGTTCTCGAAGTTCCAGGGGAAGACGGTGGGCGGCCTCCAGGTGCATGTGCACGACCGGGACGCCTTCGACCCGGTGCGCACCGGCGTCGGCCTGCTGGTCACCGCGCGGCGGGTGTGGCCGGACTTCGCCTGGCGGGCCGACCACTTCGACCGCCTGGCCGGGACCGACACCGTCCGCACCATGATCGAGGCGGGCGCGGGGGTGGCGGAGGTCGCCGGGTCGTGGCAGGACGGCCTGCGGCGGTTCCGGGGGGTGCGGGAGCGGTATCTGCGGTACCGGTAGGGGCGGTCGGGCGGCCGGGCCCCCCACCCGGCCGTCTCATTATCCGGGACGGCCCGTCCCAGCCATTGACTGGTGTGTGCACCGGCCATGAGAGTGCCGCTCGTGCACAGTGACGCGAGAACAGGCAAGCCGGCGGATGTGGCCGCCGAGGGGGCGGCGAGCGGGGAGAGTCTGCGGCGGGTGGCCGTGGCCTCGTTCATCGGGACCGCCATCGAGTTCTACGACTTCTACATCTACGGCACCGCCGCGGCGCTGGTGCTGAACCAGGCGTTCTTCCCCACCCTCGACCCGGTCAACGCCACCCTCGCGTCGTTCTCCACCTACGCGGTGGCGTTCGCCGCCCGGCCGCTCGGCTCGGTGGTGTTCGGCCACTTCGGCGACCGGGTCGGGCGCAAGTCGGTGCTGGTGGCGTCGCTGCTGCTGATGGGCCTGTCGACGGCGCTCGTGGGGCTGCTGCCCGGGTACGGGACGCTGGGCGTGTGGGCGCCGCTGCTGCTGATCCTGCTGCGCTTCCTCCAGGGCATCGGACTGGGCGGCGAGTGGGGCGGGGCGGCGCTGCTGGCCGTGGAGCACGCGCCGCGCGGCCGCCGGGGGCTGTACGCGGCGTTCCCGCAACTCGGGCCGTCCGTCGGGTTCTTCGCCGCGACCGGGGTGTTCTGGCTGCTGTCCGACGCGATGAGCGACGCCGCGTTCCGCTCGTGGGGCTGGCGGGTGCCGTTCCTGCTGTCGTTCCTGCTGGTCGGGGTGGGGCTGTTCGTCCGGCTGAAGATCAGCGAGACGCCGGTGTTCGCGAAGGTGATGGACGCCCACGAGGCCAGCAGGGTGCCGGCGGTGGACGTCTTCCGGCGGCATCCGCGGGAACTGCTGCTGGCGGCCGGCGGCATGGTCATCGCGTACGGGTTGTTCTACACCGCGACGACGTACTGCCTGTCGTACGCCACCGGCGCCCTGGGGGTGCCGCGGACGACGATGCTGGGGCTGTCGCTGGTGGCCTGCCTGTTCCTGGCGGCGGGCACCTGGCTGGCCGCGACCCGCTCGGACGGGCTGGGCCGCCGGAAGCTGGTGCTGGGCGGTTCCGGGCTCGCCGTGGTGTGGGGCCTGGTGCTCTTCCCGCTGCTGGACACCCGGCAGCCGGTGCTGATCGCGCTGGGCACGGGCGGCGCGCTGTTCTGCATGGGCGTGGTCTACGGGCCGATGGGCGCGTACCTGCCGGAGCTGTTCGGCACCACGGTGCGCTACTCGGGCGCCTCGCTCGCCTACAACCTGGGCGGGGTGCTGGGCGGGGCGGTGGCGCCGCTGGTCGCCACCCGGCTCCAGGCGGCGTTCGGTTCGGCGTCGGTGGGCTGGTACGTCAGCGCGATGGCCGTGGTGTCACTGGGGTGCGTGCTGGCGCTGCCGGAGACCCGGGAGCGGGAACTGGCGGGCTGAGCGGGGGCGGTGGCGGCTCAGGGCCGCAGCCACCACCGTTCGCTCTCCCAGGAGAGCGCCTCCCAGAGGCGGTTGAGGGGGTGCTGGGGGCCGTAGGAGTCCCGTTCGCCGCGCCGGGTGAAGACGCCGACCAGGACCTCGGTGCGGGGGCCGACGTCGCCGGTGATCTCCAGGGTGCGCAGTCCCCCGGCCTCCGGGAGGCGGCCGTCCGCCGCGGCCTCCCCCAGGCCGCGGGTGACCAGCATCGCGCCGCTGACGACGCCGGAGCGGAGCAGTTCGAAGCCGTAGTGCGCGGCCTCTATCTCGGCGGCGACGGTCAGCTTCTGGCGGTAGCCGCTGCCGTACCAGGCGGTCAGGAAGCGGTCGATGAGGCTGCCGCCGGTGGAGACCACCAGCGGCAGCCGGGGCAGGTCCCGGGCGTGGAACGGGCCGCCGGGCAGCCGCTCCGGCGGGAGGTTGGTGAGCAGGGACAGGCCGCTGCGCCGCCACTCCATGACCTCGTACGGGGCGAGCTGGGCGGCCTCGTCGCCCTCGGTGACCACCACGCTGCCGCAGACCAGGTCCAGTTCCTTGGAGCGGAGCTTGGTGAACAGGTCGCGGGTGCGGACGTGGGTGACCTTCAGGTCGACGCCGTCCCGGTCGAAGTCCTCGCTGACGTACTCCACGGCGTCCAGGAGGAAGCCGAGGGTGTAGCGGGTGGTGCCGACGGAGAGGGTGCGGCCGAGCCGGCGGCGGGCGTCGTGGACGCCCTCGGACCAGTTGCCCAGGGTGCGGCGGGCCAGTTCGACCACGGCCTCGCCGGTGGCGGTGAACAGGGCGTCCCGGCCGCGGCCCTGCTTGCGGACCAGTTCCTCGCCGCAGAGCGCGGCGAAGGTGCGGTTCATGGTGTCGAGCTGCTTCTGCACGCTGGACTGCTCGCGGCCCAGGCGGCGGGCCGCCGCCAGCGCCGTGCCGGCCTCGTGCACCGTGATCAGCGTGCGCAGCTGGTCCATCGTGGTGTCGAGCAGCTCGGTCGGATACGGCTGCGGACTCGGGTTCGCCTGCGGACCTGACACGGCCATCTGCCCCTACTCGCTTTCCCTTCCCCCGAATTCAGGGAGGAGCAGCATAGCCGTCCCGGAAAACCCGTCCGGAGAGCGCCGGGGAGTATCTGCGGGTTTCTTCCCGAAAATACGGGATGCCTCGGCGGACCCGTGAAGGTCCTGGTCAGGGCGGGCCCGCTCACGGAAGGGCCTGGTCACACGGGAATGCGCCGGGCCCCGGGGAGAGCACCCCGGGGCCCGGCGCGACCCTCGCCGGCGGCTGCCTAGCGGTGGGCGGGGAATTCCACCACCTGCTGGTAGGTGGGGCGGTTCTGCCAGGTCATGGTGGCGTGCGTCAGGCCGCCCACCGCGCGGTGGACGATGGCGTCGGCGCACCACTGGTCGCCGGCCTTGCAGGTGTCGTCGCCGGGGTAGACCTGCGCGGGGGTTTCCGCGGCGGCCTGCCGGAGGGTGGTCAGCAGGGTGTCCCGGCAGGCGGACAGGTCGCCGCCGCCGCAGTAGCGGGCCGCCGGCGGCCCCTGGACGCGGTCGCCGAGGACGGCCCGCAGGTCCTTGTCGGCGTAGCTCCACCAGCCGTACTGGAAGGCGGAGCCGGCGTGCGCGCCGGTGGGACCGTGGCCGGCCGAGGGGGATTCGTCGGTGGCGAGGTTGGCGGTCAGGGCCCGGTAGAGGTCGGTGCCGAGGCCGGGCCGGAAGACCTGCTCGATCATCCTGGGCCACCAGGCGTCCATCAGCCGGACCGCGTCGGCGTGCGCGTAGGTGTGCGAGCCGGGGGTGGTCTCGCGGCGCTGGGCGCCGTCCTTGCGCCAGGCGTCGAGTTTCTGCACGGCGCCGCGCAGCGCGGGGTCGGTGACCGGTGTGCTGCCGACGACCCGCAGCAGGTCGGGCAGGACGTCCTCGCCGCGCAGGTCGGTCAGGGCGGCGTCGGCCATCGCGCGGGTCAGGGCGGCGCGGGTGACGCCGCCGTCCCGGACGAGGCGGCGGACGCGGTCGTCGAGGAGGTTGGCGCGGTGCACCGAGCCGTTGCCGAAGCCGGCCGAGTCGTAGTCCTTGGCCTGCTTGTTGTTCCAGGAGACGTAGTAGTCCTGGTCGGTGGAGTGCGGGTGCTCGGCCGGCGGGGTGTAGGCGGCGGTGTTGGTGGCGGGGTCGAAGTCCCGCCATTCGTAGGCGGGTTCGGCGCGGACGGGCAGGGCGGCGTCGACGCCGGGGGCGCGGACGGGGTTGAGGCCGCTGTTGTAGTAGGCGATGTCCCGGGAGTCGGCGTAGAACCAGTTGAAGGCGTAGCCGATGTGCTGGGCGGCCTGCTGGAAGCTGGTGGCGTCGTGGACGGCCGAGGGGTCGTTGAGCATCTGGAAGCCGATGATGGAGTCGGCCTCGTGGCGGTAGGTGGTGCGCAGCGCGGTGTAGGCGACGGGCTTGCCGCCGATGGTGGCGCGGTGGGTGACGGTGCCGTAGCGGGTGCGGAAGACCTGCATCCGGTAGGAGCCGGCCGCGGTGGGGTCGGCGATGGTGGGCTTCCAGGAGTTGGTGCGCTCCAGTTTCTCCATGGGAAGGCACCGGCCGTGGTAGCGGTAGGAGGTGGACCGCTCGGTGGGCGCGGAGCCGTCCGCGTTGCACAGGTCGACGGCGTAGGTGTCGGTGATGTCCTGGCCGGCGGAGGTGGCGCTCCAGGCGTAGTCCTGGCCGCGGCCGAGCTGGACGTACATGCCGACGCCGGCGAAGGAGGCGCCGCGGGCGCTGATGCCGGGGCCCTGGATCTCCTGGAGCATCAGCAGCTGGGGCGCGAAGTAGCCGGTCTGCGGGCCGAAGACGGCGACGGGGTGGCCACTGGCGGTGTGCTTGCCGGAGACCAGCAGGGCGTTGGACATGCCGCGGTGCTGGGTGGGGTCGAAGCTGCCCGCGGGCAGGACGCCGTCCTTGAAGAGGCCCTCCAGCTTGCGGTACTTCTCCGGGGCCCGGACCGGGTCGCGGGGCGGCGTGGCGGTCTTGGCGGCTGCGGCGCCGGTGCGGTCGTAGACCAGCGGTTCGGGGGTGACCGAGCCGGGGTCGGGCAGGGCGGTGCCCTTGGCCTTGGCCGGTTTGACGGCGTAGGGGAAGCTCTGGCCGTCGTGCAGGGTCTTGACGGCCTCGGGGTCGTTGCGTTCCCGGAAGGACTCCCAGACCTCGGTGCCCTTCGCCAGGCCGTACTTCTGCTGGGCGGAGAGCAGGGCGAGGGCGGAGGGGACCTCGCCGCCGCCGCCGTTGCCGAAGAGGCCGCCGACGACGGAGGCGAGGGCTATCAGGTCGGTGAGCTTGAACGGCTGGATCTCGCCGGCGTTGGTGATCGCGTCGACGTGGCCGGTGACGACGTACTCGCCGGGGAAGTAGCGGCCCTTCTTGGACTGCTCGCGGTAGGCGTTGATGCCGTCCACGTATGCCTGGGCGTCCTCCATGGCCTGTTTGCCGCGGGCGCCGTTGCTGTTGCGGATGGCGTCGACCTGGGCCTGGAGGTCGGCCTCGGTGTACGGGGCGGAGGGCCAGAACTGCTGCTCCAGGCCCTGGTTGGCGGGGGCGCCGCCGGCGAAGGAGGTCAGCTCGCCGCGCCCGATGTGGCGGAAGAGGTCCATCAGCCAGAGCCGGTCCTGGCCCGCGGCGTAGCCGGCGCCGTACTCGGTGCCGTAGCGGGTGGTGCCCTTGATGTGCGGGACGCCGGTCTTCCTGTCGCGGGTGATGGTGACGTCGGGGCGGGGGGTGCTGACCGAGCCGACCTGGTCCTTCGGGACCCCGAAGGAGGCGTCGTTGAAGAAGTCGGTGAGGGCGTCGTCGGTGAGCGAACGGTAGCCGCCGGCCAGGGCGTTGTAGGGCGCGATCTGGTCGGTGGTGTGCGGGGGATGGGTGCCGAAGAGCTTGTTGCCGAGGATCTGCATCAGGGTGGCGTTGCCGGTGGCGCCGGGCGGCAGGATGTCCGCGCACTGACCCTGGCAGTAGTCGTCGTTCCCGTGCGGTGCGGCCGCGGCCGCGGTGGGGGGCGGTGCCAAGAGCGTGGCACCCAAGGCGAACAGGGCCGCGGTGGCGGCGGCCCGGAGCCTTCCGGTGGTACGTCGTCGCATTCCTGCTCCTCAGGGGTCCACCCTGGCGTTCACGTGCCCGGGGAGGGTCCGCCGGACGTTACCGGCGGTTACTCGCCATCGGAAGATGAACAACAGTCACCTTTTCGAATTCACCACAGGGGGCAGGCGTTAGGGCCGGACACCCCGGCATATCGCCGCCCAAAACCGCAAAGGAATTCGATGGATCCGGGCGGTGGCCGGCTACGTCCATTCCCTGTCCAGTCGGGATCCTCCTCGGAGGTGGAGCACACCATGGCCGGTTTCAGAGCCCTCGCAGAACAGGTCCGCAACCCTCGCCTCGTCACCGTCCGGCGCCGTACCGCGCTGCGCAAGTGCCTGGAGCGCTTCGCCCCTTACGGGCACCGCGCGACCTGGCACCACCTGTGCACCCGCGCCGGGTTCGCCGTCCACGACCGCGAACCGGATCCGGCGCGGCTGGTGGCCGCCCTCGCCGAGCTGGAGGAGGCCCGCGCCCTCTGGCTCGCCTACGAGGAGGAGTTCGCCGCCCGGCGGCGCCGCGAGAAGCACGAGGGCATCCGCCAGCCCGGCGCCCTGGACGACTGGCACCGCCGCACCTGGGGCGGCTACGACATCGTGCCGTGCGTCTCCCCGCAGCGGCATCCGGCGGCCCGCCTCTCCGAGGTGCTGCGCCGCATGATCGCGGCGATGGAGGCGGGCCGCCCGCGCCGCGACTGCCCGGTCTGCGGCGGCACCCGCTTCGTGTGGGTGCCGGGGCCGGACGGCTGCCCGGCGGCAGCCGGCCCGGCCTGCCGGGAGTGCGGGGTGGTGGCCCCGGCGGCCGTGCTGAGCGCCGAGGCGCTGCACGCGGCGGCCGCCGGGCCGCACGGGCTCACGGCGTTCGCGGCCGCCTGATCCGGGCGCACTGTCAGACCCTCCTGGCATCATCGCCGGTATGTTGCGCATGCTTCAGGTCTGTCTCAACGGCCCCCGCACGGCGGCCGATTCGGGGTCCGTGCCGGTGACGCCGGCCGCGCTCGCCGAGGCCGCGCGCCGGGCGGTCGCGGCCGGCGCCCAGGACGTCCACCTCCACCCCAAGACCCCCTGCGGCCAGGACTCCCTGTCGCCGCGGGTGGTCGGCCCGGCCGTGGCGGCCGTCCGGGAGGCGGTGGACGTCCCGGTGGGGGTGACGACCGGCGCCTGGGCCGAGCCGGACGCCCGGCGCCGCGCGGAGCGGATCGCGTCCTGGACGGTGCTGCCCGACCACGCCTCGGTCAACTGGCACGAGCCGGGCGCCGATACGGTCGCCGCCGCGCTGCTGGCGCGCGGTGTCGGCGTGGAGGCGGGCATCTGGGCCCGGACACCGGCCGCCGCCCGCTTCGCCGCCTCACCGCTGGCGCCGCGGGTCCTGCGGGTGCTGGCCGAGGTCATCGGCGACACCGACCCCGGCACCGCACCCGCCACCGCCCGCGAGCTGCTCGCCGAACTGGCCGCGATACCGCACGGCCGCCCGGTACTGCTGCACGGCCACGACGGCGGCGCCTGGCCGGTGCTGCGACTGGCCGCGGAGCTGGGCCTGGCCAGCCGCACAGGCATCGAGGACACCCTCACCCTCCCCGACGGCACCCCGGCCGCCACCAACGCCGAACTGATCACCTGCGCCCTGGAGCTGACGGGGGGACGGGCGGGGGTGTGAAAGGGGCGGGGCGGGCCGCAGCGGCACCGCGGGGGGGGACCCGGGCCGCCGCCGACGTGGCAGCGCCGCGCCACCCCCGCCCCGGCCCGTGGGGCGGGGGTGGCGCACACGGCGGACGCCGCACACACAGCGGGCCGGGCCCCCTCGCCTCGCCGGGTGGCGCTTCCCGGCCATTGTTCGGCGGGCGCGCCGCCGTATCCGGGGCCCGGGACGGCGGCCGGTTCGGTACGTTCGGGCCCGGTTGCGCCCGGGCCGGGCAGGCGCCGGGCCGCCGCCGCACCGCCCCGGCCGGGCCCGTCCGGCCGCGGGCGGCTGTCCCGATCACCCCGGCCCGCCCGTCCCGCCCCGCACACTGGAACAACTGTTCACGGGCTGATCACCGGCGGCCGCGCGCCCCGGCGCCGGCCCGCCCCGCCCGTACCGCGCACCGGACCGTACGGGCCCGACGAGAGGGTGGACGTCCATGGCCGAACTGCACGACCTGACCGCGCTCGAACAGGCCGCGGAGATCCGGTCGGGGGAACTGTCCCCGGTCGAGCTCACCGAGCACTACCTCGCGCGGATCGACCGGCTGGACGACTCCCTGGGCGCCTTCCTCACCCGCACCCCCGAACTCGCCCGCAAACAGGCCGCGGAGGCCGAGAGCCAGGCCGTCGCGGCCCGCCGGGAGGGCCGGGCCCTGCCGCCGCTGCACGGCGTCCCGGTGCCGGTGAAGGACCTCAACCACGTCGCCGGGGTGCGCTGCACGATGGGGTCGGCCGCGCTCGCCGACCACGTCCCGGACACCGACGACCACGTCGCCGCCGCGCTGCGCCGGGCCGGCACGATCATGCTCGGCAAGACCAACACCCCCGAGTTCGGGCTGCCCTGCTACACCGAGAACCGGCTCGCCCCGCCCGCCCGCACCCCCTGGGACCCGGCCCGCTCGGCCGGCGGCTCCAGCGGCGGGGCGGCCGCCGCGGTCGCCGGCGGCCTGGCGCCGGCCGCGCACGCCAGCGACGGCGGCGGCTCGATCCGCATCCCGGCGTCGGCGTGCGGCCTCTACGGCATCAAGCCCAGCCGCGGCCGGGTCAGCAGCGGCCCGCTGCTGCACGACGTCACGGGCCTGAGCACCTCGGGCCCGCTGGCCCGTACCGTCGCCGACGCGGCCGCGCTGCTCGACGCCATGGCCGGCGCCCGGCCCGGCGACCCGTACACCGCACCGGGCCTGCCGCCCGGCGAGACCTTCGCCGGGCAGGTCCGCAAGGACCCCGGGCGGCTGCGGATCGCGGTGCTCAGCCGGGCGCCGCTGCCGGACGTCGAGGTGCACCCCGACTGCCGGGCCGCACTCGACGAGACCGCCGCGCTGCTCGGTGCGCTCGGCCACGAGACCGAGGAACTGGCCCTCCCGGCCGACGACCGCATCCTGCACGCCTTCACCCGGGTCTGGTCGGTGACGGCCGCCCGCCGCCCCGTCCCGCCGGCCGGCGAGGAGCTGCTGATGCCGCTCACCCGCTACCTGCGGGCGCGCGGCCGGGAGGTCTCCGGCACGGACTTCGCCGCGGGACTGTTCGCCTTCCGGGAGCTGGCCCGCACCGTCGCCGAGGGCCTGATGCCCCCGGGCGCCGGCTACGACGTGATTCTCTCCCCCACCGTGGCCGCGCCGCCGCCGCCGGTCGGCGCGCTGCGCAACGACGCCGATCCGCAGGCGGAGTTCGCCGCGGTGGGCCGCTTCACGCCGTTCACCGCCTTCTACAACGCCACCGGCCAGCCCGCGGTCAGCGTCCCGCTGCACTGGAACGCCGAGGGCCTGCCGATCGGGGTGATGCTGGGCGGCCGCTACGGCGACGAGGCCACCTTGATCGCGCTCTCCGCCCAGCTGGAGGCGGCCCGCCCGTGGGCGCACCGCAAACCGCCGGTGTGGTGACCGGGCCCGGCGGCCGGGGCACCCGGCGCTAGCACTCCTCCCCCGGCCCGCGGGCCGGCTCCTGCCCGGCGGCGCCGCAGACCGGCGCGTCCGGGGCCCGGTCGCCGGCGCCGTCCTGTAGGGCCGGGGCCGGTTCCGCCGCGCGGCGGTCCCCCCGGAGGCGGCGCGCGCCGGGGCCCTGTTCGCCGAGGTTGTCGTAGGGGTTGGAGAGCGCGCACCGCTCCAGCGAGAGGCAGCCGCAGCCGATGCAGTCGGTCAGCCGGTCGCGCAGCTCGACCAGCTGGCTGATCCGCTCGTCGAGTTCGGTGCGCCAGACCTCGGAGAGCCGCGCCCAGTCCTGGCGGTTGGGCGTGCGCTCGTCCGGCAGCTCGGCCAGCGCGTCCCGGATGACCGCGAGCGGGATCCCGACCCGCTGTGCGGCCCGGACGAAGGCGACCCGGCGCAGCGCGTCGCGGGTGTAGCGGCGCTGGTTGCCGGCCGTCCGGGTGCTGCTGATCAGGCCCTTGGACTCGTAGAAGTGCAGGGCCGAGACGGCCGCGCCGCTGCGGGCGGAGAGCTGGCCGACGGTGAGCTCGTGAACCTTGAACGGAAGCTGGGGCACGCCGTCAACCCTACGGCCTGCCGGGGGGAACCCGGCCGGGCGCCGGGGGCCGGGGCGTTGACAGCGGACGTCCGCCCTCGCATGCTGAGCAAGCGCTTGGTTAAGACGGCTGAGGAGGCGGAGGCACGATGGCGGAGCCCCGGGTGTTCGGGTCGGTCGAGGAGCTGCGGGCGGCGGTCGGCGAGGAGTTGGGCCCCAGCGACTGGATGGCGGTCGACCAGCGGCGGATCGACCTGTTCGCGGAGGCCACCGGTGACCACCAGTGGATCCACGTGGACCCGGAGAAGGCCGCGGCCGGCCCGTTCGGCACGACCATCGCGCACGGGTACCTGACGCTGTCGCTGCTGCCGGTCCTGGTGCCCCGGCTGCTGCGGGTGGACAACGTCGCCATGGGCATCAACTACGGCACCAACAAGGTGCGTTTCCCCGCCCCGGTCCCGGTCGGCTCGCGGCTGCGGGCCCGGGCCCGGATCGCGGAGGTGGCCGAGGTGCCCGGCGGGGTGCAGCTGACCACGGTGGTGACGGTCGAGCGCGAGGGCGGCGAGAAGCCGGTGTGCGTGGCGGAGTCGGTCAGCCGCTTCCACTGGTAGGGCGGCCGGGCGGGCGCCGCTACGGGCGGGCGCCCACCATGCGCAGGACGAGGTCGGCGTAGCGCGCGCCGACCTCGTCGGGGGTGCGGGGGCCCTCGGCGGAGAACCAGCGGGCGACGTCCACGCACAGCGAGAGCACGGCCAGGGTGGTGCCGGGCACGTCGTCCACGGAGAACTCGCCGCTGTCCGTGCCGTCCTGGATGATCTGGCGCAGCAGCCGGTCGGTGCGGCGGCGCAGCCCGGCGATCTCGGCGTAGTGCTCCGCGCCGAGCGCCTGGAGTTCGTACTGGATGACCCGGGCGGTGGTGTGGTGCTCGGCGTGCCAGCGGGCGAAGGTCCGGACCGCGTCGCGGAGCCGTTCGGTGGGACCGCCCTCGGCTCCGGCGGCGGCTTCCATGATGCGCAGCGCCTTCTCGTGGCCGATGCCGCTGATGCGGTAGAGCAGCTCCTCCTTGGTCTTGTAGTGGATGTAGAGGGCGGCGGGGCTCATCCCGGCGCGGCCGGCGATGTCCCGGGTGGTGGTGGCGTGGTAGCCGCGCTCGGCGAACGCCCGGACCGCGGCGCTGACCAGCCGCCGCGCGGCGTCCGGGGTGACCCCAGCCCACTCGTCGCGCTCCTCCGCCGCCTGCTCGGCCGCACCCATCGCCGCTCCCGCTCTCGCTCCGCCAGGGGCCCTCCGCTGCCGGATCGAACACCATACCGCGCCACTGAGCAAGCGCTTAGGGCCCGTCCGGGGGCGGACGGGGCCGTCCGGCGGGCGGGGCGGACGGCGGGTGGGGCGGCGGCGGGCGGACGATTTCGCGGCCGGTGGAGGCCGCGGCGGTCCGTTTGCTCAGCGGCGCTGCCTTTCGTGGGCGGCCCTACCATGTGCGGCATGGCCCGACCCCGCAAGCCCCTGCTGAGCCGTGAGCGGATCGTCCGCACCGCGCTGGCGCTGATCGACGCGGAAGGGCTGGCGGCGCTCTCCACCCGGCGGCTGGCGGCCGAACTCGGCGTCAGCGGCCCGTCGCTCTACAACCACTTCGGGACCAAGGACGAGATCCTGGACGCGGTCGCCGACAGCGTGGTCGCGCAGGTCGACGTCTCGGTGCTGGCGGCCGGCAGCGACTGGCGGGCCGGGCTGCTCGCCTGGGCCCGCTCCTACCGCGCGGCGCTGGCTGCCCACCCGCACATCGTGCCGTTCCTCGCCCAGGGCCCCGGGCGTCGGCCCGCGGGGCTGAAAATGGCCGATGCCGCGTTCGGCGGGATGGTCGGGGCGGGGTGGCCGCCCGCGCTGGCCACCCGGGTCTGCGCGATGGTGCGGTACTTCGTCGCGGGCTCCGCGCTGGGCTCGTTCGCCCGCGGCTTCGTCGACGACCCCGCGGCCTACGACCCGGCGGCCTACCCGCACCTGGGCCGGGCGCACCTGCTCGCCGAGCACCAGCGGCGGGTGGACGAGGGCGCGTTCGAGGACGGACTGCTGGCGCTGGTGGACGGGCTGACGCTGCATCACCCGGAACTGGCCCCTCCCGGGAGCGATTTCAGGCCACGGATGTAAGGTGCATCAGTCCCTGGCGGGCAGGGACCCCATGCGTCCTGCGGGAGGCGGCATGCACCAGCCGAGTACGGTCCAAAAAGGGCCGGCGGCCAAGCGTTTCGATCTGTCGGCCACGGCCTCCGGGCGGTTCGCCCTGGAGGTGCTGCGCGGCCAGGCGCAGGTCGACTTCCTGCCCAGCGCCCTGGCCGGCCTGGTCTTCACCGTCGCGCTCTGCGCGGCCGGCTGGGAGTACGGGCTCTACGGCCTGATAGGCACGGCCGTGGGCACCGGTACGGCGCGCCTGCTCGGCGTGGACCGGGGCCGGGTCACGGCCGGGCTCGAAGGCTTCAACGCCTGCCTGGTGGGCGTCGCCTGCGCGGTCTTCCTCGACGCCGACCACCTCTCCACCCTGCTGATCGCGGTGGCCGCCGCCGCGGCGGTCACGGTCGTCACGGCCGCCGCCGCCCGGGTGCTGGGCACCTGGGGGCTGCCCACCTTCACCCTGCCGTTCTGCCTGACGGCCACCGCGCTGACCGTCGCCGCGCCCAGCTTCCGGCACGTCTGGCACCTGGAGGGCGGTCTGGCCGCGCTGCCGGGGGCCCCGTCCGGGCCCACCGCGCTGTCCTTCACCGACCTGTGGCACGCCTTCTTCACCAACATCGGCGAGATCTTCCTGATGCCGCAGTGGTACGTGGGCCTGATCTTCCTCATCGGCATCTTCGTCGCCGACCGCCGGCTGGGCGCCCTGGCCTGCGCCGGCAGCGCGGTGGCGATCCTGACGTCCTGGCTGCTGGGCGCCCCCGCCGACCAGGTACGGCAGGGCCTGATGGGCTACGACGCGGTGCTGGTCGCGATGGCGCTGGGCGGGGTGTTCCTGGTCACCGACGTCTGGAGCGTGGGCTACGCGCTGGTCGGCGCGGTCACCTCCACCGTGCTGAGCCCCGCGCTGGGCGCCCTCTTCGCCCCGTCCGGCGGCCACGCCTTCACCTGGCCGTTCGTCCTGGTGTCCCTGGTGTTCCTGGTGGCCGCCCCGGCCTTCCCGCGGCTCCGCCGGCCGGAGTGAGGCAGCAGCGGCCGGGGCGGGGCCCCGGCCGCCCGCCCGTAAGGGCCGGAAGAACGGCGCGCGCGAGGGCGCGCCGGGGCGTTCCCGGGGCGCACCCGCCCCCGCACCCCGCGCGGTGACGGCGGCGGTCAGGTCGCCGGCGGTTCCCCCGCCGCCTCCGGCGCGTCCAGGTACCGCGCCAGGTAGGCCCGCAGCAGCTCCTTGGTCTCCGTGACGATCGCCGGGTCGCCCGCCGGGTCGATGCGGAAGGCGAGTTGGAGCAGCGCGTCGGCGGTCTCCACGCCGACCAGGAAGGCGGTCCGCAGCCGTTCGCCGGCGGGGTCCAGGCCGAGCCGGCCGGCCAGCAGCCGCAGCAGCCGGTCGGCGACCTCGTAGTTGGCCTGCCGGGTCTCGCGCGGGGCGGGCACGGTGAACTCCACCAGGGCGAAGCCCGGCACGCTCCGCTTCATGGCGAGGTACTCGTCGATCACCACGTCCATCGCACCGCGCCAGCCGGCGGGCCCGGCGGACGCGGTGAGCCGTGCGGTGATCCGGTCGGCGTAGGCGTCGAGGTTGCGGCGGGCCAGCGCCTCGGCCATGGCGCGCTTGTTGGGGAAGAAGCGGTAGACCGAGCCGATCGGGACCCCGGCGCGGACGGCCACGGCACGGGTGCTGAGGTCCTCGTAGCCGGTCTCGTCGAGCAGTTCGGCGCAGGCGTCGAGGATCCTGGCCAGCCGCTGGGCGCTGCGCCGCTGGACGGGGGCGCGGCGCAGCAGGGCCGGGGCGGGCGGGGGCGGCGGGGCGGCGGGGGCGGCGGGCCGCCGGTCGGGCGGGGGCGTCACAGGCTGCACAGGGCCATCTTGCCCGGCCGGGGCCGAAGGGAGGCCCGGGCGGGGCGATCGGGCCGGGCCGGCCTGGCTTCCCCGCGTCCCCGGTGTCGCCCGTACGGGTCGGCGTCCCGTCGTTGACGCCCTCCCGCCGCAATCCTAAGGTCTTCCATAGGATTCGGCGCGGTGCCGTCTCCTGTGGTGCCTTGGATTCCGTGGACGTCTTGTTCCGTTGAGCGGCGGGAGCGTGTGATGACAGGTACGGCCAGCGAGCAGGCGAGGAAGGCGGCCGAAGGGCTCGCCTACTCCTCCGGCTTCGGCAACGAGCACAGCTCGGAGGCGGTCCCCGGCGCCCTGCCGGTCGGCCGCAACTCCCCCCAGCGGGCCCCCCTGGGCCTCTACGCGGAGCAGCTCAGCGGCTCCGCGTTCACCGAACCGCGGCACCACAACCGCCGGTCGTGGCTGTACCGCATCCGGCCGTCCGCCGCGCACCCGCCGTTCGCCCGCGCCAACCGCGGCGAGATCCGGTCCGCGCCGTTCACCGAGTGCCTGCCCGACCCCAACCGCATGCGCTGGGACCCGCTGCCCGAGCCCGCCGACCCGACGGACTTCGTCGACGGCCTGTGGACGCTGGGCGGCAACGGCGACGCCACCCAGCGCACCGGTATGGCGGTGCACCTCTACCACGCCAACACCTCCATGGTGCGGCGGGTGTTCGGCGACGCGGACGGCGAGCTGCTGATCGTGCCGGAGCGCGGCGGGCTGCTGCTGCGCACCGAGTTCGGGCTGCTGCGGGCCGAGCCGGGACACGTCGCGCTGATCCCGCGCGGGGTCCGCTTCCGCGTCGAGCTGCTGGACGCCACCGCGCGCGGCTACGTCTGCGAGAACTACGGCCGCCCCTTCGAGCTGCCCGCCCTCGGCCCGATCGGCGCCAACGGCCTGGCCAACCCCCGGGACTTCCTGGCCCCGGTCGCCGCCTACGAGGACGTCGAGGAGCCGGTCGAGGTGGTCGGCAAGTTCTGCGGCCACCTGTGGACGGCGACCTACGACCACTCCCCGCTGGACGTCGTCGCCTGGCACGGCACCCACGTCCCGTACGTCTACGACCTGCGCCGCTTCAACGTCATCGGCTCGATCAGCTACGACCACCCCGACCCGTCGCTGTTCACCGTGCTGACCTCGCCGTCGGACACCCCGGGGCTGGCCGGCACCGACTTCGTGGTCTTCGCCCCGCGCTGGCTGGTGGGCGAGGACACCTTCCGGCCGCCGTACTTCCACCGCAACGTGATGACCGAGTACATGGGCCTGATCGAGGGCGCCTACGACGCGAAGACCGGCGGCGAGGGCGGTTTCGTGCCGGGCGGCGGCTCGCTGCACAACATGATGTCCGCGCACGGCCCGGACCGCGAGACGTTCGAGCGGGCCAGCGCCGCCGAGCTGGTCCCGCAGAAGATCGACGACGGACTGGCGTTCATGTTCGAGACCCGCTGGCCGCTGACGCTGACCGAGCAGGCGCGGGACGCCGGGCACCGGCAGCGGGGCTACGACGACGTGTGGCAGGGTCTCCAGCGCCATTTCCGCCCGTAACCGGCCGGGACCAGTCCAGCAGACCGGGGATCGCCCTTGACCACGTTCGCTCCCGACTCGCTCGCCCTGAACCGCAAGCTGCCCCTGTGGTACCAGGTCTCGCAGTCCCTGCGCGCCTCCATACTGGGCCGCTCGCCCGACGCACCGCTGCGGCTGCCCACCGAGGACGCGCTGGCCGCGCACTACGGCGTCAGCGTGCTGACGATGCGTCAGGCGCTCAAGGAGCTGGAGGCGGAGGGGCTGATCAGCCGGCACCGGCGGCGCGGCACGTTCATCGAGCCGCACGCGCGGCGCGGTGCGCCGGTGCGGCTGCTGGGGTCGGTGGACGCGATCGTGGCCCAGCAGTCCGGGATGCGCACCGCGCTGCTGGAGCACGGGCCGGTGCCGGTCCCCGCGGAGCTGGCCGGGTACTTCCCCGACCTGCCCGAGGTGGCCGGCTACCGGCGGCTGCGCAGCGACGAGGAGACCGGCGAACCCACCAACCACGCCCGTAACTACGTCCGTCCGGACGTGGCCGCCCGGATCGACCCGGCCGACCTGGAGCGGTGGCCGATGACGAAGGTGCTGCGGGACGCGGTGGGCGTCCGGATCGGCCGGATCACCGACACCGTCGAGGCGCGGCTGGCCGACCCGGAGACCGCTCGGCTGCTGCGGGTGCCGCTGCTCAGCCCGATCCTGCACTACACCGGCGTCACCTACGACGCGTCCGGGCGGGTGCTCGACGTGGCGCTGATCCACTACCGGGGCGACCGGTTCTCGTTCACCGTGACGCTGGACGCGCACTGAGCCACCGGGCCGCCGGGACCCGGTGGTCCGGGGCGCCGGTGCCGGTCAGATCCGCTCCAGGCTCCGCCCCGTCGTGCGCGGCCCCAGCAGCCCCACGTCCAGGCAGAGCATCACCATCAGCACCGCGGAGCCGGTGAACACCGCGGCCGGGCCGAGCGCGTGCAGCACCGCCAGCGCGACGAACGGCAGCACCACCGAGGTCAGCCGGGACAGCGCGTAGGCGATGCCGATCGCGCTGCCGCGCAGGCCGGTGGGGAACAGCTCGGTCTGGTAGACGTGGAAGGCGTTGGAGAAGACGTTGCTGCACACCGTCAGCAGGGCGCCGAAGGTGACGATCGCCCAGGTGGCGGTGGCGAGGCCGAACGCCAGGCCGCAGCCGGCGATACCGAGTGCGGCGGCGATGATCAGGGTGCGGCGCTCGATCCGGTCGATCAGCGGGACGGAGAGCGCCGAGCCGACCGGGTAGCCGCAGTAGCTCAGCGCCGCGTAGAGCAGCGAGTCGGTGACGGTGTGGCCCTTGGCGGTGAGCACCACCGGCGCCAGGGAGCCGAAGCCGTAGTAGCCGACGGTCTGGAGGACCTGGAAGATCCACCACATCACCGTCCGGCGCCGGTACTCGCCGCGGAACAGCTCCCCCAGCGGCACCCGCCGCTGGGGAGGCTCCGCGGTCTCCGGGACGGACGGCAGGCTGGTGCCGGTCTCCGCCGCCACCCGCCGCTCGATGCCGGTCACGATCCGGTCGGCCTCCGCGGTGCGGCCGCGCACCGCCAGCCAGCGCGGCGACTCGGGCAGCCGGCGGCGCATCAGCTGGAGGAAGGCCGCGCCCAGCGCGCCGGCGACCAGCAGCCAGCGCCAGCCGTCGACGCCGAGGACCTGCTGCCCGGCCACCAGGCGGGCGCCGAGCAGCGCCGCCGCCGGCACGCCCAGGAAGCCCAGCGTGTAGGCGCCGGCGAGGTAGCGGCCGCGCACCGCCCGGGGCAGGAATTCCGCCAAATAGGTGTCGACCAGGACGAGTTCGGCGCCCAGCCCGAGGCCGGCCAGGAAGCGCAGCACCACCAGCCCGACCAGGTCCGGGGCGGCCGCCGCGGCCAGGGAGAAGAGCGCGTAGCCGCCGAGGTTGACCAGGAACATCCGGCGCCGCCCGAACCGGTCGGCGAGCACCGACAGCACCCCGGCACCGGCGAACATGCCCAGGAACCCGGCGGCGATCACCCAGGACCTGTCGGTCGGCCCGAGCGCCCAGCGGTCGGCCAGGACCGCGGCGAGCACGCCGCCGAGGAAGATCTCGTAGAGGTCGAAGAACGCGCCGATCCCGACGACGAGGGTGAGCCGGCGGTGCCAGCGGGACGGCGGCAGCCGGTCCAGCCGGGCGGCCACCCGGGCCGCGGTGGGCGCCCCTGCGCGCAGCCCGGTCGGGGGCGAGGTGTCCGTCATGGGCGGTCCTCCCTTGGCAGGCGTACGGCCAGGACCGTACTCGCCAAGATCACCGGGCGGAAGACGGCGGTCACCCGGTGGGCGGGCCGGAGCCAGGCGCGGTGAACGGCGGCCGGGCCCGCCGCTACCATGCCGGGGGCAACCAACGGTCCGGGAGGGGCTGCGCGTGACGGCGAAGCAGGGCGCGCCAGGGTGCGACGCGCCACGGCTGTCCGATCTGATGCCGTGGTCCGTGCCGCCGCTGCGGCTCGGCCGGTCCTGGGTGATGGCGCCCGATCCGGGCACGCTGCGGGCCCGCTGGCAGGCGCTGGCCGGCGCCGGGGACCTCGCCGACCGCGCCCGGCTGTTCCGCCCGACCCGGGCCCGCACCCTGGACTCCGCGGTCGGCCAGCTGCCCGGGCAGCGGACCGCCACCGCGCGGCTGTCCCGGGCGGCCGGGCCGTGCCCGGAGCCGGTGCGGGTGCTGCACGGCCCGTTCGACCGGCAGTGGCTGCTGCCCGACCACCGGCTGATCGACGCGGCCCGCCCGGAGCTGTGGCGGGTGGCCGACGAACGCCAGCTGTTCCTGGTGGAGTTGGGCCAGGTCCCGCAGGTGCCGGGCCCGGCGGTGGTGTGCTCCGCGCTGCTGCCGGACGGCCGCTCCCCGGCCGGGCGCCCCGGCCGGATCCGCCCGCTCTACCGGCGGCCCGGCGCCGCCGAGCCCAACCTCGCCCCCGGCCTGGCCGCCCTGCTCGCCGCCCGGCTGGGCCGCCCGGTGCGCCCGGCCGGCCTGCTGGCCTGGATCGCGGCCACCGCGGCCGCCTCCCCCGGCGGCACCGTCGTACCGCTCACCGCCGACCCGGCCCTGTGGGAGCGCGGAGTGGCGCTCGGCGCCCGGCTGCTGTGGCTGACCACCTGGGGCGCGTACGCGGGCGAGGGCGGGGAAGGGCCGGCCGGGCGGCCGCGGCTGCCGGGCGGTCGGCGCCCCTACGTGCGGGCCGCCCTGCCCGACCGCGGCCTGCCCGCCACCCTGGACTACGACCCGGACGCGGAAGCGCTGCTGCTCGGCGGCGGCCGGATCGCGCCGGTGCCGGAGGGCGCCTGGGCGTTCCACGCCGGGGGCGGGCGGGTGCTGACGGAGTGGTTCGCGCGGCGCGCCGGGGCGGACCCGGACGGGGCGGACGGACTGGCGGCGCTGCGGCCGGGCAGCTGGCCGCAGGAGTGGACCTCGGAGCTGCTGGAACTGGTCACCGTCCTGGCGCTGCTGGCCGAAGCGGAGCCGGAGCGGGCGGAGTTGGGGCGGGCGGTGGCGGACGGTCCGCGGATCGGGGCGGCGGACCTGCGGGCGGCGGGGGTGCTGCCCGTACCGGCCGCGGCGGCCCGTCCGGCGTCGGTCCTCGGCCATCAGGAGGAAGGCCCGGAGGGGCAGTTCGCGCTCTGGTGAGCCAGGGTGCGCGGAACACGTGGAACCACCCGCCACGCACGGGGTGACGGGTGGTGCGAGGAAGACGCCGGGCGGCTGTGCCGGGCCGGGACGGTGGGTCGCCGGAGCCTGTCGGTACCGCTGTGCGGACGGCTCAGCCGTGGCCGCCGAAGAGCGACCGGCGCAGCCTGCTCAGCGGTGCGAACAGCGACACCCGGTGGCCGCGGCTCTTCCTCATGCGCGCGTGGTCACGCGCGGTGAGCTCCTGCATCAGCGACGTGGCGCCCTCCACCTCGCGCTGCGGGATGGCGGGACCGCCGAGCACCGCGAGATGGCGGTCCAGCCGCGCGCTGGACGCGCCGCTCCCGCATGTGATGGCAGGGACCCGCGCCCTGCTGCGCACTGTTATCTGTTCCATGACTCTCCCCACCCGTACGAGGGCACCCGGCCAACGGGCAGGGTAACCCTATCTCTCTTGGAGGACACGCGTGCAGACCGGTCAACGGATTCACCTGCCATGCCTTGACGTTGACGAACACCATACGGAATGTCACGTACGGCGTGTGTGCCAGGGCGAGTTGAGGGACCACGGAGGGCGGCCGGGGCGGGTCGGGCGGGAGGAGGGGCGGGCCTCCTCCGCGCCCTGTGCGCGGAAGATCACGCAGCGGAGCCGAACACCGGGAGGTAGCCGCCGGACTGCCCGGCCGCGGTGGGGTGGTAGGACTCGTCGACCGGATAGGTCACGCTGTGCAACCAGGGGCTGCCGGAGCACAGCTCGTGGCCGGCGAAGGTGGGGTTGACATCGGCGAAGCGGAAGCCGTGGTCGGCGGCGCGCTTGGCGATGACGCCGTTGATGTCGTCGGCGGCGGCGTTCACGGCGGCCCGGGACTTCTCCGACAGACCGGCGGAGCAGACGCCGTTGAGCTTGTAGAAGTGCGGGTAGCCCAGGGCGACGACCCGGGCGGCGGGCGCCTTGTTCGCGATGGCCGTGTACACGGTGTCGAGCTTGCCGGGCAGGGTGTTCTCGATATAGGTGCGGGCCTGGGCGATGCGGGCCAGGCAGGCGCTCTCGCCCTGGAGGGCGCAGGTGGTCATGGTGTCGGCGAAACCGGCGTCGTTGCCGCCGATGGTGATGCTGACCAGGCTCGTGGCGGAGTTCAGCGGGCCGAGCTGGCCGCTGAGGACATCACCCGTACGGGCGCCGGAGCAGGCGGTGAAGGAGAACGTGGCGGGGGTGTGCGCGGCCGCCCAGAGGGCCGGGTAGGACTTCGTGCTGCGCTTGCACGAGCCGCTGCCGCTGTCGTAGCTGCCGGCGCCGACACCGGCGGAGTAGGAGTCGCCGAGGGCCACATAGCCCCCGGCGACGGGGAGTTGGGCGGACGCCGCGGCGCTCGCGCCGGTGAGCGTGAGCGCCGCGGTGACGGAGCAGGCGGATGTCAACGCCGCAAAACGGGACAGTCTCATGGAACCTCCCATAGCAGGATCTCTGCGCGATCCGTCGTACCAAGAGATCGGCGTGGCCGGAAGTGTCCATGCCAAAAGTCGTACAGCGTTCATGGCAAATCTGCCGGTCTGCCAGTTTCTTCACTGCGGCGCCATTGCCTGCCCATGACGTGAATATGACATCCCGTTGGAACTCTTGATACCGGCGTGCGACTCGTCGAATCTTTTGACGACCGGTCACGGCACGACGGGTGGCCGGCCGCTCGCGTACCACCCCGTACGCCCACCCCGCGCGTGCACCACGGCGCGCCACCGATGAGGAGGACTCCCTCGCGATGGCAGTGATGCGTTCCACCACCCCCCAGGCCGCCCGGCGGCGTACCACCGCCCTGCGGACCGCCGTGGCGGTCACCGCGGCCGCGGCCGCCGCCACCCTCGGCGCGCCGGCGCTGCCCGCCCAGGCGGCGCCCGCCCAGGGCACCGTCGTCGGCGCCGGCGCCGCGGACGCGGTGCCCGGCAGCTACCTCGTCACCCTCAAGGGCGGCAGCGGTCTCAAGGCCGCGTCGGCGGACGGCCGCGGGCTGATCGCGGCCTACGGCGGCACCGTCAAACGCACCTACACGGCCGCGCTCAACGGCTACGCCGCCGCGCTGTCCGAGGCGCAGGCCAGACGGCTGGCGGCCGACCCGGCCGTCGACCGGGTCTTCCAGGACCGCACGGTGCACGCCCTGGACACCCAGAGCAACCCCCCGTCCTGGGGCCTGGACCGGATCGACCAGGCGAAGCTGCCGCTGGACAAGCAGTACACCTACCCGACCACGGCCGGCTCCGGCGCGACCGTGTACGTCATCGACACCGGCGTGCGGATCTCCCACCAGGAGTTCGGCGGCCGGGCCGCGAACGGCTACGACGCGATCGACAACGACAACGTCGCCCAGGACGGCAACGGCCACGGCACCCACGTCGCGGCCAACATCGCCGGCAGCTCGTACGGCGTCGCCAAGAAGGCGAAGATCGTCGCGGTGCGGGTGCTGAACAACTCCGGTTCCGGCACCACCGCCCAGGTGGTCGCGGGCATCGACTGGGTCACCAAGAACCACAAGGGCCCGTCGGCGGCGAACGTGTCGCTGGGCGGCGGCCCGGACGCGGCGCTGGACACCGCCGTGCAGAACTCCATCAAGAGCGGCGTGACCTACGCCATCGCGGCCGGCAACTCGGGGGCCGACGCGCAGAACTACTCCCCCGCGCGGGTCCCCGAGGCGATCACCGTCGGCGCGACGACCTCGGCCGACGCCCGCGCCTCGTACTCCAACTACGGCTCCCGGGTGGACCTCTTCGCGCCCGGCAGCAGCATCACCAGCGCCTGGAACACCAGCGACACCGCCACCAACACCATCTCCGGGACCTCGATGGCCACCCCGCACGTCGCGGGCGCCGCCGCGGTCTACCTCGCCGGGCACCCCACGGCCACCCCGGCCCAGGTCGCCACGGCCCTGGTGAACGGCGCCACCTCCGGGGTCGTGACCAGCCCCGGCAGCGGCTCGCCCAACAAGCTGCTGAAGCTCGTCCCCTGACGGGCCGCCCGCCGGCGTCCCGCTGACGGCCCGTCGGGACGGCCCCCGCGCGGGGCCGCCCGGCGGGCACGTCCGGCAGGCACGTCCGGCAGGCACGTCCGGCAGGGCAGGTGTCCGGCAGGGAACGTCCGGTACGGGTCGCCCGCGCGGCGGCCCGTACCGGACGCGCGCCCGCGCGGGGCGGCCGCCTCCGGTCAGCCGTCGGCGCCGCGCCCGTGGGACAGGCCGGGCACCAGCAGGGCGGTGGCCGCGACGGTCACCGCCGCCAGCAGCACCACCAGCGGCGTACGGGTGCCCAGCCCGATCAGCCAGGCGCCCAGCAGCCCGCCGCCGAGCATCGCGCCGACCGAGCCGATCCGGCGCGGCAGCAGCCCCGCGCGGTAGCCCAGCCGCCGGTCGCCGCCCAGCGGGGAGGCGCTCATCAGCGCCGTCATCACCCGGGTCTCCACCGTCGTGGTCAGGTCCGGGGTGGCCACGCGCAGCGCGGTGACGTTGCGCACCCCCATCGCCACCGCCATCAGCGCGATGACCGCGAACCGCCGGCCGGCCGGCCAGTCCTGGGCCGGCCCGGCGTCCCAGCCCGCCGCGGCGGCACCCGCCAGCAGCGCCGCCTCGGCCAGCAGCGCCACCGGGAACCACGGCCGCCGCCCGCGCGCCAGGGTGGACTCCATCCGGGCCCCGAGCGCCGCGCCGGCCAGGAACGCGCCCAGGGACACCGCCGGGGCGGCCACCGGCAGGCCGCCGGGCAGGGACGCGCCCCCGGCCGGGCGGGGTTCGAGACTGGGGGCGATCCCGAAGCCGAGGAAGAGCAGGTTGCCGGTCTGGGTCGCGGTGAAGACGTGGCCCAGCGTCAGGAAGCTGGCCGCGTCCAGCACCCCGGTGACCACGGTCAGGCACACCATGATCGCCGTCAGGGCGGCTCCGCTCGGCGGCTCCACGGCATCGGCTCCTTCCCCCGGGCACCGGGGTCGGCGTGCTGCCAGTCTCCGGGCGCCCGGTGCCGCACCGGGCCATTGCGCCGTCTGTGGGCGGCCCGTCCCGACGGGCCGTCAGCCCGGCGGCGGGCCCCGCGGTCACCCTCTCGCGCCGCACATCACCAGCAGCAGCGCCAGCGCCGCCACCCCGACCACCACCGCCACCCCGAAGGCCGTCCCCCGGCACCCCGGCAGCCGCCCGCGGTCCGCGCGCTCCGGCCCGTCCGGCCGCCCCTGACGTTCGCCACCACCACGTCGCACGGCGGACCACCCTAGGGCGGCCCCGCAGGGCGCGCACAGGGCGCGTTCCGGCGCGCGTCCCGGCCGCGGACAACCGGCCGCGGCACCGGCCCGCGGCGCGGCGGCGAAATTCCGTGTACGCGGCCGGGCGGTGTGCCCGATCATGGCGCCATGTGTGCCGACCGCGCCCCGTCCGGCCGCCCCGGGGAAGCCCTCCCGCTGCGGCTGACCATGGACGACAGCGACTCCCCCGCCGATGTCGTCGACGCCCTCCTGCTGGGCCGGTTCGCCACCGGCGAGCAGCCGTACGCCCGCAGCCGCACGGTGGACCGGGTCAAGCCGGGGCTGTCGCTGCTGCCGGCCGGGGTGCGGGTGCTGCGGTCGGCCCGGGACGACGACCGCAGCGCCGTGCTCGCCGAGGGCGACGGCTTCACCCTGCTGGTCTCCCGCTGGCGGGGCGGCGCCGACGTGACGGTCACCGCGGTCACCGACGAGCTGGCCGGGACCGTGCTCGGGCAGGCCGCGGACGGCGCCGAGGACGAGCCCGAACCGCAGCCGGAGCACGTGCCGATGGGCTTCTGGCACTTCTCTCCGCGCCGCGGCCCGCACCGCACGTCCCGGCAGATCACCGCCGGGCCCTGGGAGGAGGTGCGGGCCAACTACACCGCGCCGGTGGCCCGGGCGCTGGACCGACTGATGGAGGTCTCCCCGGACGGGATCGCCGGCCGGCTGCTGCTGCTCCACGGCCCGCCCGGTACGGGCAAGACCTCCGCGCTGCGCACCCTGGCCCGGTCCTGGCGCGAGTGGTGCCAGGTGGACTGCGTGCTGGACCCCGAGCGGCTCTTCCACGACGTGGGCTACCTGATGGACATCGCCCTGGGCGAGGACGACGGCGCGGGCCGGGGCCGCTGGCGGCTGCTGCTCCTGGAGGACTGCGACGAGCTGATCCGCGGCGAGGCCCGGCACACCGCGGGCCAGGCGCTGTCCCGGCTGCTCAACCTCACCGACGGCCTCCTGGGCCAGGGCCGCAACGTCCTGGTCGGCGTCACCACCAACGAGGACCTGGAGCGGATGCACCCGGCGGTGGTCCGGCCCGGCCGCTGCCTGGCCCGGATCGAGGTCGGCCCGCTGACCCGCGCGGAGGCGGTCTCCTGGCTCGGCACCGAGGACGGCGTCGGCCGCGACGGCGCCACCCTGGCCGAGCTGTACGCGCTCCGCCGCGGCACCCGCCCGGCCGCGGTCCCCGCCCAGGAGCAGGGGGCGGCGGCGGGACTGTACCTGTGAGTCAGCCGGGCAGCTCCCGCAGCCGCACCGACAGGCAGGTCACACAGCCCTCCATCTTCTCGAACTCGCCGATGTCGACGGGGACCGGGCGGTAGCCGAGGCGGGCGAAGAGGTGGGCGGTGCGGGGCGCGGCGGCGGACATCAGCAGGGCGTCGCCGCCGAGCAGGACGACATGGGCGCCGGGCTCCTCCAGGACGGGGCGGAAGTGCGGGAAGACCGACAGGTCGTCCACCAGCGGCGGGTAGCCGACGACGGTGCCGTCGGGCAGGGCGGTGACCGCGGACTTCAGGTGCAGCACGCGGCTGACCGGCACCGGCACCACGCGGGCGCCCAACGGCTCGAAGGCGGCGCGCAGTTGGCGGACGCCCTCGGCGTTGGTGCGGCCGCCGCGGCCCACGTAGACGGTGTCGCCGATCTTGAGGACGTCGCCGCCGTCGAGGGTGCCGGGGGCGCGGACGGCGTTGAGGGAGCAGCCGAGCGCCTCGGCGGCCGCGCGGGCGGCCGGCAGCTCGGCCCGGCGGACGTCCGCGCCGGAGCGGGCCAGCAGCGCGACGTTGCGGAAGACGACCATGGTGTCCTCGACGAAGACCGCGTCGGGGCAGTCGTCGGCGGGGGCCACCTCGGTGGTGTGCCAGCCGTGCTCGCGCAGCGCCCGGACGTACCCCTCCCACTGGCGCAGCGCCAGCGCGGCGTCCACCGGGCGCCGCTCGATATGGGTGACCAGGCCCTCGGCGAGGCGGGGGCCGGGGCGGCGGACCAGGGCGTGCCGGCTGGGCATGGGCTCCTCCGGGGCGGGTGCGGTCGGTGCCGGGTCAGGCGCCCGGTCCGTAGGCGGCGCGCAGGGCGTCGGTGACGGCGGCGAGCGCGGCGGCGTGGTCCAGGCCGAGGCGGTGGGCGCGGCGGGCGTAGGCCGCGGCGGCCGCGGCGGCCTCCTTCTCGGCGGCGTCGCCGGCCGCGGCGACGAAGCTGCCGTTGCGGCCGCGGGTCTCGATGACGCCGTCGGTCTCCAGGGCACGGTACGCCTTGGCGACGGTGTTGGCGGCCAGGCCCAGCTCACCGGCCAGGCCGCGGACGGTGGGGAGTTTGTGGCCGACCGGCAGCGCGCCCGTTCTGGCCTGGTCGGCGATCTGGGTGCGGACCTGCTCGAACGGGGCCTCGGCCGCCGCCGGGTCGATGGTGATCGTGAGGGTCTGGGAGGACACGGGGGCGCTCCTGGGGCCGGTGCGGCGGTTTGTCGCATCCATTGTGCGCCAGGAACGGCCGCCGTGCCCGGAGGCGTCGCCCCCGGGCACCGTGCGGACACCTTCTAGAGCTCCAGCGTGGTGCCGGTGGTGCGCAGCCAGGCGTCCAGGCCGAGGGCGAGTTCGGCGCCGGGCCGGATGGCCTGGCGGGCGCCGTCGGCGGTGGCCTCGGCCAGGGCTCCGGCGTCCAGCAGCGGGCGGACCGGGGCGGTGCGGTCGGCGGCCAGCTCCCGCAGTTCGGCGCGGAGCGCCTCGGTGTAGCCGGGGTCCTGGGTGCTGGGGTAGGGGCTCTTGACGCGGTCGGCGACGGCGTCCGGCAGGACGTCGCGGACCGCGGCGCGCAGCAGGGACTTCTCCCGGCCGTCGAAGGTCTTCATCGCCCAGGGGGTGTTGAAGACGTACTCGACCAGGCGGTGGTCGCAGAACGGGACCCGGACCTCCAGGCCGACGGCCATGCTGGCGCGGTCCTTGCGGTCCAGCAGGATCTGCACGAAGCGGGTCAGGTGCAGGTAGCTGACCTCGCGCATCCGGCGCTGGTGGCCGGTGTCGCCGTCCAGGTAGGGGACCTCGGCGAGCGCCTCGCGGTAGCGGCGCCGCTCGTAGCCGGGCAGGTCCAGGGTCGCGAGCAGGGTGCGGTCGAGCAGCGCCTCGCGGACCGCGTCGCCGCCGGAGAACCGGCCGGACAGGCCGGCGGCGATCCAGGGGAAGGTGTCGGCGCCGACCGCCGCCGGGTCGTGGAACCAGCGGTAGCCGCCGAAGACCTCGTCCGCGGACTCGCCGGACAGGGCGACCGTGGACTGCTCCCGGACCGCCTTGAACAGCAGGTAGAGGGAGGTGTCGCCGTCGCCGAAGCCGTTGGGGAGGTCGCGGGCGGTGAGCACCGCGGCGCGGTGCGAGCGGTCCATCAGGGCGGCGGTGTCCAGCACGATGTCGCGGTGGTCCGCGCCGACGTGCGCGGCCAGGGCGTGCGCGTACGGGCCGTCGGGGGTGCCGCGCAGGTCGTCGGGGGTGAAGTTCTCGGTGTAGCCGGTGAAGTCGACGGCGAACGAGCGGACCGGGCCGCGGCCCTGCCCGGCCAGGGCGCCGGCGGCGAGCGCGGTGATGGCCGAGGAGTCCAGGCCGCCGGAGAGCAGGGTGCACAGCGGGACGTCGGCGATCAGCTGGCGGGCGACGATGTCGTCGAGCAGGTCGCGGACGCGGGCCACGGTGGTGTCCAGGTCGTCGGTGTGCTCGCGGGCTTCGAGGGCCCAGTAGCAGCGGGAGTGGACGCCGGTGCGGTCGACGCGGACCAGGTGGCCGGGGCGGACCTCGTACAGATCCTTGTAGACGGCGTGGCCGGGCGTCTTGGTGAAGGTGATCAGTTCGGCCAGGCCCTCGGCGTCGACGGCCGGGCGGACGTCGGGGTGGGCGTGCACCGCCTTGGGTTCGGAGCCGAAGAGCACGCCGTCGCGGGTCGGGCGGTAGAACAGCGGCTTGATGCCCATCCGGTCGCGGACCAGCAGGAGCTGCTCGGTGCGGGGGTCCCAGAGCGCGAACGCGTACATGCCGTTGAGCCGCCCGGCGAACGCCTCGCCCCACTGGAGGTAGGCGTGCAGCACCACCTCGGTGTCGCTGCCGGTGCGGAAGGTGTGGCCGAGCCCTGCCAACTCGGCGCGTAATTCACGGTAGTTGTAGACCTCGCCGCTGTAGGTGGTGACGACGAGGGTGCGGCCGTCCTGCTCGACGGCCATCGGCTGCGCACCGCCTTCGGGGTCGATGACGGCGAGCCGGCGGTGGCCCAGCGCGGCGTGCGGGGCGAGCCAGGTGCCGCCGGCGTCCGGGCCGCGGCAGGCCATCGTCGCCGTCATCGCCTCCAGGACGGGGCGCCGGGCGGTGAGGTCGTGGTCGTAGGAGATCCATCCGGTGATTCCGCACATGCCTGCGGCTCCTCCTTCGGGTACGGCGGGCCGCCCGCGATCCCGGCGGCGGTCCGCGCGGGTCACCGTACGCCCGAGGTAGTTGCAGCGGCCACCTATGCACCGGCGGTACCGCCCGGAATGAGCCACCGCGGTACCGCGCAGCGGACCGGGCCCGGCCGGCGCCCGTGGAAAAGGGGCGGCGCGGCGGCCCCCGGCGGCGTAGCGTCGGCGACCATGACGCTCACCGTGCGGGACTTCCGCCCGTCCGACGCCAAGGCCGTCGCCGAACTCCGGCGGGCCGCCCTGCCGTTCCTGATCGCCACGCCGGAGGGCGTCGCCTGGCAGGCCGGCGGCGCTCCCCCGGCCCGGCGGCTGCGGACCCTGGTGGCCGTCCTGGACGGCCGGGTGGCCGGCCAGATCAACGCCGGGCTGCTGCACGACAGCAGCACCCCGGGGCAGGCCCTGGCCACCCCCGTCGTGCACCCCGCGCACCGCGGGCGGGGCGCGGGCCGGGCGCTGCTGGCCGCCGGCGAGGAGCACCTGGCCGCGGTCGGCGCCACCCGCCTGCACGCCTGGACGGTGGACGAGCCCGGCTCGCTGGCGTTCGCGGCCCGGCACGGCTACCGCCCCACCCGGCCGGCCCACTTCCTCCGCCTCGACCTGGCCCGCGCCGCGCTGCCGCCGCTGCCGGCCGCCCTGCCGCCCGGCGTCCGGCTGGGCACCGCCGCGGACTTCGGGGCCGATCCGCGCCCGCTGTTCGAGGCGGACGCGGAGGCCGCCGCCGACGAACCGGCCGACGTCGCCGCGGACGCCGTGGCCTACGCGGACTGGCTCCGCACCACCTGGGAGAACCCCGACATCGACCTGGGCCTGACCACCGTGGTCACCGTGGACGGCGCGGTCGCCGCCTACACCGTCGCCGCCACCGACGGCCGGGGCCGCTACGTGACCGCGATGACCGGCTGCCGGCGGGCGTTCCGCGGCCGGGGCCTGGCCAGGCTCGCCAAGACCGACGCGCTGCACCGCGCCCGGGACGCCGGCTGCACCGAGGCGTTCACCGGCAACGACGCCGCCAACGCCCCGATGCTGGCCATCAACCGCGGCCTGGGCTACCGGCCGTGCGGCGGGGAGCTGCGGCACGTACGGGACCTGGCGCGGGGCTGAGCGGGCCGCGCGGGACGCGCCCGGCGGCGGCCCCCGGAGTACCGTGGAAGGCGCCGGCGGTACGCGCCGGCGGGCCGGTGGCAGGGCCCGCCGCAGGGTGCGCGGCCGGCCGCGGACCGGTATCCATGAACACCTCCCCGAGCAGCCGCCTCCCCCTGGACGGCGCCTTCGACCTCACCCGGACGGCCGTGGTACCGGCCGACCGGACGGGCGTGGTACGCGGCTGGACGGCCGGGGCGGAGCGGCTGCTGGGCGTGCCCGCGGCCCGGGCGGTGGGCCGGCCGCTGGCGGAGGTCTTCGCCGCGCCGCAGCCGCCGGCGGGGCCGCCGGAGGGCTTTTGGGCACAGCGGCTGGCGGCGCCGGACGGCTGGAGCGGACCGGTGGCGGTGCGCCACCGCGACGGGCACCGGCTCGACCTGGAGGTGCGGGTGCTGCCGGTGCTGGCCGCCGCGGACGGCTCCGCGCGGCTGGTGCTGGCCGCCGAACTGACCCGCACGCCCTGGTCCGGGGCGGGCCGCTCGCTGCTGACCGGCATCCTGGGCATGTCGCCGATCGGGGTGGCGATGCTCGACCGCGACCTGCGGTACGTCTGGCTGAACGACGCGCTGGAGCGGATGGGCGGCGCCCCGCGCGCGGCCCGGCTGGGGAAGCGGCTCAGCGAGGTGCTGCCGGACCTCGCGGTGGAGTCCGTCGAGGCGGAGATGCGGCGGGTGCTGCGCACCGGGACGCCGTCGGTGGGCTACGAGTACCTCGGGCGCCCGCGGTCCGACCCGCGGCGCGAGCACGCCTACTCGACGTCCTTCTTCCGGCTGGAGGACGAGTCCGGCGGGGTGCTCGGCCTGTGCTACATGGTCCTGGACGTCACCGAGAGCTACCGGGCGCGGCAGCGGATGGCGCTGCTCAACCGCGCCGGGGAGCGGATCGGCGGCTCCCTGGACGTCTGGCGGACCGCCCAGGAGCTGGCGGAGGTGGCCGTTCCGGACCTGGCCGACTTCGTCACCGTCGACCTGCTCGACACCATGCTGTCCGCCGCGGAACCGGCGTCCGGGCCGGTCCGCCCGGCCGACCTGCTCACCATCCGCCGGGCCGGGCAGCACTCCGTGCGCCGGGGCTGCCCGGAGGCGGTGAGCGCGATCGGCGACCGGACCGCCTACCCGCCGTCGTCCCCGGTGGTGCTGAGCCTGACCGAGGGCGAGTCGGTGCTGATCCCGGCGCTGGACCTGGACCACGCGGACTGGGCGGCGGACGACCCGGTCCGGGCCCGGCAGCTGCGCGCGCTCGGGTTCCACTCCCTGATGGTGGTGCCGCTGCGGGCCCGGGGCAGCTTCCTGGGCGCGGCGGCGTTCGCCCGCTGGCGGCCGACCGGTCCGTTCCAGCCCGACGACCTGGTGCTGGCCGAGGAGTTCGTCACCCGGGCGGCGATCTCCATCGACAACGCCCGCCGCTACACCCGCGAGCACACCGCGGCGCTCACCCTCCAGCGCAGTCTGCTGCCGCGCGATCTGCCGGAGCAGAGCGCGGTGGAGGCGGCGTACCGCTACCTGCCGGCCGATTCGCTGACCGGGGTGGGCGGCGACTGGTTCGACGTGATCCCGCTGTCGGGGGCGCGGGTGGCGCTGGTGGTCGGCGACGTCGTCGGGCACGGGGTGCACGCGGCGGCCACGATGGGCCGGCTGCGGGCCGCGGTGCAGGCGCTGGCCGGTCTGGACCTCGCACCGGACGAGGTGCTGGCGCACCTGGACGACATGGTCCACCGGGTCGCGCACGACGCGCACAGCGAGGACGGGGTGGTCGGGGCGACCTGCCTGTACGCGGTCTACGACCCGGTGGCCTGCTGCTGCACGCTGTCCCGGGCCGGGCACCCCGCGCCGCTGCTGGTCGGCCCGGCGGGCGGCAGCCAGCTGCTGGAGCTGCCGACCGGGCCGCCGCTGGGGCTGGGCGGGATGCCGTTCGAGTCCGCCGAGGTGCCGCTGCCGGAGGGCAGTCTGCTGGCGCTCTACACCAACGGGCTGCTGCTGGGGAAGGCGCTCGACCCGGACGGCGGGATCACCCGGCTGCGGACCGCGCTGGCCGATCCGCAGGCCCCGCTGGAGCAGATCTGCGACACGGTCGTGGCCAGCCTGCCCGGCACCCGGCCGGTGGACGACGTGGCGCTGCTGCTGGCCCGGACGCGGGCGCTGCCGCAGGAGCGGCTGGCCGCCTGGGAGGTGCCGGCGGATCCGTCGGCGGTCGGTGCGGTCCGCCGGTCCGCGGCCGGCCAGCTGGCCCGGTGGGACCTGGCCGACCTGGAGTTCTCCACCGAACTGATCGTCAGCGAACTGGTCACCAACGCGCTGCGGCACGCCTCCGGACCGATCGGGCTGCGGATGATCCGGGCGGAGGCGCTGATCTGCGAGGTCTCCGACGGCAGCAGCACGGCGCCGCACCTGCGGCACGCCCGGACCACCGACGAGGGCGGCCGGGGGCTGTTCCTGATCGCCCGCTACGCCCGCCGGTGGGGCGCCCGCTACACCGCGCACGGCAAGGTCATCTGGGCCGAACTCCCCCTGGACGCCGCCGCCCCCGCTGCGGACGCCCTCACCGGCGGCCTCGACGCCCTGGCGGACCCGGACGGCCTGGACGGCGGCCCGCCGGCCCCCCTCACCGGCCCCTGAGCCGCCCCGCCCCGTGCGGAACGCACCGGCGCACCGCCGGAGTTGCGCACGTACCGCGTCGGATCCCCTCGCGCGGGGCACAGTTGTCACCCAGCGCCATGAAAGAAGCGGAGGCGATATGTTCGAACCCGGAGGGCATCGCTCGTTCGATCCCTTCCAGGCTGCGGAGCACGTGCAGGCGGACATCGAAGCCGCCCACGCGATGCGCTTCTCCCACCTGGCCGCCGTCCTGTCCATGGTGGGGGCGCTCGCCCTGGCCCACCTCACGGGCAGCGACGACGTGATCCCCTTCGTCCTGGTCGCGGGGTACCTCGTCGCCTTCAGCCTGCTTCCCGAAGAGCGGATGCCCCTGGGGTGGCTGGGGTTCTTCGTCGTCTTCGTCGGGGTGGTCGCCTGTGCCACGACGTTCGTCCTGCACGGCCGGCACCTTGCGGCCGTCGGGATCCTCGCCCTCGGCCTCGGCATCAGATTCCTCGGCCGGAGAGCCGTCCGGGGAACGGACGCATTCGACAACCTCCCGCTGCTGATCCGCTATGAAGTGACGGCCCACTGGGTCGTTCCGTGGGTCCTGTGCGCAGAAGTCCTGATCCCCCTCTGGAGCATCGACAGCGACAGCCTCCCCCTCGCCGCCAAGTCCGCCCTGAGCGCGACGCTCGGCCTGGCGGCCCTCGCAGCGGGCCTCAAGACCGCCGCTCGGGCCCGGAAGACGTGCACCGCACTCGTCGAGCTGATCGACGGGTTCCACCACGACCTCGGCGCTCTGCGCCTGGCCGAAGGACGACTGCACGGGAACCGCGCCGCCCAGGACACAGCGCGCGGGTCGGGCGAACACCCGCCGGAGCGCAAGGACGTGGACGAGCGGGTCCTTGCCGCCTCCGAGCGGATCCGGCAACTGGACCTCGCCCTGCGGTGCCCCCCGGCCACCCCCTACAAGCATGTCGGGGCGAGCCTGCTCACGGCGCAGGCACGGGAGGCGCTGATCGCGGAGCTGCGCCGGGCGGTCCGCGCGGAGCACCCCGGATCGGCGGAGCGGACCGGCTCCCGCCGGGCGGCCCTGCACAAGCTGGCGCGCCTGCGGGATTCCTGCGTCCGCTGGTACGACGTCGCCGGCTGAGACCGCGGGGCGGGGAGGCGGGGGCAGGGTGCCGGGGCAGCGCCCGGGCCCCAAGTACCGCTCCCCCGGGGCCCGTTCCTGTGGCCACGCTTAGCGCTTCCTTAAGCGGGCCCTAAGGATCCGCCGGATCCCCCGTCGGGGCGCGAATCCGCTGTTCAGGGCGGCTAGCGTCAGCGGCGTACGGCGGGTGTGCGGGCCCGCCGGTGCCGTTCACCGGGGGGCGGCACCGGCACCGGACGCCACCCGGCCCCCTGGTCCCGTCCGTACGCCCCACGCATCCGACGAAGGAGTCCCCACGATGACAGCTCGCCGCACGGCCGCCGGGATCGCACTGCTCGGCCTCGCCCCCGTGGCGCTCACCGTGCTCACCGCGACCCCGGCCGCCGCCCACGGGTCGATGTCGGACCCGGTCAGCCGGGTCGCGGCCTGCTACGCGGAGGGCCCGGAGAGCCCCACCTCGGCGGCGTGCAAGGCCGCCGTACGGGTCGGCGGCACCCAGGCGCTGTACGACTGGAACGGCGTGCGGGACGGCGACGCCGGCGGCCGGTCGAAGGAGCGGATCCCCGACGGGAAGCTGTGCAGCGCCGGCAGCGACGAGTACAAGGGCCTGGACCTGCCGCGCGCCGACTGGCCGGCCACCCCGCTGAAGGCCGGCAAGCACACCTTCCGCTACCGGGCGACCGCCCCGCACAAGGGGACCTTCGAGCTGTACCTCACCAAGGCCGGCTACGACCCCGCGAAGCCGCTTGGGTGGTCCGACCTGGAGGCCCGGCCGTTCGCCAAGGTCACCGACCCGGCGCTGGTGAACGGTTCGTACGTCTTCGACGGCACGGTGCCGGCCCGGTCCGGCCGCCACCTCGTCTACAGCATCTGGCAGCGCTCGGACAGCCCGGAAGCCTTCTACACCTGCTCCGACGTGGTGTTCGGCAAGGCCGGCGGGGGGACCGGGAGCGGTGCGGCCGGCGGGGGCGGCGCGGCCGCTCCCACGGAGCGCCAGATCGCGGCCGGGGCCGGGAAGTCCTCGTTGGACATGGGCCACCACGCCCACACCGGCGGCGCGCACCCCGACGGGGCGGCGGCGCCGGTCGCCCCGGCCGGCGGGAAGCGCCTGGCCGAGACCGGTGGGGACGGCGCCACCGCCCCGCTGGCCCTGGGCGGCGCGGCGGTGCTCGCCGCGGGCGCCGGGGTGCTGTTCGCCACCGCCCGCCGCCGGGCGGCCCGCCAGCGCGGCTGAGCCGCCGGGCCGCCTCGGGCCCCCGTGAGCCGCTGCCGCCCGCCGGACCGTCAGGACCGGCCGGGCGGCAGCGGTTCGATCACCTCGTTGGTGACGTGCTGGTAGATCACCGAGCTGCGGCAGTCCACCACCTCCCGGCGCTTGAAGATCCGGTCCATCAGCAGGGCGTGCAGCCGGTCCACGTCCGGGACCGCGACATGCACCAGGAAGTCGTCGCCGCCCGCGACGACATAGACGCTCAGCACCTCCGGCAGCGAGGTGAGGAACGCCTTGAACCGCTCGATCACCTCGCGGTTCATCGGCCGGATACGGACCGTCAGCAGCGCCTGGACGGGGCGGTTGAGGGCGCGCAGGTCCACGGTGGCGCGGTAGCCGGTGAGCACGCCGCGGGCGCGCAGCGCGCGGACCCGTTCCAGGCAGGTGGAGGGGGCGATGTTCAGTTTGCCGGCCAGTTCGCGGTTGGTCTGCCGTGCATCGCGCTGGAGTTCCCGGACAATCGCCGAATCAATGTCGTCCATGCCCCCATGGTGCCGGGGCCTACCGAATTTCGTTCGGCGATTGCGCGATGTGATCAAAGTTCCGGTTAGCGTCCTGGGCTGTGTCCGTACAAGAAACATCTCTCGCTACTCCTGTACGTCCGGATGTACGGCGGCTGGGCATCGGCAGCGGTACCGCGCTGTGCGCCGGTGCCGTCCTCGGTCCGGGGGTGCTGACGCTGCCGTCGCTGGCCGCCGCGGCGGCCGGTCCGGCCTCCCTGCTGGCCTGGGTGCTGCTGCTGGCGCTGTGCGTCCCGGTGGCCGCCTCGTTCGCGGCGCTGGGCGCGCGCTACCCCGACGGCGGGGGCGTCGCCACGTATGTGCACCGGGCGATCGGGCCGCGCGCCGCGGCGGTGGTCGGCTGGTGGTTCTACGGTGCGGTGCCGCTCGGGGTGGTCTCGGCCGCCTGGATCGGCGGCACGTACGTGGCCGGTGCGGCCGGCTGGGGCGACGGCGGGGCGGCCGCGGTCGGCGCGGTGGTGCTCGCCGGGTCGCTGGCCTCCAACGCGGTCGGGCTGCGGATGTCGGGCCGGGTGCAGCTGCTGCTCGGCGGGTTGCTGGCGGCGGTGCTGCTGTGCGCGGTGCTGGCCGCCGCGCCGCGGGTGTCGGCGGCGAACTTCACGCCCTTCCTGCCCCATGGCTGGGCGTCGGTGGGGTCCGCGGCGTCGGTGCTGTTCTTCGCGTTCGCCGGGTGGGAGGCGGCCAGTCACCTGTCCGGGGAGTTCGCCGATCCGGCGCGGGACCTGCCGCGGGTGACCCGCCGCACCCTCGCCGTGATCACCGTGCTGTACCTGGGTCTGGCGGTGGCCACCATCGGGGCGCTGGGCCCGGCCGCCGCGCGCACCGGCACCCCGCTGACCGCACTGCTCGCGCAGAGCGTGGGCACCGCCGCCCGCCCGGTGGCGGCCGCGGCCGCGCTGTTCCTGACCTTCGGGGCGGTCAACTCCTATCTGGCCGGGGCCTCCCGGCTCGGTGCGGCCCTGGGCCGGGACGGGGCGGCGCCGCGCTGGCTGGCCAAGGGCGGCGGGCCGGGCGAGGTGCCGCGGCGGTCGCTGGCGGTGCTGGGCGTCGTGGCGGTCCTGCTGGCGGTGCCGGCTGCGGCCGGCGCGGCCGACCTGGACCTGCTGATGCGGGCCACCGCCACCTGCCTGGCCGCGGTGACCCTGGCCGGGCTGGCCGCCGCGCTGGTGCTGCTGGAGCGCCGCACCCCGCTGTGGTACGGCGCGCTGGCCAGTGCGGTGCTGACGGCCGGGGTGCTCGCCTTCTCGGGGTGGCTGCTGCTGATCCCGGTGGTGCTGGCCGCGGCGTCCACCGCGTTCCTGACGCTGCGCCGGACGGGCCGGGGCGGCCGCTGAACCCCGCCGCCCCGGCCCGGGGCCCGGCCCGCGCGCCGACCGCGGGCCGGGCGGGCTCACCTCACGGCGGAGGCGCAGGTGGTCGGGGTGGCGTGGGCCGGGTCGAGGGCGTTGGCCGTCTCGTGGAAGGCGATCCGGTCGGTGGTCCCGATGGCCACGTGCTCGGAGAGGTCGGCCGGGCACAGGTCCTGGAGCAGGACGTTGCGGACGCCGGGGCCGCTGAGGTAGCCCGAGGTGGAGGGCGTGACGACCTCGTCGTACCGGGTGGCGATGACGGTGTAGCGGACGCCGGGGACGGTGTCGCCGCCGGCGTTGAGGCGGGTCAGCAGCGCGGAGCCGGCGGCCTGGTCGGTCAGGCCCGGGGTGTTCTTGTCGAGGTACCGCTTGGCGCCGGGGAAGAGGTCCAGCAGCCGGGTCAGGCCGTTGAGGGTGGTGCCGTGGTTGTCGGGGGCCAGCCCGATCAGGCTGTGCACCTTCTCCGCGCCGCCGTGGAACTTCAGGTACACCCGCGGCATCATGCCGCCCTGCGAGTGCCCGACGAGGTCGACCTGGGCGGCGCCGGTCGCGGACCGCACCCGCTCGACGTAGCCGGCGAGTTGCCGCGCCGAGTCGTCGACGGGCCCGAGCCCGTGGAAGACCGGGACGCCGGGCAGTTGGCCGTAGTCCAGGGAGAAGACGCAGTAGCCGCGGGCGACCAGGTAGGGCGCCAGGCCGAGCCAGTTGTCGACGGCGTTGCCGAACGTGCCGTGGACCAGGACGACCGGCCGCGGGTGGGCGGCGGAGGGCTTGCAGGAGAAGTCGTTCCAGCCGCTGGTGACGGTGGGGGACGCCGCCGCGGGGGTGGCCGTGGTGAGACCCAGCGCCAGGGCGACCGCCGGGAGGAGGGCGCGCAGTCTCGGCCGACGCAGTTTCATACGGTGCTCCTTGCGGGGGTGAGGGGACCGAAGTACTCGGTGAGCCGTTCACCTGCGATCCGGATCGCAAGGGCCAACGTGTGACTGACAGGTAAGTTACGGCCGGGTAAGCGAGGCGTACCAGTGGCGTGACGGTGAAGGAAACCGCACCGGATCCACGCCGCACGCACGGGTGCGCAATGCCGGTTGCGTGCGGCGGGAACGGTGGGGCGGACGGCCGCCCGCGACCGCCGTCATACCCTGCCGCAACTGCACCGCTTCAGCCGGCAGTGGGGAGTCCCCACGTGAGCGATCAGCATCCTGCCCCGAAGACCGCGCGGAAGCCCTTCCGCTACGTCATCGTGTGCGCGGCCGGCGACGTCGGCAAGCGGCAGGCGGCCCGGCCTCCGGGCGCCTACGACCGGGGGCGGCCCGGCGGGTCCGGCAGGGGCTTCCCCAGCGGCCCCGCGGCCGGGCCGAGGGCCGCCGCGGGGCGGACCGCTGCGGTGCCGAAGCGGGCCCGGGCGCGGTCCACGGCGGCCTCGACGCGGTGCGCCCGGTCGTCGGCGGGGTCGAAGGACAGCTGGCGGGCGGCGTGTTCGGCACGGCACAGGTCCTCGGCCCGCAGCGCCACCGCCCGCACCCGGGCCCGCTGGAGGCCGAGCGCGGTGTGCAGGGCGTAGGCGGCCGCGGTGAGCGCGGGGCCGTGCGCGGTCGGCGCGTCCAGCCGCCGGGTGCGGGTGGTGGTGGAGCGGTCGGCGTAGCGGACGGTGAGGGTCAGCGCGCGGGCGGCCTGTCCGCTCGCGCGCAGCCGGGCGCCGAGTTCGTCGGCGAGCGAGAGCAGGGCCCGGCGGCGCCGGTCCGGGTCCAGTTCGTCGTGGCCGAAGCGGTGTTCGGCGGCGATCGAGCGGGCGGCGGCGTTGGGGATGACGGGGGTGGGGTCGATGCCGCGGGCCCGTTCGGAGACCGCCCGGCCGGCCTTCGCGCCGAGGATCCGCTGGAGCGTGGCGGGCGGGGTGGCGGCGATCCGGCCGATGCTGTCGAGCCCGTAGGCGGACAGCGCGCGGGCGGCCGCGGGCCCGACGCCGTACAGCGCGGAGGCCGGGCGGCGGTCGAGGAAGGCGGCGGCCGCGCGGGGGTCGGCGGGCACCGCGCGGATCCCGCCGGGCGGGGCGTCCTGGGCCGCGATCCGGGCCAGCTGCGGGTTGCCGCCGACGCCGATGGTGCAGCTCACGCCGTGCCAGGCCAGGGCGCGCAGCCGGATCAGTGCGGCGATGCCCGCCGCGTCCCGGCCGAAGTAGCGCAGCGCGCCGCGGACGTCGGCGAGCGCGGCGTCCGGCGGCAGCGCCTGGACCACCGGGGTGAACTGGCCGAGCAGGGCGAGGAGTTGCTCGTACTGCCGGGCGCTGACGGGCTCACCGGCGGCGGTCCTGAAGCGGAGATGCAGGGTGGCGGGCGCCGTGGTGGGTGGGCGCCGGGCGCCGGGCGGGGGCGGCGGCGTGGCGGGGGGCTTCGGGGCGGCGTTCATCGTCCGGCGCTCCCGGGGCTGGCGTGCCACAGCTTGCGGCCGGTGGCGGCGCTCTCACCGGGCGGGCGGAGGTCCGCCCAGGGGTGCAGGGCGTAGCCGGTCTCCAGGCGGAGGGTGCGGCCGGGGGCGGTGGCCGGGGCGGGCTCGCCGGGCGCCGGGGCGGGCTGCTCCGGCTCGTCCGCGGGCGTCCGTCCCGGGCCGGCGGCGAGCCGGGCGGTGACCGCCTCCAGGCCGCCCTCCGCGCGGAGTTCGGCCAGTTCGGCGAGGTTCCAGGCGGCGTCGCCGACCACGCTGAGGCTGCGCGGGCCGCGCCGCTGGACGGTGCCGCGCACCAGCAGCAGCCAGGAGTGGAAGACGGTGTGCGCGCAGGTCTCGTGGCTGTCGTCGAAGAAGGCGCAGTCCACCAGGCCGGTGCTGTCGTCGAGGGTGGTGAAGATGACCCGGCGGCCGGAGCGGACCGGCGGGGTCTGGGTGGCCGCCTTGGCGCCGGCGACCAGCACCGTCTCACCGTGCCGGACGTCCCGGAGCCGCCGGGCCGGTACCGCGCCCAGTTCGGTGAGGAACTCCCGGTGGTCGGCCATCAGATGGCGGGAGGCGTCCATGCCGAGGACGCCCAGTTCGGCGCTGAGCCGCTCCACGTCGGTCAGGTCGGGCAGTCCGGCCGGCGCGACCGGTGCGGCCGCCGCCTCCTGTGGCGTGTGCAGCGCCAGTTGCCCGTCGGGGGCGGCCTTGCCGCGGTGGTGGAGTTCGGCGACGTGCAGCAGCAGGTCCCGGCGGTTGGCGCCGAAGGCGTCCAGCGCGCCGACCCGGGCCAGGCGTTCGGCCACCGGGCGGCCCGGCCGGGCCCGCTGCCAGAGGTCCTGGAGCGAGCGGTAGGGCTGCCCGTCGGCGATCCGCCGGGCCTCGGCCTTGCTGATGCCGTGCACGTCGGAGAGGGCCAGCCGCAGCCCCCAGGTGTCCGGCGCGCCCTCCCGACCGGACACCAGTTCGATCCGGTGGGTGACGCCCGACCGGTTCACGTCCAGGGGCAGCACCGGCACCCCGCGCCGCCGGGCGTCCGCGAGCAGCAGCCGCTTGGGGTACATCCCCGGGTCGTGGGTGAGCAGCCCGGCGTAGAAGGCCGCCGGGTGGTGCGCCTTGAGCCAGGCGGACTGGTAGGTGGGCACCGCGAACGCCACGGCGTGCGCCTTGCAGAAGCCGTACGAACCGAACGCCTCGACGATCTCCCAGGTGTGCGCGACGACCCCGGGGGCGTAGCCGCGCAGCCCGGCCCGCCGGGTGAACCACGCGCGCACCTCCTCTTGCGCCGCCGCGTCGGACAGCGCCCGCCGCTTCTCGTCCGCCTCGTCCCGCCGGCATCCGGTCATGATCCGCAGGATCTCGATGACCTGCTCGTGGAAGACCACCACCCCGTAGGTCTCGCGCAGCGTGTCCGCCAGGTCGGGGTGCGGGTAGCGGGGCGCCCGGCGGCCGTGCCGGGCCTCGATGAACGGCCGCACCATGTCGGCGGCGACCGGGCCGGGCCGGAACAGCGAGATGTCCACGACCAGGTCGTGGAAGGTGGCGGGCTGGAGCCGGCCGACCAGGTCGCGCTGGCCGGGCGACTCGATCTGGAAGCAGCCCAGCGTCTCGGCCGAGCGGATCAGGCCGTAGGTGGCCACGTCGCCGGGCGGCACCTGCGCGGGGTCGTCCAGGTCCAGGCGGACGCCGGTGGCCCGGTGGACCTCGGCGACCGCGTGCGCCATCGCGGACTGCATCCGCACGCCCAGCACGTCGAGTTTGAGCAGCCCCAGGTCCTCCACGTCGTCCTTGTCGAACTGGGACATCGCGAAGCCCTCGCCGCTGGTGGGCACCACGGGGGTGCGGTCCAGCAGCGTGGCGTCGGAGAGCAGCACCCCGCACGGGTGCATGGCGGTGCCGCGGGGCAGCGCGTCCAGCGCCTCGACCAGCTCCCAGAGCCGCTCCCCGGCACCCTCCCGGACCCCGCGCAGCTCCGGCAGTTCGGCCAGCGCGGCGCGCGCGTCCCGGGCGCGGATGTGCGGGAACGCCTTGGCGAGCCGGTCCACCCGCGCCGGGTCCATGCCGAGCGCGGCGCCCACGTCCCGTACGGCGTGCCGGACGCGGTAGGTCTCGGGCATCGCGACGGTCGCCACCCGCTCGGCGCCGAACCGGTCGAAGATCGCGCGGTAGACCTCCAGCCGGCGGGCCGACTCCACGTCGATGTCGATGTCCGGCAGCGCGGCCCGCCGCTCGGACAGGAACCGCTCCATCAGCAGCCCGTGCTCGACCGGGTCGGCGTGCGCGATGCCCAGCAGGTGGTTGACCAGGGAGCCGGCGCCGGACCCCCGGGCGGCCACCCGGATGCCCATCCCCCGTATGTCGTCCACCACCTGGGCGACCGTCAGGAAGTAGGAGGGGTAGCCGAGCCGCTCGATGGTGCGCAGTTCGTCGTGGAGCCGGGCCCAGCGGGTGCGGTCGCGGTCGTAGCCGCGCAGCACCATCGCGGCGGCGCAGCGGGAGCGCAGGACCCGGGCGGCGGTGCGGTGCCGGGCGCCGACCAGGGCCGGTTCGGGGAAGTGGATCCGGCCGAGCCCGAGGTCGCCGCGCGGGTCCACCCGGCACTCCCCGGCGGTCTCCTCGGTCATGGCGAGCAGCCGGTGGGCCAGATCGCGGCGGAAGCCGGCCGCCTCGGCGATCCGCTCGGCGGCGGCGGCCATCGCGGCGGCGTCCTTGAGCCAGCGCTCGCCGCTGTCCCAGGTCTCGGGGCGGTGCCGGTCGACGGGGACCAGGCGGCGGGCGGAGTCCAGGACGTCGGCGACCGGGCCCTGGCCGGGGTCGGCGTAGCGCACCGCGTTGGTCAGCACGGCGCGGACGCCCTGGTCGACGGCGAAGCCGAGGGTGCGGGCGGCCAGCCGCAGGGAGCCGGGGCCGCCGCCGGGGCGCCCGTGGTCGACGGCCTCCAGGCGCAGCGCGTCGCCGTACAGCTCGCGCCAGGGGGCCAGGAGCCGGGCGGCGTGGTCCGGGTGGCCGGCCGCCAGTGCCCGGCCGACGTCGGAGTCGGGTCCGAGCAGCACGGTCAGGCCGCCGGGTGCGGCCTCCAGGGCCGTGCGGGGCAGGACGGGCCGCCGGTCGCGGGCGGCGTGGGCGGCCGAGACCAGCCGGCACAGGGCGGCCCAGCCGGCCGCGCCGTCGCGGGCGAGGAAGACCGCGCGGGCGGCGGACTCGTCGACGAAGGCGCCGCCGCGCACCGGGGTGCGGGGGCGGGGGGCGGGGTGGGGTGCCGGTTCCCCGTCGGCCACGGCCAGTTCGGCGCCGAACAGCGGGCGGACCCCGGCCGCGACGGCGGCCTTGGCGAAGCGGACGGCGCCGGCGAGGCCGTCCCGGTCGGTCAGGGCGAGGGCGTCCAGCCCCCGTTCGGCGGCGCGCTCGGCGAGCCGCTCCGGGTGGGAGGCGCCGTAGCGCAGCGAGAAGCCGGAAGCGGTGTGCAGATGCGTGAACCCGGGCATCCGCACCTCCTGCACCTCATACGCCCCCCGGCTCTCTTCATGACCCTTGTGTCACTTCCTCCACCATAACGCTTTCTTCGAACATCCGTACGAACACGCGCCAGGGCCCCCCGCCAGGGCGGATAAACAGCCTCAAAGGGATATAAATCCCATGGAACCAAGGGACTCCCCCGGCGGACGACCTCACCGGATCCGCCGGGGCCCGGAACGGAGCAGCGCATGGCCACGACGGACGACGGGACCCGGCTGAGCTTCGCCGAGGAGGTGCGGAGCGCGGTGACGCCCCGGGCGGCCCTCCTGGTGACCGGGGTGCTGGGCCTGATGGTCGCGTTCATCACGTCGTACACCGGGGCCTTCCACCACCCGAAACCGGACCGGGTGCCGCTCGACGTGGTCGCCCCCGCCCAGCTCCGCGGCGGGCTGGTGGCCAAGCTGGACCGGCTGCCGGGGGCGCCGCTGGACCCGCGCCCGGCGGGGTCCGAACGGGAGGCGCGGCGCCGGATCGCGGACCGGGAGACCGACGCCGCGCTGCTCGTCGACCCGCGCGGCCGCACCGACCGGCTGCTGGTCGCCGGCGGCGGCGGTGCCTCACTGGCGCAGGCGGTCGAACTCGTGGTGACCGCGGCCGAGAAGGAGCAGCAGCGGACCGTCCGCACCGAGGACGTGGTCCCCGCCGGCGCCGGCGACAGCCGCAGCCTGTCGTCGTTCTACCTGGTGGTGGGGTGGTGCGTGGGCGGCTACCTGTGCGCGGCGATCCTGGCGATCAGCGCCGGGGCGCGGCCGGCCAACCGGCAGCGGGCGATGATCCGGCTGGCCGCGCTGGCGGTCTACGCGATCGCCGCGGGGCTGGCCGGGGCGATCGTGGTCGGCCCGGTCCTCGGCGCACTGCCCGGCAGCCTCTTCGGACTGTGGGGGCTGGGCGCGCTGACCGTCTTCGCGGTGGGCGCGACCACGCTGGCGTTCCAGGGGCTGCTGGGGATCATCGGCATCGGCCTGGCGATCCTGGTGATCGTGGTGTTCGGCAACCCCAGTGCGGGCGGCGCCTACCCGTATCCGCTGCTGCCGCCGTTCTGGCGGGCGATCGGTCCGGCGCTGCCGCCGGGCGCCGGCACCTGGGCGGCGCGCTCGATCGCGTACTTCCGGGGCCAGGCGCTGACCGGGCCGCTGCTGGTGCTCTCGGCCTGGGCGGTGGGCGGGGCGCTGGTCACCCTGGTGCTGGCGTCGCTGGGCCGGGGCCTGGGCGAGCGGCCGGCCGCCGCGGAGCGGCCGGGGGCCTGAGACCCGCACCGGCGGCCGCCACGACGGCGCCCCGGGTCTGCCGCGCCCCTCCCGACGCGGCAGACCCGGGGCGCCGTTCCGCACCGGCCCCGCGGCCGGTCACATGTGGGTGCCGCCGTCGATCCGGATCTCGGTGCCGGTGATGAACGCGCCGTCCTCGGAGGCCAGCATCGCGATCACCCCGGCGACGGTCTCCGGGCCCGCGAAGCCCTGGCCGAGGGCCGGGGCGAGCTTGGTGAACAGGCTCATGTCGGCGTCCGCGGGCAGCCCCGGGCCGCGGCCGGTGGTCATGTTGCTGGCGATCGAGCCCGGCGCCACGCACACCGCGCGCAGCCCCTGCTTGCTGTACTCGCTGGCGATCGCGTGCGTCATCGACTGGATGCCGCCCTTGCTCGCCGCGTACGCCGCCATGTACGGGTGGGCGAACGAGGCCGAGGTGGAGCTGAAGTTGACGATCACCGGCGCCCGGCCCGCCAGCAGGGCCGGCAGCGCCTCACGGATCATCAGGAAGGTGCCGGTCAGGTTGACCGAGAGGACCGTGGTGAAGAACTCCAGGGTGGTCTCGTGGGTGTGCGAGGACCGCAGGATGCCGGCCGCGTTGACCAGCGCGTCCAGCCCGCCGAGGTGCGCCACGGCGGCGGCCACCCCGGACCGCACCGCGGCCTCGTCGGAGATGTCCAGCCGGGCGGTCTCCAGCCGGCCGGCGGTGCCCTCCTCGGCGGCCCGCGCGGCGGTGGCCGCCAGACCCGCCTCGTCGACGTCCACCGCCACGACCCGGCCGCCCTCGGCGAGGATCCGGTGGGCGGTGGCCTGTCCGATGCCCGAGCCGGCGCCGGTGATCAGTACGCGGCGTCCGTCAAAGCGGTTCATGTGCTGCTCCGTTCGTGAGTGCCTCTGGGGCTCTGACCGCACCGTACGCCCACTTGGCACGATGTGCCACATTCGCACAACATGCCTATCTGCCATCGCGCTCCGTAAGCTGGCCCCATGCCGACCGCACCACGCCCCGCCGCCGCACCCACCCCCGCGCGGCCGTCCCTGACCGAGCGCCGCAAGGCCGCCACGCAGCTGGAGATCGCGCGCACCGCGGCGGCCCTGTTCGCCGAGCGTGGCCCCGAGGTCACCGCGGAGGAGATCGCCCGCGCCTCGGGCGTCGCGCTGCGGACCTTCTACCGGTACTTCCGCACCAAGGAGGACGCGGTGGCCCCGCTGCTCGCCCGGGGCGTCCGGCAGTGGATCGAGGACCTGGCCGCGGTCACCGCCGGACCGGACGCGCCGCCCGCCCGGGAGGCGCTGGAGCGGGCCGCGCGCCGGGCGCTGACCCCCGCGGACGCACCGGCGGCGGAGGCGCTGCGGTGGACCCGCGGGTTGCTGCGGGCGATGCCCGGCGACCCGGCGCTGCGCGCGGTCTGGCACCGCGTCCACCACGACTCCGAGGAGGCGCTGCGGGAGGTCCTGGCCCGGCTGACCGGCGCCGGTGCGCTGGAGGTGCGGCTGGCCGCGGCCGCCGCCAACACCGCACTGCGGGTCGCGGTCGAGGAGTGGGCCGCGGGCGACGCCGCACCGGACGGGCCGCAGGGCCCCGCCGAGCTGGTGGCGCGCGGGATGCGGGCACTCACCGCGGGGCTGCCGGAGCTTGACCGGCCCGGCGGGCCGGCGGGCGGGCCGGGTGACGGGGGCGTGACCGGCCGGTGACGGGCGCGCGGCGGGCCGGTGGCGGCCCAGGACCGTCCGGACGCCAACGAGCTCAGCCCTTCGGCCAATCCCCGGAGATCGAAGCCCGCCCGAACGACCGGTCGGCGGCCGGAACCGCCCCTCGCGGGCGCGGCGCCGCCCGGCCCGGGGGCCCGGCATCCGTGCTGGCCGCACGCCGCCCCGGGGCCGCCGGCCCCGCCGCCCCCGGGCGCATTCGCGCCATTACCGTCAGCTTTCATCTATCGACCAAAAGTGATCGGGCCGCGTGCGTTTGAGATGCGGTTGGGCCACACTCGCGTCCGGTATCTGCACCCAAAAGCAAGGGAGTTTTCGTCATGCGGTACATCACTGGGGCGATCGCGCTCGGTTCGGCGCTGGTTCTGGGCTCGCTGGCCCCCACCGCGCAGGCCGTTGCCGCGCCGGCCCAGCCGGCCCGCACCGGGGGTCTCTACGCCCCGACCGAGCTGGTCCTCACGGTCGGCCGGGGCGAGTCCCGGGCGACCGCCACGGTGGAGCGCGCGGTGACGCTCAGCTGTATGCCGGTGGCCGCCGGCAGCCACCCGATGGCCCGGGCCGCCTGCACCCAGCTGCGCACCGTCTCCGGCGACTTCAACGCGGTCACCGAGGCCGCGGCGGCGAACGACCGGGTGTGCACCAAGGAGTGGGACCCGGTCGTGGTCACCGCGGACGGCGTCTGGCAGGGCCGCCGGGTCTCGTACACGCACACCTTCGCCAACCCGTGCGCGATGACGGGCGGCAAGGGCGCGGTCTTCGAGTTCTGAGCGGACCGCCACCGGCCCGCCGCCCGCTGACGTAACGCCAGGAGGACGGGCGGACAGGGCGCCGCACACCACCGGCCCCCGGACGAGGAGAGCGTCCGGGGGCCGGTGCCTGTGGGGCGTCGGGGCCGTGCGGCCCGTCAGCCGATCTGTGCGCCGTACGCCTGGAGGGCCGCCGGCACCGGCTGGAAGAAGGTCTCCCCGCCGCTGGAGCAGTCCCCGCTGCCGCCGGAGGTCAGGCCGAGGGCGCTCTCCCCGTCGAAGAGGGCGCCGCCGCTGTCACCGGGTTCGGCGCAGACGTCGGTCTGGATCAGCCCGTCGACCGTGCCCTCCTGGTAGTTGACGCTGGCGTTCAGCGCCTTGACGGTACCGTCGTGCACCTGGGTGGTGCTACCGCTGCGCTGCACCTTCTCGCCGACGGTGGCGTCCGCGGCCTGGGTGATCTTCTGGGTGCTGCCGTTGTAGAGGTCCACCTCGCTGGGGTGGGCGGTGTCGCCGGTGTACTTGGAGAGGGAGTAGTCGCTGCCGGGGAAGGTGGACTCCTCGGTGGTCGCGATCTCCTGACCGCCCTGCTGGTCGGACCAGCTCTTGACGGCGTTGCCGCAGTGGCCCGCGGTCAGGAAGTACGGCTGACCGTCCTTGACCACGTTGAAGCCGAGCGAGCAGCGGGCGCCGCTCCCCCAGATCGCGTCACCGCCGGCGATCAGCGGTTTGAACTCGCCCTTGCTGCGCCGGAGTTCGACGGTGTCGCCGAGCCCCTTGGTGACCTTGGTGAGCCGGGCCAGCGCGGCACCGGTGACGGTGCGGTCGGCGGTCACCACGACCTTGTTGGACCGGGGGTCCATCGCCCAGGCGGTGCCGGGGATGGTCGCCCTGGCCTTCAGCGTCCGCCGGGCCGCGTCGAGCTGGGCCATCGAGTGCCGGACGATTCTGGCCTCGGCGCCCTTGGCCCGGACGGTCGCGGCGGATGCCTCGTCGACGACGTTGACGACCAGCTTCCGGGCCGCGGCGTCGTAGTACGCGCCGGCCGTACCGGCCTTCAGCTGGGACGCCAGGGCGGTCGCGGCGGACGGGGAGAGCGCGGCCGCCGCGGAGGCGGGGGCCGCGTGGGCGTTGGCGAGGGTGACGGTCGCGGTGGCGGCCAGCGCCAGGGCGCCGGCGCCGGCCAGCATCGTGCGGCGGCGGGGTATGCGTCGGTGCTTCAACTCAGAGCCTCCCGTGGGGGGTTGGGCCCGGACTGTGGGGAGTCGCAAGGGGCCCGAGAGTGCAGGGTGAGGTACCGAGCACGGACGGCTCGGCCCCGGGCGGCCGCCCCGGGGAGACGCGTCCATGCCAACGTTCGGAGCCGAGTATTCCCACCGGCCGCTCCCCCGCACAAGACCGTGTTCCGGTCTCGGGCAGGGGAGTTCACGTTTTCACCACACCCCGTTCACACCGATATCCGCGCACCCGGGTCCTGAGTGCGGACATCAGAGGGCACGCGGCGGCTTCGGCGGCGGGCGAAGTGTGAGGACGGCGGCTGTCCGGAAACGCACCCCACCGCACAGCGGAGCGCACGGGCAAGGCGCACGTGAAGGCCGCCGCACCCGGGTGCGGCGGCCTTCCGTCACGGGGTCACAGCGGTGGCTGCGGGAAATCGGCCTCGGGGAGGTCCTCCAGCGGCGGCAGGCCGTCACCGGCCGGGCGCTCGGGGACGGCCGGGTGCGGTGTGCGGGCCCGCTCGGCCTCCGCCGCGGCCCGCGCGGCCTCCGCCTCCGCGTGCTCGGTCTGCGCCTGGGCCTGGAGGCCGGAGCGCTCCAGGAACCGCAGCAGCTCCACGGGGAACGGCAGCACCAGCGTGGAGTTCTTCTCGGCGGCGACCGCCACCACGGTCTGCAGCAGCCGCAGTTGCAGCGCCGCGGGCTGGTCGGACATGGCCGCGGCGGCCTCGGCCAGCTTCTTCGACGCCTGGAGCTCGGCGTCGGCGTTGATCACGCGGGCCCGGCGGTCCCGGGTGGCCTCGGCCTGGCGGGCCATCGAGCGCTTCATCGTCTCCGGCAGCGAGACGTCCTTGATCTCCACCCGGTCGACGCTCACGCCCCAGCCGACGGCCGGGCTGTCCATCATCAGCTCCAGGCCCTGGTTGAGCTTCTCGCGGTTGGACAGCAGATCGTCCAGCTCGCTCTTGCCGATGATCGAGCGCAGCGAGGTCTGCGCCATCTGGGAGACCGCGAAGCGGTAGTCCTCGACCCGGACGACCGCGTCGGCGGCGTCCATGACCTTGAAGTACACCACCGCGTCGACCCGGACGGTGACGTTGTCGCGGGTGATGCCCTCCTGGGCGGGCACCGGCATCGTGACGATCTGCATGTTGACCTTACGCATCCGGTCGACGCCCGGGATGATCATGGTGAAGCCCGGACCGCGCACCGGGGCGGTCAGCCGGCCGAGGCGGAGCACCACCCCTCGTTCGTACTGTTTGACCACCCGCGCGGCGGCCATCAGATAGACCGTCCCCGCGGAGGCCAGGCCCACCACGGCCGCCACCACTTCTCCGACCATCACGGCCCCCTGACGCGTGCCGTGCGGCGCGTACGGAATGTGTCCGGATACGTCGCGTTACGTCGCTTTCGTCTCCCATGGTAGGCCCGGGGCCGGGGGTGGTCGAGGCCGGCCGGGAGGCGCGACGGGCCCCCGCCGGCCGGCTCGGCGGGGGCCCTCGTACGCGGTCAGCCGGTGGCCACCGGTCAGTACACGCTCACGCCGTACGCGCTGAGCGCCTCGGTGACGGGCTGGAAGAAGGTGGTGCCGCCGCTGGTGCAGTCGCCGCTGCCACCGGAGGTCAGGCCCAGCGCGGTGCTGCCCGAGTAGAGCGGGCCGCCGCTGTCACCGGGCTCGGCGCAGACCGTGGTCTGGATGAGGCCGGAGACGATCTCGCCGTTGCCGTAGTTGACCGTGGCGTTCAGGGCCGTGACCTTGCCGGAGTGCACGCCGGTGGTGGAGCCGCGGCGGGTGACCGACTGGCCGACCGTGGGGTTCCCGGCGCTCGTGATGTCCTGGCTGCCGACCGTACCGGCGTGCGCCACCGAGGTGTTGGTGTACTTCACGATGCCGTAGTCGTTGCCCGGGAAGCTGGTGCCGGTGGTCGGGCCGATGCTCGTGGTGCCGGAGGAGTTGGTGTACCACGGCGGCTTGCCGTCGGTGCAGTGGCCGGCGGTCAGGAAGTAGTAGGTGCTGCCGCTGCGGACGTTGAAGCCGAGCGAGCAGCGCCAGCTGGGGGCGTAGATGGCGTCGCCGCCGGAGAGCAGTTTGCGGATCTTGCCCGCGGTGCGCTCGATCCGGACCGCGCCGGCGTTGCTGCCGGCGGCCTGCTGGATCTTGGCGAGCTGGGCCCTGGAGACGGTGCTGTCGGCGGTGACGACCAGGGTGTGGGTCGCCGGGTCGACCCGCCAGGCGGTGCCCGCCACGTCGGCGGCGCGGACCGCGTTGCCGGCCGCGGTGAGCTGGGCGGCGCTGAACGTCCGGTCGGGGGCGGGGGTCTGGGCGCCGGCGGCGGTCGGCACCGCGACGGCGCCGGCCGCCAGCAGTGCGGACGCGGCGGCGATCAGCCGGGTGCGTCTCGCCACGCCGCTGCGGGGGGTGGTGCGCTCGTTCCTCACTGATTCCTCCGAGGGGGATCGGGGGCCGCCGGGGCGGCCCGTGAGGCGCAGCCGGGGACGCGCGGACGCGCGCAGGGGTGACCCCGCGCATCTTTTGCGTGCCCCTGACAAGCGCTCGCTGACCGGGAGTGTCGGGTGCCCCGCCCCCGCCGCGCAAGAGGGCCTGCGCCGACCCGGGCCCCGCGCACCGCCGCGCGGGGGCACCTCAACGGGCCCTGGACGGCGTCCGGTTGGCGCGTGACCTCGTACTACTCCCCCGCCGGTGCGGCCGGTGGCCGGGGCCGCCGGACACCAGGACCGCGTGCCCGGCCAGCAGGGCCGCGGCGGCCGGCCCGCCGGTCGCGGCCGGAACTCCCCGCTCCGGCAGGCCCGTCGGCGCCTGCCGGAGCGGTCCGGGTCAGCGGGTGCGGACGGCCCGCTCGCCCGCGCGCAGGGTGAACGGCAGGGTGTTGCCGGGCGGCGGGAAGGGGCACAGGAAGTGGTCGGAGAAGGCGCAGGGCGGCAGGTGGACGCGGTTGAGATCGACGGTGACGGTGCCGTCGGCGGCCGGGGCGGCGGTCCGCAGGAAGCGGAAGCGGTAGTGCTCGGTGCCGCTGCCGGCGTCGGCGAGCACCGCCCACAGCGAGCCGTCCCCCTCGACCGCGACCTGGAGGGTGTGCTCGTCCCCGTCGAGCGGGACGGCCAGCTCACCGCCGAGGACGAAGTCCCGCTCCTGCCCGTCGGCGTTCGGCAGCCGGACGGTGCGCGGCGCGGCGTACGGGCGGAACAGGCCCGGCCGCACCCAGCGCGCGTCGTGGTCATGGACGTCGATCCCGGGGAACCGGCTCCGGGCCGGCGCCCCGGGGTCGGTGTCCCGGACCGCCCACAGCCCCTCGCGGCGCAGCAGCACCAGCCGGCGCGCGCCCTGGGCGACGCGGGCCGCCTCGGGCCCGGTGTCCGCGCCGAGCCGGTAGCCGCCGTCGGCCGGGGCGCCGTCCACGGTGAGGCCGTCGCCGGGCGCGGCCCCCAGGACGACCGCGTCCCCGCCGGGGGCGGCCGTCCAGTGGCCGGGCAGGCCCGGGATCCGGCCGCCGGGGTGGTCGGCGAGCCAGTGGGTGCCGGCCACCGCGAGCGGGCCGTACGGGCCGGTGACCGCGGCCAGGCGCGCCGCGTGCCAGCGCTCCCAGTCCCGCCGCGCGGCGAGCGGGTCCGGTCCGGGTGTGCTGCTGGTCATCTCAGTCCTTCCGTGCGGGGCGTACCGGATCCGGCAGCCCCAGGTGGGAGCGCAGGGTGGTCCCGGCGTATTCCGTGCGGAACGCACCGCGCTCCTGGAGCAGGGGGACGACCCGCGCCACGAACGGGTCGAGGCCGCCGGGTGTGAGGTGCGGCACGAGGATGAAGCCGTCGGCGGCACCGGCGGCCGCGAAGGCGGTCATCTCGCGGGCGACGCTCTCGGGAGTGCCGATGAAGGACTGCCGCCCGGTGGTCTCGATGACCGTCTCCCGGATGGACAGGCCCTTGGCGCGGGAGACGGCCCGCCACCGGTCGGCGACCGCCTGCGGGTCGGCGATCCGGACCCGGCCCCGGGCCAGTTCGCCGTGCGGGTCCGGGTCGATGTCCGGCAGCGGCCCGTCGGGGTCGTAGGAGGACAGGTCCACGCCCCAGACCTGCTCCAGGGTAAGCAGCGCGGTCTGCGGGGAGACCTGCTGCCGGCGGATCTCGGCGGCGTGCTCCTGGGCCTCGGCCGGGGTGTCGCCGAGGACGACGGTGACCCCCGGCATGATCCTGAGGGCGTCGGGCCGCCGCCCGTACGCCGCCAGCCGGCGCTTGACGTCCGCGGAGAACGCCTGCCCGGCCTCCAGGGTGCCGTGCCGGGTGAAGACCACGTCGGCGGCGGAGGCGGCGAACTCCCGGCCCTCCGGGGAGTCCCCGGCCTGGATGACGACGGGGTGGCCCTGCGGGCTGCGCGGGAGGGGCGGCTCCCCGCGGACGGTGAAGTGCGGGCCCCGGTGGTCGACCCGGCGGGGCGGGCCGCCCTCGGGCCCGGCGTCCCACAGCTCCCGCGCGGTGGCGAGGAATTCGGCGGCCCGGGTGTAGCGGTCGGCGTGGTCGAGGAAGCCGCCGCGGCGGAAGTTCTCGCCGGTGAAGGCGTCGGAGGTGGTGACGACGTTCCAGGCGGCCCGGCCGCCGCTGAGGTGGTCCAGCGTGGCCAGCCGGCGGGCGAGTTCGTAGGGCTCGTTGAAGGTGGCGCTGACCGTGGCGGCCAGGCCGAGGCGGTCGGTGACCGCCGCCAGCGCGTTGAGCACGGTGACCGACTCGGGCCGGCCGAGCACGTCGAGGTCGTGGATCCGGCCCTTGTGCTCGCGCAGCCGCAGCCCTTCGGCCAGGAAGAAGAAGTCGAACAGACCGCGCTCGGCGGTCCGGGCCAGGTGCGTGAAGGAGGCGAAGTCGATCTGGCTGCCGGACCGGGGGTCATCCCAGACCGTCGTGTTGTTGACGCCGGGGAAGTGCGCGGCGAGGTGGAGCTGCCGGCGGGGGCGGGGTTCCGGGCTCATCGGGCGGCCTCCGGGGTGGCGGCGTAGATGCCGGCGGGACGCGGCAGGCCGAGGTGCGCGCGCAGGGTGGTGCCCTCGTAGGAGCGGCGCAGCAGACCGCGCTCCCGGAGCGGCGGGACGGTGCCCTCGACGAGCCGGGCGAGGTCGCGGACCGGGTCGGCGGGGCGCAGGTGGAAGCCGTCGGCGGCGCCCTGGGCGTACCAGTCGGTGAGCAGGTCGGCGAGGCCGGCGGCGTCGGCGGGGCTCTCCAGCTCGACCGGGAGCGAGGCCAGGACGAGCAGCCGGCCGGGGTCGCGGCCGTGCGCGCGGGCCCGGTCGCGGAGCGCGGCGCGGGCGGCGCCGGCGGTCTGCGGGTCCTCGGCCCGGACCAGTGCGACATCGGCCCGGGCGGCGGCCACCTCCCGGCGGGCCCGCTCGCCCGGCCCGCCGGTGCTTTCGGCGCCGGTCGCGTCCACGACGGTGACCGGGCGGCCCTGCGGCGGCCGGGGCACGATGGACGGGCCGCGGACGGCGAAGGTGCGGCCGGTGAAGTCGATGGGGTGCAGCTTGTCGCGGTCCACGAAGCGGCCGGTGGCCCGGTCGCGGATCTCCGCGCCGTCCTCCCAGCTGTCCCACAGCCGCCCGGCGGCGTCGGCGACCTCGCCGGCCTCCGGCCAGACCTCGGCGGGCGGCGCGGCGGGGCGGCGGCCGGTGAGCGCGGCCTCGGCCGCGGTGGTGGACACCTCCACCGTCCAGCCGGCCCGGCCGCGGCTGACCCAGTCCAGGGTGGCCAGCGCGGTGGAGACGTGGAACGGCTCGGTGTGGGTGGTGGTCACCGCGGGCACCAGCCCGATCCGTTCGGTGGCGGGCGCGATCCGGGCGAGCAGGCCGAGGGCGTCCGGGCCCGGGCCGCCGAAGCGGTCGCCGAGGGTGACGAAGTCGAGGGTGCCGCGCTCGGCGAGCCGGGCCAGGGCGGTGTAGTGGGCGGCGTCGGGGCGGAGCGGGTGCCGCGGGGCGTCCAGTGCGACGGCCAGCCGCGGCGGGTGGTGCGGTGCGGGCACGGTGGGGCCTTCCTGTGCGGGGCGGGGGTGGGGTGGGGTGCGGGGGCGGCGGTCACAGGACCTTGGAGAGGAAGGCGCGGGTCCGCTCGTGCCGCGGGCGGTCCAGCACCTGCCGGGGCGGGCCCTGTTCGACGATCCGGCCGCCGTCCATGAAGACGACGGTGTCGGCGACCTCGCGGGCGAAGCCGATCTCGTGGGTGACGACGATCATGGTGGTGCCCCGGTGCGCCAGGTCCTTGATGACGTCGAGGACCTCGCCGACCAGCTCGGGGTCGAGCGCCGAGGTCGGCTCGTCGAACAGCAGGACCTTGGGCGCGAGGGCCAGCGCCCGGGCGATGGCGACCCGCTGCTGCTGGCCGCCGGAGAGCTGCCCGGGGTAGGCGCCGGCCTTCTCCGCCAGCCCCACCCGCTCCAGCAGCTTCCGGGCGGCGGCCTCGGCCTCCTTGCGGGGGCGGCGCTGCACCGCGACCGGGGCCTCGACGAGGTTCTCCAGCACCGTCAGGTGCGGGAAGAGGTTGAAGTTCTGGAAGACGAAGCCGATACCGGTGCGCTGCCGGAGGACCTCCCGCTCCCGCAGCTCGTACAGCCGGTCCGCCGCGCGGCCGCGGCCGCCCCTGCCGAAGGCCCGGCGGGCCGGGGATTCCGCCCCGCGCCGGTAGCCGACCAGCCCCCCGTCCACGCTGATCCAGCCGCGGTCGACCTTCTCCAGGTGGTTGATGGTGCGCAGCAGCGTGGACTTGCCCGAACCGGACGGGCCGAGCACCACCGCCACCTCCCCGGCCGCCACCGTCAGGTCGATACCGCGCAGCACCTCGGTGGTGCCGAAGCTCTTGTGGACGGACCGGAGTTCGACCATGGCGTTCATCGCGCTGCCCCCTTGGCGTAGTGGCGTTCGACGTGGTGCTGGAGGACGGAGAGCCCGGTGGTGAGGAGGACGTACCGGGCGGTGGTGGCCCTCGGCAGCGGCACCACCTGCCCGTGCCGTCCGTGGACGACCCGGACCCGGTAGAAGAGTTCGCCGGTCGCCCTCACCGAGAGGACCGGGGTGCCCTTGGAGAGCGAGACGACCTCGTGGGCCGCGTTCGGCAGGAGGGCGCGCATCGCCTGCGACGGCACGGTCCGCCGCAGCCGCCGCAGCCGGGGCAGGCCCCGCGCGGCGGCCGCCAGCTGCCCGGCGGCCACCGGCCGCACCCCGGCCCGGACGGTCTCCGCGGCGTACGCGGCCTGGTGCGGCGCCGGTCCCAGGACGGCCGCGCCCATCGCCCCGGCCGGCCCCGTCGTGTCGAAGCGGAAGAAGCCGGCCCGAACGGGGTCCCGGAGTCCAGCCGCCGGGAGAGGTGGGCGGGGTTGAACCGGAACAGCAGCCGGACGAGGAGCGGGACGGCCCGGAAGGCCCGGACGTGGCCCAAGGCCACCCGGCGCAGGAACGGGCCGGCGGAGAACCGCATCAGCGCCACCGCCAGGCCCGGCGCGCAGCCGAGCGCGGTGCCGCAGGAGGTCAGCCGGAGGGTCGTCCGGACCGCCGTGAGGACCGTGGGCGGCGGGGGCATCACTGGTCAGCGGCACGGGAGTCCTCGGGGGTGGGTGCGGGGACCGGGACCGGTGGGGCGGTGCGGTCACGGAGGAAGCTGAGCAGGGCCCGCGCGGTGGCGTCGTTCTGGCGGAAGGCGGGCGCGTTGGTGCGGGGCCGGGTGAAGGCGCCGCTGCCCCGGGCGTCGGTGTGCGGGCCGAGGGCGAACCGGCGCGGGTGCGGGCGCCCGGCCCGGTCCAGGATCCGGCCGTCCGCGGGGTCGACGGCCAGCAGCCCGCCGGCGGTGGCGCGGGCGCCGTCCGCGTACAGGGCGCGCAGCAGCCGGTCCCGGGTGCGGACCACGGTCGGCTCCGGCAGCCGCGCCTCCACCAGCGCCCGGGCCTCGGTCCACGCACCGGGCACACTGGCGGACCCGGCACGGAACACCCCGCGCTCCTCGTCGGCGGTGACGGTCAGTCCGGCGCCCAGGAAGCGCACCACCCCGGCCCGGGAGAGCGCCAGCAGCTGCCGCAGCCGGGGGCCGGGCGGCCCGGAGGCGAGGAAGCTGAAGAAGCCGTGCCACCAGGGCCCGTGGTCGCCGAGCCGGACCAGCTGGCCGTAGACCGACAGCAGCGCCAGGAAGACCGCCAGGTCCGGGCTGTGCGCCGGATCGTGGCGGCGGGCCAGGTCGGCCTCGATGTGGCCGCGCAGCCCGGCCTGGAGGGCCTCGGCGTCCGGGTAGCGGACACCGTCCAGCGGGTGGTCCAGGGCCTCGGTGTCGAAGTGGTCGGCCGGGTCGGGGACGGCCGCGGACACCAGCGCCCGGAGCGCGGCGCTGCCGGGCTCGGCGGCGGCGTACTCCTCCTCGAAGTCCGGCCAGGCCATCCGGGTGCGGCCGGTGTGCGCGGTGAACAGCCGGTGGTAGTGGGCGAAGCCCAACTCCTTGTCGATCAGCGGCCGGACGTCCCGCGGGAAGTCGATCCCGCCGGGCCGGGCGAGCAGCGCGTCCACCTCGGCTGGGCCGAGGAAGCGCGGCAGCGGCGGACGCTCCCCGGACGGCGGGTAGCCGATCTTGGCGTGGTAGGGGACGCCGCGCCGCGACCCGACGTGCAGCACCGGCTCCCGGCCCGAGGGCCGGTACACCGGCTCGCCGCCGGGCCCGGTGGTGTACGTACCGCCGCGCCCCTCGGTCAGCAGCACCATCAGGTCGACGAAGGCCAGTCCGAAGCCGCGCACCAAGACCGGTTCGCCGGGCCGCAGGCGGCTCAGATCACTGTCGGCGGTGAAGGCCGGCGGCAGGTACGCCAGCCGGTGCCGGGCCGCGAAGTCCGCCAACTCCCGCTCAGTATCCGAGAGTTGGGACTCCAGATGGCCCAGGGTGAGCACCACCAGGTCGGCCTGGAGCGGAGTGGCGCGGCCCGCCAGCCACACCTGCTGGCGCCCCTCGCGCGGCCCGGAGACCCGCAGCGCGGTCCGCCGGTGCTCGTGGACGGCGATCCGGGGCGGCAGCGCGGCCACCGCCTCCTCGTGGACCCAGCGCAGGTAGGCGCTCTGCACCCGCCGCCCGGCGAAGTCCCGTGGCCCCAGCGCCGCGGCGTCCCCGGCGAGGCCGGGCGGCGCGGCGACCGCCCCGTCCCGCACCGCCCGGGCCCACTGCGCGAGCGAGGGCCCCGGCCGCACCGGACCGGCCAGCTCCACGGTGTCGTCGGTGAAGAGGGTGACGTCCTCGGCGGCGGAGTTCATCCACAGCAGCGGGGACTGCCGCTGCCGCCAGATCCGGCCGCCGCCGGGCGGGTACGGATCGACCAGGTGCAGGTCGAGCGGCCGGTCGCCGTACAGCTCGGGGGCGTTGGCGGCGATCCGCTCCACGATCCCGGTGCCCCGCGGGCCGGCGCCCACGATCACCACGGAGGGCCGGTCCGGGACCGGCGCGGCGGCGCTCACCGGGCACCGGCCGTCCCGCGCGCGTACCGCCGCTCCAGGTAGTGCTGCCCGACGCCGAGGACCGAGGTGACCAGCACGTACCACAGCGTCGCCACCAGCAGCAGCGGGATCACCTGGTAGGTGCGGTGGTAGACCAGCTGGACGGAGTACAGCAGGTCCTGGACGGCGATGACGCTGACGATCGAGGTGCCCTTGAGGGTGCCGATCAGCATGTTCCCGGCCGGCGGCAGGATCGCCCGCATGGCCTGCGGCAGCACGATCCGGCGCAGCCGCCGCCCGGCCCCGAGCCCGAGCGCCTGCGCGGCCTCCACCTGCCCGGCGCCGACGGAGAGGATGCCGGCCCGGACCACCTCCGCGGCGTACGCGGCCTCGTGCAGGGTCAGCCCGATGACCGCGACCGCCACCGGCGAGAGCAGGTTGACCGTCCGGACGCCGAGGATCACCGGGTACAGCGCCCCGATGTTGAACCAGAACAGCAGCTGCACCAGGATCGGCACGGACCGGAACAGCCAGACGTAGCCGCGGCCGACCGCGCGCAGCACCGGATTGCCGGCCAGCCGCAGCACCGCGAGCAGGGTGCCCAGGCCGAAGCCGAGGGCCATCACCACGGCGGTCAGCCACAGGGTCAGGCCCAGGCCGCGCAGGACGGCGGAGGTCAGGAAGTAGTCGGCGACCACGCCCCACTGGAAGGCGGGGTTGCGGACGACCGAGGCGAGGGCGAGGACCAGCAGGACGAGGAGGACCGCGGCGGCCGCCCACTGGCCGGTGCGGCGGCGCGGCACGATGCGCCAGGCGGCGGGATCGGGGCCGCCGGGCGGCGCGGCGGGCACGGCCGGGGCGTCGAGGGTGTCGGAAGGCATGCGAAGGCTCCGTGGACGCGTCGTTCGAGCACGGGAGGCGCCTTCACACAGGCGGAACGGGCCGCGCCCCTCAGCACGGCCGGCCTTGAGGCTATGGGGTGGACACGGCCGGTTGTCAAGGGACCGCCGGCCGCGGCCCGTTGGGTGAGCGATGGATCACGGGGCGGTTGACGCGGAAACGGATGCCTGTTCCACTTGGTCGCATGCATCCATGGCAGCGGCTGGTCACCCGTGACCACATCGACTTCGGTCGTGTGTGGTCGTCGTCCTGTTGAGCTGACCCCCTGCCCCTGAGGCCCGCCGTCCACCGGCCGGGCCGTTCCCGCGGTTTCTCCCGCCTTCCCCGCCGCGCGCCTTCACACCCGCGCCGCCCTTCGGCGCACCCCTCCCCTCGCTCCGCCCTTCTCCCGTCCGCCCGGCCCGCTCGTCCGGCCTGCCCGTCCGCCGCCGAGTGCCGCCCCAGGCCAGTGAGGCGTACCCATGCCCGCCGCGCCCCGGCCGCCCCGTGCGGCCCCTCTGACGCCCCATCACCCCGCCACCGACGCCCCTCCCCCCGCCTCCGGCCGGGAGGGGCCCCCAGCCCGCCCCGGAGACGAACGGCCCGCTGCCGTTCGAGAAGCATCTGGAGAACCCGCGCCCATGACCGCCACCCGCACCCCGCTCACCGCGCCGCGCCGCACCGTTCCGCGCGCCGCCGCGCTCCTGTCCACCGCGGCCCTGGCGCTCACCGCCTGCGGTCCGGGCGGGGCCGACACCGGCACGGTGGCCGCCGGTCCGGCCCCCGGCGCCGCGATCCCCACCACCGACGTGGTCTCCGCGGTGCGCACGGACCCGGCCGTCGCCGCGCTGCTGCCCGCCGCCGTCCGGGCCCGCGGCACCCTCGCCCTGGCCAGCAGCGTCGGCACCCCGCCCGGCGCCACCTACCTGCCCGACGGGAAGACCCTGGCCGGCCAGGACATCGACTTCGCGGACGCGGTCGGCAAGGTCCTCGGCCTCCGCCTCACCCGCGAGGTGGCGAGCTTCGAGGCGATCCTGCCGGCCCTGGGCAGCGGCAGGTACGACGTGGGCACCGGCAACTTCGGCGTCACCGACGAACGCCGCAAGACCCTCGACTTCGTCACCTACGTCAACGACGGCCAGGGCTTCGCGGCCCGCCGGGACAGCCCGCTGAAGAAGGTCACCGCCCTGACCCAGCTGTGCGGTCTGACCGTGGCCACCGGCGCCGGCACCACCTTCGAGACGACGCTGGAGAAGAACCGGCACCTGTGCCGGGACGCCGGGAAGCAGCCGTACGACGTCAAGACCTACGCCGACCAGGGCGCCCTGTGGATCTCGCTCCAGCAGGGCCGCAGCGATGTGGTGATGAGCACCATCAACGGACTGCGGTACGCCGTCCGGCAGCAGCCGGGCCTGCGCTTCCTCAACGAGTTCAAGCGCCTGGACGTCGGCTTCGCGTTCAAGAAGGGAACCCCGCTGGCACCGGCCTTCCGGGCCGCGGTCAACCACCTGAAGCAGGACGGCACCTACGACCGCATCCTGAAGAAGTGGGGCACCGGCCCCTCGGCCCTCGCCACCTCCCGGATCAGCCCGCCGGAGCTGCACTGACCCGGGACGCGACGGGGCGGGCACCGCACCCCGGCCCGGTGCCGGGGTGCGGTGCCCGCCCGCCCCGCCCGCTCAGCGGGCCAGCGCCCCCGCCCGGGGCACGCCGCCGGCCGCGTGGCGCAGCACGACCTGGTCCATCAGCGCCGCCAGCACATCGCGCACCGACGCCCGCCGGCGCGCGTCGCAGGCGATCACCGGCACCGCGCCGTCGATGCCCAGGGCCTCGCGGATCTCGTCCAGCTCGAACTCCTGGGCGCCGTCGAAGTGGTTGACCGCCAGCACGAACGGCGTCCCGCGCTCCTCGAAGAAGTCCAGGGCCGGGAAGGAGTCCTCGATCCGCCGGGTGTCGACCAGCACGATCGACCCCAGCGCGCCCTCCACCAGGTCGTCCCAGAGGAACGAGAAGCGGTCCTGGCCCGGCGTGCCGAAGAGGTAGAGCACGATCGCCGGGTCCAGGGTGATCCGGCCGAAGTCCAGGGCCACCGTCGTGGTGGTCTTGTTCTCCACGCCGACGAGCGAGTCCACCCCCACCGAGACCTGGGTGATGGCCGCCTCGGTGTCCAGCGGCTCGATCTCGGAGATGGCGCCGATGAACGTGGTCTTGCCGACGCCCAGCCCGCCGCTGATGACGATCTTCACGGCGAGCGGTGCGGCCTTCTCAGAGCGCCCTGACATGGTCCCTGATCCTCTCCAGGACATGGAGCGGCAGCTCCTTGGGTTGTTGACAGACCAGCAGTCCGCCGACGACGAGGTCGGCGATCAGCACCTTGGCGACGCCCAGCGGCACCCCGATCCCGGCGGCGACCTCGGCCACCGTCGTCGGCTGCGCACACAGCGCGACGATCCGCCGGCGCTCGAACTCCAGGGACGCGGGCGGTGGTTCGGGCACCGCCACGACCAGCGTCTCCAGCCGCAGGCCGTCGTGCATCGGCTCGGCCCGGCCGCCGGTCATGATGAACGGCCGGACGAACAGCGCGTCTTCCTCGGCTTCCTCGCTCATCGCGGCAGTACCTGCCGCAGGTCCGCGATCAGCGCCGGGGTGAGCAGGTCCCCGGCCCGCTCGGCGAGCACCGCCATCTCGTAGCCGACCAGGCCCAGTTCACCGGTGGAGTCGGCCAGCACGCCCAGGCAGCTGCCGTCCCGGATCGCCGAGACCAGCAGGAAGCCGCGGCCCATCTCGATCATGATGAGCTTGACGCCGTCGAACTCGTAGCGCCGGGACGCGCTGCGGGCCAGGCTGGACAGTCCGGAGACGACCGCGGCCAGGTGGTCCGCGTCGGTGCGGTTCAGCCCCTCCGAGACGGCGATCAGCAGCCCGTCCGAGGAGACCGCCACCGCGTCCCGCACCCCGTCCGTCTTGCGGACGAAGCTGGCCAGCAGCCAGTTGAAGGTGTGCGAATCGCCCTGAAGATCGACGCTCACTTCTGGTCCCCCTTCGCCGCGGCCCGGTCCGTCCGCTCCGCCCGCTCGTCCTGCCCCCGGCCCGGTACGCCCCGGCCGCCGCCGCTGCCCCGGCCCTTGCCCTGCTCCCGTTCGCGCTCCTTCTCCACGCTGATCCCGCCGCGCATATGGGCGCTGCGGAGGGTGGCGAGCATCCCGGAGACCTCGTCGGGCGAACGGTCCGGGGTCGGGGCGGCCTGCTGCTGCCAGCGCGGCGCCGCCGCCTCGTCCACCGCCGACTGGATGGCGCTGCGCCTGGCCCGCTTGACCAGGCCGTTGCGGGTGCGGGCCGCCGAGGAGCCGCGCGGGCCGGCCGGGGCCGCCGGCGCGGCCGCCGGTCGCTCCGCGGCGCCGTCGCGCTCCTGCCGGGGGCGGGGCAGCGGTTCGGAGCGCCCGCCGCCGGACGCGCTCCGGGCCGCCTGCGGCCCCGCGGCCGCCTCGCCGTCCGCCGCCGCGGCATGCTCCTCGGACACCGCACTCCCCTTCTCCGCCGGCTCGTTCCGCTCGGCCGCGGCGGGCGTGCCCGGTCCCGCGGCCGCGGCCGGCCCGGGGGCCGGCGTGCTGCCCGGCTCGGCGAGGTGCGCGGCCGGGATGAGCACCCGGGCGACCGTGCCGGCGGCCGGCGCCTCCCCCAGTCGGACCTCGATCCCGCACTTGCGGGCCAGCGCGCCGACCACGAAGTGCCCGAGGAAGCGGGTGGGTTCGGCCATGAAGCTGGCGGCGCCGGAGAGCCGGACGTTGGCCTCGGCCATCGCCGCGGCGTCCATGCCGGTGCCGTGGTCGACGATCGCGACCAGATAGCCGGCGCTGGTGCGGCGGCCCTCGACCTCCACATCGGTGTCCGGCGGCGAGAAGCTCAGCGCGTTCTCGACCAGTTCGGCGAGCAGGTGGGAGATCTCGGAGACCACCGTGCCGCTGAGGAACGCGGCGTCCACCCGCCGCAGCTTGACCCGCCGGTACTCCTCGACCTCGGAGAGCGCGGCGCGGATCACGTCGGTGACCGACAGCGGGGTGGCCCAGGTCCGCGGGCTGGCCTCGCCGGCGAGCACCAGCAGGCTCTCGGCGTTGCGGCGCATCCGGGTGGCGAGGTGGTCCAGCTCGAAGAGGTTGGCCAGGGTCGCCGGGTCGGCGTCCTCGTGCTCCAGCTTGTTGATGAAGCTGATCTGGCGGCGGACCAGGTTCTGGTTGCGGCGGCCGAGGTTGACCAGCGACTCGGTGGCGTTGCGGCGCAGTACGGCCTGCTCGGTGGCCAGGTCGTAGGCGGCCTGCTGCACCTGGTCGAAGGCGTCGGCCAGCTGCCGGACCTCGCTGCCCGCCCCGCGCGGCACGGTCAGCGGCGCCGGTGCCTCGGGCCTGCCGGCCTCGCTCTGGACCCGGGCGACGGCGGCCGGCAGCCGCTCCCCGGCGACCTCCCTGGCCTGCCGGGTCAGCGAGCCCAGCGGCCCGGAGACCGAGCGGGCGGCGCCGACGGCGAGCCCGCCGAGCGCGGCCACCGATCCGGCCGCGAGCGCCGCGAACAGCGCCAGGGTGCGGGCCGCGTCCTGCTCCAGCTCGGCCGCCCGGTCCTTGATGTCCGTCCCCAGCGCCCTCTGGACGGCGCGCAGCCCGTCGATGGTGGCGGTGGCGGAGTCGTACCAGGCGCCCGGCGGGACCTTGCCGGCCCCGGGCAGCGTGCCCCGGCCGGCGACGATCTGCTTCTCGTAGCCGAGCAGCTCCTTGGCGGACGGGGTCGCCAGCGCGTCCCGGACCAGCCGCTGCTGGCGGGCGGTGGCCCACTCGGGGTACTCCTCCAGCGCCGCGAGCCGCCCGGAGCGGGTGGTCATGAAGCGGGTGTAGTCGTCGCCGAGGAACCGCCCGGCGTGCAGCGAGCCGAGCACGATGGCCCGCTCCTGGCCGGTGAACTCCTTGGCGCCGCCGATGACTTGGAGCGCCTGGTAGTCGGCCCGCAGCTGGGCGTCACGGACCTCGACGAGGCCGGTCCCGATGCGGTTGAGGGCAACGTTGGTGCCGGTGAAGTAGTCGTAGGTGGGCTCGACCCGGGCGGTGCCGCGGTCCGCGGCGGCCCGTACGCCCGGCAGCGCGCGGACCCGGAGCAGGCCCTGCCGCACGGCTACGGCGGCGCTGTCCTCGCGGTCCGCCAGCTCCCGCCGGACGGCGGCCAGGGCGGTGTCGGTGAGCTTGCGCTGGGCCAGCATCCGGCCGCGGAACTCGGTGATCCCGCCGACGTAGCCGGTCGTCAGGCCGCGTTCCTTCTGGTGCTCGTGGATGAAGCCCTGGAGCGCCTCGGAGAGGTGGGCGTCGGCGGCGGTGGTGGCGGCGTTGCCGTAGTCGCCGGCCTGCCGGGCGGCGGACAGGCCGAGCAGCGCCAGGAGTATCACCAGGGCGACCGCCAGGATGCGGATGAGCTTGGCGCGGAGGGAGCGCGGCGCCACGACCGTCGCCGTGAACGCCCTGCGGAGGCGCGGGACGCGGGCCTCCGTGATCGGTGTAGTCACGTGCTGGACTTTCAGCTTCAGAGTGGTGAGGTCCGGAAGCAGAGCGGTTTCTGCTTCCGTGTCAACGACACTCCGCGGGGTCAGTCACCCGATCATCGGGCCATATCCCCGGCACATGCCAAGTGCGTGGACATATGCCCTGGTCTCGGTACCGAACCTACCCGCCAGTCGATTCCCGCGGCGGCCGTCAACTTGTCGACATCACCGGATCGGGTACCGAACGTGACGCCCTTCGCACAGTCAGTTGACGGAGGGGGCACGGAAGCTGACGGCGCACCACCCTCTATGCACCAGATATGTCACGAACCCCCGTGCGGCGGGTATCCGCTTGGCACTCCCTCGCCCTGATGGACGACGATAGGGCGAACGGAAGACACAGACACCGCGGGTGGGAGGAGGCGTCAATGGGATCGGTACGCAAGGCGAGCGCCTGGCTTGGCCTCGTCGACGACAACGATGACGAGCGCTACTACGACGACGACTACGCCGAGGGACCCGAGTCCGCCGCCCCGGGCGGCAATCCGTGGGTGACCGACCCCCGGGTCCGGGTGGCCGACGAGGCCGCCCAGCACCAGGGGACCCGGATCGCCACGGTCACCCCGGCCTCCTTCCGGGACGCCCGCGGCATCGGCGAGCTGTTCCGGGACGGCGTCCCGGTGATCGTCAACCTCACGGCCATGGAGTCCGCCGACGCCAAGCGGGTGGTGGACTTCGCCGCCGGCCTCACCTTCGGCCTGCGCGGCTCCATCGAGCGCGTCGCCACCCGGGTCTTCCTGCTGACCCCCGCCGACTACCGGGTCGTCACGGGCGAGACCCGCGGCCACCGCAACGGGGGCTTCTTCAACCAGAGTTGAGGCCGCCGGGAGGGGTGCCTCCCGCACCGGGGCCCGGGAGCCGCACCCGGGAGCCGCGGCGGCCGGCGCCGGCGGCGCCGCTCACCGGAACGCGTCGAGCCCGGTGAGCGCCTTGCCCAGCACCAGCTGGTGCATCTCCGCGGTGCCCTCGTAGGTGAGCACCGACTCCAGATTGGTGGCGTGCCGCATCACGGGGTATTCGAGCGAGATCCCGTTCGCGCCGAGGACGGTGCGCGCGGTGCGGCAGATCTCGATGGCCTCCCGCACGTTGTTGAGCTTGCCGAAGCTGACCTGCTCCGGCCGCAGCCGCCCGGCGTCGAAGCGCCGCCCGAGGTGGTGGGCGAGCAGGACGCCCTTGTGCAGCTCGACGGCCATGTCGGCGAGCTTGGCCTGGGTGAGCTGGAAGGCACCGATCGGCCTGCCGAACTGCTCGCGGGTGCGGGCGTAGTCCAGGGCGGTCCCGAAACAGGTGCGGGCGGCGCCCATGGCGCCCCAGACGATGCCGTAGCGGGCCTGGCCCAGGCACTCCAGCGGGGCGCGCAGCCCCGCGGCCTCCGGCAATACCGCGTCGGCGGGCAGCCGCACCTCGTCCAGGACCAGTTCGCTGGTGACCGAGGCGCGCAGGGACCACTTGTGCCGGATGTCGGTGGCGGTGAAGCCGGGGGCGTCGGTGGGGACGGCGAAACCGCGGATGCCGTCGTCGGTACGGGCCCAGACCACCGCGACCCCGGCCACCGAGCCGTTGGTGATCCACATCTTGCGGCCGGTCAGCACCCAGTCCGTGCCGTCCCGCCGGGCGCGGGTGCGCATGCCCGCCGGGTCGGAGCCGTGGTCCGGCTCGGTCAGTCCGAAGCAGCCGATGACCTCGCCGGCGGCCATCCGCGGCAGCCAGTGCTGCTTCTGCTCCTCGGAGCCGAAGCGCCGGATCGCGTACATCGCCAGCGAGCCCTGGACCGAGACCAGGGAGCGGATGCCGGAGTCCGCGGCCTCCAGCTCCAGGCACGCCAGGCCGTACTGGACGTGCGAGGCGCCGGCGCACCCGTAGCCGGTCAGGGACATGCCGAGCGCGCCGAGGGAGCCCAGTTCGCGGGCGAGTTCCCGCACCTCGGGCAGTTCGCCCTTCTCGTACCAGCCGGCGATGTGCGGCAGGACGCGGTCGGCGGCCCACCGGCGGACGGTGTCGCGGACCGCGCGGTCCTCGTCGGTGAGCAGGTCGTCGAGGCCCAGCGGGTCGTCGGGGTCGAACGGCGGAAGCGAGGACGGCGTGGGCGACATGGCGGGCCTCCGGCGGGTTCAGCGCTCGCGCGAAAAACTAGCAGTGGTAGTTACGCGGCTCCGACGGTACGGCCCCCGGCGCCGCGCGGGCAAGGGTCCCCCGCCGCGCGCCACCGGGCCGGTGCCGGTCAGCGGCCGGTGCGCGCCGGGGCCGGCGCCCCCTCACGGCCGGCGGGCACGCTCTCCCCCGCCCCCGCTCCGGCGCCCTCCTCGGCCGCCGCCTCGTCCGTCCGCTCCCCGGACTCCGCGGCCCGGCGCGGCAGCCGCAGCGCGATCGCGGCGCCGACCAGCAGCAGCACCCCGCTGGCCACCAGCGTGACCCGCAGACCGTGCACGAACGCGTCCCGGGCGGCCAGCCGGAGCGCCTGGCGGGCGTGCTCCCCCAGGCCGGCGGCGACCTTGTACGCCTCGCCGAGCGAGTGCGACGCCGAGCGGGAGGCCGCCCGGGAGACCCCGTCGACCCGGGCCAGCCCCGGCGCGTACGCCGCGTTCATCACGCTGCCGAGCAGCGCCACCCCGATGCCGGCGCCCAGCTGGTAGGCGGTCTCGCCGAGCGCCGCGGCGCCGCCGGACTGCGCGGCCGGGGCCTCGCTGAGCATCGACTCGTACGCCCCGAAGAGCGTGGACTGGAAGCCGAAGCCGAGCAGGACGAAGCCGAGGGAGAGCTGCCAGAAGCGGTCGTGGGTGCCCATCGCGGTCAGCGACAGCACCGCGATCGCGGTCAGGGTGAAGCCGGCCGAGACCATCACCCGCGGGCCCAGGGCCTGGAGGAGCTTGGAGCCGGTGAGGCCGGCGGCCATCGCGGAGAAGACCAGCGGCAGCATCCGCAGCCCGGTCTCCAGCGGGCTCAGCCCCAGCACGAGCTGGAGGTACTGCACGGCGATCAGCTGGAGGCCGACCAGCGCGAGCATGGCCAGCACGATGCAGCCGACGGAGGTGCCGAACGCCGGCCGGGCGAACAGCCGCATGTCGATCAGCGGATGGGCCCGGCGGTGCTGCCGCCGGACGAAGAGGACCAGCAGCACCACGCCCACCGCGATCGGCAGCAGGGTGGTCACCCCGGCCACCGGGGCGCCGCTGCCCAGCCGCTTGACCCCGAAGACGATGCCCAGCACGCCGAACGCCGCGATCACCGCGCCGGCCAGGTCCCAGGGCCCGTTGCGCTCACCGCGCGACTCCGGCAGCAGCCAGCGCCCTATCAGGAACATCGCCGCCATCATCGGGATGTTGATCAGGAAGACCGAGCCCCACCAGAAGTTCTCGACCAGGAAGCCGCCGAGCACCGGGCCGACCGCGGCGCCCACCGCGGCGACCGCGCTCCACACCCCGATCGCCACCGCCCGCTCCCGCCGGTCGGGGAAGACCTGGCGCAGGATCGACAGCGTGGCCGGCATGATCATGGCGCCGCCGATGCCGAGCAGCGCCCGGGCGGCCATCAGGATCTGCGGATTGGGCGCGAGCGCCGCGGCGGCCGAGGCCAGGGCGAAGAGCCCGTAGCCGAGCAGCAGGATCCGGCGGCGGCCGACGCGGTCGCCCAGCGTGCCGAAGAGGATCAGCAGCGAGGCGGCGATGAGCGGGTAGACGTCGACGATCCACAGCAGCTCCACCGGCCCGGGCCGCAGGTCCTCGGTGATCGAGGGCACCGCGACGTAGAGGATCGTGGTGTCCAGCGCGACGAAGAGCAGGCTGACGCAGAGCACGATCAGCACGGTCCAGCGGTTCACGCCGCCTGTGTGCCGGGGAACACCAGCCGTCCGCCCCCTGCCGGACGCGGTCGTCCCTGACATCCAGTACCTCCTGTCATGCGCTCGCCGACCTGCTCCCGCGGGCCGCGGACCGCGGCGCGACGGCGCTCCGGCGGAACCGGCGGCACGGGCGAGTGGAGACGTCAGACTACGCGAGACCCCCCGGGACCCGCGTGGCCCACCTCACGGTGAGACGCTCATCGCAGCCCCGGACGTTCCACCCGTAGCGGTCGGGCCGGCCGGCCCCGGCCACCTGGATAATCGTCCGGATGAACGACCTCGCCTCGACCGCGGCGCCCGGCCGGACCCTCTGCCCGCCCGCCGTCCGCGCCGCCCTGCGCCGCGCCGTCCCCGGCCTGGCCGCGTACGCGGCGATCCGGCTGCTGGGCCTGGCCGTGCTGATGGCCTGGTCGGCGGCGTCCGGCAAGGACTGGCACACCCTGCTCACCGCCCGCTGGGACTCCCTCTGGTACACCCGCGTCGCCGAGCAGGGCTACGGCTACACCGTCCACCTGGCCAACGGCGCGGTCCACTCCAACCTCGCCTTCTTCCCGCTGCTGCCCTGGCTGGAGCGGGGCCTGTCGGCCCTCACCCCGCTGACCGCGGCGGACGCCGGGCTGGCGGTGGCCTGGCTGGCGTCCCTGGCCGCGGCCTGGGCGCTGTACGCCACCGGGGAACGGCTGCACGGCCCGCGGGCCGGCGTCGCGCTGGCCGCGCTGTGGGCCGCACTGCCGGTCGGGATCGTGCAGTCGATGGCGTACTCGGAGTCGCTGTTCACCGCGCTGGCCGCCTGGGGCGTCCACGCCGTGCTGACCGGCCGCTGGGTGTGGGCCGGCGCGCTGGCGTCGCTGGCCGGGCTGACCCGGCCGGTGGGCGCCGCGGTGGTCGCCGCGGTCTGGATCACCGCCGCGGTGACGGTGGCGAACGAGCGGGCCGGCGGGGTCCGGTGGCGCACCCTCCTCGGCGGCCGGCACCGGCGGATGCTGTTCGGCATCCTGCTCGCGCCGCTCGGCTGGTGCGGGTACGTGGTGTGGGTCGGCGTCCGGCAGGGCTCGCCGACCGGATATCTGGACGTCCAGGGCGGCTGGGGCAACGGCTTCGACGGCGGGATCGCGTTCGCCCGCTTCGTCGGGCACCAGCTGGCCGGCCCGGCCCTCCCGGCCGGCCTCGGCCTGCTGGCCGGCGTCGCCCTGGTGATCTGGCTGTACGTGCACGGCGTGCGGAAGGGCCAGCCGCTGCCGCTGGCCGTCTACGGCGGCACGGTGCTGTTCATCGCGCTCACCGCCAAGGGCTACTTCGGGTCGAAACCGCGGCTGATGATGCCGGCCTTCCCGCTGCTGCTGCCGCTCGCGGCCGGGCTGGCCCGGTGGCGCCCGGCACGGTCGTGGCCGGTCATCGCGGTGGTGGCGGCCGGCTCGGCGGTCTACGGCGCGTTCTGGCTCAACGGCTCCGGCCCGCCGTGACCGGAAGATCCCGCTCCGTAATGCCCGGCCGACGGAAAACGCCCCGCGACACCCGTACGCATCGCGGATAAACTCCTCCACCGAAAAACAGATAAGCGCCTATCGGGCCGACACGCGACCGGCCGGAACTGAATCGGAAGGCCGGGAAATTCTCTTCGAAATCCCTGGAAGCGAGCCCGCATTGAGACCCATTCCACATCACATCGTCATTACAAAGCGCATGGTTTGACCAAGTGCATACATCACACGCGGTAACGTCGTTTGAGTGCGTACCGATGACAAGCTCGACCAGATGGAGGAGCGCCTCCCGACCGATCGCGTCAGACCACCGCGCATGACCCGGACCCGGCTGTGGCTGTTCTGGGGCACGCTGGCGGTCTACGCCGCGATCGTCGCCGGGGTGCTCGCCAACACCTCCCTGGTCACCATCGACTGGCAGCTCATGCTCTTCCGGCCGTACAAGCAGTGGCCGGCGATCCACGCCTTCCTCGACTACTTCGTCGTGCTGGGGCAGCGCGGGCCGACCGCGGTGGCGGTGGCGGCCTGGCTGGGCTGGCGCTGCTGGCGGCAGCGCAACCTCCACCCGCTGCTGGTGCTCGGCGCCTCGCTGCTGCTGCTGAACATCACCGTCGGCGCCGCCAAGCTCGGCATGGGCCGCCTCGGCCCGCACTACGCGACGACGGTCGGTTCGAACGAGATGTGGCTGGGCGGCGACATATTCCCCTCCGGCCACACCGCCAACGCCGTGGTCACCTGGGGCGTACTGGCCTATCTGGCGACCACCCCGCTGCGCCGCCGCACCCTGTCGGTGATCGCCGCGCTGGGCGCGCTGGGCGTCGGGATGACCACCGTCTACCTCGGCACGCACTGGGTCAGCGACGTCCTGCTGGGCTGGGCCGCGGGCCTGCTGGTGCTGCTGGCGATGCCGTGGTTCGAGCCCGGTATCACCTGGGTCGAGGACCGGCTGATGGGCATCCTGCTGCGGCTCTGGCTGCGGCTGCGCCCCGATTCGCTGCGCGGCCCGCTGCCGGCCGGCGCGCTGGCCTCGGACGTCTCCCGGCAGCGGCCCGCCGGGGACGGCGGGGTGCTGGTGCGCGAGGCGGTCGGCGCCGCCACCGGGAGCCGCACCGCACGCGGCACCGAGAGCCGGCCGCACCACCCGCCGCGCCCGCACACCAGCCGCGCCGAGCGCACGCCGGTCACCCCGGCGGGCAGCCGCCGGCCGCCGCACGCGGACCGCGTCCCGCGCGGCACCGCGCCGTTCGGCCCGGCCGCCGGCCGCCCCCGCAACGGCACCGGCTGACCCCGGCCACCGGGACCGGTACGCACACCCCGCCCGCGCCACACGAAGGCCCCGGCGCTCCCCTGAAGGGAGCACCGGGGCCTTCGCCGTGTCCGCCGGGTCGCCGGGCGGCGCGGGCGAGCCGTCAGCCCTGCCAGCCGCGCCGCACCCGCCCGTCCTCGACCTCGAAGTTGATCCGGCCGGGGGCGTACTCCATGGTGATCATGGCGCCGGGGGGCAGCGAGCGCACCGTGGTCCAGCCGCGGGAGCGGGCCCGCTCCTCGGCGGCCTCCTGGCCGAGGCCCACATACGCCTCGGGGTCGTCCTGGATGCCGGGGGTCTCACCGGGAAGGTTCGGTTCGGGTGCCATACCGGCCACCGTAGGCGCCCGCGGCGGCGCGCGGAAGGCCCGTCCGCACGCCCCGCACCGGCCCGCCGGCCCGCCCCGGGTCACACTTCTGTCACAGCGAACGCTCCTGCGATTGCCGGAACCGCCCTCACCCTTACGCGCCGTGCGACGCTGCGACCGGGTGGATATCGAAGCGGCCGGAATTCCCCCTTGATCGGATACCGAACCCTGTGCCGCCGCTGCGGACAACGCCGGGCAACTCGCGGAAATTAATCGCCGGCCGGCCCCGTAATCCCCTTACCGGACACCCTTTTCCAGCCGCCGGGAAATTGACCGGCGAGACACATCCCACACACATTTCCCGCACATCGGCCCACCCGGCAGCCGCCCGGCAGACCGGGCACACCGGGGCCGGGGCGCGGCCCCGGCCCCGCTACTCCGCGCCGAGCGGGCCGCTGACCCGGACGGCCAGGTCGTTGTCGAGCGTGTAGTACGGGCCGACGCGCAGTTCGCCGCCGGCCGCGGGCACCGGCACGGCCGGGTAGCTGAACACCTGCTCCTTGTCCGGGACGTCGTCCAGCAGCCGGGCGATCCGGACCGGCGGGGCGCCCGCGCCGGGCCGCAGCCACAGGTCCCACGGCTCGCTGCCGCGCCGCCAGCGGGCGGCCAGCTCCGCGCACGGCAGGGTGAAGCGGAAGTCCGGTCCCTCGACGGCCAGCGGGACGGTGACCGGCTCCTGGCCGGCCTGGCGGGAGCGCGCCTCGGCCTGCGCGCCGGCCGCCGGGCCCGCCCCGTAGAGGCGGCCGGTGACGGTGATGCCGCCGGGCGCCACCAGGATGTCGCCGGCCTCCGCGTGCGGGCCGCGCAGCCAGCTGCGCAGCGCGAGGTTGCCCCGCTGGGTGGCGTAGGGGATGCGGACGCCGAGCCGGCCGATGCCGGCCAGCGGCCGGCGGTCCACCAGGGACCGCAGGTCGTTGACGCCGGGCAGCAGCCGGCGCGGGTCGGCGCCGTCGCCGAGGTCGGCGTAGGCGTGCCAGCGGCCCTCGGCGAGCGCGACGGTGCTGGGCAGCACGGCGCGCAGCCGGCCGGGGCCGTTCGGCCCGAGCGGCAGCCGCACCTCGTCGTCGGCCGGGCCGGCGGCCACCGTCTCCCCGGCGCCCGCGCGCAGCCGCAGCACCAGGGCCGCGCTCCAGGTGGTGCCGTGCCCGCGGGGGACGTCCAGGTCGAAGGTGAGGCCGCCCGCGGAGTCCGCGATGCAGTCGGCCTTGAGGTCCACGGGCACCGGCGTCCCTCCCTGCGTCACCGCGTTCCGCCGCGGGCGCCGGCCCGCTCCGGGACCGGTCAGCGGCGGCTGCGTCGAGGCGTTCATACCGTCCGTACCCCTCTCACCGCGGCCCGGACCGCGAGCCCGGTGGCGTACTTGGTGGCGTATCCGCCGCCGATCAGGGCTCCCCTGGCGTGGTGCAGGGAGGCGCGCAGGCCGCTGCCGCGCCGCCGCGCGAGCAGCGCGGCGAAGAGGTCGGCGTGCCGCCCGGCCACCTCGGCCGGGTCGAAGCGGGCGGCGGCCGCGGCGCGCGCGGCGGCGCCCATCCGCCTCCGGGCGGCGCCGTCGCCGGTCAGCGCGAGCAGCGCCGCGGCGAGCGCCGCGGGGTCCCCCGGCGGCACCAGCCGGCCGGTGACCCCGTCCTCGACCGTCTCGCCGGCGGCGTACGGGCAGTCGGTGGCGACGGCCGGCAGGCCGCAGCGCAGCGCCCCGGCGAGGGCCGTGCCGGTGGCCTCGGGGCCCGCCGGGTCCACGGCGAGGGCGCCCTTGGCCCACTCCGGCTCCAGCGGCCGGGCCGGGCCCATCAGGAAGACGTGGTTGTAGAGCCCGAGCTGCCCGATCAGCTCCCGCAGCGCGGCCCGTTCGGGGCCGCTGCCGTAGATCCGCAGCCGCCAGTCGGGGCGTTCGGCGGCCACCGCGGCGAACGCCCGGACCAGGACGTCGAAACGCCGCTCGCGGACCAGCCGGCCGGCCGCGACCACCCACCGGCCGCTGCCGTCGGCGGGCGCCAGCCGCGGCGCGGGCACCGCGCGCGGCACCGCCGCGATCCGCACCCCGGGCAGCCGCATCCCGCGCCGGTACGCCCGGGCGTCCGCCTCGGTGCCGGTGATCAGGGCGTCCAGCCGCGGGTAGGCGCCGCGCAGCGCCAGCCGCAGCTCCCGGCCGTGGGCGGCCAGGCAGAGCGGCTCCTGGCCGGCCCGCAGCGGGCCGCGGCGGGTCTGCCGGGCGACGTGCACGGTGAGGCCGGGCCGGGTGCCGACCACCACGTCGGCCGCGGTCCGCCGCAGGTACTGGGCGATCCGGCGGTCGGTCAGCTCGCTGTACGGGCCGGAGCCGGGCTCGGCGGCCGGGAAGACGCGGGACGGCCGGGCGTGCGCCGGGTCGGTGCGGTCGGCGGCCGGGGCGTGCTCCCGGAGGTCGACCAGGTGCCGCAGCGCGACCCGGGGCCCGAGGTCGAGGGCCGGGGCGGCGCGGTGCCGCAGCACCGAGACGATCTCGACGTCGTGCCGTTCGGCGAGGGCGCCGGCCAGGGCGAACGTCGCCCGGACCGTCTCCCCGGCGCCGTAGGCGTGGTGCATCAGGAATGAGATGTGCATCCGTCCCCGCGTCCCCTGGTCCTCGCTCGTCCTCGATCCCCCGCGCCCCGGACCGGCCGCCCGGCGGCGCCCGGTTTCCGGCTGTTGGAAGGTAAGACCGCGGAACGGCCTTCATGGTTGGGGGTATTGGCCAAGTCGTGCCGAAAAAGATAGGGCATCGGTATGGCGGGACGGGAACTTTTCCCGGGAGCGGGGCCCTTGGGGCGCGGGTCCTGGACGGCCGGCCAGCGCCGGGCCGGCGGGTCAGCGCAGCTTCAGCCGGGTGCCGACCGCCAGGCGGTCCGGACGCTCCCCGACGGCCTCCCGGTTGGCGTCGTACAGCGCCTGCCAGCCGCCCCTGACGCGGTGTTGGCGGGCGATCCCGGCGAGGGTCTCCCCGGGCCGGACGACATGGCTGCGGCCACCGAGCAGACCGTACCGCCGGGCGCACTCGGGCCAGGCACCCCACCCCTGGTCGGCCTGGACCCGCTTGGCGACCTCGATCTGCTCGTCCCGGGTGGCCAGGTCGGCGCGCCGGGCGTACCTCAGGCCGCCGTACGCCTCCCAGGTGGGCTGCCAGAACTGGAGCCCGCCGTAGTAGCTGTTGCCGGTGTTGATGTGCCAGTCGCCGCTGCTCTCGCACTCGGCGAGGCAGCCCCAGGGCCACTGGTCGTCGGCGCACGCGTACGGGGGCCGGCCGCCGTCCCCTCCCCCTCCGCCGCCGTCGCCTCCCGGCGCCCCGTCGGCGGCGGCGCCGCCGGCCAGGCACAGGACGAGGGCTGCGGCCGCCGCGGTGAGCAGCCCGACGGATTCCACGCGGCGCCGCGGCGCCGAAGAGTTGTCCGACATAGCCGGTGACGGTAGGCAGCACGCCCCCGGGGCCCGGGGCGCCGCGCCCTTCCAGGGGACCACCGCACCCCGTCCGGTGTACAGAACACGGCCAGCTGCGCCAAGTTCTGCGCAGGAATTGAACGGTGCGTGACCGATCCGATGACCGTTTTTCACCGCTTCGCCGCTACCGGACGCGTGGTTCGATTCTGTTCGCGTCCGCGCGTGACTCTGCCGGGGGTCGCCCGTTGTCCTTGTACGAGCCGGGAGACCGCCCGGCAGCCGCTCATGAAGATCGAGGAGCCACCCGTGCCGCGCATGCTCGACGTCAGCGACGACGTTCGCGCCGAGATCGGCGACGAAGAAGCCGACCGGCTGCTGGCCGGAGAGGACGCCCCCGGCAGCTACGACTGCACCTCCTGCCGGACGCCCGGCAACAGCGAGCAGGAGCGCACCAGCACCGTCCTGTTCGTCGGCGAGGAGACCGCGGTGCTCGCGTTCGCCCACGCCACGTGCATCCCCTCCCAGGTCGTACCGGTGTCCGAGGAGCAGCTCCGCGGGGCCGTGCGCTCCATCACCGGCGAGGACGCCGCCGGCGCCCCGGCGATCCCCGCCGGCGACCGCCAGGCCACCCTCGGCATCACCTGCGGCCTGGTGCTGGTCAAGGACGAACTCCTCCCGGCCCTCGTGGTGGAGCCCAACGGCCCGATCGCGCGGCCCGGTTCGACCGGACCGCAGGACGACTTCCTCCCGCTGCTCGTCGAGCACGGCTTCGCCCCGGTGGCGGACCTGAACGACCGCCCCGGCCCGATCGAGGGCTGGTCCGCGCTGCTGGCCATGGGCAAGCTGCACGCCGTCCTCCAGCCCGGCACGGCCGGCAGCCAGTCCGCGTGGTGGCAGGCCCACCAGCCGCTGGCCGTCTCGGACGGCTGGCGCGCCGCGGCCACCAAGGAGAAGACCGTGCTGATGTACGCCGCGCCCTCGGGCACCATCGGCCACCAGCCGCGCGAGGACCTGATGCGCCAGGCGCTGGAGCAGGCGGCCGCCAAGGGCCTGCTGGTGGCCGCGGCGATGCCGCTGGCCGGCACCTGACCGTCCGGCACCCCGATCGCGGGAGCACGACCGCCCGAGGGCGGGATTGCGCCCGCGATCAGCCATTTCCTCCCGAAAGCCGCATCCCGCGGGCACCGGGGTCGTTGGCACCTACGTGCACGCATACGACCCGCCCTCCCGCGCCCCGTACCCCCACCACGCCATTCCCGGCATGCGCCCGGCCCGCGACCACGGGGCGCCGCGCGCCGCCGACCGCGGCTCGGCCACGCCGATCTACGACGCGCTGTACGCCGAGTACCGCCACGCCTTCCGGGCGCTCCCCGGGGACCGTACGGACGAGCCGGAGGTGCCGGAGGCGCTGCGCGGCGCGCACTGGAGCCGGACGCCTGCGCCGGCGCCGACGCAGTGGGAGGTGGTGGGGCGGCAGCCGTTCCGGCCCCGGGGCCAGCTGCCGGCGGCGCTGCCACCGGGACAGCGGGACGCGTCCCGGCCGCCCGGCGGCCGCTGACCCGGGGCCGGTGGGCTACTTCTTCTTGGCCTTGGTGCCGCGCTTCTCGCGGACCCGCACCGAGATGTGGATCGGGGTGCCCTCGAAGCCGAACTCCTCGCGCAGCCGCCGCTCGATGAAGCGGCGGTAGCCGGCCTCCAGGAAGCCGGAGGCGAAGAGCACGAAGCGCGGCGGCTTGGTGCCGGCCTGGGTGCCGAAGAGGATCCGGGGCTGCTTGCCGCCGCGGATCGGGTGCGGGTGGGAGGCCACGATCTCGCCGAGGAAGGCGTTCAGCCGCCCGGTGGGGATCCGGGTCTCCCAGCCCGCCAGCGCGGTCTCGATCGCCGGGACCAGCTTCTCCATGTGGCGGCCGGTGCGCGCGGAGACGTTGACCCGCATCGCCCAGGGGACCTGGACGAGGTCCCGCTCGATCTCCCGCTCCAGGTAGAAGCGGCGCTCCTCGTCGAGGGTGTCCCACTTGTTGTAGGCGATGACCAGGGCGCGGCCGGCCTCGACGGCCATCGTGATGATCCGCTGGTCCTGGACGGTGATGGACTCCCCGGCGTCGATCAGGACGACCGCGACCTCGGCCTTCTCCACCGCGGCGGCGGTGCGCAGCGAGGCGTAGTAGTCGGCGCCCTCCTGGAGGTGCACCCGGCGGCGGATACCGGCGGTGTCCACGAACTTCCAGGTCTTGCCGCCCAGTTCGATCAGCTCGTCGACCGGGTCGCGGGTGGTGCCGGCGAGTTCGTTGACGACCACCCGCTCCTCGCGGGCGAGCTTGTTGAGCAGCGAGGACTTGCCGACGTTCGGGCGGCCGATGAGGGCGATCCGGCGGGGGCCGCCGACCGTGGCGCCGAAGGTCTGCGCGGGCGCCTCGGGGAGCGCCTCCAGGGCGGCGTCGAGCATGTCGCCGGTGCCGCGGCCGTGCAGCGCGGAGACCGGGTACGGCTCGCCGAGGCCCAGCGACCACAGCATCGCGGCGTCGGCCTCCCCGGAGGGGCCGTCGACCTTGTTGGCGACCAGCACGACCGGCTTGCCGGCCCGGCGCAGCAGCTTGACCACGGCCTCGTCGGTGTCGGTGGCGCCGACCTTGGCGTCCACCACGAACACCACCGCGTCGGCGGCCTCGATGGCGAACTCGGCCTGCATCGCCACGGAGGCGTCGATGCCGAGGACGTCCTGCTCCCAGCCGCCGGTGTCGACGACCTTGAAGCGGCGGCCGTTCCAGTCGGCCTCGTAGGTGACCCGGTCGCGGGTGACGCCCGGCCGGTCCTCCACGACCGCCTCGCGGCGGCCGATGATGCGGTTGACCAGTGTCGACTTGCCGACGTTGGGGCGGCCGATGACGGCGAGGACCGGGAGCGGGCCGTGGCCGGCCGCGGCGATGTCGCCCTCGACCTCCGCCAGATCGAAGCCCTCTTCCGCGGCGAGCTCCATGAACTCCGCGTACTCGGCGTCACCAAGCGCACCGTGCTCGTCGCCGGTGGGGGTCTGCTCGTTCATGAAGTCCGTACCTCGTTCATCCATGTGGTCGGTGGGCCGCTCGGGGCCCACTGCTCAAGTGTCGGTCAGCGCCCGGTAAGGCGCCGGGCCTGTGCCAGGTGGGCGGTCAGCCGCTCCTGGATCCGTACGGTCGCCTCGTCCAGCGCCTTACGGGTGCGCCGCCCGCTGCCGTCGTCCGCCGCGAAGGCGTCGCCGAAGACGACGTCGACGCGGCTGCGCAGCCGCGGCACGGCCGGGGTGAGCCGGCTGGGGCGGTCGGTGCTGCCGAGCACCGCCACCGGGACGACGGGGGCGCCGGAGCGCACCGCGAAGTAGGCCAGCCCGGCCCGGAGGGAGGCGAAGTCGCCCTCGCCCCGGGTGCCCTCCGGGAAGATGCCCAGCACGCCGCCGTCGGCCAGCACGCCGAGCGCATCGGTGATGGCCCTGCGGTCGGTGGCCCGGCGGTCCACCTTCAGCTGCCCGATGCCCCGCAGGAACGGGTCCAGCGGGCCGACGAAGGCTTCCTTCTTGATCAGGAAGTGCACCGGGCGGGGGGCGGTGCCCATCAGCATCGGGCCGTCGAGGCCGTGGGAGTGGTTGACGGCGAGGATCACCGGGCCGGCGGCCGGTACCCGCCAGGCGCCCAGCACCCGCGGCCGCCACAGGCCGTACATCAGCCCGATGCCGATCCGCCGGCCGATCGCGGCCCCGCGGGGGCTCGGCGCGTTGCCGCCGTCGGTCACCGGGGGTCCCGCCCCGCCTTCTCGGCGCGGACGCCCTCGATGAGGGTGACCACGCACTCGATGACCTGGTCCAGCGTCAGGTCGGTGGTGTCGACCTCGACGGCGTCGTCCGCCTTGGCCAGCGGCGAGGTCTTGCGGGAGGAGTCGGCGGCGTCCCGCTTGATCAGCGCCTCGCGGGTGGCCGCCAGATCGGCCGCCAGCTGGGGGTTCTTGCTCTTCAGCTCGCCGTTGCGGCGGGCCGCCCGGGCCTCCGGGGACGCGGTGAGGAAGATCTTGAGGTCGGCGTCGGGGAGGACCGTTATGCCGATGTCCCGGCCCTCGACGACGATGCCGTGCGGGGCCTCGGCGGCGATGGTGCGCTGGAGGTCGGTGATCACCGCGCGCACCTCGGGGACCGCGCTGACCGCGCTGACCGCGGCGGTGACCTCGGCGCCGCGGATCGGTCCGGCGGCGTCCACCCCGTCGACGGTGATGGTCGGCGCGGCCGGGTCCGTACCGGAGACGATCACCGGCTTGGCGCTGGCGTCGGCCACCGCGACCGGATCGTCGACGTCGATGCCGTTGGTCAGCATCCACCACGTGATCGCGCGGTACTGGGCGCCGGTGTCGAGGTAGCCGAGGCCGAGCTTGCCGGCGACGGCCTTGGACGTGCTGGACTTGCCCGTGCCTGCGGGGCCGTCGATGGCGACAATCACTGCTGCCGGGGCGGTCCGGTCGGCGGTTTCCACGGTGATGAACACCTTTCTTGATACACGGGCGTGTCCGGGGGCGCGAAGAGAGCCTCGGACAAGGTTACTGGCTCGCCCGCGGCGGGCCGTCCACGGTGTCACTGCCGGATCGACCACCCCCGCTCCCGCAGCTCGGCGGTCAGCCCCGGCACCGCCTTCGGCTCGACCATGAGCTGGATGAAGCCGGCCTGCTGGCCGGTGGCGTGCTCGATCCGGACGTCCTCGATGTTGACCCCGGCGCGGTCCGCGTCGGCGAAGATCCGGGCCAGCTCACCGGGCTGGTCGCCGATGTAGACGGCGACGATGTCGTACACGGCCGGGGCGGCGCCGTGCTTGCCGGGGACCCGCTCGCGGCCGGCGTTGCCGCGGCGGAGGACGTCCTCGATGCCGTCGGCGCCGGTGCCGCGCTCGGCCCCGTCGGCGGACTCCAGGGCGCGCAGCGAGCGGACCGTGGCGTCGAGGTCGGCGGCGACCTCGGCCAGGACGTCGGCGACCGGTCCGGGGTTGGCGGAGAGGATGTCGATCCACATCGCGGGGTCCGAGGCCGCGATCCGCGTCACGTCCCGTATGCCCTGGCCGCAGAGGCGGACCGCGGTCTCGTCGGCGCCCTTGAGGCGGGCCGCGACCAGGCTGGAGACCAGCTGCGGGGTGTGCGAGACCAGGGCGACGGCACGGTCGTGGGCGTCGGCGTCCATCACCACCGGGACGGCCCGGCACAGCGCGACCAGCTCCAGGGCGAGGTTGAGCACCTCGGTGTCCCCGTCGGGGGCCGGGGTGAGCACCCAGGGACGGCCCTCGAAGAGCTCGGCGGTCGCGGCCAGCGGCCCGGAGCGCTCCTTGCCGGCCATCGGGTGGGTGCCGAGGTAGGCGGAGAGGTCGCAGCCGAGCTCCTCCAGCTGGCGGCGCGGGCCGCCCTTGACGCTGGCGACGTCGATGTACGCCCGCGCGGCGCCGCGCCGGATGGCACCGGCCAGCGCCGCCGCGACGTGCGCCGGGGGGACCGCGACGACGACCAGGTCGACCGGGCCCTCGGGCGGCTCGGCGGTGCCGGCGCCGAGCGCGGCGGCGGTCAGCGCCTGGGCGTGGTCGTGGTCCTCCAGGAAGACCTGGACACCGCGGGCGCTGAGCGCCAGCGCGGCCGAGGTGCCGATCAGGCCCGTTCCGATGACGAGTGCGGTTCTCACTGGGCGATGTCCTTCCGGAGGGCCGCGGCCGCGCCGAGGTACACATGGGCGATCCCGGAGCGGGGCCGCTCGGTCTCGACGTGGGCCAGCACCCGCACCACCCGGGGCATGGCGCCGGCCACGTCCAGCTCCTGGGCGCAGATCAGCGGCACGTCGGTGATGCCCAGGGCGCGGGCGGCGGCGGCCGGGAAGTCGCTGCGCAGATCGGGGGTGGCGGTGAACCACACGCTGATCAGGTCGTCCGGCACCAGGCCGTTGCGCTCCAACAGCGCGGTGAGCAGTCCGCCGACCTGCTCCCGCATGTGCTCCGCGTCGTCCCGCTCCAGCTGGACGGCCCCGCGCACGGCCCGTACCGCCACGTTGCTGACTCCCCTGCGTCGTGCGTACGCGTACACGTCCGCGTACGCACTGATCAGCGTAACCAGCGCCACCGACAACCGGTCCCCGCACCGGGAATCCGGTGGCCGGCGGCGCGCGGGCCCGGCGACAATCGCGGCCATGCCGACCGCATCCGCCGGCCCCGCGCCGGCCACCGAACCGGCGCCGGTCCCCGGCCACGACCTCGTCACCGGGCACACCGTCTACGCGTGTGTGATGGGCTCGCGCGCCTTCGGGCTGGCCACCGGGGCCAGCGACACCGACCGGCGCGGGGTCTACCTCGCGCCCACCGCCCTCTTCTGGCGGTTCGAGAAGCCGCCGGCACAGGTGGAGGGGCCGCGCCCGGAGGAGTTCTCCTGGGAGCTGGAACGGTTCTGCGAGCTGGCGCTGCGCGCCAACCCCACCGCCCTGGAATGCCTGCACTCCCCGCTCGTCGAGCACGCCGACGCCACCGGCCGGGAGCTGCTCGCGCTGCGCGGCGCGTTCCTCTCCCGGGAGGTGCACGGCGTCTACGTCCGGTACGCGGCCGGGCGGCACAAGCAGCTGCGGGCCGACGCCGGCCGGCGCGGGGCGCCCCGCTGGAAGCAGGTGATGCACCTGCTGCGGATGCTGACCTGCGCCCGCGACCTGCTCCGTACGGGCAGGCTGACGCTGGACGTGGGCGCGGCCCGCGCGGAGCTGCTGGCGGTGCGGCGCGGCGAGGTGGCCTGGGAGGCGGTGGAGCGCCGGCTGGCGGTGCTGGCCGAGGAGGCCGAGGCGGCGCTCCCCGGCTCGCCGCTGCCCGCCGGTCCGGACCGGGCGCGGGTCGCGGACTTCCTGCACCGGACGCGCCGCGCCTCGGCCCTGGGCGCGTGACGGCTCAGCCGGCGGCGCCGCCCAGCCGGGCCCGTACGACGAGGTCGTGCAGCGCGTCCCGGCCGGCCGGGGCGTCCGGGAGGGCGGTGGCTGCCTGGGCGGCGTCCAGCCGGGCGTGCAGGGCGACGACGTCGGCGAGCAGCCGCTCGGGGGCCACCAGGCCGTGGGCCGGGCCGTGTTCGGCCGCCTCCTTGGCCGCGATCAGCTCGGGGAGGTAGGCGGGCGCGCCGGGCTCGGCGGCCAGGGTGGGCAGGTGGGCCTCCAGGCGGCCGGTGGCCATGAGGTGGATGCCGGTCAGCAGCACCCGCAGGGTGTAGAGCAGCGGTTTGAGCCCGCCGGTCCGCTCGAAGAGCCGCCACTGGGTGCCGGCGAACCCGCGGTAGTGGTGCGCGTGGTGCGAGGTGAGGAACCCCGGGGCGAGCGCGATCAGCTCCTGGTGGACGGGGGTGGTGTGGACGACCAGCGGGGAGAGCAGCTGCTCCAGGACGTAGCCGTTGCGGCGCAGCAGGAGCCGGGCGAACTTCCGCAGGTCGTGCGTGACCAGGTCGGTCTCGACGCCGTCCTGCTCGCCCATCAGGGTCCGGGTCTCCGCCGGCTCGTGCAGCCCGACGAGGGCGGCCGCCGGCAGCAGGTGGGCGCCGCGCAGGTCCACGTCGGAGTCGCGGGAGGGGAAGCCGTAGAGGTGGGCGCCGGAGACGGTGGCGAAGAGCAGCGGGTCGGGCCCGCCGGCCACGAGGGCGCCGAGGTCGAGGGGCGGCAGCCCGGCCGCCGCCAGGACCGCCGCCCGGTCCGCGGCCGCGGGGGTCTCAGGCATCCCAGGCCGCCCCGAGGGCCAGCAGGTCCGCGCGGTACTCGATCCGGTCCGCCCACGCGTCCGGCCAGGCGCCGGCCCCGAGGCGGGCGCCGGCGAAGGCGCCGGCCAGGCAGGCGATCGAGTCGGAGTCGCCCGAGGTGCAGGCGGCCCGGCGGAGCGCGGTGACCGGCTCGTCGGGGAAGAGCAGGAAGCAGAGCAGCCCGGTGGCCAGCGCCTCCTCGGCGATCCAGCCGGCGCCGGTGGCCAGGCACGGGTCGGCCTCCCGGTCGGGGGCGGCGAGCGCCGTCTCCAGCCGGTCCAGGACGGCGAGGCACTCGTCCCAGCCGCGGGCGATGAAGGCCGCCGGCGACGGGGCCGGGGAGCGCCGCCACAGGTCGCCGAGCCAGTCCTCGTGATAGGTGGCGCGCTGGGTGCGGGCGTACGCCCGGAGCAGGCCGGGCAGCCCGGCGGGGGGCTCTCCGTCGGCCAGGGCGCGCACGGCGTAGGCGGTCAGGTCGCTCGCGGCCAGCGCGGTGGGGTGCCCGTGGGTCAGCGCGGCCTGGAACTGCGCCGCACCGGCCCGCTGCCCCGGGGTGAGCCCGGGGACGAGCCCCAGGGGCGCGACCCGCATGTCGGCGCCGCAGCCCTTGGACCCCAGCTGGCTGGCGTCGGCCCAGGGCCGGTGCTCCTCGCTGAGGAGGTGGCAGGCGCGCAGGCAGGTGCCGCCCGGGGCGCGGTTGTTGTCGGGCGAGCGCCACCAGGCCACGTACGCCTGCCGGAGCGGCGGTTCGAGCGTCGCGGCGGTCAGCTCGCCGCCGGCGAGGGCGGTGCGCAGGGCGTGCCCCAGGGCGAGCGTCATCTGGGTGTCGTCGGTCACCAGGGCGGGCTCGGGCAGCGCCAGCTCCCGCCACGGACCCGTGGCGAGGATCGCCGGCAGGTCGCTGAACTCCGTCGGGTATCCGAGCGCGTCACCGAGCGCCAACCCCAGGAGCGAGCCGGTCGCCGGACCCGTGGCCGCCCCCGCCGCTTCCCCCACCGCTGCCCCCATCGCTGCCCCCATGAAAGAACCACCCCTTAATCGTCATGGTGACATTAAGGGGTGGTGGGCGGCCTCCGCAAGCGCCGCCGGGCCGGGGGGCCGCCGGTCAGAGATCGACCTCCCGCATCAGCATCCCGACCTCGGTGTTGGTCATCCGGCGCAGCCAGCCGGACTTCTGGTCGCCCAGCGCGATCGGGCCGAAGTGCGTGCGGACCAGCTTGTCCACGGGGAAGCCGGCCTCGGCCAGCATCCGGCGCACGATGTGCTTGCGGCCCTCGTGCAGGCTGACCTCGACGAGGTAGTTCTTGCCGGTGTTCTCCACGACCCGGAAGTGGTCGGCGCGGGCGTAGCCGTCCTCCAGCGGGATGCCGTCCTTGAGCCGCTTGCCCAGGTCGCGCGGGAGCGGGCCCTGGATGGCCGCGAGGTAGGTCTTGGTGACGCCGTAGCGCGGGTGGGTCAGCCGGTGGGCCAGCTCGCCGTGGTTGGTGAGCAGGATGATGCCCTCGGTCTCGGTGTCCAGCCGCCCGACGTGGAACAGCCGGGTCTCCCGGTTGGTCACGTAGTCGCCCAGGCACTGCCGCCCGTCCGGGTCCTCCATCGTGGAGACCACGCCGGCGGGCTTGTTCAGCGCGAAGAAGAGGTACGACTGGGTGGCGACCGTCAGGCCGTCGACCTTGATCTCGTCCTTCTCCGGGTCGACCCGGACGCCCTGCTCCATGACGATCCGGCCGTTGACCTCGACCCGCCCCTGGTCGATCAGCTCCTCGCAGGCGCGCCGGGAGCCCATACCGGCCCTGGCCAGCACCTTCTGGAGCCGCTCGCCCTCCTGCTCGCCGAAGGTCTTGGGCGTCTTGATCCGCGGCTTGTCGTGCCGGGCGCGGTTGCGCTCCTCGATCCCGGCGTCGTACTCGCGGGGCCGGGCGGGCGCCTGGCCCCGGCCGCCGCCACCGGGGCGGCCGCCCTTGCCGCCGGCGCCGGTGCGGGGACCGCCCTTGGCACCGGCACCGGTGCGCGGGCCGCCCTTGGCGCCGCCGCGGGCCGCCGCGCCCCGGGCGCCGGTCGAGCCCCGGCGCTCGTCGCCGCCGGCGGAACCGCCCACGTCGTAGCGGCGCTCCTCAGGACGGGGGCGGCCCGCCCGCTGCTGCTTCTCGTCCCGCTTGTTGCCCGCGCCGCGGTAGTTGCCCCTACCGCCGCCGCTGCTGTTCCTGCCGCTGCTTCGCATCAATGATCCGTCTGAGAGTCGCCGCTGTCGTCTACGTCGAACGACGGGATACCTTCCGGGGAGTCGCCCTCGACCGCGTCCGCCTCCGGGAGGAAGGGTGCCAGCTCAGGGAGCTCGTCCAGGCCGCGCAGGCCCATCCGCTCCAGAAAGTAATTCGTCGTCCTGTACAGGATCGCACCTGTTTCAGGTTCCGTCCCCGCCTCCTCCACCAGGCCGCGCTGGAGGAGCGTGCGCATCACACCGTCGCAGTTGACCCCGCGCACGGCCGAGACGCGGGAACGGCTGACCGGCTGACGGTACGCGACCACGGCCAGAGTCTCCAAGGCGGCCTGGGTGAGCCGGGCCTGCTGGCCGTCCAGGACGAAGCCCTCGACCGCGTCCGCGTAGGCCGCGCGGGAGAAGAACCGCCAGCCGCCGGCGACCGGCCGCAGGTCGAAGCCGCGGCCCTCGCGGGTGTACTCGTCGGACAGCTCGCGCAGCGCCAGCGCCACCGCCCGGCGCGGCCGCCGGAGCACCCGGGCCAGGTGCTCCTCGGTGGCCGGTTCGTCGACGACCATGAGGACGGCCTCCAGCGCGGGCTTCAGCGGCAGCTCCGCCACCGCGGACGCGCCGGCCGGCGGTCCCTCTCCCGTCCCCTGCTCGGTGCTGCCCTGTCCCGCGCCGTTCACGCCGGCTCCTCCCGCTCCTCGGTCTCCGTACGGCCCTCCGGGCCCGCGTCCTGCTCCTCGCCCCCGCCGGCCGGCCGGTCGAACTCGTCGGTGACCCGCGGGACGTCCCCCTCCGCGCCCGTCCAGCGCACCGTCAGCGCCCCCAGGGCCTCCGGCTGGTCCAGGGCCACCACCCGCTCCCGGTAGAGCTCCAGGAGGGCCAGGAAGCGCGCCACGACGGTGAGGGTGTCCGGGGCGTCGGCGGCCAGCTCCCGGAAGTCGGCCGCGCCGGCCGCGCGCAGCCGGGCCATCACCACCTCGGCCTGTTCCTGGACGCTCACCAGCGGCGCGTGGACGTGGTCCACGTAGACCTGCGGCTCGGGCTTGGGCTGCATGGCCTTCACCGCCAGCCCGGCCAGCCCCTCGGGGCCGATGCCGAGCACGACCTCGGGCAGCAGCTCCGCGTGGTGCGGCTCCAGCCCGACGGTGCGGGGGTGGCAGCGCGCCTCCTGGGCCAGCCGGCCGCTGAAGATGTCCGCGATCCGCTTGTACGCGCGGTACTGGAGCAGCCGGGCGAACAGCAGGTCGCGGGCCTCCAGGAGGGCGAGGTCGGCCTCGTCCTCCACCTCGGCGGCGGGCAGCAGCCGGGCCGCCTTGAGGTCGAGCAGGGTGGCCGCGACGACGAGGAACTCGGTGGTCTGGTCCAGGTCCCAGTCCGGCCCCATGGCCCGGATGTGGGCCATGAACTCGTCGGTGACCCGGGAGAGCGCGACCTCGGTGACGTCCAGCTTGTGCCGGGAGATCAGCTGGAGCAGCAGGTCGAAGGGGCCCTCGAAGTTGTCCAGCCGGAGCGTGAACCGCCCGTCGCCGGCACCGCCCTCCCCGGGCGCCCCGGCGGCCGCCTCCGGCCCGTCCGCCGCGTCCCCGGTGGTCCCGTCCCCGGAGTGCTCCCCGGCGCCCTCCTCGGGCGCCCCGGCCGTTCCGGGCGCCCCCTGGGGGGCGGCTTCCGGCCCCCGCCCGAGGGCGCGGCGGGTACGGCGCGGGGTGGTGTCGTCGGCGGGGGTGTCGTCGGCGGCGGCGGTCGTCGGCATGGCGGTCCAGGGTGCTGCGGTCCCGCGCCGGGGCGGCGGGCTGGTCACGGACGGGAGGCCCCGCCGGAAGGGGCAGGCTATCCCGCCGCGCGCCGCCGGCCGGGCCCCGGGGCGTGTCGGGCGCCCTCGGGGGTCAGCGGCCGCGGAGCCGGCGGACCAGGATGCTGGCCTCGCCGCGGGACTCCAGGTCGGCGAGGACCACGGCCACCGCCTCGCGGACGATCCGGCCGCGGTCGACCGCCAGGCCGTGCTCGCCGCGCAGCACCAGGCGGGCGTGTTCGAGGTCCATGAGCTCCTCGGCGGAGACATAGACGGTGATCTTCTCGTCGTGCCGTTCCCGGCCGCTGGGGCGGCGGTTGGCACCCCGGGTCCGGCGGCGGGCCGGTGCCCCGGCGGACGCCGCGGCCGTCCCGGCCTCCCGCTCGGCGCGGGGCGCCCGCCCGGCCGGTGCCCGGTGCCCCTTGGCGGCCTCCGGCTCCGCCTCCCGGCCGCCGTGCCCGTCCGGCGCCGCGGCGGGGGCGTCGCCGGCCGCCGGGGCCTCGGGCTCCGCGCCGTTCCCGGCCCGGCCGCGGGCCCCGGCGGCGGGCGTCTCCGCCGCGGGGTCCGGTTCGCCGGCCGGCGCCGGGACCCGCGCGTCCTCGCCGCCGGCGGCGACGCTGCCGTTCGTACGGCGGGGAGTGGACGGCTGGAGGCCCACTCCCCCGGTGGTGCGGAACAGTTCGTCGGCTCCGGGCAGACTCACTCGGCGTGACACCGGGCGAGCACCTCCCTGGCGAGCTGGCGATAGGCGGCGGCCCCCACGGAGTTGGAGGCGTAGGTGGTGATCGGCTCACCGGCGACGGTGGTCTCCGGGAAGCGGACCGTACGGCCGATGACGGTGTGGTAGACGTGGTCGTCGAAGGCTTCGACGACGCGCGCCAGGACCTCGCGGCTGTGCACCGTCCGGGAGTCGTACATGGTCGCCAGGATGCCGTCCAGCTGGAGGTCGGGGTTGAGCCGCTCCTGGACCTTCTCGATCGTCTCGGTGAGCAGCGCGACCCCGCGCAGCGCGAAGAACTCGCACTCCAGCGGCACGATGACCTTGTGAGCGGCCGTCAGGGCGTTGACGGTCAGCAGGCCGAGCGAGGGCTGGCAGTCGATGACGATGTAGTCGTAGTCGGGCAGCAGGGGCTTGAGGGCCCGCTGGAGGGTCGACTCGCGGGCGACCTCGCTGACCAGCTGGACCTCGGCCGCCGACAAGTCGATATTGCTGGGCAGCAGGTCCATGTTGGGGACCGCGGTCTTCAGCAGGACCTCGTCGGCGGACATGCCCCGCTCCATGAGCAGGTTGTAGACCGTCAGGTCCAGTTCCATCGGGTTGACGCCGAGGCCGACCGAGAGGGCGCCCTGCGGGTCGAAGTCGACGAGCAGGACCCGGCGGCCGTACTCGGCGAGCGCGGCACCCAGGTTGATGGTCGAGGTGGTCTTGCCGACCCCGCCCTTCTGGTTGCACATCGCGATGATCTTCGCCGGGCCGTGCTCCGACAGCGGTCCCGGGATGGGGAAGTACGGGAGCGGGCGCCCGGTCGGGCCGACCCGCTCGCGGCGCTGGCGCGCCGCGTCCGGCGCGAGCGTGGCCGCGTATTCCGGATCCGGCTCGTACTCGGCGTCCGGGTCGTAGAAGTGCCCCTCGGGCAGGTCGTCGTAGTCGGCGAGACGGGCGGGTTCTCCACTGCCCCGGTCGCCGGCCATGGCGTTCACGTGTTGGCCGTCCATGCTCTGGTGGGCTGTCGTGGAAGTGCTCTGGTGGGCTGCGAAGGTGTGGACCGCTACGGAGCCGACAGCCTCGCGCCCCGAGGGACCCTGGCCCCGTGCAACCGCTCCTGGCCGACCACCTCCGGGAGTAAATGTCGACTCATTCACAAGTCGTCTTACCTCCTTGGATGTGACCAGGAAACTTATCGATAGGTCAGCGTGGCACCATGCCGACGGTTGGCGACTCTATGGCGTGTCGGGCGTCCGCAGCAACACAATCCGCCGGACCCGGCCCGATGTGTCGGTAACGGAACCCCCCGATGTCAAGAGTGCACAGCGCCCAAGACGGATGTTTCGGGGGCAGGCGAATCGGTTAAAGGGCTACGTTCGCGGCGAGTTGGGAGCCGGCCTCCCCGCACCACCTCCGGGGCGTGTCGCACATGCGACCGGCCGGGCCCTGTCGCCAGGGCCCGGCCGGTTGTGCGGTGTTTGACGCGCGCGGTTGACGCCCTTAGCCGAGGAGGGTGCGCAGCTCCACGTACTCCAGGCCGTGGGCCTGGGCGACCTCGGGGTAGACGACCTTGCCGTCGTGGGTGTTCAGGCCCTTGGCCAGCGCCGGGTCACGGCGCAGCGCCTCGACCCAGCCGCGGTTCGCCAGCTCCACGATGTAGGGCAGCGTGGCGTTGGTGAGGGCGTAGGTGGAGGTGTTGGGCACCGCGCCGGGCATGTTGGCGACGCAGTAGAAGACCGAGTTGTGGACCTGGAAGGTCGGCTCGGCGTGGGTGGTCGGCTTGGAGTCCTCGAAGCAGCCGCCCTGGTCGATCGCGATGTCGACAAGGACACTCCCGGGCTTCATCTTGGCGACGAGCTCGTTGGTGACCAGCTTCGGGGCCTTGGCGCCCGGGATCAGGACCGCGCCGACGACGAGGTCGGCCTCGACGACGGCCTTCTCCAGCTCGTAGGCGTTGGAGACGATCGTCTGCACCTTGGTGCCGAAGATCTTGTCGGCCTCACGGAGCTTGTTGATGTCCTTGTCGAGCAGGGTGACGTGGAAGCCGAGGCCCACGGCGATCTGCACCGCGTTCCAGCCGGAGACGCCGCCGCCGATGACGACGGCCTTGCCGGCCTGGACGCCGGGGACGCCGCCGGGCAGCACGCCGCGGCCGCCGGCCTGGCGCATCAGGTGGTAGGCGCCGACCTGCGGGGCGATCCGGCCCGCGACCTCGGACATCGGGGCCAGCAGCGGCAGCGCGCGGTTGGCGGTCTCGACGGTCTCGTAGGCGATGGCGGTGGTGCCGGACTCCAGCAGCGCGTCCGTGCACTCCTTGGACGCGGCCAGGTGCAGGTAGGTGAAGAGCGTCTGGTCCTTGCGGAGGCGGTGGTACTCCTCCGCGATGGGCTCCTTGACCTTCAGCAGCAGGTCGGCGGTGGCCCACACCTCGTCGGCGGTGCCGAGGATGGTGGCGCCGGCGGCGACGTACTCCTCGTTCGTGATGGACGAGCCGAGACCGGCGTCCTTCTCGATGACGACCTGGTGGCCGTGGCGGACGAGTTCGTGGACACCAGCGGGCGTGATGGCCACGCGGAACTCGTTGTTCTTGACCTCGCGGGGGATGCCGACCTTCACGTCGATCACGGTCCTTGAATGAGAGCTTGCGATAGGAATTATCCCTCATGCGCTGCATGACGGAACTGACCGCGCCGAACGCGGCTCGACCAGTCTATTGAAGGACCTCACGTTGTCTAGCCTTGCAAAGGTCTAATTTTCTGGAAGGCCACTACCGATTTCGCAGGTCACTCGGAGGTCTTCTGTGGGATCCTCTCCGCCGCCGCCCGGTGGAGCCGTGCCGCTGCCGGGTCGCCGAGCCGGTCGAGGATCTCCGCAATCCGCAGCTGGAGGCCCGCTTCGAGGGACGTGTCCTTCGCCGCACGGGCGCTTTCCAGGGCCGCCAGGCGGCCGGCGAGCGCCTCGTCCAGCGCCCCGGCGAGCTCGTGGACCCCGGCCGCCGCCGCCTCCGCACGCGCCTGACCTGCGTGATCACCGAGCCTGCGGTACGTGCGGACGGCCGCCCGGCAGTCCTTGAGGGCCTGCTCGTAGCGGCCGGCGCGGCCGTGCGCGGCGCCGATCCGGGCGTGCAGCCGGGCCGCGTCGGACCGCTCGCCCCGGGCCAGCCGCAGTTCCAGCGCCCGCCCGTACCAGTCGGCGGACCGGATCCAGTCGCCCAGCTCGCCGTAGGTGTCGCCGAGCGACTCCAGCGCCCGGCCGGTGGCCACCGGGTCCTGTACCGAGCGGGCGGCCTCCAGGGCGCCGCGGTAGCGGGTGAGCGCCTGCTCGGTCCGGCCGGCCCGGGCGTCCAGGTCGCCGAGGTTGAGCAGCGCGGCGGCCCGCTCGCGCGGCAGCGTGCGCCGCCCGGCGACCTGGAGGACCAGTTCGTGCAGGGTGTAGAGGTCGGGCGCGGCGGCCTCGGGACCGTGGTGGGCGAGCAGGGCGCGGGTGAGCGCGGCGATCAACCGCCGGTCCAGGGTGTCGAGTTGGCCGTCCGCGACGGCCATCGCCGCGGCGTCCAGCAGGGCACCGCGGCGGGTGCGCAGCCAGTGCGCGGCGGCGGCGCGGGTGGGGAAGCGCAGCGGGCGCGGCAGTTCGGCGGCCCGCCGGCGGGCGGGCGACCCGTCCGGTTCGGCGGCGGCCCGGCAGGACTGCACCAGCCGCACCGTCCGCTCCAGCATCCGGGCGCGGGCGAGCTGCACGTCGGCCGGCCGCTCGTCCTCGTGGAGCAGGGCGCGGGAGAGCGGGACCAGGCAGCCGGGGAGGCGGTACTGCGGGCCGGGGCCGCCGTCCGGGTCCGGTGCGGGCTCCCCGGGCACCGGGCGCAGCAGGCCCAGCGCAGCGAAGTCGTGCAGCACCGCGGCGGCCGCGGGCACCGTGCAGCCGCCCAGCGCGGCGGCGGTGTGCGCGTCGACCAGGCCGTCCGGGGCGAGCGTGGCCAGCCGCAGTATCCGGGCGGCGGTCTGCGGGAGCGCCCCGTAGGTGAGGCGGAAGGCGCGGTGCAGGGGCCGGTCGGCGGCCGGGAGGTCGGACGGCACGGGGACGGCGAGCAGTGCCTGGCGCAGGTCGGAGACGGAGAGCTTGGGGCGGGCGGCGAGCCAGGCGCCCGCCAGTATCAGTGCGGCGGGGTGGCCGCCGCACTCCTCGGCGACGGCCTCGGCGGTGCGCGGGTCGACGGTGATCCGGGTCGGCCCGGCGTAGTGGCACAGCACCTCGACGGCGGCCGCGGTGTCCAGTCCGCCCAGGGCGCAGGGCCGGACGTCCGGGATGCCGGTCAGCGGGCCCTGGGAGACGACCACGACCAGGCAGTCCGGGGCGTCCGGGATGAGCGGTTCGACGTCCTCGGCGCCCGGCGCGTCGTCCAGCAGGAGCACCGTCCGGGTGCCGGCCAGGGCCCGGCGCACCGCCTCGGCCAGCTCGTCCTCGCCGGCGCCGGGCGGGGCGGTGGTGCCGAGCGCGGTGAGCAGGTCGCGGGCGGTCCGGGCCAGGCCGGCCGGGGCGCCGTCGCGGCCGGTCAGGACCGCGCGCAGCACGCCGTCGGGGTAGTCGCCGGCGGTCTCCCGCAGCAGCGCCTCGGCGAGCGTGGTCCGGCCGGAGCCGGGGCGGCCGGCGATCAGCAGGACGCGGCTGCGGGCGCCCCGGCGGCCGGTGAGGGTGTCCAGCCCGGCGCGGCCGATGTCGGCCCGGAGCGCCTTGAGCTCGTGGCGGCGGCCGGCGAATCCGGGGAGACCCGAGCGGGCGGCGGCACCGTCCTGGCGGGGCAGTGCGGACCGCCGGTCCCGTGCCGTCGCCCCGGGTCCGCGCGCCGCCTCCGGCGCGAGGTGCCCCCCGCCCACCACCTGGTCCGCCACCGGTCACGCTCCCGTCCGCCTGCGCGTTCGCGTTCCCGTCGCGGGCGCGTCCGGGAACCCTGCCGAGCGTAGTTCACGACCCGTCACGTCCCGTGCCGAGCAGGGCGGTTGGGTCACTCGATCGGATCGGCGGATCATCCGACCGGGACGCGGTGGGCCCCGGCCGGGGCGCGGGCCGGGCGGCCGGGGTCAGGCGGTGAAGGGGCGGGCCGGCCAGGGGGCGCCGGCCGGGCGGAGCGCGTCCAGGCCCTGGCCGGTGCGCGCCGCGGTGACCGCGAGCACGCCGGTGATCAGGCAGCTGTTGTGCAGCTCGCCGGCGAGCACGCCGCGCACCAGCTCGTCCAGCGGGACCCGGGCCAGCTCCATGTCGGCCTCCTCCTCGGAGACCTCGAACCGCTCGCCGTCGGCCTCGGACAGGTCGCGGGCGAGGAAGATCCGCACCGCCTCATCGCTGCCGCCGGGGGAGGTGTAGAGATCGGTCAGCACCCGCCAGTCACCGGCCTGGACGTGCGCCTCCTCGTACAGCTCGCGGCGGGCGGCGTGCAGCGGGTTCTCGCCGGGGACGTCCAGCAGCCCGGCCGGGATCTCCCACAGCTTGTGCCGGACGGGGTGGCGGTACTGGCGCAGCACCAGCACCCGGTCGGCGTCGTCCAGGGCGAGCACCGCCACCGAGCCGGGGTGGACCTGGTAGTCGCGGGTGGCGGTGGACCCGTCCGGCATCACGACGTGGTCGGTGCGGACGCCGGTCTTGGCTCCCTTGAACGGCATACCGGTGCCGGTGACCGTCCACTCCTCCGGGGTGTCCTTGATCGCCATGCGCGTCCTCCTGTGTGTCGCGGCAAAAACGCGGAACCGGGGTGCGGCCTCGCGGAACGAGACCCCACCCCGGCAACGGTAACCGCCGGGCCGCCGCTTACTTCCCGGCCCCCTGCTGCCGCTCCACGGCCGCCTTCACCAGGCCCGCGAAGAGCGGGTGCGGGCGGGTCGGACGGGACCGCAGCTCCGGGTGCGCCTGGGTGGCGACGAGGTAGGGGTGGACCTCGCGCGGGTACTCGACGTACTCGACGAGCTTGTTGTCCGGGGAGGTGCCGGAGAAGACCAGGCCGGCCTTCTTCTCCAGCTCACCGCGGTAGGCGTTGTTGACCTCGTAGCGGTGGCGGTGGCGCTCCTCGACGTAGGGCTCGCCGGCGTAGACCTCGCGGACGATGGAGCCCTCGGCGAGCTTGGCGGGGTACATGCCCAGCCGCATGGTGCCGCCCATGTCGCCCTCGCCGGCGACGATGTCCATCTGCTCGGCCATGGTGGAGATCACCGGGTCGGCCGCCGCCGGGTCGAACTCGGTGGAGTTGGCGCCCTCGATGCCGGCGAGGTTGCGGGCCGCCTCGATGACCACGCACTGGAGGCCCAGGCAGAGGCCGAGCAGCGGGAGCTTGTTCTCGCGGGCGTAGGTGATCGCGCCGACCTTGCCGTCCACACCGCGGTCGCCGAAGCCGCCGGGGATGCAGACCGCGTCGCAGTCGGCGAGCTGGGCCGCGGCACCGGCCGGGGTCCGGCAGTCGTCCGAGGTGACCCACTTGATCTTGACGCGGGCCTTGTTGGCGAAACCGCCGGCGCGCAGCGCCTCGGTGACCGAGAGGTAGGCGTCGGGCAGGTCGATGTACTTGCCGACCAGTGCGACCTTGACCTCGTGCGCGGGGTTGTGGACCCGGTCGAGCAGGTCCGCCCACTGCGTCCAGTCCACGTCCCGGAACGGCAGGTCCAGCTTGCGGACGACGTAGGCGTCCAGGCCCTCGGCGTGCACGACCTTGGGGATGTCGTAGATCGACGGGGCGTCCGGGCAGGCGATGACCGCGGCCTCGTCCACGTCGCACATCAGCGAGATCTTCCGCTTGATGGCGGTGGGCACCTCGCGGTCGGCGCGCAGCACGATCGCGTCGGGCTGGATGCCGATGTTGCGCAGCGCGGCGACCGAGTGCTGGGTGGGCTTGGTCTTCAGCTCGCCCGACGGGCCGATGTACGGGAGCAGCGAGATGTGCACGACGAAGACGTTGTCCCGGCCGACCTCGTGGCGGACCTGGCGGACGGTCTCCAGGAACGGCAGCGACTCGATGTCGCCGACCGTGCCGCCGACCTCGGTGATCACCACGTCGACGTCGTCGGTGGCCAGCCGGCGGATGCGGTGCTTGATCTCGTTGGTGATGTGCGGGATGACCTGGACGGTGTCGCCGAGGTACTCGCCGCGCCGCTCCTTGGCGATCACGGTGTTGTAGACCTGGCCGGTGGTGACGTTCGCCGAGCCGTCGAGGTCGACGTCGAGGAAGCGCTCGTAGTGGCCGATGTCCAGGTCGGTCTCGGCGCCGTCGTTGGTGACGAAGACCTCACCGTGCTGGAACGGGTTCATCGTCCCGGGGTCGACGTTCAGGTACGGGTCGAGCTTCTGCATCGTGACCCGCAGGCCGCGCGCCTTCAGGAGCGCACCCAGGCTGGAGGCGGTGAGCCCCTTGCCGAGCGAGGAGGCGACGCCCCCGGTGACGAAGAGGTGCTTGGTCGTCGAGGCTGCGTTCTTTCGAGAAGCAGTGGGCGGCATGGCCAAGAGGGAGCTCCCGTGGTCGCGAGGTGGAGAGGTGCGCGCCGGCGGTCCTGGAGATTCAGGGGGTGCGGCCGCTGCGGTTCGGGGGTGCCGCATTTCTGCTGGGTCCCACCGGTCCACGGGGTACCAGGCTATCAGCGACCGGGCATGGTCGCGTCCGGCCACGCACCGGAGCGGTCCGCGCGCCCAGGCCACCCGTTCGGACCATCCCCACTCGACGTGAGCATCGCGCGCGGCACCCCCCTGCGTCGTATCCTGCTCGGACACTCGCGACGAGCCGTCCGGGAAGGCACCACCCCCGCCCAGCGGTAGCCGGGGGCGGTGCCCCCAGCCCGATTTTGGTCCCGCCGCTCGGCGACGTTTCATGGGCAGGACGGACAGCACACAACGTCCCATGGGGGGCGTGACTCCAGTTCGACGGGAGACGCACGTGGCCGGGCGCATCGAGGACTACGCACTGATCGGTGATATGCAGACCGCCGCCCTGGTGTGCCGGGACGGCACGGTCGACTGGCTGTGCCTCCCGCGCTTCGACTCACCGGCGGTCTTCGCCGGACTCCTGGGCACCGAGGAGCACGGTTACTGGCGGATCGGCCCGGCCGGGGAGGGGCCGCGGGCCGCGGACCGGCGGCGCTACCGCGGCGACTCGCTCGTCCTGGAGTCGGAGTGGGACACCCCGCGCGGCACCGTCCGGGTGATCGACTTCATGCCGCCGCGGGACGGCGCGCCGCAGGTCATCCGGATCGTGGAGGGCGTCAGCGGCCGGGTGCCGATGCGCTCGGAGCTGCGGATGCGGTTCGCGTACGGCTGGGTGGTGCCGTGGGTGCACAAGGTGGACGGCCGTACGGTCGCGGTGGCCGGGCCGGACTCGGTGTGGCTGGACACCTCCGTGGAGACCTACGGCAAGGACCTGACGACGCTGTCGGACTTCACCGTCTCGCCGGGTGAGCGGATCGCGTTCACGATCAGCTGGCAGCCCTCGCACCACCCCCCGCCGGCCCTGGCGGAGCCGGAGGCGTCGCTGGAGGCGACCGAGGAGTTCTGGCGGGAGTGGGTCGAGCACTGCACGTACCACGGGCCCTACCGCGACGCGGTGGTGCGCTCGCTGATCACGCTCAAGGCGCTGACGTACGCGCCGACCGGCGGGATCGTCGCGGCGCCGACCACGTCGCTGCCGGAGTGCATCGGCGGGATCCGCAACTGGGACTACCGCTTCACCTGGCTGCGGGACGCGGCGATCACCCTGTCGTCGCTGCTGCGCACCGGCTACCGCGAGGAGGCGCGGGCCTGGCGCGAGTGGCTGCTGCGGGCGGTGGCCGGCGATCCGGAGAACCTCCAGATCATGTACGGCATCGCCGGTGAGCGGGAGCTGGGCGAGAACGAGCTGAACTGGCTGCCGGGCTATGAGGACTCCCGCCCGGTGCGGGTCGGCAACGGCGCCGCCGGCCAGCTCCAGCTGGACGTCTACGGCGAGGTCACCGAGGCGCTGCACCTGGCCCACATGACCGGCCTGGCCCGCAACGACTACGCCTCGCTGCTCCAGATCAAGCTGATCGAGTGGGTGGAGAAGCACTGGGACGAGCCGGACGAGGGCATCTGGGAGGTGCGCGGGCCGCGCCGGCACTTCGTGCACTCCAAGGTGATGACCTGGGTCGCGGTGGACCGCACGGTCAAGCTGATCGAGTCCGGGGACGTGGACGGGCCGCTGGAGCGGTGGAAGGACCTGCGGGAGACCATCCACCGGGACGTCTGCGAGAAGGGCTACGACAAGGAGCGGAACACCTTCACCCAGTCCTACGGGTCGCAGGAGCTGGACGCCTCCCTGCTGCTGATCCCGCAGGTCGGCTTCCTGCCGCCGGACGACAAGCGGGTGATCGGCACCATCGAGGCGATCCAGCGGGAGCTGTCCACCGAGGACGGGTTCGTGCTGCGCTACCCGACGGCCGGCGAGGGGCTCGGCGTGGACGGCCTCGAAGGCGACGAGGGGGCGTTCCTGGCCTGCTCGTTCTGGCTGGCCGACGACCTGGCGATGATCGGCCGGGTGGAGGAGGCCCGCAAGCTCTTCGAGAAGCTCCTCTCGCTCCGCAACGACCTGGGGCTGCTGGCCGAGGAGTGGGACCCCCGCCTCAAGCGCCAGGTGGGGAACTTCCCCCAGGCGTTCAGCCACGTGCCGCTGATCGACACGGCCCTGCGGCTGACCGCCAGCGGGGCGTACGGGGGCTGACCGGAGCGGAACGGGGTCGGGGCGGGCGCCCTGGCGGCCGGGTCCGGCAATCGCCGAAGAGCCCTGGTCGGAGGGGAGTTCGCGGGCGGGACGGGCGGGCCGTGCGGGCCGGATCCGGGCGATCCGGACCGCGTTCCTCCGGATAGCTCGGCGCGCGGTAGCGTTCGGCCATGGGGCCGCACGGGACGATCGAAGCCGAGATCACGGTACGCAGGGCGCTGGAGCTGCCGGCGCTGCGGCGCGGTCTGCCGGAGGTGCTGGCCGGCGAGGACCGGCTGGGCCGCCCGGTGCGCTGGGTGCACGCCGGAGAGGTCCCGCACATCGCCTCGCTGCTCAAGGGCGGTGAGCTGCTGCTGACCACCGGGCTGGGGGTCGGCACCCGCCCGTCCGAGCAGCGGGCCTTCATCCGCAAGCTCGCCGACCGGGACATCGCCGCGCTGGTGGTGGAGCTGGGCTCGCGGTTCGACGCGCTGCCGGCGGCGCTGATCGACGCGGCGCGGGACTGCGGGCTGCCGCTCGTGCAGCTGCACCGCGAGGTGCCCTACGTCACCGTCACCGAGGAGATCCACACCGAGATCGTCAACAGCCACTACACCGTGCTGCGCCGCGCCGACCAGCTGCTGCGGCGCTGCACCGACGTACTGCTGCGGGGCGGCGGCGCCCCCGAGGTGCTGCGGCTGCTGGCGGTCTTCACCGGCAACCCGCTGTGCCTGGAGGCCCCGGACGGCAGCCCGCTCTACGCGGCCGGGCCGGGGGGCGAGGACGGCGCGGGGGACGCCGATCCGCTGCTGGCGTGGGAGGGGCTGCGGGAGCGCGGCGTACGGATCGAGGTGCCCGGCGGCGGGCCGGGGCCGGACGCGGTGCGCGCCCGGCTGGTGCTGCTCCCGGTGAACGGGCCGCCGGCGCCGGTGCACCGGATCGCCGCGGAGCGGGCCGCGGACCTGCTGGCCGTGGTCATGCTCCAGTCCCGCCAGGAGGAGGTGCTGGCCGCGCGGGGCCGCGGGGACTTCCTCGCGGAGCTCGCGGAGGGCCGGGTCTCGGCGGCCGAGGCCCCGGCGCAGGCCCGGCTGCTCGGCTTCCGGCCCGGTGCCGACCCGGTGCTGCCGGTGGTGATGCGGCTGCCCGCCGCGCTGCCCTCGCCGGGCAGCTGGGGCCTGCTCGCCCAGGCGCTGCGCGAGGAACTGGCCGCCCCCGGGGTGCCGGTGCTGCTCGGGGTGCGGCCGGTGGAGGGGCGGGTGCCGCTGCTGGTGGCGCTGCGCGGGGGGCAGGACCGGGCGGCGCTGGCCGACCGGGTCGCCGAGGCGCTGCGGGCCGGCGTCGTACGGGCCGGCCTGGACCGGCCGGCCGCGCCCCGCCCGGTCGTGGTGGTCGGCGCGGCGGGCGACTGGGCGGCGGCCGGGCCCGGGCTGCGGCACGCGGCGGAGGCGGCGGCCGCCGCGCAGGGGCTGCCGGAGGCGCCCTGGTACGACGCCCGGCGGCTGGACATCGAGCTGCTGCTGTGGCGGATGCGGGAGCACGGCGAGCAGGGCGTGCTCACCGACTTCGTCGAGCGCGCCATCGGCCCGCTGCTGGCCCACGACCGCGCCGCCCGCCAGCCGCTGCTGCCGACCCTGGAGGCGTATCTGGCCAGCGCCGGCCGCAAGGCCGAGACCGCCCGCGACCTGAACGTCAACCGGCAGACGCTCTACGACCGGCTGGCCCGGATCGCCCAGCTGCTGGGCACCGACCTGGACGATCCGCAGACGGTGCTGGGGCTGCGGCTGGCGCTGCGGGCGCGGCGGCACACCGACCGGTAGGCGGCGGGCCGCCCGGGTCAGTGCGGGCGGCCGGGCCGCGGCGCCTGGGTCAGCTCGTCGTAGACGCTGAGCACCTGGGCGACGGTGTCGTTCTCGCTGGGCCAGCCGGCGGCCTGGATCCGGCCGGCCTCGGCGAGCGCGTCGCGGCGTACCGGGTCGGCGAGCAGGTCCAGCACCGTACGGGCCAGGGCGGTGGCGTCGCCGTAGCGGACCAGCGCGGCGGCCCGGCCGACCAGTTCGCGGGTGCCGCCGGTGTCGGTGGCCACCAGGGGGACGCCGGCCCGCAGCGCCTCCTGGGCGATCAGGGAGCGCGCCTCCCAGCGGCTGGGCAGCACCACCAGGTCGGCGGCGGCGAGGAGTTCGGGGATGTCGTCCCGGCGGCCCAGCAGCTGGACGGGCAGCCGTTCGCCGTCGATCCGCCGCTGGAGCGCGGCCCGCCGGTCGCCCTCACCGGCGATCGCGAGCAGCGGCTGGGGGTCCCGTCCGCACCACGCGTGGGCGGCGTCCAGCAGCAGGTCGTGGCCCTGGGACGGCTCCAGCCGGCCGACCGCGAGGAGCAACGGGCGGCCCACCGCGCCCAGTTCGGCGCGCTCCTTCTCCCGGCCGCGGTCCGGGTCGGCGGGGCCGGCGGCGCGCGGCCGCGGGATGGCGACCGGGGCCAGGCGGGCGTCCCGGGCGCCCCGCTCCCGGGCCCGGTCGACGAGGTCGGAGCAGACGCCCAGCACGACCGCCGCGGCCCGGGCCACCCGGCGCTCCCGCAGGTGCGCCACCCCGGCCCGGGGCCCCTCGGTGTGCGCCTTGGTGTGCCAGGTCAGGACGAGCGGGAGCCGGCCGCCGCGGGGGCCGTGCAGGCCGCGCAGCGCGGTCGACGCGCGCAGACCGGCCCGCAGACCGTGCGCGTGCACCAGGTCGGCGTCCCAGCAGGCGGCCCGGAGCACGGCCGTACCGGCCGGGTCCAGCCGCGGCGAGACCGGGACGAACCGGGCGCCGGCCGCGGCGAAGCCGTACGCGCGCTCGGTCTCCGGCGGGGCGCAGACCGTCACCCGGACGCCCCGGGCGACCAGCCCTTCGGCCAGGGAACGGACGTGCGCCGCACTGCCGCCCCCGCCGTGGCCGAGCACCTGGACCGTGCGCAGCGACGACGTCCCGTGCGGCGGCGTCAGGGGGCTGGTCACGAGGCGGGGCTCCTGGGTCGGCGGCGGTACGGACCGTACCGGCGGGGCGGTTTGCTGCGGCGAGGTGCGGCGATGCGCCGGGGCCCGGCCGCGCGCCCGGCCTGCGGGCAGGACGGGGCGGGCGCGCCCCGGCACTGCGCACCGCGCCCAGGATGCCAGTTGGGCGACGTCAATTCGGCACCGTGCGCAGGCCGTTCCGGTGGGAAGTCTCACCCCCGGTTCCCCGGATTCACCCACATGGGCGACGCGATGCGGAAGCGCGACACCACTCGAACGGGGTGGACCAGCGCCTCCGGTCCGCCCCACCGCTGACCGGAACCCGTCCTTCACTGTCCGGATCGGGTCCCTCCGGATACCGCTCCGGAGGCCGGCCGCCCCCGCGGCCGGCCCCGTCGGATCCCGCCAGCTGCCGTCAGCCCCCGTCAGTCGCCGGTGCGGGCGGTCTCCAGCAGCTCCTCGGCGTGCGCCCGGGCCGTTTCGGAGTCCTCCTGGCCGGCCAGCATCCGGGACAGCTCGCGGATCCGGTCCTCGCCCTCCAGGACCGTGACACCGCTGCGGGTGACCGAACCGTCGTGGGTCTTCTCCACCAGCAGCTGCCGGTCGGCGAACGCGGCGACCTGCGGGAGGTGGGTGACCACCACCACCTGCGCGGACTTGGCGAGCCGGGCCAGCCGGCGGCCGACCTCGACCGCCGCCTTGCCGCCGACGCCCGCGTCCACCTCGTCGAAGAGGTACGTGGGCACCGGGTCGGAGCCGGCGAAGACCACCTCCACGGCGAGCATCACCCGGGACAGCTCACCGCCGGAGGCGCCCTTGGCGATCGGGCGGGGCGGGGCGCCCGGGTGCGGGGCCAGCAGGATCTCGACCTCGTCGGCGCCGGCCGGGCCGTAGGCCACGGTGCGGCCGTTCACCTCGATGCCGTCGCCGTCCGCGGCGTCCTCGCCCAGCTCGGTCTGGCGGATGGCGACGCTCACCCGGGCGTGCGGCATGGCCAGTTCGCCCAGCTCGGTGGTGACCGCGGCCGCGAAGCGCTCCGCGGAGGCGGTCCGGGCGTCGGTCAGCTGCTGGGCCAGTTCGCCCAGTTCGGCGCGGAGCGCGTCGCGCTCGGCGGTCAGCTCGGTGATCCGGTCGTCGTCGCCGTCGAGTTCGGCGAGCCGGGCCGCGCTCTGCTCGGACCACTCCAGCACCGCCGCGATGTCCTCGCCGTACTTGCGGGTGAGGTGGGTCAGGGCGGCGCGGCGCTCCTCGACGGCGGCCAGCCGCAGCGGGTCGGCGTCCAGGCCGTCGGCGTAGCCGGCCAGTTCGGTGGCGACGTCGGACATCAGGATGCCCAGCTCGCCCAGCCGGTCGGCCAGCGCGGCCAGTTCGCGGTCGTGGCCGCGGACCGCCTCCAGGGCGCGGTGCGCGCCGGCGACCAGGGTGGTGGCGTCGATGCCCTCGGGGTCCTCGGGGTTGCCGGCCAGCGCGGCGTGCGCGGCGGTGGCGGCGGAGGCCAGCGCCTCGGCGTGGCCGAGCCGTTCGGCCTCGGCGGTGAGTTCGGCGTCCTCGCCGGGCAGCGGCTCGGTGGCGGCGATCTCGTCCAGGCCGAAGCGGAGCAGATCGGCTTCCTGGGCGCGTTCCCGGGCCCGGGTGGTCAGCTCGTCCAGTTCGGTGGCGACGGTGCGCAGCCGGCGGTGCGCGGCGGCGTACTTGGCGAGCGGGACGGCGACCGCGTCCCCGGCGTAGCGGTCCAGGGCCTGGCGCTGGCGGGCCGGCCGCAGCAGGCCCTGCTGGTCGGTCTGGCCGTGCACCGCGACGAGGTCGTCGGCCAGTTCGCCGAGCAGCCCGACCGGGACCGACCGGCCGCCGACGTGGGCCCGGGAGCGGCCCTCGGCGGAGACCGTGCGGCTGATCAGCAGCGCGCCGTCGTCCAGCTCCGCGCCGGCCTCCTCGGCCCGGACGGCCGCCGGCGAGCGGGCCGGCAGGGCGATCCTGCCCTCGACCACCGCCGATCTGGCACCGATCCGCACCAGGGCGGGGTCCGCGCGCCCGCCGAGCAGCAGGCCCAGGCTGGTGACGACCATGGTCTTGCCGGCGCCGGTCTCGCCGGTCACCGCCGTGAAGCCCGGGGACAGCTCGACGACGGCGTCGTCGATGACGCCCAGGGACCGGATCCGCATCTCCTCCAACACGGATACGACCTTACGAGGTCCCGGGGCCGCCCCGCGACGGCCTCCCCCACACCGGCACCCCGCCGCGGGCCCCGGAACCGCCCGGTCCGGCCCCCGCCGGCCCCGTTCCGCACCGGCCGCACGCCCCCGACCTGCGGAAAACCCCACCCCGGAAGCGGGTGGCCGCCGCATGGTGCCGGACCGGGCCGGGCCGCCAGGCTGGCGGCGCGCGCCCCGCCCTCCGCACCGGCCCCCGCGCCGGACGCCCCCACGACCCCATGAGGTACTCCCATGAGTGACCCGGCAGCCCGCCGACCCCGCCGCCGCCCGGCCCTGGCCGCCGCCGCCCTGGCCGCGGCGACCGCGCTGACCGCCTGCGGCGCCCCGCCCCCGGCCCTGGCGGCCGCGGCGGCGGCGCGGGCCGCGGTGCCCTCCCTGGACGGCGTCTGGCGCTCCGACGGCTACGGCACCCTCGTCGTGATCCGCGGCCGCACCCTGCGGACGTACGAGACGACCGCGGTCAGCTGCCTGCCGGGCGCGGTCACCGGCGTCCGGGACGGCGCCCCGGGCCCGGACGGCACGCTGCGCTTCACCGTGCCGGACTCGGCGCCGCTGACGGTGGCCCCGGCGGGACCGGGCCGCGCCACGACCGCGTTCGCCGACAACGCCGGCCACCACACCCTGCTCCGCACCGGCCCGCTCCCCCGGCGCTGCGGCACCCCGCCCCCTCGGGACCCGCGGGCGGTCTTCGACGTCTTCTGGCAGACGTACGCGGAGAACTACCCCTTCTTCCGGGCGAAGGGGATCGACTGGAACGCCGTCCGGGCCCGCTACCGGCCCCGGATCACCGCCCGGACCACGGATGCGGAACTCTTCGCGGTGCTGCGCGCGATGATCGAGCCGCTGCACGACGCGCACACCCGGGTCGTCGCCGGCCCGGACCGCTGGTTCGCCGGCAAGCGCCCCGGCACCGTGCTGCCCACCCCCGCCTTCACCGCCCGGGTCGACGCGGCGCTCGCCGCGGGCCTCGGCCCGCACACCGTCCTGCGGCAGTGGGCGCGGGGCAGGCTCGCGTACGCCGATCTGCCCGGCCGGATCGGGTACTTCCGGGTCACCCAGTTCTCCGGGTACACCGAGCACGGCGGCTTCGCGGGCGACACCGCCGAGCTGGACCGCGCGCTGGACGCGGTGTTCACCACGGCGCGCACCCAGGGGCCGAGGGCGCTGCGCGGGCTGATCGTGGACCTGCGGCTCAACGGCGGCGGCTCGGACGCCCTCGGGCTGCGGATCGCCGCCCGGCTCACCGGCCGGCCCTACCTCGCGTACCGCAAGCGGGCCCGCAACGATCCCGGGGACCCGGGGGCGTTCACCCGGCCCGAGCCGGTCACCGTGCGCCCGTACCGGGGCCCCGTCCACACCGGCCCGGTCACGGTCCTCACCGGCCGGCTGACGGTCAGCGCGGGCGAGACCTTCACCCAGGCGCTGATGGGCCGCTCGCCCGCGCCCGTCCGGATCGGGGAGAACACCCAGGGCGTCTTCTCCGACGTCCTGGGGCGGGCGCTGCCGAACGGCTGGAGCTTCGGGCTGCCCAACGAGGAGTTCCTGACCGCCGGCGGCCGCACCTTCGACGGCCCGGGCATCCCGCCGGACGTCCGCACCCCCGTCTTCACCGACGCCGACCTGGCCGCCCGGCGCGACAGCGCCCTGGCCCGCGCCCGGCGGCTGCCGGTGCCCGACGCCTGACCCGGGAGGCGGGTCCGGCGCCCCCGGTGCGGCCCCTGGCTAGTGGGGCGCCCCCCGCCACCCGGCGACCGGGAGGGCGAACTTGGCGACCAGGCGGTCGGTGAACGAGGCGTGGTGGAGCCGGGCCAGCCGGACCGGGACGGCGCCGCGGCGGACCTCCACCCGGGCCCCGGCGGGGAGTTCGACGCTGCGCCGCCCGTCGCACCAGAGCACCCCGTGCGGGGTCTTGGGCTGGACCTCGACGGCCAGCACCGAGCGCGGCGAGGTGACCAGCGGCTTGGCGAACAGCGCGTGGGCGCTGATCGGGACCATCAGCAGCGCCTCGACCTCCGGCCACACCACCGGTCCGCCGGCCGAGAAGGCGTATGCGGTGGAGCCGGTGGGGGTGGCGCAGACGACGCCGTCGCCGCCGAAGCGGGACACCGGCCGGCCGTCGACCTCGGTGACCACCTCCAGCATCCGCTCGCGGGCGGCCTTCTCCACCGACGCCTCGTTCAGGGCCCAGTCGGTGTGCACGACATGGCCGTTGTTGCGGACCAGGACGTCCAGGGTCATCCGCTCCTCGACCTCGTAGGAGCGGGTGACGACCCGGTCGACGACCTTGTCGAGGTCGTCCCGCTCGGCCTCGGCGAGGAAGCCGACCCGGCCGAGGTTGACGCCCAGCATCGGCACCCCGGACGTCCGGGCGAAGTCCGCGCCGCGCAGCAGCGTGCCGTCGCCGCCGAGGACGACCAGCAGTTCGCAGCCCTCGGCGGCGCAGGGCTCGGACTCCACCCGCTCGACCGATTCCGGGAGCGGCAGGTCCGCGGCCTCCTCGGCCAGCACCCGCACCCCGATCCCGCTGCGCAGCAGTCCCTGGACGACGAGTTCGGCGCTGCGGACGGCCGCCGGGCGGCCGGTGTGCGCGAGCAGGAAGACCGTCCGTCCGGACCGGCCGTCCGCGTGTGCCGCGCTGCCTTCAACTGCCTGGGTAGTGGTCAACTGGGCCCCTCCGCCACTGCACGGTCGACATCCGCCGGGTCGAGTGCAGGCGCCCCGGCGCGCAGCCACAGAAAGTACTCGACGTTGCCCGACGGGCCGGGCAACGGGCTCGCGGTCACGCCCAGGACGCCGAGCCCCAGCTCGGCGGCGCGGGCGGCGACGCCGCGTACCGCCTCGGCGCGCAGCGCGGCGCTGCGCACCACCCCGCCGCTGCCCAGCCGCTCCTTGCCGACCTCGAACTGCGGTTTGACCATCAGCACCAGGTCGGCGCCGGGCGCGGTGCAGCGCACCAGCGCGGGCAGCACCAGGCCGAGCGGGATGAAGGACAGGTCGCCGACGACCAGGTCGACGGGCTGCCCGTCGAGCTGCTCCAGGGTCAGCTCGCGGACGTTGGTGCGGTCCTTGACGATGACCCGCTCGTCGCTCTGCAACTGCCAGGCGAGCTGCCCGTAGCCGACGTCGGCGGCGACGACCTCGGCGGCGCCGGCCCGCAGCAGGACGTCGGTGAAGCCGCCGGTGGAGGCGCCGGCGTCCAGCGCGCGGCGGCCCGTGACGCGCAGCCCGCGCGGCACGAAGGCGGCGAGCGCGCCGGCCAGCTTGTGGCCGCCGCGGGAGACGTAGTCGGGGTCGTTGTCGTCGGCCCGGACGACCACGGCGGCGCTGGTCTCCACCTGGGTGGCCGGTTTGGTCGCGGTCGTCCCGCCGACGGTCACCCGGCCCGCGGCGATCAGCTGGCTCGCGTGCTCCCGGGAGCGGGCCAGCTTGCGGCGCACCAGCTCCGCGTCGAGACGGCGTCGTGCCACTCCTGCCACCTGTGGTTCAGCTCCTACCGTTCCTGGGGGTCGTGGGTCGGTGCGGGCGGCCCGGGGTGCTGGTCCAGAGCGGCCAGTACGTCGCGCAGCCCGCGGTGCACATCCTCGTACATGGCCAGGTGGCCGCTCACCGGGAGGTGGCCGGCTTCGGCCAGCCGCGCCAGGCCGGCGTCGACCGCGGCCTGCCCGGTGGGGGTCACCGCCACCCCCAGCGGCCGGGGTCCGTCCACCGGGGCGGGCCCGGCAGCGTCCGGCTGCGGCTGCTCGGGGGCCGGGGCGGGCGGCCCGTCCGCGGCGGGGGCGGCCGGGGTGCCGGGGGCGGCCGGCGCCGGGCCGTTCATCGGGTCTGCCATGCCCCCGACGCTACCGCGCCCGCGCGCCCCCGGCCGCCCGTGACCTGGCGTATCGTCGGGCGCGATGGCAACTCTCGACCAGTGCCGCGCCGCGCTCGACCGGCTGGCCCAGAACCTGTCCTCGGCGGACGGCGAGGTACGCGGCGCCGCCGCCCTCGACCGCTCCGTCAGCTGCCGGATCACCGATCTCGACACCACGTTCACCGGCCGGCTGGCCGGCGGTGCGCTGCGGGACGTCAGCTGCGTGACCGGGCCGCCGCCGGAGAAGGCCGACATCCGGCTGACCATGACCGGGGACGACCTGGTCGCGCTGGTGGACGGGCGGCTGAACTTCGCCCGGGCCTGGAGCAGCGGCCGGGTGAAGCTGGAGGCCGGGCTGCGCGATCTGCTGCGGCTCAGGACGCTGCTGTAGCCGGTGCGGGCGCGGCGGCCGTCCGGGCCCGGCGGGCGGCCGGGACGACCAGCGGGGTGCCGGTCTCGGGGTCGTCGATGACCCGGCAGTCGATGCCGAAGACCCGGCCCACCAGCTCGGCGGTGACGATGTCGCAGGGGGCGCCCTCGGCGAGCACCGCACCGTCCTTCAGGGCGATCAGGTGGGTGGCGTAGCGGGCCGCCTGGTTGAGGTCGTGCAGGACGGCGACCAGGGTGCGGCCCTGCTCCTCGTGGAGGGCGGCGCACAGGTCCAGGACCTCGATCTGGTGCTGGATGTCGAGGAAGGTGGTCGGTTCGTCGAGGAGCAGCAGCGGCGTCTGCTGGGCCAGCGCCATGGCGATCCAGACCCGCTGCCGCTGGCCGCCGGAGAGTTCGTCGACGTACCGGTCGGCCAGCGCGGCCACGCCGGTCGCCGCCATCGACTCCTGGACGATCCGCTCGTCGGTCGCCGACCACTGGCGCAGCAGCCCCTGGTGCGGGTAGCGGCCGCGGGCCACCAGGTCGGCGACGGTGATGCCGTCCGGGGCGACCGAGGACTGCGGCAGCAGGCCGAGCGTCCGGGCGACCTGCTTGGCCGGCAGCGCGGAGATCTTCTGCCCGTCCAGCAGGACCGTGCCGGCGGCCGGCCGGAGCATCCGCGACAGCGCGCGCAGCAGCGTGGACTTGCCGCAGGCGTTCGGGCCGACGATGACGGTGAAGGAGTGGTCGGGGACGGCGACCGAGAGGTTCTCGGCGATGGTCCGCTGGTCGTAGGCGAGGGTGAGGTTCTCGGCCGTCAGACGGCTCATGGGGCGGCTCCTGGGGGTGGTGGGGGCGGTCGGTGCGGCGGGGGCGGCGGGCCGGGCGGTCACACCCGTCCCGCCTTGCGCTCGGTGACCAGCAGCCACAGCAGATAGCCGCCGCCGAGGACACCGGTGAGGACGCCGACCGGGAGCTGGTCGGCGCCGAAGATCCGCTGGGCGGCCCAGTCGGCGGCGAGCAGCAGCGCGGCGCCCATCAGCGCGGCGGGCAGCAGGTTGGGGCCGGGCGACCGGGTCAGCCGGCGGGCCAGCTGGGGGGCGGTCAGGGCCACGAAGGAGATCGGTCCGGCCGCGGCGGTGCCGGCCGCGACCAGCACCACGGCGGCCAGCAGCACGGTGATCCGGACCCGTTCGGTCCGTACGCCCAGCGCGGCCGCGGCGTCGTCGCCCATCTCCAGCATCCGCAGCGGCCGCGCGGCCAGCAGCACCGGCGGGACGAGCACCGCGCAGACCGCGGCCAGCGGCCACACCTGGCTCCAGTCGCGGCCGTTGAGGGACCCGGTCATCCAGGTGGTGGCCCGGGCCGCGTCGTAGAGAGTGGCCTTGGTCAGCAGGAAGAGGACCACGGCGTAGAGCATGGCGGCGGCGCCGATGCCGACCAGCACGAAGCGGTAGCCGTGCACCCCGCGCTTCCAGGCCAGCAGGAAGATGGCGAGGCCGGTGAGCACCCCGCCGGCGACCGCGCCGCCGGCCACCGCGAAGGTCCCGCCGTGGAACCACACGAGGACGACCAGCGCGCCGACCGAGGAGCCCTGCGCGAGGCCGAGGACGTCCGGACTGCCCAGCGGGTTGCGGGAGACGGCCTGGAAGACCGCCCCGCCGATGCCGAAGGCGGCGCCGACCAGCAGGCCCACCAGCACGCGCGGCAGCCGGAGTTCGTGCACGATGAACTCCTGGGCGGTGGTGCCGCCGCCGGTCAGCGTGGTGAGCACCTGGGACGGCGTCATCGGGTAGTCGCCGGTGCCGATCAGGGCGACCGCGGCGGCCGCGGCGACGGCCAGCAGCAGCGCGCCGGCCAGCAGCGCGCGGGTGTCCAGCCGGAACGACAGCCCGCCCGCGGTCCGTACCACGCGGGGCCGCCGCCGGGCGTCCCGCGCCCCGCCGCGCGCCCCGGGTCCGGGCGTCCGGTCCGGCTCCACCGTCGTGTGCACCGCTGCTCCTCCTCGTTCGCCGGCGCCGCCCGGCCCGGCGGCCGCGGCGCTCGATTCCGGTGCCCGGCTCACAGCTGGGCCATCCGACGCCGCCGTACCAGGTAGATGAAGACCGGGCCGCCGAGGACCGCGGTGACGATGCCGACCTGGAGTTCGCCGGGCCGGGCCGCGATCCGGCCGAGCACGTCCGCGCCGACCAGCAGCACCGGGGAGAGCACCGCCGAGTACGGCAGGATCCAGCGCAGGTCGGGGCCGGTGAGGGCGCGGACGGCGTGCGGCACCATCAGGCCGACGTAGACGATCGGGCCGCAGACCGCGGTCGCGCCGCCGCACAGCAGGGTGACCGCGGCCATGGCCAGGATCCGGGTGCGGGTCAGCCGGGCGCCCAGCGCCCGCGCCTGGTCGTCGCCGAGCGCGACGGCGTTCAGCGGGCGGGCGAGCAGCAGCGCGAGCACCGCGCCCACCGCGAGGAACGGCGCGATCCGGGCCACCGTCGGCATGGTGGCGGTGGCCAGGGAGCCGACCGTCCAGAAGCGCATCCGGTCCAGCGCCGCGCCGTCCAGGAGGTTGACCGCGTTGAGGTAGCCGGTGAGGACGGCGGTGAGCGCGGTACCGGCCAGCGCGAGCCGGACCGGGGTGGCGCTGCGGGTACCGCCGAGGACGTAGACCGCGGCGGAGACCAGCGCGGCGCCGGCGAAGGCGAACCACACGTAGCCGCTCAGCGAGGTGACGCCCAGGAAGCTGATGGCGGAGACCACCGCGGCCGCGGCGCCGGCGTTGATGCCGAGGACGCCGGGGTCGGCGAGCGGGTTGCGGGTGAGCGCCTGCATGACCGTGCCGGCGAGCCCGAGGGCGGCGCCGGCCAGCAGGCCGAGGAGGGTGCGCGGCAGCCGGACGTCGCGGATGACCACGTCGGTGTCGGAACCGGAGTAGTGGAACACCCCGTGCCACACCTGGTCGAGGGGGATCTGCTTGGCACCGACGGCGATACCGAGGACGGCGACGACCGCGAGGGCGGCGACGGCAGCGGCCAGTCCCGCGGCGCGGGCGGTGTGCCGCCGCCGGGGCGCGGTGGGGGGCTGCGCCGCGTCGGGCGGACTGTCAACGGGGGGGCTGTCAACCAACACGTTGGTTAGGTTAGCCTACCCTCACAAGTAGTCGATCTCCCGGCCCTCCGGGTTCGGTCGTACCCGTCCGTCCGGGGGGCCAACCACCTCCAGAGAGAAGCCCAAAAGCGATGAGAACCCCCGAAAGCGTATCCCTGTCCCGGCGCGGCATCCTGGCCGCGGGCGGCGCCGTCGGCATCGGTGCCCTGCTCGCCGCCTGCGGAGGGAGCAAGGACGCCGGGGGTACGGGCGGCGGCAAGGGCGGCCCCTGGTCCTTCACCGACGACCGCGGGCAGCAGGTCTCGCTCCCGGACGCCCCGCACCGCATCGTCGCCTTCACCGGCACCGCGGCGGCGCTGCACGACTTCGGGATCGACGACCGGATCGTCGGCGTCTTCGGCCCCACCAAGCTCTCCAACGGCAAGCCCGATCCGCAGGCCGGCGACCTCGACGTCGACAAGGTCACCATCCTCGGCAACGCCTACAACCAGTTCAACGTCGAGAAGTACGCCGGGCTCGCGCCCGACCTGCTGGTCACCAACATGTACGAGCCGGGCGCGCTGTGGTTCGTCCCGGACGAGAGCAAGGACAAGATCACCAAGCTCGCCCGGACGGTCGCGCTGACCGCGTCCCGGAAGCCGCTCGACCGGATCATCGGCCGCTACGCCGACCTCGCCGCCGCGCTCGGCGCCGACCTGAAGGCCAAGAAGGTCACCGACGCCAAGGCCCGCTTCGAAAAGGCCGCCGCGCGGCTGCGCAAGGCTGCGGCCGCACACCCGGTCAAGGTCCTGGCCTGCTCCGGCAGCGCCGACCTCTTCTACGCCTCCAACCCCGGCATCAACGCGGACCTGATGTACTTCAAGTCCCTCGGCGTGGACCTGATCGTCCCCGACCACCTCGACAAGGGCGGCTACTTCGAGAGCCTGAGCTGGGAGAACGCCGACAAGTACCGGGCCGACGTGCTCCTGCTGGACAACCGGACCGCCACCCTCCAGCCCAAGGACCTGGCCGCCAAGCCGTCCTGGAACAAGCTCCCCGCCGTCAAGGCCGGCCAGATCACCCCCTGGGCCAGCGAACCGCGCTTCTCCTACGCGGGCGCCGCCCCGCTCCTGGAGTCGCTCGCCCAGGCCATCGAGCACGCCGAGAAGACTGGCTGACGCACCGCCGGCCCGGCACCCGCCGGCCCGCACCGCCCGACCACCCCGCCCCGCCCCGTCCCGTTCCGTTCAGTCCCGGGAGGTTCCCCATGACCGCGACCGCCGCCCCCGCCTCCGCGCCGTTCCGCTTCTTCGACGTCCGGGTCGCCCGCATCCGGCGGCTCGGCCCGTCCATGGTCCGGATCACCTTCACCGGCGACCGGCTGGACGACCTGGCCTCCGGCGGCCGGGACCAGCGCTTCAAGCTGTTCCTCCCGCAGCCGCACCAGAGCGCGCCGGTCTTCGAGGACCTCGGCGAGGGCTGGTACACCGCCTGGCGGGCGCAGGACCCCGCCGAGCGGCCGGTGATGCGGTCGTACACCATCCGCGAACAGCGCCCGGACCCGGCGGAGTTCGACGTGGACTTCGCGCTGCACGGGGCCGGCGGACCGGGCCCGGCGGGCGGCGGCCCGGCCAGCCGCTGGGCGGTCCGGGCCCGGCCGGGCGACCGGCTGACCGTGCTCGCCCCGGCCGTCGCGGACAACGGCGGCGTCGACTTCCGGCCGCCGCCGGGCACCGACTGGATCCTGCTGACCGGCGACGAGACCGCCCTGCCGGCCATCGCCGGGATCCTGGCCTGGCTCTCCCCCGGCACCACCACCAAGGTCTGGATCGAGACCGGTCACGCGGCCGACCGGCAGCCGCTGCCGACCTTCGCCGACGCCGAGGTCCACTGGCTGGTCCGGGACCCGGCGGCCGGCCGCGGCGAGCCGGTGCTGGACGCGCTGCGCGCCGCGGACCTCCCCGGCGGCGCCCCGTACGCCTGGATCGCCGGCGAGGCCGGCACCGTCAAGGCGGTGCGCCGGCACCTGGTCGGGGAGCGCGGATTCGACCGCCGGGCGGTGAAGTTCACCGGCTACTGGCGGCGCGGAGCCACCGAGGAGGACCTGCTCGCGGAGCTGACCGCGACGGCCGGCGGCAGGTGAGCGGCCGCCCGGCCGCGGGCCACCGGGCCCCGCCGCTCCCCCGGCGGGGCCCGGCCCGCCCACTACCTGACGTATCGTCACATACCCAACTGCCGCAGCGCGCCGGCCGCGTCCGCCGTGCACCGGCCGGCGCCCGCCGCGGTCCAGGCCGCCGCGCACAGCGCCCGCAGCCCGTCCAGCGGATCGCCCGCGCCGTCCACGACCAGCTCCGCACCGGACGCCGCGGCGTGCCAGCCGCCGCACCGGAAACCGGTGCCGTCCCCGGTCACCTCCGGCTGCGGCACCAGCAGCCCGCGCAGGTCGGCGGCCACGTACGAGGGCCGGTGCTCGGGCGGCGCGGCCAGCAGCCCCGCGGGGGTGGTGACGCCGGTGAGCACCAGCAGGGAGTCCACCCCGCCGTTCCAGGCGCCCTCGATGTCGGTGTCGAGCCGGTCGCCGACCACCAGCGGCCGCCGGGCGCCGGTCCGCAGCACGGTCTCCCGGTGCATCGGCGGCTGCGGCTTCCCCGCCACCTGCGGAGCACCGCCGGCCGCGATCCGCACCACCTCCACCAGCGCGCCGTTGCCCGGCGCGATCCCGCGCTCCTTGGGGATGGTCAGATCGGTGTTGGACGCGAACCACGGCACCCCGCGCTGCACCGCGTACGCCGCCTCGGCCAGCCGCTCCCAGTCCAGCGCCGGGTCGTAGCCCTGGACCACCGCGGCCGGGTCGTCGTCGGCCGACGCCACCGGCACCAGCCCGCGCTCGCGCAGCGCCACCCGCAGCCCCTCGCCGCCGATGGCCAGCACCCGGGAGCCGGCCGGCACCTGCTCGGCGATCAGCCGGGCCACCGCCTGCGCGGAGGTGATCACGTCCGCCGCGGTCGTCGGCAGACCGAATCCGGACAGCTGGCCGGCCACCGCCTCCGGCGTCCGGGCCGCGTTGTTGGTCACATACGCCAGGTGCATCCCGCCGTCCCGCGCCGCGGTCAGCGACTCCACCGCGTGCGCGATGGCCTGCCCGCCGGCGTAGACCACCCCGTCCAGATCCAGCAGCGCCGTGTCGTACGCCGCACTCAGCGCGCGCCCGCAGCCGCCGGGCCGGCGCCGTTCGCCGCCGTCCGCCCCGGCGCTCCTCTGCTCGTTCATCCCGTCCTGCTCCTCGCTCGTTGCCGGCCCGCGGAAGGGCGCCGCTCGGGCCGCGCGCGGCGCCCCGGGACGGGCCCGTCCGCCGCCGCGCGGCCACCGGTGATTCCGGCCGTATCCGGCCGCTCCTCCGATCATCCCGCACCCCCTTCCCGGCATAGCATTCTTCAATGACCAGTACCGACGGCCTCCGCCTCCTCCCGTTCCGCGGCCTGCGCTACGCCCCGGACCGGGTCAGCAGCCTCACCGCGGTCACCTCCCCGCCCTACGACGTCGTGGTCCGCCCGGACGGGGTCCGGGAGTTGGAGACCTCCGACCCGTACAACATCGTGCGGCTGATCCTGCCGCACGCCGCCGACCCGGCCGCCCGCCACCGCCAGGCCGCCGACACCCTGCGGCACTGGCGCGACGAGGGCATCCTCACCCCGGATCCGGAGCCCGCGCTGTACGTCTACGAGCAGCGCGGCGGCGGCGTCCTCCAGCGCGGGCTGATCGGCGCACTGCGGCTGGACGGTCCGGTACTCCCGCACGAGGACGTGATCCCCGAGGTCGTCGCGGACCGGGCGGCGCTGATGGGCGCCGCGGCCGCCAACTTCGAGCCGCTGCTGCTCTCCTACCGCGGCGAGGGCACCGGCAACGGCGCCACCGCGGTCATCGAGCGCACGGTCCAGGGCCCGCCGCTGCTCGCCACCACCACCGAGGACGGTTTCGCGCACCGGCTGTGGGCGGTCACCGACCCGGCCGAGCTGGCCGCGGTGGACGCCGACCTGGCCACCCGGCGGGCACTGATCGCCGACGGCCACCACCGCTGGGCGACGTACCGGAGGCTGTACGAGCAGCGGCCGGACGCCGGCCCCGGCTCCCCCTGGGCGTCCGGGCTGGTGCTGCTGGTCGACACCGCCCGCTACCCGCTCCAGGTGCGGGCCATCCACCGGGTGCTGCCGCACCTGCCGCCCGCCAAGGCGCTGGCGGACGTGGCCGGCGCGTTCCGGGCCCGCCGGCTGCCGCCCGAGCTGCCGGCCGCCCTGGAGGCGCTGGCGAAGACGCCCGGCACCGCCTTCGTGCTCTCCGCCGGCCCGGACTCCTTCCACCTCCTGGACCGCCCCGACCCCGGGCTGCTGGACCGGGCGATCCGCACCGACCGGCCCGCCCAGTGGCGCCGGCTGGACGCCACGGTGCTGCACTCGGTCCTGCTGGACGAGGTCTGGCGGATCCCCGACCACCCCTTCGACATCGGCTATCTGCACCACGCCGAGGCGGCCGTGGCGCAGGCCGCCCGGCACGGCGGCACGGCCGTCCTGATGCGCGCCACCTCCGAGGAGACGGTCCGTCAACTCGCCGAGCAGGGCGTGACGATGCCCCGCAAGTCCACCTCCTTCGGCCCGAAGCCGGCCACCGGGCTGGTGCTGCGCACCCTGGACGACGAAGGGAGCTGACCGCACCCGAGCGGCTTCCGCCCCCCGCACCCGCCCGGTGACCAGTTAGGTTAGGCTTACCTCACTGCGTCACCGGGCGGGTTCCCCTGCCCCTGTGCACACCTCCGCACCTGCACAGGACGCGGTCAACTCCGCACCAGGGAGGGCCCTTCATGAGTCTCCTCGCGCACTCCGCCGAGGACCCGGCCGACAGCCGCACCCATCTCCTCAACCACCGCACCGCCGACCGCTACCGCGCGGCCGTCACCGAGAGCGTCACGCGGATCAGCGACCGGATCGCCACCACCGAACGCCCCTTCACCGGCGTCTCCGTCGACGACCTGGCCCCGGCCGTCGCCGCCGTCGACCTCGACACCCCGCTGCACGACCCGTCCGCCGCGCTCGACGAACTGGAACAGCTCTACCTCCGCGACGCGGTCTACTTCCACCACCCCCGCTACCTCGCACACCTCAACTGCCCCGTGGTGATCCCCGCGCTGGTCGGCGAGGCCGTGCTCTCCGCCGTCAACTCCTCCCTCGACACCTGGGACCAGAGCGCCGGCGGCACCCTCATCGAACGCCGCCTGATCGACTGGACGGCCGCCCGGATCGGCCTCGGCGAGCACGCCGACGGCGTCTTCACCAGCGGCGGCAGCCAGTCCAACCTCCAGGCCATGCTGCTCGCCCGGGACGAGACCTGCCACCGCGAACCGGCCGGCGCCGCCGTCCCCGAGGACACCGGCCGCTCCGGCCTCCTGCCCCGGCTGCGCATCTTCGCCTCCGCCGCCGGCCACTTCAGCATCCGCAAGTCCGCCACCCTGCTCGGCCTGGGCCCGGACGCCGTCATCACCGTCCCGGTCGACGCCGAGAAGCGGATGCGCACCGACGCCCTCGCCGCCGAACTCGCGCGCTGCACGGACGCGGGCCTGATACCCATGGCCGTCGTCGCCACCGCCGGCACCACCGACTTCGGCTCCCTCGACCCGCTCCCGGAGATCGCCGACCTCGCCGCCCGCCACGGCGCCTGGCTGCACGTGGACGCCGCCTACGGCTGCGGCCTGCTGGTCTCCCGCCGCCGCGCCCTGCTGAACGGCATCGAACGCGCCGACTCGGTGACCGTCGACTACCACAAGTCCTTCTTCCAGCCGGTCAGTTCCAGCGCCGTCCTGGTCCGCGACCGCGCCACCCTCCGGCACGCCACCTACCACGCCGACTACCTCAACCCCCGCCGGATGGCCGAGCGCCGCATCCCCAACCAGGTCGACAAGTCGCTCCAGACCACCCGCCGCTTCGACGCCCTCAAACTCTGGCTGACCCTGCGCGTCATGGGCGCCCACGGCATCGGCGCGCTCTTCGACGAGGTCATCGACCGGGCCGCCGACGCCTGGCAGCTGCTCCACGACGACCCGCGCTTCGAGGTCGTCGTCCGGCCGCGCCTGAGCACTCTGGTCTTCCGCTACCTCCCCGGCGGCGACCGGGACCCCGACCCCGACCTCACCGACCGGGTCAATCTGCATGCCCGGGAGGCCCTGTTCGCCTCCGGCGACGCGATCGTCGCGGGCACCACGGTCGACGGCCGGCACCACCTGAAGTTCACCCTGCTCAACCCCGAGACCACCCTCGACGACATCGCCACCGTCCTGGACCTCATCGCCGAGCACGCCGGCCGCTACCTCGCCGGGCAGCCCGCCACCGGCCGGCCCGCCCCGGCGCTGAGCACCCGCTGAGCACCCGCTGAGCACCCGCTGACCTCCCACCGACCGACCATCGACCGGAGAAGACCCTCGTGACCGTCCCCCACGAAGCCCCCTACGACTTCCTCGCCATCGGGCTGGGCCCCTTCAACCTCGGCCTGGCGTGCCTGACCGCCCCCCTCGACGAGCTCAACGGCCTCTTCCTCGACGACAAACCGGCCTTCGACTGGCACCCCGGCATGATGCTGGAGAGCAGCCACCTCCAGGTCCCGTTCCTGGCCGACCTGGTCACCCTCGCCGACCCCACCTCGCCCTTCTCCTTCCTCAACTACCTCAAGGAAACGGGCCGGATCTACTCGTTCTACATCCGCGAGAGCTTCTATCCGCTGCGCGCCGAGTTCAACGACTACTGCCGCTGGGCGGCCGGCAAACTCGACACCGTCCGCTTCTCGCACACCGTCACCGCCGTCGAGTACGACGAGACCGCCGAGGTCTACCTCGTCCACGCCGACCACCAGGGCACCCGCCACACCTTCCGGGCCCGCAAGCTCGTCCTGGGCACCGGCACCCCGCCGCACCTCCCCGACGCCTGCCGCGGCCTCGGCGGCGACCTGCTGCACAACGCCGGCTACCTCGACGCCAAGCCCGCCCTCCAGGCCAAGGACAGCATCACCGTCATCGGCAGCGGCCAGAGCGCCGCCGAGATCTACCACGACCTCCTCCAGGACATCGACAGCCACGGCTACCACCTGACCTGGGCCACCCGCTCCCCCCGCTTCTTCCCCCTCGAATACACCAAGCTCACCCTGGAGATGACCTCCCCGGAGTACGTGGACTACTTCCACGCCCTCCCCCCGGCCACCCGCGACCGGCTCAACGCCTCCCAGAAGCACCTCTACAAGGGCATCGACTCCGCGCTGATCAACGACATCTTCGACCTGCTCTACCAGAAGCGCCTGGCCGGCCCGGTCCGCACCCGCCTGCTGACCAACTCCGCGCTCACCGACGCCCGTTACGACGAGGCCACCGGCACCTACACCCTCGGCCTGCGCCAGGAGGAGCAGGGCCGCGACTACACCCTCACCACCCAGGGCCTGGTCCTCGCCACCGGCTACCGCTACCGCGTCCCGGACTTCCTGGAACCGGTCCGCGACCGCATCGCCTGGGACGCCGCCGGCCGCTACGACGTCGCCCGCAACTACAGCATCGACACCACCGGCCACGGCATCTTCGTGCAGAACGCCGAGCTGCACACCCACGGCTTCGTCACCCCCGACCTCGGCATGGCCGCGTACCGCAACTCCTGCCTCATCCGGGAGCTGCTCGGCCGCGAGCACTACCCGGTCGAGAAGGCCATCGCCTTCCAGGAGTTCGCCGCCCCGGCCGGCCCGCACCACCCCCTGGAGATCTCCGCATGAGCGCCGCCCCCGTCTTCACCCGCACCGACCCCGCGCTGGGGGAGTTCGCCCTGCGGCCCGTCGACCCCGCCGCCGACGCCCCCGTCCTCCACCAGTGGGTCACCCACCCCAAGGCCGTCTTCTGGCTGATGCAGGACTGCGACCTGCCCGCCGTCGAGAAGGAGTTCGCCCGGATCGACGCCGACCCGCACCACGACGCCTTCCTCGGCCTGCACAACGGCACCCCGGCCTTCCTCATGGAGCGCTACGACCCCGCCCACCGCGAACTGGTCGGCATCCACCCCGCCCGCCCCGGCGACATCGGCATGCACTTCCTCACCGCACCCACCGGCACCCCCGTCCACGGCTTCACCCGCGCGGTCCTGACCACCGTCATGGAGATGCTCTTCGCCGACCCCGGCGTGCAGCGGGTCGTGGTCGAACCCGACACCCGCAACACCGCCGTCCACTCCCTCAACGAGGCAGTCGGCTTCGAGATCGTCCGCACCGTCTCGCTGCCCTCCAAGGACGCGTACCTCAGCACCTGCACCCGCGACCAGTTCCTGGCCACCCGAGGAGACCGCCGATGACCGCCCCCACCCCGCACCAGCCCGCCCAGGACGCCGTCGCCCACCTCACCCCCACCCTGTGGGCCCGGGCCAACCGCGCCCTGGTCCGCAAGGCCCTCGCCGAATTCGCCCACGAACGGCTGCTGACCCCCGAGCCGCTCGTCGGCGGCGGCCGCTACGCCGTCCGCAGCGACAACGCCACCACCGCCTACCGCTTCACCGCCCGCAGACAGGCCCTGGACCACTGGCAGATCGACCCCGACAGCATCACCCGCCACCGCGACGGCACCGAACTCCCGCTGGACGCCCTGGACTTCATCACCGAGTTCCGCACGTCGCTCGGCCTGTCCGACACCGTCCTCCCGGTCTACCTGGAGGAGATCAGCTCCACCCTCTCCGGCACCGCCTACAAACTCGCCGGAAAGGCCACCTCCGCCGCCGAACTCGCCGCGGCCGGCTTCCAGGCCATCGAGACCGGTATGACCGAGGGCCACCCCTGCTTCGTCGCCAACAACGGCCGCCTCGGCTTCGGCATCCACGAGTACCACGCCTACGCCCCCGAGGCCGCCGCCCCGCTCGCGCTGATCTGGCTGGCCGCCCACCGCGACCACACCACCTTCACCGCCGGCGCCGGCCTCGACTACGCCACCCTCATCGACGCCGAGCTGCCCGCGCGGACCCGCACCCGCTTCGCCGCCACCCTCACCGGCCTCGGCCTCGACCCCGACGCCTACTACCTCTTCCCCACCCACCCCTGGCAGTGGTGGAACAAGCTCTCCGTCACCTTCGCCGCCGAGGTCGCCCAGCGCCGCCTGGTCTGCCTGGGCCCCGGCGACGACCAGTACCTCGCCCAGCAGTCCATCCGCACCTTCTTCAACATCACCCACCCCGCCAAGCACTACGTCAAAACGGCCCTGTCGGTGCTCAACATGGGCTTCATGCGCGGCCTGTCCGCCTCCTACATGGAGGCCACCCCGGCCATCAACGACTGGCTGGCCCGCCTCATCGACGCCGACGGCACCTTCCGCGCCGCCCGCTTCTCGATCATCCGCGAGCGCGCCGCCATCGGCTACCACCACCGCCAGTACGAGGCCGCCACCGAGAAGGGCTCCCCGTACCGCAAGATGCTCGCCGCGCTCTGGCGGGAGAGCCCAGTCCCCGCCCTCACCCCCGGCCAGCGGCTGGCCACCATGGCGTCCCTCCTGCACACCGACCGCGACGGCGCCTCCTTCGCCGCCGCCCTCATCGCGGAGTCCGGCCTCGCCCCCGAGATGTGGCTCCGCCGCTACCTCGATGCCTACCTCACCCCCGTCCTGCACGCCTTCTACGCCTACGACCTGGTCTTCATGCCGCACGGCGAGAACGCCATCCTGGTCATCGAGGACGGCGCGGTGGCCCGGGTGATCTTCAAGGACATCGCCGAGGAGATCGCCGTGATGTCCGCCGACGCCGAGCTCCCGCCCGCCGTCGAACGCATCCGCGCCGACGTCCCCGAGGACAAGAAGCTGCTGTCCGTCTTCACCGACGTCTTCGACTGCTTCTTCCGCTTCCTGTCCGCCACCCTCGACGACCTCGGCGTCCTCGACGAGGACACCTTCTGGCGCACGGTCGCCGAGACCGTCACCGCCTACCAGGCGGCCCACCCCCACCTCGCCGACCGGTTCGCGCGCTACGACATGTTCGCCCCCGAGTTCGCCCTCTCCTGCCTCAACCGCCTCCAGCTGCGCAACAACGAGCAGATGGTCGACCTCCAGGACCCGGCCGGCGCCCTCCAGCTCATCGGCACCCTCCGCAACCCCCTCGCCCCCCACGCCCCCGCCCCCTGAGGCGCCCCGGCCCCGGAAACAGTGAAGGGCGGACCCACACGGGCCCGCCCTTCACTGTTCACCGCTATCCGCTACTCGGCCTTCGCCGGCCCCTCACCGGACCCCGGCCGCTCACCGGCACCGTCCCCGGCCTCGTCCGCACCGGACTCGTCCAGCGCGTCGGTGAACTGCACACCGTCCAGCTCGGCCAGCCGGTCCGAGGCGTCCGTGGTCCCGGCCTGGTCGGCCTCCAGCGCCCGGGCGAACCAGTCGCGCGCCTCGTCCTCGCGCCCGACCTCCAGCAGCGCGTCCGCGTACGCGTACCGCAGCCGCGCCGTCCACGGGTGCACCGCGCTCGACGCCAGCTCGGGGCTCTGGAGCGTCACCACCGCCGCGTCGGCCTGGCCCAGGTCGCGCCGCGCCCCGGCCGCGACCAGCCGCATCTCGACCTGGCCGGCCCGGTCCAACCGCTGCACCTCGGGCTCACCGGCCATCGCCAGCGCCTTCTCGGGCCGCCCGAGCCCGCGCTCGCAGTCCGCCATGACGGGCCACAGCTCGGCCACCCCGGTCATCCGCCGCGCGGCCCGGAACTCCTTCAGCGCCTCGCCGTACTTCCCGCTGGCGTACGCCGCGAACCCGGCGGCCTCGCGCACCGCCGCGACCCGCGACGCCAGCCGCAGCGCCACCCGCGAGTACCCGTACGCCTGCTCCGGGTCCTCGTCCAGCAGCCGCGCGACCATCACCAGGTTCTTGGCGACGTCCTCGGCCAGCGTCTTCGGCAGGCTCTGCAACTCCTGCCGCACCGCCTTGTCGATCTCGTCGCCGGTCACGTCCTCCGGAATCGGCAGCCGCTTGATCGGCTCCCGGTCCCGGTCCCGGCGGTCGTCCCGCCGCGGCCCGCGGTCATCCCGGCGGTCATCCCGCCGGTCGTCGCGGCCCCGGCCACCGCCGTACGGCCGCCGCCCACCGCGCTCATCGCGCCGGAAGCCCCCGCGGTCGTCCCGCCGCTCCCCGCCGCGCTCGTCCCGCCGGAAGCCCCCGCGGTCATCCCGCCGCTCCCCGCCGCGCTCGTCCCGCCGGAAGCCCCCGCGGTCATCCCTGCGGAACCCCCCACGCTGGTCATCCCGCTCCCGCCGGAACCCACCGCGCTCGTCATCCCGACGGAAGCCACCGCGCTCGTCGTCCCGGCGCGGACCCCGCGCCCGGTCGTCCCGCCGGAACCCTTCCTCCCGGCGGAACCCGCCGCGCTCGTCCCCCCGGTCGTCCCGGCGGAAGCCACCGCGCGCCCCGCCGCGCTCATCCCGCCGCTCGTCCCGCCGGAAGCCCCCGCGGTCATCCCGCCGCTCGAACCGGTCGTCCCTACGGAAGCCCCCACGGTCATCCCGCCGGTCATCCCGCCGGTCGCCGCCACGCTCGTCCCGCCGGTCGTCCCTACGGAACGCACCGCCACGGTCGTCCCGCCGCTCGAACCGGTCGTCGCGGCGGAACCCGCCCCGCTCGCCTCCACGGTCCCGGTCGTCCCGCCGGAAGCCGCCCCGGTCCCCCCGCTCCTCGCGCCGGAACCCACCGCGGTCATCCCGCTCGTCCCGGCGGAACCCACCGCGGTCGTCCCCCCGGAAACCACCACGGCCGGCACCGCGCTCACCGCGGTCGTCCCGCCGGTAACCACCACGGTCACCACCGCGGTTGTCCCGTGCGTCGCGGCTGTCCCGGCTGTCCCGACCCTCACGGCTGTCGCGGCTGTCACGCCGGTAGCCCCCACGGTCATCCCGCCGGAAACCACCACGGTCACCGCCCTCGCGCCGCGGCCGGCGCTCCGGACGATCGTCGGAAGAGTTGGTGGACATCGACGTGACTCCTGTCTTCGGTACTGCATTCATTCTCACGCACCGATCCCTTCGGCGCGCTCCGGAAAAACAAAAGGACCCTTGGTCCCAGCGTGAACGCTGGGACCAAGGGTCCTTCAAAGATTGTTCGGCGGCGTCCTACTCTCCCACAGGGTCCCCCCTGCAGTACCATCGGCGCTGAAAGGCTTAGCTTCCGGGTTCGAAATGTAACCGGGCGTTTCCCTAACGCTATAACCACCGAAACCCATTCGGGTTCTAGCGAACAAGCACACTCTTCAATTAGTGGTGTACCGACATTGCGACTGTTCGCAACCCGGGAACCACACAGTGGACGCGAGCAACTGAGGACAAGCCCTCGGCCTATTAGTACCAGTCAACTCCACACCTTACGATGCTTCCATATCTGGCCTATCAACCCAGTCATCTACTGGGAGCCTTACCCTCTCAAAGGAGGAGGGAGCCCTCATCTCGAAGCAGGCTTCCCGCTTAGATGCTTTCAGCGGTTATCCTTTCCGAACGTAGCCAACCAGCCATGCCCTTGGCAGAACAACTGGCACACCAGAGGTCCGTCCGTCCCGGTCCTCTCGTACTAGGGACAGCCCTTCTCAAGACTCCTACGCGCACAGCGGATAGGGACCGAACTGTCTCACGACGTTCTAAACCCAGCTCGCGTACCGCTTTAATGGGCGAACAGCCCAACCCTTGGGACCGACTCCAGCCCCAGGATGCGACGAGCCGACATCGAGGTGCCAAACCATCCCGTCGATATGGACTCTTGGGGAAGATCAGCCTGTTATCCCCGGGGTACCTTTTATCCGTTGAGCGACGGCGCTTCCACAAGCCACCGCCGGATCACTAGTCCCTACTTTCGTACCTGCTCGACCCGTCAGTCTCACAGTCAAGCTCCCTTGTGCACTTACACTCAACACCTGATTACCAACCAGGCTGAGGGAACCTTTGGGCGCCTCCGTTACCCTTTAGGAGGCAACCGCCCCAGTTAAACTACCCACCAGACACTGTCCCTGATCCGGATCACGGACCCAGGTTAGACATCCAGCACGACCAGAGTGGTATTTCAACAACGACTCCACACCAACTGGCGTTGGCGCTTCACAGTCTCCCACCTATCCTACACAAGCCGAACCGAACACCAATATCAAGCTATAGTAAAGGTCCCGGGGTCTTTCCGTCCTGCTGCGCGAAACGAGCATCTTTACTCGTAATGCAATTTCACCGGGCCTATGGTTGAGACAGTCGAGAAGTCGTTACGCCATTCGTGCAGGTCGGAACTTACCCGACAAGGAATTTCGCTACCTTAGGATGGTTATAGTTACCACCGCCGTTTACTGGCGCTTAAGTTCTCAGCTTCGCCCCACCGAAATGGAGCTAACCGGTCCCCTTAACGTTCCAGCACCGGGCAGGCGTCAGTCCGTATACATCGCCTTACGGCTTCGCACGGACCTGTGTTTTTAGTAAACAGTCGCTTCTCGCTGGTCTCTGCGGCCACCCCCAGCTCACCGTGCAAGACGGATCACC
>NZ_JALMUV010000080.1 GCF_023155275.1 Streptomyces rhizoryzae
TTCCCCGAGTTTCGACTCGGGGGGCGAGGCTTTTTTGCGTTGTGTGCCGAAAGGGTTAAGGGCTAGGCGGTTCTGCCCAGGTCGGGGAGGTCGGGAGCCGTTTCCGACCTGGACCGCCGCCGCTCTTTGGCCGTGGGCGGTAGACGATGGCCCTTGCAGAGGGCTTGGCCAGCCGGGGAATGGGCCCCAACGCTTTAACGGGCATCAGTGAGGCGTGAATGGGGGGTGTTGGGCGGGCGCGGGAGGCCATCGTGAGAGATGGCGCGCGCGAGCGGGCCTGACCTGTGTCGTTGCCTTCTCTGGGGAGCACGTTCCGCCGGTATGCGGACGGGTTGGGTGATCAGAGTCGGCCGGCGGACTTCAGGGCGAGGTAGGTGTCGGCGAGGTCGGGGGCCAGGTGGGCCGGGGTGGAGTCGAGGACCGTGATGCCGTGGCGGCGGAGGCGGTCGGCGGTGTAGCGGCGGGCGGCGCGGGTCTGCTCGGCGGCCGCGGCCGCGTAAACGGCCTGAGGGGTGTGGCGGCCGGCGGCCATTTCCTCGATACGCGGATCGGCGACGGCCGCGACGACCACTTCGTTGCGCTGGGTGAGGGAGGGGAGGACGGGCAGTAGGGCCTCCTCCACCGGGGCGGTGTCGAGGCCGGTGAAGAGCACGATCAGGGAGCGGCGGGGCGCGTGGCGGTGGATGGTGGCCGCCAGGCCGCGGGCGTCCGCCTCGACGAGCTCGGGTTCGAGGGGAGCGAGGGCGTCGGTGAGGGCCGGCAGCAGGTCGCGGGCGGTGTGGCCCTGCACGGAGGCGCGTACCCGGCGGTCGTAGGCGAGCAGGTCGACGTGGTCGCCGGCGCGGGAGGCGAGGGCGGCGAGGAGCAGCGCGGCGTCCATGGCGGCGTCGAGGCGGGGGATGTCGCCGACGCGGCCGGCCGAGGTGCGGCCCGATTCCAGGACGAGGAGGACGCGGCGGTCGCGTTCGGGGCGCCAGGTGCGGACGGCGACGGCCTGCCGGCGGGCGGTGGCGCGCCAGTCGATGGAGCGGGTGTCGTCGCCGGGGGTGTAGTCGCGGAGACTGTCGAACTCGGTGCCTTCGCCGCGGGTCAGGATGCTGGTGCGGCCGTCGAGTTCGCGGAGCCGGGCCAGTTTGGCGGGGAGGTGCTTGCGGCTGGTGAAGGGCGGCAGGACGCGGAGGGTCCAGGGGGCGTGGTGGTTTCCCTGGCGGGCGGCCAGGCCGAGGGGGCCGTAGGAGCGGACCGTGATGCGGACGGCGTGGTGGTCGCCGCGGCGGGTGGGGCGGAGGGCGGTCGTCAGGCGGCGCCGTTCTCCGCTCGGGACGCGGAGGGTGTGGCGGGATGCGGGGATGTCCTCGCCGGGGCGGAACGAGCTGGGCGGCCAGGCGTCGCGGATCTGGGCGCGCAGGGGGCGGCGGTCAGGGTTGGTGACCGTGAGGCTGATGTGGGCTTCGCCCGTTAGTCGAACGCTTGTGTCACCGGTTCGGGTGAAATGGAGCTTTCGCACTGGCGCGGCGAGGGCGAGATCGCACAAGATTGCTATCAGCAAGGCGAGTTGGACGAGGAGGATCCCGAGCCAGCTGGGGAGCACGAAGCCCACGACCAGGGCTCCGAGTGCGGAGAGGAGTGCGGTGCGTCCGGTCAGGGCCACGGTGTTGCCTCAGCGGGGGACGGGGAGGTGAGCGAGCACGGCGTTGATGACGGAGTCAGCGGTGACTCCTTCCATCTCGGCCTCGGGCCGGAGCTGGACGCGGTGCCGGAGGGTGGGGAGCGCGAGGGCTTTGACGTCGTCGGGCGTGACGTAGTCGCGGCCGGTGAGCCAGGCCCAGGCGCGGGAGGTGGAGAGCAGGGCGGTGGCTCCTCGGGGGGAGACGCCGAGGGAGAGTGAGGGGGATTCACGGGTGGCACGGCAGATATCGACGATGTAGCCGGTGACGTCGGGGGAGACGGCGGTCTTGGCGACCGCGGCGCGGGCCGCTTCGAGGTCGGCGGCGGAGGCGACGGGCCGGAGACCCGCGGCGTGGAGGTCCTGGGGGCTGAAGCCGGCCGCATGACGGGTGAGGATGTCGATCTCGTCCTGGCGGGCCGGGAGGGACACCGTCAGCTTCAGCAGGAAGCGGTCGAGCTGGGCCTCGGGGAGAGGGTAGGTGCCCTCGTACTCCATGGGGTTCTGGGTGGCGGCCACGAGGAACGGTTCGGGGAGTGGACGGGGTGTGCCGTCGACGGTGACCTGGCGTTCTTCCATGGCTTCCAGCAGGGATGCCTGGGTCTTGGGCGGCGTGCGGTTGATCTCGTCGGCGAGCAGGAGGTTGGTGAAGACCGGGCCGGGCTGGAAGGAGAACTCGGCGTTGCGGGTGTCGTAGACCAGCGAACCGGTGACGTCGCTGGGCATCAGGTCGGGGGTGAACTGCACGCGCTTGGTGTCGAGTTCGAGGGCGGTCGACAGGGCGCGGACGAGGAGGGTCTTGGCGACGCCGGGGACGCCTTCGAGGAGCACGTGTCCGCGGCAGAGCAGCGCGACGACCAGACCGGTGACGGCGGGGTCCTGGCCTACCACGGCCTTGGCTATCTCGGTGCGCAGGTCCTCCAGCGAGGCTCGGGCGCTGTCAGCGGTCGGGGTGCTCACGGGGTGCGTGCCTCTCTTGGGAAACGATCGAGTTTTCGAGTGCGTCGAGTTGGTCGGCCAGGGTCACCAGGGCCTTGTCGTCGGCCGGGGTGGGACCGAAGAGCAGGTCCTGCGGATCGGCCGGGGCCGGGGCGGTGGTGGCCAGGTACGTGCGGACGGCCGGAAGCAGGATGTCGGGGGTGTGGGCGTGCGCGGGGGACACGCCGATGAGGGGTGCGAGCCGGGTCCGGGTCGCGGCACGCAGGACGGCTGAGGCGCGGTCCCGGGCGTGGGCCTGTTCGTAGAGGCGGGCGTGGCCCTCGGTGGTCTCGGCGGCCGGGACGGCGACCGGGAGCCGTTCGGGCACCAGGGGGCCGAGCCGGCGGGCCCGCCAGACGGCCGCGCAGACGGCGGCCAGAGCGAGTTGGAGCAGGGCCCAGCACCAGCCGGCGGGGACGAGGTCGAGGAAGCCGCGCTGGGTGTCCTGGGCGGGGGAGGAAGCGTCACTGATCGAGGGGAGGTACCAGACCAGATGCTTGTGCGTACCGAGGAGTTGGAGGGCCAGCGAGGCGTTGCCTCGTTCGGCGAGGTGCTGGTTGTGGAGGAGGTCGGCGGAGCCGAGGAGGACGGTGTCACGGCCCCCGGGGGCAGCCGGGAGGCGCAGCAGGGAGGGCAGGCCGCCGGCGTCGTAGCAGCGGTCGGCGGCGGAGGCGGCGGTGACGTAGCGGAAGCCGCCGAGGAGGACGTCGCCGGCACGGCGTGCGGCGGGCAGCGAACAGCCCGGTTGCCGGGGCGCGTTGCCCACCTGGGGTTCGGCCCGGACACCGGGGGCGAGGGCCTGGAGGGTCACCGGGCCGGGGGCGAGCAGCACGGTGCGGCCGGGGGTGGCGGTGGTGGCCGTGCGGAGGCCGGTGAGCTGATCGGCGGTCAGGACGTCGGGGGCGGTGACGAGGAGGGTGGTGTCCGGGCCGGCCGCGGCGGCGGCCTCCCCGGCGGTGGTCACGACGCGGGTGGTGACGCCCCGGGCGGCGAGGAGCTGGGCGAGTGCCCGGCTTCCGGTGCGGTCCGCGGACCGGGGGTCGAGGCGGCCGTGCTGCTCGCCGGACTGCAGCGCGGCGAGGGTCACTCCGGCGATGACGAGGATCAGCACGCCCAGCAACACGCCCCGGGAGCGGGTCCACAGGCGGCGCGCGGTCAGTCCGGGGACGGTGGTGGCGGGGGTGGTGGTCGTGGTCATCCGCGGCTCCTGGCCGCGGCGGCGGTCAGCTGGGGCTTGGCGCGCTGGAGTTCGGTGTCGAGGCCGGTGAGTTGGGCGTACGCCCGGTCGGTGCCCGGGCGGCCGCCGTACGCGACGTCGTCGAAAGCGCGGGCCGCCGCGCGGAGCCGGGCGGCGTACGCGGGAAGGGCCAGGCCGGCCTCGGCGGCGGCCTCGCCGGCGGTGCGGCCCGGTCCCGGGGCGAGCAGGGTGCGTTCCTCCAGGGCGAGGACGAGGGCGCGCATGCGGTCCTGGACTGCCTCGTTCCAGCGTCCTGCGGCGGCGTGCTGCTCGGCGGTGGCGCGGTGTTCGGCGGCGGTGCGGGGGGTGTCGGTGAAGAGGGTGCCGGGGGTGGCCGGGGTGCGGCGGACCGCGCCGAGCCGCAGCCGGAGCGCGATGACCAGCAGCAGGACGAACGCGATGAGCGCGAGGAGTCCGGCCCAGCCGCCCGGGGTCGCGCCGGCGGCTGTGTGGAACAGCTCGCCGACGCGGTCCCAGAGCCAGTTCAGGGCGCGCTGGATCGGGTTGGGGTCGTGCTGGTGGTACCGCGGATCGGACAATTCGCGTTCCGCCGCCTCGCGGGCGGGGTCGCGGGATATCCGTACCGGCAGCCCGTCGTCGGAGCGCACGGCGAGGTGCGCGAGCGCAGCGGTCTTCCCCCCTGTGGTCACCGCATCAGCTTCCCGGTGCGGGGTCGGTGGGGCGCGGGCCGGGGATTCCGGCGGAGTCGTCCGCGGCCGTTCCGGACGCGTCGGGCCGGCCGTCGGCGGCCGGCTGCGCATCTTCCGGCGCGGCGTCCGCCGGCTGCTCGCTCCGCGGCTGCTCGGGCGCCGGCTGCGCGGTCTCCTGCTTCCCCGGCTGTTCGGGCCGGGGCTTCGTCAGCTGAACCTGCGTCGGCTGAGGGGCCGTTGTCTGCGGTTCTGCCGGCTCCGCCTGCTGGGGCGCGGGGTGACCGGACGGGGCGTCAGCGGGCTGCGGGCCGTCGGGGGTTGTGGGGGCGGCGTTGTCGGGAGCGGTCCGCGGGGCCGGGGTGCCGGTGGGGGCACCGGCGCCGTAGTCGGGGAGGCCGGCGGCGCGGGCCAGCTCCAGGTCGAGCGCCTCGCGGCGGATCCGCTGATCGACGTAGAGCAGCGCGGTGACCCCGGCGCTGATCGGGAAAGTGATCGCGGAGCTGATGATCGCGCCGATGCCCAGGACGATCAAGAACGGCCAGCCGTTGGCGTCACTGGTACCGCTCGCCCAGTCCATGAGGGATTCGCCGCCCACCAGGAAGGCGACGAGGGTGGCCGGGATCTGGATGATGAACTGGACGATGGCGATCAGCAGGTAGGCCAGGAGCTGGATGCCGAGCACCCGCCACCAGGAGCCCCGGACGAGCTTGGCGGAGCGGCGCATGGACGCCAGGACGCCCTGCTTCTCCAGCATCAGCGCCGGGGAGGCGAGGCTGTAGCGGACCCACAGCCAGATACTCACGACCCCGCCGGCGAGCAGCCCGAGGACGGTCAGCGGCAGGCCGACGCCGAGCGGCCCGTTGGCGGTGACGATGATGCCCGGGGTCAGGCCGGCCGTGAAGACGGCGGTGAGCATCAGGGGCAGCAGGAGCAGCAGGCCCAGCAGTCGCGGGAGCTGGCCGCGGGCATCGCGCCAGGCTTCCCCGGCGGTCACCGGGCGGCCCAGTACCGACCGGCTGATGACCATGGTCAGCATGCCGGTGGCGATGATCGTCGCGAGCAGTCCGATCACGCTCGTGATCGCGGAGCCGGTGAGGGAGTCGCCCATGTCGCTCAGGGCCTGGCGCAGCGGCGGCCCGGCGCCGTTGTCCAGAGCCGGGCGGCGGGAGGGGCCGGGGAACCACAGGCCGGTGACGACGGTCGCGGTGGTCTGCGAGACGACCGCGACGATCAGCGAGATGCCCAGCACGGTGCGCCAGTGCGCGCGCATGGTCGCGACCGCGCCGTCGAGGATCTCGCCGACGCCGAGCGGGCGCAGCGGGATGACTCCTGGCTTGGCCGCCGGAGGTATCGCGCCCCAGCCGCCGCCCCAGCCGCCCTGCGGGCCGCCGGGTCCCGGCGGGGCGGTCCAGCCGCCGTGGCCCGGTCCGGCCGTGGCGCGGCTGCGGTCACCGGCGCCCGGGGCGGCACCGCCGGGGCCGCTCTGGCCGGGGATGCCGGCGGGAGCCGTCCAGTGGCCGGGCGGCGGCTGGTGGGGGGACCAGTTCGGCGCGGCCGGCTGCTCGCCGGTGCCCGGACGGTCGCCGGTGGCGGATGGCTGGGCGGGTTGCTCCGGGGTGCCGCGGTCCGGCTCGTCGGAGGGGGCGGATCCGGGCGAGGCCCAGCCCGGAGAGTTGTTCATCGTCGCTCCTTCTTGCTGCCCGGCCGCCGGGGCGGCCGGGGTCCGGGGTCCGCGGTGTCAGTCATCGTGTCATGGCCGGTGGCGCTGTGTACCCGTGCCCTGGGAGGAAGGGGACCTTCTGTTCGGCGGGGGATCGGCGGCAGACTGAGGGGATGGCTGATCACAGCGAGGTACCGGAGGCGGCCGCAGTGCCGCTCGCGATCCCGTCCCTGCGGTGGGAGGAGCCGCCCGAGGGGCCGGTGGTGGTCCTCCTCGACCAGACCCGGCTGCCGGCCGAGGAGGCCGAGCTGGTCTGCACGGACGTGCCGGCGCTGGTGGGGGCGATCCGGACGCTGGCCGTGCGCGGGGCGCCGCTGCTGGGCATCGCGGGTGCGTACGGCGTGGCGCTGGCCGCGGCGCGGGGGTTCGACGTCGAGAGCGCGGCCGAGGCGCTGGCGCAGGCCCGGCCGACCGCGGTCAATCTGGGGTACGGCGTGCGGCGCGCGGTCGCGGCGTACCGCGCGGCGGTGGCCCGGGGAGCCGGTGGCGCGGACGCGGCGGCGGCCGCGCTGGCCGAGGCGCGCGCGGTGCACGCCGAGGACGCCGAGGCCAGCGCCCGCATGGCGGAGCACGGCCACGCGCTGCTGAAGGAGCTGCTGCCGGGCGGCGGCTACCGGATCCTCACGCACTGCAATACAGGTGCCTTGGTCTCCGGTGGGGAGGGGACCGCCCTGGCGGTGGCGCTGGCGGCGCACCGGGCCGGCCGGCTACGGCGGCTCTGGGTGGACGAGACCCGTCCGCTGCTCCAGGGGGCGCGGCTGACCGCGTACGAGGCGGCGCGGGCCGGGATGGCGTACACGGTGCTGGCGGACGGCGCCGCGGGGTCGCTGTTCGCGGCGGGTGAGGTGGACGTGGTCCTGATCGGCGCCGACCGGATCGCCGCGGACGGTGCGGTGGCCAACAAGATCGGCAGCTATCCGCTGGCGGTACTCGCCCGCCACCACGGTGTTCCGTTCGTGGTGGTGGCCCCGACCAGCACGGTGGATCCGGCGACCGAGAGGGGCGCGGACATCGAGGTGGAGCAGCGTCCCGGGCAGGAGGTGACGGAGTTCTCGCTGCCGCATCTGCCGGGCACCGGGCCGGAGGCCGGTGCGGGGATACCGGTGGCGCCGCTGGGCGCGCTGGCCTACAACCCGGCCTTCGACGTCACTCCGGCCGAGCTGGTGACGGCGATCGTCACGGAGGCCGGGGTGGTGTCGCCGGTGACCCGGGAGCGGCTGGCGGAGATGTGTTCCCCCTCACGATGGGGAAAGTCACGATCAGGTAATGGGATGATGGCCGAATGAAGGGACGCGTCCTGGTCGTCGACGACGACACCGCACTGGCAGAGATGCTCGGCATTGTCCTGCGCGGCGAGGGCTTTGAACCGTCGTTCGTGTCGGACGGCGACAAGGCGCTCGCGGCGTTCCGGGAGACCAAGCCCGACCTTGTGCTGCTCGACCTGATGCTGCCCGGACGGGACGGTATCGAGGTGTGCCGGCTGATCCGCGCCGAGTCCGGCGTGCCGATCGTCATGCTGACCGCCAAGAGCGACACGGTGGACGTGGTCGTCGGGCTCGAATCGGGCGCGGACGACTATGTCGTCAAGCCGTTCAAGCCCAAGGAGCTGGTCGCCCGGATCCGGGCGCGGCTGCGGCGCTCGGAGGAGCCGGCGCCCGAGCAGCTGGCCATCGGTGACCTGGTCATCGACGTGGCCGGGCACTCCGTCAAGCGGGACGGGCAGTCGATCGCGCTGACCCCGCTGGAGTTCGACCTGCTGGTGGCGCTGGCCCGCAAGCCGTGGCAGGTGTTCACCCGCGAGGTGCTGCTGGAGCAGGTCTGGGGCTACCGGCACGCGGCGGACACCCGGCTGGTCAACGTCCACGTCCAGCGGCTGCGCTCCAAGGTCGAGCGGGATCCGGAGCGCCCGGAGATCGTGGTGACCGTGCGCGGGGTCGGCTACAAGGCCGGGCCCAGCTGAGATGACCCGGGACGGTTCGGCCCCGGAGGGACAGCGGGGGCGCACCGTCGGCCCGGCAGGTGAAATGTCCTTTTCCGATCGGTTGGCGGCGCGGCTGCTGCGCGGCGGGCAACTGCTGCCCGACGGCGCGGTGAGCGGGCCGGTCCACCCCCTGCTGCGGCTCTTCAGCCGCTGGGTGCGGCGGCCGCTGCTGCCCGCCCTGCGGCTGTGGCGGCGCAACATCCAGCTCCGGGTGGTCGCCACCACTCTGCTGATGTCGCTGGCCGTGGTGCTGCTGCTCGGCGTCGTGGTCGTCGGCCAGGTCCGCAACGGCCTGCTCACCGCCAAGGCACAGGCCGCCCAGAGCCAGGCCGTCGGCGGCTTCGAGGTCGCCAGGAAACTGGCCGACGGCGGCGACGACAACCGCCCCGACGACACCAACCGCACCGCCAGCCGCGGCAGCCAGGACTCCGCGACCTGGCTGACCAGCCTGGTCGAGCAGCTCGCCAGCGGCGGCCAGGGCGTCTTCTCCGTCGTCGCGCTCAGCTCCGACTCCGACGAACCGTTCGGCGACTCCACCCCCGGCACCCGCGGACCGCGCGCCTCCGGCGACGTCGACCCCGAGCGGAGCGTCCCCGTCGACCTGCGGCGGAAGCTGGACAGCAAGCCCGGCACGTTCCGCCAGTACACCCAGATCAAGCGCATCGGCTCCAACGACGGGGTGCCGGCGCTGATCATCGGCAAGCGCCTCAACGACGTCAACGGCAACCAGTACCAGCTGTACTACCTCTTCCCGTTCAGCCAGGAAGAGGAGTCCCTCAAGCTGGTCACCGGGACGCTGGCCACCGCCGGGGTGTTCGTGGTGATCCTGCTCGGCGCCATCGCCTGGCTGGTGGTCCGGCAGGTCGTCACGCCCGTGCGGATGGCCGCCGGAATCTCCGAACGGCTGGCCGCCGGGCTCCTCCAGGAGCGGATGAAGGTCACCGGCGAGGACGACATCGCGCGGCTCGGCGAGTCCTTCAACAAGATGGCGCAGAACCTCCAGCTGAAGATCCAGCAGCTGGAGGAGCTGTCCCGGATGCAGCGCCGGTTCGTCTCCGACGTCTCGCACGAGCTGCGCACCCCACTGACCACCGTACGGATGGCCGCCGACGTCATCCACGAGGTGCGGGACGAGTTCGACCCGGCCACCGCGCGCTCCGCCGAGCTGCTGCGCGGCCAGCTCGACCGCTTCGAGTCGCTGCTCGCCGAACTGCTGGAGATCAGCCGGTTCGACGCGGGCGCCGCGGCCCTGGAGGCCGAGCCGGTCGATCTGCGCGATGTGGTGCACCGCGTCATCGAGGGCGCCGAACCGCTCGCCGACCGCAAGGGCAGCCGCATCGTGGTCCGCGGCGCCGAGCACCCCGTCATGGCCGAGGCCGACCCCCGGCGGGTCGAGCGGATCCTTCGCAACCTCGTCGTCAACGCCGTCGAGCACGGCGAGGGCCGCGACGTCGTGGTCCGGCTGGCGTCCGCGGGCGGCCGCAGCGACGGCGCGGTGGCCGTCGCGGTCCGGGACTACGGCGTCGGCCTCAAGCCCGGCGAGGCCACCCGGGTCTTCAACCGCTTCTGGCGCGCGGACCCGGCCCGGGCCCGTACGACCGGCGGCACCGGCCTCGGCCTCTCCATCGCCATCGAGGACGCCCGGCTGCACGGCGGCTGGCTCCAGGCGTGGGGCGAGCCCGGCGGCGGTTCGCAGTTCCGGCTGACGCTGCCCCGCACGGCCGGGGAGGCGCTGCGCGGCTCCCCGATCCCCCTGGAGCCCGAGGACTCCCGGCGCAACCGCGACGGGGACGGCCGGGCGCGCACCGGTTCCGGCCGCGCGGCGCCGCCCGCCGTCCCGCCGCAGCCCCGCGCAGGTGAGCAGCACGCCCCGGCCCGACCCGCGGCGGACCCGGCGGACCGGGTGGCTCCGTCCGGTGCTGCCCGCGTCGTACCGCAGCACGGCGTATCCGGGGCGGGCGAGGACGGAACGGGCGGCGGCCGCACGGCCGATGACGGCACGCCGGGGGCGGAGTCGGGCGGCGGCCGGGACGCGGCCGGGGCGGCGGCCGACGGCCGGACGGAGCGGAAGAGCAGCCGCGGCACGGAGCGCGACGCCGTACGCGGCACCGAGCGGGAAGGCGGGCGGCGTGGGTACTGAGCACGAGGACCGGCGCACGGCACGCGGCACACGGGCCTGTGGGCGCACGGGGCGGGGCGCCACGGCCGCACGCAAGGGGCGCACCGCCGTCCTCCTGTCCAGCGCGGGCGTGCTGCTCGCCGGCTGCGCGTCGATGCCCGACAGCGGCGACGTCACCGCCGTCGACCAGCCGCCGCGCTCCGACGGCGACTCGCAGGTCCGGGTCTACGGCGTCCCCCCGCAGGACGGCGCGCAGCCGACCAACATCGTGCGCAGCTTCCTCGATGCCACCACCAGCGACGAGGCGGACTTCCGCACCGCGCGGATGTATCTGGCCAAGTCGGCGAAGCGCACCTGGCGGCCCTTCCTGGTCACCAACGTCCTCCAGGAGCGGCCCAAGTCCGAGCCGGAGGCCCGCCCGAGCCGCGAGGACGCGGACGGCTACACCGTCACGCTGTCCGGCAGCCAGGTGGCCACCGTCGACGCCAACCACGCCTACACCCCCGAGGAACAGCCGTACCGCGCGACGATCCACCTCATCAAGGAGGGGGACCAGTGGCGCATCGACCGGCTGCCCGACGGGCTGGTGCTGGGGCAGTCCGACTTCCAGCGCATCTACCGCTCCGTCAACAAGTACTACTTCGCGTCCTACAAGTCCGAGTCGGACGACCCCAAGGCCGGCAAGAACGTGCTCGTCGCCGACCCGGTCTACCTCCGGCAGCGGATAAAGCCGATCACGTCCAGCGTGGAGGCGCTGCTGACCGGGCCCACCGACTGGCTGAACCGCGTGACCAGTTCGGCGTTCCCGCCCGGCACCCGGCTCGCCGCCCACGACCTGGCGCTCGACGACTCCAACGGCTTGCAGGTCAAGCTCAGCAAGCAGGCGGTGAACACCGACACCGCCCAGTGCAAGCGGATGGCCGCTCAGCTCTTCTTCACCGTCCAGGACATGACGCGGGCCTCCAAAATCAGCGACGTGGAGCTCCAGGACCCCAACGGCAACTCGCTGTGCACGCTGACGCAGGACCAGGCCGACCGGGACTTCTCCGCCCCGGGCCACACCGGGCACTCCGGCAGGGAGTACTTCATCGACGCGGAGAACCGCGTCGTGGCGATGTCGGACTCGGCGAGCCGGCCGACGCCGGTGCGCGGGCCGTTCGGCACCGGCAGGACGCCGCTGCGGTCGGTGGCCATCTCGCACGGTGAGACCGCCGCGGCCGGAGTGTCGGCCGACGGGCGGTATCTGTACGTGTCCGGTATGGAGGACGGCGCCGAACGCGGCGCGCCGCTGCTGACCAGCGCCGGTGCGGCCAAGAACGCCGACGAGGGGCTCACCGCGCCGAGTTGGGACGGCCTGGGCGACCTGTGGATCGCCGACCGCGACGCGCACCGGTCGCGGCTGCTGCGGATGCGCGAGGGCAAGGGCGACCCCGAGGAGGTCTCGGTGCCCGGCCTCGGCACGCGGCGGATCAAAGCGATCAAGGTGGCCGCGGACGGTATCCGGATCGCGATCCTGGTGGAGGACAAGGGCCGGACGACGCTCCAGCTCGGCCGGGTCGAACGGGACGGCACCTCGGTGCACCCGGTGCTGTCCGTACAGGAACTGCGGCCGATCGCACCTCAGTTGGAGGACGTCGTGGCGGCGTCCTGGGCGGGCGGCAGCCGGCTGGTGGTCGTCGGCCGGGAGGCCGGCGGGGTGCAGCAGATGCAGTTCATGGAGACCGACGGCTCGGCCTCCGACGCCCAGACACTGCCCGGCGTCAACGGCGTCAAGGCGGTGGCGGCCTCCGAGGACGAGACCCGCCCGCTGATCGCGGACGCCACGGAGGGCATCGTCCGGCTGCCCCCGGACGCCAACTGGAAGACCGTGGCGAAGGACGGGACGGCGCCGGTCTACCCGGGGTGAGAGTGGCGGTGCCGGTTTGCTCGGGCGAGGGCTGCGGTGCCGGTCCGTCCGGGTGAGGGGGGACGGTGCCGGTCTGCTTGGGTGGGGACGGCGGTGCCGGTCTGCCCCGGGTGCGGATGGTCATGCGGGTTGGCGGGCATGCCGGTGGGTGCGCTGGCAGGTGCGGGCCGGGCGGGGCGGTGGCTGAGACGGGGGTCGCGGCTGAGCGGTCGGGGTAGCGGCCGCCGGGGCGGGCTGACGCTGGGGCGGTGGCTGGGTGCTCCGGAATTCCGCGGCCGCTGGCCCGTCCGCAGAGTTATCCACAGGGGTGGTGGCCGGACTCGCGGGACGGGACAGTGGAGTCATGCGGGGGGTGTGGCGAGAGCTCGCGAGCCTGGTGCTTCCGGTCGACTGTGCGGGGTGTGGTCAGCCGCGTACGGAGCTGTGCACGCGGTGCCGGCGGGCGCTGTCGCGGGGCGGCCGGGGCGCCGGACCGGTCCGGCCGCGGCCGGTGCCGGCGGGGCTGCCGCGGGTGTGGGCCGGTGCCGTGTACGCCGACGAGGTGCGCGCGGTGCTGCTGGCCCACAAGGAGCGGGGCGCGCTGCGACTGGCCGCGCCGCTGGGGGCGGTACTGGCGGGGGCGGTGCGGGGGGT
>NZ_JALMUV010000081.1 GCF_023155275.1 Streptomyces rhizoryzae
TTTCGGCTCCGATTTTCGCCGGTGCGATCCGGCCTTTCGGCTTTCTCGCGGTTCCGACTTTATCAGATCCCGCTCCCGTCCCGGACCGCTTCTTGAGGAGGCGCTACCGGTGTGGATTGGGTTCCGAATTTCCGTCGGAGTTTCGCCTTTCGGCGTGTCCACTACTTTAGCGGATTCCCCTGGTGACTCATAATCGAGTCACGTTCCGGATTTTTCGGCACGCCAAAGCTATTCGCTGTGGCGGGTCGTTCGGAGGGTGTTCCGCTGAAGTGGCGGGATGGTTGCCGCGGGGCCTGTCGGCTCCGTGGCAGCCCGAGAATCTTACACGCCCCTGGGGCGCAGCGCGAATTGACGGGACGTGACCGTCGCACCGCGGTTCAGGGGCGCTTGGCGGAGCGTTCCAGGATCACCACGCACTCCACATGATGGGTCATCGGGAACAGGTCGAAGGCCCGCATGCGGCGGGGGGTGTAGCCCGCGTCGTGGAAGTAGGCCAGGTCGCGGGCGAGGGCTGCGGGGTCGCAGGCGACGTAGGCGATGCGGCGGGGGGTGAGGGTGGCAAGGTGCTGGACGGTCTTCCGGCCGGCGCCGGCGCGGGGCGGGTCGAGGACGACGAGGTCGGCGTCGGTGATGCCGGTGCGCGGGAGGATCTGCTCGACCTTGCCGTGTTCGACGCGGACGCGGTCGAGGTCGGCGAGGTTGTGGCGGGCGTCCTCGACGGCGCGCTTGGAGGATTCGATGCCGAGGACGGCGCCCTTGTCGCCGACGCGTTCGGCGAGGGCTCCGGCGAAGAGGCCGACGCCGCAGTAGAGGTCGAGGGCGGTGTCGCCCTTCTTGGGCATCAGGCCCTGCATGACGGCTTCGACGAGGAGGTCGGCGGCCTTGGGGTGGACCTGCCAGAAGCCGCCGTTGCCGACCCGCCAGGTGCGGCCGGCGGCGCGTTCGCGGACGAAGGGGCGGCCGTGGACGCGGTGGACGCCGCCGGTGCCGGGCCGGCCGGCGGACTCCTCGACGCGGAGGACGGAGACCGGCTTGTCCAGTTCGACGAGGGGGAGGCGGCCGCCGGGGCGGGGGGTGAGGAGGACCTGGCGGTCGTGCGAGCCGGTGGCGGCGATCGCCTCGACGGTGGCGATCTGCGGCCAGCTGCGCTTCTCGATGCCGAGTTCGGAGACGCCGGGCGCGGCGATCATGCAGTGGGTGACCGGTTCGATGTCGTGCGAGCGGTGCTTGCGCAGGCCGGGGCGGCCCTCGGCGTCGACGGCGTACTGGACGCGGGTGCGCCAGGCCGGGACCTCGCCCTTGGCGACCTTGTCGCCGGGGGCCGGTTCGACGGTGCCGTCCCAGCCGGCGTCGCCGGGGGTGAGGCCGGCGAGGCGGGACAGCTGCTCGGTGATGACGGCGGCCTTCAGGCGGCGCTGGGCGCCGGGCGCGGCGTGTTGCCAGTCGCAGCCGCCGCAGCGGCCGGGGCCGGAGAACGGGCAGGGCGCCTCGACGCGGTCCTTGGACGCCGTAAGGATCTCGACGGCGTCGGCGCGGAGGAAGCGGGCGCCTTCCTCGCCGTCGGTGACGCGGGCGCGGACCCGTTCGCCGGGCAGAGCGTGCCGGACGAAGAGGACCTGGCCGGCGTCGGTGCGGGCGATGCAGTGGCCGCCGTGCGCGACCGGGCCGATCTCGACCTCGTACTCCTCGCCGGCCAGCGATTTCCTGGGTTCCGGCGGCGTGTCCGGCTGCATGGCGGGGAGCTCCTGGGTGGGGTGCGGCGAAACGGTGACGGCCGGCCTCCGGGGTGGAGGCCAGCCGTCCATTCTACGGTGTCGCCGGAGTGCGCCCGGCCGCCGCGGTCACTTCTTGGGGGCCGGGGCTTCCTTGCGGGGCGCGGTGACCGGGCCGCGGCGGACCGAGCCGGGGGCGTTCCACTCGGCGCGCTTGCGGGCGCGCTTCTTGGCGGCCTCGGAGGAGTCCAGCTGCCAGGGCACGGAGGTGACCATGACGCCGGGGGTGAACAGGAGGCGGCCCTTGAGGCGGAGTGCGGACTGGTTGTGGAGCAGGTGCTCGTACCAGTGGCCGACGACGTACTCGGGGATGTAGACGGAGACGGCGTCGCGGGGGCTCTCCCGACGCAGCGACTTGACGTAGTCGATGATCGGCCGGGTGATCTCGCGGTACGGGGAGGCGAGGACCTTGAGCGGGACCTCGATGCCGCGGCGTTCCCATTCGTCGCGCAGGGCCCGGGTGTCGGCCTGGTCGACGTCGACGCTGACCGCTTCGAGGACGTCGGAGCGCATGAGGCGGGCGTAGTTCAGGGCGCGCAGGGTGGGCTTGTGCACCTTGGAGACGAGGACGATGGCGTGGACCCGGGAGGGGCGGATGACCTCGTCGTCGGGGGTGTCGGCGGCGGCGATCTCGTCGGCGACCCGGTCGTAGTGGCGGCGGATCGCGGTCATGGTGACGAAGAAGATGACCATGCCGAGGAGGGCGACCCAGGCGCCGTGGGTGAACTTCGTCAGCAGGACGACGACGAGGACCAGGCCGGTGAAGAAGGCGCCGAAGGCGTTGATGGCGCGGGAACGGTGCATCCGGCGGCGTTTGGCGGGGTCCTTCTCGTTGCGCAGGTGGCGGTTCCAGTGGCGGACCATGCCGGTCTGGCTGAGCGTGAAGGAGACGAAGACGCCGACGATGTAGAGCTGGATCAGGCGGGTGGAGTCCGCGCCGTAGAGGTAGACGAGGACGGTGGCGGCGCCGGCCAGCAGGACGATGCCGTTGGAGAACGCCAGGCGGTCGCCGCGGGTGTGGAGCTGGCGCGGCAGGTAGCGGTCCTGGGCGAGGATCGAGCCGAGCAGGGGGAAGCCGTTGTAGGCGGTGTTGGCGGCGAGGAAGAGGACCAGCGCGGTGGCGGCGGCGAGGATGACGAAGAGGAAGCTGCCCTTGCCGAAGACGGCCTCGGCGACCTGGGAGATGACCGGGTTCTGGGTGTATCCGGAGCCCAGCGGCCGGCCGTGGTCGAGGAGGTCGGTGGCGGGGTTCTCGGCCATCCGCACGTGGGTGCTCATGGCCAGCGCGATGATGCCGCAGAACATGGTGACGGCCAAGCCGCCCATGAGTGCCAGGGTGGTGGCGGCGTTCTTCGACTTGGGCTTGCGGAAGGCGGGGACGCCGTTGGAGATCGCCTCGACGCCGGTGAGTGCGGCGCATCCGGAGGAGAAGGCGCGCAGCAGCAGGAAGATCAGGGCGAAGCCGGCCAGGCCGCCCTGCTGGGCGTGGATGGTGTAGTCGGCGGTGGGGGCCTGCATGGTCTCGCCGAGGATCAGTCCGCGGATGGCGCCCCAGAAGATCATGATGAAGACGCCGGCGACGAAGACGTAGGTGGGGATGGCGAAGAGCTTGCCGGACTCCTTGACGCCGCGCAGATTCATCAAGGTCAGCAGGACGATGATCGCGATGGCGCTGAACGTCTTGTGCTCGACGACGAAGGGGACGGCGGAGCCGAGGTTCTCCACGCCGGAGGAGATGGAGACGGCGACGGTCAGGACGTAGTCGACGAGCAGGGCGCTGGCGACGGTGAGGCCGGCCTTGGGGCCGAGGTTGGTGGTGGCGACCTCGTAGTCGCCGCCGCCGCTCGGGTAGGCGTGCACGTTCTGCCGGTACGACGCGACGACGGTGAACATCAGCACCACGACCGCGACGGCGATCCAGGGGCTGAAGTTGTACGCACTGACTCCCGCGATGGAGAGGACCAGCAGCACCTCGCCGGGCGCGTAGGCCACGGAGGAGAGCGGGTCGGAGGCGAAGACGGGGAGTGCGATGCGCTTGGGGAGAAGGGTCTCCCCGAGCCTGTCGCTGCGCAGTGCGCGCCCGATCAAGATCCGTTTGGGCACGTCGGTCAGTTTGGACACCAGAGGATGCTAAGCCTTCGTCAAGGTGCTCGCCCACCCGCCACCCGGACGGGTGGGGGCACCCGAATGCGCCACGATGCACATGCCCCCCGACTCCGCATCGACTACGCGCTACCTCCACAGCATCTGCACCGTATGCACACAGGGGCGCCGTCGTTCCGGGGAACCCCGGCCGGCGGGGGCGCCGTGGCCGATGTCACGGCGCCCGGGCGTGTCACAGGGGCGCGGGCCGTCCCGCGCGCCCCGCCGTGCGCGGCCGCCGGGACAGCAGCTCGCCCAGCCCCTCCCGGGTCGCGGCCAGCAGCACCACGTCGCGCGGCGTCAGCACGTAGTCGTCCGGCAGCTGGTGTGCGAGCTGCGCCGCCGACGGACCGGGGCCCGGCGGCGGCCCGTCCGGCCCGGCCGCGGGGTCCGGTGCGTCCGGTACGGCCACGTGGACCGCCAGCACCCGCAGCCGGCCCGGCCGCAGCACCTCGCCGACCGTCCGCCCCTCCAGCGCGGCGTGGCCGCGCACCTCGACCCGGGCGACCAGCAGCACCCGCCGCTCCACCGGGATCGCGCCCAGGATCTCCCGGCCCATCATGGCGCCCGCGAAGGCCGGCGCCGCCAGGAACGAGACGCTGCGGCTGCGGGTCCGGGCGCCGGGGTGGGCGGCGCGCAGCGTCCGGTAGACGGCGGTGGCGAACCCGTCGTCGAACAGCCGCAGCGTCACCCGCAGCCGCGGATTCACCGACCGGGCGTACAGCGCGGCCTCCAGATTGGTGGTGTCCTCGCTGGTCAGCGCCAGCAGCGTGCGTGCCCGGTCGGCGAGCGCCGCCTCCAGCACGCCTTCCTGGGTGACGTCGCCGACCACCGTCGGCACCCGCAGCCGGCGTGCCAGCGCCACACCGCGCGCCTCCGGGTCCGCCTCGATGCACACCACCGGAATCCGCATCTCGTGCAGCCGGGCCAGCACCCGGGTGCCGATCTTCCCCAGGCCCAGCAGCACCACGTGCCCGGACAGCCCGCGCGGCGGCCGGCGCAGCGCCGACGCACTGCGGAACGTGCCCAGCCCCTCGAACGCCGCCGCCACCAGCACCGGGAGCAGCAGCAGTCCGACCAGCCCGGACAGCAGCTGGAGCACCTTGCGCGGCAGCGGTTCGGCCAGCGCCGGCTCGTTGATCGCGAACAGGTCCAGGAGGGTGAGGTACGCGGCGTGCAGCGGCGGCACCCCGGACGTCAGGGACGCGGCGACCGCCAGGGCCAGGACCGCCCCGGTGAACCCGGCCAGCGACCAGCGCAGCCGCCGGGAGAACAGCGACGCCAGCGGCGCCCCCCGGCCCCGCAGCCGCCCGGGCCGCTCCGTCCGGCCGGTGTACGCGACGGTCTCCAGCACGATCCGGCCGCACCCCGCGGCCGCCGCGGCGACGGCGTCGTCCGGCAGCAGCACCGGGCCCTCCTCCCCGGTCCCGGCCTCCGGCCCGTCCGGTGCGGCGCCGCCGTCCCCGGCCGGGTCGCCGCCGGCCTGCGGCAGCAGCGCCAGGGTGCACAGCCGCCGCGCCCCGGCCGGCCCGGTCCGGCCCGGCGACCGCTCGACCGCCCGCAGCATCAGCCCGTCCGCCTCGATGACCTTGCTGGTCCCGGCGACCGCGGTGGCGACCAACGCCGGGGCGACGGTGTCCGCGTCGGAGAGCACCGTGGTGGAGGCGTCCGCCACCGGGGCCGCCGCGCCGTCCGCGCCCCGCTCCGCGCCGACCGCCGCGGCCTGGTCCAGCAGCTCCTCCAGGTGCTGGCCGAGTTTGCGGTTGTAGAGCCGGATCACCAGGCGGAGGTGCGGGTTGAGGCGGCGGGCGCGCAGCGCGGCGTGGATGTTGAGCTCGTCGTCGTCGTGGACCAGCGCCAGCGCACCCGCCTCCGCGATCCCCGCCGCGGTCAGTGCCGCGTCGTCGGCCTGCGCCACCTGGAGGACGCGGACCGGCTCCGGCGGCGCCTCCTCGTCGCGCGGCCCCAGGCCCGGCGCACCGGGCGGCGGGACGGCGGGGGGCACGGCGGGCGCGGTCCGGGCCACCGCGGCCGACACCCGGCCCAGCAGCGCGGTGGCCCGGCCCAGGCCGCGGGACGGCGCCGGGACGAGGGGACGGCGCGGCTCCTGTGCGGACGGGACGATCAGCGTCACCCGTTCGCGGTAGACCTCGCGGAGTTCGGCGGCGAGCCGGTGGGCCAGCGCGTCATCGCCGCACACCACCATATGCGGTGTCAAAGAGCCCTGTTGGGGCTGAGGTGGCAGTTGTGGCACACCGCGTAGCGTGCCCTACCGGCGCGCCCCCGCGCAGCCGGCCGCACCGCCCCGCAGCACCCCAGGGCGGCCCGGGTGCCCCCGCGCCCCCTACCGGGCACGCCATTACGGCTACGGTTGTACCGGACCACAGTGCGGCCGGTGCTCCCGTCCGACGCACCCGGCCGCCGCCGTTACGCAGTGGCTCCGTGTCCGGCCGTCGGAGAAGAAAGTAGTGAGCAGGGTGTTCGGTCAGATCAGCGCGCTAGAACAGGGCACGGGGTAATCAGCATGCACATCGTCATCATGGGGTGCGGCCGCGTGGGCTCCGCGCTCGCACAGACCCTGGAGGGCCAGGGCCACACCATCGCCGTGATCGACCAGGACCCGACCGCGTTCCGCCGCCTCGGCTCCGCCTTCGCCGGCCGCCGCGTCACCGGCGTCGGCTTCGACCAGGACACCCTCCGCGAAGCCGGCATCGAGGAGGCGGGCGCCTTCGCTGCCGTCTCCAGCGGTGACAACTCCAACATCATCGCCGCCCGGGTGGCCCGCGAGATGTTCGGTGTCGAGAACGTCGCGGCCCGGATCTACGACCCCCGCCGCGCCGAGGTCTACCAGCGCCTGGGCATCCCCACCGTCGCCACCGTCCGCTGGACCGCCGACCAGATGCTGCGCCGGCTCCTGCCCTCCGGCGCCGAACCCCTCTGGCGCGACCCCAGCGGCGGCGTCCAGCTCGCCGAGGTGCACACCGCCACCTCCTGGGTCGGCCACAAGATCAGCAAGTTGCAGGAGGAGACCGGCGTCCGCGTCGCCTTCCTCACCCGCCTGGGCGAGGCCATGCTGCCCACCTCCCAGACGGTCCTCCAGGAAGGCGACCTGGTGCACGTGATGATGCGCACCGACGAAGTCGAGAAGGTCGAGGCGGCATTCGCCCAGGGTCCCGAGGAGGCGCACGCATGAGGGTCGCCATTGCGGGCGCCGGAGCGGTCGGCCGCTCCATCGCCGGCGAACTGCTGGAGAACGGCCACGAGATCCTGTTGATCGACAAGGCCCCCACCGCCATCTCCGTCGAACGGGTCCCGCTCGCCGAGTGGCTGCTCGCCGACGCCTGTGAGATCACCTCCCTCGACGAGGCCGCCCTCCAGCGCTGCAACGTCGTGATCGCCGCGACCGGCGACGACAAGGTCAACCTCGTCGTCTCCCTGCTCGCCAAGACCGAGTACGGCGTCCCGCGGGTCGTCGCCCGCGTCAACAACCCCAAGAACGAGTGGCTGTTCAACGAAGCCTGGGGCGTCGACGTCGCCGTCTCCACCCCCCGGCTGATGTCCGCCCTCGTCGAGGAGGCCGTCAGCGTCGGCGACCTCGTCCGGCTGCTGCGCTTCAGCCACGGCGACGCCAACCTCGTCGAACTCACCCTCCCCCCGGAGGCCGCGCTGGCCGGCACCCGGGTCGGCGACGTCGACTGGCCCGAGGACACCTCCCTGGTGACGATCATCCGCGGCACCCGCGTCCTCACCCCCAACAAGGACGACGCCCTCGAAGCCGGCGACGAGCTGCTGTTCGTCGCCGCCCAGTCCCGCGAGGAGCAGCTGGAGGACCTGCTGTCCGTCCGCCGCGACGACACCGGCACCACCGGCTGACCCCGCGCACGGCACACAAGGGCCCGGGAACCGCGACGGTTCCCGGGCCCTTTCTCCGTCAGTACGCGCAGCGGCTCAGCGGCGGTGCCGCGGCCCCCCGCGCGGCCGGTCCGCGACCGCCGCCTCCGCGGCGGCCCCGGCCGGCAGCCCGCCGCGCCGCTCGGCCTCCTCCGCCCGCTCCTGCGCCTCCAGCTCCGCGAACACATCGATCGGCGGCGGCGCCTTCACCAGGAACAGCCACGTCAGATACACCGCGAGCAGGAACGGCGGGATCTTCAGCGCCACCAGCACCCAGCCCAGCTGCGTGGTGTCCGCCCACCAGTACAGCGGGAACAGCACCAGGCACTTGCCGAGCAGGATCAGCCCCCACGCCCAGCTGGCCTTCGCATACGCCTTCTTCCGGCCCGGATTACGCGTCCGCCACGAGAGGTTCTCCTTGAACACCGGGCCCAGGATCAGCCCGATCAGCGGCACCCCCGCCAGCGTCGTGATGAGGTACGCCAGCGCCAGCCCCAGGGTGTACAGCATCCCCGGCAGATAGAAGTCCTTGGCGTTACCGGTCATCATCGCGAAGACCACACCGAACGCCACCCCGAACACCCCGCTGAAGGCGTGCTTGACGGTGTCCCTCCGCACCAGCCGCACCGCGCACAGCACCAGCGACACCGCCAGCGCCGCGATCGCCGAGATGTGCAGGTCCTTGTTGACCGTGAAGATCGCGACGAACAGCAGACCCGGCAGGACCGTCTCCACCATCCCCCGCACGCCGCCGAACGCCTCGAACAGCGCCGCTTCCGTCACCTCCCTGCCCCCGGCACCAGGGGACGCGTCCGGGCCCTGCGGGCCGGCGGCACCCGGCACGGCCCCGGAAGGGCCGGCCGAAGCCTCGGGATCAGTGGACGGTCGGTCGAACGACGTCACCGGCTACTCCTGTCCGAGCGGTCGCAGTTCATACTTGGGGTTGAACAGCACCCGGCGCCCGTGACTCAGCGAGACCCGGCCCGAGGCGATGAGCTTACGGCCCGGCTCGATCCCGACGATGGAACGGCGACCCAGCCACACCACGTCGAGCGCCGCGGAGCCGTCGAACAGCTCCGCCTCCAGCGCGGGCACACCGGCGCGCGGCCGCAGCGTGACATGCCGCAGGGTGCCGGACACCTTCACTATCTGACGGTCGTCGCAGTCACATATCCGCGTGCACCCCGTGGCCTGCGCGTCCTCCTGGAGCTCGGCGGACTGCAGCTCCTCCTCGGAGGACGACAGCCTGTCGAGCATCCGGCGGAACCGGCCGGCCGGCTTCTCGGGTCGGGTCCCAGCACTCATAACCCCAGCGTACCGGGGGCCGCACAGCCCGCCCCGCACCCCGCACACCCCGCCCCGGCCCGCACTCAGCCCTCGAACCGGTACCCCATGCCCGGCTCCGTGATGAAATGCCGCGGATGCGACGGGTCACCCTCCAGCTTCCGCCGCAGCTGCGCCATGTACACCCGCAGGTAATTCGTCTCCGTCCCGTACGACGGCCCCCACACCTCCTGAAGCAGCTGCTTCTGGCTGACCAGCCGGCCCTGGTTGCGCACCAGCACCTCCAGCAGATGCCACTCCGTGGGCGTCAGCCGGATGTCCCGGCCACCCCGGTTGACCTTCTTCGCCGCCAGATCCACCGTGAAGCCCTCGGTCTCCACGATCACCTCGTCCTCGGCCGGCCCGGTCGGCTCCGCCCGCCGCACCGCCGCCCGCAACCGCGCCAGCAGCTCGTCCATCCCGAACGGCTTGGTGACGTAGTCGTCCGCCCCCGCGTCCAGCGCCTCCACCTTCTCGTCCGACGTCTGCCGGGCGGACAGCACCAGGATCGGCACCCGCGACCAGCCGCGCAGCCCCTTGATGACCTCCACCCCGTCCATATCCGGCAGCCCCAGGTCCAGGACCACCACATCGGGGTGGCGCGCCGCGGCGAGCTTCAGGGCGGTCGCCCCGTCCGGGGCGGCGTCCACCTCGTACTTCCGTGCCTTCAGGTTGATCACAAGAGCCCGCACGATCTGCGGCTCGTCATCGACCACAAGCACCCGGTTCACTGGCCTTCTCCTCGCGGTGTCGGTCGCCGGCGGACCACGCCCGCCGGCCAAGTCATGCCTACGGCCGGGAGCCCCCGGCCGCTACCAGGGCCGCCGCCCGGGCTCATGTCGTCGCCTGCGCCGGAAGATCCGGCCGCACCGGCGGCACCCCCGGCGCGGCCGGCAGCGTCAGCACCATCGTCATCCCGCCCCCCGGCGTGTCCTCCGCCGCCAGCGTCCCGCCGATCGCCTCCGCGAACCCCCGCGCCACGGCCAGCCCCAACCCCACCCCGGCCCCCCGCGGCGCATCCCCGTACCGCTGGAACGGCTCGAAGATCCGGTCCTTGGCACTGTCCGGCACCCCCGGCCCCCGGTCCGCGATCCGCAGCTCCACCCGGTCACCCAGCGCACTCGCCGCCACCAGCACCGCCTCACCCCGCGGGCTGTACTTCACCGCGTTCTCCACCAGATTGGCCACCGACCGCTCCAGCAGCCCCGGATCCACCGCCACCATCGGCAGCTCCTCCGGGATGTCCAGCGTCACACTGCCCTCCGGGACCCCGCCCAGCGCCATCGGCACCACCTCGTCCAGATCGATCTCCCGGATCAGCGGCGTCACCGTCCCGGTCTGCAACCGCGACATGTCCAGCAGATTGCCCACCAGGTGATCGAGCCGGTCCGCGCCCGCCTCGATCCCCGCCAGCAGCTCCGCCTCGTCCTCCTCCGACCACGCCACATCGTCCGACCGCAACGACGTCACCGACGCCTTGATGCTCGCCAGCGGCGTCCGCAGATCATGGCTGACCGCCGCCAGCAGCGCCGTCCGGATGCGGTTCCCCTCCGCCAGCTCCCGGGCCCGCTCGGCCTCCCCCACCAGCCGCTGCCGGTCCAGCACCACCGCCGCCTGCGCGGCGAACGCCGCCAGCACCCGCCGGTCCTCCGCCGGCAGCACCCGGCCGGTCAGCGCCAGCGCCATGTGGTCCCCCACCGGCATGTCCACATCGGCGTCCTCCGGACGCGCCAGCGGCGGCCTGCCGCCACCCCCCGCCCGGCCCGCGCACGTCCACGGCTCCACCTCGCTGCCGCGCTCCAGCAGCGCCACCGTGTCCATCCCGAACGTCTCCCGGACCCGCTCCAGCAGCGCGTCCAGCGTCGTCTCCCCCCGCAGCACACTGCCCGCCAGGAACGACAGGATCTCCGACTCCGCGCGCAGCCGCGCCGCCTGATGCGTCCGCCGCGCCGCCAGATCCACCACCGACGCCACCGACACCGCCACCGCGAAGAAGATCGCGATCGCCACGATGTTCTTCGGATCGCTGATCGTCAGCGTGTGCGTCGGCGGCGTGAAGTAGAAATTCAGCAGCAGCGAACCGACCGCCGCCGACGCCAGCGCCGGCAGCTGCCCCCCGAGCAGCGCCGCCACCACCGTCAGGAACAGGAACAGCAGCACGTCATTGGCCAGCCCCGGACCGTTGGAGATCCGGGCCAGCAGCAGCGACAGCAGCACCGGACCGCCCACCCCGACCAGCCAGCCCGCGATGATCCGCGCCCGGCCCAGCCGCGCCCCCCGCGCCACCGGCAGCCCCCGGCCCTTGGCCACCTCCTCGTGCGTCACGATGTGCACATCGAGATCCGGCCCGGAATCCCGGGCCACCGTCGCCCCCACCCCCGGGCCGAACACGTACTGCCACGTCTTGCGACGGCTGGACCCCAGCACGATCTGGGTCGCGTTCACCCCCCGCGCGAACTCCAGCAGCGCACTCGGTATGTCGTCACCGATCACATGGTGAAACGTCCCGCCAAGATCCTCGACCAGCTTCCGCTGGACCGCCAGCTCCTTCGGCGACGCCGACGTCAACCCGTCACTGCGCGCGATGTAGACGGCCAGCACCTCACTGCCCGACCCCTTCGCCGCCATCCGCGCGGCCCGCCGGATCAGCGTCCGCCCCTCCGGACCGCCGGTCAGCCCCACCACGATCCGCTCCCGCGCCTGCCAGGTCGAACGGATCGAATGCTCCGCCCGGTACTCCTGGAGGTACTCGTCCACCCGGTCCGCCACCCACAGCAGCGCCAGCTCCCGCAGCGCCGTCAGATTCCCCGGCCGGAAGTAGTTCGACAGCGCGGCATCCACCTTGTCCGGCTGATAGATGTTCCCGTGCGCCATCCGCCGCCGGATCGCCTGCGGCGACATGTCCACCAGCTCGATCTGATCGGCCCGCCGGACCACCTCGTCCGGCACCGTCTCCTGCTGCCGCACCCCCGTTATCGACTCGACGACATCACCCAGCGACTCCAGATGCTGGATGTTCACCGTCGAGATCACCGTGATCCCGGCCTCCAGCAGCTCCTCCACGTCCTGCCAGCGCTTGCCGTTCCGCGACCCCGGCACATTCGTGTGCGCCAGCTCATCCACCAGCGCCACCGCGGGCTTCCGCTCCAGCACCGCATCGATGTCCATCTCCGTGAACGTCGAACCGCGGTACTCCAGCTCCCGCCGCTGCACCTGCTCCAGCCCGTGCAGCATCACCTCGGTACGGGGCCGGTCATGGTGCTCGACGAACGCCACCACGACGTCCGTACCCCGCTCCACACGCCGGTGCGCCTCCGACAGCATCGCGTACGTCTTGCCGACGCCCGGTGCCGCGCCGAGATATATCCGAAGCTTGCCGCGTGCCATGGCCCCATTGTCTTACGTGAAGGCCGCCCCCACCGGGCTGAACCTGATGCGACCCTACCGACCACCCACCGGAAAAAACGCCCAGGTAGCGGCTTTCCACCCGGTCTTGACGCGACTCTGATACGGGGTGGGGAGGGGGCTGATCGGGGGGTGATCGGGGGGTGATCGGGGGG
>NZ_JALMUV010000082.1 GCF_023155275.1 Streptomyces rhizoryzae
GCCGATGGTACTGCAGGGGGGACCCTGTGGGAGAGTAGGACGCCGCCGAACTCCTCTTGTGGGAAGGCCCGCACCGTATGGTGCGGGCCTTTCTTGCGTTGTGGGACCGTTTTTGTCGGCCTATCAGTCGCTCGCCGCCCCCGAAGTCCAGGTGCCCAACGACATTTCCGCCGTGATGCCCGGGCCGAAGCCGGCCATCAGGCCCCGTTGGCCGTCCTGGGCCGAGTGCTCGTCGAACATCCGGGCCAAGGCGTCGAGGACGACGGCGCTGGCGATGTTCCCGTACTCGGTCAGCGTCGCGCGACTGAACCGGAATGCTTCGTGGGGTACGCCCAGGAAGCGGCTGAGGTCGTCGAGAATGCGCGGGCCACCCGCGTGGACGATGTAGAAGTCCAGATTCCCGGCGTCCCAGCGATTCTCCTCGGCGAGCGCGCGGAGCGCCGGCGCGAGCGGTTCCATCGTCCCCGGTACCCGTTTGTCCAGCTGGAAGTGGAATCCCGTGGGACGTACCGCGTAGGAGATCCAGTCCTCGGTGTGCGGTATCAGGTACGAGGCGTTCCGTTCCAGGTGGACGCCGTTGCCGCCCTTGCCCCGCATCACCGTTGCCGCGACCGCGTCCCCGAACAGGCCGTTGGACAGCAGCGAGCCGACCCCTATGTCGGTCGGCTGGTAGCACAGCGAGCAGAACTCGCAGGCCACGAGCAGGACGTTGGATTCCGGATACGCCCGGCAGAAGTCGTGCGCGCGATTGATCGCGGCGCCTCCCGCGGCGCAGCCGAGTTGGGCGATCGGCATTTGCCGGGTGTCCGACCGGAACCCGAGGGTGTTGATCAGCCAGGCCGTCAGCGCCGGCATCATGAAGCCGGTACACGAGACATAGATGATCAAATCGATGTCCCGTGGCTCGAGTTCGGCCTGGTCCAGCGCCCTGCGTACCACGTCGGGGACGCGCGCTTTGGACTCTTCTTCGTAGACGGCGCTACGGGCGTCCAGTCCCGGATGCTCCAGCACCTTGTCGATCGGTTGGATCAGATGCCGTCGCACCACACCCGTGTGCTCGATCAGCCGCAGCACCAGGTTGAGCTGCGTATGACCGCTGTGCAGCTGTCGCGCCAGTTCGAGGGTGTCGTCCCTGGTGATGATGTATTCAGGGACCGCGATTGCCGGTTTGCACAAAACCGCCATCGATGCACTCCTTGCAGACTGTGGTCCGCCCAGTGCTCTACCTGCTCTGAAATTCGCGTCATTGTCACTTCCGGTGCCGGCCGGCGAAATCGGCGACGATTCCGCCGGCGTGACGGCACAGACCCTGGAAGGACGCGAGCGGGCCATCCGTCGAAGATGAACTCTCCCCGTGCAGATGGGTCATCTCTCGACCGTACGCCAGGGGAGTGACTTCCGCATGCCGCTGCCGGAGCGGCATTTCCCCGGGGCCCGTCGGCTCACCACACCACCGGAAGCGCCAGCGGGTAGCGCCAGATGGACGTGGTGTTCCAGCGGATTTCCTCGGCCGGCTTGGCCAGCCGCAGTTCCGGGAAGCGCCGCAGCAGCGTGCCGAGCGCCGACTGGAGTTCCGTGATGGCCAGCGGGGCTCCCAGGCAGTGGTGCCCGCCCCAGCCGAACGTCATGTGGGACGTCCCCTCGCGGCTGAAGTCCAGCTCGTCGGGGCGGTCGAATTTCTCGCCGTCCCGGTTGGCCGTGAGGTACGAGACGTGCACGATGTCACCGGCCCGGATCGTCACCCCGCTCAGCTCCACGTCCTCCAGGGCGACGCGCGGGATGCCGACGCCCTTGCGGAACGGGATGAACCGCAGCATCTCCTCGATCGCCTGCGGCAGCGCCTCGGGGTGCTGCCGCAGCATCGCCAGCTCCTTGGGCCGGGTCAGCAGCGTGTAGGAGAGATTGGCGATCTCGTAGGTGGTGGTGTCCTGGCCGGTGATCAGGAGCACCATGGCCATCACGGTGAGCTCCTTCTCGTCCAGCACCTCGTCGCCCACGCGGGCCGTCGCCAGCGCGCTGATCAGGTCCTCTCCGGGGTCCTGCCGCCGCCGTGCGGTCAGTTCCGTGAAGTACTCCCGCATCTCGGCCTTGGCGCGGATCGCGTTGTCCTTGTTGTCGAGGCTGGTGTTCATCATCGTCCGGGCGTAGTGGCGCAGCTGGGCGCGCTCGTCCTCGGGGATGTCGAGCACCTCACAGATCGTGGTGAGCGGCAGCGGCGACGCGAGGTTCTCCATGAGGTCGCCGGGCGCCCCGTCCTCGACCATGCGGTCCAGCAGCTCGTCGACGACGTGCTGTGTGCGGGTCCGCATGCGCTCCACCTGTTTGGGAGCGAACGCCTTGGACACCAGGCTCCGCAGCCGGCTGTTGGCGGGCGGGTCCATCACGTTGATCGCTTCGTCCTGCACGATCGGCTCCGGCGTCATCCGTGGGAAATCCCGCCCGACGATCGCATGCCTGCTGAAGCGCCGGTCCGTCGTCACCGTCCGCACGTCCTCGTACCGGGTGACCAGCCACGCCTCGCCCTCGCCATAGGGCAGCCGGATGCGGGCGACCGGTTCCTCGGTCATGATCCGCCGGAGCGTGGGGTCGAATTCCAGCGCCTCGGCGTAGTCGAACGGGCAGTTCCAGACGGTGTTCTCGGTTTCCTGTGCCATTCCGTACTCCCGGAGTGAGAAGGACGGGTGATTTCGTCGAAGAGTTGATGAGCTGGATTGCCGCAGGTGGCGCACGGGGGCGGCGGGCGGAATTCACCGCCCGCGGTGAGAAGAGCGGGCGGAGGGCGCACATGCCCTGGCGAAGGGCCGGAAAGCGCATTGCTCTTGCAGCATCCCGGACAGCGTAGGGATCCGCCTCCCGTCCCGCCGTCCTTCCTCCCACCGGGCCCGGCCCGCCCCGCCCTGTCCCACGCCTTCTCCCTGACGCCTTACGGGCCGCGGTCGTGGCGGGTGACTTGGTGAAGGCGTTACGCCGAACGGGTGATGGGGTGGGCCGGTCGCTGAGGGGCGGGGCATATCCGCGGGCGGGCGGCGGGGAGGGGAGGCAGCGGTGGGTCCGGGGGCGATTACGGGTGAGGGGGAGGGGCGACGCCGGCCGCCGGCGGAGGTGGTGGGTGGTGCCTGTGGCGGCCTGTCGTCGCCTTGCGCCGGGCGACGGTCACTCCGTCTGGTGGGCCTCCCTGGCCGCGTTCACGAAGTTTTCCAGCGCTTTCCAGAAGGGGCGGTACGCGGCATCGAACTCTTCGCGGCAGTCCGCTGCGTCGATCAGGCCCGTCCGCAGGGCCTCGTAGAACGGGCCGGTCGTCTTTTGCAGGGCGAGTGCCGCGGCTGCGGCCGACGGTGGCCCCTCCAGTTCGACGACCCGCGTGCAGCGGCGGATCTTCGCGTACTCCGCGACCTCCCGGTCGAGCAGTACGTCGAGCCGGGCGTTCCGCGCCGCGGAGGGCGGCTCCCGGAGTTCCGCGGAGATCTCCCAGTACACCTCGCCGATGCGATGGGTTTCTTCGATGAGGTCCAGATAGGCGGCGCGGCGGCTTTCCCGCAGCCGCTCGGCGCGTTGTGCCCGCGCCGCGGTCTCCGCCTGGATCCTGGCGGCCTGGGTGCTGCCGCGGCTGGTCACCCAACTGGCCAGCACCGCCGTGCCACCCGTTACCGCCGCGATCGCCAGTGTCCATATCGTGCTGCTGTCGCCCACGGGGCGTCACGATACCCAGGGGTGTGCCGCCGGTTGCGCGCGCGTCTCCCCGGGAGGCGGTCGGCTCGCGCGGATTCCTGCCAACTCGCGTGCCGGGGAGGGCTGCTGGGCCGAGCTGACGGCCCTGCCGATGCGACCGTTGCTGCCGACTGTCAGCCGGTGTCGGTGCCACCATCCCTGGCGCCGCCGCTCGCGCGGACGACGGTCAGCGCCTGGTCCACGGCCTCCGTCAGGTACGTCCGGTCCGCGGCCTTCTCCATCACCCGGAGGCCCTGGGTGAACGTGACGAGGAACCGCGCCAGGCTGCCCACGTCCGCCCCCGGTGCCAGTTCCCCGTTGGCGCGGGCCCGCAGCAGCAGGAAGGTGTAGGCGTCCTCCATGCCGCCGAGGGCGGTCCGCAGCCGCGTGGTGGCCTCCGGGTCGGCGGGGACCCGTTCCATCACCCCATGGGTGACCAGGCACCCGTGGCGCTCCGGGTCCGTCAGCGCGGCGTCCACGTAGGACAGCAGGAAGGCCCGCAGGGCGGGCAGCGCCGGGCCCGCACCGGTCAGCTCCTCCTGTGCCTTGGCCTTCTCGTCCGCGCTGTAGCGCTCCAGCGCCTTGAGGTAGAGGTCGTGTTTGGAACCGAACGCGGCGTACATACTGGAGCGGTTGATCCCCAGCGCATCCACGAGGTCCTGGACGGACGTGCCCTCGTACCCCCGGCGGCGGAACGTCTCCATCGCCACCCTGAGCGCGGCGTGCGGATCGAACTCCTTGGGCCTGGCCATGGAACGCATGCTACCCACCCGCTGCGGTCCTTCCCGCGGACCAGGAGGGGCCCTGTCCCGGCCGCTGGCCGCCGGCCGCCGGCGCGTTGTCGGCCGCTGGCCGCCGGCTTACCTCGGCGGTCGCGTCGCGTCGCGCCGGTCATACGGTGGCGCCTGCCTCCCTGTCCGGTCTTCCGGTCTTCCGGTGTCCTCCGTCTGCCCTCCGTCGTCTCCGCAGGGCTCCGTGTCTTTCCACCCCTTTCCGTGGCCGCTGGGGCCGTCGCCGTCGCTGCTCCCCTCCTGGCCTGCGCGGCGTGCCGTTGCCTCTCATCCAGAGCTAAAGTCGACATATGGCCACAGGGGACCTCCCTGACGAGCTGGCCGACGTACTGGCCGGTATCCAGCGGCTGATCCGCCGGCGGCTCCGGCCCGGCCTGCCCGCGCCTCCCCTGCGCGGCGCGCAGGTCGAACTCCTGCGACTGGTGGCCGCCCGCCCGGGTATCCGGGTCTCCGCCGCCGCCAAGGAGCTCTACCTCGCCGACAACTCGGTCTCGACCCTGGTCAATCAGCTCAGCCGGGCCGGCTACCTGCACCGCGAGACCGACCCCGCCGATCGGCGCTCGGCCCAGCTCTTCCCCACCCCGGCGGCCCGGCAACGGCTGCACGACTGGGAGACCCGCCGCAGCGCCCTGGTCCGCGAACGGGTCGCGCGCCTTCCCGAGGCCGACCGGACGGCCTTGGAGGCCGCCCTGCCGGCGCTGCGCCGGCTCGCCCACACCCTGCACGAGGAGACGGAGGGACCATGACCCGCGAAGATCCCGGCCGGACGGTCCCGCCGACCGGGCCGGAAGCACCCCCGGACACCGCTCCCGGCGGGGGACCGGCTCCTCCCCGGGCCCCGGAAGGCGACGCCTTGAGCTGTCACGGCTTGCGCTACGCCTTCGGGGAGACCCGGGCCGTGGACGGCGTGGACCTGGCCGTCCGCCCGGGCGAGGTCTTCGGCCTGCTCGGTCCGAACGGGGCGGGGAAGACCACCGCCATCCGCTGCATCACCACCCTCCTGCCCGTCCCGGCGGGCATGGTCCGCGTCTTCGGCCACGATGCGGCCCGGGAGCGGATGGCCGTGCGCCGTCTCCTGGGCTACGTGCCGCAGCAGCTGTCCGCCGACGCCGGGCTGACAGGGCGGGAGAACGTCGCCCTCTTCGCCCGCGTCTTCGACGTCCCCCGCCGTGAACGCGCCGCCCGCGTCGACCAGGCGCTGCGGGCCGTCCACCTCACCGACGCCGCCAACCGGCTCGCCAAGACCTACTCCGGCGGCATGATCCGCCGCCTGGAACTCGCCCAGGCACTGGTCAGCGCGCCCCGGCTGCTGATGCTCGACGAGCCGACCATCGGCCTCGACCCGATCGCCCGCACCAGCGTCTGGGAGCACATCAACGCGGTCCGCGCCGCCACCGGCATGACCGTGCTGGTCACCACCCACTACATGGACGAGGCCGAGCAGTACTGCGACCGCGTCGCCCTGATGCACCGCGGTCGGATCCGCGCCCTCGGCACGCCCGCCGAACTCCGCTCGGCCCTGCGCACCCGCTGGGCACGCGCCGCGTCCGGCGACTCCGCACCCTCCCCTCTTCCCACCACCCCCGCTCCCTCGTCCGACGCGGAGCCGACGCTGGAGGACGTCTTCCGGGACGTCGCCGGCACCGGCCTCGACGAGCAGTCAGGAGACTTCCGCGATGTCCGGAGCACCCGCCGCACCGCAGCCCGGGTCGGCTGAACCGACCGTTGCCGCGGACGACTTGCAGCTGCTGCTGATCCCTCCGCGGCCCCGTACGGGCTGGCGCGTCCTGACCACGCGCGTCATCGCGATGTGCGTGGTCGAACTCCAGAAACTCCGCCACGACCGCACGGAGCTCTACACCCGGGCCGTTCAGCCCGCCCTGTGGCTCCTGGTCTTCGGCGAGACCTTCACCCGTATCAAAGCCATCCCCACCGGTGGCACCCCCTATATCGACTATCTGGCGCCGGGGATCATCGCCCAGTCCGCCATGTTCATCGCGATCTTCTACGGCATCATGATCATCTGGGAGCGGGACGCCGGTATCCTGACCAAACTCCTGGTCACTCCCACACCGCGGGCCGCGCTGATCGCCGGCAAGGCGTTCGCCGCCGGGGTGAAGGCGCTGCTCCAGGCCGTGGTCGTCATCCTCATCGCCGCCCTGCTCGGTGTCGCCATGACCTGGAACCCGCTGCGTCTGCTGGGCGTTGCCGTCGCGGTGATCCTCGGCTCGGCCTTCTTCTCCTGCCTTTCGATGACGATCGCCGGTATCGTGCTGACCCGCGACCGCCTGATGGGCATCGGCCAGGCCATCACGATGCCGCTCTTCTTCGCCTCCAACGCCCTGTACCCCGTGGCCGTGATGCCCGGCTGGCTCCGCGCCATCAGCACGTTCAACCCCCTCAGCTACCAGGTGGACGCCCTCCGAGGGCTGCTCCTCGGAACCCCGTCCCATCTGCTCCTCGACTACGCCGTCCTCGTCGCGGCGGCGGCCGCCGGTATCGCCGCGGCCTCCTCCCTCCTCGGCCGTCTCGCCCGCTGACCCGCCCCGACCGGACGGCAACTCTGCGTATTCACTCCCCTACCGTACGAGTCCCCACTGACAATCTCGCTGACCAGCGGAGACGTCCCAACCGCGGCTCCCGCGCGAGGCGTTCGGGGCGGGCACGGGTGCGGTGCCGCCCCGTCGGCGAGGTGAGGTGCGGTCAGTTCCGCGCCATGCGCGGCGAGGCGGCCGCCGTGCCTCCGTCACGACGGAGGATGAACGGGCACACACAAACTCGACGGTCCGGATCTGCCCAGGTTTCCGCACTGGTCAGGGCGATGGGGCAGGATGGGATGGACTGCGCCGCCGCGTGTGTCGCAGTCGATGACGTTTGTAGGTTTATCTCTAGAATCGTGCGATGCACATACCGCAGAAAGCCAGCGCTCCTCTGGATGAGGTGATTCGGTGAACGGCCCCGACGCCACCGACGAGCAGTGGGAAGGGCTCGCCGAAGTCGTACCCCTGCGCGGCGGCAGCGAATGGCCCTCCTGGCCCGACCATCGCGCCCTCCCCGACGACGAACCCACCGAAGAGACCCGGCGGTTCATCGTCATCCGCGTCCAGACCTTCGCGGACGCCCGGGAAGTGGCCGAGTACCTCATGGCGCAACTGCCGGTCCTCCTGGACCTCAGCAGCGCCGACACCGATGTCGCCAAACGCATCCTGGACTTCGCCAGCGGCGTGGTCTTCGGGCTGGGCAGCGGTATGCACCGGGTGGACACCAATGTGTTCCTGCTGGCGCCGGTCGGCACCGAGGTCGCGGAACCGGCAACGGGTGGCGTCCCCCGTTCGTAGGAAGAGAAGTTGGGCGTAACGGTTCGCCGGGCCGGCGACTGCATAGCGTCTCACCATGGATACCGACAGTGTGCGTCCGGCCGTCACCGAATTACGTCTGTCCGCGTTCAAGGCCCATCGCGGGATCAGCCTGCCGCTCGGCCCGTTGACACTGCTCAGCGGCGACAGCGGCAGCGGCAAGACCAGTGCGCTCCAGGCCTACGAGATCCTCTCCCGGCTCGGCAGCGGCGACCCGCTGGCCCGGGCCGTCGGCGTGGTCGCGGGCGGGGCCCCGGCCTGCGTACCGGCCGCGGCGCGCTCCGACGGCCAGGGGCGGCGCGGCTTCCGCATCGGCTGCACCGTCGACGGCCCGGTCGGCCCCGTCCACCTCGACCTCGCCGTCCAGGCGGAACCCGAACTCCGCATCGTCGGCGAGCGGTTGACCGGCTGCGGCGAGACGCTGCTGACCACTGCCCTCACCGACCCCACCCGCTCCGCCGTCCAAGCGGCCTGGCACACCGCCGGTGCGACCCCGGTGACCCGCGCGCCCCTGCCCGACGATCGTCTCGCCACCTCGCTCCTCCCGCTGCGTGTCGCGGGCAAGACCGCCGGGCAGCGACTCGTCATCGCCGCGGCGGAACAAGTCGTGGTCGCGCTTCGTTCAGCCTTTGTGTGCGATCCGCGGCCGGAGGCCATGCGGGGCCGGGCGGCGGCCGGTACGGCGGAGGACGGCCGCGGTGACGGTGGCGCGTCCGGCGGGGGCGGGGCGCGGCGCGGCACCGGGGCCCGCGCCGGTGGCCGCGGCGGGGGTGCAGGGCGGCAGGGGAAGGGCGGTGGTTCCGCAGGCTCCGGGCCGGCGGGTGCGCGGGGACGCAAGGGTGTACGGAGCGGCGGTGACGCCAGCGGCTGGGGCCACGACGACGAGCGTGACGAGGGGCGGCTGCGGTCGTCCTGCGACAACCTCGCCGCCGTGCTGGACCGCACCAGCCGCGAGTGCTCCCGGCGGCACGCCATCCTCGTCGCGGCGGTACGGGACGCGTGCGCCGGCCCCGTCGACGGGCTGCGCGCGGTGCCTCGGCAGCCGGATCCCGACGTGGCCGGCGGGGGCGCGGTCCACGGGGCGGCCGGGGGCGCCGCGGGGGCGAGCGGGGCTGCGGTGACCGGCGGCACACCGGCGCAGGGCGGGCAGCCGCCGTCCGGCCCGCAGGCCATGCGGGCCGTCCTCGACCGGGGCGAACTGGGTGACATGCCCGTCGAACAGCTCGGCGACGGCGAACTGCGCTTCCTCGCGCTCGCCCTGGTGCTGCTGACCGGCCCCGGCGTCCTCGCCATGGACCCCGTGGGGGAGATCCCCTCGGCGTTGCAGCAGATGACGGTGATGGCGGACGGTATGGACCGCTGCATGGACCGCCGCCAGGCCCGCGAGCTGGTGGCACTGGCCGTGCGGATGGCCGAACGCGGACACGTCCGCCTGCTCGGCACCGTACGGGACCCGGCGGTCGCCGAGGGACTGCCCGGTGTGCAGGTGCTACACCTAGGGGTATGAGTGAGGATCTTCAAGCCCTGCAACGACGCCTGGCGCAGTTCGCGGCCGCCCGGGACTGGCAGCAGTACCACACCCCCAAGAACCTGGCCGCCGCGCTCAGCGTCGAGGCCGCGGAACTGGTCGAGATCTTCCAGTGGTTGACGCCCGAGCAGTCGGCGGCGGTGATGTCCGACCCGAAGAAGGCCGCCCGGGTGGAGGACGAGGTCGCGGACGTCCTGGCGTATCTGTTGCAGTTCTGCCAGGCGCTGGGGATCGACCCGCTGACCGCGCTCGCCGCGAAGATCGAACGCAATGAAACACGCTTCCCGGCCGTCCGGCAGGCGCCGCCGGACCGGCCGAAGGACGGCGCGTAGCCGTCCGGCGGCCCCGGGGCGCGGGCGCCGCGGGCAGTACTGAAGCCGGCGGGGCGGGGCGGAAGCCCCCGTCCTGCCGGCTTTTCCCTGCGCGCACGGGTAGCGGGTACGGGCGGCGGGCACGGGGCGGTCCGTGCCGCGTACCGCCGTCTACGTGCCACCGGCCTCCCGCGCCGTGTGCCGACACGCTGCGTTCGCCGTGACTTCCGGGTCAACAGCGCTCAGAATTCGGCTAGTTGAACAATTCATGTTGTGTGGCGCATGAAAAAGCGGTGACGTATGAGGTCTCGCCGGGGGCCGCAGACGCGCTCTCGACCGTCCCCAAACCGCCTCTTGTCACTCTATGGAGTCATGGATCTTTCCACGGCGCCTTGGTTGTCCACAGATTTGCGAATTCCTCTGGCGTTTTTGGCTGTTGACCCTCACTCTGGGTAGTGGAAGGGGAGCGGGGTGAACGCGGATGAAGAAGGAAGGAGGGACGCGGATGGACGCGGTGCGGATCATCGCGGCCAGTCGGCGCGGTCTGGCGCAGGCGAACACGGTTCATGACGTGGTCGTCGAAGCGTGGCAGGCGCAAGCCTTGGCGGAGGCGATAGGCAGCCATCTCGCGATATTCGGTCCGTACGAAGTGCGGTCCAGAGCCCGAGGACTGGGCGACGCGGGCGGGCGGTTCAGCGGGGGACTGCTGTGCTCGACGGCGACCGCCGGTGGGCTGCGGGCAGCGCAACTGACCGAGATACGCGACGTCAAAGCGGCCCTGGTCAGCCTCTGCCAGCTGCTTCGCGAGGTGTGCGAGGCACTGGTCGGCGTAGTGATCGCGGCGGAAGAGGACGGCATGTACTGGACCTGCGTGGAGGCGATGGACACCGCCGATGAATCGCGGGACCACGTCGCCGGCATACTGGAGAAACTGGAGGTACGCGACCGGCACCTTGCCTGACACCGGGCGGATCGCCTGCCGACCTGCCCACGGAACCACCACCGGCGACGCCTGGCGCGCCCCGCCGGCTGAACACGTCGTCACCACGCACACCCGGGCGGCACGCCCCGCCCACGCGCAGGATCGGGCACGCCGGAACCCGTCACCGGCGCCCCCACGGGGACGGTCCCGTTCGTGGCCCATGGGCTGGCCGGCGTTCTGATGTGCGGCCTCGGGCTCTTCTGACTCCTCATGACTCCGCATTCCGATTCGTCGCCTCGCTTTCTTGCTTCCTCGCTTCGCTTTCCCACTCCGCCTTTTCGCTCCGTTTCGCTTCTTCGCTCCGCGCTCGTTCCTTCCTTCCGGGGCGCCTCGGGTTCCTCGGGGCGCGCGTCGTCTCGCGGGTCGTCTCGTGCGTGCTCTCTCGGGGCGCCCTTGTGGAGTCGGCTCCTCATGGGGGCGTCTTGCCGAGGCCGTCTTACGGGCGGATGGGTTGCTGGTACTGGTTGCTGATGCCGTTAGTGCGGCTGCCTGGGGGCGGCAGGAGGTGTGCCCCGTAGGCGGTGGCGGGCTTGTTGCCGTGCAGGATGGAGGTATGGATCTGCGCATCTTCACCGAGCCCCAGCAGGGGGCTTCCTACGACACCCTCCTCAAGGCCGCCAAGGCCACGGAAGACCTCGGCTTCGACGCGTTCTTCCGGTCCGACCACTACCTGCGGATGGGGAATACCGACGGGCTGCCCGGACCGACGGACGCCTGGATCACCCTGGCCGGCCTGGCCCGCGAGACCAAGCGGATCCGGCTCGGCACGCTGATGACCGCCGGCACGTTCCGGCTGCCGGGCGTGCTGGCCATCCAGGTCGCGCAGGTCGACCAGATGTCCGGCGGGCGGATCGAACTCGGCCTCGGGGCAGGGTGGTTCGAGGAGGAGCACCGGGCGTACGGCATTCCGTTCCCCAAGGAGAAGTTCGCGCGGCTGGAGGAACAGCTGGCGATCATCACCGGCCTGTGGGCCACGGAGGTAGGAAAGGAGTTCTCGTACGACGGCACGTACTACCAGCTGGAGAAGTCGCCGGCGCTGCCCAAGCCGGCTCAGAGCAAGGTGCCGGTGCTGATCGGCGGACACGGGGTGAAGCGCACGCCGAGGCTGGCGGCTCAGTACGCTGATGAGTTCAATCTGCCTTTCGCCTCGCTCGACGACACCGAGCGCCAGTTCGGGCGGGTGCGGGCGGCCGCCGAAGCCGCCGGACGCAAGGGCGGCGACCTGGTGTACTCCAACGCTCTGGTCGCCTGTGTCGGCAAGAACAACGCCGAGGTGGCGCGGCGCGCCGCGGCCATCGGCCGGGAGGTGGACGAACTGAAGGCCAACGGCCTGGCGGGCTCGCCCGCGGAGGTCGTGGACAAGCTCGGCCGGTACGCCGCCATCGGGTCGTCCAGGGTCTACCTCCAGATCCTGGACCTCGATGACCTGGACCAGCTGGAGCTGATCTCCGCGGAGGTCCAGCCGCAGGTGGGGTGAGGGGAGGGGGAGGGG
>NZ_JALMUV010000083.1 GCF_023155275.1 Streptomyces rhizoryzae
ACGGCGGCTGCCATCACCATCTGGCTACGAACATGATCGGCCGGACAAGTCCTAGCCGATCCGGACGGCGGCCGGCGCTGGGTGATCTACGACGAGGCGTGGCGGGTGATGCGCCATGTCGGCCTGCTCGAACGTATGCAGTCCCAGTGGAAGCTCTCCCGCGGCCTCGGCATCGCGAACCTGATCGTCATCCACCGCCTCAGCGACCTGCTCAGCGCCGGCGACGCCGGCTCGCGCGCCCGGGTACTGGCCGAGGGACTCCTGGCCGACTGCTCCACCCGCATCATCTACCGCCAGGAACCCGACCAGCTCGCCGCTGCGGTCTCCCTGCTCGGCCTCACCGGCGTCGAGACCGAAGCCGTATCCGCCCTGACCAAAGGCAGGGGTCTGTGGAAAGTCGCCGGCCGGAGCTTCATCACCCAGCACATCCTGCACCCGGCCGAGCGCGAGCTGTTCGACACCGACGCCCGTATGGCGGCCTAGTGCAACTTACCTACGGGCCACAGGGGTTGAGTGATGCCGCCAACCGTACCCCTCTTCCCACCAACCGCCGTCCGTGCGCTGCGGCGTTCGCAGTGAGCACCTGCACAGGAACAAGGACCAGCCGTGCCCACGAGCTACCCCCGCAGGCGCGGGGACGACACTTCTCGACCTGCACTGTTGGCGCGCAATCATGCCATTTCGCCTGCTTGATTCGCGACGACCTTCCACGTCTGCCCAGCCTTCCCCCTCGGCCGGGACATAAGAGTGAGGCCGTCGAAGTCGGTGGGCGTCCAACGGTCCTGGCCGGCTGTGCGGACGGCCCATCCCTGTTCGGTCCGGGCAGGTTCGATCATGACCGCCTGGCCTTCACGGATGCGCTGGGCTAAGACTTTCCACAGCCCGTCGCGAACGCGTGCGTTGGGGCTACCGACGAAGACGCCTGGGGCGACTTCGACGAACCAGCGCGTCAGGTGGCCCCGGAGACCGGGTGGGGCGGCGGTGAGAACCACGACCGTGGTCGCGCCGCTCATCGGGCTGTACTCCCGCCCGGCTCCGGGATGACGTCAAGGTGGCTGTCAGGGCCGAAGGGGGCCGAATCCCAGTTGCGGCCGCCGCTGACAACGCCATCTCCGTCGTCCCACAGTCCTCCCAGGTCTTCCTCCAGTAGGGTGGCACCTTCCGGGATCAAAAGGTGCTTGATATCCGCGACTATGCGGGACAGTAGCTTGCCCTGGACCACGGCATCGCGGAGAGCTGTGCGGGCGTCGCGCTCCGAGGTGAGTCCCTTGGCTGCGAGGTCGAAGGCCAGCGGGATGGTGAACTCGGCCTTGTAGAGGTCGGCGACGTCCAGGACGAAGGACACTGCGGAGCCTGTGTGGACGAAGCCGAGGGCTGGGCTGGCACCTATGCCCGTGATGACGGCGTGGCAAATCCCGTACAAGGCGGAGTTCGCCGCGGACAGCAGTCGGTTGACGTCGTCGCCTTCTGCGAAGGCGTCTCCGGGTTTGTATTCCCGCTTGGTCCAGGGCACTTTGGTGCGTTCGGAGTGCCGGGCGTACAGCCGGCGGACGCGTGTGCCCTCCCGCCCTCGTAGTTGTTGGAGGGTAAGGCCGGAGGTGTCTTCGTCGGGAAAGCGCATGTCGTACATGCGGCGGGCGACCGCGACGCGTTCCTTGGGGCGGGTGACGAGCCATGCCTGCCGCAGTTGGAGTTGGGAGCCGCGCGCGATGCCGTGGCCTGAGGCGTAGAGGCGGACGCCGTGCTCGCCGACCCAGCACAGGGAGGTGCCGGAGTCGGCGAGCAGGGTGACGGCTCCGTGAGTGATGCGGCTTCCGGGGCCGATGAGGAGGACGGCGAGCCAGGCGGCTGGAACGTGTACCACTCTCGCTTTGTTGACCAGGACGACGGCGTTGTCGTCGCGGTCGATGTGGCAGCGCTCGACGTACAGGCTGGAGACGCGGTCCTCCAGCCTGTGCACTTCCTGCGGACCGGCCCGCCACCAAGGTTCACGCACTGGTCACCGCCGCGTGTGTTCTGACCGGGGCCAGGGTGAGCAGTCCCTGCCCGTATCCCTTGGCTGGCCCGATGCCCCCCAGCAGCGCCGTGCGCAGTGCGTCGGGGTCGGTGACCCTCAGCCGTCCTTCGAAGGTGGCTGTGGAGAGGGTGATCCGCGGCCCGTCGCGGTGCTTGTTGAAGCGCAGGATGTCGCGGCTGACGATCGACACGGCGGGTCCTGCAGCGAGTGAGCCGTCTGCCTTGAGTCCTGGTACTGGCGCGTCGGAAGTAGCCTCGGGGATGGTGAAGCCGTGGCGTTCGGCTCGGGCGAGGATCCAGTCGAGTTGCTGAGCTGCGGTTCGGTGGGCAACGCGGAAGCCGCGAGGGCGGCGGCCGGCGGCATGAGGTCGTTCTGCATGGGCTTTGAGGCGGGCGTCCTGCTGCTCGCTCGGCTTTGTGGGGCGGGGCACGCTCTGGACGGGGTTGGCGGTCAGGCGAAAGCCGAACTCCCGGCCGAGTGCGACGCGTTCGAGGAGTGGCTTGTAGTCGGCAATGAGTGGTTCGCCGCCGTCTGCTCCGGGCCAGCCGGCTTCGTCCACGAGGTGGTGCCAGGAGGGGCGACTTTCGGTGAGGACGAGGATCTCGGCGCGATGAGGTGTGTTGTTCTCCATCCGCCACAGGACGCGTTCAGTGACGGGCTGCACGGCGAGACCGGCGAGGATCGCCGCGTGCAGGCGGTGGGGGCTGGAGAGCAGGGAGACCGCTTTGCGGCGGCGGGGGTTCAGGGCAATTTTGGAAAGGTAGGGCATCGGGGTCACCAGCCCAGGAGGGCAAACGGGTCGTGGCCGGGGTTGGCCGGAGCAGATTCCCCCTTAGCGGGTTGTGCTGCTTGCCGACCGGTGGAGAGGGTGACCCACAGGTGCCGGACGGTCCGTCGACCGAAGAGGGTGCCGGTCTTGAGGTCGTAGGTGTCGGGGACGTCGACGGCGAGCTGGTCGCCGGCGAGGTCCTCGACTGTGGCCTCCAGCGTCACTCCCGTCGCCTGGACTTGGCTGCGGTGGTGGGCGGATGCCTGCCACGGTACGGCCGTCAGCGCATCCGGGAGTTCGGCGTCGGCGTGCAGTCCGAGGCTGACCGGTCCGGTGGGTGGGCAGGAGCGGCGACCGAGGGAGAGCGGGTAGGCGGGGTGGCGTACCGCGTGCTCCAGGCGTTCCAGGAGGGGTGCCGGGCCGCGCAGGGCGGCGACGAAGACGGCGTCCTGGAGGTAGAAGCGCTGAGTGACGCCGGTGTACTTGGCCGGGCTGGTCTTCGTCTGTACGCCCTTGGCGTTCACTTTGGCGGAGGGCAACGGCACGCCACGGTAGTCGCTGAAGGTGTGGTAGTCGCGCAGCAGTGAGCCTGGCTGGTCGACGCGTACGCCGAACCGAAGGTCGAGGAGGTCGGTGATCGAGGCTTCGCGGGCGCGGCCCTCGGCGGCCGCAAGGAGGCCAAGGACGCCGGACTTGGTGGGCTGGGGCCGGGTCTCGCGCCAGTTGTAGCGGGAGGGGCCGCCCCAGGACTGCAGGGGCGCGGCCAGCCTGAGGATGAGGATGGCGTGGTCGGTCATCGCGCGTCGGCCTTGGTGATTTCGCCGTCGGCGAGCCATTGCCCGACCAGCTCATCGAGGGAGTCGAGCAGTGTCGGGAAGGTGAGGGACGGGCCGAACACCTCTGTGAGCTTGTCGGCCTCGACGTTGTAGGCGGCCAGGGTGCTGACCGGTTCGGCGCCCCAGGTGGAGCCGATGGACTTCAGCTCGTCGGCCAGGCGCACCGCGGACTCGGTCGACAGGCCGGTGACGCCCACGACCGGCTCCTCGTACGCGGAGACCAGGTTCACCGGCTGGTCCGTCCGGAGGGTGAGGAGCACCAGGTGGGGCAAGGTGCGGTGGGCGAAGGAGTTCTGGTGACCGGTGGGCATGGAGCGGGTGAAGGCGTCGACGAACCGGATGGCCGTGTCGCGCGTGTGCTCTGTCGAGCTGAGGTTGTCACGCAGCTGGTGTACGCCGAGGACAGCGTAGCGGTAGAGGGTGGAGGAGTTGAACTCGACGGTACCGATCATGCCCGCGCCGTGGTCCTCGGTGTTCTCGTCGTCCACCGCGGTGTAGTAGTCGAACTCCGTGCGCACGGCATGGGTGGACAAGGCATGCGCAACCTGGACAGCGGCGTCCACATTGAGGGCGGGCAGGTCGGCGACCATGCGGCCGAAGAGCGCGACCTCCGCCGGGTGACCAGTCGAGAGGGTGGCGACCACCGGGAGCTTGCCGACCTCTGCCTTGAGATCCGCGTCGGACAAGGCGGCCAGTTCTGCGGCACGGCCGTTCAGCAGCTTGACGATCTCGTCGAGCTGACGCTTGCCGAAGAACAGGAGGTAGGCGGATTGCTCCTCCTTCTTGGACGACTTGGCGATCCCGAGAGGCTCCAGCAAGGCAGCGGTCAGACGGTCGGCCTGGTCGGCTTCAAGTCCCGCGCCCCCCTCAGTGACCGGCAGGGTGAGCCGCTCGGAGAGCAGCGCGGCGATCCGCTTGGTCCGGGTCGCGCGGTCGGCCGGCTCGACGGCCTTGGCGAACTCGGTGCGGGTGGCCCGCTTCCACGCCTGGGAGGAGACCCGGGCACGGCGGGCACCGCCGTAGAGCGCCTGCTTCGGAGTACCCGAATCGTCCCGGTTGGCGTTGGATGGGGGCAGACTCTGCAGGATGTGGACCTCGACGAACAGGGTGGGCTGAGTCACGAACGCGCTCCTCGGTGACATGAGGCGTCGCCCAGCGGCGACACACGTAGCTGATAAGGCAGGGTGATGCAGCGCCGGACAAGGAAACGGCTGTCCAGCGCCGATGTCAGGAGTTCTTGAAGGTGGGCTCGACGCGGAAGTCGCGGTCCCAGCGGTCACGGAAACGGCCCTGGGCATGCGGCCGCTTGGGGTCGTCCCAGGTCCGCAGGGCGGTACGCAAAAGGTCGTAGTCGAGTCCGATTTCGGCGCGAGAGAACAGGGTGACCAAGCCCCGCAAGTGCATCGCGAGCTCGCTGGCGTCGATCGAGGTAAGGAGGGCCCCGAACCGGCGTTCCAGCGCTTCCCCTCCGCTGCCGGTCTTCGCCAGCAACAGGCGCGCGGCGGTGCCTGGGGTGTTGCCGGGGATGTGCATCGTCCGTCTGCGGCCCTGCTGGTGGCGCCCGAAGAGGGTGAGTGCGGCGTGCTCGGCGATCAGGTCCCGGGTGAGGGCGCCCCGCTCACGCAGGTCGCAGGACATGCGGGTGCGGTAGTACGGCCACATCGCGGGGACAGTGCCAGCCTCACGGCCTGCGCCGGACCTCAGGGCGGCGAGCTGTGCGCCGTTCTCCACCCGGTCGGGCGCGAAGCGGGTCCAGTACGGGACGGCATGCACGTCGTCACCGGCAGCGGACGGTTCGGTGTACTGCAACCCCCAGGAACGCAGGACCCGGTCCCGGCCCGGGCTCTCCCAGGCAGCAAGGTCGTACAGCAACCGGGTGTAGTCGAGACCGATGCCCGCCTGCCCCAGCAGCGGGACGAGCCGGTACAGGTGCTGGACAAGCTCAGGCAGGTCCTGTGCCGTGGCCGCCGCAATGAGCCGCCGTTCCACAGCACTTGCCGAAAATGCTTCGGCACGGCGCAGTTCCCGGCAGGCCGTGCCCAGGCCACCCCTCGGCCGATGAGCGGGTTCGGCGGCTGCTTGCTGATGCCGGCCGAAGAGGGTGAGGACGGCGTGCTCAGCGATGTAGAGGTCGGGCAGGCGGTCCGAGTCCCGGGCTGCGTCTGTCAGCCGCACCCGGTGGGTGTCCCGCATGGCGGTAACGGTGCCCGCCTCGCCGTTGATGCCGTCGCACAAGCCGCGCAGCTTCCGTGTGACGTGCTCGGAGAACCTGGGGCGGCCTTCCTGGGCGCAGGCTTGCCAGTCGGCTGCGGCCTCGTCCCAGAAGTAGGCGCGCAGGCCGCTGCGGGTCCTGCCGGTTGCGGTGCTCATGCCGCCGCCTCCCCGTTGTCCGAGCCGCTTCCGGGGAGCCGGGGCAGGATCTCGGCGAGCTTTTTATAGAAGATGCCGGCAGCCTTGCCGCTCCGGTACACGACCTCCTTGCCGTTGTGCTTCTCAACGCGTCCCACCACCGCACGCGGCGGCGCAGCGGCAAGGAGCGCTTCGGCCTCCCCGACGGCCGCCGCCCGTACGGACAGCTCCCAGGCCACCTGGGCCCGCTCCAGCAGGTCGTCGTCCTCACCGACGGTGCGCAGCCCGCCGAGCAGCCGGCGCATCGTTGCATCGAGAGTGTGCAGGAACTGGGAGGAGGGGCGCTGGCCCTTGTCCCGCGGCAGCGGATCGCCGCCACAAGCCCGTCGCAGATCGTTGTTGAGGTGGTCCAGCGCACGGCCGGCCTGGTCCGCCTGGCTGACGCATTCCAAGATGGCGGCGCGCAGCCAGTCGTCCTCGGCGAGCAGGGAGGCCACCGGGAGCGGCAGGCTGTCACCGACGGCGTTTTCGACAACGGCGGACTGGGTGCCGTATTCGAGACCGCAGATCTCCACGCCGAGCGGATAGTTGGCGGGCAGGACGTCTTCGGCGCGCAGATCACCAGCCTGGCGCAGCAGGACGGACGTGTACGGTCCGTCACCTTCAACCGGCACGGCCAGCGCAAGCAGCGTGCCCAGTCCCTGCCAGGCCGAACGCCCGGAGGCATGGCGGCGGGGGCGCCGTCGGGGCTGGCCCGCCTTCGGTTTGGCGGTGTGGGACCAGGCTGTGTGCGGGTCCCATTCCGGAGTCTGGGCGAGGCGGTCGCCGGCGGAGACGATTGCTCGATGCACCCGCGGCTCCTGCTCCGTCTCACACGGGATCAGTCGGATGCGGCGGGCCTGGAAGGTGAGCAGGTCCAACACTCCGCCAGCCGGGCGTGGCGACCACTCTGGACTGGCTGGCGACTTCCAGCCCAGCGATGCCGGGCGCTCGTCCCAGGCCCACTGGGGCCGGTCCGCCGGGTCCAGGCCGGCAGGCAGGACCGGCGTGTTCAGCATCAGCGTCTCGAACAGGTTCCGGCCCACCAGGACGGTCACCCCGAGCTGGCCGAGCGGGCCCGTCGGGTTTCCGGTCGTCTTGCCGTTCTTCGCCTGCGGATCGCCGACGGCTCCGGTCTTGATGGAAGCGGTGTCCCAGCAGTGCGCGTGGAGCAGCCACAGCAGCGCCTGCTCAGGCGTCAACAGCAGCTCATCGCCCTCGGTCACCGCACTGAACAGCGGCACGTTGTTGCCGGAGGCGATCGACGGCACGAGTTGCGCGGCCGACTTGGTCTCTCCGCTGAGCGCTTCCAGGCGGGCGACCTGCGCAAATGGGCGCTTGTCGTCGAAGAGCCGGAAACGGTCGCCGTAGCGGGCCCCGAGGTAGGCGGTCAGCTGCGCCACCTCGACGTCCGAGAATCGGCCGCGGTTGAACCGCTCCGCCCACTCCTGCCGCGTGCGCGGCACGCCGATGGCGTCAAGCACCACCGGCAGGAGCATCTGTCGCAGCAATGCAGGCAGCATCGTCGGCACCGGCAGCTCCAGTCTCCGGACCGTGTGAGCGCTCCTCAGCGCGGCGAATAAGCCGGCCGTGCGGACTGCACCGTCGGCGTCGACTGTGGTGAGCCAACTGCCGTGAACGAGATCTCCCTCGGTGTCCACCGTGGTTCCCCCCTCCATGAATCGTGTGCGCGTCTCCCCAAACGCGCAGGAAGGCACGGCAACTCGCCTTCCCGCAAAGCGATTTGGCGTGTCGCCCGATCGCAACGAGGCTTGCACACAACGCTTATTGCTTACAACCGAATCCGATGCATCCGGACGACTTGCACGCCCGGCAGACGACACGAGCTGCGAGCCTGTACCCTGCCCGACGGCGCACGGAGCCGCCCCTCCCCGAGTTCGGGGGTGTTCCCGCTTAGTGCTTCACGTCGTCCCCGCAGCGCGGGGTGAGAGGGCTCCGGGCGCGGCTCCAGGCACCGTTCAGCCTCCTTCGACGACCAACCCCAGAACGTCGTCGTACGAGACCCTGTCCTTGCCCAGCACAGCTGTCCCGTCTTCCTCCAGCACGAGCGCCGGCGCGTACCTGAGCCAGGGGTGACCAGTCCACCCAGGCAAAGGAACAAGTCCCGTCTCCTCCGCCTCCGCGGCCTCCGTCAGCCGGGAAGGCAGCCGCACGGTGCCGCCCAAGAGCCGGCCGACCACCGTTTCGTCGTCCACCTCACCGTGCACGCCGATCCAGGTCCCGTCGATCGCCCGGTATCCGCTGGCCGAGCGCCGGACGATCACCGCCTCCACCGACCGCTTCCCGTCCCGCACCACGGCGTCGAGGTCCTCTTCGGATGCCGCCTGAATGCCCCCGTAATGGAGTCCCTCCAACGTTGGCGCCCCCCACTCCCGGGGGCGGGTCAACAGGAACCCCTCCGCGTCCTTCTCCCGCTGCTGCTCCTTTGCGCGCCACACCTCGCGCGCTACGGCCTCGTCCCAGTCCGGTGGGCAGACCTCCGCCTCCCCGTAGGCCCTGGCAACCAGACCCGGCACATCGGCCGGGATGCTCCACCCGTCTGTCTGCCGCGTTCCTCCGCTCAGCGGCCCCGCGGCTTCAGCGACCAGGGTGGCCGCCCTCAGCAGCGCCCACTCCCCATAGATCCCCTTCGACGCGGGCAGGAAGCGCGGGCGCCCTCTCTCCCCGACCGCCACACCCGACACCAGAACACGCGGTTCAGCGAACGCAGACGGTCTCCGGGTGCCACTGTGCCGATGGAGCCGGCCGATGCGCTGCAGGAGCAGGTCGGCGGGAGCAAGATCCGTGATGAGTAGATCCGCATCCACATCGAACGACTGCTCGGCAAGCTGTGTGGCGATCACCACCATCCGCTCAGGCCGCTCCTCATTCGCCCCTGGCCCCAGCAGCCGCAGGCACTCCTCGGTTCGCTCCGCCCGGTGGGCCGAGCACAGCCGACCGTGCAGCAGCCGCACCTGCCCGTCGAAACCGGCCTCCGTCAAGGCACGGTGAACAGCCTGGGCTCGGTCGACCTGGTTCACCACCACCAGCACCACCCCGCCGTCGGCTGCCTCTTTCCTCACCGTCGAGGCGAGCAGCCCCCCGTCTGGGTCGGCATCGGGCAACCAGTCGATCCGCGTCGATGTCGACGCGCGCCAGGACGGCACCGCTTCACGCGAACTCACCACCGCCGAAGCCCCATTGAGGGCATAGGCCGCGGTGACACACGGATAGCCAGCCGGCTCTGGCACTGAACAGACCACATCCGCCGCGCTCAGAGCACCCGACAGATACGCATCGACGCATGCCTGCCGCTGGGCCGGCGGAAGCGTCGCCGAGAGCAGGACCACCGGGACCTTGGCCTGCCCGAGCCAGCGCAGCGCCTCCAAGAGGAACTGGCGCATATAGACGTCCGCGGCGTGCACCTCGTCCACCACCACGACCTTGCCGACCAGTCCGGCAAAGCGCAGCATCACGTGCCGCGTGCGGGTCGCCGCGTACAGGAGGTGATCCACGGTGCCGACAGCAAACGCCGTCAGGAGGCCCCGCTTGTTACCCAGGAACCACCGGGCCGGTCCGTCACGCTCTTCCTGCGGTCTGCCGCTTGCGTCTGATGTCCAGGCGGACATGCCGTACTCGGCGTCCTCCTCGGTCGCCCCGTAGACGTCGAACGGGTCCAAGGCCGCCGGCTCTTCGCCCCGGGCGCTTTGTCCAACCGGGTCTATCCGCTTGCTTTCCCAGATCTCCCGCCACGTCGGGTTGAAACGGCGCTTGCCGTGCAGCAGCGCGACCTGCGCTTCCAGCTCAGGGTCGAACGTCCGCACCCACTCCAGCACCTGTTCGTACATCGGGTCGCTGGTCGCCTGCGTCGGCATGGCCACGAAGACACCGTCCAGCCCGAACCGGGCTGCTAGCACCTCGGCCGCCGCCAGAGCGGCCTTCGTCTTGCCCTCCCCCATCGGAGCCTCGGCCACCATCAGCCCCGGCACCGGCATCGACCACGCCCGCTCGACGAGCTCCTGCTGTGACGCCCTCGGGGGCACTCCCAGCCGCCCGGCCAGAGGAGTAAGCCGATCTTCGGGAATCGCGAGTTCGTCCCACCCGCCTCGCAGACCGAGCCGCTGCCACGCCGCCTCGGCCCGCTGGCGCGCCGAGGCAAGAGACACCGTCCGCGCATCCGCCATCCCGTCGAACTGCTCGCTGTCACTGGCGATCCAGTCCGCCATGACGATCAGTCCAGACAGTCCCAGTTGCTCCGCCCGGTTCAAAGCGCCCACCGGTCGCGCATCGGCCAGACCCGCAAAACCGATGGCCCGGGTGAACACGTCAACGACCGCCCTCTGCACCGCCTCCCACGCAGCTCCCCTCCCCTGGACCTCCCGATGCTTCGGCTTCAGCCCCTGGACGGACGGGAACGTCCCGTGATGGCCGGCCACCAACGGCCACACCCACGCCGCGCTCTCCGAACTCCCCCACTCCGCGACCAATCTCGGCCGCAGCAACGCGGCGCCGGCCACGTCATGCCGCCACCGCTGCCGACGGTCCGACGGCAACCTCCCCCACACCAGACCCGCTGCCCTGACCGGGGCGGCATCCGCATCGTCCATCGCCTGAAAGGCAGGGCACGCCTTTCCGCAGTCGTGAATCCCACAGATCCACATGAACCACAGACGCCCGCGTCCGCCACTGATCTCCTCCAACCGGTGCCGTAACGCGGCCGACAGGTACCGGTCCCACATCACCTCCGCCACGGCAGCGGTGTCCAGCAAGTGCCCGAGTAACAGGTGGGTCCGTCCCCCGTTCCGCGCCGCGGACTTCCCCCATAACCGCGACACCCTGGCAATGGTCTCCTGCGGCAGTCCCATCCCCCGCATCAGGTCGACAATCGATCCCGTATGCTCCATCAGCGCAGCCCTCTCCGTACAGTGGATCCGCACCATAGACCCGCCCACTGACATTGGCCCTGGACTGCATGACCCGACCGCCGATCCTGCCAAAGGAAAACCGGCCCCACCGCTAGCATCCGCGCAGGTCAAGAAGTGTCGTCCCCGCACCGGCGGGGGTAGTTCGTGACGGGGCCGGCGGAGTCGGCGGGGCAGGAAGTCGTCCCCGCACCGGCGGGGGTAGTTCTTCAGTCTCGACTGTACGGTGGTCGAATGGACAGTCGTCCCCGCACCGGCGGGGGTAGTTCGGCTGACGAGATCACCGACTGGTACGAGGCGCTGTCGTCCCCGCACCGGCGGGGGTAGTTCCCAGGTCGCCTCAACGTGGCCGGCCTCGGGCTCGTCGTCCCCGCACCGGCGGGGGTAGTTCGCCTCCTGGGTCCAGCACGTCATGCTGCTTCAGCGTCGTCCCCGCACCGGCGGGAGTAGTTCGAAGACGGCGAGACCTCGACCCGCGTCATCGAGGTCGTCCCCGCACCGGCGGGGGTAGTTCTCCACCCACGGCAAAACGGTCACGGTCAGCGTCGTCGTCCCCGCACCGGCGGGGGTAGTTCTCAGTGGGAGCACGATGCCGATCAGGGGCACGAGTCGTCCCCGCACCGGCGGGGGTAGTTCCTGAAGGCCGCCGCTGGCGACACCGCCGCCGAGGTCGTCCCCGCACCGGCGGGGGTAGTTCCTCGGTCAGCCTGCGCGCCCTGACCGACTCTGCGTCGTCCCCGCACCGGCGGGGGTAGTTCCCAGATCCACCGGAGAACGTCGGTCGTGATGTCGTCGTCCCCGCACCGGCGGGGGTAGTTCCCAGACCGACATGAACCTGTACCTGAACTACACGTCGTCCCCGCACCGGCGGGGGTAGTTCCAATCCGGAAAGCATTGTGACTTCGGCGTCCTAGGACTTGTCCGGCCGATCATGTGACTGCTCTGCGTCCGGATCGTTGATGTGG
>NZ_JALMUV010000084.1 GCF_023155275.1 Streptomyces rhizoryzae
AGCACCCCGCACGGCGGGAAACCCAACAACGTGCGCAGGCCCGCCGCAGGCACCCCGCACGGCGGGAAAGCCAAAAACGTGGGAATCAAAAACCAAGCTTGCGCAACTGCTTAGGATCCCGCTGCCAGTCCTTGGCGACCTTCACGTGGAGGTCGAGGAAGACCGGCGTCCCCAGCAGCGCCTCGATGTGCTTGCGGGACTTCGTCCCGACCTCCTTCAGCCGCTTGCCCTTGGGGCCGATGATGATCCCCTTCTGGCTGGGGCGCTCGATGTAGACGTTGGCGTGGATGTCGAGCAGCGGCTTGTCGGCGGGGCGGTCCTCGCGCGGGAGCATCTCCTCGACGACGACGGCGATGGAGTGCGGCAGCTCGTCGCGGACGCCCTCCAGCGCGGCCTCGCGGATCAGCTCGGCGACCATGACCTGCTCCGGCTCGTCGGTGAGGTCGCCCTCCGGGTAGAGGGCCGGGCCCTCGGGGAGGAGCGGGACGAGGAGGTCGGCGAGCAGCGAGACCTGGCTGTCGCCCACCGCGGAGACCGGGATGATCTCGGCCCATTCGATGCCGAGCTCCTTGCCGAGCCGGTCGATGGCGAGCAGCTGGGCGGCCAGCGTCTTGGAGTCGACCAGGTCGGTCTTGGTGACGATGGCGACCTTGGGGGTCTTCCGGATGTCGGCCAGTTCGCCGGCGATGTAGCGGTCGCCGGGGCCGAGCTTCTGGTCGGCGGGGAGGCAGAAGCCGATCACGTCGACCTCGGACCAGGTGGTGCGGACCACGTCGTTGAGCCGCTCACCGAGCAGGGTGCGCGGCTTGTGCAGGCCCGGGGTGTCGACCAGCACCAGCTGGGCGTCGGGGCGGTGCACGATGCCGCGCACGGTGTGGCGGGTGGTCTGCGGGCGGTTGGAGGTGATCGCGACCTTCGTGCCCACGAGAGCGTTCGTGAGGGTGGACTTCCCCGCGTTGGGGCGGCCGACGAAACAGGCGAAACCGGCACGGTGCGGGGCGGTGGACTCTGTGCGAACGCTCATGGCGCCCATTCTCCCCGATCCTCGCGGCCGGTCCGACCATCCGCCGCTGCCGGTCGCACCGGCGGGGCGCGCCGGGGTGCGGGCGCCCCGCCCGGTGGGGGTCCGGTCAGGCCGCCGGGCCAGCCGGGACGGTGGTGCGCAGGGTGCCGTCGGGGCCGGCCACCAGGACCGGGGTGTCCGGGCCGCCGAGGTCGCGGACGGCGGCCCGGTCGGCGTCGGCGGCCTGCGCGGCCTCGGTGACCACGGCCGCCGCCTCCAGGGACTGCGCGCCGCTGGCGACGGCCATCGCGACGGCCGTCTGGAGGGCGCTGAGCCGGAGGGATTCCAGCGCGACGGTGCCGGCGACGTAGGTGCGGCCGGTCTCGTCGCGGACGGCGGCGCCCTCGGGGACGCCGTTACGGGCCCGCGCCGAGCGCGCGAGCGTGATGATCTTGCGGTCTTCGGGGTCCAGCGGTGCGGCTTCGGTCATACGGGCGAGCATATGCCGGGCCGGCCCGGCGCGTACGGCGCGGGCCGCTCACCCGGCGACCGGGTACAACCCGCCGCGCCGCCCCTCCGGCGAGGTCAGCCACTCCAGCTTGGCGGCGGTGCCGGTCTCCGGGCGGGGGTTGTAGAGCATCACGCTGAGGTCCGGGCGGTCGGGGACCTGGAGCTGGGTGGTCTCGAAGAGCAGCGCCCCGACCCGCGGGTGCTCCATCTCCTTCAGCAGCTGCCCGCCGTCCTGTACGTCGCCGCGCGCCCACAGCGCGGCGAACTCCGCGCTGCGCGCGGCGGTTTCCGCGACCACCTCGGCGAAGCCCTCGTCGCCCGCGCGGGCCGAGCAGGCCGCGCGGTACTGGGCGACGAGCCGGGGCGCGTTCGCCTCCCAGCTGGTGGTGCGGGCGCGGTAGAAGGGGTCGGTGAAGAACGCGATCAGGCAGTTCGGGGAGGCGCCGGGCCGGCCGTGGCCGAGGACGATCCGCGCCGCCTCGTTGGAGGCGATGGTGTTCCAGTACGGGTCGGTGATGTGCGCCGGGGACGGCATCCAGGCGTCGATCAGCCTCTGGAGCCCGGCGCCCACGCCGCCGGATCCGGGCTCCCGGTCCTCGCCGTCCCGGCGCGGCGGCGGGTTCAGCCCGGCCAGCGCGTAGAGGTGGCGGCGCTCGGCGCCGGAGAGCCGCAGCACCCGGGCCACCGCGTCCAGCACCTGCGGCGAGACGGTGATGTCCCGCCCCTGCTCCAGCCACTGGTACCAGGAGGCGCCGACGCCGGCGAGCACCGCGACCTCCTCGCGGCGCAGCCCGGGGGTGCGGCGGCGGCCGCCGTCCGGCAGACCGGCCTCGGCCGGGGTGACCCGGGCCCGGCGGCTCCTCAGGAAGGCGCGCAGTTCCTGGCGGCGGCGGACCTCGGCATCGGCGGCTGCGGTGGTGGCGGCCATGTCTCCCCCTGTCGGCACGGCGGTGGGCACCACGATAAGGCGCCGGATCCGCGGCGGCCGTCCCCGCCGGCGGGAACGCACGAAGGCTGAAGAGTCCGGTTGCCCCGCTCCCCTGCGCCGGGGCACCCGGCTCTTCAGCCAACGTCGTTTCCGGGCCCGCGGTGCGATGAGACGGCAGCCGTGCGGTGCCCGGGTGCGCGATGTCCGCGGCCCGGCCGGGTGTCATCGCACGCGGCGGTCGTCACGTCACCGCCGGGCGGCGGAGGGGCGGCGGAACCGGGCCCGGGGTATCCGCCGCCCCCCTCGGGGACCGGCGCGGATATTCCCGCCCGCATTCCGTTCGTTTTCCCTCTGCCGCACGATGCCGGCGCCTTTCCGGCCCCGGCAAGAAGATCTTTCCATGGGCTTGACAAGAGAATCCAGAGCTGCTGGAAATGGCTTTGCGGTAATTTCCGGTGCACTGCGGATCAGTTGCCGGGCGGGCCGGAACGCGGGGGAATTCCCCGGGAAATGCCGCCCGCCGGGCCGGGCGGGCGGCGGTCAGCCGGCGGCGCCGTCACGCTCCGCGTCCGCCGCGCGGACCGGTTCGCAGAGCACCGTGACGATCTTGTTGCGGCGGCCGGCCGGCGCTTCGGCGATCAGCCGCAGCGCCTTCAGGTCCGGGTCCGAGGCGTCCTCGGAGAGATCGATCTCGGCGGTCGCCCCGGCGATCGGGACCCGGCCCAGCTGCTTGGCGAGCAGCCCGCCGACCGTCTCGACGTCCTCGTCGTCCAGCTCCGCCAGGCCGTACAGCTCGCCCAGCGCGCCGATGTCCAGGCGGGCGGTGACGCGGTAGCGGCCGCCGCCGAGGTCCTGCACCGGCGGGAGTTCCCGGTCGTACTCGTCGGTGATCTCGCCGACGATCTCCTCCAGGATGTCCTCGATGGTGACGATGCCGGCCGTGCCGCCGTACTCGTCGATCACCACCGCGACGTGGTTGCGGTCCCGCTGCATCTCGCGCAGCAGGTCGCCGGCGTTCTTGGTGTCCGGGACGAACACCGCCGGGCGCATCGCCGTCGACACCAGCTCGGTCTCCGCGTCCCGGCTGATGTGCACCTTGCGGGCCAGGTCCTTGAGGTAGACCACGCCCACGATGTCGTCCTCGTTCTCGCCGGTCACCGGGATCCGGGAGAAGCCGGAGCGCAGCGCCAGGGTCAGCGCCTGGCGGATGGTCTTGAAGCGCTCCACGGAGATCAGGTCGGTGCGCGGCACCATCACCTCGCGGACGAGGGTGTCGCCGAGCTGGAAGACCGAGTGCACCATCCGGCGCTCCTCGTCCTCGATCAGCGACTCCTTCTCCGCCAGGTCCACCAGCGACCGCAGTTCGGCCTCGGAGGCGAACGGCCCCTTGCGGAAGCCCTTGCCGGGGGTGAGGGCGTTGCCGAGCAGGATCAGCAGCTGCGGCACCGGGCCCATCACCCGGGCCAGCGGCAGCAGCACGTACGCGGCGGCGGTGGCGGTGTTCAGCGGGTGCTGGCGGCCGATGGTGCGCGGGGAGACCCCGACGGCGACGTAGGAGACCAGCACCATCACCGCGATGGCGACGGTCAGCGCCTGCCAGGTCGTGTCGAAGGAGCGCAGGCAGGCGTAGGTGACCAGGGCGCCGGCGGCCATCTCGCAGCCGACCCGCACCAGCAGCGCGACGTTGAGGTAGCGGGTGGGGTCGGCGGCGACCGCGGCGAGCTTGGCGCTGCCGCGGCGGCCGGAGCGGACCGCCTCCTCGGCCCGGAAGCTCGTCGTCCGGGTCAGGCCCGCCTCCGCGCAGGCGGCGAGCCAGGCGATCACGACGAGGAGCACCGCGACGGCGATCAGGGTGGTCATCGCGCGCTCCGTCAGGTCACGGTGGGGGCCGGCGAGGGGCCGGTCAGGCCCCGCTCGGCCCGCCAGCCGTCGACGATCGCGGCCTGGAGGCCGAACATCTCGGCCTTCTCGTCGGGCTCCTCGTGGTCGTAGCCGAGCAGGTGCAGCACGCCGTGGACGGTCAGCAGCTGGAGTTCCTCGTCCATGCTGTGCCCCGTCGGGGCGGCCTTGCCCTGCTGGGCGGCGACCTCCGGGCAGAGCACGATGTCACCGAGGAGCCCCTGCGGGGGCTCCTCGTCGTCCTTGGCCGGCGGGCGCAGCTCGTCCATCGGGAAGGACATGACATCGGTCGGGCCCGGGAGGTCCATCCACTGGAGGTGGAGCTGCTCCATGGCCTCGGCGTCCACGACGATGACGGACAGCTCGGACAGCGGGTGGATCCGCATCCGGGCCAGGGCATAGCGGGCGATGTCCAGGACCGCCTGCTCGTCGATGTCCGTACCGGACTCGTTGTTGACGTCGATCGACATGGGGTGGGTGGGTCTCGCTTCTCTGGTCGTGCGGCGCGGGCTACCGGCCGTTGCGGCTGTCGTACTTCTCGTAGGCGTCGACGATACGGCCGACGAGCTTGTGCCGGACCACGTCCCTGCTGGTCAGCTCGGCGAAGTGGACGTCGTCGACGCCGGTGAGGATGTCCCGGACCTGGCGCAGACCGCTCTTGGTGCCGCCCGGCAGGTCGATCTGGGTCACATCGCCGGTGATCACGATCTTGGAGTCGAATCCGAGCCGGGTGAGGAACATCTTCATCTGCTCGGGATTGGTGTTCTGCGCCTCGTCGAGAATGATGAACGCGTCGTTCAGCGTCCGGCCGCGCATGTACGCCAGCGGCGCCACCTCGATCGTCCCGGCGGCCATCAGGCGCGGGATGGAATCGGGGTCGAGCATGTCGTGCAGCGCGTCGTAGAGCGGGCGCAGATAGGGATCGATCTTCTCGTAGAGGGTGCCGGGCAGGAAGCCCAGGCGCTCGCCGGCCTCGACCGCGGGGCGGGTCAGGATGATGCGGTTGACCTGCTTGGCCTGGAGGGCCTGCACGGCCTTGGCCATGGCCAGGTAGGTCTTGCCGGTGCCGGCCGGGCCGATCCCGAAGACGATGGTGTGCTTGTCGATGGCGTCGACATAGCGCTTCTGGTTGAGGGTCTTGGGACGGATGGTGCGGCCGCGGTTGGAGAGGATGTTCTGGGTGAGCACCTCGGCCGGGGTCTCGGTCGCCCCCTCGCCGTTCTCCGCCGCGCGGAGCATGGCGATGGAACGTTCCACCGCGTCCTCCGTCATCGGTTGCCCGGTGCGGAGAACCAACATCATCTCGTCGAACAGGCGCTGGACGAGGGCGACCTCACGGGCGTCGCCGACCGCGCTGATCTCATTGCCCCGGACGTGGATGTCGGTGGCGGGAAAAGCGTCCTCGATCACACGCAGGAGCGAGTCTCCCGATCCCAGGACCGTCACCATCGGGTGCTTGGCCGGGACCGTGAACTGGGCGCTCGCCTGCGCTCGTGTGGGTGTCTGCGTCATGGGTAGGCCGGGTGGCCTGCTCAACCCCCATCCTTTGCTCATCACAGGTGCGGACCTGCAAGCGGCGGTGCCCGCACTGGCTCCTTGCGCTACCAGAGTACGACGGGGCACCGACAACCCGGCCGGGTTTTCCGGCCCGCCCCCGCTCCCCGGCCCCGGCCGCCCGGCACCGCCCCCGCCGGCCCGTCACGCTCGGCTCCGCGCCCCTCGCGGACGGTGGCGCCCCGCCCGCCGCCCACCCCCGGGCGGGCCCGGACCGGCGGGCGCCCGGCCCTCAGACCGGCGGCCGGAACCCGATCGTCGGGACCGCGCGGGCCAGCCGGGCGGACGCCGACGGCGCCGCGTCGTCCGGCACGGCCGGGAAGCCGGGACCCGCCCCGGGGCCCGCCAGGACCGCGTCCAGGAACCCGTACTGGCGGCGCAGCCCGTCCCCCGCCGCCGTGCCCAGGCTCCGCGCCCGGCACCACCACGCGGCGATCTCTCCCCAGCCCGGCGCCGACAGCGACCCGCCGAACTCCTGCACCGACAGCGCGGCGCTCAGCCCCGCGAACGCCAGCCGGTCCGCCAGCGGCCAGCCGGCCAGCGTGCCGGTGACGAACCCGGCGACGAACACGTCCCCGGCGCCGGTCGGGTCCAGCGCCTCCACCGCGATCGCCGGCACCTCGGCGGTCTCCCCCGTGCGCGCGTCCACCGCGTACGCGCCCTCCGCGCCGAGCGTGACGACGGCGAGCGGCACCAGGTCGGCGAGCTTGCGGGCGGCGGCCCGCGGGCAGTCGGTGCGGGTGTAGCGCATCGCCTCCCCGGCGTTGGGCAGGAACGCCTCGCAGTGCTCCAGGTCGGCGAGGTCGGCCGGGTCCCAGCGCCCGGTGTCGTCCCACCCGACGTCGGCGAAGATCCGGCTGCCGCGGCCGGCCGCGCAGCCCAGCCAGCCCTCCCGGCGGCCGGGCACCAGCGAGGCGACGCAGGCCCGGGTCGGCGGCGGGCAGCCGGGGGCGTGCTCCCCGTCGAAGGCGTGCTCGGGCGGCGGCGCCTCGTGGCCGTGCGAGACCATGGTGCGCTCGCCCTCGTAGGCCATCGAGACCGTCACCGGGGAGTGCCAGCCGGGGACCTTGCGGGAGAGCGCCAGGTCGATGCCCTCGCCCCGTTCGAGCGCCTCCCAGCAGTACTCGCCGTACATGTCGTCGCCGAACGCGGCGGCCAGGGACGTGCGCAGGCCCAGCCGGGCGAGGGCGGTGGCCATGTTGGCGACGCCGCCGGGGCTGGAGCCCATCCCGCGCGCCCAGGACTCCGTACCGCGGACCGGGGCGGAGTCCAGGCCGGTGAAGATGATGTCGAGGAAGACCGTGCCGGTGAGGTAGACGTCGGTGGGCGGATCGCCGCCGCGGCGCACCGCGGCCAGCGGATCGAGCCCCGGCGGCCCGGCGGCCGGCTCCGGGGGCGGTTGCACCTCGCGTCGGCCGTCGTTCACCGCGCTCGCCCCTTCTCGTACGCACCTCGTGCCGCCAGTGTGCCTGATGCTGCGGTACGTTCCGCCTCATGAGGCTCACCATTCTCGGCGGCGGCGGCTTCCGCGTACCGCTGGTCTACCGCGCCCTCCTGGACGACCCGGCCCGCTCCGTCTCCGAGCTGACGCTGTACGACACCGACCCGGCGCGGGTCGCGGTGGTCTCGGACGTCCTGGCCCGGCTGGCGGCGGGCCGCCCCGCACCGGTACCCGTACGGGTGGCGACGACCCTCGACGCGGCGCTGACGGGCGCCGACTTCGTGTTCTCCGCCATACGGGTCGGCGGCACCGCGGGCCGCGTCCGGGACGAGCGGATCCCGCTGTCCGAAGGCGTACTGGGCCAGGAGACGGTCGGCGCGGGCGGCATCCTCTACGGGCTGCGGACGATCCCGGTGGCGCTGGACATCGCCGAACGGGTCGCGGCGCTCTCCCCGGGCGCCTGGGTCATCAACTTCACCAACCCCGCCGGGATGGTCACCGAGGCGATGGCGCAGGTGCTGGGCGACCGCGTCATCGGGATCTGCGACTCGCCGGTGGGCCTGGTGCGCCGCGCGGCCCGGGCGGCCGGCGCGGACCCGGCGGCCCTGGCGGACCCGGCCCGCTCCGCCTACGACTACGTGGGCCTCAACCACCTCGGCTGGCTGCGCACGTTGACGCTGGACGGCACCGACGTGCTGCCGGGCCTGCTGGCCGACGAGGCGGCGCTGGGCTCCTTCGAGGAGGGCCGCCTGTTCGGCGCGGAGTGGCTGCGGGTCCTGGGGGCGCTGCCCAACGAGTACCTGCACTACTACTACTTCCGCCGGGAGACCCTGCACTCCGTACGGGACACCGCCCAGACCCGCGGGGAGTTCCTGGACCGGCAGCAGGGCGGGTTCTTCGAGCGGGCCGCGGCGGCCGGCTCCCCGGACGCGGTGTACGACCTGTGGGAGCGCACCCGGCTGGAGCGCGAGGAGACCTACATGGCGCACAGCCGGGAGGCGACCGGCGGCTGGCAGCGGGACAGCCACGATCTGGAGGGCGGCGGCTACGACCGGGTGGCGCTGGCGCTGATGCACGCGATCGCCGGGAACACCGGGCGGCGGCTGATCCTCAACGTCCGCAACGGCACGACGGTGCCGCAGCTGGCGCCGGACGCGATCGTGGAGACGGTGTGCGAGGTGACCTCCCGGGGGGCGCGCCCGCTGCCCTGCGCGCCGCTGCGGGAGGACCAGTTGGGCCTGATGCTCCAGGTGAAGGCCGTCGAACGGGCCACCGTGGACGCCGCCCTCTTCAAGGACCGCGACGCCGCGCTGCGCGCCCTGGCCCTGCACCCCCTCGTCGACTCCGCGGCCGCCGCGGCCCGCATCCTCCACCGCGCGGCCGAGGAGGGCTGACGATCGGGGTATGGGGGGTGGGGGTGAACTCCCTTGTGGCGGCTGGGGGTTGGCGCCTGTTGGGGGGAGCCCGAGGCCCGTTGGGGGGCGGCCACCGGGGCCCGTTGGGGGGCGGCCGGAGGCCCGCCTGAGGGGCGGCCGAGGGGCCCGCCTGGGGGCGGGCTCGCCCGGGGCCTTGCGGCGCGTCGCGGGAATACCCGCCCCCCACGCCACGTTGAGGCCCCGCAGGGGGCGCGTGCGTCCCCTACGGGATCCGTTCGCCCACCCCCTAAGGCCCCCGCGCCCCCTTCCCCACCCCTCAGTGCCCCCTGGCCACCCACTCCGCCAGGTGCGGGGCCTCCGCGCCGATCGTCGTCGGCTCGCCGTGGCCGGTCCGTACGACGGTGTCCGGCGGCAGGGTGAGCAGCCGGTCGCGGATCGAGTCGATGATCGTCGGGAAGTCGGAGAACGACCGGCCGGTGGCGCCCGGCCCGCCCCGGAAGAGGGTGTCCCCGGTGAACACGGTGTTCAGGTCCGGCGCGTGGAGGCAGACCGCGCCGGGCGCGTGCCCCGGGGTGTGCAGCACGGTCAGGTCGATCCCGGCGATGGTCAGCACCTGGCCGTCCCGCAGCTCCGCGTCGGGCGCGGTGTCCGGGTGGGTCTGCCTCCACAGCGGCAGGTCGTCGGCGTGCAGCAGGATCCGCGCGCCGGTGCGGGCGGCCAGCGCCGGGGCGGCGTCGATGTGGTCGTTGTGCGCGTGGGTGCAGACGATCGCCCGCAGGGTGCGCCCGTCGAGGGCGCGGAGGATGGCGTCGGCGTCGTGGGCGGCGTCGATGACGACGGCCTCCGCGCCATCCCCGACGATCCAGACGTTGTTGTCCACGTCCCACTCGCCGCCGTCCAGGGAGAACGTCCCGGAGGTGACGAGGTGGTCGATCCGGGCGGCCATCACAGCACCACCACCGAACGCAGCACGTCACCGGCGTGCATCCGGTCGAAGGCGCGCTCGACCTCGTCGATGCCGATGGTCTCGGTGACGAACCCGCCGAGGTCGATCCGGCCCTGCTGGTGCAGGTCGATCAGCATCGGGAAGTCCCGGGACGGCAGGCAGTCGCCGTACCAGGAGGACTTCAGGGCGCCGCCGCGGCCGAAGACGTCCAGCAGGGGAAGTTCCAGGGTCATCTCGGGGGTGGGGACGCCCACCAGGACGACGGTGCCGGCCAGGTCGCGGGCGTAGAACGCCTGGCGGTAGGTCTCCGGGCGGCCGACCGCGTCGATGACGACGTCCGCGCCGAAGCCGCCGGTGAGGTCGCGGATCGCCTCGACGGGGTCGGTGGTGCGGGAGTTGACCGTGTGGGTGGCGCCCATGGTGCGGGCCGTCTCCAGCTTCCGGTCGTCGATGTCCACGGCGATGATCTTCGCCGCGCCGGCCAGCCGGGCGCCGACCACCGCCGCGTCGCCGACCCCGCCGCAGCCGATGACCGCGACCGCGTCGCCGCGGCCGACCCCGCCGGTGTTGATCGCGGCGCCGATTCCGGCCATCACACCGCAGCCCAGCAGGCCCGCGACGGCCGGGGAGACCGCCGGATCGACCTTGGTGCACTGCCCGGCGGCGACCAGCGTCTTGTCGGCGAACGCGCCGATGCCCAGCGCCGGGGTCAGCTCGGTGCCGTCCGTGAGCGTCATCTTCTGCCGGGCGTTGTGGGTGTTGAAGCAGTACTGGGGCCGCCCGCGCAGACAGGCCCGGCAGGCGCCGCACACCGCCCGCCAGTTGAGGATGACGAAGTCCCCGGGGGCGACGTCGGTGACGCCCGCGCCGACCGACTCCACCACGCCGGACGCCTCGTGGCCCAGCAGGAACGGGAAGTCGTCGTTGATCCCGCCCTGCTTGTAGTGCAGGTCGGTGTGGCACACGCCGCACGCCTGGATTTTCACCACGGCCTCGCCGGGCCCGGGATCGGGCACCACGATGGTCTCCACCCGGACCGCTTCGTTCTTCCCCGGCGCCACGACGCCGCGCACTTCCTGTGCCATCGGTACCGCCCCTCTTCGAAGATCGCGTAGGGGACCACTCTGGCGCACCGCCACCGGGTCGTGCCACACCGCGCGCCGCCCGTCGCCCGTCGCCCGTCGCCCGTCGCCCGTCGCCCGTCGCCCGTCGCCCG
>NZ_JALMUV010000085.1 GCF_023155275.1 Streptomyces rhizoryzae
AGAAGCGCCCGCACCGAGGACGTACCCCGGGGCAGCCCCTCCGCCCCCCACCCACCAACGGAACCCGAAAGACCCCAGCCAACCACGGCGCCCAGCGACGACAACGTGGGGCGGCCACAAACAACCCCACCGCCGGCACGGCGCGCAACCACCGACGAACCGGGCCCGGCGGAACCCCCGCCATGAGATACCCCAACGTGGGCAGACAATGGAAAGGACCCTGGAGGTAGGTACATGACCGAGCCGCAGCCGGCTCCCGATCCGCGGGGGGCGGCGTCCGCGCCCCGCCGCATGAAGCCCGCACAGCTGTTGTTCGAGCCGCCGGAGGCCACCACCGACCCGGAGCACTTCTTCGGACTGGAGTCGCTGGAGGACCCCGGCGCGCTGCTGGGGCGCGCGACCGAGCTGGCGCTGGCGTTCCGGGCGGCGGCCGACCGGGCCACGGAGTTCCAGGCGATGGCGGCCGCGCAGCTGACCGATCCCCGCCGCTTCGACCGGCTGCCGCTGGCGGTGGTCGCCGAGCGGGCGGACTGGACCGAGGACTACGCGCGCAAGATGGTGGAGTTCGGCCGCGGGCTGCTGCGCTCCGGCAGCACGGTGCCGCCGGACGCCGACTGAGGACCGGTCCCGCCGCGTCGGGGCCGGTGTCACGTCCGTCACACGAGGCACCCGTCTCCCCCGCGGCTCACCTGCCAAGATCATGAGCCCCTGGCATATGCGGGCCGGGGAAGATACTCCCCGGCGCCCCGTCCTGTCCCGGTTTCCGCCAAGGAGGATTGCCGGGGGGCGGCGGGTCGGTAGACCTGTCCCATGAGCGACTGGCTTCCTGAGACCCCGCGGCACCTGGCCTTCCCCACCACGGCGTACGTCACGCTCGCCGGAGCCGACTGGCTCGCCTCGGCCAGTCCGCACCCGGAGGCCATGCACGTGCTGTGGGCGGAGCGGCCGGCGGCGCCGAGCGTGCTGCCGTGCGGCCGGGTCTTCGACGTGATCAACGTCCCGGCGCTCTTCGGGCGGCGGATGGTGGACCGGCTGTGGTCGGCCGGTCCGGGGTCGGGGCCGGTGGCCACCCACCGGGGGCGGATCCTGCTGTTCGCGGCGCCCGGTACGGCCCAGCGGCTGCCCGCGCTGCTGGCCTGGGAGGAGTGGGGGCGGGCGGTGCCGGCGCCGCTGTGCCACGGGAGCGGGGATGCGGTCACGGTGCCGCCGCTGCACCCGCGCCCCCGTACGGCCGGGGCCGGGGACGAGGCGGCGGCCGGATCGCGCTGGCTGGTGGCCCCGGACGTCCGGGAGCCGTGGCTGCCGGGGCCCGACACCCTGCTGTGGGCGTGCGTGCGGGCCGCCCGCGGGGGGCTCGGCGCCGACCGGGAGAGCGCCCGTGCGCATCACGAACCCGCTGTTCAGGGCCTGGGTGGCGTGCTGGCCGGGGGCTGAGCGGCATCGATTTTTGCCCACCGGGGCCAGGATGCTAATGTTTTCCCCGTCAGCAGGCGCCGCTAGCTCAGTTGGTTAGAGCAGCTGACTCTTAATCAGCGGGTCCGGGGTTCGAGTCCCTGGCGGCGCACAGACGGTCGAAGGCCCTCACCGGTTCGGTGGGGGCCTTCGGCGTGTCCGGGCTCAGGGGGTGCTGCGGGTGATCTTGACGGCCCATTCGCCGTCCGAGGTGCGGCCCTCGACCTGGACGCGGACGCCGTCCGCGGCGTCGTTGAGGCTCTCCCCGACGCCGAGCGGGGCGTCCGCGAGCGGCGGGTAGACGGAGCTGCCCCAGCAGGCGGCGGTGCCGGGGTGGCCGTCGAGCACCTGGACGGGGCCGTCGCCGGAGGCGGTGGTGGAGCGGACGCGGTAGACGAGGACGCCCTCGGTGCAGACCGCATGATCGTTGCCCTCGGCGCCGCGGGCCTCCACGGCGAGGGCGCTGTCGGGGCCGGTGCGGACGACCAGGAGGCGGGGGCGGTGGTGGGCGCCGGGGGCGTCGGGGGCGGAGAGGGTGCGCAGCGAGTGCATCCGGGGGCGGTCGAGGCTGACGCAGTCGATCTGGCCGTCGGTGATCCAGCCGAGCCGCCACTTGTGCCAGGCGAAGGGTTCGGGGGCGAGTCCGAACTGGCTGCCCATGAGGTCCCAGTCCCCGACGTGGGTATCCCAGTCGCCGTGGCCGTTCTCCGGGCGGTGGTAGAGGTCGGGCAGGTCGAAGACGTGGCCGGTCTCGTGGGCGAGGACGTTGCGGTCGGGCGGGCTGTGCTCGAAGACGGTGACGAAGCGGCGCAGCTCGGCGCCGTCGGCGTGCATCGGCTGGTCGAGGTTGACGACCTTGGTGGCGTCGGAGTCGACGCCGGGGGCGCCGGGGTCGGCGACGAGGTAGACGAGGTCGTAGCGGCGGAAGTCGACGGCGGGGTCGGCGGCGGCGACCGCGTCGCGCAGGTAGGCGGAGCGGCGCCCGGAGTCCCAGTCGCGCTGTATGGCGTACCAGGTGGAGGGGTGCGGCATGCGGATCCAGCGGGGCTGGATCCGGGTGCGCAGGTGGAACCTGCCGTACGAGGCGCGTTCGAAGAACCGGGCGGTGGCCGGGAAGTAGTCGCCGGAGAGCTGCTGGGTGGCGGTGGCGGGGCGGGCGTCCGGGAACGACAGGAAGATCATGACCGCGCGGAGGGTGCGGTCGGGGCGGGGGTAGGCGTCGTTCCAGCTGTCGACGCCCTCGGAGTGGTGGGCGTCGGTGCGTCCCAGGGCGCAGGACAGGGCCGCCTCGGAGGCGGTGGCCGGGCCGGCCACGATGGAGGTGGCGATCAGCGCACTGAGGGAGGTGGCCACGGCTGCGACGCGCCGCAGGCGGCGGCGGTCCACCCCACGGGGTGTCTGGGCGCGCAGCACGTGGACCTCCAGGGACGGATTCGGGACACCCATCTACCCTGAGGTGATTTCATGTTCTTCGTCCTGTTATGGCGGCCCGTACGGGTGACGGTCGCGTCTCCCCTGCCTCGTAACGCAAAGTCACAAGCGACCAAAGGGGCAATAGGGGCGAACAGAGCCGGGCAATATTGGCTGAACTTCCGTCATGCGTGCGGATGGTCACGGCTTCGTCGCTGGCTCGGCCCTCGTGCCAGCCTCTATGATCGCCACACTTTCCAGCGCGAGGTACCCCTCCGTCACGAGACAAGCGCCATGCGGGAGCGAGCAGTGAGCGGACACCCCGACAGCACGGGCCGCACGCCCGGAGCGACACTGCCCTCGATGACGGAGAGTGAGGGCTCGACCAAAGAATCCGCGCGGGCCGCGCACCCTCCCCCCTGCGACGCCTCGGCGCGCTGCGACGACACCGCCGCCTCGCTCGGCGACTACCGCGCCGCCTTCCACACCGCCGGCCTGCCGATGGCCGTCCTCAACCGCGACGGGCTGGTGCTGGCCGCCAACCCCGCGTTCGGCGAGCTGGTCGGCACCGCCCCGGGCGACCTGGTCGCCGCCGACGCCGCCGACCTCGCCGACCTCGGCGCCGACCCGCGGCTGTGGGCCGCGTACCGCGAGGTGCTGTGCGGGCGCCGGGAGAGGCTGAGCTGCACCCGCCGGCTGAAGCGGACCGACGGCAGCGCGGTGTGGGCGGAGGTGACCGTCGAGCCGGTCGCGGAGCGGCTGCCGGGCGGTGCGGAGCGGGTGCTGCTGACGGCCGCGGACATCAGCGACCGGCGCGACCTGCTGGCCCGGCTGCGGCACCTCCAGATGCACGACCCGGTGACCCGGCTGCCCAACCGCACGCTGTTCTTCGAGCGGCTCACCGCGGCGCTGGAGGCGGCCGCCTTCGAGCGGTCCGGCACCGGCCGGATCGGGCTGTGCTATCTGGACCTGGACGGTTTCAAGGCGGTCAACGACACCCTGGGGCACCGGGTCGGGGACCGGCTGCTGGGCGCCGTGGCGCAGCGGCTGACCCGCTGCGCGGAGCGAGCCGCCGGGCGCGGGCCGGGCCCCGGCGGGCACCTGGTGGCGCGGCTGGGCGGGGACGAGTTCGCGCTGCTGGTGGAGGACTCGACCGGCACCGACCAGCTGGCGGAGCTGGCGCAGTCGGTGCTGGACGCGCTCCAGCAGCCGTTCGACCTGGCCGGGCAGCGGCTGTCGGTGTCGGCGAGCATCGGGGTGGTGGAGCGGGCCGCGGGCGGCACCACCGCGACCGGTCTGATGCAGGCCGCGGACACCACGCTGTACTGGGCGAAGGAGGATGGCAAGGCCCGCTGGACGCTGTTCGACCCCGAGCGCAACGCGCACCGGATGACCCGGCAGGCGCTGTCCAGCACGCTGCGGCCGGCGGTGGACCGCGGGGAGTTCACCCTGGAGTACCAGCCGCTGGTCGGACTGGGGGACGGCCGGGCGCAGGGCGTGGAGGCGCTGGTGCGGTGGCGGCACCCGCAGTTCGGGGTGCTGGCGCCGAATCGGTTCATCGCGCTGGCCGAGGAGAACGGCGCGATCGTGGAACTGGGCCGCTGGGTCCTCACCCGTGCGTGCTACCAGGCCCGCGCCTGGCAGCTGGCGCACCCCGGCGGCCAGCCGCTGTTCGTCAGTGTGAATGTGGCCGTGCGTCAGGTCTGGGACTCCGACCTCGTCGCCGATGTGGCGGGCATCCTGGCGGAGACCGGGCTGCCGCCGCGGCTGCTCCAGCTGGAGCTGACCGAGTCGGCGGTGATGGGGTCGGCGGGCCGTCCGCTCCAGGCCCTCCAGGCGCTCAGCGACATGGGCGTGCGGATCGCCATCGACGACTTCGGGACCGGCTACTCCAACCTCGCCTACCTCAGCCGGCTGCCGGTGTCGGTGCTGAAGCTGGACGGTTCGTTCGTCCACGGCTTCCGGTCGCAGGAGCATCCGAACCCGGCGGACGAGATGATCGTGGAGGCGCTGGTGGCGCTGGCGCACCGGCTCGGGCTGACCGTGACCGCGGAGTGCGTGGAGAGCGCCGAGCAGGCCGAGCGGCTGCGCCGGATCGGCTGCGACACCGGCCAGGGCTGGCTGTACTCCCGGCCGGTGGCCCCGGACGGGGTGGCGGCGCTGCTGGACGCGGGGCGCGCCTGCGGCTGAGCCGCGCGCCCCGCGCCGCGCGGGCGCGTCAGCCCTGCGGAAGTCCGAAGGCGTCGGCGATCAGGTCGTAGGAGCGGCGGCGGACCTCGCCGGTGTGGGCGTTGGCGGTGAGCATCAGCTCGTCGGCGCCGGTGCGCTTGACCAGGTCGGACAGGCCCTCGCGGACGGCGTCGGGGGTGCCGTGGACGACGTTGCCGAGCCAGCTGTCGGCGAAGTCCCGCTCGATGTCGCTGAAGCGGTACGCGGCGGCCTCCTCGGGGGTGGGGACGAGGCCGGGGCGGCCGGTGCGCAGCCGGATCATGGCCAGGGCGCCGGTGCGGACCTGGGCACGGGCCTCGGCCTCGTCCTCGGCGGCCAGCGCGGAGACGCCGATCAGGGCGTAGGGCTCGGCGAGCACCTCGGAGGGGCGGAACGAGGCGCGGTACAGGTCGAGCGCCGGGACGGTGTTGGCGGCCGAGAAGTGGTGGGCGAAGGCGAACGGCAGGCCGAGGGTGCCGGCCAGGCGGGCGCTGAAGCCGGACGAGCCGAGCAGCCACAGGGGCGGGCGGTGCGGGGACTGCACACCGCCGGGCGCGGTGGCCTGGACGGGGCCGGGGACGGCGTGGATCCGGGCGTAGGGGTGGCCGTCGGGGAACGAGTCGTCCAGGAAGCGGGTCAACTCGGCCAGCTGCTGCGGGAATTCCTCCGCCCCTTCGTGCAGCCGCTCGGCACGGCGGAGGGCCGCGGCGGTGGCGCCGTCGGTGCCGGGGGCGCGGCCGAGGCCGAGGTCGATCCGGCCGGGGGCCATCGCCTCCAGGGTGCCGAACTGCTCGGCGATGACCAGCGGCGCGTGGTTGGGCAGCATCACGCCGCCGGAGCCGAGCCGGATCCGGGTGGTGTGCGCGGCGAGATGGGCGAGCAGCACCGCGGGTGAGGAGGAGGCCACCCCGGGCATGGAGTGGTGCTCGGCGACCCAGTAGCGGTGGAAGCCGCGGCGCTCGGCGGTGCGGGCCAGGTCGACGGCGGTGCGGACCGCGGCGGTGGCGGTGCTGCCGGCGCCGACCGTCACCAGGTCGAGCACGGACAGGGGGACGGGGGCGGTGCCCAGGGCGGTGCCCCGGATGCCGTCGTCCCCGGGCTCGCCGTGGCTGTCACGGGTCTGCTGGTCTTCGCCGCTCACGGTGCGGGTCCTCCTCGCGTCGCGGATCCGGCGGCGGGGCGGCCGGGCGCCGGTGGGGCGCCGGCGGGGCGGTCCGTGCCGGGTACGTCGGTGGTGTGCGAGGAGGGTAACCGGAGAAGTGCTCCGGTTATTCCCGGGGGCCGGGTGCGGGCCCACCGGCAGGCCGGGGGCGGGGCGGGCCGGCGGGCCCGCTGCCGTTACCCGTCCCGCCCCGCGCGGGAGAACAGCGTGCCCAGTTCCGGGCAGGCGAGCGGGCGGTCCAGGAGCCGCAGGCCCTCCCAGACCGTCACCTGATTGGCGGTGAGCACCGGCTTGCCCAGCGCGGCTTCGAGGGCGGGCAGGTGGGCGGCGGTGTGCAGGGCGGTGTCGGGCAGCAGGACGGCCTCCGCGGCGGGGTGGTCGCCGGCCCGGGCCAGCGCCAGTACCTCGTCCCGGCCCCAGGTGCCGACCTCGGCGGCGGTGATGATGCCGCTGCCGCGGGTGGCGACCACCTCCGCGCCGGCGGCCTTGAGGAAGGCGTGGAAGTACGCGGCGACGTCGGCCGGGTAGGTCGCGGCGATCGCGACCCGGCGGACGCCGAGCTCCCGGACGGCGTGCGCGAAGGCGAAGGAGGTGCTGGAGGCCGGCAGCCCGGCGGTGGCCGACAGCTCCCGCACCTGCCGCCGGGCGCCCTCCCAGCCGTAGATGAAGCTGGCGCTCGTGCACGCCCAGACGACGGCCTCGGCACCGGCGTCCCGCAGCGCGCCGGTGCCCGCCGCGAGCCGGGCCGCGGAGCCCATCTCCAGCAGGGCGTCCGGACGGTGGGCGTCCTCGCCGATGTCGGTGTGGACCAGCGGCAGGCGGACCGTGCCGCCCAGCAGTGCTTCGAGGCGGGGGTAGTCGTCCTCGGCGGAGTGACCGGGGTAGAGGAAGCCGACCGATGCCATGGGCGGGGTCTCCCTTGCGGACGGGGGCGGGTCAGAGCGGGGGCTGCGGAGCGGGGTCCTCGGGGAGGAACGGGGGCGGTTCGGGGCCGTCCCCGGACTCCGCGTCCGGCGGGGCGGGCGGTCCGGCGAAGGCCGCCTCCGGCAGCGGCGGGGGCCCGGTGCGCGGCGGCGGCTGGAGCCCGGACATGGCCGCCGGACCGCTTCTGGCCACCGGGTCGAGCAGCGCCTGGTAGGGGCCGACGGCCCGGACGCCGATGGCCCGCAGCGCCGCCCACATCGTCACCTGGTTGGCGGACAGCACCGGCATCCGCAGCTCGGCCTCCAGTTGGGGGATGACGTCGTAGGTGGGGAGGTTGGTACAGCTGATGAAGAGCGCGTCGGCGGCGCCGACGACGGCCGCCCTGGCCATGTCGACGACATCGCGGTAGGGGACCTTCCAGATGTGCCGGGTCAGCCCGAGGTAGGCGCGGCCGGTGACGGTGACGCCGGCCTCCCGGAGGTAGTCCTCCAGGGAGTCGGTGACCGACTTGGTGTACGGGGTGACCACGGCGATGCGCCGGGCGCCGATCTCGTGCAGCGCCTGGATGGCGGCGCCGGAGGTGGTCAGGGCGGGCACCTCGCCCGCCTGGGTCATGGCGGCGCACATCGCGCGTTCGCCCGCCGTCCCGCCGACGAAGCTGCCCGACGTACAGGCATAGGCGATGACCTGCGGAGATATCGCGCACAGCGCCTGGACGGCGGCGTCGAGGGTCTCGTGCTCGCTGACCAGGCGGGCAAGGTCGAGGCTGACCTCGACGGGGACGAAGGGGGTGCGGGTGAGGTGGAGGGACACGTCGTCGGGGACCCAGCGCCACAGCTCGCGGTCGAGCGCGAAGTCGAAGGGGGCGACGACGCCCACGCCGAGCTGCGGCTGTGGGCCACCCAGGAAAGAGACGTCCATGAAGGCCCCTAGGAGGCACGAAGGGCTGAAGCTGACACGGCCGGTGGCCGGAGGGGTGGTACAGCCGGACAAGCCGGGGACGTCGGTACAGAGCCGTTGTTGACACGGTAGATACGACTTCTTAGCGTGGTCAATCCTCGCATCTCAGGCATCTGTCGGCGCCCTGTTCCGCGATACGGGGCACTCGTTCCAGAACGGTTTCTGGCCTATGTCCGAACGCACCGTCCGCACCGTTCTCGTCCTGGGTTCCGACCCGCCGCCGCGGCTGGACCGGCTCACCGGCCGGGCCGAGGTGGTCTTCGCCGACGAGAAGACGCTGGCCGGCCTACTCCCCGCCGCCGATGTGCTGTTGGCGTGGGACTTCACCTCCGACGCGATCAGGGAGAGCTGGCCCGAGCGCGGCCCCCGGCCCCGGTGGGTGCACACCGCGAGCGCCGGCGTGGACCGGCTGCTGTGCCCGGCGCTGATCGCCGACGACACCGTCGTCACCAACGCCCGCGGGGTCTTCGAGCAGCCGATCGCCGAGTACGTCGCCGGCCTGGTGATCGCCATGGCCAAGGACTTCTACGGGAGTTGGGAGCTCCAGCGGCAGCGCCGCTGGCAGCACCGGGAGACGCTGCGGGTCGCCGGGAGCCGGGCGGTGGTGGTGGGCTCCGGACCGATCGGCCGGGCCATCGGCGCCACCCTGCTGGCACTGGGTGTCGAGGTCGATCTGGTCGGCCGGCGGGAGCGGACCGGTGATCCGGAATTCGGCCGGGTGCACGCGGCCGGGGCGCTGAACGCGCTGCTGCCGCACGCGGATTGGGTGGTGTGCGCGGCGCCGCTGACGGAGCGGACCCGGGGGATGTTCGGGGCGGAGGCGTTCGCCCTGATGCCGCGCCGGGCCCGGTTCGTCAACGTGGCGCGCGGCCCGCTGGTCGACGAGGCGGCGCTGGTCGCGGCGTTGCGGGAGTGGCGGATCGCGGCGGCGGCACTGGACGTCTTCGCGACCGAGCCGCTGGACGCGGACAGTCCGCTGTGGGACGTCCCGCACCTGATCGTCTCCCCGCACATGAGCGGCGACACCCTGGGCTGGCGGGAGGCGCTCGCCGCCCAGTTCCAGGACAATTTCGACCGCTGGGCGGCCGGGGAGCCGCTGGCCAACGTGGTCGACAAGCGCCTCGGATACGTACCGGTGCAGTGACCGCGCGGGCCGCCGCGGCCCGGCCGGCGGCGGCCCGCGTCCCGCCCGCCGCCCCGCCCGGGGCGGCCGATGCTCGGAGGACGCATGACCCAGGGACCGACCCGCCTGTCCGCCCTGTCCGCCACCCGGCTGACGGCCGGCTACGCCGCCGGCGAGTTCTCCCCCGTCGAGGCGACCCGGGAGGTGCTCCAGCGCGCCGAGGCCGCGCAGGCCGCGGTCAACGCCTTCACCCGGATCGACGGCGAGGAGGCGCTGGCGCAGGCCGCCGCGTCGGCGGAGCGGTGGCGGCGCGGGGAGCCGGCCGGGCCGGTGGACGGGGTGCCGGTGACCGTCAAGGACCTGCTGCTGACCCGGGGCGCGCCGACGCTGCGCGGTTCGCGGACGGTCCGGGGCGAGGGCGCGGCCTGGGACGAGGACGCGCCGGCGGTGGCCCGGCTGCGGGAGTCGGGGGCGGTGTTCGTCGGCAAGACCACCACCCCGGAGTTCGGCTGGAAGGGCGTCACCGACAGTCCGCGGCACGGGGTGACGGGCAATCCGTACGACCCGGGGCGGACGTCCGGGGGGTCGAGCGGGGGCAGTGCGGCGGCGGTGGCGCTGGGCGCGGGGCCGCTGAGCCTGGGGACGGACGGCGGCGGGTCGGTGCGGATCCCGGCGTCGTTCTGCGGGATCTTCGGGCTGAAGGCGACGTACGGGCGGGTGCCGCTGTATCCGGCGAGCCCGTTCGGGACGCTGGCGCACGTCGGGCCGATGACCCGCAACGCGGCGGACGCGGCGCTGATGATGGACGTGATCTGCGGCCCGGACTGGCGGGACTGGTCGCAGCTGGCGCCGGAGCGGGGGTCGTTCCGGGCGGCACTGGCCGGGCCGGTGGACGGGCTGCGGGTGGCGTACAGCCCGTCGCTGGGCTGGGACGTGCCGGTGGCACCGGACGTGGCGGCCGCGGTGCGGCGGGCGGTGGACACGCTGGCCGGGCTGGGGGCGGTGGTCGAGGAGATCGACCCGGGGGTGGCGGATCCGGTGGCGGCGTTCCACACCCTGTGGTTCAGCGGCGCGGCGCGGGTGGTGCAGCCGCTGGCGGCCGCCGACCGGGAGCTGCTGGACCCGGGGCTGCGGGAGGTCTGCGAGCAGGGCGCGCGGTACAGCGCGCTGGACTACCTGGCGGCGGTGGACGTCCGGATGGCGCTGGGCCGGGCGATGGGGCGGTTCCACAGCGTCTACGACCTGCTGGTGACGCCGACCGAGCCGATCACCGCGTTCGCCGCGGGCCGGGAGGTGCCGGACGGCTCCGGGCACACCCGGTGGACGGGGTGGACGCCGTTCACCTATCCGTTCAACCTCACCCAGCAGCCCGCCGCGACGCTGCCGTGCGGGGTGGACGGCGACGGGCTGCCGATCGGGGTGCAGCTGGTGGGCGCGCGGCACGCGGACGCGCTGGTGCTGCGCGCCGCGCACGCCCTGTACGAGGCGGGGGCGGCGGAGATCCCGGCGCCGGGGGGCGCGTAGGGGCGGGGGCCCGGGTGGGGGCGGG
>NZ_JALMUV010000086.1 GCF_023155275.1 Streptomyces rhizoryzae
ATCGGCTTCCACGGCACGTTCCTCGTCCAGCACTGGCTGGGCGCCGAGGGCATGCCCCGCCGCTACGCGGACTACCTCGCCGCCGACGGCTTCACGACGCTGAACACCATCTCCACGATCAGCTCGTTCCTGCTCGGCCTGTCGATCCTGCCGTTCTTCTACAACGTCTGGAAGACCGCCAAGTACGGCCAGAAGGTCGGCGTGGACGACCCGTGGGGCTACGGCCGTTCGCTCGAATGGGCGACGTCCTGCCCGCCGCCGCGGCACAACTTCCTCACCCTGCCGCGCATTCGCTCCGAATCCCCGGCGTTCGATCTGCACCACCCCGAGATCGCCGCGCTGGACGCGCTGCACAACGGTCGCGAGGGTGACAAGGCGCTGGCCGGCGGCAAGGAGGCGGGCAAGTGAAGATCCAGGGCAAGATGTTCATCTGGCTGAGCGTCTTCATCCTCGCCATGGCGGTCGTCTACGGCGTGTGGTCGAAGGAGCCGGCCGGTACCACGGCGCTCTTCCTGGCGTTCGGCCTGTGCATCATGGTCGGCTACTACCTGGCCTTCACGGCCCGGCGGGTCGACGCGGGTGCCCAGGACAACGAGGACGCCGAGGTCGCGGACGACGCCGGTGAGCTGGGCTTCTTCAGCCCGCACAGCTGGCAGCCGCTCTCCCTGGCCGTCGGTGGCGCGCTCGCCTTCCTGGGCGTGGTCTTCGGCTTCTGGCTGCTGTACTTCTCCCTGCCGGTGATCCTCGTCGGTCTCTTCGGCTGGGTCTTCGAGTACTACCACGGTGAGAACCGCACCCAGTAGTACACAGCAGGCGCACACCGCGGCAGACACGCCGCACGGACGGGCCCGGACACCCCAACAGGTGTCCGGGCCCGACCCGTTCGGCCCCGCCGCGGCAGACCCGTTTGCAGTCCTCCAGCGCGCCGCCGAAAGGGATTCTTCGTACGTTTGGGGCATGAGTCACAGACCTCGAACCCGGACGGTGCTGAGCTGCGGCCTCCTGCTCGTGCCCCTCGCGGTGAGCACCACCGCGTGCGGGGGCTCGTCGTCGGAGACCCTCTCGGCCAATCCCTACGACGCGTCGGACCAGATATCCGCCAACACCCCGGCGGACGGCAGGCAGAAGGCGGACCCCGACAAGCCGCTTGAGGTCTCCCTCAAGGGCGACGAGGCCCGCATCACCGATGTCACCGCCACCGACTCCACCGGCCGCTACGTCCGCGGCGAACTGAGCGCGGACGGGCGGCACTGGCGTACCACCGTGCCGCTGGCCGCCGGCACGCGCTACACGGTGCAGGTCAGCACCGAGGAGGAGGACGGCACCCCGGGCCGCAAGACCCTGGTGGTCAACACCAAGGACGCGGACGACCGGCTGACGGTCGTCTTCGGCCCGGAGAGCGGCGAGTACGGCGTCGGCCAGCCGGTCACCGCCGAACTCAGCAAACCGGTCACCGACCCCAAGGCCCGGGCGGTCGTCGAGAGCGCCCTGAAGGTCGACTCCTCGCCCCGCGTGGAGGGCGCCTGGCACTGGGTGGACGGCAAGAAGCTGCACTTCCGGCCGAAGGACTACTGGCCCGCCCACGCCACCATCGCCGTCCACAGCAACCTCGACGGCCTGAAGATCGCCGGCGGGCTCTACGGCGGCCCGGCCAAACCGGTCCGGCTGACCACCGGCGACCGGGTCGAGGCGGTGACCGACGCCGCCGCGCACCAGATGACGGTGCTGCGCAACGGCAAGGCGATCAACACCATCCCGGTCACCACCGGCAAGCCCGGCTTCTCCACCCGCAACGGCGTCAAGGTCGTGCTCGGCAAGGAGAGCTTCGTACGGATGCGCAGCTCCACCGTCGGCATCGCCGCGGGCAGTTCGGAGTCCTACGACCTGCCGGTCTACTGGGCCACCCGGGTGACCTGGAGCGGCGAGTACGTGCACGCCGCGCCGTGGTCGGTCGGCTCCCAGGGGGCCGCGAACGTCAGCCACGGCTGCACCGGCATGTCCACCGGCAACGCCCAGTGGTTCTTCAACACCGTCCGGGTCGGCGACCTGGTCAAGGTCGTCAACAGCAGCGGCGACACCATGACGCCGTTCGACAACGGCTTCGGCGACTGGAACATGCCGTGGAAGGAGTGGCGGGCCGGCAGTGCGCTGAAGAACAAGGCCCCCACGACCACAGGCGCGGCCGAGCGGGAGCAGAACCCCGCCGCCGACGCCCGGCTGCGCCCGCAGGTCTGAGAGCCGCCCAGCGGCCGCCTGAGCGCTTCCTCAGGCCGGGACCACGTCCTGGGCGAGCCGCCGCCGGCGCAGCAGTCCGGCCAGCGCATCGGCGAACGCCACCGGGTCCAGCGGGTGGGTCACCGCGGCGTCCGCGCGGCTCCAGGTGGCCAGCCAGGCGTCCTGCGGGCGGCCGATCAGCAGCAGCACCGGCGGGCACCGGAACACCTCGTCCTTGATCTGCCGGCAGACGCCCATCCCGCCGGCCGGGGCGGTCTCGCCGTCCAGCACGCAGACGTCGATACCGCCCTGCTCCAGGGCCTCCAGGACCGCCGGGGCGGTGGCGCACTCCAGGATCTCGATCTCCGGGGCGTCGGGGGCCGGACGCCGCCCGGCCGCCAGCCGGACCTGCTCGCGGGTGTTGGCGTTGTCGCTGTAGACCAGCACCGTGGCAGTCGCCTGCATCGTTCCTCCACCTGTCTCGCGGCACCTACGTAGCGGTACGGCTCCTGATCAAACCGTTGCGCGATGCTACTCCCGGACCGGCCCCGCGCAGGAGAGGCCGTACTGCCCCGGGCAGCGGCCGACACCCCGTCAGGACGGGCGTCCCGGGCGGCGGCCGGCACGCCGCGGTCCGTCGGGGGACGGCCGCGTCCCCCCTTCGGGGGACCGCCGCGACGCCCCGGACGAGCAGGCCATATGGCCTTGACACACCGAACGGCACCCCCCGGAGTGAGGGCGGGATAAGCGACCGACATAATGTCGGTCGTGGCGACAGCAACGACAGTAGAAACCGGGCACGCGCACCCGTCGGTCAATCGACCGAACCTCACCAGCGTCGGAACCATCATCTGGCTGAGTTCCGAGCTGATGTTCTTCGCGGCCCTCTTCGCGATGTACTTCACCCTTCGATCGGTGACCGGCGAGGCGTATTGGAAGGAATCCGCCAGTGCGCTGAATCTTCCGTTCTCCGCGACCAACACCACGATCCTGGTGCTCAGCTCCCTGACGTGTCAGCTCGGCGTTTTCGCGGCCGAGCGCGGCGACGTCAAGAAGCTGCGGGCCTGGTTCGTGGTCACCTTCATCATGGGTGCCATCTTCATCGGCGGTCAGGTCTTCGAGTACACGGAGCTGGTCAAGCACGAGGGCCTCTCGCTCTCGTCCGGCCCGTACGGCTCGGTCTTCTACCTGACCACCGGTTTCCACGGACTGCATGTGACGGGCGGGCTCATCGCCTTCCTGCTGGTCCTGGGCAGGACGTACGCGGCCAAGAGGTTCACCCACACGCAGGCCACCGCGGCCATCGTCGTGTCCTACTACTGGCACTTCGTCGATGTCGTCTGGATCGGCCTCTTCGCCACGATCTACCTGATCCGGTAACAGGTCCGACCGGAATCGGACCGGATCCGCATACCGGACAGACATAGCCAAAGCATCGACGCAGAAGATCCTGACACCGGGGTAATCCGTGAAAAAGCTCTCCGCACGACGGCGCCATCCGCTGGCGGCGCTCGTCGTCCTACTCTTCGCGCTGGCGGTCACTGGGGGGCTGTACGCCGCGTTCGCGCCGGCGTCCAAGGCTCAAGCCGATGACACCGCCCAGTCTCTTGCCATCAAGGAGGGCAAGAAGCTCTTCGCCGTGGGCTGTGCAAGCTGCCACGGCACCGGCGGTCAGGGCACCTCCGACGGCCCGAGCCTGGTCGGCGTGGGCGCCGCCGCCGTCGACTTCCAGGTGGGCACCGGCCGTATGCCGGCCCAGCAGCCCGGCGCCCAGGTGCCGCGCAAGCGGAACATCTACACCAACGCCCAGATCGACCAGCTCGCGGCGTACGTCGCGTCGCTGGGCGCCGGCCCGTCCGTGCCCGACAAGTCGCAGTACAGCGCGGAGGGTGCCGACATCGCCAAGGGCGGCGAGCTGTTCCGCACCAACTGCGCGCAGTGCCACAACTTCACCGGCAAGGGCGGCGCGCTCACCAACGGCAAGTTCGCACCGACGCTGGAGGGCGTGGCCCCGAAGCACATCTACGAGGCCATGCAGACCGGCCCGCAGAACATGCCCTCCTTCGGTGACGGCACGCTGAGCCCGCAGAACAAGAAGGACATCGTCGCGTACCTCGGCGCCGTCAACGGCGACAAGACCGCGACCCCGGGCGGTATGGAACTCGGTGGTCTGGGCCCGGTGACCGAAGGTCTCTTCGGCTACATCTTCGGCCTCGGTGCGTGTGTCGCGGTCGCCATCTGGGTCGCAGCCCGGACTACGAAGGCCAAGAAGTCATGAGTGAGACAGAAGAAAACCTTCCCAGTGAGCGGGAGTCGGCTCACGAGGGCGCGGTAGGGAAGACGGACAACCCCTTCGCCGACCCCGGTCTGCCGCCCCACGAGCACCGCATCCAGGACATCGACGAGCGGGCCGCCCGGCGCTCCGAGCGCACCGTCGCCCTGCTCTTCCTGGTGTCCATGCTCGCCACCGTCGCGTTCATCGCGTCGTACGTGGCGATCCCGATCGACAAGATCATCTACGTCTTCCCGCTGGGTCACATCAGCGCGCTGAACTTCGCGCTCGGTCTGACGCTGGGCGTGGCGCTCTTCTGCATCGGCGCCGGCGCGGTCCACTGGGCCCGCACGCTGATGTCGGACGTGGAGGTCGCTGACGACCGGCACCCGATCGAGGCCGCCCCCGAGGTCAAGGCCAAGGTCCTGGCGGACTTCGCGCAGGGCGCCAAGGAGTCGCAGTTCGGCCGGCGCAAGCTGATCCGCAACACGATGTTCGGCGCGCTGGCCCTGGTGCCGCTCTCCGGCGTCGTGCTGCTGCGCGACCTCGGCCCGCTGCCCGAGAAGAAGCTGCGCACCACCGGCTGGAAGAAGGGTGTCCGGCTGGTCAACCAGTCGACGAACCTCCCGCTGCGTCCCGAGGACATCGCGGTCGGCTCCCTCACGTTCGCCAAGCCCGAGGGCCTGGAGGAGAGCGACGAGGACTTCGCCAACAAGATCGCCAAGGACGCCCTGATGCTCGTGCGGATCCAGCCGCAGAACATCAAGGACAAGCAGGAACTGGCCTGGTCGCACGAGGGCATCGTGGCGTACTCGAAGATCTGCACCCACGTGGGTTGCCCGATCAGCCTGTACGAGCAGCAGACGCACCACGTGCTGTGCCCGTGCCACCAGTCGACCTTCGACCTTTCCGACGGTGGCCGCGTGATCTTCGGCCCGGCCGGGCACGCCCTGCCGCAGCTGCACATCACGGTGAAGGACGGCTTCCTTGAGGCAGTGAGCGACTTCGCGGAGCCCGTCGGCCCGAGCTTCTGGGAGCGCGGATGAGTAACGAGACAACCGCGACCACCACGCGCCGTGGCCAGGCACCACGGGGTGAGCGGATCGCCGACTGGGCGGACGGCCGGCTGGGCATCTACAGCCTCGCCAAGTCCAACATGCGCAAGATCTTCCCGGACCACTGGTCCTTCATGCTGGGTGAGGTCGCGCTCTACAGCTTCGTCATCATCATCCTGACCGGTGTCTACCTGACGCTGTTCTTCCACCCGAGCATGGCCGAGGTGACCTACCACGGGTCCTACGTGCCGATGCACGGGATCAGGATGACCCAGGCGTTCGAGTCGACGCTGGACATCAGCTTCGACGTGCGCGGTGGTCTGCTGATCCGGCAGATCCACCACTGGGCCGCGCTGGTCTTCCTGGCCGCGATGATGGTCCACATGATGCGGGTGTTCTTCACCGGTGCGTTCCGCAAGCCGCGTGAGGTCAACTGGCTCTTCGGCTTCCTGCTGTTCGTCCTGGGCATGTTCACCGGCTTCACCGGTTACTCGCTCCCCGACGACCTGCTCTCCGGCACCGGTGTCCGCTTCATCGAGGGCGTCATCCTGGCGATGCCGCTGGTCGGCTCGTACCTCCAGATGTTCATCTTCGGTGGCGAGTTCCCCGGGCACGACATCATCCCGCGGTTCTTCACCGTCCACGTGCTGCTGCTGCCGGGCATCATGCTCGGCCTGCTGGTGGCCCACCTGATCCTGGTCTTCTACCACAAGCACACGCAGTTCCCGGGTGCCGGCAAGACCAACAACAACGTGGTCGGCATGCCGCTGCTGCCGGTCTACATGGCCAAGGCCGGAGGCTTCTTCTTCCTGGTCTTCGGCGTGATCTCGGTGATCGCCGCGGTCGCCAGCATCAACCCCGTGTGGGCCATCGGCCCGTACCGGCCGGACCAGGTGTCCACCGGTGCCCAGCCCGACTGGTACATGGGCTTCGCCGAGGGCCTGGTGCGTGTCATGCCGGGCTGGGAGTGGAACTTCTGGGGCCACACCATCAACTTCGGTGTGCTGATCCCGATCCTGGTCTTCCCGCTGGTCCTGATCGCCATCGCGGTCTACCCGTTCATCGAGTCCTGGGTCCGCGGCGACAAGCGCGAGCACCACATCCTGGACCGCCCGCGCAACACCCCGACCCGCACCGGCTTCGGTGTCGCCTGGCTCGTCGCGTACTTCGTGATGCTGATCGGTGGCGGCAACGACCTGTGGGCCACCCACTTCCACCTGTCGATCAACTCGATCACCTGGTTCGTCCGGATCGGGTTCTTCGTCGGGCCGGTGCTGGCCTTCATCGCCACGAAGCGGATCTGCCTGGGCCTCCAGCGCCGCGACCGCGACAAGGTGCTGCACGGACGCGAGTCCGGCATCATCAAGCGGCTGCCGCACGGTGAGTTCATCGAGGTCCACGAGCCGCTCAACCAGGAGCAGCTGCACTTCCTGACCCAGCACGAGCAGCCCGAGCCGCTCGAACTGGGTCCCGAGGTCGACGAGAACGGCGTCCGCCGCAAGATCAAGCGCACGCAGAAGCTGCGGGCCAAGCTCTCCAAGAGCTACTACGGCGAGGACAACGTCATCCCCAAGCCGACCGTCGAGGAGTACAAGGAGATCACCAGCGGCCACGGCCACCACTGATCCCGGCGGGCGCGGCAGCGCGCACCGCTCGTAGTACGCCACCCAGAGGGCCCCGTCCGGACGTCGGACGGGGCCCTCCGGCATGCCCGCGGCTCGATAGGGTGACGACAGAAGCAGGTGACGAACCAGGAGCGTGGACCATGAACGTTGTGACCCCGGCAGGCGGCGGCAGCGTGGCGGACCGCACCTGGCCGGCCGTACTGAACGCCCTCCTCGACGGCCGGGACCTCACCGCCGACGACACCGCCTGGGTCATGGACCGGATCATGCGCGGCGAGGCCACCGACGCGCAGATCGCCGGCTTCGCGGTGGCGCTGCGCGCCAAGGGCGAGACCGTCGCGGAGATCTCCGGACTGGTCCGCACCATGTACGCGCACGCCAGCCTGATCGACGTGCCCGGGCCCAGCGTCGACATCGTCGGCACCGGCGGCGACGGGGCGCGGACCGTCAACATCTCCACCATGTCGGCGATCGTGGTCGCCGGCACCGGCGCCAAGGTCGTCAAGCACGGCAGCCGGGCCGCCTCCTCGGCCAGCGGCGCCTCGGACGTCCTGGAGAAGCTGGGCGTCAATCTGGACCTCTCGCCGCGGCGGGTGGTGGAGGTCGCCGAGGAGGCCGGGATCACCTTCTGCTTCGCGGCCAAGTTCCACCCCGCGCTGCGCCACGTGGCCGCCGCGCGCGGCCAGCTCGGGATCCGCACCACCTTCAACGTGCTCGGCCCGCTCACCAACCCGGCCCGGGTCCGGGCCCAGGCCACCGGTGTCGCGGATGCCCGGATGGCGCCGATCCTGGCCGGGGTGCTCGCCGAGCGCGGCTCCTCGGCCCTGGTCTTCCGCGGCGACGACGGGCTGGACGAGCTGACCACCACCGCCACCTCCCGGGTCTGGATCGTCCGGGACGGCGAGGTCCGCGAGGAGCCCTTCGACCCCCGGGACGTCGGCATCGAGCTGGTGCCCGTCTCGGCGCTGCGCGGCGCGGACGCGTCGTACAACGCGGAGGTCGCCCGGCGGCTGCTGGACGGCGAGACCGGCCCGGTGCGCGAGGCGGTGCTGCTGAACGCGGCGGCCGCGCTGGCCGCCCTGGAGCCGTCCGCCGCCCCGCTGACCGAGCGGATCCGGGCCGGCCTCGCCCGGGCCGCCGAATCGCTCGACTCGGGCGCGGCCCGGCGGACGCTGGACCGCTGGGTGGCGGCCAGCAACGCCTGACGCGGCGCGGCCCCGGTCCGGAATGCGGACCGGGGCTTGCGCGCCGATGATCGTGTGGCATGATTCAGCCCAGGTCACGAGTGACAGCGATGTAGGCCCCGGCCCGCTGTCCGGCAACCCTCCTTCCGTGGCGGGGTGCCCCGGGTGATGACCAGGTCGCAGGCAGCGAGGTCTGCGGCAAGCGCGGATCCCTCGCCAGGGATCCTGGTCCCCGAGGGAGTCCTTCCGTGATGCAGCGAATGCGCTAGGGCCGCCGGCCCCCCTTCCGCGCCACCTTTTTCCTTCACGCCGCGGCGTCGTGCCGGGCGGATCCGCCGCACCCCCGTGTGCCGTGCGACGCCCCCCCGCCGCAGCGCATTCGCCCTACCCTCACGGGAGTTCGCCATGTCTGTACCCACCGCTGCCGCCGACCGCTCCGTCTGCGCCCCGCTGCCGGTCCTGGGCCGGGACGTCACGGTCCCGCTGGTGACCGGCGGCGAGGCCGTCTACGCCGCGCTGGACTACGCCGCCAGCGCCCCCGCCCTCCAGCGCGTCTGGGACGACGTCGCCGCCTACGCCCCGTACTACGGCAGCGTGCACCGCGGCGCCGGCTACCTCTCCCAGCTCTCCACCGACCTCTTCGAGAACGCCCGCCGGACCGTCGCCGACTTCCTCGGCTGCCGCCCCGACGACCAGGTGGTCTTCACCCGCTCCACCACCGACTCGCTGAACCTGCTGGCCGCCGCGCTGCCGCGGGACACCCGGGCGTTCGTCTTCGAGACCGAGCACCACGCCTCGCTGCTGCCCTGGGAGCGCCGCGCGGACGTCGCGGTGACCTACCTCAACGCCCCGCGCACCCCGCAGCAGGCGGTGGACACCCTGGAGAGGGCGCTCGCCGCCCGCGAGCCGTACGGCCCGGCGCTGGTCTGCGTCACCGGTGCCTCCAACGTCACCGGCGAGCTGTGGCCGGTCCGCGAGCTGGCCGCCGCCGCTCACGCGCACGGCGCCCGCATCGTCGTGGACGCCGCCCAGCTCGCCCCGCACCACCCCGTCGACCTCACCGGGCTCGACGCCGACTGGGTCGCCTTCTCCGGCCACAAGCTCTACGCGCCGTTCGGCGCCGGGGTGCTGGCCGGCCGGGCGGACTGGCTCCAGGCGGCCGAACCGTACCTGGCCGGCGGCGGCGCCAGCCGCAAGGTCAGCCGGCGCGTGAGCGGGGAAGGGGCCGGCGGCGTCGACGTCGAGTGGCACACCACCGCGGCCCGGCACGAGGCCGGCTCGCCCAACGTCATCGGCGCCTACGCCATCGCCTCCGCCTGCCAGGCGCTCACCGAGGCCGGCTTCGACGGCCTGGTCGCCCGCGAGCAGGAGCTGATCGACCGGGTCCGCACGGGCCTGGCCGAGGTCCCCGAGGTCCGCCTCCTCTCCCTCTTCGGCGACGACGCCCCGCGCGTCGGCGTCCTCTCCTTCGTCGTCGACGGCTGGAACAGCTCGCACTTCGCCGCCGCCCTCTCCGCCGAGTACGGCATCGGCGTCCGCGACGGCCTGTTCTGCGCCCACCCCCTGGTCCGCACCCTCCTGGGCAGCGACCCCCAGGACCCGGGCGAGTGCGGCGCCCCCGAGGCGGCCCCCGGCGAACGCTCCCTGAACGCCATCCGCGTCAGCTTCGGCGCGGGCACCCCCGACGAGCACGTCGACCGCTTCCTGCGCGCGGTCCGCGAACTCGTCACCGACGGCGCGCGCTGGGAGTACCGGGCGGAGGACGGCCGTTGCGTTGCGGCGCGTAGCGCCGGTTGATCCCACGTTGTCGGCTTTCCCGCCGCGCGGGTTGCTGTTGGTTGCGCCTTCGGCGCCTGGAGCCCTCGCTGCGCGGGGCGGTTTCCCGCTTCGCGGGGTGGGGTCCGCTGCGCGGGGCTGTTGGGTGCGGTGGCGGGGCTGCGGGGTGGGGGGTGTCCGGACTGCTTCGCTTTACGTCCGGACAC
>NZ_JALMUV010000087.1 GCF_023155275.1 Streptomyces rhizoryzae
CCCGCACCCCCTCACCCCCCGCCCGTCACCCCTCCCCCGCCACCGTGACCACCCCGTCGTTCAGCTCCAGCACCCGGTCGGCGAAGGTGAGGAGGGTGGCGTCGTGGGTCGCGACCAGCGCCGTGACCCCCTCGCCGCGCACGAGGGCACGCAGTAGTTCCATCACCTCCAGGCCGGTCTCGGCGTCCAGTTGTCCCGTCGGCTCGTCGGCGATGAGCAGGGCGGGACGGTTGGCCAGCGCGCGTGCGATGGCGACGCGCTGCTGCTGGCCGCCGGAGAGCTCGCCGGGTCGCTGGGCGGCGTGGTCGGCGAGGCCCACCAGGGACAGCAGGAGTGCGACGCGCGCCTCGCGCTCCCGCGCCGGGACCTTGCGCAGCCGCAGCGGTATTCCGACGTTCTCCGCGGCGCTGAGTATCGGTATCAGTCCGAACGACTGGAAGACGAAGCCGACGCGGTCGCGCCGCAGTTCCAGCAGTCCGTGTTCGCCGAGGTCGGCCAGGGGGGTGCCGTCGACGGTGATCCGCCCGGAGTCGGGGGTGTCCAGTCCGCCGATGAGGTTGAGGAGGGTGGTCTTGCCGGATCCGGACCGGCCGCGGAGCGCGACCAGTTCGCCGCGCGGCACGCTGCACGTCACGCCGCGCAGGGCGTGGACCGCTCCGGGGCCCGTCCCGTAGCTGCGGTGGAGGTCCTCCACGACGACCATCGCTCCGGCCGGCGCCGTGTCCGCGACGCCCGTGCCGGCGGTCGCCGGTCCGCTGCCTGCTCCACTGCTCCCGTTCATGCCATGTCCCCCGTTCTCGCCCTGGTCCCGACACCGCGGCCGGACACCCAACTGTCCTTCCCGTAAAGGAAGTTGCGAGCGTCCTCGGCTCGGCTTCCCGGCCCCCGCCGGGCGTTGTCCGCCTGCGGGACTTCAGTATGCGGAGCGGGCGCCGCGGGCGGCAATGGCTGTGGATAACTCGGGGAAGTGCAGGCCAGAGGGGGTAGGGGGCGGGGCGCCGTCACCCCGCCGCCCGCGCAGCGGGGACGGCCCCGGGGAAGCGTGTCCCCGGGGCCGTCCCCGTGGTGTGCCGGCGGGCCGTGGTCACCGCCGGTTCTGGGCCAGGTCGCGGAGTGCCACGTTGAGTTCCAGGACGTTGACCCGGGGTTCGCCCATGAAGCCGAGCTGGCGTCCTTGGATGTGGTCCTGGACGAGGCGCTGGACCCGGTCGGCGGGGAGGTGGTTCTCCTTGGCGACGCGGTTGGCCTGGAGGAGGGCGTAGGCGGGTGAGATGTCGGGGTCGAGGCCGGAGCCGGAGGAGGTGACGGCGTCGGCGGGGACCTGGGACTCGGGGACGCCGTAGGTGGTGGCGACCCAGTGCTTGCGTTCCTTGACGGCGTTGATGAGGTCGGTGTTGGTGGCGCCCTGGTTGGAGGCGCCGGAGACCTGGAGGTCGTACTGGGTGTTGACGCCGTTGGTGCGGTTGCTGCCGAGTCCGGCGGAGGGGCGGGGCTGGAAGTAGCGGAGGTCCGGGATGGGGTTGCCCTTCTTGTCGGTGCCCTTGTCGTAGCGCTGGCCGAGGAGGGCGGAGCCGACGGACTTTCCGTGTGAGGTGATCTCGGAGCCGTTGGCCTTGCCGGGGAAGGCGGCCTGGGCCACTCCGGTGACGACCAGGGGGTAGAGCACCCCGCAGACCACGGTGAGGACGAGCAGGGCGCGCAGGCCCGCGGTCAGCAACCGGGCGGTGTTGCGTACGGAGTTGTTCATGGCGGTCATCCGATTCCGGGGATGAGGGAGATCAGCAGGTCGATGAGTTTGATGCCGATGAAGGGGGCGATGAGGCCGCCGAGGCCGTAGACGGCGAGGTTGCGGCGGAGCATCTTGTCTGCGCTGACCGGCCGGTAGCGGACGCCCTTCAGGGCGAGCGGTACGAGGGCGACGATGATCAGGGCGTTGAAGATGATCGCGGAGAGGATGGCGGTCTGCGAGCTGTGCAGCCGCATGATGTTGAGGGTGTCGAGGCCGGGGTAGGCGACGGCGAACATCGCGGGGATGATCGCGAAGTATTTGGCGACGTCGTTGGCGATGGAGAAGGTCGTCAGGGCGCCGCGGGTGATGAGGAGCTGCTTGCCGATCTCGACGATCTCGATGAGTTTGGTCGGGTTGGAGTCGAGGTCGACCATGTTGCCGGCCTCTTTGGCGGCCGAGGTGCCGGTGTTCATGGCGACGCCGACGTCGGCCTGGGCCAGGGCCGGGGCGTCGTTCGTCCCGTCGCCGGTCATGGCGACGAGTTTGCCGCCGGCCTGCTCCCGCTTGATGAGGGCCATCTTGTCCTCGGGGGTGGCTTCAGCGAGGAAGTCGTCGACGCCGGCCTCGTCGGCGATGGCTTTGGCCGTCAGCGGGTTGTCGCCGGTGATCATGACGGTTTTGATGCCCATTTTGCGCAGTTCTTCGAAGCGTTCGCGCATGCCGTCCTTGACGACGTCCTTGAGGTGGATGACGCCGAGGACGCGGGGGCCGCTTTCGTCTTCGAGGGCGACGAGGAGGGGGGTGCCGCCGGCCTGGGAGATGGTGTCGGCGAGGGCGCGGGCGTCGTCGGTGACGTCGCCGCCGCGTTCGCGTACCCAGGCGAGGACGGATCCGGTGGCGCCCTTGCGGACCTTGCGGCCGTCGATGTCGACGCCGGACATGCGGGTCTGGGCGGTGAACGGTATCCACTCGGCGCCCGTCAACGTGTCGCCGCTGAACTCACCCTCGCGCAGGCGGTACTTCTCCTTGGCGAGTTCGACGACGGAGCGTCCTTCGGGGGTTTCGTCGGCGAGGGAGGAGAGCTGGGCGGCGTCGGCGAGTTCTTCCTCGGTGGCGCCGGGGACGGGGACGAACTCGGCGGCGCGGCGGTTGCCGTAGGTGATGGTGCCGGTCTTGTCGAGCAGCAATGTCGATACATCGCCTGCTGCTTCGACGGCGCGTCCGGACATGGCGAGGACGTTGCGCTGGACGAGGCGGTCCATGCCGGCGATGCCGATGGCGGAGAGGAGGGCGCCGATGGTGGTGGGGATGAGGCAGACCAGCAGGGCGAGCAGCACGATCATGGGCTGTTCGGCGCCGGCGTAGACGGCGAACGGCTGGAGGGTGACGACGGCGAGCAGGAAGACGATGGTGAGGGACGCGAGGAGGATGTTCAGCGCGATCTCGTTGGGGGTCTTCTGGCGTGCGGCGCCTTCGACGAGGTTGATCATGCGGTCGATGAAGGTCTCGCCGGGCTTCGTCGTGATCTTGATGACGATGCGGTCGGAGAGGACCTTGGTGCCGCCGGTGACGGCGCAGCGGTCGCCGCCGGATTCGCGGATGACGGGGGCGGATTCGCCGGTGATGGCGGATTCGTCGACGGAGGCGACGCCTTCGACGACGTCGCCGTCGCCGGGGATGATGTCGCCGGCTTCGCAGACGACGAGGTCGCCGACGCGGAGTTCGGTGCCGGGGACGTGTTCTTCGGTGGTGCCGTCGAGGCGGCGGGCGACGGTGTCGGTCTTGGCTTTGCGGAGGGTGTCGGCCTGGGCTTTGCCGCGGCCTTCGGCGACGGCTTCGGCGAGGTTGGCGAAGATGACGGTGAGCCAGAGCCAGGCGGCGATGGCCCAGCCGAACCAGTCGGTGGGTGCGGCGCAGGCGAAGACCGTGGTGAGGACGGAGCCGACCTCGACGACGAACATGACGGGCGATTTGATCATCACCCGCGGGTCGAGTTTGCGGAGTGCGTCGGGGGTTGAGGTGAGGAGCTGCCGGGGGTCGAAGAGGCCGCCGCCGACGCGGCCGTCGGCGGGTTGGGGGCCGCTGGCGGCGTCGTGTTCGGGGGTGCGGGTCGGGGTGGCGGTGGGCATGGAGCCGGGCTCCTCCGGTTTCACGGGGGCGGTCATGACAGTCCCTCCGCGAGGGGCCCGAGGGCGAGTGCGGGGAAGTACGTCAGGCCGGTGATGATCAGGATGGTGCCGACGAGGAGTCCGGCGAAGAGCGGCTTCTCGGTGCGGAGGGTGCCGGCGGTTTCGGGGACCGGTTGCTGTTCGGCGAGCGATCCGGCGAGGGCGAGGACGAACACCATGGGGAGGAAGCGGCCGAGGAGCATGGCGAGGCCGATGGTGGTGTTGTACCAGGGGGTGTTGGCGTTGAGGCCGGCGAAGGCGGAGCCGTTGTTGTTGGCGCCGGAGGTGTAGGCGTAGAGGACTTCGGAGAAGCCGTGGGGTCCGGCGCCGAGGGCCTTGGTGTTGAGCATGGAGGCCAGGGCGTCGGGGAGGACCATCGAGGCGGCGGTGAAGCCGAGGACGAGGGTGGGGGTGATGAGGATGTAGCAGGCGGCGAGTTTGATTTCGCGGGTGCCGATCTTCTTGCCGAGGTATTCGGGGGTGCGGCCGACCATGAGGCCGGCGATGAAGACGGCGATGACGGCCATGACGAGCATGCCGTAGAGGCCGGAGCCGACGCCGCCGGGGGCGATTTCGCCGAGCATCATGCCGAGGAGTTGGAGGCCGCCGCCGAATGCGGTGAAGGAGGAGTGGAAGGAGTCCACGGCTCCGGTGGAGGTGAGGGTGGTGGTGACGGAGAAGATCGCGGAGGCGCCGACGCCGAAGCGGGTTTCCTTGCCTTCCATGGCGGCGCCGGCGGCTTGGAGTGCGGGGCCGCCGTGGGCGAATTCGGTCCACATCATCAGGGCGGTGAAGCCGAGCCAGATGATGCCCATGGTGGCGAGGACGGCGTAGCCCTGTTTCACGTTGCCGACGAGCTTGCCGAAGGTGCGGGTGAGGGAGAAGGGGATGACGAGGATCAGGAAGATCTCGAAGAGGTTGGTGAAGGGGGTGGGGTTTTCGAAGGGGTGGGCGGAGTTGGCGTTGAAGTAGCCGCCGCCGTTGGTGCCGAGTTCTTTGATGACTTCCTGGGAGGCGACGGCGCCGCCGTTGGTCTGCTGGGTGCCGCCCATGAACTGGCCGATCCCGTGGATGGCGGAGAAGTTCTGGAGGGCGCCGCAGGCGACGAGGACGAGGGCGCCGATGACGGCGAGGGGCACGAGGATGCGGAGGGTGCCGCGGACGAGATCGGCCCAGAAGTTGCCGAGTTCGCCGGTGCGGGAGCGGGCGAAGCCGCGGACGAGGGCGATGGCGACGGCCATGCCGGTGGCGGCGGAGACGAAGTTCTGGACGGCGAGGCCGGCGGTCTGGACGAGGTGCCCCATGGCCTGTTCGCCGCTGTACGACTGCCAGTTGGTGTTGGCGACGAAGGACGCGGCGGTGTTGAAGGCTTGGTCGGGGCTGATGGAGGCGAAGCCGAGGGAGAGCGGGAGGTGTCCTTGGAGGCGCTGGAGGAGGTAGAGGAGGAGCACTCCGGCCAGGGAGAAGGCGAGGACGCCGCGGAGGTAGGCGGGCCAGCGCATCTGGGTGTCGGCGTTGGCGCCTATGCAGCGGTAGATGATCTTTTCCGCGCGCAGGTGGCGGGGGGAGCTGTAGACGGCGGCCATGTAGTCGCCGAGGGGGCGGTACGCCAGGGCGAGTGCCGCGATGAGTGCGGTGAGCTGGAGTACGCCGGCGAGTGCGGGGCTGAGGGAGCCCGCGGCGGTGGCGGCAGCTGTGGTCACCTCAGAACCTCTCCGGGAAGACGAGGGCGAGGACGAGGTAGCCGAGGAGGGCGACGGCCACGATGAGGCCGACGATGTTCTCGATGGTCACAGCTTCGTCACCCCCTTGGCGACGAGTGCCACCAGCGCGAAGACCGCGAGGGTGGCGACGACGAGGGCCGCGTCGGCCATCGGGCGCTCCTATGGGCGAACGGTTGGAAGGACCCCTAGAGCAAACCGCCGTTCTTCCGCCGCTTGACCGCTGTTGACGCCTCCCTTACGGCCATTAGCGTTCCGTTGACGCTTTTCTTACGCCTCCTGATCTGACCTGCACAAACGTGAAGGGGCCGTACCCCCTTCACGGGAGTACGGCCCCTGGTGACCGTCACGATTGAGCCGTCGCGGCGGGTATCGCCGCAGCGTGCGGTGGCGCGCCGGGTCAGCGGATCTCGGTGATCTCCGGTCCGCGTTCCAGGCGTTCCACGCCGCCGCCGAAGCGGGAGCCGCCGGCCTGTTCCTGCTGGACCCCGTCCGGCACCATCTGGGCGTCGTCGGGGAGCTTGAGGACGATCGGGTCGCGCGGTGCCATCGGGCCTTCGCCGCGGACGACGACGGTGTCCCGGAAGATGTGTTCCAGGACGCCGGCGGCCTGCGGCTGGACGGCGCCCTGCCCGGAGATCACCCCGCGCAGGAACCAGCGCGGGCCGTCGACGCCGACGAACCGCACGACCTGCACGCCGTTGGTGCCGTCGGGCAGCTGGACGGGGACCTGGGCGCGCAGTTCCCAGCCCAGGGGACCGTCGACCTCGTCGATGACGCCGCCCTGCTGGGTGATGCCTGCGGCGATCTCCTCGCGGACCTCGCCCCAGATGCCCTCGTTCCTGGGGGCGGCGAACGCCTGGAGCTGCACGGCGCTGTCCTGGAGGACGACGGTGGCGGCGACGATGGCGTCGCCGGCGACCTCGACCCGCAGTTCCATGCCCTCGACACCGGGCACGTAGAGGCCGCCGAGGTCGACCCGGCCCTGACCGGGCTCCTTGACCTCGGAGGCGTCCCAGGGGCCGTCGGGGCGCGGCGCGGGCGGAAGATTGAGCCGCTGCTGCGTCGCGTCGTCCTCGCCGTCCGTGCTCTCGTCGGGGAGCGCGGTGTCCTCGGCAGGCTCTGCCGGAGCCTCATTCTTCTTGCGACGTCCGAACACGTCACTGTCCTTCCCGGTCGCCACCGACCGATGCGTATTCATTCCCGCCCGTGGGGCCGCCCACCGCCGCATGACCGCCGGTGGATCCGAATCCCCCCTCGGCCCGCGCCGAGCCGGGAAGTTCCGCCACCTCGTGGAAGCGCACCTTCTCGACCTGCTGGACGACCAATTGGGCGATCCGGTCGTACTTCTCGAACCGCACGCTTTCCCGCGGATCGAGATTGACCACGATCACCTTGATCTCTCCACGGTACCCGGCATCGACCGTCCCGGGGGCATTCACCAGCGCCACTCCGCAGCGGGCCGCGAGTCCGGAGCGGGGGTGGACGAACGCGGCGTAGCCGTCGGGCAGGGCGATGGCGATGCCGGTGGGGAGGACGGCGCGTTCGCCGGGGGCGAGGTCGGCGGCCTCGGTGGTGACCAGGTCGACGCCGGCGTCACCGGGGTGCGCGGCGGACGGGACGGGCACGTCCGGGTCCAGGCGGCGCAGCAGCACGTCGACCGGATTCCGTAGCTGGCTCACGGGTTCACCTCGAAGGCACGTACGCGCTTGACCTGGTCCGGGTCGGCCATCGCCGCCCGGATCTCCTCGGTCCTTCCGTTGTCGATGAAGTGGTCGACCTTGACCTCGATGAAGACCGCCCGGGCGCGGACCGCGACGGGGCCGTCGGGGCCGCCTATCCGGCCTTCCGCGGCCGAGTAGATCTTGCGGCCGTGCACGGCGGTGACGTGGGCGCTCAGGTGCAGGACAGCACCCAGCGGCACCGGTGCCAGGAAGTCGGTCTCCAGCCGCCCGGTCACGGCGATGACCCGCAGCAGCCAGTTCAGCGAGCCGAGCGTCTCGTCCAGCGCGGTGGCCAGCACGCCGCCGTGGGCCAGGCCGGGGGCACCCTGGTGGGCCTCCTGGACGGTGAATTCGGCGGTCACGGTGACGCCGTCGCCGGCCCGGGCCTCCAGGTGCAGTCCGTGCGGCTGGCCGGTGCCGCAGCCGAAGCACCGGTCGTAGTGCGCGCCGAGGAGTTCGCCGGGGGCCGGCGCGTCCGGGTGCCGGACCGGGGCGGTGGCGTCCTCGGGCGGTGTCAGCCGCGTCCTGGGTTGGTCAGTTCCACTCACGAGTGCAGACCCTACCCGCGCGCGTAGCGGGCGGGTGCCGCCGTGCCAAGCTGGAGGCATGCAGTCGTACGAAGAACGTCTCACCGCGCCCCGTTCCTGGTGGGTGATCGCCGTGCTGATCGGTGTCGCCTGTGCCCTGATGCTGCTGCCCCTGGGGACGCTGCCGATGCTCGGCGGGCTGATCGGCGGCGCGGCGCTGTCCGCGGTGGCGGTGAGCTCGTACGGTTCGGCGCGGATCCGGGTGGTGGGCGGCGCGCTGGTCGCCGGGGACGCCCGGATCCCGGTGTCGGCGCTGGGTGAGGCGCGGGCGCTGGACGCCGCGGAGGCGCTGGCCTGGCGGACGCACAAGGCGGACGCGCGGGCGTTCATGCTGCTGCGGAGTTATGTGCCGACGGCGGTGCGGGTGGAGATCACCGACCCCGGGGATCCGACGCCGTACGCGTATCTGTCGACGCGGGAGCCGGAGCGGCTGGTGGCGGCGCTGGCGGCGGCGCGCGGCTAGCTACTCGCCCCTGGCGGACCCTGCGGGAGCCTGTGGGCCCTTCGGTCGTCCGCCCGGAGGGCAAGGGCGGGGCGCCGGCGGCAGGGCCTGGCGCTCCTAGCGCTCCCGGGGGCCGCCGGAGCCCTCGGGGAGGGCGTCCCAGGGGATCTGCCGGCGGCGCAGGTCCGTGCGGATCTTCTCGGCGAGTTTGCGGGTGTCGCGGCGGTTGAGGAACGCGCCGACCGCGGCGCCGACGAGGAACGGCGTGAGGTTGGGCAGGTTGCGCAGGGTGCGCTTCATGATCTGCTGGCGCAGTTCGCGGCGCATCTGCCCGCCGAGGGCCGCGTTGAGCGAGGCGGGGGCGGCGACGTCGATACCGCGTTCGTGCGTCCAGGAGGTCAGGTAGGCCGCGGTGCGGCGGGTGAGGTTGCCCGGGGGCCGCAGGCCGTAGACCTCGTGGAGTTCGGCGATGAGCTTGATCTCCAGGGAGGCGACGCCGGCGACCTCGGCGGCGAGTTCGGCGGCCATGGCGGGCGGTACGGGCAGCATGGCGGCCGCGCCCACGCCCGCGCCGACGGTGGCGGTGCCCGCGCAGGCGCCCGCCACCAGCTTGTCGGCCAGTTCCTCGGGGGTCAGGCCGGGGAACTGGGCGCGCAGGGTGGCGAGGTCGCGGACCGGGATCCTGGGGGCGGTGGCGATGATCCGGTCGGCGATCGCGCCGAGCGCCGACCGTACGCCGTCGCGGCCCCTGAGGACGCCGCGGGTGGCGGCGGCCGCGAGTGAGGCCGGCCGGGCCCGCGCCCGTAGGCCACCGGTGGTCCGTTCCTCGGGGAGGGCGGTCGGGTCGGCGGGCACGGGCGCGGATTTCTCGCGTGGTCGTGCGCCGGCCGCCGGACCGTTGCCGCCCTCGCGGCCCTTGCGGAACGGGTTCACGCCTGGCACGGCGTAGGCCGGTCAGGCCGCGCAGTCGCGGCAGATCGGGTTGCCGTTCTTGTCCTCCGCGGCCAGCTGGCTGCGGTGGTGGACCAGGAAGCAGCTCATGCAGGTGAACTCGTCCTGCTGCTTGGGCAGGACGCGCACCGCGAGTTCTTCGTTGGACAGGTCGGCGCCGGGGAGTTCCAGGCCCTCGGCCTGCTCGAACTCATCGACGTCGACGGCCGAGGCGGACTTGTCGTTCCGCCGCGACTTCAGTTCCTCGATGCTGTCCTCGTTGAGGTCGTCATCGGTCTTGCGTGGAGTGTCGTAATCCGTAGCCATTTCGCTCTCCCCCTCTGGGTGTCTGCGGTGTCTCAGCGCTCGTAACGCGTGAGAGGCCGGACTTGTGCCCGACCTGAGGCGGAGATTTTGCCTCACATCAAGGTCTGTTACTCAATCGACACCCAACCGCACCCCTGAAGAGGTGATCGGTTTGGATGGCGATCAGGACCGTACACGGTCCGAAAGTCGCACCTCGCGCAGCCCATCACGTGTACTTCCCGTGATCAGAGCCCCGTGAAACCCGGATTTTCCCGGCTTTCCACCGGGCATTTCGATCACGGAGCGTAGATGGCCGGAAAGGGCTCTCTGTGAGGGATCACACACGGTCGGGGCGGCGGGCGGACCCGCCGAATTCCGCGCAAAGCGAACTCCGGCGAAGGATCCCCGGAGACCCCCCTTCGCGTCAAACCGGAAAGCCGGACGGGTCGTGACCGGAATCCCTGTACGGCCGCGGGAGGCGCGGCCGTACGCGCCGGTAACCAGAATTCCGGCCCGTCGCGCGCAGCCCGTCCAGCGGCCGCACAGGGGCCCTGCCGCCGGTGTCAGAGCGGCAGGACGACGCGCATGTCCAGCCCGCCGCCTTCGCGGGGGACGGCGGTGATCGTGCCGTCGTGGGCGCGGACCACCG
>NZ_JALMUV010000088.1 GCF_023155275.1 Streptomyces rhizoryzae
GCTCGGTGCGCGGCTGCGGGGGCGCGGCGGGCGGGGCCGAAGGGCGCGGCGGGGTGGCGGGGGTCGGTGCGGCGGCGGGGGTCGGCGGGGTGGCGGGAGCCGGTGGGGCCGAAGGTGCGGGGGGTGCGGCCGGGGTGGGCGGTACGGCGGGTGCCGGGGGCCGGGGGGCCGGGGCGTCCGGATGCTGTCCGGCGTCGGCCGCGGCGGACGGCCGCGCCTCGTCGGGGAGGGGCCGGCGGGCGGCGGGCGCGGGGACGGCGGGGTCGGCGGGGACCGGCCGCAGGACGGTGGTGGCGGGGTCCTCGTCGGGGGCGGGGCGGTGCGGTGGCCGCGGGGGTATGGGCGGGACGCGCGGCGCATCGGCGTAATCGGCATCGGCGCTCACCAGCGCTCCCCCTCGCACGGTGTGCCCCGGACCCGAAGCAATCGGGGCAGGGTGGCTCGTATCCGGACAACACGCCGCTGACCTGCTGGTTGCGGTGTCGAGCCACTGTAAGGGCTGGCCCGGCCGCCGCTCCAACCCCTGCGCGCTCCGGCGCCGGTTCCGGTGCGGTTCGTCCCCCTACCCAGCGGTAGCGGCGTCTGGCAGGCTGCGGGCATGTCCCCGCACCCCGCCACGGCGTCCCCCCGTACCGCCCGTTCCCGGACCCCGGGCCCGTCCGCCGCGCCCTCGGCGCCGAGCGGTCTCCCGGACCGCACGGCGCTCGACCGGGCCACCGCGCACCTGGACGCGCCGCTGGCGGTGGTGGACCTGGCCGCGTTCGACGCCAACGCCGACGACCTGGTGCGCCGCGCGAAGGGGAAGCCGATCCGGGTGGCGAGCAAGTCGGTGCGCTGCCGGGCACTGCTGGAGCGGGTGCTGGCGCGGGACGGCTTCGCCGGGATCATGAGCTTCACGCTGGCCGAGTCGCTGTGGCTGGCCCGGTCGGGCTTCGCCGACGTGCTGCTGGCGTATCCCTCGGCGGACCGGGCCGGGTTCGCGGAGCTGGCGGGCGATCCCGGGCTCGCGGCGGCGGTGACGGTGGTGGTCGACGACCCGGCGCAGCTGGACCTGATCGACGCCGCCCGCCCGGCCGGGCCGGGCCGGGGCGAGGAGATCCGCATCTGCCTGGAGCTGGACACGTCCTTCCGGGCGGGCCGGGTGCGGATCGGGGCCCGGCGGTCGCCGCTGCGGGACCCGGAGGCGCTGGCCGCGCTGGCCCGGACGGTGGTCCGGCGCCGCGGGTTCCGCCTGGTGGGGCTGATGGCGTACGAGGGGCATGTGGCGGGGGTGGGCGACGAGGTCGCCGGCCGGCCGGTGCGGTCCCGGGCGGTCCGGATGATGCAGGCGGCGGCGCGGAAGGAGCTGGCGCACCGGCGCTGGGAGGCGGTGCGGGCGGTGCGGGCGGTGGCGCCGCGGCTCGCGTTCGTCAACGGCGGCGGGACGGGGAGCGTGCAGCACACCGCGGCGGAGGCGGCGGTCACCGAGATCGCGGCCGGTTCGGGGCTGTACGTACCGCGGCTGTTCGATAACTTCCGGTCGTTCCGGGGGCGGCCGGCCGCGCTGTTCGCCCAGCCGGTGGTGCGGCGGCCGGGGCCGGGCGTGGTGACGGTGCTTGGCGGCGGCTACCCGGCGTCCGGGGTGGCCGGCCCGGACCGGCTGCCGGAGCCGTACCTGCCGGCCGGGCTGCGCTACGACCCGCAGGAGGGGCCGGGCGAGGTGCAGACGCCGCTGCTGGGCGCGGCGGCCGACGGGCTGGGCATCGGCGACAAGGTGTGGTTCCGGCACGCCAAGGCCGGGGAGCTGTGCGAGCGGTTCGCGCGGCTGCACCTGGTCGAGGGGAACCGGGTGGTGGCGACCGTGCCGACGTACCGGGGCGAGGGCCGCACCTTCCTGTGACGGTGCCACGGGAGGGCGGTGCGGCCCCCGCCCGGCCGGCCGGCGGCCCGGCTCAGCCGTGGATGCGGTCGCGCTGGTCGGGGACGACGGTGCCGTCGGGGCGGCGGACCGGCCCGAGGGTGCCGTCGGTGTTGGTGTAGCCCTTGGTGGCGCAGGGGTAGGCACCGGACTTGCGGGGCAGCGGGTCGATGAACATCGGGTTGACCACCCAGCGGCCGTCGGCGTTGTCGTAGCCACGGCACATCAGCTCGTCCTTGTTGCGGTTCAGGACCAGGTGCGCGCCGGTGGCGTCGCCGACGAAGGTGACGTCGGTGGTGGCGTCGCCGCCGCCCAGCGCGATGCGGTGCGCGGGGTCCTGCCGGCGCCACGCCTCGGCGCCCTTGATCCCGTAGATCTCCTGGTTGATCCAGCAGCGCTTGCCGTCGATGTACGGGATGACCTCGCCCCGGCCGTCCTTGACGTCGCCGCAGCCGGCGATGGTGGTGGTGAGCCGGCCGTGCCGGACGCGGTTGCGGACGCCGAGGGTGTGCGCGGCGTCCACCCCGACGCCGCCGGACCACGCCTCGGCGACGGTCTCGGCGGACGCCGAGACGATGTAGACGTCGAAGCCGGCCGCCTTCAGGGTGCGGATCAGGTCCTTCTGCTGGGGGTAGTAGCGGAGGTAGCCGGCCAGCTTGTGGGTGCCGACGGTCTGCACGGCGCCGATCGGGGCGGCGAGGTTCTCGGTGCGGGCGCGCTGGGCGTAGCGGGTGAGGGTGGCGGGCTTGAGGCCGGCGAACAGCTGGGGCACCCAGGCGTATTCGGGGACCGTGCGGCGGTGGTTCCAGTCGCCGGCGAAGGCCGCGGCGCCGCTCATGGTCTTCGCCTCGCCGCGGATCTCCATGATCTCGTCGGCGCAGGCGGCGTTGGTGGAGGTGCGCAGCGGGCGGCCGGCCGGGCCGGTGCCGCAGGCCCGGGTCAGCGCGCGGTCGGCGGCGGCGGTCAGCCAGGGGCTGGTGTCCCGCCAGCGCGCGGGCCGGGGCAGGGCATCGTGCTTGAGCATCCAGGCCAGGGTGGCGTCGGAGATGTCGTTCTTGACGACGGTGTTGTCCCAGTCGAAGGCGGCGACCGGGCGGGGCCCGGTGTGGCGGCCGGAGCAGGTGCCGCGCTCGTCGATCATCTTCTGGAGCCGGGCGCGGTTGTCGCCGTACCAGGGGAGGTCCTCGGACAGCTGCGGGCAGTGGGCGCGGGCCGGTGCCTGCGCCGGGGTGGCGGCGGTGGCGGGCGCGGTGGCGGTGAGGGCGGCGAGCGCGGCGGCGCCGGCCAGGCCGAGCGCGAGCAGCCGCCTGGTGGGTGCGGTCATGGATCCTCCGTGGTCAAGGGGGAAGCACACCGGGACCGGCACGCGGTGGCGCCGGTCCCGAAGTTGATCTTGGAGCCTACAGGGGGCCCTGCCAGGGCTACAGGGGGGTGACGTAGGCGCCCGCGATGCCGCCGTCGACCAGGAATTCGGCCGCGTTGACGAACGAGGAGTCGTCGCTGGCGAGGAAGGCGACCGCGGCGGCGATCTCCTCGGGCTCGGCGAACCGGCCGGCCGGGACGTGCACCAGGCGGCGCGCGGCCCGCTCGGGGTCCTTGGCGAACAGCTCCTTCAGCAGCGGGGTGTTGACCGGCCCGGGGCACAGCGCGTTGACCCGGATGCCCTCGCGGGCGAACTGGACGCCCAGTTCGCGGGACATCGCCAGCACGCCGCCCTTGGAGGCGGTGTAGCTGATCTGCGAGGTGGCGGCGCCCATCACGGCGACGAAGGAGGCGGTGTTGATGATCGAGCCGCCGCGCCCGGTCTCGGCGAACTGGCGCTGCATGTAGGGCAGGGCGTGCTTGCAGCAGAGGTAGACGGAGGTGAGGTTGACCTCCTGGACGCGCTTCCAGGCGTCCAGGCCGGTGGTGAGGATGGAGTCGTCGTCGGGCGGCGAGATGCCGGCGTTGTTGAAGGCGATGTCCACCGAGCCGTAGGTCTCGAAGGCGGTCCGGTAGAGCGCCTCGACCTGCTCGGCGTCGGTGACGTCGACCTGGACGAAGGTGCCGCCGACCTCTTCGGCGGCGGCCTTGCCGGCGCTCTCGTCGATGTCGGCGCAGACGACGTGGGCGCCCTCGGAGGCCAGCCGGCGGGCGGTGGCCAGGCCGATGCCGCTGCCGGCACCGGTGATCACGGCGGTCCGGCCGGCGAGGCGGCGGCAGACGGCGGTCTGGTCGGTCACTTAGCGCTCCTCTGTGCTGATGAAGATGTTCTTGGTCTCGGTGAAGGCGGCCAGGGCGCCCGGGCCCAGTTCGCGGCCCAGTCCGGACTGCTTGAAGCCGCCGAACGGGGTCCAGTAGCGCACCGCGCTGTGGGAGTTGACGGAGAGGTTGCCGGCCGCGACGGCCCGCGAGACGCGCAGTGCGCGGCCCACGTCGCGGGTCCACAGCGATCCGGCCAGGCCGTAGTCGGTGGCGTTGGCGAGCCGGATCGCGTCGGCCTCGTCGTCGAAGGGGAGGACGACGGCGACCGGGCCGAAGATCTCCTCGACGGCGGCGCGGTCGCCGGGGCGGCCCTCCAGGACGGTGGCGGGGTACCAGAAGCCCTTGCCGGCCGGGGCGTCGCCGCGGATGGCGGCGGGCGCGTCCTCGGCGACGTAGGAGCGGACCCGGTCGCGCTGGGCGGCGGAGATCAGCGGGCCCATCTGCGTCGCGGGGTCGGCCGGGTCGCCGGCGGTGAACGCCTTGACGGCGGGCTCCAGCAGCTCCAGGAACCGGTCGTAGGCGTCGCGCTGGACGAGGATGCGGCTGCGGGCGCAGCAGTCCTGGCCGGTGTTGTCGAGGAACGAGCCGGGGGCGGCGGCCGCGGCGGCCTCGATGTCGGCGTCGGCGAAGACGATGTTGGGGCTCTTGCCGCCGAGTTCGAGGGTGAGCCGCTTGGTCTGCGCGGCGCACTGCGCGGCGATCCGCCGGCCGGTGGCGGTGGAGCCGGTGAAGACGACCTTGGCGACGCCGGGGTGGTCGACCAGGGCGCTGCCGGTGACCGGGCCCTCGCCGGGCAGGACCTGGAAGAGGCCCTCGGGGAGCCCGGCCTCCAGGGCGAGTTCGGCGAGCCGGAGCGCGGTGAGCGGGGTGGTCTCGGCGGGCTTGAGGAGGACGGCGTTGCCGGCCGCGAGGGCGGGGGCGGTGCCCCAGGCGGCGATCGGCATCGGGAAGTTCCAGGGGGCGATGACGGCGACCACGCCGAGCGGTTCCTGGACGGTGAGGTTCAGGCCGCCGGGCACCGGGATCTGGGTGCCGGTCAGGCGCTCCACTCCCCCGGCGGCGTAGTGCAGCAGGTCGCGGACGTTGCCGGCCTCCCAGCGGGCGTTGCCGATCGGGTGGCCGGCCTCGCGCAGTTCCAGCCGGGCCAGCGGCTCGATGTGGGCGTCGACGGTGTCGGCGAACCGGCGGAGCAGCCGGGCCCGGTCGCCGGGGGCCACCGCGGCCCAGCGCTCCTGGGCGGCGGCACCCCGCCGGACGGCCGCGTCGACCGCGTCCGGCGGGGTGGTGGGGACGGTGGCCACCACTTCCTCGGTCGCCGGGTTGAGGATGGTCAGCTCTTGCAGCACGGGCGTTCCTCACATGCGCTCGAAGGAGCGGAAGCGCTCCCAGTCCGTGACGGCGGCGTCGTAGGCGTCCTGCTCGACGCGGGCCATGTGGCGGTAGTGGTCGACGACCTCGTCGCCGAAGGCGGCGCGGGCGATCGGGCTGCGCTCCCACAGCCCGGCGGCCTCGCGGAGGGTGGCCGGGACGTGGGCGGCCTCCCCGGTGTAGGCGTTGCCGGTGGTGGCGTCGGGGAGTTCGAGTTCGTGCTCTATGCCGTACAGGCCGGCGGCGACCATGCCGGCGACCGCGAGGTAGGGGTTCACATCGCCGCCGGGCAGGCGGTTCTCCAGGCGGTGGGAGCGGCCGCGGCCGACCACCCGCAGGGCGCAGGTGCGGTTGTCCGGGCCCCAGGCGACCGCGGTGGGCGCGAAGGAGCCGGGGCGGAACCGCTTGTAGGAGTTGATGTTGGGGGCGTAGAGCAGGGTGAAGTCGCGCAGCGCGGCGAGCTGGCCGGCGAGGAAGTGCCGCATGGTCGCCGACATGCCGTGCGGGCCCGCGTCGTCGGCCAGGACCGGGCGGCCCTGCGCGTCCTGGAGCGAGAGGTGGATATGGCAGGAATTGCCCTCGCGCTCGTCGTACTTGGCCATGAAGGTGAGCGCCATGCCCTCCTGGGCGGCGATCTCCTTGGCGCCGGTCTTGTAGATGCTGTGCTGGTCGCAGGTGGTGAGCGCCTCGTCGTAGACGAACACGATCTCGTGCTGGCCGAGGTTGCACTCGCCCTTGGCGGACTCCACGGTCATCCCGGCCGCGCCCATCTCGTTGCGGATCCGGCGCAGCAGCGGCTCGACGCGGCCGGTGCCCAGGACGGAGTAGTCGCCGTTCCACTGGTTGGCCGGGGTCATGCCCCGGTAGCCGCGGGACCAGGCGTCCTCGTAGGTGTCCTTGAAGACCATGAACTCCAGCTCGGTGCCGGCGTACGCGGTCCAGCCGTGCTCGGCCAGCCGGTCGAGCTGACGGCGCAGGATCTGCCGGGGCGAGGCGGCGACCGGGGTGCCGTCGTGCCAGGCGAGGTCGGCGGTGATCAGGGCGGTGCCGGGGTTCCAGGGGGTGCGGCGGAGGGTGGCGGGGTCGCCGTGCAGGGCGAAGTCGCCGTAGCCGCGCTCCCAGGAGGACATCGCGTAGCCGTCGACGGTGTTGAGGTCGACGTCCACGGCGAGGAGGTAGTTGCAGCCCTCCGTGCCGTGTTCGAGGACGGTGTCGAGGAAATATCGGGCGGCGAACCGCTTGCCCTGGAGCCTGCCTTGCATATCGGTGAAGGCGAGGACGACAGTGTCGATCTCCCCGGTGTCGACGAGGGCCCTGAGGTCCTCGGCGGAGAGCGGGGGCGTGCGGTCTGCCACGGTGGTGCCTCCTGTCGGTGCATCCGGAGGCCATAAGGTAGCCATACAGACCATTGATTGGGAAGGGGTTCCGATGGACGGTGCGGCCGACCGGCTGGCGCCGGTGCTGCGGCCGGTCCGGGCGGGCAACGGCTTCGAGGAGGCGCTGGAGCAGATACTCCAGGTCGTCCGGCTCGGGCTGGTGCCGCAGGGCGAACGGCTGCCCGCCGAGCGGGAGTTGGCGGAGCGGCTCCAGATCAGCCGGGTCACGCTGCGCGAGGTGCTCAAGGTCCTCCAGGACGAGGGCCTGGTGGAGAGCCGGCGCGGCCGCTACGGCGGCACGTTCGTCCGGGTGCGCACCGACAGCCCGGACGAGGCGGAGCTGCGGCGCCGGGTCGGCCGGACCGACGTGGAGGACATCCTGCGCTTCCGGGAGGTGCTGGAGGTCGGTGCGGCCGGGCTGTGCGCGGCGCACGGGCTGGCCGGTGCGCAGGCGGAGCGGCTGCGGGCGGCGCTGGCCGCGACCCAGGACGCGCCGCTGGCCGACTACCGGCGGCGCGACACGCTGCTGCACCTGACACTGGCGGAGCTGTCCGGATCGCCGTCGCTGGCCGCCCAGTACGCCGCGGTCCGGGCGCGCGTGAACGACCTGCTGGACTGCATCCCGCTGCTGGTGCGCAATCTGGAGCACTCGCAGACCCAGCACGGCGCGCTGGTGGAGGCGGTACTGGAGGGCGACGCGGACGGGGCGCGGGAGGTGATGCGGGAGCACTGCTGCGGCACCGCGGCGCTGCTGCGCGGCTTCCTGTCGGCACCGGACCCGGCGGGCCCGGCCGCGCGGGACGGCGGCGCACGGTAGGCGCTCCGCGCGCCGCGCCGGCCGCCTCCGGGGCGGGTGATTTCGGCACGGGTCTTGCGCTGAGCGCCCGGGGCAGCAAAGGTATGCGGCTAAACCTTTACTCCGGTTGTCCCCCGCGAGGCAGGAGCGGCTCATGGCCGACAGCACCCGTGCGCAGACCGCATCGTCCGGCGCGTCCCCCGGCGGCGGCCCGCCGGACGGCACCGGCGACACCTATCTGGAGCGGCGCACGCTGCGCCGCGGCAGCGCCGGCCCGCTGCTGCTGACCGGCCTGGGCGTCGCCTACGTGGTCTCCGGCGACTTCTCCGGCTGGAACAACGGGCTGGCGCACGGCGGTTTCGGCGGGCTGGCGATCGCCGCGGTCCTGATGGGGCTGATGTACACCTGCCTGGTCTTCGCGCTGGCCGAACTGGCCTCGATCCTGCCCACCGCGGGCGGCGGCTACGGCTTCGCCCGGCGCGCGCTGGGCACCTGGGGCGGCTTCCTGACCGGCACCGCGATCCTGATCGAATACGTCCTGGCGCCGGCCGCAATCTCCATCTTCATCGGCGACTACGTGCAGTCCCTGGGCCTGTTCGGGCTGCACTCCGGCTGGCCCGTCTACCTCGCCTGCTTCGTCCTCTTCATCGGCATCCACCTGTGGGGTGTGGGTGAGGCGCTGCGGTTCAGCCTGGTCGTCACCGCCGTCGCGGTGGCCGCGCTGCTGGTCTTCGCGGCCGCCGCGCTCAGCGACTTCCACGTGGACGCGCTCAACGACATCCCGGTGAAGTCCGGTACGTTCGGGGCGAGTTCGTGGCTGCCGTTCGGCGTGCTGGGGATCTGGGCGGCGTTCCCGTTCGGCATGTGGTTCTTCCTGGGCGTCGAGGGCGTCCCGCTGGCGGCGGAGGAGACCAAGGACCCGGCCCGTTCGCTGCCGCGCGCGATGGCGGCCGCGATGGGCGTCCTGCTGCTGCTCGCGGTGGTCACCTTCACCGCGGCGACCGGCGCCCGCGGCTCGGCCGCGATCCAGTCCGTCGGCGACCCGCTGGTGCAGGCGCTCCAGCCGCACGGCACCCCGACCACGGCCAGCAGGATCGTCAACTACGCCGGACTGGCCGGGCTGGTGGCGTCCTTCTTCTCCCTCATCTTCGCCGGCTCCCGGCAGCTCTTCGCGCTCTCCCGGGCCGGCTACCTGCCCCGCTTCCTCTCCCTGACCAGCCGCCGCAAGGCGCCCTACCTGGGGCTGCTGGTCCCCGGCGCGCTCGGCTTCGGGCTGGCCGCGGCCACCGGCGACGGCGCCCGAATGCTCAACGTCGCGGTCTTCGGCGCCACCATCTCCTACGCCCTGATGGCACTGTCGCACCTGGTGCTGCGCCGCCGCGAACCGGGCCTGCACCGCCCGTACCGCACCCCCGGCGGCATGCTGACCTCGTCCGTCGCCTTCGTCCTGGCCTGCTCGGCGCTGGTGGCGACGTTCCTGGTCGACAAGGAGGCGGCGCTGATCGCGCTCGGCGTCTACGGGATCGCGCTGGCCTACTTCGCCTGCTACTCCCGCCACCGGCTGGTGGCCGCCGCACCCGAGGAGGAGTTCGCGGCACTGGCCGCCGCCGAGGCCGAACTCGCCCGCGACTGACCGCCGCACCGACCGCGCCACCGCACCCACCGCATCCCGCACCGCACGGAGGACTCCCGCCATGCCCCGCTCCGCCCCGCCCCTGATCGGCATCAGCACCTACCAGGAAGAGGCCCGGTGGGGGGTGTGGACGCTGCCCGCCGCGCTGGTGCCGGCCGGCTACCCGCGGCTGGTGCACCGGGCCGGCGGGCTGGCCGCGCTGCTGCCGCCCGGGGATCCGGAGACCGCCGCGGCGGCCGTCGCCCGGCTGGACGGACTGGTGATCGCCGGCGGCGCGGACATCGCCCCGGACCGCTACGGCGCCGCACCGGACCCGCGCACCGGGCCGCCCGCCCGGGACCGCGACGCCTGGGAACTGGCCCTGATCGAGGCGGCACTGGCGGCCCGGGTGCCGCTGCTGGGCATCTGCCGCGGCCTCCAACTGCTGAACGTGGCGCTCGGCGGCACCCTCGTCCAGCACCTGGACGGCCATGCCGGCCCGCCCGGGCTCTTCGGCCGGCACGAGATCACCCCCGTGCCCGGCACCCTGCTGGCCGCGGCGCTGCCCGCCCCGGTGTCCGTGCCGACCTACCACCACCAGGCCGTGGACCGGCTCGGGCGGGGACTGGTGGCCTCGGCCCACGCGGCGGACGGCACGATCGAGGCCATCGAACTGCCCGATGCCCCGGCCCTCACCCTGGCCGTCCAGTGGCACCCCGAGGCCGGGGAGGACACCAGGGTCATGACCACCCTGGTGAACGCGGCGCGTGCGTAGCGCGTGCGTAGCGCGTGCCCTCCCACGTTGTCGGCTTTCCCGCCGCGGGGGTTCTTTCGTGTGCGCCTGCGGCGCGGGGGCGGGTTTCCGCTGCGCGGGGCTTTCGGGGTGCGGTGACGGGTCTGCGGGGGTGGTGTG
>NZ_JALMUV010000089.1 GCF_023155275.1 Streptomyces rhizoryzae
CGCGCAGCGGAATCCCGAACCCCGCGAAGCGGGGAACCGCCCCGCGCAGCGAGGGCCCCAGGCGCCGGAGGCGCAACCAACAGCACCCCGCACGGCGGGAAAGCCAAAAACGTGGGAAGCCTAGTCCAAGACGACCAGCGGATCGTTCAGGACCGGCTGCCACCCCAGCTCCGCCGCGCCCACCAGGCTGTTGTGGTCCAGGCTGCACGGCAGGATCGGTACGCCGCCGCTGCGGCCCCACAGGCTTCGGTCGGCGACGACCGCGCGGAGGCGTTCGGGGTCGGCCTCCAGGAGGGCGCGGTGCAGGCCGCCGAGGATGATGCGGTCGGGGTTGAGGATGTTGACGAGGCCCGCGAGACCGAGGCCGAGCCGGTCGATGAGGAGGTCGGCGGCGGTGCGGACACCCGGCTCGGAGTACTCGTTGCGGAGCAGTTCGACGGCCTGGTGGAGGAGCGAGACCTCGGGCCCCGGTTCCCGGCCGGCCGCGACGAGGAACGCCAGCGGGTCGGCCTCGACGTCGAGGCAGCCGCGGCTGCCGCAGTGGCAGGGCGCGCCCTCGGGGTGGACGGTGAGGTGGCCGACCTCCAGCGCGAGGCCCGAACTTCCGCTGTGCAGGCGGCCGTCGAGCACCAGCGCGCCGCCGACCCCGCGGTGGCCGGAGGCGACGCACAGCAGGTGGCGGGCGCCGCGGCCGGCGCCGTGCCGGTGTTCGGCGAGGGCCCCGAGGTTGACGTCGTTGCCGGTGAAGCCGATCTTCTCGGTGACGCCGGGGATGCCGGCCTCGGCCAGCGCCCGGAGGAACAGTTCGCGTACCGGCGCACCCGAAGGCCAGGCGAGGTGCAGGGGGTTGAGCGCCTCGCCGTCCGGTTCGGCCACCGCGGACGGCACCGCGAGGCCGGCGCCCAGGCAGCGCCGCCCGGTCTCGCGCAGCAGCGCGGCCCCGGCCTCGACCACCTCGGCGAGGACCTGCGCGGGGTCGGCGGGGATGATGCCGCAGCTGGGCGTGGTGGCGACGATCCGGCCGCCGAGGCCGACCAGGGCGGCGCGGTAGCCGTCGGCGTGGATCTGCGCGGCCAGCACGACCGGGCCGTCCTCGTTGACGAACAGCCGGTGGGAGGGCCGCCCCTGGGAACCCGCCGAGGCGTGCGGCCGGGAGTCGACGGTGATCAGGCCGAGCGCTTCCAGCTCGGCCGCCACCGCCCCCGCGGTCGCGCGCGTCACGCCGAGTTCGGAGGTCAGGACGGCGCGGGTGGGCGCGCGTCCGGTGTGTACGAGCTCCAGTGCGGGTCCGAGGGCGCTCCGGCCCCGCTCCAGCCTGGTTGTCCGAGTCTGGGTCACGCCTCTATTCTGGCTTTGTGCCGACGCTAAACAAAATACGCACGGCCCTGACCCGCCACCGACCCCTCTTCCCCTCCCCTACCGCGAAATCGAGGACAGCGCCGCACGGCGGCGGAATTCCGGACGCCACCCCGCGGCCGGCCGGTTCCCGGCTCCTCCGCCACCGCGCGGCGATCACCGCGTTCTTCGCGATGGACGGCTTCCTCTTCGCCGGCTGGGTCGTCCGGATTCCCGCGATCAAGGCGCAGACCGGAGCCGGGGCAGGCGCCCTGGGGCTGGCGCTGCTCGGTGTCTCGGTGGGCGCGGTGGCGTTCATGACGGTCACCGGGCGGCTCTGCCGGCGGTACGGCAGCCAGGCGGTGACGGTGGCCTCCGGCGCCGCGCTCGCGCTGAGCATCCTGCTGCCCCCGTTCGCCCGGTCGGCCACCGCCCTGGGCCTGGCGCTGCTGGTCTTCGGCGCGGCGTACGGCTCGCTCAACGTGGCCATGAACAGCGCCGCCGTCGAACTGATCACGGTCCTGCGCCGTCCCGTGATGCCCGGCTTCCACGCCGCGTTCAGCCTGGGCGGGATGCTCGGCGCGGGCCTCGGCGGGCTGGTCGCCGGGCGGCTCTCACCCGTCGCCCACCTGGCGGCCCTGGCCGCGTGCGGGCTGGTGACGGCGGCCGTCGCCGGACGCACGCTGCTCCGCACCCGTGAGGTGACCGCGAGGGCGGCGCCGCCCGGCGTGCGGCCCGCCGCTTCCCCGCCGCCTTCCGGCCGCGCGCCGCGACCGGGCGGTACGGGCGGGCCGGTCCGGCGGCTGGTCGTCGTCTTCGGTGTGATCGCGCTGTGCACCGCGTACGGCGAGGGCGCGCTGGCCGACTGGGGCGCCCTGCACCTCTCCCAGGACCTGGCCGCCTCGCCGGGGTTCGCCGCCGCCGGGTACGCGGTGTTCGCGCTGGCGATGACCGCCGGGCGGCTCTCCGGGACGGCGGTCGTGGAGCGGTTCGGACCGGCGCGGACCCTGGCCGCGGGCGGCGGGACGGCGGCGGCCGGGATGCTGCTCGGAGCGCTCGCACCCAGCGCGTGGGCCGCCTGCGCCGGCTTCGCGGTCGCCGGTCTGGGCCTGGCCAACATCTTCCCGGTCGCCATCGCCCGGGCCGGTGCGGCCGGCGGCTCCGACGGCGTCGCGGTGGCCTCGACCATCGGCTACGGCGGCATGCTCCTGGGGCCGCCCGCGATCGGCTTCCTCACCGAGGCGTGGAGCCTCCCGGTCGCCCTGACCACGGTCGCCCTGCTGGCGGCGGTGGCGGCGGTGATCGCCCACACGACCCGCGACACCCACCGGACCGGGTGATCCGTCAGTCGGAGGGGCAGCCAGGGAGGCCGCGGCGGTCCCGCTCATCGGTCGGCGGGGCGGTGGGTGGTGGGCGGTGGGTGGTTTGCGGGCCGCGGTTGGTGGTCGGGGGGCGGTTGGTGGTCGGGGGGCGGCGGCCCTGTCATCCCCGGCCGTCGGGGCCTCGGGCCTCCGGGCCGTCGAGGGCACCCATCCGGCGGCCCGCCCGCCTGACGTGCCATCAACAGCGAGGCGCAGCATGCCGGTGGTGCCGACTCCCTAAAGGGCCCGACCGTGCTGCCCCGAGCCGTCCCGGCACAGCCGAAGGCAGGCAGGACACCGGCGGCGGCCCCGGCGCGGGGCGTTGTCAGTGGTGGCTGGCACACTCGGGGGCATGGAGATCACTGAGTTCGTCGAAACCCTGCGGCTGGACGGCGGGCTGCTCGCGGACGCCGCGGATGTAGCGGGGCCCGACGCCCCGGTTCCGGCCTGTCCCGAGTGGCGGATGCGCGATCTGGTCCTGCACATAGGGAGGGTCCACCGCTGGGCGGCGGGGTTCGTGACCGAGCCCCGGGACCGGCCGCATCCGCTGCCGGAGGGCCCGAAGCCGGCCGACGACGAACTGGTCGCGTGGTTGCGGGAGGGCCACCACCACCTCGTCCTCGCTCTCCACGCCGCGCCCCGGGACCTCAAGACCTGGACGATCGTCCCGGCGCCGTCCCCGCTCGCGTTCTGGGCGCGCCGGCAGGCCCATGAGACGTCGGTGCACCGCGCCGACGCCCAGCAGGCGGCCGGTGTTCCGCTCACGCCGCTGCCGGCCCGCTTCGCCGCCGACGGGGTGGACGAGCTGCTGACGGCCTTTCATGCGCACGAGCGCAGCCGGCTGCGCCCGGAGACGCCGCGGACGGTGCGGTTCCGCGCCACCGACACCCCCGACGCGGACTGGACGATGCACCTCACGCCCGACGCCCCGCCGCGTACGGAGCGCACACCCGCGCCGGAGGCCCCCGGTGCCGCGGGCGCCGACACCACGGTCGAGGGCCCGGCCGAGCAGCTGTATCTGACGCTGTGGAACCGCCTGTCCTGGGACGGTCTGGCGGTCACCGGCGACCCGTCGCTGCCGGCCCTGTGGCAGGAGCGGGGTGGTCTGTGAGAGGTGCACGGGACGGCACAGGAGAGAGGCGGCCGTGGGGGTAAGGGCGAGAAGCACCTGGGCGGCGCCCGGCGGGTGAGGGGGCCGGGCCGCAGGCGTGGCAGGGGCTCGGGTCAGCCGAGCCAGCCCGGGCGGACGAGGCCCGACTCGTAGGCGAGGACGACGAGTTGGGCCCGGTCGCGGGCGCCGAGTTTGACCATGGCGCGGCTGACGTGAGTCTTGGCGGTCAGGGGGCTGACCACCAGGCGGCGGGCGATCTCGTCGTTGGACAGGCCGATGCCGACCAGCGCCATCACCTCCCGTTCCCGCTCGGTCAGGGCGGTGAGCGCGGCGGCCGGCGCCGGTTCCTTGGAGCGGGCGGCGAACTCCGCGATCAGCCGGCGGGTCACCCCCGGCGAGAGCAGCGCGTCGCCGGCCACCACCGCGCGCACCGCCCGCAGCAGTTCGTCCGGTTCGGTGTCCTTGACCAGGAAGCCGGAGGCTCCGGAGCGGATCGCCTCGAAGACGTACTCGTCGAGTTCGAAGGTGGTGAGCATGACGACTCTGACGTCGGCCAGGGCCGGATCGGCGGTGAGCTGCCGGGTGGCGGCCAGGCCGTCGACCACCGGCATCCGGATGTCCATGAGGACCACGTCGGGCCGGTGCGCGCGGACGGCCGCCAGCGCTTCCTGCCCGTCCGCCGCCTCCGCGGCCACCTCGATGTCGGGCTGGGCGTCCAGCAGGGCCTTGAAGCCGGCCCGGACCAGCAGCTGGTCGTCGGCGAGCAGTACCCGGATCACGACTCCTCCTCGGTGGCGGTGCGGGCCCCGGCGGTGAGCGGGACGCGGGCCCGGACGCGGAAGCCGCCGTCCGGCCGCGGGCCCGCCTCGACGGTGCCGCCCAGGGCCGCGGCGCGCTCCCGCATCCCGGCCAGGCCGTTGCCGCCGCCGGCCGGTTCGCCGTCACCGGTGGCCGGGCCGTCGTCGTCGACCCGGATCTCCAGCACCCCGGGAGCGTAGCGGAGCCGCACCCGGGCGGTGCGCGAACCGGAGTGCCGGACGGTGTTGGTGAGCGCCTCCTGGACGATGCGGAAGGCGGCGAGGTCGGTGCCGGGCGGCAGCGCCGTCCGGGTGCCCTCGGTGGCGATGTCCACGGTGAGCCCGGCCCGGCCGGCCTGTTCGGTGAGTTCCGGCAGCCGGTCCAGGCCGGGGGCCGGGGCGCGCGGCGCGTCGCCCGGCGTGCGCAGGGTGTCGAGCACCTGCCGGACCTCTCCGAGCGCCTCCTTGCCGGCGGCCTTGATGGTGGTCAGCGCGGTCCGGGCCTGCTCCGGGTCGGAGTCGAGCAGCGCCAGGCCGACGCCCGCCTGGACGTTGATGACCGAGATGCTGTGGGCGAGGACGTCGTGGAGTTCGCGGGCGATCCGCAGCCGTTCCTCGTCGGCGCGGCGACGCTCGGCGGCGGCGCGTTCGGCACGCAGCCGGGCCAGTTGCTCACAGCGGAGCCGGACGAGTTCGGAGACCGCCAGGACCGCCGCCACCCAGGCGGTGACGCCCACTTCCTGCCCCCACGGGGCGGGTCCGGCGGAGGGCGGCAGCCAGCGGTAGAACCAGTGTGCGACCAGGAGGTGGACCAGCCACACCCCGCCCACCGCGGCCCAGGCGACCTTGCGGTGCCCGGCGACGATGGCCGCGTACGCGCCCAGCGCGAGGGTGGCGAAGACCGGCCCGTAGGGGTATCCGGCCGTGACGTACGCGGCGCAGCACAGGGCGGTGCCGACGGCCGTGGTCCGCGGGCAGCGGTGCCGGACGAGCAGCAGCAGGGCCCCGGCGAGCAGCAGCGCGTGGCCGAACGGGTCGAGCGGGACCCGGTCGCGCTGCGCGTGGGCCGCCGCCTGGCTGCCGACGACGACCAGCACGGTCACGGCGGCCGTCGACCGCCAGGGCAGCCGGCCGGCCGCCCGCCGCCGGAGCGCCCCGTCCGCCGCGTCCGCCGCCCGCGCCCGGCCGGGCCTGCGCCACCCCCACGGCGGCCGTGCGTTGTCCATGGCGCAACGCTAGTCCGGGGCCGGTCCCGTCGGCGTCCCCTGGGCGCGGTGGCTCCGGCTACTCCCCGGGGAGTAGCCGCCCGCCCCCGCCGCGGCCAGCATCGCCGCCAGGCGGTGCGCCCGCTCCCGGGGGTCGGGGGCGCCGGCCCACCCGGTCATCAGCAGGTGGTGGACGGTGCCGACGAGGGCGAGCGCGACCGCTGCGGTGTCGGTGCCGTCCGCGAGCCGGCCGAGCCGCGTTCGCCGACCCGGAGCGGATCCGGGCGGTGCTGTCGGCCGCCGGGTTCGCGCAGGTGACGGTGGTGCCGGCGGCGGCGGACGGCGTGTGGGGCGCGGACGCGGCGGACGCGGCCGCCTTCCTGCTGGCGTCGGGCCCCGGGCTCGCCCTGCTGGAGCGGGCCGCCCCCACGAACCGGGAGCGGGCCCGCGCGGCGCTCACCGAGGCGCTGCGCCGCCACGAGGACGGCGGCGCGGTCCGGATGCGCGCCGCCGCCTGGCTGGTCAGTGCCGTTCGGCCGCCGGCTCGCGGTCGCTGACCTCGTCGCGCGGGGCGGCCGGAGCGGTCCCCCCGGACGCCTCCGCCCGGTCGAAGGCGTCCAGCGCCCGCCGGGCGAGCGGGTGGGTGCGGACCAGCTCGGCGAGCGTGGACGTACCGCGGGTGATCTTGGTGAACGCCCGCCAGGCGGGCCGGAAACCGGTCAGCGCGGCGTGGAACATCCCGGGGCGGCGGGTGAAGACGGCCAGCATCCGGCGGCCGACGCCCATCTCCACCCCGAGCCCGGCCTTGATGGCGAAGGCGTAGTTCAGCGCCTGGCGGCGGGCGTCGACCGCGTCCGGCGCCTCGGCGATCCGCACCGCCCACTCACCCGCCAGCCGCCCCGAGCGCAGTGCGAACGAGATGCCCTCGCGGGTCCACGGCTCCAGCAGGCCGGCCGCGTCGCCGCAGACCAGCACCCGGCCGCGGGAGAGCGGGGAGTCGTCGGCGCGGCAGCGGGTCAGGTGGCCGGAGGAGATCTTCGGCTCGAAGCCGGCCAGGCCGAGCCGGCCGATGAAGTCCTCCAGATAGCGCTTGGTGGCCGCGCCCTCGCCGCGGGCGGAGATCACGCCGACGGTGAGGGTGTCGCCCTTGGGGAAGACCCAGCCGTAACTGCCGGGCAGCGGGCCCCAGTCGAGGAGCACCCGGCCGGCCCAGTCCTCGGCGACCGTCTCCGGAACCGGGATCTCCGCCTCCAGCCCCAGATCGACCTGGTCGACCTTGACGCCGACGTGCGCGCCTATCCGGCTCGCGCTGCCGTCCGCGCCGACCACCGCGCGGGCCAGCAGCACCTCGCCGTCGGCGAGCACCACCGCGACGGTCCGGCGGTCGGGGACGTTCGTCCCGTGCTGCTCGACCCGGGCGACGGTGGCGCCGGTCCGCACCCGGGCACCGGCGTCCTTCGCGGACTCCACCAGCGCGGCGTCGAACTCCGGGCGGTTGATCAGCCCGAACAGCATCTGCTTCGAACGGCGGGTGCGGGTCAGCCGGCCGTTCAGCGAGAAGGTGACGGCGTGCACCCGGTCGCGCAGCGGCAGTTCGAAACCGGGCGGCAGGGAGTCGCGGGACGGGCCGATGATGCCGCCGCCGCAGGTCTTGTAACGGGGGAGGTCGGCCTTCTCCAGGAGCAGCACCCGGCGTCCCGCGCACGCGGCGGCGTGCGCGGCCGAGGCGCCCGCGGGCCCCGCGCCGACCACCACCACGTCCCACACCTGCTGGTTGCCCTCGGCTGCCTGCTCGCTGCTCACCTGTGCTTCCGCTCCCGTCCGATGCCTGGCTGCGCGTACCGCCCGCATCCTACGGGCCGCGTCCGGGCGGACCGCCTGTGGGAAGATCGGGGCACGCAATCCCGTACGTCCGGCCCGTCCGGCTCACCCCGCCGGACGTGCTCCACGTACGTTCAACGCCGCGCCCACAAGGAGCGTTCCATGTCTGACAGCCCGCTCGCCCAGACCGTCGCCGCGCTGCAACCGCGGGCCAGGACCGAGCTCGCCGAGCTGGTGGCCTTCAAGTCGGTGGCGGACTTCGCGCAGTTCCCCCGGAGCGAGAGCGAGGGCGCCGCCCGCTGGATCGCGGACGCGCTGCGGGCCGAGGGCTTCGAGGACGTGGCACTGCTGGACACCCCCGACGGCACCCAGTCCGTCTACGGCCACCTCCCCGGCCCGGCCGGCGCGCCCACCGTCCTGCTCTACGCGCACTACGACGTCCAGCCGCCGCTGGACGAGGCCGCCTGGGTCTCGCCGCCGTTCGAACTGACCGAGCGCGACGGCCGCTGGTACGGGCGCGGCGCCGCGGACTGCAAGGGCGGCGTGATCATGCACCTGACGGCGCTGCGGGCGCTCAAGGAGCACGGCGGCGTCCCGGTCGGCGTCAAGGTGATCGTGGAGGGCTCCGAGGAGCAGGGCACCGGCGGCCTGGAGCGCTACGCCGAGGCGCACCCGGAGCTGCTGGCCGCCGACGCCATCGTGATCGGCGACGCCGGGAACTTCCGGGCCGGTCTGCCGACGGTGACCGCGACGCTGCGCGGCATGACGCTGGTGCAGGTCCGGGTCGACACCCTGGAGGGCAATCTGCACTCCGGCCAGTTCGGCGGCGCGGCCCCCGACGCGCTCGCCGCGCTGATCCGCGTCCTGGACTCGCTGCGCGCCGAGGACGGTTCGACGACCGTGCGCGGGCTGACCACCGACGCCGCGTGGGAGGGCCTCCAGTACCCGGAGGCGGACTTCCGCAAGGACGCCAAGGTCCTGGACGGCGTCGGCCTGATCGGCAGCGGCACGATCGCGGAGCGCCTGTGGGCCCGCCCGGCCGTCACGGTCCTGGGCATCGACTGCCCGCCGGTGGTCGGCGCCACTCCCTCCGTGCACGCCTCGGCCCGCGCCCTGGTGAGCCTGCGGGTGCCGCCGGGCACGGACGCCGCGGAGGCGACGCGGTTGCTGATCGCGCACCTGTCGGACGCTGCCCCGTGGGGCGCCCGGATCACCGCCGAACAGGTCGGCCAGGGCCAGCCGTTCCGCGCCGACACCAGCAGCCCGGCGTACGCGTCGATGGCGGCGGCGCTGAAGGAGGCGTACGACGGCGAGGAGATGCAGACGTCGGGGATGGGCGGCTCCATCCCCCTCTGCAACACGCTGGCCGCGCTGTACCCCGACACCGAGATCCTCCTCATCGGCCTGAGCGAGCCGGAGGCGCAGATCCACGCCGTCAACGAAAGCGTGTCGCCCGAGGAGCTGGAGCGGCTCTCCCTGGCGGAGGCGCTGTTCCTCCGGCGGTTCGCCGAGCGGGGTTGATCCCACGTTGTCGGCTTTCCCGCCGTGGGGGTGCCTGTGCGTTGCGCCTCCGGCG
>NZ_JALMUV010000008.1 GCF_023155275.1 Streptomyces rhizoryzae
CCCGGGTCGCCCGCGAGGTCGGCACCGAGGGCCGGCTCGGCGGCCGCGCCCAGGTGCACGGCGTCCTGGGCGTGTGGAAGAACCTCACCGACAACGTCAACTCGATGGCGGACAACCTCACCTCGCAGGTCCGCAACATCGCGCAGGTGGCGACGGCGGTGGCCCGCGGCGACCTGTCCAAGAAGATCGACGTGGACGCGCGCGGTGAGATCCTGGAGCTCAAGACCACCATCAACACCATGGTCGACACCCTCTCGTCGTTCGCCTCCGAGGTGACCCGGGTGGCCCGCGAGGTCGGCAGCGAGGGGCAGCTCGGCGGCCAGGCGCGGGTCGAGGGCGTCTACGGCACCTGGAAGCAGCTCACCACCAGCGTCAACGAGCTGGCGCTCAACCTCACCACCCAGGTCCGCGCGATCGCCGAGGTCACCAGCGCGGTCACCCAGGGCGACATGTCCGGCTCGATCACCGTGGCCGCCCGCGGCGAGGTCGCCGCGCTGAAGAACAACATCAACCTCATGGTGGCCAACCTCCGCGAGACCACCCGCGCCAAGGACTGGCTGGAGTCCAACCTGACCCGCATCGCCGGGCTGATGCAGGGCCACCGCGATCTGGTCGAGGTCGCCGACCTGATCCTGCGCGAGCTGACGCCGCTGGTGAACGCCCAGTTCGGCGCGTTCTTCCTGGCCGAGGCCGGCGCCCGGCCCGGCGAGGGCCTGGAGCTGATCGCCGGCTACGGCACCGACCGCCCGGACAGCCGCGACTCGCTGCCCCGGCTGCGGATGGGCACCCCCGGCTGGGGCCTGATCACCCAGGCCGCGACCGAGAAGAAGCGCATCCTCGTCGAGGCCGTCCCGGCCGACTACCTCACCATCAGCTCCGGCCTCGGCGCGGCCGCCCCGGCCAGCGTCGTCATCCTGCCGATCCTCTTCGAGGACCAGGTGCTCGGCGTGATCGAACTCGCGTCGTTCAGCCGCTTCAGCGACGTCCACCTGGCGTTCATCGACCAGTTCGTCAACACCATCGGCGTCTCCATCAACACCATCATCGCCAACTCCCGCACCGAGTCGCTGCTGTCGGAATCCCAGCGGCTGACCGCCGAGCTCCGCCAGCGCTCCGACGAGCTGCAACTGACCAACGCCGAGCTGGAGGAGAAGGCCGCCCTGCTCGCCACCTCCTCGCAGTACAAGTCCGAGTTCCTCGCGAACATGTCGCACGAGCTGCGCACCCCGCTCAACTCCCTGCTGGTGCTCTCCCGCCTCCTCGCCGACAACCCCGAGGGCCATCTCAGCCCGCAGGAGGTGGAGTTCGCGGTCACCATCCACCGGGCCGGCTCCGACCTGCTCCAGCTCATCAACGACATCCTCGACCTCTCGAAGATCGAGGCCGGCCGCATGGACGTCCACCCCAAGGCGCTGCCGCTGAAGAAGCTGCTGGACTACGTGCGGGCCACCTTCCGCCCGCTCACCGTCGACCGCGGCCTGAGCTTCGACGTCCGGGTCGGCGACGGCGTCCCCGCGGAGCTGTACTCCGACGAGCAGCGCCTCCAGCAGATCCTGCGCAACCTGCTCTCCAACGCGGTGAAATTCACCTCGGCCGGCGGTGTGGAACTCCTCGTCGAACGCGTCCCCGCCGACCGGCTCGGCCAGTTCGAGGAGGAATCCCTGCGCACCGCCGACACGGTCCTGGCCCTCTCCGTCAAGGACACCGGCATCGGCATCCCGCCGGAGAAGCTCGACGGGATCTTCGAGGCGTTCCAGCAGTCCGACGGCACCACCAACCGCAAATACGGCGGCACCGGCCTGGGCCTGTCGATCAGCCGGGACATGGCCGCGCTCCTCGGCGGCCGCATCAAGGCCGTCAGCGAGGTGGACGCCGGCTCCACCTTCACCCTCTACGTCCCCGCGCACTACACCGGGCCCGCCACCGGACCCGCCACGGCCACCGCCTCCGCGGCCGCGGCCACCGCCCCCAACGGCACGCCGGCCCCGGCCGCCCCGGCTCCCCCGGCGCCCGCCGCGCTCACCGCACCGCCCCCGCCCGCCGCCGCGCCCCCGCCCGCGCCCCCCGGCCTCTTCCCGGGCCACGAGGGCCCCGGCGGGCGGGCGACGCGCACCGGTGACGGCGGCGAGGTCGCCTGGCCGGAGGCGACCCGACTCAAGGACTGGCTCAGCGGCCGCCCCGGGCACGTCCTCGCGCACCGCCGGATCCTGATCGTCGACGACGACATCCGCAACGTCTTCGCCCTCACGCACGTCCTGGGCCGGGTCGGCATCAGCGTGAAGTACGCGGAGAACGGCCGCGAGGGCATGGAGGTCCTCGACCGGACCCCCGACATCTCGCTCGTCCTGATGGACATCATGATGCCCGAGATGGACGGTTACGAGATGATCCGGACCATCCGCCGGACCCCCCGCTTCACCGGCCTGCCGATCATCGCGCTCACCGCCAAGGCGATGCCCGGCGACCGCGAGAAGGCCATCGACAGCGGCGCCGACGACTACATCCCCAAGCCGGTGGACGTGGACCGCCTGCTCGCCGTCATCTGCGACCTGCTGGACCCGGCCCCCGGGGCCGCCGCCGACCGCCCCGGCGCCCCGCCCGCCACCACCCCCGACGAGGGAACGGAGGCGCCGCCGCCATGACCTCTCCCCCGCCCGACACCGCGCCCATCCTGATCGTCGACGACATGGAGGAGAACCTCGTCGCCCTGGAAGCCGTCCTGGGCTCCCTGACCACCAAGGTCGTCCGCGCCCGCTCCGGCGAGGAGGCGCTCAAGGCGATGCTCCGCGAGGAGTTCGCGGTGGTCCTCATCGACGTCCTGATGCCCGGGATGAACGGCTTCGAGACCGCCGCCAACATCAAGGGCCTGGACCAGACCAAGGACGTCCCGGTCATCCTCCTCACCGGCGCGTCCGTGGACCCCAACTACGCCTACCGCGGCTACACCGTCGGCGCCGCCGACTTCCTCATCAAGCCCTTCGACCCCTGGCTGCTGCGCACCAAGGTCAACGTCTTCCTCGACCTCTACCGCAAGAACCGCCAACTGGCCGCGCAGGCCGAGCAGTTGAAGCGCCTGCTGACCTCCGGGGGCCAGCCGCCCGACCACACCCCCGGCCCGTCCGCCCGCCGCCTCGCGGGCGCCCCGGACCGGCCGCGGGAACCGGCCGGCGACGAGGACCGGCTCTCCGACATCGCCGGCAGCCTCGTCCAGATCGAACTCCTCCTCCGGGACGCCCGGGACGCCTCCGCCGCCGACCTCGCCGACCGCATCGCCGCGCTGGAGGAGTCGGTGGAGCGCCTGAGGGCGGACCGGCTGGCGTGAGACCGCCGCCGCGCCCCGGCTCCCGCCGTCAGGCGGCGGCCCGGCTCAGGCCGAGCACGGCCAGCTCCGGGTCCTCCCTGAGCTTGGCCAGGGCGCGCGAGACGGCGCTCTTGACCGTGCCGACCGAGACCTCCATGACCTCGGCGGTCCGGGCCTCGCTGAGGTCCTCGTAGTACCGCAGGACGACCATCGCGCGCTGCCGGGCGGGCAGCCGCATGATCGCGCGCCACATCGCGTCGCGCAGCCCCTGGAGCTCCGCCGGGTCCGGCGCGGGCACCGGGTCCGGCTCGGGCAGCTCGTCGCAGGCGAATTCCTCGACCCGGCGCTTGCGCCACTGGGAGGTGCGGGTGTTGATCAGCGCGCGGCGGACGTAGCCGTCCAGCGCGCGGTGGTCCTCGATGCGCTCCCAGGCCACGTACGTCTTGGTGAGTGCGGTCTGGAGGAGGTCCTCGGCGTCGTTCGGGTTCGAGGACAGGGACCGCGCGGCGCGCAGCAGGACCGGCCCCCGGGCCCGTACGTAGGACGCGAACGACGGGAACGCCGCGGGCGTCGAGGCGCTTGTGCACACTGACGTGGTCATGCGCTCCACGCTAGAAGCGGCCCGGCCCGCGGGCGTCGGCCCAGGGTGCCGAAGCGGCGTCCCCCTCAAGTTGTACGGGTCCGGCCTTCCCCACCTCCTCAGGGGGGAGCGCGCGGGGCCGTCCCCTAGGGGCAGGCCCCGGCCGGCCGCTGCCCCGGCTACCCCGCCCGCCCCAGCACCACTCCCGAGGTGGGGACGCCGGTGCCCGCGGTGACGAGGACGTGGGCGGGGCCGGGGACCTGGTTGGGGCTGGTGCCGCGGAGCTGGCGGACGGCCTCGGCCAGGCCGTTCATCCCGTGCAGGTACGCCTCGCCGAGCTGGCCGCCGTGGGTGTTCAGGGGCAGCGTGCCGGCGGCGACGAGGTCGGCGGCCTCGCCGCGGCCGCAGAAGCCGAACTCCTCCAGCTGCATCAGCACGAAGGGGGTGAAGTGGTCGTAGAGGATGGCGACGTCGATGTCGGCGGGGGCCAGGCCCGAGGTGCGCCAGAGCTGGCGGGCGACCACGCCCATCTCGGGCAGGCCGGTGAGGTCGTCGCGGTAGAAGCTGGTCATCTGCTCCTGGGCGCGGCCGGCGCCCTGGGCCGCGGCGGTGATCAGCGCGGGCGGGTGCGGCAGGTCGCGGGCCCGTTCGGCGGAGGTCACCACGAGCGCCTGGGCGCCGTCGGTCTCCTGGCAGCAGTCCAGCAGCCGCAGCGGTTCGGCGATCCAGCGGGACGCGGCGTGGTCGGCGAGGGTGATCGGCTTGCCGTGGAAGTACGCGGCCGGGTTGGTGGCGGCGTACCGGCGGTCGGTGACCGCGACGTGCCCGAAGACCTCCGGGGCCAGCCCGTAGGTGTGGAGGTAGCGGCGGGCGGCCATGGCGACCCAGGAGGCGGGGGTGAGCAGGCCGAACGGGAGGTTCCAGCCGAGCGCGGTGCCCTCGGCGGACGGTTCGCGCCGCTGGACGCCGGCGCCGAAGCGGCGGCCGGAGCGCTCGTTGAAGGCGCGGTAGCAGACCACCACGTCCGCCAGGCCGGCGGTGACCGCGAGGGCCGCCTGCTGGACGGTGGCGCAGGCCGCGCCGCCGCCGTAGTGGACGCGGGAGAAGAACGTCAGCTCGCCCATCCCGGCCGCCTGGGCGACGGTGATCTCGGGGTTGGTGTCCATGGTGAAGGTGACCAGGCCGTCGGCGTCGGCGGGGGTCAGCCCGGCGTCGGCCAGCGCGGCCTGCACCGCTTCGACGGCGAGGGTGAGTTCGCTGCGGCCGGAGTCCTTGGAGAACTCGGTGGCGCCGATGCCGACGATCGCGGCCCGGCCGCCGAGGGTGTCGGCGCGGTGGCGGGTCACCGGTCCGCCGCCGGCCGCTCGGCGGGCACGGTGACGGTGACCGTTCCGGTGACGTGGTGGCCCAGGCCGTTGGTGCCGGTGATCCGCACCTCGGCGGTGTCGCCGTCGGCGGCGGTGACCGTGCCGCGCAACACCATGGTGTCGCCCGGGTAGTTGGGCGCGCCGAGCCGGATGGCGACCTTGCGCAGCACGGCGCGGGGGCCGAAGTGGTCGGTGACGTAGCGGCCGACCAGGCCGTTGGTGGTCAGGATGTTCATGAAGATGTCCGGGGAGCCCTTCTCCCGGGCCGCCTCGGCGTCGTGGTGCACGTCCTGGTAGTCGCGGGAGGCCAGGGCCCCGGCGACGATCAGGGTGCGGGTGACGGGGACGGTCAGCGGCGGGAGGTCGGTCCCCGGGGCGGGCGGGGCGGACCGCTCCCCGGGTGTCCCGGTCCCGGTCGGCCCGCCCAGGGCGGCTTCGGTGCTCATGCCTCGGGCTCCTTCGTCAGCAGTGCGCCCAGTTCCTCCAGGAGTTCGGCGCCCGCGCCCAGGTACGCGTCGAGCTGCCGCCCCCACAGGAAGTGCCGGTGCACGGGGTGGTCGAGGTCCGCGCCGAGGCCGCCGTGCAGGTGCTGGCCGGTGTGCACCACCCGCTTGCCGGCCTCGGAGGCCCACCAGGCCGCGGTCAGCGCGTGCGGGCCGGCGGCCAGGCCCGCGTCCCGGCGCCAGGCGGCCTCGTAGGCGGTGACGCGGATCGCCTCGGTGTCCATGTACGCCTCCGCCGCGCGGAGCTGGACGCCCTGGTTGGCGGCGAGCGGGCGGCCGAACTGCTCGCGGGTGGTGGTGTGCGCCACCGCGCGGGCCAGCGCGCCCGCGCAGACCCCGGCCTGGAGCCCGGCGAAGGCGGTGCGGGCGGCCCCCAGGACGTCGTCGTGGGCCGCCGGGCCGTCGCCCAGCGGCTCGGCCGGTGCGTCGTCCAGGGTCAGCCGCCCCGCCGACCAGGGGGCGGTGGTGGCCACCGGCTCGACGCCGACGCCGGGGTCGCCGGTCCGGACCAGCCACAGCCGCCGCCCGGCGTCCGGGACCAGCACCAGCGTCGCCGCGCACAGCCAGGGCACGACGGGGACGGCCCCGGTCAGCCGGGTCCGGTCGGCCGGCCGCGCGCGGCCGGTGTCCGGACCGGCGGCGGGGCGGGCGGCGACCCGGGGTGCCCCGCCCCGGGGGAACGCCCCGGTGGCCACCTCCGTGCCGTCCCGCAGCCCGGGCAGCAGCCGGGCCCGCTGCTCCGCGGTGCCGTGCGCGCGGACGGCCAGCAGCCCGTAGGCGCAGCTGGCCGCGAACGGCACCTGGGCGGTCGTCCGGCCCTGCTCCTCCAGCATCAGCACCAGGCCCAGCAGCCCGGTCTCCTCCGCCGCGCCCGGCAGTCCGGCCGCGCACAGCGCCTTCCACAGCGCGTCGTCGGTGGCCGTCCCGAGCGCGGCCAGCCGCTCCGGCGTGGCGAGGTCGCCGAAGACCTCCGCCGCCAGGGCGCGCGCGGCCCGCTGCTCCTCCGTGGGCGTGAAGTCCACCTCAGCCCTCCCCGCCCGGGAGCGCCGCGTCCGGTGCCCCGCCGGACGTCGCGCCGCCCCGGAAGACCGGGAGCACCACCTCCTCGTCGACCCGCAGGAACTCCAGCCGCACCGGCATCCCGATCCGCACCTCGTCGTACCGCACACCGGTGACGTTGCTGACCATCCGCACCCCTTCCGCCAGCTCGATCAGCCCGACCGCGTAGGGCGGGTCGAAGGCCGGGAAGGGCGGGTGGTGCAGCACCACGTACGAGTAGACGGTGCCCGCGCCGCTCGCCTCGACGGTGTCCCACCGCGTGCCGCCGCACCGGTTGCAGCCGGGCAGCCAGGGGAACCGCAGGGCGCCGCAGCCGCCGCAGCGCTGGAGGAGCAGCTTGTGCTCGGCGACGCCCGCCCAGAACCCGGCGTTGTCGCGGTTGACGACGGGCCGCGGCCGCTCCCCGCGGGGGCGCGCGGCACCGTCCCGCTCCCGGGGAGCGGGGCGGGCGGCCGGGGCGTACTTGAGGATCCGGAAGCGGTGCGTCCCGGCCGGTTCGCCGTTGGCCCGGACGTCCATCCGGGTCGTGATGAAGTGGCCGGTGCCCAGTTTGGTGGTCTTGCGCGGGGAGACCGACTCGATCACCGCGTCGAAGGTGATCGCGTCGCCGGGCCGCAGGGGCCGCAGGTACTCCTGCTCGCAGTCGGTGGCGACGACCGAGGTGTAGCCCGCGCCGTCGAGCAGCGCGAACAGCTCGTCGTGCGCGGGGCTGCGGCGCTGGTGGCCGGAGAGGCCGCCCATCGTCCACGCCTGGAGCATGGTGGGCGGGGCGACCGCGCCGGGGCCGCGGTAGGCCGGGTGGGCGTCGCCCATCGCCTCGCACCAGTGGCGGATCATCGCCGCGTTGACCGGGTCCTTGCCCACGCCCTCGGTGGCGGCCGGCCGCCCCGCGTACGCCGTGAGCGCTGCCTCGAACGCGGCGTCGCCGCCGGGGAGCCCCTCCCCGTCCCGCCCCTGCCCCGTCACCGCCGCCGCCCCTTCCGCATCCCGAGCCGCATCGTGGCCACGATCTCCCGCTGGACCTCGCTCACACCGCCCCCGAAGGTGTTGATCTGGGCGGCGCGGTTCATCCGCTCCAGCTCGCCGTCCCCGTAGGCGCCCGGGGACCCGGCCCGCAGGAGCGCGGTGTCGCCGACCACCTCCTGGCACATCCGGTAGACCTCGACCGTGCTCTCGGTACCGGCGAACTTGACCCCGCTGGCGTCCCCCGGGCTCAGCGTCCCGGCGCCGACATCGCCGACCAGCCGCCAGTTCAGCAGCCGGGTGGCGGCCAGCCGGGCGTGCGCCTCGGCCAGCCGGGACCGCACCCAGGGGCGGTCGGCCGGCCGCTGCCCGGTGGCCGGGTCCGGCGTCCGGGCGTGCGCCAGCGCGGCCTCGTAGGCGTCCTCGGCCTGCATGCCGAGGGCGGCCAGCGCGACGCGTTCGTGGTTGAGCTGGTTGGTGATCAGCGGCCAGCCGCCGTTCTCCTCGCCGACGAGGTTCCCGTAGGGGACGCGCACCCCGTCGTAGTAGGTGGCGGTCGTCCGCAGCCCGCCGACCGTCTCGATCGGCGTCCAGGAGAAGCCGGGCACGTCGGTCGGTACGAGGAGGATCGAGATGCCGCGGTGCTTGGGGGCGCCGGGGTCGGTGCGGCAGGCGAGCCAGATCCAGTCGGCCTGGTGGGCGTTGCTGGTGAAGCTCTTGCTGCCGTCGATCAGCCAGTGGTGCCCGGTGCCGGCCGCGCCGCCCGGCCCCCGCGCCGCCCCCTCTTCCGGCAGCGCCCCCGCCGCCTTCACCGCGCGGGTCCGCAGCGACGCCAGGTCGGTGCCGGCCTCCGGTTCCGTGTAGCCGATCGCGAAGACCAGTTCGCCCCGGAGGATGCGCGGCAGGAAGAAGTCCTTCTGGTGCGGGGTCCCGTACTTCATCAGGGTCGGCCCGACGGTGTTCAGGGTGACCATCGAGACCGGCGCGCCCGCCCGGTACGCCTCGTCGAAGAAGACGAACTGCTCGTCGGGGCCGCGCCCCCGGCCGCCGTACGCGGTCGGCCAGCCCAGGCCCAGCAGGCCGTCGGCGCCGATCCGGCGGAGCACCGCGCGCTGCGCCGCCGGCTCGGCGGCCGGGCCGTCGGGCATCAGCGCGCGGAAGTAGTCGCGGAGTTCGGCGCGCAGCCGCTGCTGGCGGGGGGTGGGGGCGAGGTGCACGTCGGCGGGCCTTCCTTCGGGTGACGGCCGTACGAACGAGCGAGCGGGTTCCTGACTGTCCGTCAGAAACCCGCTCGCTGTCAAGGTCCGCGCGGGGAACCCCAGAGCGGTCCACTTCCGTCCCCCGCGCGCGACCCCGCCTCACCCGCCGGTCAGCCGCCGCACGCGCGCACGGCGGACCGGCTCACCAGAGCCGGTGGAAGTCGACGTTGGCGTTGTCCTGGTCGATGACCGTGAAGCCGTGGCCGTTCACGCTGGCGGTGCTGTTCTGGTTGGACGCGCCGGGACCGTTGGCCACCTGCTGGCCGGTCGTGGAATTGCCGTGGTTGGCGTGGCCGACGCCGGTGCCCACCTGGCTGGTGGCGGCCGAGCTCGACCCGTTGCTCGCGAAGCCGCCGTTGTCGGCCTGTGCCACGCCGGTGCACAGCGCCGCTGCGAACGGCAGGGCGAGGGCGAGGGCGAGGACGCGGGCGGTACGGGTGCTTGCCATGTCGTTCCTCCTACGGAAACAGCTGCCAGCTGCTGGACTGCGGAATCGGATAAGCGGAGCGGGCCCTCCGGGCGCCGCCGGAGGAGAACCGGGCATCCGGTCCCGCTCCCGACGGCCGGCCCCGGCCGGTCCGTTGCAGCACTAACTCCATTGATTCACCGGGTAGTTGGCCGACCACCGCGGTACCTGCCTCGACGTCGCGACGACAGGATTGCCCACCGGGTCCCCGGCGAACCCGCCGTCCCGGGCCGATTCCCCCGCAAGCATGAGAAACCCCCGGTAAACCCCTACGCCCCCACTCGCGCCCCCGCGCCGCCCCGGTGATCCGCCACGGCCCGCCCGCCCCGGGGAAAGATCACCCCCGGCCCCCGCCGCACCCACCCGGCGCACAGCCGATCTTGACCCCGCGCCCACCCTCCCCCTCTTCCCTTTGTCGAACATTCGTACGAAAATGAAGCCATGGCCACGCCCCGACGCCATACCGCACCGCCCCCCGCACCCCCGGCGGCCGAGGCCCCCGGCCGGCTCCGCCCCGACCGCCGCCGCGTCCCCGCCCCGCCCGCTCCCCCGCCCCCGCTCCTCGCCCCGGCCGACGCCCACCGCACCGCGCTCGCCCACGCCCTGCGCGCCGCCGAGCACGGCTTCCCCGTCATCCCCCTGACCCGCGGCAAGCTCCCGGCCCTGCCCTCCCCGCACCACGGCGCCGCACCGCCCTGCCGCGGCGCCTGCGGCCGGCTCGGGCACGGCGTCCACGACGCCGCCACCGACCCGTTCACCGTCCGCCGGATGTTCGCCGCCGCGCCCTGGGCCACCGGCTACGGCATCGCCTGCGGCCGCGCCCCGCACCACCTCATCGGCCTCGACCTGGACGCCAAGCACGGCGCCGACGGCCGCACCGCGTTCCGCCTCCTCGCCGCGGCGCACGGCGTCCCGGTCCCGGCGACCGTCACCGTCCTGACCCCCAGCGGCGGCCGCCACCTGTGGTTCACCGGCCCGCCCGCACCGCCCGTCCCGAACTCCGCCGGGCGGCTCGCCCCCGGCATCGACGTCCGCGGCGCGGGCGGCTATCTGGTCGGCCCCGGCTCGCTGACCGCGCACGGCCGGTACGTCCTCGCCCCGGACACCCCGCGCCGCCCCGCCCCGGTCCCGCCCGCGCTGCTGGCGCTCCTGGTGCCGCCGCTCGGCACCCCGCCGCCCCGGCCCCCCGCCGCAGGCCCGCACCCCGGCTCCCGGCAGTCCGCCGCCGCCCTGGTCCGCTTCGTCCGCGCCTCCCCCCGGGGCCAGCGCAACGCCCGCCTCTTCTGGGCCGCATGCCGCGCGTACGAGTCCGGGCTCGGCGCGGAGCTCGCCGAGCGGCTGGCGGCGGCCGCCCGCCACACCGGCCTCCCGGAGGCCGAGACCCGCGCCACGCTCGCCTCGGCGGCCCGCCGCTGACCACCGGCGGGCCGCCGCACCGGCACCGCCCCGTTACGCCGCCGGCTTCCGCGCCTCGATCAGAAAGCGGGTGGTGTGCGCCACGAAAGCCCCGTCCCGCCGGATGACGCCGTCCAACTCCCGCAATTTCTCGCGGTATTGCCCGACGGTGAAACCCGGCACCATCCACACCACCTTGCGCAGGAAATAGACCACCGCCCCGATATCGAAGAACGCGGTGCGCAGCTTCTCGAAGCGCAGATCGGCGACCTCCAGCCCGGCCGCCTCCGCGGCCCGCCGCGCGTCCTCGGGGTGCCGGGCCCGCCGGACCTCCTCCGGCTGCGGCCCCAGGAAGAACTCCACCAGCTCGAACACGCTGGCCGGCCCGACCTGCTGGGAGAAGTACGTACCGCCCGGCCGCAGCACCCGCGCGATCTCCGCCCACCACACCGTCACCGGATGGCGGCTGGTGACCAGGTCGAACGCGCCGTCCGCGAACGGCAGCGGGGGTTCGTCCTCGTCCGCCACCACCACCGCGCCCAACGGGTGCAGCAGTGCGGTGGCCTTGGCGACGTTCGGCGGCCAGGACTCCGTGGCGACCATGACCGGCGGGAACGCCCCCGCGCCGGCCAGCACCTCACCGCCCCCGGTCTGGATGTCCAGCGCCGCCGACGCCCGCGCCAGCCGCTCGCCCATCAGCCGCTGATATCCCCAGGAAGGCCGCTGCTCGGTCGCCCGCCCCTCCAGCCAGGAGAAATCCCAGCCCGCCACGGAAACCTCGTCGGCCTCCGCCACCAATTCCTCGAAAGAACGCTCCATACCCCCACCCTCACCGCGGCCCGCCCCCCACGCCAGCCATTTCCCCTCAGCCCCCGCACACCCCGGCCCGCGCCTCGCCCTTCGCCTTCTCCCCCGCGCTCCTCCCGCCGCGCCCGCGGAACCGGGCCGCCGGCCGTCCGGCGCCCGCCGAGGGCCGCCCGAGCACCACCCCGCCCAGCACCAGCAGCAGCCCGCACCCCTCCCGCATGCCGAGCGCCTCCCCGGACAGCGCCGTCCCCAGCACCACCCCGGTCACCGGGTTGAGCAGCCCGACCAGCCCCACCGTCGCCGCCGGCAGCCGCCGCAGCCCCGCGAACCAGGCGGCGAACGCCACCGCCGTCGCCACCACCGCCACGTACCCGAACCCCAGCACCGCCCGCCCGTCCAGCACCGGCGGCGCGCCCTCCACCGCGACCGCGCACGGCACCAGCAGCAGCCCGCCGGCCGTCAACTGCCAGGCGGTGGCGGACAGCACGTCCACCCCGCCGCCCGGGCGCCCGCCCCCGCCGCTCCACCGCTTGGCCAGCACATAGCCGAACGAGGACATCGCCATCGCACCGGCGGAGGCCAGCACCCCGATCCCGTCCACCGCCACCGACGCGGTCAGCAGCATCAGCCCGACCCCGGCGGCGCCCACCGCCGCCCCGGCCAGATGCGCCACGCGCGGCCGCTCCCCCACCAGCGCCCACGCGAACACCGCCATGACCAGCGGCGACAGCGCCATCACCACCGACGCCAGACTCGTCGGCAGCCGCTGCGCCGCCACGTAGACCAGCGCGAAGAAGCCGCCCATGTTGAGCACGCCGAGGACCACCGACCGCCACCACCACACCCCGCGCGGCAGCTTCCGGCACACCGCCAGCAGCAGCACCCCGGCGGGCAGCGCCCGGATCGCCGCCCCGTAGAGCGGATGGCCCTCCGGCAGGAACGCGCGCGTCACGAAGTAGTTGGTCCCCCACGCCACCGGCGCCACGGCCGTCACCAGTACCCACCGCCACATACCTTCCATGGAAACCAAAATACCTTCCCGGGAAGCTATACGCTCTCCCCATGACCCCGAACCCGCCCGAAGCGCCCCGCACCCCCGACCGCGTCGCCCGCATCCAGGCGGCCTGGGCCCGCGAGCGCCCCGACCTCGACGTCACCCCGCTGGCCGTCATCGGCCGCCTGCACCGCGTCGGCGCGCTCCTCACCGACCGCCTCTGCGTCGTCTACCGCCGATACGGCCTGAGCGAGGGCGAGTTCGACGTGCTGGCCGCCCTGCGCCGGGCCGGCGAGCCCTACGAGCGGGCCCCCGGCGAACTCGCCGCGCACACCATGGTCACCACCGGCGCCATGACCAAGCGGATCGACCGGCTCGAACGCGACGGCCTGGTCACCCGCCGCCGCTCGGCCACCGACGGGCGCGGCCGGGTCGTCGCCCTGACCGAGGCCGGCCGCGCGCTCATCGACCGCGCCTTCACCGACCACATGCGCAACGAGCGCACCCTCCTCGACGCCCTCACCCCCGACCAGGCCGCCCAGATGGAAACCCTCCTCACCGCCTGGCTCGCCCACCTCGAACCCCCGCACCCCGCCCCCTGACCCGCCCTCCCCCACCCGAGTGAATCCCCCCACACCACCCACACCTCCCATACCACCCTCCCCAGAATCGAACGGGTGAGCGGTATCCTTCGGTCGTGGCTGACAAGCAGAAGACCTACGACTTCCCCCAGGACCTGCGGGAAGCGCAGCTGGAGCTGCACCGGGTCCGGTCCGCCCTCGCGGCCCTCTACCAGCGCCTCCCGTGGTCGGTCGAACCGCAGCCCGGCTGGACCCACACCAAGGAGAACGGTCACTTCCACGAGACCGAGCGCCCCGACTCCCCCGGCTGGACCGACGAGGAGAAGGCCGAGGTCGCCGCCCTCCGCGCCCGCCAACTCGACCTCGGCGCCCGCGTCGTCACCCACCCGTTCTGGTCCACCTGCGACGACGCCCCCACCGCCCGCTCCGCCCTCAAACACCTCCACGACACCCCCGACGACACGGCAGAACGCGAGGCGTTGGGCGAATAGCGAGCCGACCGCCCCCGCCGGCGGGCAGGACTGCATCCCCCTCAGCCGCCCCCGGCCACCCGGCCCGCAGGAACACCAAAGGCCCCCGACCGGTACCTCCCCGGTCAGGGGCCTTCTGGGAGCGGAGGCTGTGGGATTTGAACCCACGGTGGCGTTGCCGCCACGTCAGTTTTCAAGACTGATCCCTTAGGCCGCTCGGGCAAGCCTCCCCGCGGCACCGGGGTGCGGTGTCGCGGGGATCAGACTAGCGCGTCACTTGTCGCCCGTGCGCTGTCCCAGGGTGACCTGGGCGGTGTGCTCCTTGCCGCCGCGCTTGAAGGTGAGGGTCACCTGGTCACCGGGCTTGTGCTGCCAGATCTCGCTGATCAGCGTCGGTCCGCTGTCGATGACCGTGTCGTCGAGCTTGGTGATGGTGTCGCCGGGCTTGAGGCCCGCCTTGTCGGCCGGGCCGCCCGGGGTGACCGCGTCCGAGCCGTTGTTGCCGGTCTGGGCGATGGTCGCGCCGTCACCCGTCTCCCGCATGCCGACCTGGACCCCTATCTGCGGGTAGATCGGCTGGCCGGTCTTGATCAGATCCTGCGCCACCCGCTTGGCCTGGTCGATCGGGATCGCGAAGCCCAGGCCGATGCTGCCGGACTGCGACTCGCCGCCCATCCCGCCGCCGTTGCCGGCCGACTGGATCGCGGAGTTGATGCCGATGACGTTGCCGCCCGCGTCCAGCAGCGGGCCGCCGGAGTTGCCCGGGTTTATCGACGCGTCCGTCTGTAGCGCGCTCATGTACGAGGCGCTGCTGCCGCCGCCGTCGCTGGAGGCCACCGGCCGGTCCTTGGCGCTGATGATGCCGGTGGTGACCGTGCCGGACAGGCCGAAGGGCGCGCCGATCGCGATGGTGGCGTCGCCGACCTGGACGTTGGCGGACTTGCCGAGCGGGAGCGGGGTGAGCTTGGCGCCCGCGGCGTTCTTCAGCTTGATGACGGCGACGTCGTAGCCCTGGGCGTGCCCGATGACCTCGGCGTCGTACTTCTTGCCGTTGGAGAACGTCGCGGTGAGCCGGCCGCCATCGGCGGCGCTGGCGACCACGTGGTTGTTGGTGAGGATGTGGCCCTGGGTGTCGTAGACGAAGCCGGTGCCGGTGCCGCCGTCGCCGCTCGCGCCCTGCGCCTCGATCGTGACGACGCTGGGCAGCGCCCGCTGCGCTATCCCGGAGACCGAGGTGGGCTTGCGGTTGAGCGCCCCGGGGTCGCCGGGGGCGGAGACCGTGGTGGAGGCGTTGTCGTTGCGGCCCGCGGCCCAATAGCCGATCCCGCCGCCGACACCGCCCGCGACCAGCGCGGCGACCAGCACCGCGGCGATCAGCCCGCCGCCGCGCCGGGGCGGGGCCGGGTGCGGACCGGGCGCGGCCCAGGGGTCACCGCCGCCGGCCGGGGGAGCGCCCCAGCCGCCGGCCGGACCGTGCCCCGCCGCCGCGAACGGGGCGGCCGGCGGGGACGGCGGGAGCTCGCCGTGCGGGGCCTGCGGGGCGGGCGGGGCCGGGGGCAGCTGCTGGGTGTGCTCCGGGCCGGCCGGCGTCTCGGGGCGGGCGGCGCCCGGCTCACCGGCGCGCGGCGCGTAGTCCGGCGGCGGGGGCGCGGCCGGGGCGGGCGGGGTGTGCTGAGTGCGGTCGCCGGAGGCGGGCGCGGGGGCGCTGTCCGGCTGCGGTCCGGTCGGCGGCTCGGCCTCCGACGGAACGCCGGGTCCCTCGTTCTCGGTGCTCACAGCTCTCTCCTCAGTCAGCTCGCGTCGCGGCGGTGCCGGCCCGGAGACCGGACTCCCGGTATTCCAGCATCCGGGATCCCGCGGTACTCCAGCATCCGCGATGCCGCCGCTCCGGGCGAGTCCCGGCACGGCCCGGGGTGCGTCCCGTCCCGGTCGGCCGCCGCCCGCGCGCCGGGAGCCGGCCCCGGGCGCCCTCCGGACGATCACCGCTCAGCCTTCCCCAGCTTTCCCCATGGCCTGTCAGAGCACCGTAAGCCGAACCTGTGACCGGTGGCCCGCGGTCCGGCCGGCCGGCCGCGGACGCGTCCCGCACCCGGTGCGGGCCGGGGACGGCGGTGCCCGCTTTTCCCCGGCGTGGCGGGGCCGCCGGATGGCACGATAACGCGGTGAGCTCTCCACGCCCCGCCCAGGAAGGCCGTCCGGACCGTCCCGCCGTCGTGGCCCACCGCGGCGCCTCCGAGGACGCCCCCGAACACACCCTGGCCGCCTACCGCAAGGCGATCGAGGACGGCGCGGACGCCCTGGAGTGCGACGTCCGGCTGACCGCGGACGGGCACCTGGTCTGCGTCCACGACCGCCGGGTCAACCGCACCTCCAACGGGCGCGGCGCGGTCTCGGCCCTGGAACTGGCCGACCTCGCCGAGCTGGACTTCGGCTCCTGGAAGGACGTCCTCGCCGGGCAGGGCGTCCTGGAGGGCGTGGCGCGGGCCACCGGCCGGACCGTGGACGCGGACGAGGAGCCGGACTGGCAGCAGGAGAACGCCGACCGCACCTCCGTCCTGACCCTGGAGCGGCTGCTGGAGCTGGTCGCGGACGCGGACCGCCGGGTCGAGCTGGCCATCGAGACCAAGCACCCCACGCGCTGGGCCGGCCAGGTGGAGCAGCGGCTGGTCGAACTCCTCACCCGCTTCGGCCACACCCGGGCGGCCGGCTGCGACGGCCCGCCGCCGGTGCGCGTGATGAGCTTCTCGGCCCGCTCGCTGCACCGCGTACGGGCCGCCGCGCCGGAGATCCCCGGCGTCTACCTGATGCAGTTCCTCACCCCCCGCCACCGGGACGGCCGGCTGCCGCCCGGCGTGCGGATCGCGGGCCCGGGGGTACGGATCCTGCGCGCGCACCCGGAGTACGTCGCCAGGGCGCACCGGGCGGGCCACCAGGTCCACGTCTGGACCGTCAACGACCCGGCGGACGTGGACATGTGCCGCGAGCTGGGCGTGGACGCCATCATCACGAACCGCCCCAAAGAGGTGCGAACCCAACTCGGCCTCGACTAGAGCCACTCACGGGGCGTGCCCCGGCGCATTCGATCCGTACGCATCGGTGTCGAGTGCGTCACTGCGTGCCGATTGGCCGGTTTCCGGTCCAGTCCATTGGGGCATCCATCCCGTGGCGTGGGGCAAAGGAGGTCTCGGGGGTGGCGTTGGTGGTGGCACAAGAGGTGCCGACGTCGTCGATCATGGCCGTACCCCATGGTCCAGCGGGTGTCGGCATGGCCAGGCGGCGCATGCGGGAAGAGCTGCTGACAAGTGGAGTTCAGGACACGGTCGTCGATGACGCGGTCCTGGTCCTTTCGGAACTACTGAGCAACGCGTGTCGCCACGCGCGGCCGATCCACGGCGACGGCCTGCCGGGGGCCCCCGAGGCGTCCGTGCGGGCGGCCTGGCGCATCGACGGCGAGGGACGGCTGATCATCGCGGTCACCGACGGCGGCGGCCCGACCCGCCCGGCCCCCGCCACGCCCTCGGTCACCGCCCGCGGCGGCCGCGGTCTGGCGATCATCCGCTCGCTCGCCAAGGACTGGGGCGTCCGCGACAGCGCGCCCGGCGAGGTCACGGTCTGGGCCGCACTCTCCCTCCAGGGCGCTTTCGCTACGCGCGTGGACCTGGCCGCGGACCTCACCGCCGACCTGGTCACCGACCCGCCCGCCGGCCTGCCGCCGGTCCCCCGCAAGCCCCCGCGCGCCACCGCGGTGCGCCGCCCGCGCGGCGGCCCCGGACGGCCCCGGGGCGCGGCCGGAAGCCTGGCCCTCGCGGAGCTGGGCGAGATGTCCTAGCTGGGGGGTGTCCGCAAAGTCCCGCCTGCCCCCCGGGCGAACGACGCGACTTCACGGCCCCCCAGCTCCTGCGCCCCCGGTGGTGTACGAGCGGCCCGTACGGCGTTGTTGACGGCGCCTCGGGCCCCGGTCTCCTTTAGGCTCGCGCGGAACGCGTCCGCACCCCAGGAACGACCAGGAGACCCCGCCGCCATGGCCAAGAAGCGCCGTCCCCAGCCCCGGGCCGCAGCAGTACAGATCAAGGACGGTGAGGTGCCGGTCGTCGGCGCCCGCGAGCCGTGCCCGTGCGGTTCCGGCCGCCGGTACAAGGCATGCCACGGCCGGCAGGCGGCGCACGCCGCCACCGAGCTGGTGCGGCGCCCCTTCGAGGGGCTGCCCGGCGAGTGCGACTGGGTGGCGCTGCGCGAGCTGGTGCCCGCCGCCACCGCCCCGCTGACCCTCAAGGACGGCCTGCCCGAGGGCGTTCCGTCGGTGACCCTGGCGACCGTGCTCCCGATGGCCTGGCCCGCGCTGCGTCGGGACAACGGCGCGGTGCTGCTCGGCCTCCAGAACGACACCTCCTCCGGCGACATCAGCCGGGACCTCGCCGACACCCTCCGGCGCGCGCTGACCACCGAGCCCGGCCACCCGGTCGCCGCCGGCCGGGCGCCCGCCGACGGCCCCCGGCTCCAGGACCTGCTGGACCCGGGCGCGCCTTTTGAGCCGACCGTCCACACCGGCTTCGAGTTCTGGGTGGAGAACGCCGAGAACGCCACCGGCGAGGTCGCCGCCTCCCTGGAGCGGGCCAACGCCGCGGCCATCCCCACCGCCCGCATCCCGGGCCTTACGGGGGCGTACTGGTGCGAGGCCCCCGAGAAGAACCACCTGCGGTGGGTCACCCCGCACCCCGAGGAGCAGCTGCTCGACGCGCTCGCCCGGCTGGCCGCCGCGGGCACCGCCGGACTGGGCGACGGCACCCGCCTGGTCGGCTCGTTCCGGGCCCACGGGCTGGTCGTCCCGGTGTGGGACCTGCCGTCCTCGATGAGCGCCGACGACGTGGCCGGGCCGGCCGCCGCCTTCGAGGAGCGGCTGGCCAAGGCGCTCGCCTCGGACGCGCCGCTGACCGCCGAGGAGCGCCGGGCCCGGGGCGGGCTCACCAACCGTCAGGTCACGCTGAGCTGACCGCCGCGACAGCCCCGATCATGGACGTGACTCCTGTCACAGCGGGCCCGGGACCTTCCGGTACCTGCCGGTAAATCCGCGTCCGGAATTCCACGATCGAATTTGCGAACCGCCGATCTCTTGTTACGGTTCTAAAAGCCCGGTCGCTGGTGCATCCCCCGTCGCCAGCGACCGGGCGCTTCCATATCCCGGCGCCGCCGTCCGGCGCCGCCCCGCCGCCTCCGGCGCGGCCGGGCCCGCGAAGCCCCCAACTCCCGCCGTACGGCGCCCCGTTGCCCCTGCGCCGACGCTGCGCGGCCGCACCCGCGCAGGGCGCGGCGGACCGCCCCGCGAGCTCCCCGACGAGGCCGCGTACCCTCCCTACGGCCGCGGCCCGGCCGCTGGACCGGGCCGGGTGCCGACTCCGACGCCCCGCCGGTGGCACCGGGTGCCCGGGCGGCCGCCGCCCCCGCGCACCGGGCCGCTCACCGCCGAACGGGTGAACCGGCGCGACACGTTTCCGGCCAGCCGCGGCCGGGGCGTGCGGCGGCTCAGTACGCGAGCCGGCTGCCGCCGTCGGGCGTGGCGGTGCTCGCCCGGACGAGGGCGTCGACAATGGTGGAGACCTTCGGCAGCCAGGGCGCGGTCCGGCCGGGACCCGGCGGGCGCTCCCAGCGCACCTTGCCGGCGCCCGTCGGCGACGGCGGCAGCACGAGATAGCCGCCCTCGCCGTGGAACCGCAGCGAACTGGGCACCCAGTCCTGCTCGCTGAGCAACTCGCCCAACTCCGGGAGCCCGTACGGCGTCACCAGCAGCGACCAGCGGGTCGGGCCGGCGACCACCGGGCCGGTGCGGACGCCGAAGTGGTCCAGCGCGGCCAGCGCGCGGGACGCGGCGACGGCCGGCAGGCTCACCGCGCACGGCGCCCGCCCGCCGGTGGCCAGGACGACCGGCGCGTCCGGGCGGTTGGTCCACCACCAGCGCACCATCCGGGTGTCGGTGGTGGCCGCGAGCAGCCCGGGGTCGAAGGGGTGCGCGCCGGGCACCGCGCAGTCGGGATCGGGGCAGTTGCAGCGGCGCGGCGCCCGTTCGCCGAGGCCGAGCCGGCTGCCGGCCGGCAGCCGGCCCGCGGGCCGCAGTCCGACGCCGGGGAGGACCGGCCACTCCCACTCGGTGGCGCAGTGGAGCGCCGCACCGAGCAGCGCCGACCTCCCGCCGCGCCGGAACAGGGGCTTGCGTCGCCTTCCGAGGATCTCGCGCATGAGCGCTCGTTCCTTTCCGTTACGCCGAGGGCTGGTCCGTCGCCTTGCGTGCCGGTGCCAGGACACCGTTGGTGCATACCGTGCGCACCTGCCGTGGTGCTGCTCCGGGCCGGGCCGGGGTGGTACGTCGGCCCGGTCCTGCGGTGCGGCCGGCCTGGTGGTGCGACCCGGGGGTCGTTCGCGCTCGATCACCACACGTGGTGATCCGGTCACCGCGTGTACGAGGCAGCGCATCACGCCGTACACCGGGCGTGGAACGTGGCGGAGGGTGGCGCGCGCATGGCGCTTGCGCTTCCGGTGTGCCATCCCGCCACTCGGGAGTGCGTCGCGGTGGTCGCCGTATAGGACGCCGGTGCCCGCCGGAGAGTTCCGGTGCGACCCCAACTACCCCCGCACCTCTCCGAGTACGTACCCGCCACGGTGGAGATGACGCGCTGCTGATCGCCGCCAGGAGACCTCAAATTGACGCTCGGGGGGCTGTTTTCAGGCCAATCTACAGACCTCGCTGACACCACAAACCCCACGGGGACAGTGCTGGACATCACATCGCCGGTGCGTGTACATGTGGAGGCATTGATAGCGGAGCAGCATGACATGGGGGTTTGCGATGCTATTGAGGAACGTGAGCGGCCCGCAGTGCCGCACCACATCACTCGACTCAACGCCGCACTCCCTGCCACATCGCGGCCTGACCTGGGGCTTTGCCGGTCGCGACGTGGGTCGTCGGCCATGAGCGCCCCGCACGTACCGAAAGTGGCTGGAATCGAACCAGCACTACCCGCTCCCGCGCACACTAACGACCCTTGTGTGACGCCCGCTTCCGCCGGCCCCGCCGCCGGCACCCCTCCTGACGGCCCGTCCACCACCGGCGCTCCCCAGGACCCCGCCGCCGACCTCTCCCCCGTGGACCGTCTCGCCGCCGTGCAGGACCGGCTGGCCGGCTGGATCTCCGATCTGAGCACCCTGCACGACCTCACCGAACAGCTCGCCCGCACCCGCACCGTGGAGAACGCCCTCCGCGAACTCCTGCGGGCCGGCGCCTTCCTCGTCGGCGCCCGCCGCGGCCTGGTCGTCCTCTCCCCACAGGACGGGCTCGGCCCCGAGACCACCGTCGGACTGGGCCTGGGCCACGCCGAGATCGGCCACCTGGAGACCGTGCCGCGCCGGGCCCTGTCGTACGCGCGGATACTGGACGGCCTCCCCGAGCCCGGCGCGGGCGACGACGCCGCGGCCGAGGCCCGTACCGAGATCGCCGAACCGGACATCCCCGGGGAGAAGGACCTCGACCCGCGGCTGCGCGAGGTCGCCGCCGGGCTCGGTTACGCCGCCAGCTACGCGGTACCGCTCGCCGCCGGTCCGGTCGGCCGGATCGGTGCCGCGGTCTGGCTCTACGACGAACCGGCCGAGCCCGGCGACCGCCGGCGCCACCTCGTCGGCCTCTACCGCGCACACGCCGCCGAGCACCTGGCCGGGCTGCTGGAGCTCCACCGCAGCCGGCAGACCGCCCGGACCCTGCGGGAGGAGCTGCTGCCGAGCCGGCTGCCGCGCATCCCCGGCGTCCGGCTCGCGGTGCGGCACGCCACCGGACCGCGCGGCGGCGGCGACTGGTACGACGCGCTGCCGCTGCCGGACGGGGCGCTGGGCCTGGCCGTGGGCTCGGTCACCGGCTCCGGGCCGAGCGCGGTGGCCGCCATGGGGCGGCTGCGGGCCTCGTTGCGGGCCTATGCCGTGATGGAGGGCGAGGACCCGGTCGCGGTCCTCTCCGACCTGGAGCTGCTGATGCGGCTGACCGAGCCGGCGCGCAGCGCGACCGCGCTGTTCGCCTTCACCGAGCCGCCGCCGGGCGCGCCGGGCGGTCCGCCGTCCGATGGGGCCGCCGGTCCGGCGCCGCGCAAGATGGTGCTGGCCGGGGCCGGGCACTGCCCGCCGCTGGTGCTGGGCGATCTGCGGGCGGAGTTCGTGGAGACCTCGCTCTCCGCGCCGCTGGGCATGCTGGCCTGCTGGGAGGCGCCGAGCGTGGAGATCGAACCGGGCCCCGGTGAAACCGTCCTGCTGTACAGCGACGGGTTGCTGCACCGCACCGGTGAGCCGATGGACCGGGCCTTCGCCCGGCTGCACTCCGCGGCCGCCGCGGTCCCCCGGGCGAGCCGCCGCGATCCGGAGGCCGTGGTGGACCACATCGTGCGGACGCTGCTGCCGCAGGGCCTGGAGGACGCCGCGGCGGAGGAGGACGTGGTCCTGCTGGCGGCACACTTCGAGGCGTGAGCCGGGAAGCACTGCGGCGTGCGCCGGGAAGCACTGCGGCGTGCGCCGGGAAGCACTGCGGCGTAGCCGGGAAGCACTGCGGCGTAGCCGGGCGGCATCGCTGCGTAGCCGCCGGCCTCAGGTGGATATCCGCAGGTCACGGCGGTGGGCGGGACGGCGCGGGCGGCCGGTGCGCGCGCTGTCCGGCAGGTCACGCCTTCCGGCCCCTGGACCGTTTTCCGTACGCACTTACGATGGGATCCGGTTCAGTCTGAAAAGCCTTAAAAGGAGGCACGGTGACCGACGAGCTCACTCCGGAGACCCCGGAAGAGGAAGAGCAGCCGATCAAGCAGCGCAAGAACGGCCTGTACCCGGGCGTATCGGATGAGCTCGCCGAGAACATGAAGAGCGGCTGGGCCGACACCGAGCTGCGCGGTCTGGAGCCGGTCGAGCAGGCGCCGCACGCCGCCCGCCGCCGCGCCGCGCTCTCCGCGCGCTTCCCCGGCGAGCGCCTGGTGATCCCCGCGGGCGTCCTGAAGACCCGTTCCAACGACACCGAGTACCCCTTCCGGGCCGCGACCGAGTACGTCTACCTCACCGGTGACCAGACCGACGGCAGCGTGCTCGTGCTGGAGCCGCGCCCGGACGGCGCCGAGGGCCACGACGCGACGCTCTACCGCCTGCCGCGCTCGGACCGCGAGAACGGCGAGTTCTGGCTGAACGGCATGGGTGAGCTGTGGGTCGGCCGCCGGCACAGCCTGGAGGAGTCCGCGGCGCTGCTCGGCGTCCCCTGCGAGGACGTCCGCGAGCTGCCGGGCCTGCTCAAGGAGGCCACCGGCCCGGTCCGGGTCGTGCGCGGGCACGACGCCGCCATCGAGGAGGCGCTGCACGACAAGGTCACCGCCGAGCGGGACGAAGAGCTGCGGGTGTACCTCTCCGAGGCCCGGCTGGTGAAGGACGCGTTCGAGGTCGGCGAGTTGCAGAAGGCGGTCGACTCGACCGTGCGCGGCTTCGAGGACGTCGTGAAGGTGCTGGACAAGGCCGAGGCGACCAGCGAGCGCTACATCGAAGGAACCTTCTTCCTGCGCGCCCGGGTCGAGGGCAACGACGTCGGCTACGGCTCCATCTGCGCCGCCGGCCCGCACGCCACCACCCTGCACTGGGTCCGCAACGACGGCGCGGTGCGCTCCGGCGAGCTGCTGCTGCTGGACGCGGGCGTGGAGACCACCACCCTCTACACCGCCGACGTCACCCGCACCCTGCCGGTCAACGGCCGGTACACCGACCTCCAGCGCACGATCTACGACGCGGTGTACGAGGCCCAGGAGGCCGGGATCGCGGCGGTGAAGCCGGGCGCCGCCTACCGCGACTTCCACGACGCCGCGCAGCGGGTGCTCACCGAGAAGCTGGTGGAGTGGGGCCTGGTCGAGGGCCCGGTGGAGCGCGTCCTGGAGCTGGGCCTCCAGCGCCGCTGGACCCTGCACGGCACCGGCCACATGCTCGGCCTGGACGTCCACGACTGCGCCGCGGCCCGCACCGAGACGTACGTCAACGGCACGCTGGAGCCCGGCATGGTGCTGACCGTCGAGCCGGGTCTGTACTTCCAGGCGGACGACCTCACGGTGCCCGAGGAGTACCGCGGCATCGGCGTCCGGATCGAGGACGACATCCTGGTGACCGAGGACGGCTGCCGCAACCTCTCGGCGGCGCTGCCGCGCCGGTCGGACGAGGTCGAGGCGTGGATGGCGGGGCTGCTCGGGAAGTAGTCCGGCGACGCCGCAGCGGCGCGCCGGGACGGTGGTCAGTCCGCCCGTCCCGGCGCGCCGCCGTCTGCGGCTCCCCCGCCGGTCCCGGCCGCCCCGGTGGTGTACGCGCCGGCCTCGGCCGCGGCCAGGACGGCGGTGGCGGTGGATTCGGCGAGGCCGGGGTCCACCGGGCGGCGGGCGATCAGGATCCGGTAGGAGAAGGGCGCGCCGAGGGCGGACAGCACGGCCTTGGGGTCGGTGTCGGCGGGCAGTTCGCCGCGGGCGACGGCGCGCCGGACCAGCGCGCCGGCCAGCTCCAGCCGCTCGTCGAAGAAGTCCCGCAGCGCGGTGGCCGCCTGCGGGTCGCGGGCCGCGGCGGCGACCACCGCCTCGATCAGGCCGCGGGTCCGGGCGTCCCCGTAGAAGCGCCCTATCGCGCGGGCCAGGGCGCGCAGGTCGCCGGGGAGGGTGCCGGTGTCGGGCAGCGGCACGTCGCCGCTCAGCTCGGTCAGCAGCTCGCAGACCAGCTTGTCCGTGCTGCGCCAGCGCCGGTAGAGGGTGGCGAGGTGGACGCCGGAGCGCTGGGCGACGCGTTCCATGGTGAGGGCGGCGAACCCGTGCTCGGCCAACTCCGCGGAGAGGGCGGCGAGTACGGCGCGGCGGGTGCGGGCGGTCCGTCCTCCGGGGCGGGTCTCGCCCGGGGCCTGGTGCGCGGTCGTCACGGCGGCTCCGTCGCGGGGGTCGGGGGCGTAGCGCAGCGCGGATTGCAGTGCAGGTTCTGGCCAAGTATTGTCCAGGACAGATTAACGCGAGCAACTTCGCGTTAGTTGTGGTGCCGCGCTGGTCTCGCTGGAAAGGGGACGCCGCGGGGGAGGTCCTCCCACCCCGGGACCGCGCTGGCCACCACCTTTCAACGGCGATTTCCAGCCATCTCCCGTGTTGTCCGGCTTGCCGGATCCGGCCCGCCGGCCCTCAGTGCAGCCCGTGCTTCCGGGCCACCATCCGCTCCACCGCCGACGCCGGCAGCAACCGCCGCAGCAGGAAGACCGCGGGGGCGTTGCTGCCGACCGCGTAGTGCGCCCGGGGCCGGGCGGCCGCCACCGCCGCGAGGACCGTGGCGGCGACCTTCTCCGGCGGGATGCCGCGCGCCTCGTTGGCGTCCAGCGCGGCCGCCATCGTCCGGTAGCCGCCGGCGAACGGCGAGCCGCCGGCCAGATAGTGGGTGCGGCGGGCGCTGATCCCGGTGGCGACCGACCCCGGCTCGACGGTGCTGAGCGCCACCCCGTACGGGGCGACCTCGCGCCGGGCGGCGTCCGCGAAGCCCTTCAGGGCGGCCTTGGAGGCCACGTAGGAGGAGCGGTAGGCGAGCGGGAAGCTGGCCAGCATGGAGCCGATCATCACCACCCGGCCGTGGCCGCGCTCCCGCATGCCGGGCAGCAGCAGCTGGGTGAGCCGCACGGCGCCGAAGACGTTCAGCTGGAACAGGCGGCGGACGGCCTCCAGGGGCAGCTCCTCGAACGGGCCGCTCTGGCTCTCGCCGGCGTTGTTGACCAGCACGTCGACCGGGCCGGCGGCGGCCGCGCACGCCTCGATGGCGGCGTCGTCGGCGAGGTCGAGGGGGAGGTAGCGGACGCCGGGCAGCGGGTCGGCGACCGCTGCGGGGTCGCGGCTGGTGCCCAGGACGCGGTAGCCGCGGTCCGCCAGCGCCGCGGCGACCGCCGCGCCGATCCCGGACGAGGCGCCGGTCACCAGCGCGGTGCGCCCCCGCCCGCCGCCGCGCGCGGCCCCCGCGCCCGCGCTCACGCCAGGTCCCGGGCCAGCGCCCGGCCCGCCGCCCGGCCGGAGAAGATGCAGCCGCCCAGGAAGGTGCCCTCCAGGGCGTTGTAGCCGTGCACCCCGCCGCCGCCGAAGCCGGCCACCTCGCCGGCCGCGTACAGCCCGTCGATGACCGTGCCGTCCGGGCGGACCACCTGCGAGTCGAGCGTGGTCTCCAGTCCGCCCAGCGTCTTGCGGGTCAGCAGGTGCAGCCGGACCGCGATCAGCGGGCCGTGCGCCGGGTCGAGCAGGCGGTGCGGCCGGGCGACCCGGGTCAGCTTGTCCGGCCAGTACTCCCGGGCGTTGCGCACCGCCATCAGCTGGAGGTCCTTGGAGTACGGGTGGGCCACCGCCCGGTCCCGGGCCAGCACCTCGCGCTCGACCCGCGCGTAGTCCAGCGGGACCGAGGGCTCCAGGGCGTTCATCCCGGCGACCAGCTCGCGCAGGGTGCGCCGGACGACGAAGTCCTCACCGCGGTCCAGGAACGCCTGGACCGGGCCGGGCGCGCCCCTCTTCACCCGCGACAGCGCCAGTTTGAGGTCCTTGCCGGTGATGTCCGGGTTCTGTTCGGACCCGGAGAGCGCGAACTCCTTCTCCACGATGGAGCGGGTCAGCAGGAACCAGGTGTGGTCGTGGCCGGTGTGCGCGATGTGGCGCAGGGTGCCGAGGGTGTCGTGCCCGGGGAAGAGCGGGGCGGGCAGCCGCCGGCCGGTCGCGTCCAGCCACAGCGACGACGGGCCGGGGATGATCCGGATCGCGTGGTCGGGCCAGACCGGGTCCCAGTTCTTGATGCCCTCGGTGTAGTGCCACATCCGGTCGCGGTTGACCAGGGAGCCGCCGGCCCGTTCGGTGATCTCCAGCATCCGCCCGTCCACGTAGGCGGGCACGCCGGTGATCATCGACTTCGGGGCCGGGCCGAGCCGTTCGGCCGGCCAGTTCCGGCGGACCAGCTCGTGGTTGCCGCCGATGCCGCCGGAGGTCACCACCACGGCCTGCGCGCGGAGTTCGAACGCGCCGTCGGTCTCCCGCGGCGAGGCCACACCGCGCGGCAGGTCCGAGGGCACCAGCGTGCGGCCGCGCACCCCGGTCACCGCCCCGTCCGCCACGATGAGTTCGTCCACCCGGTGCCGGTGCCGGAACTCCACCAGCCCGCGCGCGGCCGCGGCCCGTACCGGCTCGGCGAAGACCCGCACCACCTCGGGGCCGGTGCCCCACGTCAGGTGGAAGCGCGGGACGGAGTTGCCGTGCCCGCCCGCCAGGCCCGCACCGCGCTCGGCCCAGCCGACGGTCGGGGTGAGCCGCAGCCCCAGCCCGTGCAGGTAGCTGCGCTTCTCGCCCGCGGCGAAGTCCACGTAGGCCCGCGCCCACTGCCGCGGCCAGTGGTCCTCCCGCTCGCGGTCGAAGCCCGCCGAGTCCAGCCAGTCGGACAGCGCCAGGTCGGCCGAGTCCCTGATGCCGGCCCGCCGTTGTTCGGGGCTGTTCACCAGGAACAGCCCGCCCAGCGACCAGAACGCCTGGCCGCCGAGGTTGGCCGCGCTCTCCTGGTCGACGACGATCACCCGCCGCCCGGCGCGGGCGAGTTCATAGGTGGCGACCAGGCCGGCCAGCCCGGCACCGACGACGATGACATCGGCGTCGTCACTCATGGGGAACTCCTTCGCGGTTGCGGGGTGGTCGGCGGCCCCCCGGCCGGCGGCCCGCCGGGGGCGCTCGGGGCGGGGACGGGGGCCGGGGTGCGGTACGCGTCTTCCGGGGCGGTGAGGGGGGCGGGGGTGCTGTGCACGACTCCCGGGGCGGTGGCGGGGACCGGGGTGCTGTACGCATCCAGCACCCGCGTGAAAAGCTCCGCCCGGCGCCGCCGCACCGCCTCCGCCGCCGGTTCCAGCAGGACCTGGACGGCGGTGCCGTCGTGCACGGCGACCAGCGCCTGCCCCAGCGCGGCCGGGTCGGGGACGGTCCGCCCGGCCCGCTCCAGCGCGGCCACCACGACCGGCAGCACGGTGTCCTGGACAGCCTGCTCACGCGCGGCCACGACATGGCGGAGCGAGGGATTACGCAGCGCGTGCGCGGTGAACTCCGCGGTGATCCGGTACCAGGCGTCCTCGACCGGGACCGCCGCCAGCGCGGCCTGCACCGCCTCCCGCGGCGAGGCGTCCGGCACCTCGGCCAGCGCCGCCCGCAGATCGTCCAGCATCCGCGCCGAGCGCTCCTCCCACATGGCCAGGAAGAGCTCGTCGAGCGAGACGAAGTTGGAGTAGAAGGCGCCCCGGGTGTAGCCGGCCCGCTCGCAGACCTGCTCCACGGTCGTCCGCCCGAAGCCGGTCTCGGCGAACACCTCCAGCGCGGCATCCAGCAGCCGCCGGCGGGTCCGCCCCCGCCGCGCCGTGATCCGCTTGCCCGCGCCGCCCACGCCGCCCGACCTCCCGGCCTCGCACCACGCCCCTGCCGGGGCCGCCGCCGATACACGAACGTATCCGATACGCGCGTGCATCAACAAGGGTGGGCGAGGGTGTGGGCGGCGCGGAATCCGGTCAGCCGAAGGGGTTGCCGGCGGGTACGGACCTGACGGGAGCCATCAGGGCCAGCCGCGGGTCCTCCGGCGCGCCGGGGGCGGCGTCAGGGGCGGGGGCGGAGAGCTGTTGTTGCTTTACGCCGGGGGGCAGGAAACAGGGAGTCCGAACCGAAAAGACCAGGTCGGTGGGCGGCAGGTAGCTCTCCACGGACACGAAGAAGTTGTCGCTGCCGCCCTTTGCGTCCATGAGTGCCTGTGAAGGATCCTCGCGGTAGCCGCTCAGAATCCTGTAGCCCTCGGCTTCCAACCTCTTGCGCATGGGGCGTAGCGCCTTTCCGTGTTCTTCCCCCGGAAGGTGGGCCCGCACGGAGTAGGACAGGTCGAAGCGCCCGTCGCTGGCATGTTCGTGATTCTTGCCGAAGCACTCGAAGAATTCCCTGCGCACCGTTGTGCCGTCGACCTGGAGCCCGTACTGCCTGGCCAAGGAGTCGATCAGAGTGCGGGCTGAGCGCTCGGCCTGCTCCCTGCTCTTGACGGGCAGCGGATCGTTCTTTCCGGAGTCGGTCATGCATCCTCCAGATGCGAGCAAGGTGATGAGCACAAGAACACTGATACGGCCGGAACGCGGGCGTCGCCGGGTCACCACTTCGGCCCCGTGGTGCCGGGAGGGCGGTACTGCGGAGGCACGCGATAGTCGCCTTCGCCCGGGCGCTTCCCCGCGATGATCCGCCCTTGGTTGGCGAGACTGTCACTGCCCTGGTCCCAATAGCCGCCGTGCCCGGAGGTGTCCACACCGAAGACCTTGCCGCCGAACTCCTTTTCCGCGGGGTTCTCCCCAAGGGTCTTGTCCGAGGCAACGGTGGAGACAATGTCGTCCGGCGCCCAGCCGGCCCAGACGTGGCCCGGGTCCATCTGCAAGTCCTTGGCGTGGTCAACGGTCATCCCCGGACTGCCGACCACCACAACGTCGTCGGCATCGATACCGTTGCTGTGTGCCGCCGCGTCACCCACCACCGTCGAGCCGTAGCTGTGCCCGAGCACAGTCACGTGGGCTCGCTCGCCGGTGTGCGACTCACGCAGGCCATGGGTGAAGCTCCTCAGGTCTCCGGCGGCGGCGTCGGCCCGCCCGGTCGTGGCCATGCTGCCCCCGACCTCGGGAGCGTCGTATCCGAGCCAGGAAACAACCGCCGTGCTCTCACTGCTGGTGGAGGCGGCCGCGTCCTGGAGGCGACGTACCCGCTCGATCTGCTCATCGACGTTCACCAAGTCGTTGTCGGTTCCCGGGACCTGCACGGCGACGTTGCGCGCGGTGTCGGGATTCCCTTGTGACACCACGGCCCGTCCGTCGCGGGCCCGCGTGTCAACCCCCAACACATACAGTCGCTTGTTCTCGTCACCGCCGCCATCGGACCTGTCGAGCTCGTCCCGCAGCTTGCGCAGACCCTCGTAGTTCCGCCGGTCGCGGACTCCCAGCTCGCCGTTCTCCTCCTTCATCCCGTACTCGGCGAGCTGAAGGTCCACGACCTTGCGGTTCGCCTCGTCGCGGTCGGTGCTGGGGATGCCGTCGAGCCAGCCGATCTTCTCGGGATAGGCGTCGAGGTACGCCTGCCGCTGCTGTTCGGTCAGGCCCGACCACCACCGGGCGTTCTCCTTCGGGTCCTTCTTCGAGGGGATGGCGTCCTCGTCGAGGCGGGCGAACTCGGCGGCCCTGCGGGCGCCTTCCTCGGCCTTCTCCGCGCCGTAGTCCTTGTCCAGGGTGAACGCGTCGACCTGCTGGAGGAGTTGCATGCCCTCCCAGGAGGCGGTGCCGGCCTCGTCGAGGCAGAACTGGATGTCGTTCCTATAGGCCGCCAGTTTGGCGACGCGCAGTTGGTGTTCTTCCTGCGCGTCGGCGTCCGCGTTGTCCGTGGGGCAGGGCCGCCGGTCCGACACATCGCCCTGGTCGTCGACGGCGTATCCGTCCAGTTCCGCTGTGCGCACGCACCGCCGCAGATCCTCCTGGGCCTCCCTCATCTTTGTGTGCACGCTGTCCAGGACGGTGGCGATGGAGGTGACGTCGGACTGCGCGGTCCCTAGTTGGGACTCGCTCGCTTCCATGTGCAGGAAGGCGTTGCCCGCGTCCGCACCCTGCCATTCACTGGCGTGCAGCGGCCCGGTCACCTTGTGCCGGTGCCGTCCCTGGGCCTCCTCCAGGGCCTTGGCCAGCTTCTGCCAGGACCTGACGGCAGCTTCCAGATCGGAGAAGTCCTGTTTGAGGAGGGCAGTGAAGTTCTCGGGCACCGGTCACCGAACCAGGAACGACTGGGCCGTGAGCTGTTCGTTGTACGCGTGGCCGTCGGCGGTGCGCCGCAGCCGGGACGCCGCGCTCTGGGGGTCACCGCCGCCGATGCGCTTGCTCAGCTCGTCCAGCGCGGTGCCCCAGTCGTGGGCCACCCGCTGCATGTCCGGGCCGATGGGCCAGGACTTCAGCGCCGCACCGGCCGCGTCGATGTCGCGCCTGGCCGCCGCTATGGGCCCCCGTAAATCCTCACTTATGGCATCGGCGGCACCCGCCGCCGCTCTCAGTTCCTCGGGTGAGACCGCGATACTGCCGTTGGGCATGTCCAAATTCCCCCGTGCCGATCGAATGCACCGGCGAAATGGTCACATGATCACTGTGCGGCGAGGGGCAAGGTGGCGACATAGTGCTGGCTTCCGGCCGAGAATCGCCGCCCCCTTGCACCGTTTTGCGGCGTGCACGTGGGACGCGGGGCCCGCGCGAGGAAGGGGTCCGGTCCGTACGGGACCGGCGCTCAGGAAGCCATCGGCAGCGGCGCGCCCTCGCGCCACTTGAGGATCTTGTCGAAGCTGACCACGGCGCCGCGGCGGCCGGTGCGGGTGCGGTACTGGACGTGGTCGGTGAGGGCCGCGATCAGAAAGAGCCCCCGGCCGTCCTCGGCGTAACCAGGGGGTTGCGCGGGGGCGGGGACGGGGGCCGGCGGAAGGGCGCGGTCCGCGGCGGTATGGGGAGGGGCCGCGGGGTGGAAGCCGGGACCGGAGTCGGTGACCTCGATCCGGCAGGTGTCGCCGTCGATGCAGGCGGTGACGCGGTAGTCGTCGGTGGCGTCGCCGCCGTGCTCGACGGCGTTGGCGCAGGCCTCGGAGAGGGCGACCGAGAGGTCGTAGCAGATCTCCGGGTCGACGCCGGCGGTCTCCATCGCTCCCAACAGCAGCCGCCGGGCGAGCGGCACGCTCGCGGCCTCACGCCGCAGATGGAGGGACCACCAGATGCTCATCGCTCCTGCCTCCTGGCCACGGCTCGACATATCGATACGTATTGCCGGGGCGCAAGGTCCGTAAGCATCTCCGGGACGTGATACCGCTCATTCGGCGGATGCGGAAAGTGAGCGCACAGGTGTAGGCGAGGTGCCGGGTGCGCGCCACCGCGCGCCCGGCGCGGGACCCCGGACGCCCTGGCGGGCGCCCCTTACCCCCGTCCGCACGGAGCCGGTGAAACCCTGCCGTAGGCGGCCAAGGGGGGCAGTGGGATGATGGCGGCCGCCATGACTGCCCCCTCCGTCCCCCCAGCGCGCGCGGCCGCCGACCTGCGGCTGCTCCGGGCCGCGGTGTTCACCGCGGTCTGCGTCACGCTGTCCGCCGCCGGGCACATGGCCGCCTCGTTCGCCGCGGTACCGCTGTGGACGCTGGGCCTCGCCGCGGTCGCGGTGTTCGCGGTGGCGGCCCCGCTGGCCGGGCGGGAGCGCGCGCTGCCGGGGATCGCGGCCGGGCTGGCGGTCGGCCAGCTGGTGCTGCACGCGCTGTTCGCGTGGGGCCAGCACCCGATGCCGGTGCGTCCGGCCGGGCTCTCCGACCAGGCGGCGGTGGCGCTGGCCCGGCACCTGACCTGCGGTCTGGACGGCGTACGGATGGACGGCGGGACGGCCCGGCAGCTGCTGGGCCCCGGCGGGCCGGACCTCGCCGCGGAGGCCGGGCTGACCGGCGCCGGCGGGCACCCGGCGGGCGCGGCCGGCGTCCCGGTGATGGCGCACTGCCTGGCCCCGTCGCTGCCCATGCTGCTCGGCCACCTGCTGGCCGCGCTGGGCCTGGGCTGGCTGCTGCGGCGCGGTGAGGCCGCGCTGTGGCGGCTGGTGCGGCTGTCCGCCCCGGCGGCGGGCGAGCTGGCGGCGCGGGCCCGGGTCGGCATGGTGCGCCGGTCGCTGACGCTGGTCCGGGCGCTGCTGGTGGTCCTCGGCGCGGCCGCGGAGGGCCGGCGCTTCCCGCGGGCCCGCGGGGACGAACCCGCTCCGCAGGATCCGGCGCTGCACCACAGCGTCGTCCGGCGCGGCCCGCCGCTGGGCGGCCGGCCGGCCCTCGCGGTCTGACGCCACGCGCGGCACGCTCCCACCGGACCTCCGGGGAACGGGACGAAGGCGGCGCGGGGCGGCGGTGCGCGCCCGGGCGGGCCCGGCCCTGCCGACAGCCCGTCAGCCGTTCTCCCACGCGTCTTCCCGTCCCCCAGGGGCCTCGGCGAAGCGCGGGAGTCCTCTCCTCGTGGAGTGTTTCCCCATGACCAACACGTCCGTTATGCCCGGGATTTCGAAGGGCGCCGCGGCGTCCGCGTCCCCGTCGCGCCGCCTGCTCCGCCGGCTGCCCGTCGCCGGCGGGATCGCGGCCGGCAGTGTGCTGCTGCTGGCCGGCCCGGCCTTCGCGCACGTGACCGTGCAGCCGGGCACCGCCCCCAAGGGCGGGTACGCCACCGTCGACATCAAGGTGCCCAACGAGCGCGACAACGCCTCGACGGTGAAGGTCGAGGTCTCGCTGCCGGCCGACCACCCGCTGGCCTCCGTGATGCCGCAGCCGGTGCCCGGCTGGAAGGTCGACGTCACCACGGCCAAGCTCGCCAAGCCCCTGGAGATGCACGGCCAGAAGATCACCGAGGCGCCCTCGAAGGTCACCTGGACCGCGGACGGCGACGGCATCGCGCCCGGCCAGTTCCAGCAGTTCCCGCTCTCCGTCGGCCAGCTGCCCAGCGACACCGACCAGCTGGTCCTCAAGGCCCTCCAGACGTACTCCGACAAGGAGGTCGTGCGCTGGATCGAGCCGGCCAAGCCGGGCGGGCCGGAGCCGGAGAACCCGGCGCCGGTGCTCAAGCTGACCGCGGCCCCCGCCCCGGACGGCGCCGCCAAGGGGGCCGGCGACGGCAAGGGCCTGGTCAAGGCCGGCCGCACCGAGGCCGTGGCCCCGGCCAGCGACACCACGGCGCGGGTGCTGGCCGTCGGCGGGATCGTCGTCGGCGTCGTCGGCATCGCCTTCGGGGTGCTCGCCGGCCGGCGCCGCAGCGCCTGACCGGCGCCCGCCGCCGGACGCGCCCGGACCGGCGCACCCGCTGCGCCGGTCCGGCACCCTTCCGGGGGCGTCCGGCTCCCACCACCGCTGATCCACCTCTGACCGACCCGATACGAACCGGCACCACGCCTTGAAACAACGGGACATATCCGTCATGCGTAGAAGAAAACTCCTGGTGTCCGCCCTGGGGGCGGCCGCCGCCCTCGGCCTCACCCTGACCGCCTGCGGCAGCGGCGGCGACGCCGACCAGCCCGCCGCCGAGGTCTCCGGGGGGACGGCGGCCAAGCCGATCGTCACCCTCGACACCCCGATGGAGAAGCCGGACCTGGCCCTGACCGACTCCGACGGCAAGCCCTACGACCTGCTGGAGAAGACCAAGGGCCACCCGACGCTGATCTACTTCGGCTACACCAACTGCCCCGACGTCTGCCCGACCACGATGGCGAACATCGCGGTGGCGGTGAAGCAGCTGCCCAAGGCCGAGCAGGACGACCTGCGGGTGGTCTTCGTGACCTCCGACCCCGAGCGCGACACCCCGGCCCAGCTCAAGAAGTGGCTCGGCGGCATCGACAAGGACTTCGTGGGGCTCACCGGCCCGTTCCCGACCATCCAGCGGGCCGCCCGCAGCGTGAACATCGGGATCGAGGCGCCGGTCAGGAAGAAGAACGGCGACGTGGTCTCCACCCACGGCGCGCAGGTGCTCCTCAGCTCCCCCAAGGACGACAAGGTCCACTGGATGGGGATGCAGGAGGCCACCTCCGACAACTACACGACCGCACTTCCGAAGATCATCAAGGGACAGAACCCGTGACCCGCCGCACCGCCCCCCGCACCCGCCGCACCCCCGTCAGCCGCCGGACGGCCATCGGCTCCGCGCTCGCCCTCACCGCCGGTCTCGCCCTGGCCGGCTGCGGTGGCGGCGGCGACGGCCACGGCGACGGCAAGCCCCGGCTCTCGGTCAGCGGCGCCTACATGCCGCAGCCGGTCACCCAGGACATGGCCGGCGCCTACTTCGTGGTGAAGAACACCGGCTCCACGGCCGACAAGCTGACCTCGGTCACCAGCGACCTGTCCAAGGACATCACCCTGCACAAGACCACCGGCAACAAGATGGAGCAGGTCGACTCCCTGCCGGTGCCCGCCAACGGGGAGCTGACGCTCCGCGCCGGCGGCAACCACCTGATGTTCATGGGCCTGACCCGCAAGCCCACCGCGGGCCAGAAGGTCACCGTCGAACTGCACTTCGCCACGGCCGACCCGGTCACGGTCGAGGTCCCGGTCAAGCCCGCGGACTACCGGCCCGGGAAGTGACGGTCTCCGCCGCACCGCGGACACCGTGAGAGAGGGGCCCGGCGACGGGCCCGGTGGAAGAAACGGACACCTCATGCCGACGGGAAGGGGAGCGAACACCATGGCCCTCACCGGCTTCCGGCCGCTGCGGCTGCTGGTCGTCGCGGCGGTGCTCTTCGGCGCGCTGGCCGCGGGCGCCGCGCCGGCCGCCGCGCACGCCGCGCTGACCGGCAGCGACCCCGCACAGGGTGCGGTGGTGGCGCACGCCCCCGAGCAGGTGACGCTCACCTTCTCCGAGGGCGTGGCGATGGGCGACGACTCGCTGCGCGTCCTGGACCCGCACGGCAAACGGGTGGACCGCGGCACGCTGCGCAACCTGTGCAGCGGCAGCGTCGTCAAGTACGGTGCGGGGCTGCCGCCGGGACTGCCCGACGGGACGTACACCGTCGCCTGGCAGGCCGTCTCGGCGGACAGCCACCCGGTCTCCGGCGCCTTCACCTTCTCCATCGGGGCGCCCTCCAGTACCACCGCGCCGCTGCCCCAGCAGGAGGCCGGCGGCGGCCCGGTGGGCGCGCTCTACGAGATCGCCCGCTATCTGGCGTACGCGGGCTTCGCGCTGCTGGTCGGCGGTTCGGCGTTCGTGGTGGCCTGCCGGCCGGCCGCCTCCCGGGTGCGGTCGGTGCAGCGGCTGGTGGTCCGCGGCTGGGCGGTGCTGACCGGCGCGACGGTGGCGATGCTGCTGCTGCGCACCCCGTACACCGGGTCGGGGAAGCTCGCCGACGTCCTCGACCTCGGCGGGCTCCAGCAGGTGCTGCTGACCAAACCGGGCGCCGCGCTGGTCTCCCGGCTGCTGCTGCTCGCCGCGGCGGCGCTGTTCCTGGCGGTGCTCTTCGGCGCGTACGCCCGGGCGCAGGCGCACGGGGGCGCGGGGGACGGTGCCGCGGACGCGGCCGGGGACGGCGCCGCCGGGCGGCGCAGGGACCTCGGCCTCGGGCTGGGGATCGGCGGTGCGGTGGTGGCCACCGGGCTCGCCGCGACCTGGGCGATGGCCGAACACGCCTCCACCGGCCTCCAGCCGGCCGTGGCCATGCCGGCCGACGTGCTGCACCTGCTCGCGGTCGCCGGCTGGCTCGGCGGTCTCGCGGCGCTGCTGGTCTCCCTCTATGGGGGCCCGCCGGTCGAACGGGCCGCGGTGCGCCGCTTCTCCCGGGTGGCCTTCGGGTCCGTCCTGGTCCTGGTGGCCACCGGTACGTACCAGTCCTGGCGGCAGGTCGGCTCCTGGAGTGCCCTGACCTCCACCGCCTACGGGCGGCTGCTGCTGGTCAAGGTGGGCCTGGTGGTGGTGCTGGTGGCCGTCGCCGGGCTGTCCCGGCGGTGGACGGGCAAGCTGGCGGACGCCGGTACGGAGGCGGTGAACTCCGGCACGGACGCGGCGAAGGCGGGCACGGCCGCGGCGGGCGCGGTGGAGTCGGGTGCGGCCGAGCCGGGTGCGGCCGAGCCGGGTGCGGCGGTGGCGCAGGACGCCGCCGGGGAGGGCTCGTCGGCGGCGCGGGCGGCCGTGCCCGCGGCAGGGTCCGCCGGGCCGGACGCCCCCGTGGCGGTCGCCGACCCGGACCCCTCGGCGGCCTCCCCGGACGCGCCCGCCGCCGCCCCGGACACCGCTCCGGACCCGGCCCCCGCCGACCCCGTCCGGGCCGCGCAGCTCGCCCGTCAGCGGGCCGCGCTGGCCACCGCCCGGAAGAAGCGGGTCCGGGACGCCGACCCGGTGCGGCGGGGGCTGCGCCGGTCCGTGCTGGCCGAGGCCGCGATCGCGGTGGTGCTGCTCGCGGTGGCCACCGCCCTGACCACCACCGAACCGGCCCGCACCGAGGCCGCGGTCCGGGCCGCGTCGGCCGGCCGGTCACCCGGCGCCAACCAGCCGCGCGTGCTGACCGTCCCGTTCGACACCGGCGGCCCCGGCGGCAAGGGCACCGCCCGGCTGGACCTCGACCCCGGGCACAGCGGCGGCGGCAACGAGCTGCGGGTGCGGATCGCCGACCCGTCGGGCCGGACCCGCGACGTACCCGAGGTGAAGGTGAGCTTCACCCTCGCCGCGAAGAAGCTGGGCCCGCTGCCGGTCGCCCTCCGGCACACCGGGACCGGCCACTGGAGCGCGAGCGGCGTCCAGCTCCCGGTACCGGGGCGGTGGCAGCTCTCGCTGCTCGTGCGGACCTCCGACTTCGACCAGGTGACCGAGACCAGGAACGTGACGATCAACTGATGAGCAAGCAGACCGACACCACCAAGGACACCGCCCCGGGCCCGCAGGACGGCCCGGCCCCCGGGGACGCCGCCGCGCCCACCCTGGAGGTCTCCCGCCGCCGGCTCCTGGGGACGGTCGGCGCGGCCGGCGCCGCCGGGCTGGTCCTCGGCGGGGCCGGCGGCGCGCTCGGCGCCACGGCCGCGCGGGGGGACGCCCCCGAGCCGCTGACCGCGCTGGGCTCGACCGAGGTCCCGTTCCGGGCCGCGGGCGGCAAGCACCAGGCGGGCATCACCACCCCCCTCCAGGCCCGCGGCCACCTGGCCGCCTTCGACCTGGCGCCCGGCGCCGGCCGCAAGGAGGCCGCCGCCCTGCTGCGCCGCTGGTCGCGGACGGCCCAGGAGCTGATGGCCGGGCGCGCCCCGGCCGACGACACCGCGGTGGCGCGGGACGCCGGCCCGTCCTCGCTGACCGTCACCTTCGGCCTGGGCCACAGCTTCTTCGACCGGACCGGGCTGGCCGCCCGCCGCCCGGCCCAGCTCGACCCGCTGCCGGACTTCTCCGCCGACGCCCTCGACCCCCGGCGCAGCAACGGCGACCTGTGGCTCCAGATCGGCGCCGACGACGCCCTGGTCGCCTTCCACGCGCTGCGCGCGCTCCAGAAGGAGGCCGCGGACACCGCCCGGCTGCGCTGGCAGATGAACGGCTTCAACCGCACCCCGGGCGCCACCGCGCACCCGATGACCGCCCGCAACCTCATGGGCCAGATCGACGGCACCAACAACCCCAAGCCGTCCGACCCGGACTTCGACCGGCGGATCTTCGTGGGGCCGAAGACGCCGCAGGAGTGGATGCGCGGCGGCTCGTACGCCGTGGTGCGGCGGATCCGGATGCTGCTGGACGACTGGGAGAAGCGCTCCCGCACCGAGCAGGAGCGGGTCATAGGCCGGCGCAAGGACGACGGAGCCCCGCTGACCGGCGGCACCGAGACGACCCCGATGAAGCTGGACGCCACCGGCCCCGACGGCCTCCCGGTGATCCCGGCCAACGCGCACGCCCGGATCGCCGCCCCGGAGGCCAACCAGGGCGCGGCGATGCTGCGCCGCCCGTTCTCCTTCCACGACGGCTTCCGGGACGACGGCGCCCCGGACGCCGGGCTGCTCTTCATCTGCTGGCAGGCCGATCCGCTGCGGGCCTTCACCCAGATCCAGCGGAAGCTGGACCGCGGGGACGCCCTGTCGCCGTTCCTGCGGCACGAGGCCAGCGGCCTGTACGCGGTGCCGCCGGCCCCGTCGCCCGGCGACTACGTGGCCCAGCCGCTGCTGGAGGGGTGAGCCGGCGGGCCCGGTACCGCCCTGTGGAACGCGGCCACCGGCCGCCGGGCCGCTCGGTATCGTGGCAGGGCAGGGCGGAATTCGGCGGGATGCTCCCGCAGGCACGTGAGGGAGTCCACTCCATGTCGGCCAGTCGCTATACCTACCTCGGTCCCGTGGGCACCTTCACGGAGGCGGCGCTGCGCACCCTTCCGGAGGCGGCGACCCGGGAGCTGGTGCCGATGGTGTCGGTGCCCGCCGCGCTGGACGCCGTACGGGCCGGGGAGGCCGCCGCGGCGCTGGTGCCGATCGAGAACTCCGTCGAGGGCGGGGTGACCACCACCCTCGACGAACTGGCCTCCGGCGAACCGCTGATGATCTACCGCGAGGTGCTGCTGCCGATCGCCTTCGCCCTGCTGGTCCGCCCGGGCACCGAGCTGTCCGACGTCAAGACGGTGACCGGCCACCCGGTCGCCCAGCCGCAGGTCCGCAAGTGGCTGGCGGCCCAACTCCCCGAAGCGGTCTGGGAGTCGGCGGCCTCCAACGCGGACGGTGCGCGGCTGGTGCAGGAGGGCCGCTACGACGGTGCGTTCGCCGGGGAGTTCGCGGCGGCCACGTACGGGCTCACGCCGCTGGTCACCGGCATCCACGACGCGCAGAACGCGGCCACCCGCTTCGTCCTGGTCGGCCGCCCGGCCCGGCCCGCGGCGCCCACCGGCGCGGACAAGACCTCGGTGGTGCTGTGGCTGGCCGCCGACCACCCCGGTGCGCTGCTGGAGCTGCTCCAGGAGTACGCGGTGCGTGGGGTCAACATGATGCGGATCGAGTCCCGGCCGACCGGTGAGGGCATCGGCCGCTACTGCTTCTCGGTGGACTGCGAGGGCCATGTCACCGACCGGCGGGTGGGCGAGGTCCTGATGGGCCTGAAGCGGGTCTGCCGCGATGTGCGGTTCCTCGGCTCGTACCCGCGGGCGGACGAGGTCAGTGCGAATGTCCGGCCGCAGGTGACGGATACCGCCTTCACCGAGGCGTCCGACTGGCTGGCGCGCTGCCTGGACGGGCGGGGCTGAGCGGGCCGCCCGGCGGGCGGCGGTGCCCTGCCCCTCGGGTTACGGGCTGTGACCTGCGTCTTCTGCGGGAGCCGGGGCGCGGCTCCGCGGCGCGCCGCCGGCGGCCGCCGCGGTTGTCCACAAAGTTATCCACAGGCTCGGTTCTCGACCTGTGGGTAAGTCGACATGCGAGTCGGACAGAGTCGACATATAGCCCTAGAGATCTCAGATCCGTCCACAGTTACCCACAGTGGATCACTGGGGGTGCCGTCAGCACAATTCCTCCGATCAATCCTTTAGGGCGAGGTAATCCCACACGAAAGAGTGCGTGAACGGGGTTTGGCCGGAGAATCCGGAGGCGAGCATTTCGGGCACAGAATGATCAATTCCGGCTTCCACAGAACTCACACACAGCCTGTGGACAAGAAAGCCGGAAGCTCTCCCTCCTGTGGACAACCCAGGGGAAAACCTGGGTACGGCACCGTGGACGGGCCGCCGAATCCGCGGTCCGCCGCCGCGCACGCCCTTTTCGCGGCACCGCCCGGCAATTCCGGAGGACCTCACCATCCGTTACGGTGACCGGCCGGGAAGAGCTCCGGGAGTCCGATTCCCCGACATGGAATAAACAACCCCAAAACGGGCAAATGGGCGTACCCGCGAAGAGGGCGTCGAGGCCCGGCCCCGGCCCCGGTAGCCTGGTGGGGTGATTGACCTTCGCCTGCTTCGTGAGGACCCCGACCGTGTGCGCGCCTCCCAGCGCGCCCGTGGAGAGGACGTCGCACTCGTCGACGCACTCCTCTCCGCCGACGAGCGGCGCAGGTCGTCCGGCGTCCGCTTCGACGAGCTGCGCGCCGAGCAGAAGGCGCTCGGCAAGCGCATCCCCAAGGCCGCCGGCGAGGAGAAGGCCGAGCTGCTGAAGAAGGCCGGCGAACTGGCCGCCGCGGTCAAGGCCGCCGACGCCGAGCAGGACGAGGCCAAGGAGGAGACCCAGGCCCTGCTGCTCAAGCTCGGCAACCTCGTCCACCCCGACGTCCCGGTGGGCGGCGAGGAGGACTTCACGGTCCTGGAGACGCACGGCACCGTCCGCGACTTCGCCGCCGAGGGCTTCGAGCCGAAGGACCACCTGGAGATCGGCGAGCTGCTCGGCGCGATCGACGTCGAGCGCGGCGCCAAGGTCTCCGGCTCCCGCTTCTACTACCTCACCGGCGTCGGCGCCCTGCTGGAGCTGGCGCTGGTCAACGCCGCGATCGCGCAGGCCACCGCGGCCGGCTTCACGCCGATGCTGACCCCCGCACTGGTCCGCCCGCGCGCCATGGAGGGCACCGGCTTCCTCGGCCAGGCCGCCGAGAACGTCTACTACCTGGAGCGCGACGACTACTACCTCGTCGGCACCTCCGAGGTCCCGCTCGCCGCGTACCACATGGACGAGATCGTGGACGCCGAGCAGCTGCCGCTGCGCTACGCCGGCTTCTCGCCGTGCTACCGCCGCGAGGCCGGCACCTACGGCAAGGACACCCGGGGCATCTTCCGGGTCCACCAGTTCGACAAGGTGGAGATGTTCTCCTACGTCGCGCCGGAGGACGCCGAGGCCGAGCACCGGCGGCTGCTGGAGTGGGAGAAGCAGTGGCTGACCGGCCTGGAGCTGCCGTTCCAGGTGATCGACGTCGCCACCGGCGACCTGGGCGCGTCCGCCTCCCGCAAGTTCGACTGCGAGGCGTGGATCCCCACCCAGGGCAAGTACCGCGAGCTGACCTCGGCGTCCAACTGCAACGAGTTCCAGGCCCGCCGCCTCTCGGTCCGGATGCGCGAGACCACCGACGGCAAGGCCAAGGTCCGCCCGCTGGCGACGCTCAACGGCACCCTGTGCGCCGTCCCGCGCACCATCGTGGCGATCCTGGAGAACCACCAGCGGCCGGACGGCTCGGTCCGCGTCCCCGAGGTGCTGCGCCCCTACCTGGGCGGCCGCGAGGTGCTGGAGCCCGTCGCCAAGTGACGGACTCACCGCCGGCCGGCGCGCCGCTGCCGTACAAGCTCATCGCGACCGACCTCGACGGGACGCTGCTGCGCCACGACGAGACGGTCTCCGAGCGCACCCGCCGGGCGCTCGCCGCGGCCACCGCGGCGGGCGCCGCGCACATCGTCGTCACCGGCCGCGCGGTGCCCTGGACCCGGCACATCCTCGACGCCCTGGACTACCGCGGTCTGGCCGTGTGCGGGCAGGGCGCGCAGGTCTACCACGCGGGCGAGCACCGGCTGCTGACGTCGGTGACCCTCGACCGCCAGCTGGCCGGGCTGGCGCTGTCCAAGATCGAGGCCGAGGTCGGCCCGCTGCTGCTGGCGGCGAGCCGGGACGGCCTGGCGGGCGAGGTGCTGGTCGGCCCCGGCTACCGCGTCCAGGACGGTCCGCTGCCCAGCGTCCTGATGGACGACCCCGGCCAGCTGTGGGCCGCGCCGCTCAACAAGGTCTACATCCAGCACCCGGCGCTGGACGACGACGCGCTGGCCCGGGCCGCCCGCCAGGTCGCCGGCGATCTGGTCGGTGTGATGGTCGCCGGTCCCGGCGTCGTCGAGCTGCTGCCGCTCGGCCTGACCAAGGCCACCGGACTCTCGCTGGCCGCCCGCCGCCTGGGCATCACCGCCAAGGAGACCCTGGCGTTCGGCGACATGCCCAACGACGTGCCGATGTTCGCCTGGGCCGCGCGCGGTGTGGCGATGGCCAACGCCCATGACGAGCTGAAGGCCGTCGCCGACGAGATCACCGCCTCCAACGAGGACGACGGGGTCGCCGCCGTCCTGGAGCGGCTCTACCCCTGACCGCCCGCGGGCGGCGGCCCGGTGTCCGCACCGTCGCCGTCCGCCTCCCCCTCCCCGGCGCCCGCGTCCTCCGGGCCGGGCCCACGCCCGGACGGGGTCAGCGGCCAGGCCGCGAACCCCATGGTCAGCGCTATGGCGTGGCCGAAGTCGGTGAAGGTCGCGCCGGTCACCAGCGGCACCCCGAAGAAGACCAGCAGGCCCACCAGGTAGCCGTAGCGCCAGGGCGGCGGCAGCCGGTAGGTCAGCACCCCGGCCGCGGCGGCCAGCCCGTAGGAGACGCCGATGTCCACGACATGGGTCATCGAACGCGGCAGCCGGTGGCCCTCGATGGCCAGCAGCACCAGTTCCTGGCTGGCCAGCGTCGCCGCGACGTGGGCCGCGCCGACGGTCAGCAGCCAGCGCCAACTGCCCAGCCACCGCTCGACGTTGGCGTGCACCAGCTCGAACATCACCGCGTACAGCAGGAACGAGCCCGGGTGCTCGATCCAGAAGCCGGAGATCAGCAGGGCGGGCAGCGGATGCGCGTTCAGCTCGTGGATGTTGCTGCTGGTGCGGTGCAGCAGGAACTGCTCCAGGCCCTCCGAGGCGGAGGCGATCACCAGACTGGTGATGCCGATGATCAGCAGCCAGATGTGGGTGCCGGGCGACGACCGCACCCAGGACCGCACCCCGGCGCACGCCCGGCCCAGCAGGACGCCCGGCGGCGGTGTCATCGCCGGCCCCGGGGACCGGCCGGTGCGGGCACCAGGTACGGGCCGGGGCCCTTGAGGTGCCGGATGCGGGGCGAACTCTCCATCGTCCGCACGCCCGGCAGCGCCGCGACCCGGGTCGTCAGGTAGGTGTAGAGCGCGGCGGTGTCCCGGCACAGGACGGACGCGAAGAGGTTGTGCGGCCCGGTGGTGGCACCGGCGAAGGCGACCTCCGGGTGGGCCGCCAGCGCCTCGCCGGTGGCGGCGAGTTCGGCCGGCGCGACGGACAGCCACAGCGCCACCATCACCCCGTACCCGAACTTCCGCATGTCGTAGTCGACGTCGTAGTACAGGACGCCGTCCGCCCGCAGGGCCTCCAGCCGGCGGCGGACCGTGGTCGGCGACCAGCCGGTGGCCGCGGCGAGTTCGGCCAGCGGGGCCCGGCCGTCCCGGCCGAGCACCTCGAACAGCCGCCGCTCGGCGTCGGAGAGCACGAAGGGCTCGTGGGGCCCGCCCGGACCGGCACCGGCCCGGCGGCCCGGGGATCCGGTGCCGAGCCGGGCGGTCTCCCCGGCGGTCAGCGCCCCGGACTTGCTGACCACGCTCTGCGGGCCGCCGTAGAACTCGTGCAGCAGGCAGTGCGCGGCCACCCCGACCACGCTCGGGGTGCGCGGCAGCTTCTGGAGCAGCAGCGCGTCGCTGTGCTCGCTGCTGGCCGCCCGGCAGATCGCGGCGATCTCGGTACCGCCGGACATCAGGCTGACCCAGGCGGTGTCCGGGCGGCGGGCCAGCGCCTCGGCGACCGGCAGCGCGGCGTCCGGCGTGCACTGCACCCGCACCATCCACTCCACCTCGCCCAGCGCCCGCGGCTCGGCCAGCCCCAGCACCCGGAACGCGCCGGAGCCGCGGTGCCGGGTGTAGCGCCGGGCGACGGTCTGGTCGGAGACGCCGAGCACCTCGGCGATCCGGCTGAACGGTGCCCGGCCGTCGGTCTGGAGGGCGTGGATGATCCGGCGGTCGAGGTCGTCGAAGAGGGCGGGGGCGCCGGCGGGTCCGTCGGTTTTCACCGTTGGAGGCTAACCCGTGTCGGATTCCGCCGCCGGGAGCGCCGTGGCTGGGGAAGCGGATGCCGCCTCCCGGAAGGTGGGCCGACGAACACCCCCACCCCTCACCCGACGGAGGAAATGATCATGTGGTACGCACCCGGGAACGGGCGCGGCAAATGGTGGCCCCTGGTCGCCATCACCCTCGGCAACTTCATGCTGCTGGTCGATGTGACCATCGTGAACACCGCGCTGCCCAGGATGGCCGACAGCCTGGGGGCCTCCTTCACCTCCCTCCAGTGGGTGATGGACAGCTACGCGCTGGCGCTGGCCGCGCTGCTGATGGTCGCCGGTTCGGCAGCCGACCTCTTCGGCCGCCGCCGGCTCTACGTCGCCGGGCTGGCGCTCTTCGCGCTCGCCTCGCTGGCCTGCGGGCTGGCCCCCGGCGCGGACGTACTGGTCGCGGCGCGGGCCGTCCAGGGCATCGGGGCGGCGGCCATGTTCGCCACCAACACCCCGCTGCTGATGGCCGCCTACCAGGGCCGCGACCGCGGTGTGGCGTTCGGCGTCTGGGGCGGCACCAGCGGTGCCGCGGCCGCCGTCGGCCCGGTCCTCGGCGGGGTGCTCACCGAGTGGGCCGACTGGCGGGCGATCTTCCTGGTCAACCTGCCACTGACGGCCGTCGCGGTCCGGCTGACCCTGCGCCACCTCGGCGAGTCGTACGGCGACCGCGGGGCGCGGATCGACTGGCCGGGCGCCGCCTGCTTCACGGTGTGCGCGGGCGCGCTGACGTACGGGCTGATGCGCGGCGGCGACCACGGCTGGACCGGGACCGGGACGCTGGCCACGCTGGCCGTCGCGGTCCTCGCCCTCCTGGTCTTCGTCGCGGTGGAACGGCGCACCGCCCGCCCGCTGCTCGACCTGCGGCTGCTGCGCCGGCCCTCGTTCGCGGTCCTGATGGCGGCGGCGCTGCTGATGCAGGCGGCGGCCTTCCCGTACCTGACGTTCGTGGGCCTGTGGGCGCAGAACGTGCTCGGGATGTCGCCGATCGGGGCCGGTCTGGCGGCGACCCCGCTGGCGCTGATGTCGCTGCTGGTCGGCGTGTTCGGCGGCCGGCTGCTCCAGCGGATGCGGCCGCAGCTCCCGCTGGGCGTCGGGCTGCTGCTGATCGGCGCGGGCGGGCTGCTGCACGTCGCGCTGCTGCGCACCGGCGCGGACTGGCCCGCCCTGGTGCCCGGCCTGGCGGTCAGCGGCCTCGGGGTCGGCGCGGCCATGCCGGTCCTGGTGTCGGCGGCCCTGGGCGCCGCGCCCCCGGAGCGCGCCGGGATGGCGAGCGGCGCGGTGAACACCTTCCGCCAGCTGGGCTTCGCCTTCGGCATCGCCGTCCTGGGCACGGTCTTCGGCGACGCCCTGCGGCACGCCGGCACCGGCCGGGCCGCCGTCGCCGCCGGTTACCTCGACGGCCTGCGCGACATCGCCCTGGTCTCCGGAGTGGTCGCGCTCGCCACCGCCCTGCCGGTCCTGGCGGTGGTCCGCGGCGGCCGGGGCCCGGGCGGTGGCCGGCCGGGCGGTGGCCAGGGGGCGGACGCCGCCCGGGGGGCCGAAGGGTCCCGGGGGGCGGGGGAGCCTGTGCGGGAGGCAGCGGTGTGATGAGTGGGCTTGGTGCGCCGGGTGCGCCGGGTGCGCCGGGGGTGCCTGGTGCGCCGGGTGTGCTGGGCGCGGGGGCCTGCCCGCGGGCGGGAGGGCCTGTCTGCGGGGGCGTCCGGGGGGGCCGGGGTGGTTGAACGGCCCTGAGGGCCGGGCCGGTTGGGCCAGGCCGGTTGGGCCGGGCCGGTTGGGCCGGGTCGGCACCCGGAACCGTACGGCCGTCCACGGTTCCGGGTTGCCGCCCTGGGCCCTGTGACGATCGTCCCGGGGCGGCACCCCCAAGTCAATCCTCGGGTTTCCTTCCAAACCCCTTAGCAGCGGCTTGGGTTGTCCTGACCGCGCGGACTAGCGTGGCGGGGTGACCCTCGACGATCTCCGCGCCTTCGTGGCCGTGTGCGAGGCGGGCAGCCTCAGCGCCGTCGCCCGCGACCTGGGCTGCACCCAGTCCGCCGTCAGCCAGCGCGTCAAGCGCCTCGAACGGGAGGCGGGCCTCGGCCTGTTGGAGCGCCTCCCGCGCGGGGTGGCACCGACCCCCGCCGGCCGGATCCTGCACCGCGCCGCCGCCGACGGCCTCGGCGGCCTGGACCTGGCGCTGCGCCGGCTGGCCGACATGCGCGCGGGCGACGGCGGCACGGTCCGCGTCACCACCGGTGCCACCACCGTCCGGCACTTCATGTCCGACGCGGTGGTGGCCTTCCGGGGGCGGCACCCGCGGGTCAACCTGGAATTCCACACCGAGAGTTCGAGCCGCCGCTGCTTCGAGGCGGTCGCCGACGGCGACTCCGAGCTGGCCTGGATCACCATCGGCCCGCCCGTACGGGGCATCGAGCAACACCCGGTGATCGGCCTGCCGTGGGTGCTCGCGGTCCGCGCCGACGATCCGCTGGCCGCCCGCGACCGTGTCGAACCGGACGAACTCGCCGCCCTCCGCCTCATCCGGCTGCCGGAGAACTCCACCTCCCGCATGCGCCTGGACGGCCACCTCGGCCACCGGGACGGCCACCTCGGCGACCGGGACGGCGGCCCGGCACTCGGGGCGGAGGGGTTCGCCGGGGTGCCGGGGCCGGAGGAGGCGGCCCCGACACCCCGGGAGGCCCAGCCCGGGCCCAGGGGGGCGGTGCCCGGGCCCAGGGAGGCGGTGCCGGGGCCCAGTGCCACCAGCGTCGCCGACTGGGACACCGCGCTGCTCCTCGCCGAACTCGGCGTCGGCCCCGCCGTCCTCCCCCGGCTCCCCGGCCACCGGGCCACGGCCGCGCATCCGGGCCTGCGGCTGGTGCCGATCCCGGCGCTGCCGCCCCTGACGACCGGCTGGGCGGTGCGGCAGTGGGCGGCGCTCAGCCCGGCGGCGGTGGAGTTCGCGGAAACCGTGAACCGGTGGCTGACCGGCGGGCAGGAGGATCCGGCCGGGGCGGCGCCGGGTGGGGCCGGGGCGGTGGCACCGGGTGGGGCCGGGGTCGTCAGGCCCGAGCGACCGGTTCCTGGATCTCGGTGACCCATTCCTCCTTGTCCTCCGGACACTCCAGATACAGCTCGCGGGCGTACCCGGCCGAGCGGTAGCCGTTGTCGTCGATCCACCGCGCGAGGTGCTGCTCGGTCGGCAGGATCCGGCTCATCGGGCCCCTATGGACGACCGTGGCGGCGAGGCCCAGCCCGGGGAGCGTCACGACGTCGAAGCCGGGGGAGGGGGCGGCGCTGGGGCCGGCGGCGGCCTTCCCCAGCGCCTCCTGGGTGACCACGATCCCGGCGTGCACCACGACCGCCTCCCCCGCCGGCCGCCCCTCGGTCCCGGCGCCCTCCCCCGCCCCCTCCGGGGCGTCCTCGTAGTACGCCAGCCCGGGCCCCGCCGGGGCCACCCTGGCTGCCCTCAGCCGGCGCCCGAGTTCCTCGTAGAGCGGGGTGATCACCGGCCCGATGTCCTCGGGGGCGTAACTCGCGGCGATCCCGCTCAGTTCGGCCAGCAGGACCGGTTCCGTGCTCTTGAGCACCACATCGTCGGCGGACATCCATCCCTCGCTCTCGATCGTCCGGAGCCTCGCCTCGACCTCGGCCAGCCGCGCGTCGGCCGCGGCCCGCGCGGTCGCCAGCTCCGCCCGCCGCAGCCGCAGCATCCCGCGCAGCTCCGCCGCGTCCACCTGCTCGTCGAGGATCGCCGCCACCTGCTGGAGGCTGAATCCGAGGTCCTTGAGCGCGATGACGCGGTTGAGCCGCGAGAGCTGGGCCGCCGCGTAGAAGCGGTAGCCGGTGACAGGGTCGGTACGGGCCGGCCGCAGCAGCCCGATCGCGTCGTAGTGACGCAGCATCCGGGCCGAGACACGGCCGTACCGGGCGAAATCTCCGATGCTGAACATGACGCCTTCCAGTGGAGCGGTTTCCACAGTGTCAAGGTCAAGGTGAAGGTGAAGGTGAAGGGCGGAACGGGGGCGGAGGCGGGGCCGGGGTCGGGGGTCGGGAACGGTAACGGGGCGGGGCAAGATCAAGGGCTAGGTCGGGGAGAAGTCAAGGGTCCCGCCGGGCCACGCCCCGCGCGCCCCCGGCACCGCCGAGCCCCCAGTTGCCCGGGCCCGGCCCGCAGCCCGTGTCGGCCCCGCCGTCTGGTCCGGTCCCGCCACCTGGGCCGGACCCGCGGCCTGGGCCGGACCCGTAACCCGAACCGGGCCCGCACCCCAGGCCGGGCCCGTAACCCGAGCGGAACGCGCCACTCAGCGGCGTGCCCCGGCCAGGGGCGGCAGCATCGCGTCAAGTCCGGTCCGCAAACCGTCAATGAAGCGTCATGGCGCGGCGGGACGCCCCCCGCGCCGGGCATAGCGTCTGTGCCGAGCCCCGGCGTACGCGTGCCCACCGGTACGCGTGGACCACCGGTCCGGGGCCGCCGTCCCGTCGAGGAGCAACGCCGTGTCCCACCCTCTCCACGCGGAAGACCCCGAGCCTGCCGATCGTGTCCCGGCCGGGCCTCTGTTCGTACCCGTCCGGCCGGGACCCGCGGGCTGTACGGCCCGCCTGTTCCGCACCCCGCTCGGCGGCCGTACGGCCGTCGGCTTCACCTCGCCGCAGCGGCTGGCCGAGGCCCTCGGCGGCGGCCAGCCGTGGGTGCGGCTCTCCGAGCCGGCCCTGCGCGCCCTGGCCGAACCGGTCGGCGCGACCACCGTCACCGTCGACCCGCGGTGCGCCCCGGCCCCCGGCCCCACCGCCCGCGAACGCCGCCTGATCCCCGAGGCGGTCCGGGAACGCCACCCGGCCCCGGTCGCCGTCCCCAAGACGGCGCGGGAACACCGAACGGCTGCCGGCGCGGGCCGCGAACGCCGAGCGGTCGCAGAGTCGGGCCGGGAGCCGCGGACCGTCGCAGAGGCGGGCCGGGAGCCGCGGACCGTCGCAGAGGCGGTGCGCGAGGCCCGGCTCACCGCCTACGCCGCCCGCGAGGCCCGCAGCACCGCCACCGCGGCCCGCGAGGCCCAGGCCGCCGCCGGTACGGGCACGGCCCGGACCACCTCCGGTACGGGCGCGGCCCGGACGCTTCCCGAGGCTCCCCGCCTCCCTCACGTCCCCCGCGCACCACGTGTCCCGCACATCCCCCGTAGAACACACCTACGGGCCGTCTGAGGAAGGGGCACGCCACCGATGAGCCACCCCACTCTGCCCCGGACCGTCCGCAACGAGGCACCGGCCCCCGCCCCGCCCAGCGGATCACCGCCCAGCGGGTCACCGGTCGGCGGGTCACCCCGCGGCGGGTCACCGGCTGGCAGGTCGCGACCGGGGCCGGCCGCAGGGGCCACCGGGTCGCCGTCCAGCGCGGCGCCCGCTGGGGCCCCGCCCGCCGAAGGAGCCACCGGGCGCCCCGCCACCGCGACCGCCCCGGGGAGCCCCACCCCGCCGACCGCCACCCTCCCCCCGTCCCGCTCCGCGCCCCCGGCCGCCACTCCCTCCCCGCCCGCCTCCCCCGTCCCGAGCCCGGTGCCGGATCCGGACCCGCTCGCCATCTGGCCCGCGTCCGCCGTCGCGCTCCCCGACGGCGACCTCGCCCTCGGCGGCGTCCCGCTCACCGAGCTGGCCGACCACTTCGGCACCCCCGCCTACGTCCTGGACGAGGACGAGGTGCGCCAACGCTGCCGCGCCTACCTGCGGGCCTTCCCCGGGGCGGACGTCTACTACGCGGCCAAGGCGTTCCTGTGCCGCGCGATGGCGCACTGGGTGGCGGAAGAGGGCCTGGGCCTGGACGTCTGCTCCGCGGGCGAACTCGAACTCGCCGTCACCACCGGCTTCCCGCCGGACCGGATCGTGCTGCACGGCAACGCCAAGAGCCCGGCCGACCTCCAGGCCGCACTCCGGCTCGGCGTCGGCCGGATCGTCATCGACAGCACCTCCGAGATCACCCGGCTCGCCGCCGCGGTCCCGGCGGGCAGTCGGCAGAAGGTGCTGGTCCGGGTCGTCCCCGGGATCGCCGCGGGCGGCCACGCCAAGATCCGGACCGGGACCGACGACCAGAAGTTCGGGCTGTCGCTCGCCGACGGTTCGGCCCAGCACGCCATCGCCCGCGTCCTCGGCCAGCCGCGCCTCGAACTCGTCGGCCTGCACTGCCACTTGGGCTCCCAGATCACTGCCGCCAAGCCCTACCTGTCGGCGGTGCGGCGGCTGGTCGGCTTACTGGCCCGGATCCGCGAGCAGCACGGCATCACCCTGCCCGAACTGGACCTCGGCGGCGGCCACGGCGTCGCGTACCGGCCGGGCGAGCCCGCGCTCGACCTCCCCGCACTCGCCGCCAAGGTCCGCGCCGAACTGGCCCGCGGCTGCGCGGCGGCCGGGCTTCCGGTGCCGCGGCTGGCCGTCGAGCCGGGCCGCGCCATCGCCGGGCCGGCGGGCGTGGCCGTCTACCGGGTGCTGTCGGTCAAACGGACCGGCGCGCACACCTTCGTGGCGGTGGACGGCGGGATGAGCGACAACCCGCGGCCCGCGCTGTACGGGGTGCGGTACGCACCGCGGCTGGTCGGGCGCCGCCCGGCGGCCGCCCCGGAACGGGTCACGGTCGTCGGCCGGCACTGCGAGGCGGGCGACATCCTCGCCTCCGACGTCCCGCTGCCCGGCGACATCCGCCCCGGGGACCTGCTCGCGGTGCCGGTGGCCGGGGCGTACCACCTGTCGATGGCCTCCGGCTACAACCTCGTCGGCCGCCCGCCGGTCGTCGCGGTCACCTCGGGCCACGCCCGCCTCCTCGTCCGCCGCGAGTCCCTCGCCGATATCCAGGAGCGCGACATCGGCCTGTGAGCGCGCGGCCCGTGAGCGTGCGGCTTGTGAACGTGCGGCTTGTGAACGTGCGAACGTGCGAGCCTGTGAGCCCGCACAGGCCCTCCTCCGGCTCGGCCGCCAGCCCGTGCCCCTGCCCCTCTGCCCCTCTGCCCCTCTGCCCCTACGGCGAGCCTTGCGGCTGGCTCCCCAAGGCTCCCCGAGGGCGGGGCAGGGGCCCTTCGCCGCGACGGTTCGCCATCGATAGATGCCCCACGAAACAATTACTTGTAGGATGACCGGGCAACCTGCCCCAGGCGCGCGCCGCAAGCACGAGGCACGCGAGGCACGCGAGGCAGGACCGGCGAGCCGCGAGCCACAGGCGCACGGCGCGCGCTGGCCTGGCCCGACGAGGCCCAGCGCACCCAGCCCCGAGCCCCACCCCGCCCCACCACCCAGAAACGGACACCGAACGCCCCATGGCACTCCAGGCAGCCGGACGGCAGTCCCTCGTCGACACCGTCGTCGAAACCCTCCGCGCCCAACTGGCCACCGGCGCCTGGCAGGTCGGCACCCGCATCCCCCCCGAGCACGCGCTGGCCGAACAGCTCCAGGTCGGCCGCAACACCGTCCGCGAGGCGGTCCGCGTCCTCGTCCACGCCGGCATGCTGCGCTCCCGCCAGGGCGAAGGCACCTTCGTCGTCTCCACCGCGGACCCGGCCGAGGTGATGCGCGGCATCCAGCGCGCCGGTATCCGCGACGTCCTCGAACTGCGCATCGCCCTGGAGGCCGAGGCCGCCCGGCTGGCCGCACTCCGCCACGAACCCGCCGATCTGGAACGGATGCGGGCGGCCCTGGACGCCCAGGCCGAACTGGAGGACACCGAGGGCCGCCCGCACACCGGGAGCCTGGAGCTCTACGCCGATCACGACATCGCCTTCCACAAGGCCGTCGTCGACGCCGCGCACAACACCGCGCTGACGGCCACCTATGGCTGGTTCAGCAGCTCCGTACGCGAAGCCCTGGTCAGCGCCCTCGACGACCAGGCGATGCCGAAGATCGTGCACGGCGACCACCGGGCCGTCCTGGACGCGATCGCGCACGGCGACCCGGACGCCGCCGAACGCGCCACCCGCGCCCTCCTGGAGAAGCCCAAACGCGCCGTGGAAGCCCTCCTCGCCGCCGACTGACCCGGCCTCTCCCCTCCTGACTCCCCACCCCCTTCCCCTCTTCTCCCCCTCCCTTCTCCCGCTCTCCCTTCCCCCGCGCACGATTGGCTAGGTACGCACGCATGTCAGGGCCCCACCCGTCCTCCCCGGCCGACCTCATCGACGCCGAGGAGGACCTGATCCCGGCCCCGCCGGTCGCCGCCGCCCGGCGCCGGCTGCGGGCCCACCCCGCCCTCCTCCTCACCGGCATCGTCCTCGCCGCGGTGAACATGCGGGCGGCCCTCGCCGGCGTCTCGCCGCTGCTCAACGAGATGGCCCACCACTTCCACCTCGCCGCCACCGCAAGCAGCCTGGTGACCACCATCCCGCTCGTCTTCATGGGCCTCGGCTCGCTCATCGCGCCGCGACTGGCGCGCCGCTGGGGCACCGAGGCGGCGCTGTGCGGCGCCCTGATCGCGCTCTGCGGCGGCATCGTGCTGCGGATCGCGCCGCCGGTCGGCGCGCTGTTCGCCGGCTGCGCGGTGGTGGGCGGGTCCATAGCCCTGCTCAACGTGCTGATGCCCGGCCTGATCAAGCGGGACTTCCCGGACCGGGCGGCGGCGATGACCGCGCTGTACTCGACCGCGATGATCCTGGGCGCCACCGTCTCGGCCGCCTCCGCCGTGCCCCTGGAGAACGCACTGGGCAGCTGGCAGGGCTCCCTGGTCTCCTGGGCGCTGCTGGCCGCCGTCGCCGCCCTGGTCTGGCTCCCCCAGGCGGTGATCGCCCGCCGGGGCACCCGCCACGGCGCGGCCGCGGCCGCCCCCGCCCACACCGCCGCGCACGGCCCCCGGCTGAGCCGCTCCCCGCTCGCCTGGCAGGTCACCCTCTTCATGGGCTCCCAGTCGCTGATCGCCTACGTGATCATCGCCTGGATGCCGACGATCTTCACCGACCACGGCATGGGCAAGAGCGAGGCCGGGCTGGTCTTCGCCTTCAGCACCCTGGTGCAGATGGTGGGCTCGTTCGTCGTGCCGACGCTCGCCGGCCGGATGCGCCGCCAGCGGCTGCTGGGCGTGGCGGTCTCCGCCCTGATGGCCTGCGGCGTCACCGGGCTGCTGGTCGCGCCGGTGGCCGGGGCCTGGCTGTGGGCCGCGATCCTCGGGGTCGGCCAGGGCGGTGCCCTCGGGCTGGCGCTGACGATGATGGTGCTGCGGTCCGGCGACGCCCACACCGCCGCCCGGCTCTCCGGGATGTCCCAGACCGGTGGCTACCTCCTCGCCGCCGTCGGCCCGCTGGCCCTCGGCGCCGTCCACCAGGCCACCGCCGGCTGGACCGTCCCGCTCGTCCTCCTGCTCGCCGTCTGCGCCGCCCTGGCCCTCCTCGCCCTGGGCGCGGGCCGCAACCGCCGCATCGGAGACTGAGCAACCACCCCGGCCGGCCCGCCGGAGCACCTGCCGACAGACGTCCGTCGCCGGCCGCCCGCCGGCCGGCGGGCCGGGAGCCCGACGGAGCCGGACCGGGCGGCCAGGGGCCGGACCGGGCGGCCAGGGGCCGTCCGCCGACGCCTGGCGACGAGCGGCCAGCGGCCAGCAGCAAGCAGCAAGAAACGGTTGCTGGTCCCCCGGGACGGGAGCCCGGCCCCACCGGGATCGTCACCGTCCCGGGCCACCCCCTCTCCCCCCGCCCCAACGGCCCAGCCGCCCCCTACCAATGGCCCAAGCCCCAAGGCGGCGGCCGCTCGGGGCCGCTCCGGGGCGCGCCGCGGTCGGGGAGCGCCGCTACGGGGCCCGCCGGGTGCACCGCCGCCCGCGCCACCGGCCATGATCAGGCGGGGCCCGGCGTGCCGGGAGGGCGCCGGGTCACAGACTGCTGGCCTACGGTGCCCCCATGAGCGATGTGCAGCACACCGGCCACCGCCCCGGCCCGCGGGTCCCCCGCGCGGGCCTGTTCCTCCTGGTCGCCGTCCTGGGTGTCGTCGTCCTCCTCGCCGTGCTGCTCGTACCGCGGCTGCTGAGCGAGCGGGCGTACGGGCAGCTCTCGGTGCCCGAGGGCCGGCGTGCCGCCCAGATCTACGCGGACGCCGACCGGACCCTGCACGTACCGGCGGGGACCACCGCCGAGGCCGCCCGCACCGCGCACCTCGACCTGCCCGCCGAGGCGAAGGGCAACCCGGAGGGCTACCTCTTCCCGGCCACCTATCCGCTCCGCAAGGACACCACCCCGGCCTCGCTCCTGACCTACATGGTCAAGACCGGCCGCCAGCGGCTCGCCGCCGACGGCATCACCGACTACCGCACCGTGGTGATCGCCAGCATCGTGCAGGCCGAGGCGGACCGGCCGGCCGACATGGGCAAGGTCGCCCGGGTCATCGACAACCGGCTCGCCCGGAACATGCCGCTCCAGATGGACTCGACCATCAACTACGCCCTCGGCCGCAGCACGCTCCGCACCACCCACGCCGACACCCGCACCGACAGCCCCTACAACACCTACCGGTTCGAGGGGCTGCCGCCGACCCCGATCGACAACCCCGGGGCCCAGGCGCTGAAGGCGGCGGCCGCACCGACGCCGGGCAACTGGCTGTACTTCGTCACCGTCAAACCGGGCGACACCCGCTTCACCGCCGACTACCAGGAGCAGCTGCGCAACGTGCGGGAGTTCAACGGCGCGCAGGAGAACCGCGCCGCCGCCGGCCCCACCGGCTGACCGCGGCCGCGCGGCATCCGCCGTCCTACTCCTCGCCCGCCAGCGTGAGCGCCTTCAGCCGGCGCGCCGCGTACCAGGTCGCCACCGTGGTGACGGCCACCAGCAGGCAGACCGCGAGCGGCAGCTGCACCGCGGAGTTCAGGGCCCCCTCGGAACCGACCTTCTCGCCCACCGCCAGCGCCCACTGCTGGACGCTCAGGGTCCGCGCCCCGGGGACGACGTTCCCCACGAACGCCTCCCAGACCAGGGCGTAGACCAGGCCGAAGACGACGGCGTGCCGGGTGAGGGTGCCGAGCAGCAGGAAGAGCGCGCTGTAGGCGACCGAGGCGACGGCCGCCGCCACCGCGTACGCCACGGCTATCTGCTGGCTGTTGCCGTTGAGGACGAAGCCGGCCACCAGGACCGGTATCGCCGAGAAGACGGCGGTCACCCCGATCGCGACCAGCAGCTTGGTGAAGATGATCGTCGAGCGGCGGACCGGCTTGGCCAGGAGGTAGACCACCGAGCCGTCGTCGATCTCCGGACCGATCGCGCCCGTCCCCGCGATCACACCGATCAGCGGGACCATCGTGCCCAGCGCGAAGCCGCGCAGGATGCCGTCGGCCGTGCCGTCGTCCGCACCGGTCAGCGCCCGGACGATCACCGCGATGGCGACCAGGAGGGCGGGCAGCGCGACGAGGATCAGCGCGCGGCGCCGGCCGAGCAGCGCCCGGTAGGTGAGCCGGGCGACGGTCGGGTGGAAGAGCGCGGCCTTGGGCGCGGCGGCGGGCGCCGGCGGGGCCACGGGTGAGGTCGTGGACATACTGCCTCAGGGCTCCTTTCTGGCCTCAGGCCGCTACGAGGTAGGAGAAGACGGATTCCAGCGACTCGTCCGAGGGCGAGACGGTCAGCAGGCGGATGCCGTGGTCGCGGGCGACCCGCGGCAGGAGTTCGGTGAACCGCCCGAAATCGACGGCCTGGACGTGCAGCGCGCCCTCGGTGACGTCCACCTCGATACCGGACGTCGAGGGGTCGGCTATCAGCGCCCCGGCCAGCGCCCGGTCGTTGTCGGACCGGACCAGATAGCGGTGCGGGCGGTCGGTCATCAGCCGGCGGATCTTGCGGAAGTCACCGGAGGCCGCGTGCCGGCCGGCCACCACCACTTCGATGTGCGAGGCCAGTTGCTCGACCTCTTCGAGGATGTGCGAGGAGAACAGGACCGTGCGGCCCTCGTCCCCCATCTGCCGCAGCAGCTCCATCAGCTGCATCCGCTGCCGCGGGTCCATGCCGTTGAACGGCTCGTCGAGCAGCAGCACCGAGGGGTCGTGGACCAGTGCGGAGGCCATCTTCACCCGCTGCCGCATGCCCTTGCTGTACGTCGAGATCTTGCGGTCCTGGGCGTACTCCATCTCGACCGTCGCCAGCGCCCGGGCCGCCGCGGCCCGCCCGAGACCGTGCAACTCGGCGTTGGCCTGGACGAATTCGCGGCCGGTGAGGAAGTCGTACATCGCCTCGCGCTCCGGGACGATGCCGATGTGGCGGTAGCTGGCGGCATTGCGCCAGATCGTCGTCCCGTCGAGGGTGACGGTGCCGTTGGAGGGGGCGAGGAAGCCGCCCATCATGTTGATCAGGGTGGACTTCCCGGCACCGTTCGGGCCGAGCAGGCCGGTGACGCCGGGGGCGATGGTCATGGTGACGTCGTTGACGGCGACGACATTGCCGAACCAGCGCGAGACGTGGTCGATGTGAAGAGTGCTCATGGGCGCGGCCCACTCCTTGAGCGGTGGTGGTCGGGCGACGGCGACGGGAGGGAGCGGTACGAAGCGCTCCCGGCCGGGGTGGTGGTGGACGACGGGCGGGCGGTCACATTCCGGCCTTCCGGTAGCGGCGCATCAGCAGGCCGTAGCAGCCGGCGATGACGAGCAGCGCGACGAGGAGGTAGACCGCCCCCTCGGCGGCCGACGGCGTCAGGCCGTTGGGGAACGAGCTGGTGCCGCCCAGGAACGTGGACTGCACTCCGTCGACGAGGGTGATCGGCGAGAACAACCCCAGCCAGCCGACGGCGGCTTCGCTGCCCTGGAGCGTGGCTATGCCCTGGATCGCGCTGACCGCGCCGTACGGGATGGTGAGGGCGGCGATCACCGCGGCGACCCCGAAGCCGCGGCGCGGCGTGAGCGCCGAGACGAGCAGTCCTATCCCTGCGAAGAGCAAGGAGAGCAGGGCGGCGCAGAGCAGCCCCTGCCCGAAACCCTTGGTCTGCTTGAGGAAGTCCAGCTTCCCCAGCAGCGCCCCGACATAGAGGATCACCAGGGGCACGGCGGTCAGGATGAACAGCGCGCTGGCCATCGCCGCGAACTTCGCCAGGACGTAGTCGACCCGCTCGATCGGCCGCGAGAAGTACAGCGGCGTGGTCTTGAAGCGCAGGTCGCGGGAGACCGACTGCGGTGCCTGGGCGGCCAGATAGAGGCCGATGACCGCCTGGAGGTAGATGGGGTAGCGGGCGTAGCCGATGGGGAGGCTGCCGGCCTTGGTGAACAGCGTCACCGCGACCAGGATCCCGGCGGGCAGGCACATCACCGCGAAGAGCAGCATCGGCAGTACCTTGCTCTTCGCCGACCGCCCCAGGCCGTACGCACCGCGCAGGCTCTGCGAGAACAGCGACCGCCGGGCGTAGGCGCGGCCCAGCCGGGGGCCGTCGTAGTGGCGGTAGCCGATGTTGTGGATGGATGCGCCGGCCGGCGTGGTTTCGGTGCTCATCGTGCGTTCCCTCCGCCCACGGTGGTGGGGTGACCGGTGTCCTGCCCCGCTGTCGCGCCCTGCCCCGCCGGCGCCGGACCGGCCTGGTCCGCACCGCCCGCACCGGCGCGCGCGTCGGCGTCGCGGAACACCTCGGCGATCTGGTGCCGCCGCTGCTCCATCCGCACCAGGCCGAGGCCCAGCCCGGCGACGGTGTCGCGCACCAGGTCGTAGGTCTCGTCGCCGGCCGCCTCGACGAAGAGGACGTGGCCGGGCGAGGTGGCCCCCCGGTCTCCGGGGGCACCGGTGGAGACCACGGCGCCGGCCGCCGTCAGGGCCTCGCGCAGCGCGCCCGTACCGTCCGGGTGGCTGTCGGTGTCGGTGACCTCCACCGCCAGCGAGGTGGTGACCTTGGTGAACTCCTGGGTGGAGGACGAGCGCAGCAGCTTTCCGCCGTCGATGACGACGACGTGGTCGCAGGTGCGCTCCAGCTCCCCCAGGAGGTGGGAGGTGACCAGGACGGAGATCCCGAAGTCGGTGTGGACGCGGCGGATCAGGCCGAGCATCTCGTCCCGCCCGACCGGGTCCAGGCCGTTGGTGGGCTCGTCCAGGAACACCAGCTGCGGGTCGTGGACCAGCGCCTGGGCCAGCTTCACGCGCTGCTTCATACCGGTGGAGTAGCCGCCGATGGGGCGGTAGCGCTCCTCGTAGAGGCCGACGTGGCGCAGGGTGTCGGCGGTGCGCTCCCGGGCGGCGGTCGGTGGCAGACCGGACATCCGGGCCATGTGCACGACGAACTCGGTGGCCGAGACGTCCGGCGGCAGGCAGTCGTGCTCGGGCATGTAGCCGACCCGCTCACGGATGGTGCTGCCGTCCTTGGTCACGTCCAGGCCGAGGACGTGCGCGGTCCCTTCGGTGGCCGGAGCCAGACCGAGAAGGATCTTGATCAGGGTCGACTTGCCGGCGCCGTTGGCACCCACCAGGCCCGTTACGCCGGGGGCGATGCCAAGGGACAGCCGGTCCAGCGCGGTCACCCTCGGGTACCGCTTGGTCAGGCTTTCGGTCACGATCAGAGTCACGTCTTCGACGGTAGTGGCGCCCGCCACACCCGTCGTCAACCCCAGCGGTGGTCTTCGCCTACCCCTCCGGTACGAGATGCCCGTAGGGGTTCTCCTGCTTCAGCGGCAGCCGGCTCGGGGTCGGTACTCCGGGCCGCCGGCTCCGGAGGGCTGTCACGCGTGGCGTGGATCTCGCCGCCCGCCGCCCCCTTGACGCAGCCGCCGCTCATTGTCACATTCATCAGTGGCAAGTTACGGGCACGTACCGCGATGAACCGCTTACGGACGGACGGTTGGCGATGGCCTCAGGCACCTCAGCGACCTCAGCAGCGACCGGGCGACGCACCACCGAACTCAGCGCCGAACTCACAGGCTTCCGGGAGGTCCAGCGGCTCGCCTACGCCTGCGCGGAAGCCGTGGCAGCCCAGCTCAGGCCGGGGGTCACCGAGCGCGCGGCGGCGCGGATGCAGCGTGAGTGGCTGCGCGAGCGCGGCGTACAGGACTGGTTCCACCTGCCGTTCGCGTGGTTCGGCGACCGCACCGCGTTCGTCGACTTCCGTGTGCCGCTCCAGTTCTTCCCCACCAACCGCGAGCTGGAGCCGGGGATGCCGTTCATCCTCGACATGGCCCCGGTCCACAACGGCTTCACCGCCGACATCGGCTACTCCGGCTGCCTGGGCCTCAACCCCGTACACAACCGGCTCCTCACCGATCTCGAAGCCCACCGCGAACTGATCCTGCGCGAGGTGCGCGAACGGCGCCCGCTGCGCGAGATCTACCAGGACGTCGACCGGCTGATGGTGCGGCAGGGCTACGCCAACCGCCACCGCGCCTATCCCTTCGGCGTCATCGCGCACAAGGTCGACCGGGTCCGGCAGCGCCGCTGGTCCCCCACCCTCTTCGGCTTCGGCACCCAGTCCCTCAAGGGCCTCGCCTCGGACGCGCTGCACGGCCACCGGGAGGGCTGGTCGCCGCTGTGGAGCCCGTACGCCTTCTCCGACCACCCTCCGCAGCCCGGGCTGTGGGCGGTCGAACCGCACCTCGGATTCCGGGGCACCGGGGCGAAGTTCGAGGAGATCCTGGTCGTCACGGACTCCAAGGACCCGCAGGAAAGCGCTTTTTGGCTCGACGACGATCTGCCGCATGTGCGGCGCTGGCAGGAGGAGAAGGCCGCGTGAAGACGGGACGTGGACAAGGCGGGCAGCAGGGCCGGGACCCTCACCGGCGCGGGGGTGGGGAGCACGGGCGCCAGGGGCCCGGCGGGGCACTCGCAACGGCCCGGGAGCGCTGGGTCCGCACCGGCGGCGTCGACCTGTGCGTCGCCGAACTGGGCGATCCGGACCGGCCCACGGTGATCCTGGTGCACGGCTACCCCGACAGCAAGGAAGTCTGGTCCGAGGTCGCCCGCGGCCTGGCCGAACGCTTCCACGTGGTGCTCTACGACGTCCGGGGCTGCGGCCGCTCCACCGCGCCGCGTCCGCTGCGCGGCGGCTTCACGCTGGAGAAACTGACCGACGACTTCCTGGCCGTCGCGGACGCGGTCAGCCCCGACCGCCCGGTCCACCTCGTGGGCCACGACTGGGGCTCCGTCCAGGGGTGGGAGTTCGCCACCGTGCGGCGCACGGAGGGGCGGATCGCGTCGTTCACCTCGATGTCCGGGCCGTCCCTCGACCACTTCGGGCACTGGATCAAGAAACGGCTGGCGCGCCCCACCCCCCGGCGGGCCGCCCAGCTGCTCGGCCAGGGCGCCAAGTCCTGGTACGTCTACCTGCTGCACACCCCCGCGCTCCCCGAGCTGGCCTGGAAGGGCCCGCTCGGCAAGCGCTGGCCCGGCATCCTCCAGCGGGTGGAGAAGGTGCCCGCCGGCGACTACCCCACCGACTCGCTGCCCACCGACGCGGCCCACGGCGCCTGGCTCTACCGCGACAACATCCGCGCCCGGCTCCGCCGCCCCCGCACCGACGCCTACGCGCACTGCCCGGTCCAGCTGATCACCCCGACCGGCGACGCGTTCCTCTCCGAGCGGCTGTACGACGACCTCGGCCGGTGGGCGCCCCAACTGGTCCGCCGCACCCTCCCCGCCCAGCACTGGGTTCCGCGCACCCGCCCCGACCAACTGACTGCCTGGATAGCGGAGTTCGTCACCGCGAAGGAGGAAGGCGACCCGGCCAAGGGCGTCGGCGCGTCCGGACCGTACGCCGATCGCTTCGGCGGCCAGCTGGTGCTGGTGACCGGCGCGGCCGGCGGCATCGGCCGGGCCACCGCGTTCGCCTTCGCGGAGGCCGGGGCCCGGATCATCGCCGTGGACCGGGACGCCGAGGGCGCCGCCCGCACCGCCGACCTGGCGCGGCTGATCGGGGCCCCGCAGGCATGGGGCGAGGCCGTCGACGTCTCGGACGAGGCGGCGATGGAGAAGCTCGCCGACAAGGTGGACACCGAGTACGGCACCGTGGACGTGCTGGTCAACAACGCGGGCATCGGTCTGTCCGGCTCCTTCATGGACACCACCACCGAGGACTGGCAGCGGGTCCTGGACGTCAACCTGTGGGGCGTGATCCACGGCTGCCGGATCTTCGGGAAGCGGATGGCGGACCGCGGTCAGGGCGGCCACATCGTCAACACGGCCTCGGCCGCCGCCTACCAGCCGTCCCGGATCCTGCCCGCGTACAGCACCTCCAAGGCGGCCGTCCTGATGCTCAGCGAGTGCCTGCGCGCCGAGCTGGCGGGCCAGGGCATCGGCGTCTCCGCCATCTGCCCGGGGCTCGTCAACACCGGCATCACCGGCACCGCCCGCTTCACCGGTGTCTCCGCCGAGGAGGAGAAGCGCCGCCGGGCCAAGGCCGCGCGGATCTACGGGCTGCGCAACTACCCGCCGGAGAAGGTCGCCGACGCCATCCTGCGGGCAGTGGTCCGCAACCAGGCGGTGGTCCCCGTCACCCCCGAGGCCCGCGGCGCCCACCTGCTGTCCCGCTTCACCCCGCGTGCCCTGCGGGCCCTCGCCCGTATCGAGCCCCCGGTGTAACCGGCAGGCGCCCCGCCGCCTGCACCCCGCGCCAGCCCCACCGGGCGACCGCGCTCCGTGCAGCCCTCTCCACTCCGGCGTCCACCCCCTGCCGCCCGCGCTGCCGCCCGCCCCGCCGCGCGTGCCGCGGGGTGGGCCGCCCCCGTGAACGGGGCGGCCGGCAGGCCGGGCGGCGGCCGTATCGTGGCACCACCGCCCTGCCCGGCCCGTGACGGGGCCGACCTTGGCGGTACGGCCCCCGTGGCGCGCTCCCACGGCCCCGCCCCTTGGGCGGCTCCCAAAGGCAGCGCCGCCTCCGGTTCGGCCATCCGGCACTACGGCCCCTCGCCGAGGCGGCCGCCCCGTAAGGAGCACCGCAGTGACGACCGAGCAGCCGCCGAGGGCGGAGTACCGCATCGAGGACCTGGCCCACCTCAGCGGAGCCACGGTCCGCACCATCCGCGCCTACCAGGACCGGGGCCTGCTGCCCCGCCCGGAGCGCCGCGGCCGGGCCAATGTGTACGGCGACGCCCACCTGGCCCGGCTGCGCCAGATCGCCGACCTGCTCGACCGCGGCTACACCCTCGCCAGCATCAAGGAACTCCTGGAAGCCTGGGACGCCGGTCGCGGCCTCGACGGCGTCCTGGGGCTGGTCGCCGAGATCGACGGGCCGTGGAGCGACGAGAAACCGACCCGCATCACCCGCGCCGAACTCGATGCCGCCTTCGGAGGCGCCCCCCACGAGCGAGCGGTCGGCGAGGCCGTCGAGCTGGGCGTCCTGGTACGCGTCCCCGATCGGGAGGACGAGTTCCTGGTCCCCAGCCCCCGGGAACTCGCCGTCGCCGCCGAACTCCACTCCGCCGGCGTCCCGCTGCTGGCGATCTCCGGTCATCTCCGAGAGGTGCGCGGCCAGGTCGAGCACATCGCAGCCCGGTTTCTGGACTTCACCACGGAACACGTCTTCCAGGCGTTCCTGGACCACCCGCCCACCGAGGCCGAGACCGCGGAGGCCACGGCGCTGGTGCGCCGCCTCCGCCCGCTGGCCCAGCAGACCGTCGACGCGGAACTGGCCCGCGCCATGCGGTCACTCGCCACCCGCTACATCCGCCACCACCTCACAGGGGCGCTGACGACGGGCCGCCAGGAGGACGGCACGGCGGCGGCCGGTGAGGGGACGCGGGAGGCCGGAACGGGCGCCGGCGCGGGACCGGACACCTGGGCCGGGTCGGCCCCGGCGCCGCCGGAGGGGAGAAGGGGAGCGGCCGCCTCCCAGTCCCCCACCGACGCGCCCCCCGCCGACGCCCCGCCCGTCGCGGACGCCCGGCCCACGCCCGCCCCGGCCCCCGGGCCGGTCGCGGACCCCCGTCCCGCGACCGGATCGGAGGCCGTGCTGCTGCCCGCCGAGGCCGTTCAGGCCGTACGGGACCTGGTCGGCCCGCAGAACACCGCCGCCTTCATCGCCGCCGCCGCCCAGCGCGAGGTCCATGCCCGCACTCTGGACGGCTTGGCCGCAGCCGCCGGCGGAGCCCGTCCGGTGGCCGAGGGACCCGCCGCCGAGCGCAACTGACGCCCCTGGACCGACCCGCGGCCCCGGCTGCGGGAGCGGTCCACCGCCCGGGGCCCGCTCCCGCTGCTTCTTGCCGCTGCCTGCTCCACTCTCCAGTTGTCAAGGATCGAGCCGGGCGCCCCCGCCCGGCCACCCCTGCGGGTTGCGTCAACCGGCCGGGTCGGGGAGCCAGTTGCCGTGGAATCCGTAGGGCACCCGGTGCGGTAGGTGGACCGCCGCGACGGGCCCGGCGGTGATGTCCTCCGCGTCGAGGATCACCAGGTCGCTGGTGTCGGTGGTCGCGTCGTAGACATAGGTGATCAGCCAGCCCGGGCCGCCCGGGCGGTCGTCCGCGGGGGCGAACGCCGCCTCGCCCGGGGTTCGCCCGGGGCCGACGTCATGACGGGCCACCGCACCGGTCCGCAGGTCGTACCGGAGCAGGGCGCCGGGTATCGGGCCGGTGCCCGGTGCCTCGCCCGCGGTGACATGACCGAAGCGGGCCGGCTGCCCCGTGAGACGGTCGTCCATGCGGGGGAACTCCCCGAACCGGTCATCGAGTTGCTCCTCGGCCACCGTCCCGGCGGCGAGGTCGATCGTCCAGCGCCACAGGAAGGACGGGGTGCGGCCGTCGAGCGCGGCGTAGCGGGAAACGTGCAGCACGATGCGCTGGTCGCCGTCGTCGTGGGCGTTCAGCGCGTGGAAGACGTAGCAGGGGTCGATCTCCAGCCAGCGGACCTCGCCGTGGGGATCGTCCCGCCGGAGGACGCCCAGGCGGGCTCCGTACTCCGGGTCCCAGGCGTAGGGCATGCCGGGGCGGCCGCGGTCGTGGACCATCGGGAGGTCCATGAAGACGACGTGGCGGGCCGTCAGGTGGAAGTCGTGCATCATCGTGGCGGCCGGGACGTCGATGGGGCGGCTGACCACCAACTGACCGGCCGCGTCCGCGCGGTGATAGGTCAGGTAGGGCGGCGTGCCACTGCCGTAGCCGAAGAAGTGCAGTTCTCCCGTGGTGGGGCAGGTCTTGGGGTGGGCCGTCATGGCGGTGGTGAGCCGTCCGCCGAAGTCGTGGGGGCCGGTGGTCTCCAGCTCGTGACCGGGCCGGCAGTCGATGTGCCCCGGCGGTGGCCCGGCGGCATGCTGAGGGCATGAACCGCCGGAGTTCCTCCGCCTCCCTGACCGGCCTCGTCCGCCACCATCATCCCCGCACGTCAGAGGCCTGGCGCACCCCACACCGGGAACCACCGCGAAAGATCCTTCTCGACCGTCAGGTCGTCCGCGAGCATCGCCCGCACCTGGAGTTCGAGCGGATTGTCGCGCTTCTCGCCCTCGCCGGACCGCGGCGCGAAGGGGTAGAAGGTGCCGCGCTTGTAGAGGTAGACCAGGGCCAGCGGCCGCTGCCGGGCGTCCCGGAAGCCGAGGAGCGAGCACAGCAGCTGGGGGCCGAAGCCCGCTTCCTCCAGCGAGGTGTTGACCGCGTGCAGATCGTTGACCAGGCCCGCCACGTCCTCCGGTGCGTGCCGCACCAGCAGCCAGGTGTAGCCGTAGCCGTCCTGGGTGAACTCCACCGAACCGTCCAGGAGCGAGCGCGCCTCCTCCTGGATACGCGAGAAGACACCGCCCTCGACGCTCGCGAAGCACACCGACCCCAGGCCGGTGGGCGTGAATCCGGCCGCGGCCTGGAGGGTGACCGCGGCGGACGGCAGCGCGAAGAGCTGGTCCAAATCCGGGCGTACCGGCTTGCTGCGGCCGAGGATGGCGTCCAGAAATCCCATGCGCGGCTTACTCCTCGATCGGTTGCTCCGATGGCGCGCCGGCATGTTTCACGGGAAACATGCCGGGCGCCGTTCCCTGCCGTCCTGCCGGATGCCGCCGCTCACGGCCGCCCCAGCTGCGCCGCTATCCGGCCCAGCTGGTCGAGCCGCTGCTCCAGCGTCGGGTGGGAGGAGAGCAGCTGGTGGAAGCTCTCCTTGTTGAAGGCCGGGGCGAAGTAGAAAGCGTTGAACGGCTGGGCCTTGCGGAGGTCCTCGGTGGGGATCCGGGCGATCTGGCCGGTGACCTTCGTGAGCGCGGAGGCCAGCGCGGAGGGGCGGCCGGTCAGGAGGGCGGCGGCCCGGTCGGCGGACAGTTCGCGGTAGCGGGAGAGCAGCCGGGTGAGCAGGAAGCTGATGGCATAGACGACCACGCTGACGGCGGTGACGATCAGTACGGCGATGGCGGCGTTCTGATCGCGGTTGTTGCGTCCGACGCCGCTCCACAGGGCGGCGCGGGTGATGATGCCGGCCAGCACGCCGAGGAACGAGGCGATCGTCATCACCGCGACATCGCGGTGGGCGACATGGGACAGCTCATGCGCCAGCACGCCCTCCAGCTCCTCCGGCTCCAGCCGCCTGAGCAGCCCGGTCGTGGCGCAGACCAGGGAGTTCTTCTGATTGCGGCCGGTGGCGAAGGCGTTCGGCACATCCGACTGGGCGATCGCGACCCGCGGTTTGGGCATATCGGCCAGGGCGCAGAGCCGGTCCACCGCGCCATGCAGCTCGGGGGCCTGCTCCGGGGTGACCTCGCGGGCTCCCATGCTGAAGGCCGCGATCCGGTCGGAGAACCAGAACTGCGCCACGAACATCGCCCCGGCGATCAGCAGCACCACCACCCAGGCGCCTTTGAGGAGCACCACCAGCGCGCTGACGACCACGACGTACAGCAGGCCGATGAAGAACATCGTCACCACCATGCGCGAGGTCAGCCCGCGGTCCGGGGCGAATCGGGTCTGTGCCATGGCTCCTCCACAACGCGCCGCACTTCGCGCAGTGTCCCGACCCGGTCGCCCACCGTCCTCTCCCCCGCGCGCCGGGCCGCACACTGCGCCGTTGTCCTAATTCTCCCTCTTCACGGCTATATAGCGGGTAAAGCCCCGGCCGGATACCGCGGCAAACCGGACGGGCCCGGCAGCAGGCCGCGGCCGTTACGCGCCGAGCTGCGCAAGCCCCTCGGTCGCGATCCGCTCGAAGACCGCGGGATCGGCCGCGAACACCGAATCGGCGATCGGCCAGTGGATCACCAGCTCATCGATGCCCAGCTCGGCGTGGCGCCCCGCGAAGTCCACGAAGGCGTCGAAGGAGTCCAGCGGACGGTCCGGGGTGAAGCCGGTCAGCATGATCTTGTGGAGTTCGGCGGCGTCCCGGCCCTGGTCGGCACACGCCTTCTCCAGCCCCTCGATCTGCCTGCGGATCGCCTGGCGCGACTCGGCCGGCGTCCCTCCCGCGTTCGCGACCTTGGGATCGCCGGTGGTCACCCACGCCTGGCCGAGGCGGGCCGCCAGCTTCAGCCCGCGCGGGCCGGTCGCCGCCACCGCGAACGGCAGCCGGGGCCGCTGGACGCAGCCGGGGATGTTGCGCGCCTCGTCCGCGGAGTAGTGCGTGCCCTCGTACGAGACGGCGTCCTGGGTGAGCAGCCGGTCCAGCAGCGTGGTGAACTCGGCGAAGCGGTCGGCCCGTTCGCGCGGCGACCAGGGCTCCTGGCCGAGCGCGGTGGCGTCGAAGCCGTTGCCGCCGGCGCCGATGCCCAGCGTGATCCGGCCCTCGCTGATGTCGTCGAGCGAGATCAGCTCCTTGGCGAGGGTGACCGGGTGCCGGAAGTTCGGCGAGGTCACGAGGGTGCCCAGGCGCATCCGGGAGGTCGCGGTGGCGGCCGCGGTCAGGGTCGGCAGGGCGCCGAACCAGGTCTGCTCGCGGAAGCTCCGCCAGGACAGGTGGTCGTACGTGTACGCGGCGTGGAAGCCCAGCTCCTCCGCGCGCTGCCACGCCTCCTTCCCGCCCTCGGACCAGCGGCGGACGGGCAGGATCACAGTGCTCAGTCGCATGCCTCCGAGCGTACGGGGAGCGCGGCGGAACCCCGCCCGGCCGCTCTCCGCCCGGGCCGCGGTGCGTACCCACCGCACGCCTGTACGTGCCGGTACGCGAAGATGGCCCCGTGACTGATGCCTCCGCCACGCCGCCCCGGCCCACCCGGCTGATCGCCACCGATCTCGACGGCACCCTGCTGCACGACGACAAGACGGTCTCCGAGCGGACGATCACGGCACTCGCCGCCGCGGAGGCGGCCGGCATCGAGGTGTTCTTCGTCACCGGGCGCCCGGCCCGCTGGATGGACGTGGTCAGCGACCACGTGCACGGCCACGGCCTGGCGATCTGCGCGAACGGCGCGGCCGTCGTCGATCTGCACCGCGGCAACCGCATCGTGGAGGCCAGCCCGCTGGAGCAGGCGGTGGCGCTGGACGTCGTCCACGCCCTGCGGGGCGCGGCCCCCGGCACCAGCTTCGCCGTCGAGCGCACCAGCGGCATCCACTACGAACCGCAGTACCCGCCCTTCTTCCTCGACCCGGCCGCGGTGATAGCGCCGGCCGAGAAGCTGCTCGCCGAGGGCTTCGCCCCGCCGGTCGTGCACGGCCCGGAGGACCGCCCCGGCATCGCGGACCAGCCCGTGCTGAAGCTGCTGGCGCACCACCCCGAGCTGGACCCCGACGCCTTCCTCTCGCTCGCCCGGGCCACTGCGGGCCACCTGGCGTCCTTCACCCGGTCCAGCCCGACCGCCCTGCTGGAGATCAGCGGTCCGGGCGTCAGCAAGGCCGGCACCCTCGCCCGCTGCTGTGCGGAGCGTGGGATCGCGCCGGAGGAGGTCGTCGCCTTTGGGGACATGCCGAACGACATAGAGATGCTCACCTGGGCCGGTACGTCCTACGCCATGGCCAATGCCCACCCGGACGTCCTGGCGGCCACCACGCACCGTACCGAGTCCAACAACGACGACGGGGTGGCGGTCGTGATCGAGCGGATCCTTCAGGGGCGCTGAGGCACTGCCGCCGGCGGCGCGCAGCCACGGGCGGCAGGCCCCGTGGTTTCACGCGAAACAGTGACGGAGACCTGCACCGGTCCGGCATGTTTCACGTGAAACGCTCAACTCCCGTGGCACGGCGCAATGTTTCACGTGAAACCGTCGAACCCGCCTGCTTCGACGCAGGTTTCACGTGAAACCGCCCAACTCACCGGTCTCTGCGCATGTTTCACGTGAAACAGCGCGACACCGCAGGACCCAGCCTCGCCCGGCGCTCCTGACCTCGCGCCCTCACAGCGGCGCTTCCCACGTCACCGTCGTCCCCCCGCCGCCGTCCCGCAGCCCCGGGCCGTAGGTGCTGGAGCCGCCCAGCGAATCCGCCCGCTTGGCGAGGTTTCGCAGGCCGCTGCGGCGGCCACCCCGCGAGATGCCCACCCCGTCGTCGGCGACGGTCAGCCGGACGCCCGGGGTGCCGTCGGGCAAGGTGACCGTCGCGTCCACCACCACCTCGATCCGGGACGCCTCGGCATGACGGAAGGCGTTCGACAGCGCCTCCCGCAGGGCGGCGATCAGGTTCTTGCCGGTCAGCTCACCGACCCGGGAGTCGACCGGCCCGACGAACTGCGCCGACGGCTGGAAGCCCAGCGGTACGGCGGCGGTGCCGATCTCCCTCAGCACCCGGGTCCGCAGCCCGGAAGGCGCCTCGGCCGGGCCCTGCTGGAGCGCGAAGATCGCGGTCCTGATCTCCTGGATGGTGGTGTCGAGCTCATCGACGGCCTTGCCGATCCGCTCCGCCACCTCGGGCACCTCGGTCCTGCGCTGCGCGCCCTCCAGCATCATCCCCGTCGCGAACAGCCGCTGGATCACCAGATCGTGCAGATCGCGGGCGATCCGGTCCCGGTCCTCGAAGACCGCGAGCCGCTCCCGGTCGCGCTGGGCGTCGGCCAGCACCAGCGCCAGCGCGGCCTGCGCGGCGAACTGCGTCGCCAGCGTCCGCTCGGCGGCCGAGAACGGCCGGGCGCCGCGGGACCGCGGGGTGGCGAGGGTGCCGAGCACCCGGCCGCCGCTCTTGAGCGGCAGCATCATGCTCGGCCCGAACCGCGGCGCGAGAGCGGTGACCATCCGCGGGTCGCTCGCCGAGTCGTCGATGAACACCGGCTCGCCCGCGAGGAGTTGCTCGGTCACCGGGCTGTCGGCCGGGATCCGCGTGCCCATGGCCCCGGCCGGGTCGTCGGCCGACACCGCGACGATCTCCAGCCCGCCGTCCTCGTCCGGCAGCAGCACGATGCCGGCCGCCGAGTCCGCCAGCTTCCTGGCCTGTTCGGCCACCACCGCGAGCGCGTCATCGACATCACTGCCGGCCAGCAGCTCGGTGGTCACCGCCACCGAACCGTCGATCCACCGCTCCCGCTGCCGGGTCGCCGCGTACATCCGGGCGTTGCCGATCGCGATCCCGGCCTCGGTGGCCAGTACCCGCACCATGTGCAGGTCCTCTTCGCTGAACTCCCCACCGCGCTTCTCGGTCAGGTAGAGGTTGCCGAAGATCCGGCCCTGCACCCGGATCGGCACGCCCAGGAACGACCGCATCGGCGGGTGCCCCGGCGGGAACCCGGCCGAACGGGGGTCCTGGGTGAGATCGGCCAGCCGCACCGGCTCGGGGTGGTGGATCAGCGCGCCGAGCAGCCCCTTGTGGCCGTCGGGCAGCGCGCCGATCCGCTCGTGCTGCTCCCCGGTCACGCCGTAGGTGACGAAGTCCGACAGCCCCTTCCGGGCGTCGTCGATGATCCCGATCGCGGCATAGCGCGCGTCGGCGAGCTCGGCCGCGGTCTGCACGATCCGGTCCAGGGTGATGTGCAGGTCCAGGCCCGCACCGATCGTGCGCATCGCCTCCAGCAGCTGCGGCACCCGCGCGGTCAGCTCGGACGACAGGCCCTGGAGGCTGCGGGTGGCCTCGGTGGCGGCGTCCGTGGCGTCGGGACGGCCGCCGGTGCTGCCGGTCTCCGCGGGTCCCGGGGGCGGCCCTGTCATGGCGGACATGCCCCGAGCCTAATGAGGCCGCATTTCGAGAGAAAGCGCGGGCGGCCCGGAGCGGACGGTGTGCCCTCCGCGGCCCGGCGCTCCCCCTTCACGCCCGCCATCAGGCCCCTGCCCCGGCGGTCACCATCCGCGGATACGCCGCATCGACCGCCCGCTCGCGCTCCAGCATCCGCCGGAACGGACCGTCGGCGGCGGCCAGCTCCCCGTACCCGCCGCGCTGCACCACCCGGCCGCGGTCCAGCACCAGGATCTCGTCCACCGCGTCCAGACCGGCCAGCCGGTGGGTGATCAGGACCGTCGTCCGGCCCTCGGTGGCCGCCAGCAGATCGGCGGTCAGCGCGTCCGCGGTGGTCAGGTCGAGGTGCTCGGCGGGCTCGTCCAGCACCAGCACCGGGAAGTCCGCGAGCAGGGCGCGGGCCAGCGCCAGCCGCTGCCGCTGACCGCCGGACAGCCGGGCGCCGTGCTCCCCGACCATGGTGTCCAGGCCGTCGGGCAGCCCGCGCACCCAGTCCGCCAGCCGCGCCCGGCCGAGCGCCTCCCAGAGGTCCTGGTCGCCGGACTCCTGGCCGTCGCCGCGGTTCCGGCGGGCGAGCCGGAGGTTCTCCCGCAGCGAGCTGTCGAAGAGGTGCGCGTCCTGCGCGCACAGGCCCACCAGCCGCCGGACCGCGTCGCCGGCCAGCTCCTGGGCGTCCGTTCCCGCCAGGGTGTACGTGCCCGCCTCCCGGTCCAGGAAGCGCAGCAGCACCTGCGCCAGCGTCGTCTTGCCGGAGCCGGACGGTCCGACGACGGCGACCCGGCGGCCCGGGGTCAGCGTGAAGCCGACGCCGTCCAGCGCCGGCCGCTCCTGGCCCGGGTGGCGGGCGGTCAGCCCGTGGACGACCAGCGGGAACGGCGTGCCGGGCGCGGCCGCGGGGGCCTCCGGTTCGCGCACCGGCTCCGGTGCGTCCAGCACCTCGAAGACCCGTTCCGCGGCGTGCCGGGTGCGGCGGCGGTACTGCGCGGCGAGCGGCAGCCCGGCCACCGCCTCGAACGCGGCGAGCGGGGTGAGCAGGACGACGGCCAGTTCCACGCCCGCCAGCCGGCCCGCGTGCACCGCCTGGACACCGACCACCGCGGAGGCGACCACGGTCAGCCCGCACAGCAGCGCCGAGAGCCCGGCACCCGTCCCGGCCGCGGTGGCCGAGCGGGACGCGATCCGGGTCAGCTCCCGGTCCGCGCGGCGCACCGCGTCGGTCCGGGCCCCGAGCGCGCCGGCGACCGTCAGTTCGGCCGTGCCGGTCAGCAGATCGACGACGCGGGTGGCGAGCACACCGCGGGCCGGCGCCAGCCGCCGCTCCGCCCGCCGCGCCAGCGCGCTCGACAGCAGCGGGACCCCGGCACCGGCGAGCAGCAGGCCGGCGGCCAGCACCGCGCCGGCCTCCGGCAGCAGCCAGCCGGTGAAGGCGACGGTGCCCGCGCCGACCAGCAGCGCCGCCCCCACGGGCAGCAGCCAGCGCAGGAAGTAGTCCTGCACCGCGTCGACGTCCGCGACCAGCCGCGACAGCAGGTCGCCGCGGCGGCGCTCCCGCAGACCGGCCGGCGCCAGCCGCTCCAGCCGCCGGAAGACGGCCACCCGGACGTCGGCGAGCATCCGGAACACCGCATCGTGCGCGACCAGCCGCTCGGCGTACCGGAACACCGCCCGCCCGATGCCGAACGCCCTGGTCGCGGTGACCGCCACCATCAGGTACAGCACCGGCGGCTGCTGCGAGGCCCGCGAGATCAGCCAGCCGGAGGTGGCCATCAGGCCCACCGCGCTGCCCAGCGCAAGGCTGCCGAGCAGCAGCGCCAGGGCCAAGCGGGACCGCCGGGCGCGGGCCGTTCCGCGCAGCCGCCGCAGAGCCGAGTGCGGGGCCGGTCCGGACGCGGCCGGGCCCTCCGGCAGCGGACCGCCGGCCGCCGACCGCACCGGTTCGGCGGCCGGTACCGGCTGGGCCGGCGCGGCCGCCGCATCGGTCTCCGGGCTCCCGGCCCCCTCCTCCGGCCCGGCCAGCCGCACGGTCCGGTCGGCGACGGCCAGCAGCGCCGGACGGTGGACGACCATCAGGACCGTGCGCCCGGCCGCCAGTCGCCGGACCGCCTCGACGACGGCCTGCTCGGTCTCGCCGTCCAGGTTCGCCGTGGGCTCGTCCAGCAGCAGGACCGGCCGGTCGGCGAGGAAGGCGCGGGCCAGCGCCAGGCGCTGCCGCTGGCCGGCCGAGAGCCCGGCGCCGGACTCCCCGAGCCGGGTGTCCAGGCCGTCGGGCAGCGCGTCCACGAACTCCAGCGCCCCGGCGTCGCGCAGGGCCTCCCGGACCGCCGCGTCATCGGCGTCCGGCCGCGCCAGCCGGACGTTCTCCGCGAGGGAACCGGCGAAGAGGTGCGGATGCTGCGGCACCCAGGCGATCCGGCCGCGCCAGCTCTCGGGCGAGAGGCCGGCGAGGTCCTGGCCGTCGACCAGCACCCGGCCCTCGGACGGGGCGGTGAAGCCGAGCACCACGCTCAGCAGCGTCGACTTGCCGGCACCGGACGGACCGACCAGCGCGACGGTCTCACCGGGCCGGACCTCGAACGAGGTCTCCGGCAGCGAGGCGGCGGTCCGCCCGGGGTGGCGGACCACCAGGCCCTCGACGGACAGGCCGGTCCCCGCGGGCGCGGGGGCGGTCCCGGCCGTCCGCGGCTGCGTCTCCAGGACGGCGAAGATCTCCTCCGCGGCCGAGAGGCCCTCGGCCGCGGCGTGGTACTGCGCCCCGACCTGCCGCAGCGGCAGATACGCCTCGGGCGCCAGCACCAGCACCATCAGGCCGGTGGAGAGGTCGAGTTCGCCGTGCACCAGCCGCATGCCGATGCCGACGGCGACCAGGGCGACGGAAAGGGTGGCGAGGAGTTCGAGGGCGAACGAGGAGAGGAAGGCGATCCGCAGGGTGCGCAGGGTGGCCCGGCGGTACTCGTTCGTGATCGCGCGGATGGCGGCGGCCTGGGCCTTGGCCCGGCCGAAGACCTTCAGTGTGGGCAGGCCCTCCACGACATCGAGGAAGTGCCCGGACAGCCGCGCCAGCAGCCGCCACTGGCGGTCCGTCCGCGACTGGGTGGCCCAGCCGATCAGGACCATGAACAGCGGGATCAGCGGCAGGGTGAGGACGATCGTCAGCGCCGAGACCCAGTCCCCGGTGACGATCCGGGCCAGCACCGCGACCGGCACCACGACCGCCAGCCCCAGCTGCGGCAGGTAGCGGGCGAAGTAGTCGTCCAGGGCGTCGACACCGCGGGTGGCCAGGGCCGTCAGCTCACCGGTCCGCAGCTCCGCGGCGCCGTCCGCCCGGCGCACCGCCGACCCCGGCCCCAACTGACCCGCCCGCGTGACCAGCCGCAGCCGGAGTTCGGACTTGACCGCCGCACCGGCGCGGTGCGCGGCCAGCTCGGTGAGCCAGGAGACCAGCCCCCGGCCGGCGGAGACCGCGGCCAGCAGCGCGACCGGGGTGGCCAGGCCGCCGAGCGTGCGGCCCTGCTGGAAGGCCCCGACCACGAGTTCCGCGATCAGCATGGCCTGGCCGACGACCAGGCCCGCGCCGGCAAGCCCGAGCACCACCACCGCGACGAGGAATCCCCGGGTGGCGCGGGCGTATCGGAGCAGGCGCGGGTCGACGGGTTTCACGTGAAACCTTCCGTTCTCCCGGTCCCGCCCTGGCGGGGCGGGACGCGGCTAGTGGGCTTCGGCGATGTGCTGGGTGCCGATCCGCTTGCGGAACACCCAATAGGTCCACCCCTGGTAGAGCATCACGATCGGCGCGGCGATACCGGCGCACCAGGTCATGATCTTCAGGGTGTAGGGGCTGGACGAGGCGTTGGAGACCGTCAGGCTCCAGCCGTCGTTCAGCGTGGACGGCATGACGTTCGGGAAGAGCGTCAGGAAGAGCATGGCGACGGCCGCCGCGATGGTGATCCCGGAGAAGGCGAACGCCCAGCCCTCGCGCCCGAGCTTGTTGGCCCCGAGCGCGGCGACCAGCGCCACCACCGCGACGATCATGGCGATCAGGCTGTTCAGGCCGCCCTTGTCGGCCTGGGTCCAGGCCAGGAACGCCACCGCGAGCACGGCGGCGACCGGTCCGAGGACGCCCGCCATCCGGCGCGCCCGCTCCCGGATGTCCCCGACGGTCTTCAGCGAGGCGAACACCGCGCCGTGGAAGGTGAACAGCGCCAGCGTGACCAGGCCGCCCAGGAGGGCGTACGGGTTGACCAGGTCGAGCAGGCCGCCGACGTACTCCTTGTGCGCGTCGATCTTCACGCCGTGGACGATGTTGCCGAACGCCACACCCCACAGCACCGACGGCAGCAGCGAGGTCCAGAAGATCGCGTGCTCCCAGTTGCGCTGCCAGCGCTCCTCGGGCCGCTTGGCGCGGTACTCGAACGCGACCCCGCGCACGATCAGGCAGACCAGGATCAGCAGCAGCGGCAGGTAGAAGCCGGAGAAGAGGGTGGCGTACCAGTCCGGGAAGGCGGCGAAGGTCGCGCCGCCCGCGCTGAGCAGCCAGACCTCGTTGCCGTCCCAGACCGGCCCGATGGTGTTGATCAGGACCCGCTTCTCGCTCCGGTCCCGGGCGAGCAGCTTGGTGAGCACGCCGATCCCGAAGTCGAAGCCTTCGAGGAAGAAGTACCCCGTCCAGAGGAAGGCGATGATGACGAACCAGATGTCGTGGAGTTGCACGGTCGCCTCCTAGTACGAGAAGGCCATCGGCCGGTCGGAGTCGGCGGAGTCGCCGCCGATCTTGGTGGGCGGGTTGAGGTCGGACGCGGTGAGTTCCTGCGGTCCGGCCTTGATGTACTTCGCCAGCAGCCTGACCTCGACCACGGCGAGGATCGCGTACAGCGTGGTGAAGACGACCAGCGAGGTGATCACCTCGCCCTGCGAGACGCCGGGCGACACCGCGTCCCGGGTGCGCAGCACGCCGTAGACGACCCAGGGCTGGCGGCCCATCTCGGTGAAGATCCAGCCCCACGAGTTGGCGATCAGCGGGAAGCCGAGGGTGACGAAGGCCAGCCGCCAGTACCACTTCGCCAGCCGGTCGCCCAGCGTCCTGTTCCTGGTGAGCGCCAGGTGCGGCGGCTCCTCGTCGCCGGTCCGCAGCGCGGGTGCCAGCCAGAACTTCCTGCGGGTGAGCCACAGCCCGGCCAGGCCGATGGCGAAGGACGTCATCCCGAAGCCGATCATCCAGCGGAAGCCCCAGTAGGTGACCGGGATGTTGGGCCGGTAGTCGCCGGGCCCGAACTTCTGCTGTTCGGACTTGTTGACGTCGTTGATGCCGGGCACCGGCGAGGAGAAGTCGCTGTGCGCGAGGAACGAGAGCAGGCCGGGTATCTCGATGGCGACCTTGTTGTGCCCCTTGGCGACGTCTCCGTAGGAGAAGACCGAGAAGGGCGCCGGTGCGGCCTTGTCCCACAGTGCCTCGGCCGAGGCCATCTTCATGGGCTGCTGCTTGAACATGACCTTGCCGAGCGAGTCACCGCTGACCGCGGTGAGCAGTCCGGCGACGACCAGGGTGACCAGGCCCAGGCGCAGCGACGTCCGCATGACCTTGACGTGCTTCTTGCGCATCAGGTGGTACGCGGCGATGCCGACCATGAACGCGGCGCCGGTCAGGAAGGCCGCGGTCAGGGTGTGGAAGACGACGACCAGGGTGGTGTCCTGGGTCAGCACCTTCCAGAAGTCGGTCAGTTCGGCGCGCCCGGTGGCGCGGTTGAACTTGTAGCCGACCGGGTGCTGCATCCAGGAGTTGGCCGCGAGGATGAAGTACGCGGACAGGATGGTGCCGATCGAGACCATCCACATGCAGAAGCAGTGGATCTTCTTGGGCAGCTTGTCCCAGCCGAAGATCCACAGGCCGATGAAGGTGGACTCGAAGAAGAACGCGATCAGCGCCTCGAACGCGAGGGGGGCGCCGAAGATGTCCCCGACGAACCGCGAGTAGTCCGACCAGTTCATGCCGAACTGGAACTCCTGGACGATGCCGGTGACGACACCCATCGCGATGTTGATCAGGAACAGCTTGCCCCAGAACTTGGTGGCCTTGAGGTACTTCTCCTTGCCGGTCCGCACCCATGCGGTCTCCAGCCCCGCCACCAGAGCGGCGAGGGAGATCGTCAGGGGGACGAACAGGAAGTGGTAGACGGTCGTGATGCCGAATTGCCATCGCGCCATAGTCTCCGGCGCCAACGCCAGTTCCACGTCGCGGCCTCCTTACGTCCTTACGTCGCCGCATCCGTACGGCCATGTCCCTTTTGCGCCGCATAAAGCAGCACATACAGGACGCGAGCTTGTGAACGCGTTCACATTCACAAGAATTATCTACCATTCGACTCTTGCCTTGGGGACTGGGGGTACGTGACTGCGGTCACGCTGGAATCGATGGCGCGTGCACCTTTATGCCGAGGTTATGTACGCACCCTTCCCCACAGCTTCAACATATTGTTGAATTCGGCGCCATGAAGATCCGTATCTCCTGGCCCGCCGGGCACGTGACCGCCACCCTCGACGACACCCCGACCACCACCGCGCTGCTCGCCGCGCTGCCGCTCCAGGCCACCGCCCACACCTGGGGCGAGGAGGTCTACTTCGACACCGGACTGACCCCGGCCCTGGAGTCCGGCGCCCGCCAGGTCGTCGACCCGGGCACGGTCGCCTTCTGGACCGAGGGCAACGCCCTCGCGCTCCCCTACGGCCCCACCCCGATCTCCCGGGGCGACGAGTCCCGGCTCGCCTCGCCGTGCAACGTGCTGGGCCGCATCGACGGCGACCCGCGCGCCCTGGCCACCGTCCGCGGCGGCGACGCCATCCACGTCCAGCGGACCTGACCGCCGGGCGAGCGCGCAGACGGACGAGGCCGCGGGTCGACTGACCCGCGGCCTCGCGAAAACCGGGCACCGCGCACCGGCCCGGCGGCCTTCCGCCGGCGCCGGCGGCGGACTACAGCTCCTTGCGGAACGCCTCCGCGGCCTGGAGGAAGAGGTCCATGGCCGGCTTCTCCCCGATGGTCACCCGCACCCCCTCACCGGCGAACGGCCGCACGACCACCCCGGCCCGCTCGCACGCCTCGGCGAACGCGGTGGTCCGGTCCCCCAGCCGCAGCCAGACGAAGTTCGCCTCGGACGGCGGGACCGTCCAGCCCTGCGCCACCAGCGCGTCCACGACCCGGGCCCGCTCGTCGACCAGCGCCTCGACCCGCTCCAGCAGCGCCGCCTCGCTGCGCAGCGACGCCACCGCGGCCTCCTGCGCGAGCTGGCTGACCCCGAACGGCACCGCGGTCTTGCGCAGCGCCGCGGCCACCGGCGCGTGCGCCACCGCGAACCCGACCCGCAGGCCCGCCAGGCCGTACGCCTTGGAGAAGGTGCGCAGCACGCACACCTGGGGGCGGTCGCGGTAGAGCTCTATCCCGTCCGGCACCTCCGGGTCGCGGATGAACTCGCGGTACGCCTCGTCCAGCACCACCAGCACGCCGTCCGGCACCCGGTCCAGGAAGGACTCCAGCTCCGCGCGGCGCACGACGGTGCCGGTGGGGTTGTTGGGGTTGCAGACGAAGATCAGGCGCGTGCGGTCGGTGATCGCCGCCAGCATCGCGTCCAGGTCGTGGACCTCCCCGGAGGTCAGCGGCACCCGCACGGACGTCGCCCCGGAGACCTGGGTGATGATCGGGTAGGCCTCGAACGAGCGCCAGGCATAGATCACTTCGTCGCCCGGCCCGGCCGTCGCCTGGACCAGCTGCTGGGCGACCCCGACCGACCCCGTACCGGTCGCCAGGTGCTCCACCGGGACCGCGAACCGCTCGGCCAGCTCGGCCATCAGCCCCGTACATGCCATGTCGGGGTAGCGGTTGAAGGAGCCGGCGGCCGCCACCGCGCTCTCCAGGACACCCGGCAGCGGGGGGTAGGGGTTCTCGTTGGAGGACAGCTTGTAAGCGGCCGGGCCGTCCGCCGACGCCGGCCGCCCCGGCTTGTAGGTGGGGATGCCGTCCAGCGCGGCACGCAGCCGCGGGGTCTTCTCGCTCACCGCAGATCCTCCTCGACCATCCCTCTCGACTCCAATACTGCACACCTTATGAGGATTGACCCGGCCGGCGGCAGCCCCTGGGGAAACCGCCCCTCCCCGGCGCCCGCGGCACCGGACGAGCGGCGCGCGTCCCCCAGGGAGCGCCATGTGCCACCTCGCGCGCCGGTGGCTCACTCCGTGGCGCGCATCCCTCGTCAAGGTGACTTGAGACCTCTTCGAGACCTGGACGGATCGCCAGGCCGAGTGCACATACCTCCCGACAAATGATCAGTCGGCGGAGCAACTTCCTTGGATTGCAAGGAAATTGAGGGCAATCCGTCGTGCAGAAACGTGCCTCCTGGTCCTCACCGTGGCTCCCCCGCGAATGGCCGTAGCGAGCCCTACTATCGGCTCGCCATGACAGCAGCAGGGAAGCACCAGGTGGGCCGGTCGGCCGGTCGCCGGCTGGGGCGCGCGGGTATCCGGGACGTGGCCGCCGCAGCCGGTGTATCGATCACGACTGTCTCCGACGCGCTCAACGGCAAGGGCCGGCTTCCGGATGCCACCCGTAGCCACGTCCGCGAGGTGGCCGACCGGCTGGGCTACCGCCCGTCCGCAGCCGCCCGCACCCTCCGTACCGGCAAGTCCGGCCTCCTCGGCCTGACCGTGACCACGTACGGGGATGAACCTTTCACCTTCACCGAGTTCGCGTACTTCGCGGAGATGGCCAGAGCCGCCACCTCCGCCGCGCTGGCCCGCGGCTACGCCCTGGTCATCCTGCCCGCGACCTCCCGCCACGACGTGTGGTCCAACGTCGCCCTCGACGGCACCGTCGTGATCGACCCGGCCGACGGCGACCCGGTCGTCACCGAACTCGTCCGGCACGGCATCCCGGTCGTCTCCGACGGCCGCCCCGGCGGCTCGCTGCCGGTCACCGGCTGGGTCGACAACGACCACGAAGCGGCCGTCCTCGGCCTGCTGGACCACCTCGCCGAGGCCGGCGCCCGCCGCATCGGGCTGCTCACGGGCACCACCACCGACACCTACACCCGGCTGTCGACCACCGCGTACCTCAACTGGTGCGAGCGGGTCGGCCAGGACCCCGTCTACGAGTCCTACCCCGCCTACGACCCGCGGGCGGGCGCGGTGGCGGCGGACCGGCTGCTGGCCCGGCCGGACCGGCCGGACGCGGTCTACGGGCTCTTCGACCCCAACGGCACCGACCTGCTCGCCGCGGCCCGCCGCTACGGTTTACGCGTCCCGGACGACCTGCTGCTGGTCTGCTGTAGCGAGTCCACCGTCTACGCCACCACCGAACCGCCGATCACCACGCTCTCGCTCAAACCGCGGCGCATCGGCACCGCCGTCGTGCAGATCCTGATCGACGCGATCGAGGGGCTCGACGACCGCAGCCCGGTCGAGCAGGTGATACCGACGGACCTGATCGTGCGGACGTCCTCGCAGCGCCGGTCCCCGCGCACCACCGTCAGTCCGCCGCGCGGTCCGGCCGGCGACTGACTGCGCCCCGGCACGGCGGACCGGGCCTACGGGCGGGCCGCGGGCGCCCGCCCGGCGAGGAAAAAACGGGGTGATCCCGGGAGAAATCCATCGCGAACGCCGGGCTTCGCAGGATTGATCACCCCCGGGTGCGTCACAACCCGAGAGCGGCGTTCCTATGATGGGCGCACGACACCGCGGACCGCCGTCGACCAGGCAAAGGTCCGAGAGGTGCACGGCGGCGCAACGGTGGAGGGGTCGATGACTCAGGGGGCCAGTCAGGGACCCATGGTGTGGACCATGGCGGCACAACCTCCGGCGTCCGTTCCGCCGCCCGGGGCGCCCTCCGGACCGCCGCCCGGCCCGCCGCTCCAGGCACCCGCCGGGCCCCCGGCCGCGCCGGACGCCGCGCCGGACGGGATGCCCGAGGAGTACACCCCGACCGCCCGCGACCTGCCGGTCATCACCCGCACGGACACCCTGGTCGACCACCCGTCCGTCCTGCCGCTCCCCGAGCAGGCGCCCGCGCCCGAGGGCATGGGCCCGCTGTACGTCGTGGGGGACGTCCACGGCTACTACGACGAACTGCGCGCCGCCCTGGAGGCCGAGGGGCTGATCGACGGCGACGGCCGGTGGGCGGCCGGCAACGCCCGGCTGTGGTTCCTGGGCGACTTCACCGACCGCGGCCCGGACGGCATCGGCGTCATCGACCTGGTCATGCAGCTCTCCGCCGAGGCCGCGGCGGCCGGCGGCTACTGCAAGGCCCTCATGGGCAACCACGAACTGCTGCTGCTGGGCGCCAAGCGGTTCGGGGACACCCCCGTCCAGTCCGGCGCCGGCACCGCCTCCTTCCAGGCCGCCTGGCTCCTCAACGGCGGCCAGAAGACGGACATGGACCGGCTCCAGGACCACCACCTCCAGTGGATGGCCCGGCTGGACGCCGTGATGGAGGAGGACGGGCACCTGCTGGTGCACTCCGACACCACCGCCTATCTCGAATACGGCGACTCCATCGAGGCGGTCAACGACACCGTCCACGAGGTCCTGACGCGCAGCGACGCGGACGAAGTGTGGGACCTGTTCCGGAAGTTCACCAAGCGGTTCGCCTTCCGCGACGAGGCCGGCGCGCAGGCCGTCCGCGAGCTCCTCGACACCTACGGCGGCACCCGCATCGTGCACGGCCACAGCCCGATCCCGTACCTGCTGGGCGAGGTCGGCGCGGAGGACGGCGAGGGCGACGGGATCGCGGTGAACGGCCCGCACGTCTACGCGGACGGACTGGCCATCGCCATGGACGGCGGTATCACGATGGCCGGAAAGCTCCTGGTGTGCCAACTGCCGCTGGCCGGCTGACGGTTCGCGGTCCGGGCCGGGCCCTCCGGCCGCCGGCGAGCGGGCCGGACACCATCCGGCCGGTCCCGTCCGCGAATTCCGCAAACTCTCTGTCACCCCGCACCGGGCGCGCTCTACCATCGGTCTATCCGTAGCAGGCTCTCCTCCGTTTCCGCCCGGCGCCCGGCTCCCGGCCGGCCCGTACGGCCCTACGGAGCATCGGGGGATGCACATGAACAGCGCTCCGCACCTGCTGAACGAGGACCGCGCCGACTTCGCGCGGCTCCTCGATGAGGCGCTGCGTACCGCCGACCACCACCCGGACGGCCGCCCGGCCGGCGCCGGGAACCGGCTCACCACCGAGCAGTTGCGCGCCATGGCGCTCAGCGCGACCAGTGCGATCGCGGCCTGCGCGACGGCCGAATACCAGCGCTACGTCCAGCTCCGCAGCGCACTGCGCGCCCCGGCGTCCACCGTTCCCGGCGGCGGCGCGGGCCCGGTCCCGGCGGACCGGCCCGCCGGCGACCGCGCCGAACCGGCCACCGAGGACGACGAGGGGGCCGACGCACCGGCCGGTTTCGGACTCGCCGCGATGGCCGTCGTCCTGGTCCCGGTGCTCGCCGGGATCGCGGCCGTCCTCTTCCTCCTCATCGGCTACCTGCTGCGCGCCGTGGACCCCGACCCGGCCGTCTCCCGCCCGCTGGTCGGCGTCGGCTGGATCTTCGCGGCACTGGCCGCCGCCGGCGCACTGGTCGCCATGGGCTGCCTGGTCGTCACCGCACTGCGCAACGGCAGGGCGCGGGACACCGCGGCCGAGGAGCGGGCCGCCGCGCTGGACAGCGCCCACGACGCCTGGTGCCGGGCGCTCCTGGAGCGCGGGATCGGACCGTTCCTCCGCGAGGCCCTCGCCGACCCCGCCGCCGACCCCGCGGACGACCCGCTCCGCTACGTCCCCCACCCCACCCCGCCCCCGCACCGCCGCACCCCCACCCTCGGCTACACCCGCCCCCGCTTCACCAGCCCCGACCACGGCGGCCGGGAGGACCGGTTGCGGTAACGGGGCACGGGACGGGCGCACTTGGATCGGCGGGCGGGGCGGGGCGGACGGTCCATTCGCCCCGCCCCGCTCGCTCGCTCGCTGGGTGCCGCGCGGGCCGCTCAGTCGGCGATCGGCAGATAGACGCGATTGCCGGCGGCCGCGAACTCCCGGGACTTCTCCGCCATCCCGGCCTCGGCGTCCACCGCCAGGGCTCCGCCGTGCTCGCGACGGATGTCCTGGCTGATCTTCATCGAGCAGAACATTAGCTAAGCGCTCATACGCTACGGTCGTCTCAGCAGCCCGATCTACGGACCGAGAGGGACCCCTGTGGGCAAGCGTGAAGAGGTCATCAGCAAGCTGCGAGGCGTTCCCGAGGGGCTGCCGTCCGTCGAGGAGGTCCGCGCCATGGTGGCCGCCGACCCCAATCTCAAGTGCGTCGTCTGCTACGCGCGGATCTCGTTCGACGGCCGGGTGAAGGACGCCCACGGCATCGAGGACCAGCACCGCGACATGACGGACGACGCCGGCAAGCTCCGGTGGCTGGTCGTATACCGCTACACGGACAACGACAAGAGCGCCAGCAAGGAGAGCGTCGTACGCGACGACTTCGAGCAGTTGCTCAACGATCTCGCGGCAGGAACCACGCCGGAGGGTTACCCGATCCACGGCGTGATGGCCGTGAACGACGATCGTCTGTACCGACGACCGAGCGACTGGGAGCGCTACCTGAAGGCGTTCACCTCACACGAGGGACGCGTCTATCACGACTCGAACGGCGTGCAGGATCTGTACGCCGAGGGGTTCGAGATCAAGGGGCTTGTGGGTGTGGCAATGTCCCTCAGCGAGACGAGGAAGAAGCAGCGGCGCACCCGCAACAGCCACCGCAGCCGCGCCATTCGCGGCCAGTCCGTCGCAGCATGGCGCCCTTTCGGTTGGGAGGACGACAACGTCACGCTCCGCGCGAAGGAGGCAGAAGCGATCCGGAAGGCCGTGCACGACGTGATCGCGGGCGCCTCCATCTCTGAGATCACCCGTCGGTGGAAGGAGGCCGAGTTCATCACGAGCCGCGGCAATCCGTTCCAGTACCAGACCGTCAAGCAGGTCCTTTTGAACGCGCGGCTGTGCGGATACCGGGAGATCAAGGGCGAGTTGGTCCGTGACGGCGACGACCAACCGATCGTGGGCGAGTGGGAGGCGATCATCACCCCGAAGGAGTGGTTCGCCGTTACGACGAAGATCAGGGAGCGAGGCCAAGGCTCCGGGCTGCCTCGTGGCGGCCTGGTCCACAAGTACTTGCTCACCGGCATTCTTCGCTGCGGACACGTTCTCGAAGACGGGACCGTCTGCAACAACAAGATGATCGGGGTCAAGGCGAACGACTGGCTCAATTACAAGCACGCCTACATGTGCAAGAAGACCGTGGACGGCGGTTGCAACAAGACGTACAAACGCGGCGACAAGACGGATGAGCTCATCGAGGAATTCGTAGTCGCCAAGTTGGAGGAGAACGCTGCCAGCAGGTCTCAGGACCTGCCCGACTGGGACAAGGCCGAGGCCCTGGAACGGGCGGTCAAGAGCCGCAACGAGCTTGAGCGCCGCTGGCACGACGATGAAGACGAGGACATCGACGACGAGACGTTCTTCCGCAACCTCCCCGTGCTCGAACGACGAATCAAGGAGCTACACGCTGACCAGGCCAAGCACCAAGCGTTGAAGGCCGAGACCGAGGCAGCGGAACAAGACATCGCAAGGTCATGGAAGGCGAAGACGCTCACGCAGAAGCGCGAAGCGATCAAGAAGGTTCTCAGCGCCGTGATCGCCGTTCCAGGTGGCAAGGGGAATAAGGCGTTTGACCCGGAACTCCTCAAGCCTGTCGTGCGGACTTCCGGCGGATGAGCTGAAGCCCCAGGATCTCCCCCAGGCTCCGCAACTGATCGTCGGAGAGTGGGGGAGATTCGCGTACGTGCCGCTCAATCCAGGTTCTCTTGGCGGCCTCTTCCTTGACCTTCCTGTTATCACTCTCCGCTTTCGCTGCCTGGACACCGGTCATCGCGCAACTCCCGTGACCTTCAGTTCTTCCCGTGCGAAGTGCCTGTTGAGCACCAGGTCTTCTGCGATGCCGGCGGCAATGAGCGCAGCGCCGGGGGTGTGACCGGAGCCGACGTAGCGCCAGTGCCCATCCTTGATCGTGCCGGGGCCGTCGAGCTCCTCGGTCGCGGAGGTGGACCCTTGGTGTTGAGCTCGTTCGGAGCGCAGAGCGGTGTACGTGGTGCAATAGGCACGGGATTTGGTGAGGATGTGGCCCCGGTAGCCGAGGGTGTGTGCCCAGGCCCGCAGTCTCAGGGGAGCCAGTTCCGGGAGGCCGCAGAGCTTCCAGCAGGTGTGGATGAGGTTCCGGACGTGAGCCGACAGCCGGCCGACGGCGAAGTCGTCGGGGCTGGTGATCGGGTGGTCGAGGCCGATGCCGGTGTCGGCTGCTCCCTTGGTGACGTACTTGGCGACGTAGGCGGCAACGGCTTCGTCGGCCAGGCCCTCATGCCCGCCGAAGGCGCGGAGGGGCCGGATGTCGAGCTGGGAGCCCCAGCGCAGGCTGTGTTCTCCCAGGGCCCGGCTGTAGGGAGTGTGCAGGTGGACGGCTGCTGCGGCGGTCCGCACGGCTGCGGTCAGGTCTTCGGCCGACGCCCATGCCGGAGGCGGATCAACGGGACCGGTCGCGCCGTCGAGGCGCACCACCGCATGGACGTGCACCGCGGCGCGCTTTTGGTACTCGGCCACCTTGGCGTAGGAGATACGCACTGTCCGGCGAAGGCCGGTGCGGGTGCGCCCAGTTCGGGCGGCGAGGTGGTTGTAGAGGTTGTCCGTGAACGCCTTCCACAGCCGTCCGGCATGGGCGTGCCACAGGACGTGTGCCAGGTAGTCGTAGCAGTCAGGGCACAGGGGTTGTCCGGCAAGCGAATCTGAAGCGTCGTGGGTGGCCGGGCAGCCACGAGGCCGGTCGTGTTCGCAGCAGTCAGCGTTACGCCGGGGGCGGCAACGCTCGCCGCCCGTGGTGGCGCGGTGAACGGCCCCGAAGGAGGGGGCGGTGAGGGTGACGAAGAGCCGCGGGTGGTCCCGTACCTCGGTGGGGACGTTCTTGCCGCCGAGGAGCCCGGCGCGGACCAGGTGGAAGGTGTCGCCGGCGTAGAGCCGGGAGCAGGGGGCGCAGACGGTTGCGCGGCGGTTGCGGCAGCGGACGAGGGCCCTGCAGAGATGAGACGTCACGTGACGTCACTCATGCTTACGAGCTGCTATCCACTATGCATGCCTTGACCGACCAGGGCAACCACTTATGCTTACGAGTGACGTCAGATAACGTCATGACCGCCGACAACAGGTGATGAGGAGACCCCCACATGGGAGAGATCCAGCGACCCGGAGCGCTCTACCAGCAGATTGCCGCCGCGATCCGCAACGGCATCACCGAAGGCGAATACAAGCCCGGCGCCCCCCTCCCCTCAGAGGCCGACCTCATCAAGCAGTACGGGGTCAGCCGCCCGACCGTACGGAAGGCCATCGCTGCACTCCGCGCCGAAGGGCTCATCGAGGTAACCCACGGCAAGCGCAGCTACGTCCGCGCCCTCCCTGCCCCGGCGGTCAACATCGAGCGGGCCATCACCCGCAGCGGCAAGACCTTCCGTACCGGTCACCAGGACTGGCAGCAGGCCGAAGCCCCCACCGTCTACCGCACCACGACCACGGCCGCCACGGGCCCGCTGCTCGGACTCGCGGAAGGGGAGGCGCTGTTCGCCGTCGATCGCCTGCTGGCCGACCCGCACACCGACACCCGCGCCCTGCACCGAGTGCTGATCCCGTTCGCCACCGCCGACCAGGCCGAGCAGCTCGCCGAAGCGCCGGACACGGAACCCGAGCAGATCTACGCCCTTCTCGCCGCGGCCGGGCACAAGCTCACCTGGCACGAGACCGTCAGCGCCCGCATGCCCCTTCCCGACGAGCGCGACGCCCTCCAGGTCCCCGACGCGACCCCGATCCTGCTCGCCTCACGGCTGACCCTCGGCACCGACCAGCACCCCTTGATTCTCGAAGAGCTGCGCACCGGCGCCGACCGCGCCCAACTCGCCTACCGCCTCACCGCCGACAGCCCCCGCACACTGCACGCCGTCTAAAGCCTGCCGTCCGGCGGGTGTCGAAAGCTGGCTTCACTTACTCAAGGGCGCGCCTGCGGCGCGCCGGGCGGTTCGGCCGCCCCGCCGGGCTGCGGCCTGGCGGCCGGTCCCGGCGGACGCCCACCGCCCGCACCACCGCAGCCCGCCCGAGCACCGCCAGCGGACAACCGCCGTACGGGCTCGGGGCGTTGTGGCTGGGGCCGGCGGCCGCGGAGACTTTAGGCAGCCACCACGGGGCGAGCCTCTAAGAACAGGGGGCCGATCGGGCCATTGCGGGCAGGCCAGGAGCCAGCCCGATCGCGGGTCAGCGTAAGGCCCCCTGTTCTCTCGCCCCGTGGCAGCTCCCGCCCAAAGTCCCCACGACCACCGGCGCTCCCACCGCGCGCCACCCGGCACCGCACGTCCCGAAGCCGGCCCCGCCAATCAGCGGGACGAACGGTCACGCCGGCATCAGCCCGCGGTCGTCCACCATGAGGTTCTGAACGTGCGCATCCCCGTGGACAGGCCCCGTCGCCGACTCGAACCGCAGTCCCGCGTACTCATCACGCAGTTCACGATCCCGCTTGCGCAAGAACTCGATGTCGTCCGTCAGGTATCCCCGCAGCCCGGTCAAGGCGAAGATCCGTCTTCCCGAAAACGCTGTACGTAGGGATGTCCAGCCCGGCCGGGAGGTCCAGGGTGTGCAGGTCACGAAGCACCGCCCCCAACTCCCCGTACGTAGCCTTCCGGTCACCCTCAACGAAGAGATGCCAGAAGGTCACCGGGTGACCGTGGATCAGGAGGGGTTGTTCAAGATCACCGATGACACGTGCGGCAGGGAAACCTTCACCGGCCAGCCAACGTGACACCGCCACTTCATTCCGAGCCAAAGGCAGATAATCGGCAGTCCGCGCGATCCGCACGATCACCGGCGCGGACGCCAGGCGGAACAGAGCGTTCTCCCCGAAGCGGATCAACTCTGCGCCTCTGTCTTCGAGCCCCGCGGCCCGGCACGCAGCGACCAACACCCGCCCCGCCCCCGCCGACGTGAACCTCTCTTCCCGACTCCGAGCAGCGTCAACCGTCATGCCCGTACCAGCTCCCCAAATCAAGCGCGATCAACCGGCTCCGCCCATGGGTGACCCACCCGACGCCGCCGGACTCGACAACGACCGTACCGAGGGAAGCCCGCTTCGAACGAGGGGCCAAGTGGATCAAGGCTGAACCGGAGACACTCACCGACAAGCAACTGATGTCGCTGGAGGCAGTACACACAGGTGCGCCCCGGCCCTGGGAAGGATCGGGGCGCACTCGGTGAGACAAGGTCAAACTAGGCAGCAGCCGCTACCACAGCCTTCTCCTCCGCGTCGTCGTCAGCGGCCGTCTCCAGGCTGATGTTCTTGACGCCGTCGTACGCGTCACGGACGAGGATCCCCTCACGCGCCGCCAAGAGCAACTGCATACCGATTGACGGGCGCCCGTACCTCAGTCACCGCTCAAGTGCGCACCGAGGCACAATGTTGCGCGACATAAAAAGACGTTGATCTTACCAGATCAACTGGCGACATTCGGGTGCTCTTCTTTCATTTCGACCACTCCGGATCTTGCATTAACATGAGTGAGTGTACTTGAATGTTCACACGTAATGAGAATACGCCAAACAGCATGCCAGCTAGTCCCCTTGCGCACCGCGAGCAATTCACCCACCTCGGCCTTTCCGCATCCAGGCACAGCCTTCAATGCCAGTTGAGTGGCCCTTTGTTTGTCGATGCGGACTGCCGGAACCAGAACATCAGGCACTTTCCTTGTCGATAGCTGAGAGACTCGCCCTGTCCGGTCAATCTGCACATCCAAACGCATAGGCATGAGCACATCGTTTCGATATCGGCGCCAGCTGACCATCCACCCCAGAGCCGCATTTTCTCCGACCGCCGAGACTTTCACGTCACTCTTCGGGATACCCCATGGGAAGTGATGCTCAGCGTACGCAATGGCGATATCCTTCGCCTGTGCAGAACTCGTGATCTCCGACGGGGCCCCCGGCACCGGAAAGCCTGACGGCTTTCCATTGGCCGACATGTCAAGGCTGGCGGTAATCTCGTCCTGGCCCGGCCAGTTGACTTGAACGTACCCCACGGGCAAAATCGCCATAATAGTGCCACTGGCAGAACCGTCGGAAGGCGCGAATTTCACGTCACCGATTGCATAGTGATCACCAAATGCCTGATGGACTACTTCAGTGATCGCCTTCCGTTGCTCACTGTCAGCCGAAGCTATTGACTCAGTGGCTGCCACAGTGCGCGGCTGAATAGAAGTCGCCCAGACAACACCGACTAGCACAGCAAAGCTCACGTATGTGATAGCCATCCGCCACGCCTTCGGCCGCCAGGGATCCAATCTCCCATGAGCTGTGCGCACGAGAATGAATGCCACAAGCGCGCCCAGGATACTGCCAGTCGAATTAGAAACGAAGTCGCTAGTATCACACGCTCGCCCGATGGCCGGGATGGCGCCTTGCGTGGTCTCGATAACCGCAGACGCAATCACCCCACTTGCGGCTCCGGGGAGAATCCTGCGTGCTGCAAGCACACCCAGGAATCCCACCGGGACGAACATGAGGCAGTTCAATATGCCCTGTTCCGTTCCGAAGGGTTCGAAAACGTTAAGGTTGATAACACATGTGCCGGAACCTTGAGTGCCACCCGTCGACCATAGCGTCAAACAGAGCACGCTAACTATAGAGGCGCACCAGAGTGCCAAATGTAAGGGGCGGTCCGTTTTCTCCTTCGAAGCAAAGTAGACCGCAAGACCAAATACGATGGAGATGGTAATTGCGATGACAATGAATGCCAGGTGCCCCTTGAATACGGCTTCTAGCATTTATACCTCCCGTTCCTAGCCATGTGAAAGTGCGTGTACCCCCTGGCGGTTATACCGCAGGGGGTACCAAGCAGTATCGCCGACCAACTGGCGAGACCGTCAGTCAACAGGGCTATTTCCTGACGGAAGCGGATTGTGTCGCGTCGATGCTGACTAGCACTTCCTCGTAGGCGGAGTCTGGTACTGGCCTCCACCTGCGAGAAGAAGGCCGACGTCAGGGTTGCACGAAGCGCCGGGAGTCCAACTCGCCGTAGCGTTTAATGACGTGCTGCACGTCTTCGGGCCGCTCCAGTGCACCCCTCCGTTTCTCATGTATCCCACCTTGCACGAAACGTCACCCCCTCCGGTCTTGTAGTAGTCCACGCCTATGTGGCTACCGTCGTTAGTTTCGTGCAGAAGCAGAGAACCGTTACTGAGCGAGGTGCACACATCCCAATTCGAAATGTAGCCATCGTGCGGGCAGTTAAAACTAGCAAGCGCTGCTTTCTTCACCCCGCCGGACACCTCCACGGCGTTCGCGGTAGTAGCAGTCAGCAGCGGCACCAGAGCGACGGACGCAATCGCAGTTGCGACACGAAGATGCGAATTCATGAAGCCCCCTTTGTTTATTTATCTGGTCAAGACAGCGCAAGGCTCTAACAATTTTCGACTCTGGTCCAGCCGCTTTTCGGTCACCATGATGGCCGATTTGACAACTTCGTATCAGCAGCCAAGCAGCGCCGGTGTTCCTCGTAAGATTGAGGACTTCTTGAATCTCGGCAGTGAGATCGCCCCCGAGGACCGAGTCTGCTGCGTCTACGCTCAGCGCCTGCCGCTCGATGATTCAGCCTCGATGACACATGCAGCGGAGAAGTCCTCACCAGCCTGCCGGTGTGAGCCACCTTCATGCCCGCTCACGTCATCGTCAACGTCGATGTCTTAAACGAGGAGGCCGGCCTGGCCTACGCAGCCGTGGCCCAGGAGTCCATCCTCAGCCATGGCGGCCGTTACCTGGTCTCGGGCTCCACATCCGAGCCAGTCGAAGGCACCTGGGATGCCTCCCGTTTCATGGTCATCGAGTTTCCCGACATGGACCGGATCCGGGAGTGGTACGACTCCCCGGAGTACCGGCGCGCCCGGGCGATACGGGAGGGCAAGGTTCGGGTGGGGATGATGTTCGTCGAGGGCACGTTACCCGAGGGCTTCTCGCTCCCGACCTAGCGGCCATCAGGCCCCCGAGCCCGCACGACAGCCCGAAGATGACAAGTCGTCGCGAAGCCGTGCCTCATAGTGTGGCGACATTCGGCGACGGACGGTACTCAGTCGGGACTACTGCACGGAGTCGGCCGCAGAACCGGTCGTCAGCCGCGCGAAGACGGTGACCTCCTCGTCCCGAGCGCAAGAGCGGACGGCCGATCAATGGGGCGTCCGCCACCTGTGGTGGAGTATCAAGTCCCGCGCAAGTACGACTAAAGCGTCCGACTTCGGAGCAGGTTCGATGCCCGTCGGACAGGACGCTCCCCAGTTCGTTTCGAACGGGGTACTTAGCTTGACCCCGTCCCGCCCGGCCCGCAGTAGGCAGTAGCACTGCTGTGCCCCGATCTCGTCGAGGTCGGGGCACAGCCACAGGACAAGCTCAGGCTAGACAGCAGTCGTCGCTACGGAGACCTTCTCCTCATCCAGGCTGATGCTCTTCACGCCGTTGTCGGCATCGCGATCGAGGATTCCCTCAGGCGCCACCACGATCAACGTGCATACCGGTTGACCGGCCACGCTGGTCGTGGTTCGCATCATGCCTGGGATTGGCGATCAGTGGACCGACGTCCAGCGGGTCCAGGCTGGGCCTCTCACACCGCAGGCAGCGGCCCACCGCTCCAAGCATCAGGAGTCAGCCAGCGGCAAGTAGACCCGGTTGCCGGCAGCCGCGAACTCCTTGGACTTCTCCAGCATCCCGGCCCGGACCTCCTCGGGGGTCGCGCCCTCCGCGCCACCGAACTGCTCTGTGATGCTTCTGCTAATTTTCATCGAGCAGAACTTCGGACCGCACATGGAGCAGAAGTGGGCGGTCTTCGCCGGTTCGGCGGGGAGGGTCTCGTCGTGGAAGGCGCGGGCGGTGTCCGGGTCGAGGGCCAGGTTGAACTGGTCCTCCCAGCGGAACTCGAAGCGGGCGTCGGAGAGCGCGTCGTCCCAGTCCTGGGCGCCCGGGTGGCCCTTGGCGAGGTCTGCCGCGTGAGCCGCGATCTTGTAGGTGATGACGCCGGTCTTGACGTCGTCGCGGTCGGGGAGGCCCAGGTGCTCCTTGGGCGTGACGTAGCAGAGCATCGCGGTGCCCCACCAGGCGATCATCGCGGCGCCGATCCCGGAGGTGATGTGGTCGTAGGCGGGCGCGACGTCGGTGGTGAGGGGGCCCAGGGTGTAGAACGGGGCCTCCTCGCAGATCTCCTGCTGGAGGTCGATGTTCTCCTTGATCTTGTGCATCGGGACGTGCCCCGGGCCCTCGATCATCGTCTGCACGCCGTGCCGCTTGGCGATGGTGTTGAGCTCGCCCAGCGTCCGGAGTTCGGCGAACTGCGCCTCGTCGTTGGCATCCGCGATGGAGCCGGGACGCAGGCCGTCGCCCAGCGAGTAGGTGACGTCGTAGGCCGCGAGGATCTCACAGAGCTCCTCGAAGTGGGTGTAGAGGAAGGACTCCTTGTGGTGCGCCAGGCACCAGGCCGCCATGATCGAGCCGCCGCGGGAGACGATGCCGGTCTTGCGGTGGGCGGTGAGCGGGACGTAGCGGAGCAGCACGCCGGCGTGCACCGTCATGTAGTCGACGCCTTGTTCGGCCTGCTCGATGACGGTGTCCTTGTAGATCTCCCAGGTCAGCTCCTCGGCCCTGCCGTCGACCTTCTCCAGCGCCTGGTAGAGCGGGACGGTGCCGATCGGCACGGGGGAGTTGCGGAGCACCCACTCGCGGGTGGTGTGGATGTTGCGGCCGGTGGAGAGGTCCATGACCGTGTCGGCGCCCCAGCGGGTCGCCCAGGTCATCTTCTCCACCTCCTCCTCGATCGAGGAAGTGACCGCGGAATTGCCGATGTTGGCGTTCACCTTCACCAGGAAGTTCTTGCCGATGATCATCGGCTCGATCTCCGGGTGGTTGATGTTCGCCGGCAGCACCGCGCGGCCGGCCGCGATCTCGTCGCGGACGAACTCGGGGGAGACGTTCTCGCGGAGGGCGACGAACTCCATCTCCGCGGTGATCTCACCGCGCCGGGCGTAGGCGAGCTGGGTCACCGCGGCGCCGTCCCGGCCGCGGCGCGGCTGGCGCGGCCGGCCCGGGAAGACCGCGTCGAGGTTCCGGAGCCCGCCGCGCGGCGAGGTGTGCTTGATCCCGTCGTCCTCCGGACGCATCGGGCGGCCCGCGTACTCCTCGGTGTCGCCGCGGGCGATGATCCAGTTCTCCCGCAGCGGGGTGAGTCCGCGCCGGACGTCGGTTTCGATATGGGGATCGGTGTACGGACCTGACGTGTCGTAGAGCGTCACGTCCTTGCCGTTGGTGAGGTGCACCCGCCGGACCGGGACCCGCAGATCGGGGCGCGATCCGGAGACATAGCCCTTGTGCCAGCCGATCTGCGGCTTCTCGCCGTCGGCCGGACCGTTTTCAGGCGTGCGTGCATCCTGCAGAGTCATATAGACCCAACTCCCTACGCCGGCATTACCCGGTAACAGGTTCGGCGGTCGACGCAGCGGCTTCCGTCGTCCGGTGTTTCACGTGAAACACCGCTGGGACGGAGGTCAGCGCCCTCTCAGCCCGGTGCTCCGAGCTCCCGCGATTGCAAAGGTGGCACCACGGTAGCGGCCGATGCGCCGGTGTGAACAGGGGGCCCACCGGTTCTTGCGATGATCGGGCGGTGAGCCCTCCCGAAGACCGGCACGCCATCGTCGCTCCCGCGCACCACCACGGTCACGGCCATGGGCCGGCAGCCCCCGTCTCCCGGCATCTGCGCAAGGTCATCGCCGCGGTCCTGATCCCGTTCGCGGCCGCGGTGGCGGTCGGTCTGATCGTCCTCTGGCCCGGCGGCGCGCCCCCGCACCCGCCGTCCGGGGTGGGCTTGGACCAGCCGACGGAACAGGCCCGGGTGGTCACCGTCGAGGAGGTCGACTGCGCGGCGGTGCATGCCGAACGGCATCCGCAGCCGGCCGGTCCGGGGGACGGGCCACCGTCCGGGGGAGCGGCCGCGGACAAGCCCTGCGAACAGGCGACGATCAAGGTCACGACGGGGGAGAACGCCGGGCGGACCTTCCGGACCGTGGTGACACCGGACTCGCTGCGGCGCTACACCACCGGCCAGGAAGTGATCGTCTCCTACTCCCCCAAGGCCCCGGCGGAACTCCAGTACGCGGTCCGCGATGTCGACCGTACGGTGCCGATGTGGGTGCTGGCCGCGGTCTTCGCCTTCGCGGTCGTGCTCATCGGCCGGCTGCGCGGGGTGCTGGCGCTGGTCGCGCTGGCGGCGAGCTTCGCGGTGCTGACGCTGTTCATCCTCCCGGCGGTCCTCCATGGCTCCGATCCGCTGCTGGTGGCGGTGGTCGGCGGCAGCGCGATCATGCTGATCGCGCTGTACCTGTGCCACGGGCTGACCGCCCGTACGTCGGTGGCGGTGCTCGGCACGCTCGCCTCCCTGCTTCTCATCGGGGTGCTGGGTTCGGTGTTCACCGGCTGGGCGCTGCTGACCGGGAACACCGACGACACGACCGGGCTCGTGCACGGCCTGTACCCGGACATCGAGATGCGCGGGCTGCTGCTGGCGGGGATCATCATCGGCTCGCTGGGGGTGCTCGACGATGTGACGGTGACCCAGACCTCCGCCGTCTGGGAGCTGAAGGAGGCGGATCCGACGGCCGGTTGGCGCAAGCTGTACGGCGCGGCGATGCGGATCGGGCGGGATCACATCGCGTCCGTGGTGAACACCCTGGTGATGGCCTACGCGGGCGCCGCGCTGCCGCTGCTGCTGCTGTTCTCGCTCGCGCGCAGCGGCGTCGGGACGGTCGCCACCAGTGAGGTGGTGGCGGAGGAGATCGTCCGCACGCTGGTGGGCAGCATCGGGCTGGTCGCCTCGGTGCCGGTGACCACGCTGCTGGCGGCGCTGGTGGTCGCGGCGGACCGCGGGGCGCCGGGCGGGGCGCGGGCGGTACCGGCCGGCCGCGGCCGGCGCGCGGCGCGGGGTCGGCGCCGTAAGCACTGAACGCGGCGGGGGAGGGTGGTGGGGGAGAGCGGGTGCGGGCGGGAACGGGGTGGGCACGCCTGGGCGGGCACGGGTACGGGCGCACCCGGACCGGCGGACGGAGCGCGGGGGGGGTACGGCCGGGAGAGCCGGTAGCGGGGGCACCCCGGGGAGAAGACGCGGCAGCGCGGCGCGGTGGGGCCGGTGACCGGTGGCCGGTCGGTCAGCCGGCCGGGGCCTCCGTCAGGATGCGGTCCAGCGCGGCGTCCAGGGTGTCGCAGACCTCTTCCTTGCCGAGCGGGACCAGCCGGTCCGTACGGTCCAGGAAGGCGATCAGCGGGGCCGCGCCGGCCCGGAACAGGGCGCGCTCGGCGCCCACTTGGAGGCTGATGTGGACCTCGCCGAGGTGCTCGCCGGCGGTCGGCTCGACCCGGACGTCGCCCTCGCCGGTCGGCCGGCTGAGCCCGTCCAGCAGCAACTCCCGTCCGAACACCCAGCTCACCGGCGCGTCACCGGGCAGATCGAAGGTGAGCCGGACGGCGTAGGGGTCGGCGCTGTCGAAGTCCAGCTCGACCGGGATCCGGAAAGCGAGCTCCTCCGAGACGAGGAAGCTCATGATCACTTCTGCCTGAACCGTGTCGTTCATCAACCGCTGCCCCGCACTTGATCGCAGATGGCCGGGAAACGTCCCCGGACGCCCTAGTGCCGCCATCGTCGGTCACCCGCAGGCGGATCACAAGGAGTGAGTTTTCAGATACTGATAGAGAAGGCGAGTGTCGTTAGTGCCGCCTCCGCCATTGTGCGTAGCCGCGTCGTAACCGCGTGCAATCGGTGCACTTCGTCGGCGGGAAGGGACACCGCCAGCGTCGCGGCGGCCGAGCCGACCCGGATCGGGAGGGCCGCACACACCGTGCCCAGGGCATATTCCTGCCGGTCAAAGGCGACTTGGCCGCGACGCACCGTAGCCAGCCGGTGGAGCAGGTCGCCCTCCGAACGGACCGAGAACGGCGTTATCGAGTGCACGGGATAGCGGTCCAGATGCTCCCGGCGGGCCGTCTCGTCGAGCTGGGCCAGCAGGCACTGGCCGATCGCGTGGGTGTGCGCGGTGGAGCGGAAGTCGGCCCATTCCTCGACGGGCGGCCGGGCCGGGTCGTCGGTCATGGCGACCACCTCGACCTCGCCGTCGCGGTAGACGGCGAAGTAGACGGCGGCGCCCAGTTGCCGGCCGGCCGCGGCGAGGGTGTCGGCGAGCTGCCGGCGGTGGCGGCGCCGGGCCCCCGCGCGGCCGATGCACTCGGCCCCCTCGCCGATCACGAAGACCCCGTGCTCCCGGCGCAGATAGCCCTCATGGGTCAGCGTCCGCAGCAGGTGGTACGCGGTGGGCAGCGGCAGCTGGGCCTCTCGGGCCAGCTGCTTGGCGGGCGCGCCGCCGGTGTGCGCGGCCGCCGCCTCCAGCAGGCGCAACGCCCGCTGCACCGACCCGATCAGGGTGGGGTGCGAGCCGGTTTTGCCGGTGCCGATCACCATCGCCAACCCCCAGGTCCGAGCGGTGTGGTCCCGTGGCCGCGCGTCCCCCGGGACGTCCGCCGCGCCGCCCGGCCCGATCCCTCGGTATTTTCCGGAACGTCAACATCCGGAAGATGCCTGCGGTCCGCACTCTAGCCCGGGGGCTCCGGGCGCGGCGCGGGATGCCGTGAGCACTCCCGCCGCCGGACACTCCCCTGGTCCGCGTGCCCCTGAGGGACGACCCGCACACCTCCGGTGAACTGGCTGTACGCGGGGACGAACGGACCGTGACGGGCCGCTGTCCGGGGTCCTTCCGAACCCCGTTCGACCTCCGGGGCCCGGAGTGTCGGCGGCGGCCCGGGAGGACGGGGAGGCGCACCGCGTTCCCGGAACGCCGGACGCCCTGTCCCGGGGCGGGGCAGGGCGTCATCGGACGGTGCGGGCCGGCCGAAGCCGATCGGTCGGGGGCTCTCCCTACCAGTCGCTCTTGGACGACGACGAGGAGAAGCCGTTGAACCTGCGCACGAGGTAGATGACACCGGCGATCAGGGCCGCCGCGATCAGCACCTTGAAGAGCAGGCTGATCAGGAAGCCGAGGGCGGTGGCGAGCAGTCCGCCGAAGACCGCGATCAGGATGACGGGCACCACGACCCAGGTGACCCACCACGGAATGCCTGCGAGTATCCCCTTGTCAGCCACTGTTCTGCCCTGCTTTCTGTCTGCGTTGCCGGTCTCCGCCGCGCCGGTGGCACCGTCCGCGTCCTGCGCGTCTGCCGCGTCGCGTCCGGGGTTCTTCCCCTTCGTACCAACGATGCTAGGGCGCGGCAGGGCGCCGCGGGGGGCCGACAGCCCCGGCTCACCCCTGAGCTGACCCCTACGGGTTCCGGGGTCCGGCCCTCAGCTTTCGGGCGGAGAGAACACCACCACGACCCGGAGGTCCTCGCTGATGTGGTGGAACTTGTGGGGTACCCCGGCGGGTACGTAGACCACGCTGCCGCGGGCCACCGACTCGGTCTCCGTGCCCACGGTGATCGCCCCGCGGCCGCTCACGACCAGGTACACCTCGTCCTGGCCGTGCGGCTGCTGGGGGTCCACGGAGCCGGCGTCCAGCGCGTACAGCCCCACCGACATGGTGCGTTCCCGGAGGAACTGTAGATACGCGCCGTCGTTCGCGACCCGTTCCGCTTCCAGTTCGTCCAGTCGGAAAGCCTTCATCCCGTTCGCACCCCTCATCGGTCCGCCGTCGTCTGCGACGATCTCACCATGAAGCATTTCCTGGTCAAGACGCTCGCCAACGCCGCGGCCCTGGCCGTGGCCATCTGGTTGCTCAAAGGCATCACGCTCACCGGTGAGAACACCGGCCGCAAGGTGCTCACGCTGATCCTGGTGGCGCTGATCTTCGGGCTGGTCAACTTCCTCGTCAAGCCCGTGGTGAAGGTGCTCTCGTTCCCCCTGTTCGTGCTCACACTCGGCCTGATCACGCTGGTCGTGAACGCGCTGATGCTGCTGCTGACGTCCTGGCTCGCCGGCAAGGCGGCTCTCGCCTTCCATGTGGACGGCTTCTGGACGGCCCTGCTCGGCGGCGTGATCATCTCGATCGTCTCCTGGGCGATGCATGTGGTCCTGCCCGACGAGGACTGAACCGTGCCCTACCGCGTCTGCTTCGTCTGCACCGGCAACATATGCCGCTCGCCGATGGCCGAGTCCGTCTTCCGCGCCCGGCTCACCGAGGACGGCCTCGACGGGCTGGTCGAGACCGACAGCGCCGGTACCGGCGGCTGGCACGAGGGCGACGACGCCGACCCCCGCACCCGCGCCGTCCTGCACACGGCCGGCTATCCGTGCGCGCACACCGCCCGCCGGTTCCGCGCCTCCTGGTTCGCCCGCCTCGACCTCGTGATCGCCCTGGACTCCGGTCATCTGCGCGAGCTGCGCCGGCTGGCGCCCACCCCCGAGGACGCCGCCAAGGTCCGCCTGCTGCGCGCGTACGCCGGCGGCGCCGGACCCGCCGGGGACCCCGCCGCGCACGACGTACCCGACCCGTACTACGGCGGGTTCGCCGGATTCCAGGAGTGCCTGGAGATGATCGAGACGGCCTGCGACGGCCTCCTGGAGGCGGTCCGCGCCGAGGTCACCTCCACCGACCCCGGTCCCGCCGAGCCCCGGCCGGGACCGCACCGCCCCCGCCCCAAGGAGAGCGCATGACGGGCGACGGCACCCGCGCGGTACGGGCCGGACTCCCCGCACCGGAAGCGTACGAACCGCCCCTGCCCGGGCCGGTGTTCGCCGCCCACTACCACCTCCCCGGGGAGGCCGCCGGCCCGTACACCTACGGGCGCGACACCAACCCCACCTGGACGCACCTGGAAGCCGCCATCGGCGAGCTGGAGTCCCCGGACGAGCCCGCGCACACCGTCGCGTTCGCCTCCGGGATGGCGGCGATCACCGCCGTCCTCTTCTCCCAGCTGCGCACCGGCGACGCGGTGGTGCTGCCCGCCGACGGCTACCAGCTCCTGCCCGCCGTCCGCGCCCGGCTGGAGAGCTACGGCATCGAGGTCCGGACGGCGCCCACCGTCGGCGACGCCCAGCTCGACGCGCTGGACGGAGCCCGGCTGCTGTGGATCGAGTCGCCCTCCAACCCCGGCCTCGACGTGTGCGACATCCGGCGGCTGGCCGACGCGGCGCACGCCCGCGGCGCCCTGGTCGCGGTGGACAACACCCTGGCCACCCCGCTCGGCCAGCGCCCGCTGGATCTCGGCGCGGACTTCTCGGTCGCCAGCGGCACCAAGGCGCTGACCGGCCACGGTGACGTCCTGCTCGGGTACGCCACCACCCGGGACGCCGCGCCGGCCGACGCCGTCCGGCTGTGGCGCAAGACGGTCGGGGCGATCCCCGGTCCGATGGAGAGCTGGCTCGCCCACCGCTCGCTCGCCACGCTGGCGCTGCGGGTCCGCCAGCAGGCGGCCGGTGCGCTGGCCCTCGCGACCGCGCTCACCGGCCGCCCCGAGGTCACCGGACTGCGCCACCCCGGCCTGCCCGGCGACCCCGCGCACGCGCTCGCCGCCCGGCAGATGCGGCCCGGCCGCTTCGGCTGTGTGGTGTCCTTCGTGCTCCCGGACCGGGCGCACGCCGAGCGGTTCCTGACCGCGCTGACGCTGGTGGACGACGCGACCAGCTTCGGCGGCGTGCGGTCCACCGCCGAACGGCGCGCCCGTTGGGGCGGCGACGCGGTGCCGGAGGGCTTCATCCGCTTCTCCGTCGGCGTCGAGGACCCCGAGGACCTGGTCGCCGACGTCCTGCGCGCACTGGACGCGGCGAAGGAGTGACGCCGGCCGGGCGGTCCCGTACCGCGCGGCTGCGCGGAAGGGGCCGGCAGGGTATCCCCCCTCGTCACCCTGCCGGCCGGCGGCTCCGTGAGACCGGTCCGGATACGCCACGGACCGATGTTTCACGTGAAACGAACCGCTCTTACCAAGCTAGTTGACTGAGCGTCAGTGTCCAATCACGCTAGCGACACGGCCCTATCGGCAAATTTATCGGTGGCCCGCGACCAGGCCCCCAGGGCGCAGGAGGGACGCGATGGACCTGACACTGCTGCGTACCTTCGTCACGGTCCACCGGGCGGGCTCCTTCACCCGCGCCGCGGCGTTACTGGGACTCTCCCAGCCCGCGGTGACCAGCCAGATCCGCACGCTGGAACGGCAGTTGGGCCGCCCGCTCTTCGTCCGCCGCGCCCGCGGCGTCACCGCCACCACCTTCGGCGACGAACTCGCCCACAAGGCCGCGCCGCACCTCGACGCCCTCGCCGAGATCACCGAGGCCGGCCTCGATCCGGACTCGCCCACCCGCACCCTCCACCTCGGCGGACCGCCGGAGTTCACCGCCGAGCGCGCGTTACCCGCCCTCAGTCCGCTGATCACCCAGGGCCTGTCCATACGGACCGCCTTCGGCGCCGCCGACGCGCTGCTGACCGGCCTGGCCGCCGGCCACCACGACCTGACCGTGACCACCGTCCGCCCGCGCGGCGGACTGCTCACCGCCACCCCGCTCTGCGACGAGGAACACGTCCTGGTCGCCGCACCGCGCTGGGCGGCCCGGCTGGGCGGCCCGGACGTCCTGCGCGCCCGCGGCGTCCGCGCCCTGGACCCGGTCCCGCTCGTCGAGGTCCACGAGAGCCTGCCGCTGATCGCCCGCTACTGGGCCGCCGTCTTCGACGCCAAACCGACCGCCGCCGCCGCGGTGGTCGCCGGCGACCTCCGGGCGGTGCTGGCCTGCGTCTCGGCGGGCGCGGGGCTGGCCGTGCTGCCCCGGTACCTGTGCGCCGAGGCGCTCGGCCGCGGGACCGTGGTCGCCCTCCTCGACCCGCCGGTGCCGCCGCTGCGCACCTACTTCCTGGCCGTACGGACCGGGACGCTGGGGCTGCCGCACATCGCGCGGGCGCACGAGTGGCTGCTGCGCACCGCGGCGGACTGGTGAGGGGGTGGTGGGACAGGGGTTTCACCCGCCGGTGTCTGCGGCATCTGTCCCCTATGACCGTACGGCCAGTCGTGAAACGCACCGCCCGCGCGATTCTGCTCGACGGAGCGGACCTCATCCTGATCAAGCGCACCAAACCGGGCCGGGCGCCGTACTGGATCACCCCCGGCGGCGGCGTGGAGCCGGGCGACGCCACGGTCATCGAGGCCCTCCACCGCGAGCTGGACGAGGAGCTGGGCGCCAAGGTCACCGATGTGGTGCCGGTCTTCGTCGACACCGTCGAGCACCTCACCGACGGCGGGGTGGACGGCGTCAAGGTCCAGCACTTCTTCGTCTGCCGGCTGGACTCGATGGATCCGTCCCGCCGGCACGGCCCCGAGGTCGACGAGCCGTGCGGCGAGTACGAGATCGTCCGGGTGCCCTTCACCCGGGTCGGGATCGCCTCGGTCGACGTGGTCCCGCTCTCCCTGCGGCACTACCTCGACGGCAACATCGAGGGCGTCCGCGCGATGCACGCCCCCGATCTCGGCTAGCGGACCGCCGGCTCAGCCGTCGCGCCGGTCGAACCAGCCGCGGAAGCCGGCGGAGTCCTCGGCGGGGCGGCGCGGCCGGGCGCGCGCCAGCACCTGTTCCACCCGGTCCAGGAACTCACCGTTCAGCTGCGCGGCCACCTCGTCCCGCGGCGCCGGCCGCGCACCGGGCGCATGGACCGGACCGGCGCCGCCCGCCGACTCCGGGGGCACGTCCTCGTGCAGGCCGCCGCGCAGGTGCGCGTGGGTGTGCTCCGGGGGCCGGAAGGGCGGGCGGCGGTCCGCCTCGGCGGCGGCCCCGAAGAAGTCGCCGCCCTTGCGCTTGACGTCGTCGGTGCCCCAGGACCGCGCCCGGCGCGCGCCGGCCGGGACCTTCTGGAGGTGCGGTATGTGCTTGGCGCAGTGGATGTACGCCTCCTCGACCTCGACCATCACCCACAGCTGGGCCCGCCGACCGGGCACCGGGTCCACCGGCAGGCCCGGGTAGTGGGCCCGCATCTCCTCGTCCAGGACGACCCGGGCCCGGCCGTTGACGTGCAGCCCGATCCGGTCGCGGGTGAAGTCGATCATGAGGATGCCCAGCCGCGGGTTCTCGGAGAGGTTGCCGATCGACGCCATGACGCCGTTGCCCCGGTATTCCGGGTACGCCAGCAGCCGCTCGCCCAGGACCTGGACGAATCCGGGCGGCCCGGCCCGGAAGGTGGAGTCGCACTCGCCGTGCCGGTCCGCGGTGGCCAGGAAGAACATCTCCTGGCGGGGCACGAACTCCCGCATCCGCGCGTTGAGATGGTCCAGGACCTGGTCCGCGTAGAAGCGGTCGGCACGCCCGGTCGTCCCGAGTCTCTGCTGCACGAGGTGCTCACCGTCGCTCCCGGGCCGCCGCGCCGTCCCGCGCCGCGCCCGTTCCTCCCCCGCCCGGCCGTATTCACCGTCTGCTGCCAAGGATTCAGTCTCCCGTCGCTACCAGCTCTTCGATGGAGTCGTGCCGTATCCGGTCGGACGGGACACCGACCCCCATGAGGGCCGCCACACCGCTGCGGATCAGTCCCGGCGGGCCCGAAAGGTATGCGTCGTATTCCCGGTACGGGCCGAATCGGCGTACCGCGTCCGGGAGTTGGCCGGTCAGGGTGGCGGGCCCGCCGCGGGTGCCCGGCCCGATGGCGACGACCGGGCGCACCGAGAGCCAGGGGTGGGTCCGCTCCAGGCGCAGCATGGTGTCGATGTCGTAGAGGTCGTGGTCGCTGCGGGCTCCGTAGAAGACGTCCACCGGGCGACGGGTGCCGTGCTCGGCGACGTCCTCGACCAGCGCCTTGATCGGGGCGATACCGGTGCCGCCGCCGACGCACAGCAGGCCGCTGCGGGTGGCGTGGTCGACGGTCATCGTGCCGCCGGGCCCGCCGAGCCGCAGCACGTCGCCGGGGCGGGCGCGGTGCACCAGGGCGTTGGAGACCCAGCCGGCCGGGACCGCCTTCACGTGGAACGAGAGCAGGCCGTCGGAGCGCGGGGCCGACGCGAAGGAGTAGTGCCGCCAGACCCGCGGCCACCAGGGGGTCTCCAGGCTGGTGTACTGGCCGGCGCGGAACGGGTACGGCTGGTCCGGGCGGACCGTCACCACCGCGGTGTCCGGGGTGCGCAGCTCGTGGGCGACGATCTCGGCCTGCCACCAGGCCGGGGCGACCGCCTCGTCCTCGGCCGCCGCGTCGATCATGATCTGCGAGAGGGCGGTGTACGCGCGCACCCACGCGCCCTCGGCTTCCGGGCTCCAGACGGCCGTGGCATACCGGGACAGCGCGCTCAGCAGGCACTCGCCGACCGCCGGGTAGTGCTCGGGCCGGGTCCCGTACTTGCGGTGCCCGCGGCCGAGCCGGGAGAGGTACGCGGTCAGCGCCGCGGTGTCGTCGACGTGCTGGGCGGCGGTGAGCAGCGCCTTGAAGAGGCGGTCGCGCTGGACGTCCATCGAGGCGGGGAAGAGCGCCCGCAGGTCGGGGTGGCGGACGAACAGCAGCGCGTAGAAGTACGAGGTGACCTGGTCGGCCGCCGGTTCGATCTCGGCCAGGGTACGGCGGATCAGGACCGCGTCGGGGGAGGCGGCCGCGGTGGACGAGCGCAGTGCGGCGAGGGAGGGCTCCGCGGCGGGGGGTGCCGGAGCGGCGGGTGGCGCCGGAGCGGCGGGGGGTGCCGGAGGGGTAGCTGGTGCCGGGGTCGGGAGGGGCGCGGGAGGGGCGGCAGGCGCGAACGGGGCCGGAGTGTCGACGGGGGCCTGTGGTGCGGGGGCCTGGGGTGCGGGAGACTCCGGTGCGACGGCCGAGGTGGGTGGGGCGGTGAGGCCGAAGGCGTCGAACGGGGTCGGCGCGGCGGACTCGTGGACCGGTTCCGGCTCGGCGGCGCGGGGCGGTGCCGGGGCGTCGGGCCGGCTGTCCTCGTGGCCCGCCGGCGGGTCCTGGTGCGGCACCCGCCGCGCCGCGGGCTCCCGGTCGGCGGCGGTGCCGACCGGGCGGATCGGGCTGACGGGCCGGCTGGGTATCCGCTCCGCTTCCTGCCGTTCGCCCGGGCCGGCCTCGTCCCGGTGCGCCGACTTCCGCTCATCGCCGGAATTCTGCCGGTCCTGTTGATCACCGGGAGATTTTGTCGACGGCGGGGTGAACCAGCCCCAATCGCCACTGCTGCCGCCGGGAGATCCGCTATCGGCCGACGTGGTGGTCGGAGCGTCCATGGTCTGCCTCGCCTCGAACGTCTTTCGGTCGTCTTCGCCGTTCCGCTGACGGAACTGCCCGGAATTCCCCCGCCCTGCCCGGAATTCTTGAGCGGCCGCAGCAACTCCGGCAACACCCACTCAAGCGGACACCTCGTACCTTCTTGCCGCAAGCGGCGCGCATGCCGTTCCCTCAGCATGCCGGTCGGCTCGCCGCGCCGGACATATATCGGGAAGTCCGGGCGAGACGGGCCGCCCACCCGCTAGGCTGACCGGCTTTGGCTGCCGTCCACCCACCCGCGGAGACCGCCGCCCCCGCCGAGCCGGACTCGACCATACCGGCAGTACTTGAAACCACAAGCCCGATCCGGGAACACTCCGCACGCCCCCGCCGATAACCGTGATCCGCACCACGGAAGGCAATTTCCCTGCACACAGCGGACGTATCCACCACGGAAAACGCACGGTCCGCCGAATTACCCGCCAGTACACACCAGTTCGTATGCGTCGCGCAGATCACGGCCGGTGTAGGCATAGGTGGCCAGCCCACTGACATGGTGATCCGCATTCACCGCCACCGATTCCGGTACCACGGTGAAGAGTTCGACGTCCGACATGGAGTCGCCGTACGCCACGCAGTCGCTCCGGGTCAGCCCGTACCGGGCGCACAGGGTGTCCGCGATCCGCACCTTCGCGGCCGACGAGAGGATTCCGGACGGTTCGAGCGGTTCCCGGATCGGCACCGCGGGCCAGCGGGAGCCGTGCGCGGTGTCGGCGCCCCACGCCACCAGCCGCTCGACGAAGAACCCGGGAGAGAGCGAAATCACGGCGCACCGCTCGCCGCGCGCCCGGATATCGGCCCATACCTCCCGTATGCCGGTCAGCCACGGCGCGCCCTCGAAGGCCGCCGCGACCCGGTCCTCGGTCAGTTCGGCGGCCCACAGGGCGCAGGCCCGCTGCGCGAAGCCCACCGGGGTCAGCGCGCCGGCCGCGAACGCTTCCTCCAGAGCGGCGATCTCCCGGTCCAGGCCGAGCTGGCGGGAGATCTCCACGGCGGCCGCGGACCCGTGGAGCAGCGTGCCGTCCATATCGAAGAGATGCAGCTTGCCCATGCGCCGGAGCCTAAGTGCCGCCCCTGGGGGAGCGCGGGTGAACCGGTGTACTCGCCGCCGCGTACCCGCGGATACTCCCGGCGCCGGACGCCCTGCCGGGCGCCGCGCGCCACCGTGGAGACATGCCGCTGCGCCGTCCCGTCCGCCGGGCCCTCCTCGTCCTCCATGTCGCCGTGTCCGTCAGCTGGCTGGGGCTCACCGCCGGGCTCTGCGCCCTCGGCGTCGCGGGGTTCACCGCCTCCTCGGCGGCCACCGCGGCCGCCGCCTACCGGGCGATGGGGATCCTCACCGACCTGGTGGTGCTCCCTGTGGCGCTGCTCTCCCTGGCCGGCGGGGTGGCGCTGGCCCTCGGCACGCACTGGGGCCTGGCCCGTCACCGCTGGGTGCTCACCAAGTTCTGCCTGACGGTCCCGGCCGTCGCGCTCACCGTGCTCGTCCTGCGGCCCGGTCTCGCCCGGCTCGCCGCCGCGGCCGCCGCGGGCCGCCCCGCCCCCGAACCCGGCCTGCTCGTCGCACCGGCGGTCGCCTCCGCCCTGTACCTCTTCCTGACCGCGGTCTCCGTCCTCAAGCCGTGGGGCCGCACGCGGCGCGGCGGCCGGCCGCGCGGGGGCACGGCCGGCCGGGAGGGAGGGGCGGGAACGGTCGGGTCCCCGGCCGGCCGGAAGGCGTGATCCCGTGAGGTGAGCCGGTGCTGCACGCGCCGGGCGCGGCCCTCCGCCCCGGTAGGGCAGCGCCGCCACCCGGGCTCCCCACCGGGACGGGCTGTGGGACGCCTGCCGTCCGGCGCGGGCGTCCGCTGCCCGGCCGGTCAGCCGCGCGCCGCCGGAACGGCCGCGTCCGCCGTCGCCGCCGGGCCGCCGGCGGCGACCACCTGGCCGCGGCCCGGCTGCCGGCGCTCCAGGGCGGCGGCCAGCACCGCCACCCCCAGGGCGGCGACGGCCATCAGCGCACCCACCCAGTTGGGCGCGGTCAGGCCCAGCCCGCCGGAGATCACCAGGCCGCCGAGCCAAGCGGCCAGCGCGTTGCCGAAGTTGAAGGCCGCGATGTTGCCGGCCGAGGCCAGGGTGGGCGCGGCGGCCGCCTGGTCCAGCACCCGCTTCTGCAGCGGCGGGACGGTCGCGAAGCCGAAGAAGCCGATCAGCGCGACGGTGACGACCGCCGCGGCCTTGTGCTGCGCGGTGAAGGTGAACGCGGCCAGCACCACGGCCAGGCCGGTCAGCGATGCGTACAGCATTGGCATCATGGCGCGGTCGGTGAACCGGCCGGAGACGAGGTTGCCACCGACCAGCCCGAGGCCGAAGACCGCGGTCAGCCAGATGACGGAGGACGGTGCGAAGCCGGTGACCTCGGTCATCATCGAGGCGAGGTAGGTGACGGCGGCGAAGACCCCGCCGAAGCCGAGGACGGTCATCAGCATCGCCAGGCCCACCTGCGGGTTGCGGAAGACCGCCAGCTCGCTGCCGATCCGGGCCGCCGCCCGGGCCCGCTGCGCCGGGATCAGCCGGACGATGCCGAGCAGCCCCAGCACGCCCAGCGCGGCGATCGCGTAGAAGGTGGTGCGCCAGCCGAACTGCTGGCTGAGCAGGGTGCCGGCCGGGACGCCCACGACGTTGGCCACGGTCAGCCCGCTGAACATCAGGGAGATCGCGGCGGCCCGCTTCTGCGGTGCGACGAGGTCGGCGGCCACCAGCGACCCGATGCCGAAGAACGCGCCGTGGGTGAAGGCCGAGACCACCCGGCCGGCGAGCACCAGCCCGAAGGTGGGCGCGAGGCCGGTGAGCAGGTTGCCCACCACGAACAGGCCCATCAGCAGCATCAGCATCTGCTTGCGGGTGAAGCGGGTGCCGAGCGCGGTCATCAGGGGCGCGCCGACCACCACGCCGAGCGCGTAGACGGTGGTGGCGTAGCCGGCGAGCGGGATGGACACCCCGAAGCCGGCCGCCATGTCGGGCAGCAGGCCCATGACCGCGAACTCGGTCGTTCCGATCCCGAAGGCTCCGATGGCGAGCGCCAGGAGAGCAAGAGGCATGGGGTCCCTCCGATTGATTGCATCCATCCCTAACGAGCGTCCACAATAATTGCAGACGCCTGATACTTGCAAGCGCGGGATATTTCGTCTGTGGCCTATCCTGGCCCTACGACGGATGAGGAGGTCGGCGATGACGCAGCGGACGCGGGAGACGACGGCGGCGCCGGAGGCCGCGGCCGGGGGCCTCGCCCAGGGCTGGTGCGCGCTGTCCGCGCTGCACGGCCGCATCGAGGCGCACATCGAGCGCGCCCTCCAGGCCCGGCACGACCTCAGCGTCCGGGAGTTCTCGGTCCTCAACGTGCTCAGCGCGCAGCACGACGGGCCGGGCGGCCACCTCCGGATGCACCAGGTCGCCGACGCGGTGGTGCTCAGCCAGAGCGCCACCACCCGCCTGGTGACGCGCCTGGAGGACCGCGGACTGCTCTCCCGCTACCTCTGCCCGGACGACCGGCGCGGCATCTACACCAACGTCACACCCGACGGTCTGCGCCTGCTGGAGGAGGCCCGGCCCACGCACGACGCCGCGCTCCGCGCCTCGCTCCAGGAGGCCGCCGAGCGGCCGGAGTTGGCTCCCCTGGTGACCGCGGTCCGGGCGCTGGGCAGCTCGGCGTGACGCGGCCGGCCCGGCGGTCCGCCCGCACCCCGGTCCGGGCGGTGCGCACGGCATAGGGTCGCCCCCATGAGCGATCCCGTGATACGCCGCGCCACCGAGGCCGACCTGCCCGCCATCGTCGCGATGCTGGCCGACGACCCCCTGGGCGCCACCCGGGAATCCCCCGGCGACCTGGCGCCCTACCGCACCGCCTTCACCACCCTGGCCGCCGACCCGCACCAGCACCTGGTCGTCGCCGAACGGGACGGACGGGTGGTCGGCACCCTCCAGCTCACGGTGATCCCCGGTCTGTCCCGGCGCGGCGCCACCCGCTCGCTCATCGAAGCGGTGCGGGTGCACGCCGACGAGCGCGGGGCCGGGCTGGGCTCCGTCCTCATCGAATGGGCCGTCGCGGAGTCCCGGACGCTGGGCTGCCGACTCGTCCAGCTCACCTCCGACGCCTCCCGCACCGACGCCCACCGCTTCTACGAGCGCCTCGGCTTCGAGGCGTCCCACGTGGGCTTCAAGCGCGCGCTCTGACCTGCCGGGTGCCGGTCAGGGGGCCGGGGGAGCGGTCCCGCGCGCCCGGTGCGCCTTCTGCCGGCAGGCCCCGCCGCAGTACCGCGCGGGCCGGCCGGTCCGGGCGGGCCTGAGCGCCGTCCCGCACACCCGGCACCGGGTTTCGTTACGTTTCCGGGCCGCGGTGGGGAGTTCCGTGACGTTCCGGCCCGCGCGCAGGCCGTCGAGCATCAGCGCCGTCATCCGGCCCACCGGCACCGCCGCCGGGCCCGCTTCCGGTCCCGCCTCCGGGTCCGCCGGCCCCCGTCCGGCCGACCTCCGGCGCTCCATCGCCAGACAGCCGGCCAGCAGCACCCGGACGTCCTCGAGATCGACGTCTTTCCGTACCGCGCCCGCCTGTTGGGCCCGTACCAGCAGGATCCCGAGGGCCGTGCGGAACTCCAGGTCCGGGCCGTCCGGGGCCGCCCCGGCCACCGCCGGGACGTCCTCCCCGGCCGCCGACAGCGCCTCGCACAGCGCCCGGTCGGGCGCGGCCAGCCGGACCACCGAGGCCAGGAAGCGGAAGAACACCCCGCCGGGGTCCTCGGCGTCGGCCACGTCCGCGGCGGTATCGGCGAACAGCCGGAGCCGGTCCCGGACCGCCGCCCGGAACAGCGCCTCCTTGGACGGGAAGTGGCGGTAGACCGTGCCCGGGCCGACCCCGGCGCGCCGGGCGATCTCCCCCAGCGGAACGCCCAACCCCCGTTCCTCGAAGGCGGATCGGGCCGCTTGGAGCACCAGCGCGCGATTCCGCCGGGCGTCCGCCCGCACGGCCGCCGGCCGCCCGTCCGCCTCCCGGCCGCCTCCTGACACCACCCGGCTCCTCCGCACTGCGCACCCAGGACAAGAACCACTGCGCACCCGGCGACGAGAACCGGGTTGGTCGTTCCGATTCTATGAGCCGGTGAAAACCGGGGGCGGACCGGCATGCGGAGCGGTGCGGGGGCGTTCGGCGGCTCCGGTGGGGCGGCGCCGCGGCGAAGGCACGACCGCAGCGAAGAAGCCCGCAGGCAGCAAAAAGGGTGGGGACTGTTTCACGTGAAACAGTCCCCACCCCTGCCCTCCTGCCGAGGGCGCGTACGGCGGTGCGGGAGCGGCCGCCGGAGCGTGGGCCCGCCGGATCAGCGGCCGGGCCCGGTGACTCAGGCCACGGTGACGGCCGCGTCCCAGGCCGCGCCGGCCGCACCGGCGGCCGCGTCCTCGTCGACCGCCACGCCCAGCGCCCGCAGACCGGTCGCCAGCGCCGCGAGGGAGGCCAGGACCACCGCGCGGTCCGCGGCCCGCCCGTAGTGGTTGACCCGGATCATCTCCGCGGCCAGCGCACCGGCGGCGGCCTGCACCGGCACCGTGGCGTCGGCGGCGAGCGCGGCGGACACCACCTCGCGGGCGTCCACCCCGGCCGGGGTCCGCAGCGTGGTGGCGGCCGGCGCCGCGTGCTCGTCCCGGATCACGTACGGCACCGGCCCGCCGAGCACCGCCACACCGGCCCGGACCGCCGCCGCGGCCGCCCGGTGCCGGGTGATGACCGCGCCCAGCCCCTCCTGCTCGATCCGGTCCACGGCCTGCTCCAGCGCCAGCATCTCCAGCTGCGCCGGGGCGTGCGGAAGGGCGGTGCGCCCGGCGTCGATCCAGCGCTCCTTCCAGTCCAGCAGGGAGAGGTAGGAGCGCCGCGGCGCCTGCTCGTTGGCCGCGATGCGCTCCCAGGCCCGCGCGCTGACCGAGACCGCGGAGACCCCGGCCGGCCCGGCCAGCGCCTTCTGCCCGCCGATGACGCACAGGTCCACGCCCCACTCGTCGGTGAGCAGCGGCTCGGCGCCCACCGAGGCGACCGCGTCGAGCATCAGCAGGGCCCCGTGCTCCCGGACCACCGCGCCGATCTCGGCGACGGGGTTGGTGTTGCCGGTGGCCGCCTCGGCGTGCACCAGGCTCACGAAGTCGATCTCGGGGTGCTCCCGCAGCGCGGCCGCCACCTGCTCGGCCGAGACGGCGGCGGTGAAGGGGGCGCTGAGGGTGACGACCTCGGCGCCGCAGGACCGCAGCCAGCCGCCGAACGTCTCGCCGTACGGGCCGGTGATGATGTTGAGCGCGGTGCTGCCGGGCCGGGCCGCCGAGCGGATGCACGCCTCCAGCGGCAGCAGCGCCTCGCCCTGGGTCATCACGACATCGCAGCGGGTCCGCATCAGCGCGGCGACCTTGTCCTCGATCCGGGCGAAGCGGGCGGCATCGAGCGGAGGCAGATCGAGCAGAACCGGGGCGTCGGCGTTCGCAGTCACGGCAGTCACAGTGGCCTTCCAGCGGTAGCGAGCCGCGCACTGCGGCGGCTCCTGACATCTCGCTCGACTGTACGTCCGGCCGCCCGTCACCCGCCGTACGGGCCCGGCCGGGCCGGTTCGGGCGCGACGGAGGGCGCGGGTCAGGGCGGAGGGCGCGGGTCGGGGCGCGCGGGGCAGGGGCGGGGCCTGCGCGCGGGTCAGGGGGCGCCGCGCCAGCCCTGCGGGTCCACCCCGCCGGGTACCGGGTCGGCCGGCTCGTAGGGCCCCCGGGTGAACACGAAGGTCGCCAGGTCGAGGTGGCTGACCGAACCGTCCGGCGCCCGCACCACCCGCAGCGATTCCCCTGCGTAGTAGCCGTCCAGCCCGGTCCACGTGCCGTCGGACTCGGCCCGGAACCGGGAGCCGCGCCCGTTGCCGGACAGCGTGACCAACTCCAGCCCGCGCCCGCCGGTCAGCCGCAGCGCGAACGGGTTCGCGCCCCAGTACCAGGGGCCGCTCAGGGCCAGCAGCTCCTCGTCCACCGGCTCGGGCAGCGGGCGCCACGCCTCCGGGATCCTGGGCTCGTGGGCGGTCACGGTCTCCACGAGGTCGGCGGCCACCGTGCCGATCGGGAGGCCCGAGGTGCAGTTCGCCAGGGCCAGCGCCGCCACGTCCTGGTCCGTATCGACCCACAGGGCGGCCAGGAACCCCGGCATGGACCCGGTGTGGCCCGCCAGCCGGCGCCCGCCCTTCGACACAAGCTGGAGCCCCAGGCCGTATCCGGCGCTCCAGCCGTCGCCTTCGGGCGGCACCGCGGGGGTCCGCATCTCGGCCAGGCTCGCACCGTCCAACACCCGGTCGTCGCCGCGCAGCAGGAACGCCGCCCACCGGCACAGGTCCTCCGTGGTGGACCACAGCTGCCCGGCCGGTCCCATCAGCCCGCTGTCGTGGGCGGGTTCCGGCAGCAGCGCATCGGCCCACGGATGGACCGCCCAGCCCTGCGCGTGCGGAGCCGTCGGGGTCAGCGTCGTACGGGCCATGCCCAGCGGCTCCAGCACCTCGCGCCGCAGCACCGCCCCCCACGGCGTCCCGTCCCGCAGCCGCTCGACGAGCGCCCCGAGGACCGCGTAGCCGAGGTTGGAGTAGTGGTGGCGCCGGCCGGCCGGGTGCGGCCGTGGCCGTTCGTCGAAGAGATCGGCCGGTTCGGGTCGCAGCCCGCCCGGCGTCCGCTCCCACCACGGGCCGCGCGGTTCGGCGCTCAATCCGGCACCGTGTGCGAGGAGTTGCGCGATCGTCACGTCCGGGGCCGGGAGGCCCTTCAGGTGGACACCGAGGGGGTCGTCCAGCCGCAGCAGTCCCTCGTCCCGCAGCCGGAGCACCAGGACGGCCACGAAGGTCTTGGACAGCGAGCCGATCCGGTACTGCACATCGCCGTGCGGCACCGCCCCGTCCACCGTGCCCCGGGCGCCCGTCCAGACCACCCGGCCACCGCGGACGACCGCACCCGTCATCGACGGCGCCCTTCCGTCGGCCTGGGCGAGCGCCAGCCGCCGCAGCAGCGCCCGCCGGGTCTGCGGCATCAACTGCTCATACTCCGCACCCGAGTCGATGACCGCTCCGCCGCGCGGGATCACCTCGGACACCCCGCCCCCGTGCGCTCCCGGCTCCGGCGGCTCCGCGGACTCCACGGCCGTCATGACGCTCCTCCACGAGACTGTCCACCCGGCCGCATCGGCTCGGCCGGTCATCCGCAGCGGCGGATCCCTGCCCGCCGCGCCGCCATCCTGCCCGGCTCCCGCCTGCTGACGCCCGATGTTTCACGTGAAACCGGCCCGCGGCGGACCCACCCCGGTTTCACGTGAAACAACGAGCCACGGACGACCCTCGTTTCACGTGAAACAACGCGTGGCCGGCGTCCCTCGGTTTCACGTGAAACATCACCCGCCGCCCGGCTCGCTCACGGCACCGGCACAGCCACCGCCGCGATCGCCTCTCCCAGGGCGGCCTGTTCCTCCTCGGGCAGCCAGCGCGCCGCATGCACCATGTGCAGGGCGCTCCGCAGCCGCACCCGGTCCTCATCCGTCCCCAGGTACCCCAGGTACGCCGGAAGCGTCAGCCCCAGCGCCTTGAGGTCTCCGCGCGCGCACCACCGCGCGAACAGCTCCCGGAGCAGCCCTGCGCCGTCCGCCTCAGCGCACCCCGGCGCCACCGCGGTGCCGTCACCGCTCCCGGCGGCCGCCTCCGCCGTGTCCCGCAGTCCCTCCGCGATCGCGAACCGATTCCAGTCGGTGTACTGGCCTTCCGGCGCGTCCGCGACCCGCTCCGCGGCCCGCACGAAGTACTCACGGGCCGTGGCGAGTTGGCCGAGTTCGCGGTACGCCCGCCCCAGGTTGACGTACAGCGACGGGTAGAAGCCCTGGACCCGTGCGTCCCCGACCCGGTCGGCGCGGTCCAGGCACTCCTGGTTCCAGCGCAGGGTGCCCTCCGGCGTGGTCTGGTGCCGGGCGAGGTAGTGCGCGGCGATGCATGCCTCGTAGTCGTCCCGGGCACCGTCCCACGCCTGCCGGAACAGCTCCCGCGCCGCCGCGGCGCGCCCTTCCGCCTCGGCCTGCATGCCCGCCACGCAGAGCCGCACCACCGGCAGTTCCGGATCCATCCGGCACTTCCCTCCCCGAGTCCCCGGCCGCCCCGTCCTCGGGGCGGCCGTACCGCTTCCGGCACCACTGCGCGCGCCGCGTTCCCTCGTGCCCGCCGCCGCGTCAGTCCGGCGCCCGCACCGGCATCACCAGCGTCGTGAAGCTCCCCTGGTCCGCCGAGCGCACCACGACCGGCCGGTCCGGCGCGGCGATCTCCAGCAGCACATCCGGCCCCACCCCGGCCTCCAGGGCCGGCACCAGAACCGCCGGGTCGAAGGAGATCCGCAGCCCCGGCCCGGTCGGGACCGCGCGCAGCCGCATCGGCTCCGCCTCCCCGCCCGACACCGCCAGCACCCCGTCGCCGAGGACCGCCGCGCCCGCTCCGAACGCCAGCGACACCGGTCCGCCGCCGCGGGCCGCCACCGCGTCCCGCAGCCCGGCCCGGTCCACGATCAGGCGCTGCCGTACGGCTGCCAGACCGGACAGCATCAGCCGGTAGTCGGGGAACGCCTCCGCCGGTGCCGTTCCGGCCGCGCCCGGCCCGGCGTCCCAGCACTCCTCCCCGCTGCGCAGCAGCACCCGCGCGCTGTCCGGGCCGCCCGCCGCGGCCGGGAACTCCACCTCGACCACCGTCCGGCGCACCGCCCACTCCGCCAGCCGCCGCGCGCTGCCCGCCGGGATCAGCGCCCGCCGCGGCCCGCCCTCGGCGGCCTCCGGCCGCAGCCCCCGGACCGCCAGCCGGTAGCGGTCGGTGGCCACCCACCGCACTTCCCCGTCGGCGAGTTCGCACAGCAGACAGGCCAGGACCGGGAACTCCCCGGCCGCCGGCCCGGTCGCCGCGGCGGGCGCCACCTGCCGTACCGCGCTGGCGAGTTCCGGCCCGCCGATGCGGGCCCGCGCCGCACCGCCGGCCCCCTCCGCTTCCCCGGCCGTCTCCTGGAGAAAGTCCGCCACCACGGCCCGCGCCTCGTCCGCCGCCCGCCGGGTCCGGTCCAGATGTGCCCGCAGGACGTTCCGTGCCGCCTCCCCGGGCCCGTCGAGCACGGTCTCGACGTCCACCAACGGCAGCCCGGCCGCGCGCAGTTGGCGCAGCCGCACCGCACGGCCGGTCTGCCCGGCCCCGTAGCGGCGGTATCCGGTGGCCTCGTCCACCCGGTCGGGCCGGAGCACCCCGCAGTCGTCGTAGAAGCGCAGCGCACTCGGCGTCAGGCCCACCCGGCGCGCGAACGCGCCGATGCCCAGCAGTTCCCCGTCGTCGTCCATGGCGGCGATTGTCGGGCTTCGACCAACCTGAAGGTCAAACCGTGCGAGCGGCTCGGCGGATCACGCCGGGGGCGCCTCGCCCGGTGCCGTCCCGGCCGGCCCCAGGAGCCGGTCCAGCGCCCGGCGGGTGCGGTCCTCCGCCGACGGATCGGCGTTCAGCTGCTTCGCCTGGTTGAGCGCCAGGAAGATCCCGATCAGCTCGAAACCGATCTGGTCGGGGTCGGTCCCCGCCGGGAGTTCGCCCTGCGCGACCGCGGTGCGCGCCTCCTGGATCAGCCGCCGGCGCCAGAGCAGCAACAGCCGCGCCACCGTGTCCCGCACCGGACCGCTGCGCGCGTCGAACTCCACCGAGGCGGTGGTGAAGAAGCAGCCGCCGGGGAAGGCGCCGCGCTCCCGCTCCAGATAGGTGGTCCAGGTTTCGCACAGGGCCCGGAGCCGGACCAGTCCAGGCCGCTCTCCGGCGGCCGGCTCCCACACCGCGCGGGAGAAGATCACCGCGGCCTCTTCCAGGGCCGCGAGCTGGAGCGCCTGCTTGGTGCCGAAGTGGCCCAGCACCCCCGCCTTGCTCATCCCGAGGTCGGTCGCCAGCCGTCCGATCGTCAGCCCCTCCAGCCCCTCCACCGAGGCGATCGCAACGCTGCGCTCGACGATCCGCTCCCGCGTCCGGCGGGCCTCGGCGACGGACTTCCGTGGGCTCATGGCCGCCATCGTAGCCGCCCGCCCAGATTTAGCTTCCGACCGATCGGTTGCTATATTCCCGGGCCACAGCGCCGGTGCACCGCACCGCCCCGCGAACCGAGGAGACCAACCGTGCCGGGAACCCGTATCGCCGCCCTGGGCCACCACCAGCCGTCCCGCCTGCTCACCAACGACGACCTGGCGGGCATGGTCGACACCAGCGACGAGTGGATCCGGCGGCGCACCGGCATCGCCACCCGCCGGATCGCCGACACCGAGTCGGTGGCCGACCTGGCGTACCCCGCCGCCGCCAAGGCGCTCGCCGCGGCCGGCCTCACCCCCGCCGACATCGGCCTGATCACCGTCGCGACCTGCTCCGCCATCGACCGCTGCCCGTCCACCGCGGCCCAGGTCGCCGGCCGCCTCGGCATCCCCTCCGCGGTGGCCTACGACCTCAACAACGGCTGCGCGGGCTTCTGCACCGCCCTCGCCGCCGCCGAGCACTCCGTCCGGGCCGGCGCCGCCCGGCACGCCCTGGTCATCGGCGCGGAGAAGATGTCCGACGTCACCGACTGGACCGACCGCAGCACCTGCGTCCTGCTCGGCGACGGCGCCGGGGCCGCGGTGGTCAGCGCCGCCGACTCCGCCGGGATCGGCCCGGTGGTCTGGGGCTCCGACCCCACCCGCCGGGACGTGGTCCGTCTGGTCGACGACTGGCACCCGCGCTTCGCCCAGGAGGGCCAGGCGGTCTTCCGCTGGGCCACCACCACCCTCCCCGACCTGGCCCGGGAAGCCTGCCGCCAGGCCGGCCTCGCCCCCGCCGACCTCGCCGGCATCGTCACCCACCAGGCCAACCTGCGGATCATCGAGGCCGTCGTCCGGCAGCTCGACCTGCCGGAGACCACGGTCATCGCGCGGGACGTGGTCGACTCCGGCAACACCTCCGCCGCGTCCGTCCCCCTGGCCTTCGCCAAGCTCGTCGAACGCCGGGAGCTCCCCTCCGGCGCCCCCGTCCTCCTGCTGAGCTTCGGCGGCGGCCTCTCCTGGGCGGGCCAGGTCGTCAGCTGCCCCTGACCGCCGCCCCGGCGGCGCCGCGCCCCCCGGCGCCGCCAACCGGCCGCCGCTCAGAGCGTCTTGACCGTGCCGCCGTCGATGACATGGTCCGCGCCGGTGATGTTCGCGGCCACGTCGGAGAGCAGGAAGGTGATCAGTGCCGCCACCTCCCGCGGCTCGGTGATCCGCCCGGTGGTGATGCCGAACGCCTCCGGAAGCCGCTCCAGGAACGCGGCGTGCTCCGCCCCGGCGAGCGCCGCCACCTTGCCGCCGAAGCCGTCCGGGTCCTCCCAGAGGGCGGTCCGCACGACGCCCGGCGACACGGTGTTGACCCGTACACCGCGCGGCCCGAACTCCTCCGCCAGCGACTTCCCCAGGGCCGCCAGCGCCGCCTTCGCCGCGCTGTAGGCGACCGGGCCGGCGGCCGGCATCCGGGAGTTGATGGACGAGACGTTGACGATCGCGCCGCGGCGCTCGATCAGGCTGGGCAGCGCGGCCCGGCTGGTGCGCACCGCGCTCAGCAGGTTGAGGCCGAGGACCGCGGACCACTGGGCGTCGTCGGTGTCCAGGAAGCCGGCCGGCTCCACGGCGTCGCCACCGCCGACGTTGTTGACCAGCAGGTCGATCCCGCCCAGCTCCGCGAAGGCGCGGTCCATCAGGGCGGCCACGCCCTCCGGGGTGCCGAGATCCGCACGGACCGCGCAGGCCCCGGCCTCCGTCAGCTCGGGCGTGAGGGTGCGCGCGGCGCCGACGACCCGCACCCCCTCCTCGATCAGGGCCCGGACGGTGGCCAGCCCGATGCCGCGGCTGGCACCGGTGACGACGGCGGTCTTACCGGTGAGGTTGAGCTGCACGACGATCCACATCCTCGGAACTAGTTCTTTAACTACAGGTACAAAAATGGGCCGAAAAAAACCGCCGGCAACCGACAGGTTCCGGCGGCCTCCCTCAGAGCGCGTCGACCGCGGCGTCGACGATCCGGGCGAGCCGCTCGGGGCCCTCGGCGACCCGGGCCAGCAGCCGGAGGCCGACGGTGGCGCTGAGCAGCAGGCTCCCGATCGCCCGGGCGTCCCGGTCGGGCGCGATCTCACCCGACCGCTGCCCCTCCTCGACCAGGGCCCGGAACGCCTCCTCGGTCCGGTCGAACATCCGGCGGACCAGATCGGTGGCGGCCGCGTCCCCGCCGGCGAGCTCCGCCGCGGTGTTGACGGCGAAGCAGCCCCGGCGGTCCGGATCGGCCAGATCCATCCCGGCGAGCATCCACAGCACCTCGCGCAGCCGCTCCTTGACCGGACCGGTCCGCTCCAGCAGCTCCACGAGAGCCTGCGCCTGGCTGTCCCGGTATCGGGCCAGCGCCTTCTCGAACAGCGCGTGCTTGCTGCCGAACGCGTGGTAGAGACTGCCCTTGCCGATACCGAGCGCATCCACCAGGTCCTGCGGCGTCGTCCCGGCATACCCCTTGCGCCAGAACACCTGCATCGCCTGCTCGACGGCATCATCCGGATCGAACTGCCTGGGCCTTCCCATGCCTTGACCCTAACACCATTCTTGACCCATAGGTCAAGAACTCTCGCGCGACCCCGCCGCGGCATTCCACCGTGAGGGTGAGGTCGAGATCAGGCGGCTTGCCCGGGCCGGCCGGGTGCACCACGCTGAGCCCCGAGCACGAGGACTGCCGGCGAGCCCGGATCACGCACCGATGAGTTCCCGCGCCGCGCTGGTCCCTGCGCCGGACACCCACGGACGGAAGGCTGGGGCCATGCGCAAACTGATCTACGGCATGAATTTGACCCTGGACGGCTACATCGCCGCGGCCGGCGACGACATCGGCTGGAGCGGACCGCCGAGCGACGAGCTGTTCCAGTGGTGGCTCGACCACGAGCGGGCGAGTGGCCTGTCGCTGTACGGGCGCAAGCTCTGGGAGGCGATGAGCCCCTACTGGCCGACCCGCGACCAGCAGCCCGACGCCACCCCGGCGGAGATCGAGTTCGCGCGGAACTGGCGGGAGACGCCCAAGGTGGTGTTCTCCTCGACGATCGGCACGGTCGACGGGAACACCCGCCTGGTCACCGGCGACGCGATCGCCGAGATCACCCGGCTCAAGGCCGGGGACGGCGGCCCGATGACCATCGGCGGCGCCACGCTCGCCGGCGCGGCCCTGCGCGCCGGGCTGATCGACGAGTACGTGATCGCCACCCATCCGGTCCTGGTGGGCGGCGGCACACCGTTCTTCCCCGCGCTGGACGGCCGGGTGCACCTGAACCTGCTGGAAACGCGGACGTTCCCCGGCGGCGTGGTCCTGACCAGGTACGAAACGAGGCGTTGAACAGCGGCACCCACGCGCCGGCCCCACGCGCCCCGCTACGTCTGCGCCATATCCACGAAACGCGAGTAATGGCCCTGGAATGCCACGGTGATGGTCGCGGTGGGGCCGTTACGGTGCTTTGCCACGATCAGGTCCGCCTCACCGGCGCGCGGCGATTCCTTTTCGTAGGCGTCCTCGCGGTGCAGCAGGATGACCATGTCGGCATCCTGCTCGATGGAACCGGATTCACGCAGGTCGGAGACCATCGGCTTCTTGTCCGTACGCTGCTCGGGACCACGGTTCAGCTGGGAGAGCGCGATGACCGGGAGTTCCAGCTCCTTGGCGAGCAGCTTGAGGTTACGGGACATGTCCGAGACCTCCTGCTGCCGGCTCTCGGCCCGCTTGGAACCACCGGACTGCATCAGCTGGAGATAGTCGATGACGACCAGTTTCAGCTCGTTCCGCTGCTTCAGCCGGCGGCATTTCGCGCGGATCTCCATCATCGAGAGATTCGGCGAGTCATCGATGTAGAGCGGAGCGGCCGAGACATCCGGCATACGGCGCGCCAGCCGCGTCCAGTCGTCGTCCGTCATACTGCCGGACCGCATGTGGTGCAGCGCCACCCGGGCCTCGGCGGACAGCAGACGCATCGCGATTTCGTTGCGCCCCATTTCGAGCGAGAAGATCACGCTCGGCAGATTGTTCTTGATCGAGCAGGCCCGCGCAAAATCCAGCGCGAGCGTCGACTTGCCCATGGCCGGACGCGCCGCGATCACGATCATCTGGCCCGGATGCAGACCGTTGGTCAGCGCGTCGAGATCGGTGAAGCCGGTCGGCACACCGGTCATCTGCCCCTGCCGCGAGCCGATCGCCTCGATCTCGTCGAGCGCGCCCTCCATGATCTCGCTGAGCGGGAGGTAGTCCTCGCTGGTCCGCTGCTCGGTGACGGCGTAGATCTCGGCCTGGGCCTTGTTGACGATCTCGTCGACGTCGCCGTCGGCGGCGTATCCCATCTGCGTGATCCGGGTACCGGCCTCGACGAGGCGGCGCAGCACGGCCCGCTCGTGGACGATCTCCGCGTAGTACTCGGCGTTGGCGGCGGTCGGCACGGACTGCACGAGGGTGTGCAGGTAGGAGGCGCCGCCGACCCGCCCGATCTCACCGCGCTTGGTCAGCTCGGCCGCGACGGTGATCGGGTCGGCCGGCTCGCCCTTGGCGTAGAGGTCGAGGATCGCCTGGTAGATCAGCTCATGGGCGGGACGGTAGAAGTCCTCGCCCTTGAGGACCTCCACGACGTCCGCGATGGCGTCCTTGGAGAGCAGCATGCCGCCGAGCACCGACTGCTCGGCGTCCAGGTCCTGCGGCGGGACCCGCTCGAAGCCACCGGCCCAGGAGCCGCCGCCGTCCTCGTCGCGGTCCGGGCGGTCGCCCCGGCCCCGGCCCTTGCCCTCGCCGCGGCGGGAGCGGGCGGCCGGCAGCAGGTCGCTGGGACCGGAGTCCGCCCAGGGGTCGTCCATGGGCTCGGGAATGCTCACCCCGGCACCTCCTCCCGTCCGCGGCGCGGACCTTGCTGCGCGGTTCTTTCTTACGGCACAGCCCTGACAATCGAAGACGCCCGGCTCCGGTTACGGCGCGTCGAGTTCGGACGGCGTGTGAAGGGCCGGAACAGGCGGCGGGTGCCGGACCACGGTAGGCCCGCGCGCACCGTCCGCCAATCTGGTTATCCACAGGCCATGTGGATGACCGCCCCATACCTGTGGAGAACTCCCCGGATCCTGTGCACGGGCTGGGGGAAACTGCTGTGGACAAGCACACAGTCACGCCCCCCTCGCCGCGCTGACCTGCGCCTTTCTCATCCATAGGCTGTGGGGGAGAAAAACTTCGGCAACCTGTTCATGATCGTCGCACGCCCTGTGCGAACACCGGCTCCACCCAGCGAAAAGTAATAAGCACTACGCACTTGCACCACTTACCTGTGGACGATTAGATTGCCCCTCATGACATCGGCTCCCGCGACGCCCCGGCGCGCCCTCCGCCGCCATGACCGCGAGATCCTCGGTCTGGCCCTGCCCGCCTTCGGCTCGCTCGTCGCGGAACCGCTCTTCGTCATGGTCGACAGCGCCGTCATCGGCCACCTCGGCACCCGCCAGCTCGCCGGTCTCGGCGTCGCCGCGGCCCTGCTGACCACCGCCGTCTCGGTCTTCGTCTTCCTCGCCTACGCCACCACCGCCGCGGTCGCCCGCCGGGTCGGCGCCGGGGACCTCCCCGCCGCGATACGCCAGGGCATGGACGGCATCTGGCTCGCCCTGCTCCTCGGCGCGGGCGTCATCGCCGCCGTCCTGCCCACCGCCCCCTGGCTCGTCGAAGCCTTCGGCGCCTCACCGGCCGCCGCCCCGTACGCCACGACGTACCTGCGGATCAGCGCGCTCGGCATCCCCGCGATGCTGGTCGTCCTCGCCGCCACCGGCGTCCTCCGCGGCCTCCAGGACACCAGGACCCCGCTCTACGTCGCCCTCGGCGGCTTCACCGCCAACGCCGGCCTCAACGCCGCCCTGGTCTACCTCGCCGGCCTCGGCATCGCCGGCTCCGCCTGGGGCACCGTGATCGCCCAGTGCGGCATGGCCGCCGTCTACCTCACCGTCGTCGTCCGCGGTGCCCGCCGCCACGGCGCCTCGCTGCGCCCGGACGCCGCCGGCATCCGCGCCTGCGCTCAGGCCGGCGTCCCGCTGCTGATCCGCACCCTCTCGCTGCGCGCGGTGCTGATGATCGCCACCGCGGTGGCCGCCCGGCTCGGTGACGCCGAGATCGCCGCCCACCAGATCGTGCAGTCGCTCTGGCAGCTGCTGGCGTTCGCCCTGGACGCCATCGCCATCGCCGGACAGGCCATCATAGGCCGCTACCTCGGCGCCGGGGACCGGGACGGCGCCCGCGCCGCCTGCCGCCGCATGGTCCAGTGGGGCATCGCCGCCGGCGTCGTCCTCGGCCTGCTGGTCGTCCTCGCCCGGCCGCTGTTCATCCCGCTCTTCACCACCGATCCGGCCGTGCGGGCCCCGCTGCTCACCACTCTCCTGGTCGTCGCCCTCACCCAGCCGGTCTCCGGCGTCGTCTTCATCCTCGACGGCGTCCTGATGGGCGCGGGCGACGGCCCGTACCTCGCCGGCGCGATGGTGGTGACGCTCGTCCTGTTCGCGCCGGTGGCGCTGGCCGTACCGGTCCTCGGCGGCGGGCTGGTCGCCCTGTGGTGGGCGATGGCCCTGATGATGACCGTCCGCATGCTCACGCTCTGGCTGCGCACCCGCTCCGGACGGTGGATTGTGACCGGGGCCTCCCGTTGAGGGACCTCCCCAGTTCCGGGGAACCGTGCAGATAATGACCTTGTGCGCGCGCTTGCCAGAAAGTCCGTCCTGCCCCTGACACTGGTCGTCGTCGGGGCAGCCGCAGTGGTGGGCTACGCCGCGGAGGAAACACCCCCGGGCAGAGCCGCCGGCCACAGCGGTTACGGCAAGTCCGGCGAGCCGGGCCAGGCCCCCGAGGACCAGGACCCCTCCGCCACCGCCCCGCCGCGGGACGGCAACGCCTACACCCCGCGCCGCACCGAGGAGAACGCCCGGATCGGCGCGGTCTTCGAGAAGGACGACCACGGGGCCCACTTCTGCACCGCCAGCGTGGTGCAGAGCCCGGGTCGCAACATGCTGGTCACCGCCGCCCACTGCGCCTTCGACGCCGACAGCGGGAAACCGGTCGACGACCTGGTCTTCGCCCCCGACTACCGCAACGGCGAGGAGCCCACCGGCCTGTGGAAGGTCAGCAAGGTCGTGGTCGACGACCGCTGGGCGACATCACAGGACGAGGACCTCGACGTCGCCTTCCTCATCCTCGACCCCAAGCAGGGCAAGCAGATCCAGGACGTCCTGGGCGGCAACAGCATCGGCATCGACCGCGGCTTCGACAACGAGGTCAAGATCACCGGCTATCCCACCAGCCGCGACACCCCGATCTCCTGCCAGAACCGCACCACGAAGTTCAGCGACACCCAGATGCGCGTCCAGTGCACCGACTTCGAGGGCGGCACCAGCGGCAGCCCCTGGCTCGCCGACTACGACCCCAAGAGCCACACCGGCACGGTCATCGGCGTCCTCGGCGGCCACGAGGGCGGCGGCGACCAGGACGACGTCTCGTACGCCGCGTACTTCGACGAGGACATCGCCAAGCTCTACCAGCGGGCCCAGGACGAGGACTGAGTCCGCCCCGGACGCCCCGCAACGCCAAGGGCCGCACCCCGTGACGGGGTGCGGCCCTTCAGCGCTGTGCTGGGTACTGCGCTCAGTACGCCACTCAGGCGGCGACGACCTCGACGCCGAGCTTCGCGACGACCTCGGCGTGCAGACGCACCGAGACCTGGTGCGCGCCCAGGGTCTTGATCGGCGAACCGACCTCGACGCGGCGCTTGTCGACGTCCGGACCACCGGCAGCCTTGATCGCCGAGGCGATGTCGGCCTGGGTGACGGAGCCGAACAGGCGGCCCGCGTCGCCGGCGCGCACGGCCAGCTTCACGTTGACGCCCTCGAGCTGGGCCTTGACCTCGTTGGCCTGCTCGATCGTGGCGATCTCGCGGATCTTGCGACCGCGGCGGATCTGCTCGACGTCCTTCTCGCCACCCTTGGTCCAGCGGATCGCGAAACCGCGCGGGACCAGGTAGTTACGGGCGTACCCGTCCTTGACGTCAACGACGTCGCCGGCGGTGCCGAGACCGGAGACCTCGTGGGTGAGGATGATCTTCATGAGTCGGTCACCCTTCCCTTAGCGCGCGGTGGACGTGTAGGGCAGCAGCGCCATCTCACGGCTGTTCTTCACAGCCGTGGCGACGTCACGCTGGTGCTGAGTGCAGTTACCGGTGACCCGGCGGGCACGGATCTTGCCGCGGTCGGAGATGAACTTCCGCAGCAGGTTCGTGTCCTTGTAGTCGACGTAGGAGATCTTCTCCTTGCAGAACACGCAAACCTTCTTCTTAGGCTTGCGAGCAGGCGGCTTCGCCATTGTCTCTCTCCAGTGAATTCAAGAAGTGTGTGCTGTCGCCCTCAGGCCCCGGACGGTCTCCGGCCACGTTTCACGTGAAACACGCCGTTTCACGTGAAACACCGGCGGAGGAATCCGTCGTACGGACCTAGAAGGGCGGCTCGTCCGAGTAGCCGCCGCCGGAGCCGCCGCCCCAGCCACCGCCGCCGCCGCCCTGGCCACCGCCGGAGGGACCGGTCGCCCACGGGTCGTCGGCCGGAGCGCCGCCGCCCTGCTGGCCGCCGCCGGAGCCGCCGCCCCAGCCGCCGCCACCCTGGCCACCGCCGCCCTGCTGGCCGCCGCCGAAGCCGCCGCCGCCCTGGCCACCGCGACCGCTGGTCTTGGTGACCTTCGCCGTGGCGTTCCGCAGGCTCGCGCCCACTTCCTCGACGTCGAGCTCGTACACCGTGCGCTTCACGCCCTCGCGATCCTCGTACGACCGCTGCTTGAGGCGGCCCTGGACGATCACGCGGGTGCCCCGCGTAAGGGATTCGGCGACGTTCTCCGCCGCCTGACGCCACACCGAGCAGGTCAGGAACAGGCTCTCGCCGTCCTTCCACTCATTGGTCTGGCGGTCGAAGGTGCGGGGGGTGGACGCGACGCGGAACTTCGCGACCGCCGCACCGGACGGGGTGAAGCGCAGCTCGGGGTCGTCGACAAGATTGCCGACAACCGTGATGACGGTCTCGCCTGCCATTAGGGGAACCTCTCGGCGGGTGTGCTGCTGGCTGCTGGTGTTGCTGCTACTCGAACCCGGTTACCGCTGGACGCGTACGCGCTCAGTGGGTCTCGGGACGGAGGACCTTGGTCCGGAGGACCGACTCGTTCAGGTTCATCTGACGGTCGAGCTCCTTGACGACCGCAGGCTCGGCCTGCAGGTCGATGACCGAGTAGATGCCCTCGGGCTTCTTGTTGATCTCGTACGAGAGACGACGACGGCCCCAGGTGTCGACCTTCTCGACCTTTCCGTTGCCCTCGCGGACGACGGAGAGGAAGTTCTCGATCAGGGGGGCGACAGCGCGCTCCTCAAGATCGGGGTCGAGGATGACCATCACCTCGTAGTGACGCATGGTGAACCCACCTCCTTTGGACTCAGCGGCCACGGTCGTTCCGTGGCAGGAGGGTCGTATGCGTTCCGCGCCGGTCCCGCCGGAGTATCCGGGCAGACATGGGCGCAGACCGTACAGAGTACCTGCCTACACGCTTCCGGTTGAAATCCGCCCGCGGGACCCCGCAATCTGGAACACAACGGGTGTGAGCGGCGTTACAGTGCGCCGCCCTGTCAGTGGAGGTGCCGTATGGCACAGGCAGTACGGACCCAGCGGAATCTGATCTCTTTCCTCAACAGCGACGGCCGGCCCCATCCGGTGGAGAACACCCTCGCGGTCACCACCCTCGTGCTCGGCGCGATCGCCGCCCTCACCGCTCTCTCACCCAGCCTGCACCTGATCAGCTCCTGGGTGGGCCTGATCGGGATCGGAACCGGGCTCTGGGGCCAGTACATCTCGTCCACGACGAGTGAGCGCTTCCTGTTGATCATCGGCCTCGGCGCCGCCGGCCTCGGCTTCTACATCGGCCTGGCGCACGGCGGTCTCTTCGGCGGCCTCTTCGGCTGACCGCCACTCACCGGCATACGGGGCCCGGCCCCGCACGGCCCAGACGGAGCGCTCCCCGGCCACAGTAGGCTTCGGCGCGAGAGCCGGAGCCCCGACCAAGGGGACACACCAGCCGAGGAGCGCCCCGCATGAGCCTGACCCTGAGGACCATCAGTCGAGAGCAGCATCTGGCATACATCCAGAGCCTGCCCGCGGCGAGCCACATGCAGGTCCCGGCCTGGGCAGACGTCAAGGCCGAGTGGCGGTCCGAGAGCCTGGGCTGGTTCGACGCGTCCGGAGCGCTGGTCGGCGCCGGCCTGGTCCTCTACCGGCAGCTCCCGAAGATCAAGCGGTACCTCGCCTACCTCCCCGAGGGACCGGTCATCAACTGGTTCGCGCCGAATCTGGAGGAGTGGCTGCGGCCGATGCTCAGCCACCTCAAGCAGCAGGGCGCGTTCTCGGTGAAGATGGGCCCGCCGGTCATCATCCGCCGCTGGGACTCCGCCGCGATCAAGGCGGGCATCCAGAACCCCGACGTCAAGCGGCTGCGGGACGTCGAGGCCACCCACATCGAGCCGCGCGCCTTCGAGGTCGCCGACCGGCTGCGCCGCATGGGCTGGCAGCAGGGCGAGGACGGCGGCGCCGGCTTCGGTGACGTGCAGCCCCGCTACGTCTTCCAGGTGCCGCTGGCCGACCGTTCGCTCGAAGAGGTCCACAAGGGCTTCAACCAGCTGTGGCGCCGCAACATCAAGAAGGCCGAGAAGGCCGGCGTCGAGGTCGTCCAGGGCGGTTACGAGGACCTGGCCGAATGGCAGCGGCTCTACGAGATCACCGCCAAGCGCGACCAGTTCCGGCCGCGCCCGCTCGGCTACTTCCAGCGCATGTGGACCGCCCTCAACACCGAGGACCCCAACCGCATGCGCCTCTACTTCGCCCGGCACAACGGCGTGAACCTCTCCGCCGCGACGATGCTGGTCGTCGGCGGGCACGTCTGGTACTCGTACGGCGCCTCGGACAACATCGGCCGCGAGGTCCGCCCCTCCAACGCGATGCAGTGGAAGATGCTTCAGGACGCGTACGCGCTCGGCGCCTCGGTCTACGACCTCCGCGGCATCAGCGACTCGCTCGACGAGAGCGACCACCTCTTCGGCCTGATCCAGTTCAAGGTCGGCACCGGCGGGCAGGCGGCGGAGTACCTCGGCGAGTGGGACTTCCCGCTCAACAAGCTTCTGCACAAGGCGCTCGACCTCTACATGTCGCGGCGCTGACCTCTCCACCGCACCGTCCGCACTGACACACCCAGCCACGAGAAAGGTTCCGGGCCGGCCATGGCGCTCACCCTCTACGTCGACACCGCGCGCTGGCGGGCGCACCAGCAGAGCGTTCTCCAGCAGTTCCCCGGGCTGGTCCCGGTCTGCAAAGGCAACGGCTACGGCTTCGGCCACGAGCGCCTCGCCGAGGAGGCCACCCGGCTCGGTTCCGACATCCTCGCGGTCGGCACGACCTACGAAGCGGCCCGCATCAAGGACTTCTTCAGCGGCGACCTGCTGGTCCTCACCCCGTTCCGGCACGGGGAGGAGCCGGTGCCGCTGCCCGACCGGGCGATCCGCTCGGTCTCCTCGGTCGAGGGCGTGGGCGGGCTGGTCGGCGCGCGGGTCGTCATCGAGGTCATGAGCAGCATGAAGCGGCACGGCGTCCAGCCGGAGGACCTGCCGAAGCTGGCCTCGGCCATCGAGGACGTGCGGCTGGAGGGCTTCGCGATCCACCTGCCCCTGGACCGCGCCGACGGCACCGACTCGGTCGACGAGGTCATCGGGTGGATGGACCGGCTGCGCGCGAACCGGCTCCCGCTGCACACGATGTTCGTCAGCCACCTCAAGGCCGCGGAGTTCGCCCGCCTCCAGCAGCAGTTCCCGCAGACCCGGTTCCGCGCGCGGATCGGCACCCGGCTGTGGCTCGGCGACCACGACGCCACCGAGTACCGCGGCTCGGTGCTCGACGTCACCCGCGTCGCCAAGGGCGACCGGTTCGGCTACCGCCAGCAGAAGGCAGCCTCGGACGGCTACCTCGTCGTGGTCGCCGGCGGCACCTCGCACGGTGTCGGTCTGGAGTCGCCCAAGGCGCTGCACGGCGTGATGCCGCGCGCCAAGGGCGTGGCCCGGGCCGGTCTGGCGACCGTCAACCGCAACCTCTCGCCGTACGTCTGGGCCGGTAAGCAGCGCTGGTTCGCCGAGCCCCCGCACATGCAGGTATCGATCCTGTTCGTGCCGGGGGACGCCCCCGAGCCCAAGGTGGGCGAGGAACTGGTGGCGCATCTGCGGCACACCACCACGCAGTACGACCGGCTCGTGGAGCGCTGAGCCGGTCCGCACCCGCTGTGCGCAGGGGCCCGGTCCGCGGGAGATGCCGCGGACCGGGCCCCTGGGCGTTCCGGCCCGTTCTTCAGTCCCGTGCCACGCCCCAGCGCACCCGCGGCGCCCCCTCGAAGTGCACCGCGTGCCGCGGCGGCGCGTGGTGGGCCCGCCCGAGGACGAACACGTCGGGGCGCCGGTCCAGGACGCCGCCCGAGGGGTCGTCGTCCCCGTCCCTGCGGACCGGGTCCCGCTCCGGCAGGAGGATGTCCCGGACGACCACGGCGCACAGGTACAGCGTGCCCAGCAGGTGCAGGGCGATGGCCAGTTGGTAGCCCTCCGGCGGCAGCCCCTGGTGCTTGTCGCCGTTGCCCGTGTAGGCCAGGTACATCCAGATCCCCAGGAAGTACATGACCTCGCACGCCTGCCAGATCAGGAAGTCCCGCCAGCGCGGCCGGGCCAGCGCCGCCAGCGGGATCAGCCACAGCACGTACTGCGGTGAGTAGACCTTGTTGGTCAGGATGAACAACGCCACGACGAGGAAGGCGAGTTGGGCGAACCGCGGCCGCCGGGGTGCGTAGAGGGCCAGCAGCGCCAGGGCGGCGCAGCCGAGGAGCATCAGCAGCGTCGCGTAGAGGTTGGCGTCCTCCAGGGGGTTGCCGGTGCGCTGGGAGATCAGCAGCCAGACCGAACCGAAGTCGATCGGCCGTTCCTGGCTGAAGGTGTAGAACTTCGCCCAGCCCTCGCGGATGTGGAAGCCGGACGCGTCATGCGCGATCATCACCGGCAGGTTCACCACCAGCCACGACACCACCGCACCGAGCACCGCCCGCCCGTACGCGCGCCAGGCCCCGGCCCGCCAGCACAGCACCAGCAGCGGGCCCAGCAGCAGCACCGGGTACAGCTTCGCCGCGGTCGCCAGGCCGATCAGGACGCCGGCCGCGAGCGGGCGGCTGCGGGACCACATCAGCATCCCCGCGGCGGTCAGCGCGACCGCCAGCAGGTCCCAGTTGATGGTCGCGGTGAGCGCGAAGGCCGGTGCCAGCGCCACCAGCAGACCGTCCCAGGGGCGCCGCCGGTGGGTGCGCGCCACGCAGACCGCGATGACGGCGGCGCAGGCCATCAGCATTCCGGCGTTGACCAGCCAGTAGATCTGCTCGCGGTCCTGGATCGCCCCGCTGTGCGGCGTCATCCAGGAGGCGACCTCCATGAAGAGTCCGGTCAGCACCGGGTACTCCAGGTACTGCATATCGCCGGGCAGCCGGTCGAAGTAGGGGATCAGCCCGTCGGCGAAGCCCCGGCCCGAGTAGAGGTGGGGGATGTCCGAGTAGCAGGCGTGGACGTACTGGCTGGTCGCGCCGAAGAACCAGCCGCCGTTGTAGCAGGGCAGCTTCTGCACCATGCCGAGCGCGAACATGCCGAGTGCGACGAGGGCGACGATCCGCACCGGCGTCAGCCAGTGCGCCCCGAGCAGCGCGCGCCGGCCGATCGGCCCGCCGATCAGCTCACTGCCGGCCGCCGCCACCTCGTCCCGTCTCGTCGGCCGCACGGGCTCGTCCTGTCGCAGGCTCGTCATGGGCCCATCCTGCCGTACGCGCAGGGGACGAACGCGACGAAGCCCCCGCCCGGTCACCCCGGGGCGGGGGCTTCGTGGAGCCATGTTTCACGTGAAACGGCCGAGGGTGCGGCCGATGTTTCACGTGAAACGCTCAGCGGTCTCAGCCGCCGCCGGGCCCGCCGAAGATGCCTCCTCCGGTGTTCCCGCCGCTGGTCGGGTCGGGGGTCGGCGACGTTCCTCCGGTGCCGCCACCGGGTCCGCCGTTCCCGCCGTTACCGCCTCCGGTGGCGCCGCCGTTCCCGCCGTGGTTCTTGCACTTGACGTCCCACGGGGAGCAGGTCTGGGTCGGCGTCGCGGTCGGGGACTGGGTCGGTGTGGCCGACTGGCTGGGCGTGCTCGACGGCGTCGAGGACGGCTTGGTGCTCGGCGTGGGCGTCGGCGTGGGCGTCGGCATGCCCTGCTCGTTGATCACCTGTCCGACCGGCTGGGCCGCCGGGAAGTCCACCGGCGTGACGCCTTCCATCGCCTGCATCATGTACTGCGTCCAGACCTCGGTCGGCAGCGCACCACCGTGGATCGAGTCGAAACCGCCGACCCCGTTCATGGACAGCTGCCGCGGGTTCTGCGCGTCCTCACGGAACATCGTGATGGCCGTCGAAAGCTGCTTGGTGTAGCCGACGAACCAGGCCGACTTGTTCTCGTCCGTGGTGCCCGTCTTGCCGGCGGCCGGCATCCCCAGCTTCTGGGCCTGCTTGGCCGTACCGTTCTTGATCACGTTCTTCAGCACGTCGGTGACGTTGTTGGCGATGTTCGCGGGGATCGCCTCTTCCTTCGGCTCGGGCTTGCCGAAGCCCTTCAGCTCCTCGCCCTGGGAGATCACCTTGGTCACCGAGTACGGCTCCGCCTGCGTCCCGGAGGCGGCGAAGGTCGCGTAGGCATCGGCCATCCGGATCGCACTCGGCGTGGACGTACCCAGCGCGAAGGACGGGTTGAGGTGCTTGTCGAAGCTGGCCGGCGAGATGCCCGCGGCCTGCGCCATGTCCCGCACCTTGGCCATCCCGACGTCCATGCCGAGCTGCACGAACGGGGTGTTGACCGACTGCTCCATCGCCTTCCGCAAGGTGATGTAGCCCCACGGGAAGTCGCTCTCGTTGACCTGGTAGAAGGGCGTGTTGTCCTTCTTCAGGACGTAGGTGCCGTCCTGGTTCCTGACCTTGAGGTGGTCGTTGCCGTTGTACTTGCTGTCCGGCGAGAGCGGCTGTCCGCTGTCGGCCTTTCCGTACTTCATCGCCGCGGCGAGGACGAACGGCTTCCAGGTCGAACCGACCGGCACACCGTAGGTGTCGGCGTTGTTGCTGAAGTGGCCCTTGTCGTAGCCGTCGCCGCCGTACAGGGCGACGATCTTGCCGTCCCCCGGTACGACCGAGGCCGCGCCGAACTGGACGTACTTATCCTTCTCCGGCCGCAGCTTCAGGTTGATGTAGCGGTCGTTGACCTTCTTGACCGCGGCGGCGAGCTCCTTGGTCTTCTTCTCGTTGAAGGTCGTCTGGATCGTGTAGCCGCCCTTGTCGAACCGGGCCTCACTGATGTCCGTGTTCTTGAGGACGTACTTCTTGGCGACGTCGATCAGATAGCCGATCTGCCCGCCCTTGCTGGCCACCGGCTTCGGCTTCTGCGGCATCGGGAACTGCTTGTACGTGCTCCGCTCCGCCTGCGTCATGTGGTGGTTCTCCACCTCGCGGTCGAGGATCCACGCCCAGCGCTGCTTGGCCCGGGCGGTGTTCTGCTCGGGCGTCGCGTTCGACCCGATGCCGCCCGCCGGGTCGTAGAGGTTGGCGCCCTTGAGCACCGAGGCCAGGAACGCGCTCTCGTCCGGCTTCAGTTGGGAGGCGTTCTTGCCGTAGTACGCCTGCGCCGCGGCCTGGATCCCGTAGGCACCGCGGCCGTAGTAGCTGGTGTTGAGGTAGCCCTGGAGGATCTCGTCCTTCGACTTGGTCCAGCCGACCTTGATCGAGATGAAGAGTTCCTTGAACTTGCGGTCCAGGGTCTGCTCCTGGCTCAGCATCGCGTTCTTGACGTACTGCTGCGTGATGGTCGAGCCACCCTGGGTCTCGCCGCCCCGGGCCATGTTGACCAGGGCCCGGAGGATGCCCATGGGGTCGACGCCGGAGTCGGTGCGGAACGAGGCGTTCTCCGCGGAGATCACCGCGTTCTGCATGGAACTCGGGATCTCGCCTATCTTGACGTTCTGACGGTTGGTCTCACCGTCCCGCGCCATGATCTTGCCGTTGTCCCACAGATAGACGTTGTTCTGGGACTTGGAAGCCTTGTTCTCGTCGGGGACCTGCACCAGGGCGAGGCCGACCCCGGCCACGCCGACGACCAAGCCGAAGCCCGCAACGCACAGACTGGCCACCTGCCTCCAGGATGGCATCCACCGCCGCCAGCCCGTGCGGTTGGACCGCGGGTAATCGATGAAGCGCTTCTTCGGCGGCTTCCCGCCGCCGCGGCCGCGGCCCCCTTCACCGCCACCGCCGCCGCCCCGGCGGCCACCGCCTCCATGGCCGGCGCCACCGCCGGACGCCATGGCCGCGGGCTCGGACGCCCGCCGGCGGCCGCTCCGTTGAGCGGCCCGGCGGGCCTCGGCGCGCCCGCCCGGCCGCGGCTGCGGCGGCTCCGGCGTGGCAGCGGCACCGTGCGGCGGCGCCGCACGTCGCCCTGACGACTGTGCGGCGCGTCTGGCAGCGGCACGCCCGCCACCTTGCGGCTGGGGTGGTTTGCGACGGTGCTCGCTCATGGAACGAATACTCCTCGGGCAGGCGCGCTTTCTCGTCGCCTGAAGGCGGTGGTTGGCTTCAGGTCCCCCCGATGCACGGCCCGCTCCTGACGCGCGGGCCGCACTACACCGAGGTCAGGGACGCCACGTAGAGGCCCACGGTTCCCGGCAGTCTGCATGCCGCACAGACTACGCACGGCCAAAACCTGCCCAGTGTTGAAATTCACTCCAAAACAGTCAGGTTACGTCGCACGAATAAGTGATGTGACGCCGTTCACCGTCCGGCCACTTGTCCCTCCCGGGGCCCCGTTCTATCGTCTGGATGTATCGAGTCGATACATCAGCACGAGATAAAGACCGCACAGGGCCAAGGAGGCGGAGGATGAGCAGGCGTTCCGGCATCCTCGAATTCGCCGTCCTCGGCCTGCTCAGGGAATCCCCGATGCACGGTTACGAGTTGCGCAAGCGGCTCAACACCTCGCTCGGGGTCTTCCGCGCGTTCAGCTACGGCACCCTCTATCCCTGCCTCAAGGCACTGGTCGCGAACGGCTGGCTGGTGGAGGAAACGGGCGGGGCCCCGGAAGGCGTTCCCGCCACGGCCCTGACCGGACGCCGGGCCAAGATCGTCTACCGCCTGACCCCGGCCGGCAAGGAGCACTTCGAGGAGCTGCTCAGCCACTCGGGACCGGACGCGTGGGAGGACGAACACTTCGGTGTCCGCTTCGCGTTCTTCGGCCAGACCTCGCGGGATGTGCGGATGCGCGTGCTGGAAGGCCGCCGCAGCCGGCTGGAGGAGCGCCTGGAGAAGATGCGCACCTCCCTGGCCAGGACCCGCGAGCGGCTGGACGACTACACCCTCGAACTGCAGCGGCACGGTATGGAGTCCGTGGAGCGCGAGGTCCGTTGGCTGAACGAGCTCATCGAGAGTGAGCGTGCCGGGCGCGATCAGCGCGCGCCGGATTCCGCAGCGCAGGACGAGACCAACCAGTCAGGGGACACGGGCGGCCTGCCCCGGCACCGGGGTGGTTCCCGGCCGGATCCGTCCGAATGACACCACCACAGGGGCCCTGCCGTGCAGGCCCTCATCGAGAACACAGGGAGCAACCGGAATGGGTTCGGTTCGCGTAGCCATCGTCGGCGTGGGCAACTGCGCCGCCTCGCTCGTGCAGGGCGTTGAGTATTACAAGGACGCCGACCCGGACAGCCGCGTGCCCGGCCTGATGCACGTGCAGTTCGGCGACTACCACGTCCGCGACGTCGAGTTCGTGGCCGCCTTCGACGTCGACGCGAAGAAGGTCGGTCTGGACCTCGCGGACGCCATCGGCGCCAGCGAGAACAACACCATCAAGATCTGCGACGTGCCGCACTCCGGCGTCCAGGTCCAGCGCGGCCACACCCTCGACGGCCTGGGCAAGTACTACCGCCAGACGATCGAGGAGTCCCCCGAGGCCCCGGTCGACATCGTCCAGGTCCTCAAGGACAAGCAGGTCGACGTCCTGGTCTGCTACCTCCCGGTCGGCTCCGAGGACGCGGCGAAGTACTACGCCCAGTGCGCCATCGACGCCAAGGTCGCCTTCGTCAACGCCCTCCCGGTCTTCATCGCCGGCACCAAGGAGTGGGCGGACAAGTTCACCGAGGCCGGGGTGCCGATCGTCGGTGACGACATCAAGTCGCAGGTCGGCGCCACCATCACGCACCGCGTCATGGCCAAGCTCTTCGAGGACCGGGGCGTCATCCTGGACCGCACGATGCAGCTGAACGTCGGCGGCAACATGGACTTCAAGAACATGCTCGAGCGCGAGCGCCTGGAGTCCAAGAAGATCTCCAAGACCCAGGCCGTGACCTCGCAGATCCCCGACCGCGAGCTGGGCGAGAAGAACGTCCACATCGGCCCGTCGGACTACGTGGCCTGGCTGGACGACCGCAAGTGGGCCTACGTCCGCCTGGAGGGCCGCGCCTTCGGCGACGTCCCGCTGAACCTCGAGTACAAGCTGGAGGTCTGGGACTCCCCGAACTCCGCGGGCGTCATCATCGACGCGCTGCGCGCCGCGAAGATCGCCAAGGACCGCGGCATCGGCGGCCCGATCCTGTCGGCCTCCTCGTACTTCATGAAGTCGCCGCCGGTGCAGTACTTCGACGACGAGGCGCGGGAGAACGTCGAGAAGTTCATCCGCGGCGAGGTCGAGCGCTGAGGCGCTCCCCGCTCCCTCCCTTCGCCGGCCTCCGGGTATTCCACCCGGAGGCCGGCGGGCTGTGTGAGGCTGGGCCCCATGCATGCGGTGCGTGGTCTGCGCGTCTTACTCCGGCTTCGCGACTTCCGGTCGCTCCTGGCCGCACGGCTCTTCTCGCAGGGCGCCGACGGGGTGTTCCAGGCGGCCCTGGCCACCTTCGTCATCTTCTCGCCCGAGAAGCAGGCGTCTCCTGAGGCGATCGCCTCGGCCATGGCGATCCTGCTGCTGCCGTACTCCCTGCTCGGGCCGTTCACCGGTGTCCTGCTGGACCGCTGGCGCCGGCGGCAGGTCCTGCTCTACGGCAATCTGCTGCGCTCCCTGCTGGCCGTGGCCACCGCCGTGCTGATCGCGGCCCACGTCCCGGACTGGCTCTTCTACGTCTCCGCCCTGTTCGTGACGGCCGTGAACCGCTTCGTCCTGGCCGGGCTTTCGGCCGCGCTGCCCCGCGTGGTGGACGGCGGACAGCAGCTGGTGATGGCCAACTCCCTGGCGCCGACGGCAGGCACGCTCGCCATGACGGCCGGCGGTGGCCTCGCCTTCGCCATCCGGCTGGCCGGTGCCGACGTGGACGCGTTCGTCCTGCTGCTGGCCGCGCTCCTCTACCTCTGCTCCGCGCTGACCGCCCTGCGGATGCCACCCCAGCTGCTGGGCCCCGACCCGTCGGTGCTCCAACCCGGTCTGAGGGACGCGCTGTTGAGCACCGTGCGGGGGCTGGCCGACGGGCTGCGCCACCTCGCCGCGCGCCCCGTGCCGTCCCGGGCGCTCACCGTGATGACGGTGGTCCGCTTCTGCTACGGCGCGCTGACGGTGATGGTGCTGATGCTGTGCCGGTACGCCTGGGCCACGACCGAGTCGGCGGGCCTGGCCCTCCTCGGGATCACCGTCGCGGTGTCCGGAGCGGGCTTCTTCGCGGCCGCGGTACTCACCCCCTGGGCGGTCGGACGGCTTACCCCGTTCGGCTGGATGGCCTGCTGCGCCGCGGCCGGAGCCGTACTGGCACCCGCGCTCGGGCTCTTCTTCCACCCGGTGCCGATGCTGGTGGCCGCGTTCGCCCTCGGTCTCGGCACCCAGGGCACCAAGATCTCCACGGACACGGTCGTCCAGTCCTCGGTCGACGACGCCTTCCGGGGCCGGGTCTTCGCCCTCTACGACGTGCTGTTCAACGTCGCCTTCGTCGGTGCCGCCGCGGTCGCCGCCCTCATGCTGCCGCCCGACGGCCGCTCCGCGGTGCTGATCATCGTGGTGGCCGCGCTCTACGCGGTGGTCGCCGCGGCCCTGGTCCGCTGCGGACGCCGCTGAGCGCCGGCCCCTGGCCGCTGGAGCACCTCGCCGATGCGGCGGCGCCGCGGGAGCCGATACCTTACGGGCGTCATTCACCGTCCGGATCTCGCAGGTCCGGGCACCTCAGCATCGGGGGAAAACCCATGACCACGCCGCCTCAGGGCCCGAACCCGTACGGCCAGCCGCCGTACGGACAGCCACCGTACGGTCAGCAGCTCTACGGCCAGGCTCCGTACCCGCAGGGCCCCCAGCCGCCGCAGGCCCCGTACGGACCGCCGCCGGGCGGGCAGCCGCAGGGCGGTCCGCCCCAGGGCGGGTACGCCTACCCCCCGCAGCCGCAGGCCCCGTACGGGCAGCAGCCGCAGCCGGGCTATCCGCAGGCCCCGCAGCAGCCCTACCCGCAGGGCGGCGCGCCCGTGCCGCCGCAGCCCGCGCCCGCCAAGAAGTCCCCCAAGGCGATCCTGAAGGGCATCGTCGTTGCCGTCGGCGTGATCGTCATCGGCGTGGCCTGGGTGAGCAGCTGGAACGACGCCGATACCGCCAAGGTCGGCGACTGCGTGAAGAACGAAGGCAACGACATCAAGCCCGATCTCAAGGTCGTGGACTGCGGCACGGCCGAGGCCACGTACAAGGTGACGGCCGTCCACGCCAACACCACGGACACGAACCTGTGTCCCAGCGGCACCGTGGCCTACGCGGAGACCCAGCACCGCCGCCGGGCCTCCGACACCCGCTTCGTGCTCTGCCTGCAGAAGACGAAGTAGCGGCGGGGCCGACGGCCGGAACGCCGCAGGGCGGTGTTTCACAGGAAACGGCAGCGCGTCTGCTGCCATGTTTCACGTGAAACACCGCCCCCTCGCCGGGCCGCCGACGTTTCACGTGAAACATCGGCGGTTTCCCGCGGGCCGGGCCGCCGGCGTCCTCAGCTCTGCGCGGCCCACCACTCCTTGAGCGCGGCCACCGCGGCCTCGTGATCCATCGGACCGTGCTCCAGCCGCATCTCCAGCATGTGCTTGTACGCCTGGCCGACCTGCGGCCCGGGGCCGATGCCGAGAATCTCCATGATCGCGTTGCCGTCCAGGTCCGGGCGGATCGCGTCCAGCTCCTCCTGCTCCTGGAGCCGCGTGATGCGCTCCTCCAGCCCGTCGTAGGCCCGCGACAGGGCCGCCGCCTTGCGCTTGTTGCGGGTGGTGCAGTCCGAGCGGGTCAGCTTGTGCAGCCGGTCGAGCAGCGGACCGGCGTCCCGGACGTAGCGGCGCACCGCGGAGTCCGTCCACTCGCCCGTGCCGTAGCCGTGGAAGCGCAGATGCAGCTCCACCAGGCGCGAGACATCCTTGATCAGCTCGTTGGAGTACTTCAGCGCCGTCATGCGCTTCTTGGTCATCTTCGCGCCGACCACCTCGTGGTGGTGGAAGGAGACCCGGCCGTCCTGCTCGAACCGCCGCGTCTTCGGCTTGCCGATGTCGTGCAGCAGCGCCGCGAGCCGCAGCACCAGGTCCGGCCCGTCGTCCTCAAGATCGATGGCCTGCTCCAGGACGGTCAGCGTGTGCTCGTAGACGTCCTTGTGGCGGTGGTGCTCATCGCTCTCCAGGCGCAGCGCGGGCAGCTCCGGCAGCACCCGGTCCCCCAGCCCGGAGTCCACCAGCAGCCGCAGTCCCTTGCGCGGGTGGTGCCCCAGGATGAGCTTGTTCAGTTCGTCACGCACCCGCTCGGCGGAGACGATCTCGATCCGCTCCGCCATCGCCGTCATCGCCTCGATGACCTCGGGCGCCACCTCGAAGTCGAGCTGTGCGGCGAACCGGGCCGCCCGCATCATCCGCAGCGGATCGTCGGAGAACGACTCCTGCGGCGTCCCCGGCGTCCGCAGGACCCGGGCCGCCAGGTCCTCCAGGCCGTTGTGCGGGTCGACGAACTCCTTCTGCGGGAGCAGCACGGCCATGGCGTTGACCGTGAAGTCCCGGCGGACCAGGTCCTGCTCGATCGAGTCGCCGTACGCCACCTCGGGCTTGCGCGAGGTCCGGTCGTACGCCTCGGAGCGGTACGTGGTGATCTCGATGTCGAACGAGCTCTTCTTGCAGCCGACCGTGCCGAAGGCGATGCCGACCTCCCAGACCGCGTCCGCCCACGGCCGGACGATCTTGAGCACGTCCTCCGGCCGGGCGTCGGTGGTGAAGTCCAGGTCGTTCCCGAGCCGGCCGAGCAGCGCGTCCCGGACCGACCCGCCGACCAGGGCAAGCGTGAACCCGGCCTCCTGGAAGCGACGGGCCAGGTCGTCCGCGACGGGCGACACCCGCAGCAGCTCGCTCACGGCACGGCGCTGCACCTGGCTCAGCGCGTTCGCCGGCTCGGGAGTCCGCTCGGGCCGCGGGGTGGGGAAGTCATTGTTGGCGTTCGGCACAACAGAAAAGGGTACGTGGCCGCGCCGCACCCGGCGTCACGTTAATAAAGGGGACAAGCCAGACCTCGGCGCCGCGACGCGATGATCATGTGGGCCGGTCCCCGGCACTACGGCGCGCCGGGCCTCGTTACCATTCGTGGACGCACATTCCGACGACCACTGACGACGACGAGGGACGGGCGAGCGCGTGGCCGATGCGGCAGGGTTCCAGGCGACTGAACGGCCGCGTGGCCGGTGGCTGCGACGGACCGTGACGCTGCTCACCGGAGTACCCCTGCTCGCCGGGATGCTCCAGCTCCCGCACCCCGCGCCCGCCCAGGCGGCCACCAGCGGCTCGCACGCGGTCAGTGTCCAGATCAACGCGATGTCCCCGGCCGCCCCCGGCAAGGACGACACGGTCACCGTCTCCGGCACGCTCACCAACGACACCAAGAGCGCGATCACCGACGCCCACGTCGGGCTGCACCGCGGTGCCGCCCTGAACGACCGCAGCTCGATCGAGGCGGTGACCCGGCGCACCGGGTACACCCCGGGATCCGACGGCAAGGAGATCGGCGACCACACCGAGAAGATCGACAAGCTCGATCCGGGGGCCAGCCGGACCTTCACGGTCAGCGTCCCGGTCAAGGACCTCGATCTCGGCGGCGACGGTGTGTACCCGCTCGGCGTCACCCTGTCCGGCCACACCCCCAGCGCGTCGTACGACCAGGTGCTCGGCATCGACCGGACGCTGCTGCCCTGGCAGGACTCCGCCCCGGCCAAGAAGACCCAGCTCACCTACCTCTGGCCGCTGATCTCCACCACCCACCTGACGGCCGAGACCGGTGCCGACGCCCAGCAGACGCCGGTGTTCCGCAACGACGACCTGGCGGCGGAGATCGCGCCCGGCGGCCGGCTGCAGAAAATGGTCGAGCTGGGCAAGAACCTCCCGGTGACCTTCGTCATCGACCCGGACCTGCTGGCGACCGTCGAGGCGATGACCAAGCCGTACCGGGTGCACGGGCCGGACGGGCCGATGGGCAAGAACCAGTCCGTGGCCATGCAGTGGCTCAACGACCTGGAGAACGCCGTGAAGGGCCACGAGGTCGTCGCCCTGCCGTTCGGCGACCCGGACCTGGCCTCGCTGGCGCATCACGGCAAGAGCGTGCCCAGCGCGCTCAGCCACCTCGGTCCGGCCACCGATCTCGCCTCGAAGACCGTCGACACCATCCTCGGGGTGAAGCCGCGCACCGACTTCACCTGGCCGGTGAACGGCGCGATCGACTCCTCAATCGTCGACGTCGCCACCTCGGGCGGCGCGCACAACGTCATCACCCGCAGCGACAGCCTGCGGGACGCCCAGCTGTCCTACACCCCGACCTCCGCCCGGCCCATCGGCGGCGGCAACACCGCCATCGTCACCGACGCCCAGCTCTCCCGGGCCTTCGAGGGCGATATGTCGAAGTCCCGGAACGCCGGGCTCGCCATCCAGGAGTTCCTGGCCGAGGCCCAGATGATCGGTCTGGAGAATCCGGAGCAGCAGCGCAGCGTCGTCGTCGCCCCGCAGCGCATGCCGTCGGCGACCCAGGCCCAGGCGATGGCCGGCGCCCTGCGCAACCTGGAGTCGGCGGGCTGGACCCAGCCGGCCAAGCTCGGTGACGCGGCCAAGGCCAAGCCCGACCCGGACGCCAACCGCCAGGTCCCCAGCCGCTCCGCGTACCCCTCCTGGCTGCGCCGGCAGGAGCTCCCCACCGACGCCTTCCGGCAGATCGAGGACACCCAGGCCGCGCTGGACGACTTCCAGGTGGTGCTGGCCCAGCCGCAGCGCGTGGTCACCCCGTTCGGCAACGCCATAATGCGCGAGATGTCCACGGAGTGGCGGGGCGACGCCAAGGGCGCGGGCGCGTTCCGCACCTCGGTCCGCGACTATCTGGACGGGTTGACCAAGAAGGTCCGGCTGATCCCGAAGTCGGAGGCGACGCTCTCCGGGCGCAGCGCCACGATCCCGGTGACGGTCCAGAACAACCTGCTCCAGGGCGTCCAGGGCCTGACCCTGCGGCTGACCTCCTCGCAACCCAACCGCCTGGACGTGGGGAAGGCGCAGGAGATCAAGGTGGACGGCGGGCACAGCCAGTCGTTCAAGTTCGAGACCACGGCGAACGCCAACGGCCTGGCCTGGGTGACCGCCCAGCTCTACACCGCGGACGGCAAGCCCTACGGTGAACCGATGACGTTCCGGGTGAACGTCACCGAGATCACCGCCACTGTGATGCTCGTCATCGCGGGCGGCGTCCTGCTGCTCGTCCTCGCCGGCGTCCGGATCTACCTCCAGCGCAAGCGGAGGGCGGCCGAGGCCACCGAGGACGGGGAGAACGGCGAGGACAGCGGCGGTTCCGCCGCGGAGGACAACGACGGCAACGGCGGCAGCACGGGCGGCGAGCGCCCCGAGCAGCCGAGTGACCCCACGCCGGACACCGGATCCGAAGAGTCCGGGCCGTCCGGCTCAGGTGAGAAAGTGGACCGTTGATAGACGACGGGGCCGGACGGCCGGCGACGGATGAGGTGGGGCAGCGATGAATGCGCCGTATGACGGTGGCCGCGACCGGGGCGCCCATGGCGATCCCTCGGGGGCGGTCCCTCCGACGCCGCCGCCGCCCGCGGACCAGGACCCCTACGTCCAGGACCCGTACCGCGACGACCACCGGGCCCCCGGCCACGCCGCCCAGGGCCCGGCCGCCGGGCCGCGCTACGACCACCCCGCGCCCCCGCCGCCCCCCGGCCCCGCACACCCCCTCTACCAGCAGCCGTCCGGGCCGCCGCAGCAGCAGTGGGCCCCGCCCGCGCCGGCGGAGCCGCACGCACCGCCGCACGATCTCGCCTACGGCGACGCCGACGCGACGGTGCAGTTCCCCGGCGGCGACGCGCTGATGGCCCAGGGCGGCGGTGAGCGCCCGGAGCGGGACGCGTTCGCGCACCTCTACCGGGACCAGCAGCAGCCCTACCAGGCCCCGCCCACCGCCCCCGCGCCCATGGCGCAGCAGGCCCCCGCGGTGGTCCCCGGCCCCGAGCCGGTGGTGCAGCAGACCGTCGAGGAGGCCGAGCCGGAGCCCGCGCCCGTGGCGGCGGCCGGCAAGCAGTCGGGCGGCCGCGCCTCCGGGCTGCTGAAGTCCAGCGCCGTGATGGCCGCCGGCACGATGGTGTCCCGGCTCACCGGTTTCGTCCGCTCGGCGCTGATCGTCGCGGCGCTCGGCGGCGCGGTGCTCGGCGACTCCTGGCAGGTCGCCTACCAGCTGCCGACGATGATCTTCATCCTGACCATCGGCGGCGGTCTGAACTCCGTCTTCGTGCCGCAGCTCGTCCGCGCCATGAAGGAGGACGACGACGGCGGCGAGGCGTACGCCAACCGGCTGCTCACCCTGGTCATCGTCGTGCTCGGCGTGCTGACGATATTGGCGGTGTTCGCCGCACCGCTGCTGGTGAAACTGGTCTCGTTCGACATCTCCCGCGATCCGGCGGCCAACGAGGTCGCGGTCGCCTTCACCCGCTACTGCGTGCCCACGATCTTCTTCATGGGCCTGCACGTCGTGATGGGCCAGATCCTCAACGCCCGCGGCCGCTTCGGCGCGATGATGTGGACCCCGGTCCTCAACAACATCGTCATGATCGCCACCTTCGGCCTGTTCATCTGGGTCTACGGCACGGCGAAGACCTCGCACATCGGCGTCACCACCATCCCCGACGAGGGCATCCGGCTGCTCGGCATCGGCACCCTCCTGGGCCTGGTCGTCCAGGCGCTGGCGATGATCCCGTACCTGCGCGACGCCGACTTCACCCTGCGGCTCCGCTTCGACTGGCGCGGCCACGGCCTCGGCAAGGCCGCCAAGCTCGCCAAGTGGACCGTCCTGTTCGTCCTCGCCAACCAGGCCGGCGTCCTGGTCGTCACGCAGCTGTCCACCTGGGCGGGCAACACCGCGGACCGGCAGGGCCACCCGGGCACCGGCTTCATCTCCTACGCCAGCGCCCAGCTGATCTGGAACATGCCGCAGGCGATCATCACCGTCTCGGTCATGGCGGCGCTGCTGCCGCGCCTGGCGCGCTCCGCCCATGACGGCGACACCGGCGCGGTCCGGGACGACATGTCCCAGGGGCTGCGCACCTCGGCCGTCGCCATCGTCCCGATCTCGTTCGGGTTCCTCTCCCTCGGCATCCCGCTGTGCACGCTGGTCTACGGCTCGTCCGGCGCCGGCATCCCGATGGGGTACATGCTGATGGCCTTCGGCGTGGGCCTGATCCCCTTCTCGGTGCAGTACGTCGTCCTGCGCGCCTTCTACGCGTACGAGGACACCCGCACCCCCTTCTACAACACGGTGATCGTCGCGGCCGTCAACGCCGCGGCCTCCGCGCTCTGCTTCCTGGTCCTGCCCGCCCGCTGGGCAGTGATCGGTATGGCGGCGTCCTACGGCCTGGCCTACGTCATCGGCGTCGGCGTCGCCTGGCGCCGCCTGAGCAAGCGGATGGGCGGCGACCTGGACACCCCGCACGTCGTGCGGACCTACGCACGGCTGGCCGGCGCCAGCATCCCGGCCACGATCATCTCGGGCGTGCTGGTGTACGCCCTGATGCAGACCCTCGGCAGCGGATTCCTCGGCTCGCTGGCCGCACTGATCGTCGGAGGCGCCGCACTTCTGGGCGTCTTCTACCTCGCCGCCCGAAAGATGCGCATCGAGGAACTGAACGCGCTGGTCGGCATGGTCAGGTCCAAGCTGGGACGCTGATCGGGCACAACCATCGGCTGCCACCGTGTGTCGTGCATAGTGGCGGACTGTGGGCACAATTGTCTTGGCTCATTGAGCCTGCAACGGATGGGGAGGCAGGAACGACGGTGGCGGAACGGAGCACGGCTGCCGTCGACGTGGCCGACACGAGCGGCGAGGAGCCGCTGACCGCCAAGGCGGGTCAGGCCACGGACGACGGTGCGGAGGCCGAGAAGGTATCCGGCAGGGAACAGGACGCCCCACGCACCGGCGAGGAAGGTGCCAGTGCGGCCGATCCCGAGCCACCAGAACTCCACAGCGGCCACAAGCTCGCCAGACGGTACCGCCTTGAGGAGTGCGTCACCCGTCTGGACGGATTCAGCAGCTGGCGTGCGGTGGACGAGAAGCTCCGACGGGCCGTCGGGGTGCACGTCCTGCCCGCCGACCACCCCCGGGCCCGGCCGGTCCTCTCGGCCGCCCGGTCCTCCGCGCTCCTCGGTGATCCCCGCTTCGTCCAGGTCCTCGACGCCGTCGAGGACAACGACCTGGTCTACGTCGTCCACGAGTGGCTCCCGGACGCCGTCGAGCTGGCCACCGTCCTGGCCAACGGCCCCCTCGAACCGCACGACGCCTACCAGCTCGTCAGCCAGGTCTCCCAGGCCATGGCCGCCGCCCACCGCGAGGGCCTGGCCCACCTCCGGCTGACCCCGGGCTCGGTGCTGCGCACGGAGGCCGGCCAGTACCGCATCCGCGGCCTCGCGGTCATGGCCGCACTGCGCGGCATCACCTGCGAGCACCCGCAGCGCACGGACACCGAGGCGATCGGCGCGCTGCTGTACGCCGCCCTCACCCAGCGCTGGCCGTACGAGAACGACGCCTACGGCCTCACCGGGCTCCCCAAGGGTGTCGGGCTGATCGCGCCCGACCAGGTGCGGGCGGGCGTGCACCGGGGGCTGTCCGAGCTGGCCATGCGGGCGCTGGTGAACGACGGCGCCACCGCGTCCCGCCAGGAGCCGCCCTGCACCACGCCGGAGGAGCTGGCCAAGGCCGTTGCCGCGATGCCCCGCATCCGGCCTCCGGAGACCGCGTTCACGACCCCGCCGCCCTACCAGCGCACGGGTTCCTACGGGCAGCCGGCCGCCCGCAGCGGCCAGGCCGTCAGGGCGACACAGCCGGTGGCCGCACCCCCGCCCCCGCTCCAGAGCCGCACCGGCAAGGCGCTGAAGTGGTCGGTGTCCGCACTGCTGATCGCGGCGCTGGGCCTGGGCAGCTGGCAGCTGGCCGACACCCTGCTCAAGCGGGAGAACGACCCGGACAACCCGGGAAGCTCGCAGACCGCCGGCGGCGCCGCCAAGAAGCCCGACGGCAAGCCGGTCAAGATCGAGGACGGCGCCGAGTACTACCCGGACGGCCAGCCGCAACACCCCGACCAGGCACGGGCCACCTACGACGGCGACCCCGCCACCTACTGGCGCAGCAAGAGCTACCGCGAGGGCCCGGACCTCAACCCGGCCTTCAAGAAGGGCGTCGGCCTGGTCTACGACCTCGGCTCGTCGCAGCAGATAAGCACCGCGTCGATCGGGCTGCACTACGTCGGCGACCACACGACGGTGACGCTCTACGCCGCCAACTCCCTCTCGCCGTCCGAGCCGCTGAGCTCCATGCGCGAGCTCGGTACGGGCAAGACCTCGGGCAGCACCGCCAAGGTCACGCTGAAGTCGCCGGCGAAGGCGCGCTATGTCGTCGTGTGGATCACCGCGATGCCCTACTCGGAGGCCGACGACTACAGCGGCACCGGTTACAAGCAGGGCGTGACGGAGGTCTCCTTCACCAGCTGAACAGGCACGCCGTCCGACGGGGCGCGGCGACGGAATGCGACCGGGCACCGGTCGGCATCCGGCGCCGCGCCCCGTCGCTCCACCGAGATCATTTCCGGTCCGGGAGGTGGCTCGCCCAGCATTTACTTTCGTCACCCGGCGGGCTTCAATGGGACCGAGATCAGGCAGCTACGGCCGGGGGGCCCGTGTCCACCGACAGCGACAAGGCTTCGACACCAACCGACGCCGATCTCCTTGCGCTGCACGTAAAGGGCGACCCCGATGCCTTCGGGGAGATCGTCCGGCGGCACCGCGACCGGCTCTGGGCCGTCGCTCTGCGCACCCTCGGTGATCGGGAAGAAGCCGCCGATGCCGTGCAGGACGCGCTGGTCTCCGCCTACCGGGCGGCCTCCTCCTTCCGCGGCCAGTCTGCCGTGACGACCTGGCTCCACCGCATCACGGTCAATGCCTGCCTGGACCGGGCGCGCAAGGCCGCCTCGCGGCGCACTTCCCCGGTCGCGGAGACCGAGCGGCTGGAGCAGCTCCTCGAACCGGAGGAGTCCGCCGCGCTTCCGGCCGAGCGCCATGATCTGCACCGGGAACTGCTCGTCGCGCTGCGCACCCTCCCCGAGGAACAGCGTGCCGCGCTCGTCCTAGTCGACATGCAGGGGTATTCCGTCGCCGAGACCGCCGCGATCCTCGGCGTTCCGACCGGCACGGTGAAAAGCCGCTGCGCACGAGGACGCGCGCGCCTGCTGCCGTTGGTCACCCATCTGCGCGGCGACGGCAGGGGTAGCGATCCGGCGGGCGGGGGAAGGAACCGGGCGCAGGGGACATCCGTCCCACCGACGGCAGGACCGAAGGGCACAGGGGCCGTGAAGGGCGGAGGTGGGCGAGCGTGACGTCGATGACCGGCGCAGGCGAGCACCCGGAGGTCTCCGAGATCTCCGATCTCACGGACGGGTTGCTCTCTCCCGCACGTACCGCGGAACTGCGGGACCACCTCGCCGGGTGCGCGCTGTGCGAAGACGTCCATGCGTCACTGGAGGAGATCCGGGGACTGCTCGGAACGCTGCCCGGCCCGGCACGCATGCCGGCCGATGTCGCCGAACGCATCGATGCAGCCCTGGCCGCCGAGGCACTGCTGAGCTCTGCCGCAGCCGACAACGAGGCACGGGTTTCACGTGAAACATCGACCGGCCACGCTCCCGTTTCACGTGAAACATCGCTCGACGACGATCTGGTTTCACGTGAAACACCGGGCGGCTCAACCTCCGTTTCACGTGAAACATCGGCCGACCCCACCCTTGTTTCACGTGAAACATCGACGCAGCCCGACGCTGTTTCACGTGAAACCAGCGTGCCGGCGCCTGCCCGCGCAGCTTCGGCGGCTCCTCCGGCCGGGCGCGGGCGCGGGACTTCCGGGCCGGGCCGCCAGTCGCCTGGCCGCCGCTCGGCACGTACGCGGCGGTGGCCCCGCGCGCTGCTCGGCGCCGCGGCCGCGGCGGCTGTGCTCGGTGTCGGCGGACTGCTCCTCCAGAGCTCGGGAACGAGCGCCGTCCAGACCACCAAGCAGGACAGCGGCTCGTCGGCGAGCGGCGGAGGCCCGTCCGTTCTGACCGCCGGGACGCTCGGCTCGCATGTCCATGCGTTGCTCGCCACCAAGAAGGCACACAACGGCCCGGAGTTCGGCACCCGCAGCTCCACCGAGACGCCGCTGCGCGGCGGTACCGACACCGTTCCGTCCTGTGTGCGCCAGGGCATCGGCCGCCCCGAGACCCCCCTTGCCTCGACCCGCAGCACCTATGAAGGGAAGGACGCCTTCCTGGTCGTGCTGCCGGACCCGTCCGACCCCCAGCGTGTCTCCGCCTACGTCGTCACTGCCTCATGCGTCTCGGCCACCCCGCCGGCCCCCGGGAAGGTCATGCTGACCCACTCATACCGGCGAGACTGAACGACGGCATGTGCGCTGTGGCACTCCGGGAATGCTCGCCCCTTAGGATCCGTTGGGTGGGGTGAGAGTTCCGAGACCCCAGCAAGCCGTCGGCAGAGACAAGGAAGACACCCGTGAGCGACGTCCGCAACGTGATCATCATCGGCTCCGGGCCCGCGGGCTATACCGCAGCGCTCTACACCGCCCGCGCGTCCCTGAAGCCGCTCGTCTTCGAAGGCGCCGTCACCGCCGGCGGTGCGCTGATGAACACCACCGACGTGGAGAACTTCCCGGGCTTCCGCGACGGCATCATGGGTCCGGACCTGATGGACAACATGCGCGCCCAGGCCGAGCGCTTCGGCGCGGAGCTGGTGCCGGACGACATCGTCTCGGTCGACCTCTCCGAGGAGATCAAGACCGTCACCGACACCACGGGCACGGTGCACCGCGCCAAGGCCGTCATCGTCGCCACCGGCTCCCAGCACCGCAAGCTCGGCCTGCCGCGTGAGGACGAACTGTCCGGGCGTGGTGTCTCCTGGTGCGCGACCTGCGACGGGTTCTTCTTCAAGGACCAGGACATCGCCGTGATCGGCGGTGGCGACACCGCGATGGAGGAGGCCACCTTCCTGTCGCGCTTCGCCAAGACCGTTACGGTGGTCCACCGCCGCGACACCCTGCGGGCGAGCAAGGCGATGCAGGACCGCGCCTTCGCCGACCCGAAGATCAAGTTCGTCTGGGACAGCGAGGTCGCCGAGGTCCACGGCGACAACAAGCTCTCCGGCCTGACGCTGCGCAACGTCAAGACGGGCGAGACCTCGGAGCTTCCGGTGACCGGCCTGTTCATCGCGATTGGCCACGACCCGCGGACCGAGCTGTTCAAGGGCCAGCTGAACCTCGACGACGAGGGTTACCTCAAGGTCGATGCGCCCAGCACCCGGACGAACCTGGCGGGCGTCTTCGCCGCCGGCGATGTGGTGGACCACACCTACCGCCAGGCGATCACCGCGGCGGGCACCGGCTGCTCCGCCGCCCTGGATGCCGAGCGGTTCCTCGCGGCGCTCTCGGACGGCGAGGCCACGGCCGAGCCGGAGAAGACCCCCTCCGCCTGACCCGCGCCCCTCAAACTTCCCACCCCACCCACCAGTAAGGAGACAGCCATGGCCGGCGCCACGGTGACCGTGACGGACGACAACTTCGAAGAGGTCGTCCTCAAGAGCGACAAGCCCGTTCTCGTGGACTTCTGGGCCACCTGGTGCGGCCCGTGCCGCCAGATCGCCCCGTCCCTGGAGGCCATTGCCGCCGAGCACGACGAGATCGTCATCGCCAAGCTGAACACCGACGAGAACCCGGCGACCACCGCCAAGTACGGCGTCATGTCGATCCCGACCATGAACGTGTACCAGGGCGGTGAGGTCGTCAAGACCATCGTCGGCGCCAAGCCCAAGGCCGCGATCGAGAAGGACCTGGCGGACTTCCTCGCCTGAGGCGCGCAGCAACGTTTCACGTGAAACCAGCGCGATGTTTCACGTGAAACATCGGCTCGGTTTCACGTGAAACATCGCGGCGGCACTCCTAGAGAGGGCGGAGTGCCGGCTCCTTCTGCACGGCTCCGAGCAAGCGGTCCAGGGCAAGCTCCACGTCTTCCTTCCACGAGATCGTGCTGCGCAGTTCGAGCCGCAGCCGCGGGTACCGGGGATGGGGACGGACAGTCTTGAACCCCACCGCCAAGAGATGATCGGCGGGCAGCACACACGCCGGCTCGGTCCAGCGCGCATCGCCGAACGCCTCGATGGCCTTGAAGCCCCGCTGGATGAGGTCCTTGGCCACCGTCTGAACCATCACCCGGCCCAGACCGTGCCCCTGGTAACCAGGAGTCAGCCACGCCGTCAGCAGCTGCACCGCGTCCGGGGACACGGGGCTGGTGGGGAAAGCCGTGGAGCGGGGGACATAGGCCGGCGGGGCGTACATCACGAACCCGGCCGGCACATCGTCGACATAGACAACGCGCCCGCAGGATCCCCACTCCAGCAGGACCGCTGAAATCCAGGCTTCCTTCTCCAGCTCCGGTCGCCCCGCCTTTACCGCGGCCTCACCGCTGACGGGATCGAGCTCCCAGAAGACGCAGGAGCGACAGCGCTTGGGGAGATCCGGAAGGTTGTCCAGCGTGAGCGGTACGAGCCGACGGCCCATGGAACCAGGTCCTCGCTTCCCTCGCCTGCCACACCGCGCAGCGCCGTCAGCGCCGCCTGCTCTCTGAGCAGACCAGCCACGAACCCTCCGAGAGCGGCGAGGCCGAACCCCGCTGCCAGCAGTCCGGTGCGGCTCACTGATCGCATGGCCCTCTCCTCGGTGTGAGGTCTCTCCACGTGGAGGTGTGGTGAACGCGTGCCATACCCGATCGCATCGTATCCACCCTTTACGGGCACGGGTACCGCCGCACAGCAAAGGGCGGGCCGTGTTCCGCTGTCAGCACGGAACACGGCCCGCCCACGAGCCGCACGAGTCAGCTCACTTCTCCGCGTCGCCCTCCTCGGACGCCTTCCCCAGGACGGGCCCCTCACCGGGAGCCAGCGTTCCGAGGATGCGCTCAAGGTCTTCCATGGAGGCGAACTCGACGACGATCTTCCCCTTCTTCTGGCCAAGATCGACCTTCACCCGGGTCTCGAAGCGGTCGGACAGCCGGGAAGCAAGACCGGTGAGCGCGGGGGACACCCGAGCACCCGCCCGCGGCTTCTTGGCCTTGCCCGCGCCCGTGGGGCTCGACCCCATGAGCGTCACGATCTCCTCGACCGAACGGACCGACAGCCCCTCCGCCACGATCCGCCGCGCCAGGTTGTCCTGCTCGTCCGGGTCGTCGACGGAGAGCAGAGCCCGGCCGTGCCCGGCGGAGAGCACACCCGCCGCGAGTCGCTTCTGCACCGTCGGCGAGAGCCGCAGCAGCCGCAGCGTGTTGGTGACCTGCGGACGCGACCGCCCGATCCGGTCGGCCAGCTCGTCATGCGTGCACTGGAAGTCCCGCAGCAGCTGGTCGTAGGCAGCAGCCTCCTCCAGCGGGTTCAGCTGCGCCCGGTGCAGATTCTCCAGCAGCGCGTCGAGCAGCAGCCGCTCGTCTTCCGTGGCCCGCACAATCGCGGGGATGCGCTCCAGCCCCGCTTCACGGCAGGCCCGCCAGCGCCGCTCGCCCATGATGAGCTCATAGCGCTCCGCCCCCGTCTGGCGGACCACCACCGGCTGGAGCAGGCCCACCTCCTTGATGGAGGTGACCAGTTCGGCGAGGGCATCCTCGTCGAACACGTCCCGCGGCTGCCGGGGGTTGGGCCGGATCGCGTCCAGCGGCACCTCGGCGAAGTGCGCACCTGCCACCTGCGTGAGGTCGTTTGCTCTTTCGGCCCCGACCGATGCTTCGGTTTCACGTGAAACATGGGGCGTCGGCAGCGATGCCACCTTGGCGGCCGCCACCCCGCGGTCCGGAGCCAGAACCGGTACGGACGACGGTGACGTCGTTCCCCTTCCCACCGCCGGCCCGGCCTGATCCGTGCTCTGCGGTGCCGCGGGGATCAGCGCACCGAGCCCGCGGCCCAGCCCCCTACGTCGTTCGCTCACTGAGTCCCCTCCGAGATGCTGTGCTGTGCTTGGTAGTTCACACTCAGGCCCTGCTCCCCGGGCTGCGAAACCCCCCGCAGCGCCATCTCCCGGGCCGCCTCCAGATACGACAGCGCGCCACTGGATCCGGGGTCATAGGTGAGCACCGTCTGCCCGTAACTCGGTGCCTCGGAGATCCGTACCGAGCGGGGGATGCTCGTCCGGAGCACCTCGTTGCCGAAGTGGCTGCGCACCTCGTCGGCGACCTGGGAGGCCAGGCGAGTACGTCCGTCGTACATGGTGAGCAGGATCGTCGAGACATGGAGCTTGGGGTTGAGGTGCCCCCGCACCAGCTCGACGTTCCGCAGCAACTGCCCCAGGCCCTCCAGCGCGTAGTACTCGCACTGGATCGGGATCAGCACCTCGGCGCCGGCGACCAGCGCATTGACGGTCAGCAGACCGAGCGAGGGCGGACAGTCGATGAGGATGTAGTCCAGCGGCTGTTCGTACGCCTTGATGGCGCGGTCCAGCCGGCTTTCCCGTGCCACCAGCGAGACCAGTTCGATCTCGGCGCCGGCCAGGTCGATGGTGGCGGGAGCGCAGAAGAGCCCCTCCACCTCGACCACCGGCTGCACGACGTCGGAGAGTGGCTTGCTCTCGACCAGCACGTCATAGATGGACGGCACTTCGGCGTGGTGGTCGATGCCCAGCGCGGTCGACGCATTGCCTTGCGGATCGAGGTCGATCACCAGGACCCGGGCGCCGTGCAGGGCCAGCGACGCCGCGATGTTCACCGTGGTGGTGGTCTTGCCGACCCCGCCCTTCTGATTGGCGACCACGATGACCCGGGTCTCTTCAGGCCGGGGCAGTTCTCCCGCGCGGCCCATCGCCCCTACCGCCAGCTGCGCCGCGCGACCTACCGGTGTGTTGTCCATCGGGGGCGGCGTTTCACGTGAAACGTCGTCCCCGAACGACTCATGACGGGGACCGGGGACCGGATCGGTCATCGGTCCCGCGGTGTTGGCGTCGGACCGCAAGGATTCACTCTCCTCGACATCAGGCTCACAATGGTGAGAGCCTGCCATGCTTCCGGCTTCGCGAACCAGTGAGGTCCGTTCTCCTGTGGATGAAGCCGCGCCTGTGGAGAGATCCGTGACCCGTGTGGGTTTCCGGTCGTGCGGTGCGGCAGCCGCACGACCGCGGCTGATGATCCCTTGCAGCAGAGAACGACGTTTCACGTGAAACACGATGCCAGCGCCGCGTCCGATTAAGCCGCGACACTCCGTCTTGTGGCTTTTTGTAGCGCCCGCGGAATGCGCCCTGTCCGCTGTTCCGCGGATGCCTCCGCGCGCACCGCAGGAATCCCGTCCGGACCCCTGCGGTATCGCCGCTTCAGCGCCGGCGGCCCCGCGACGCACGGCTGGTCCGCGCCGCCTTCGCCCGCTTGGCCGCGAAGCGCACCCCGCCCGGGCTCTCGCCCACCTCGACCCGCACCACGGTCGACAGCGGATCCACCACGCCCTCACCGACCTGCACGATCGACGTGTCCACCACACCGAGCTTGCTCAGCGCGGCCCGGGAGGCCTTCAGCTCTTCCTCCGCGGTGTCGCCCTTGAGCGCCAGCATCTGCCCGTAAGGACGGAGCAGCGGCACGCCCCAGCCGGCCAGCCGGTCGAGCGGCGCGACGGCCCGCGCGGTCACCACATGGACCTGGGGAAGCTTGCCCATGACCTCTTCCGCCCGGCCGCGGACGACCGTGACGTGGTCCAGACCGAGCAGCTCCACGACCTCCTGGAGGAAATTCGTCCGCCGCAGCAGCGGCTCCAGGAGCGTGATCTTGAGGTCCGGGCGCACCAGCGCCAGCGGAATGCCGGGCAGCCCGGCGCCCGAGCCGACGTCACAGACCGAGACGCCCTCGGGGACCACCTCGGAGAGCACCGCGCAGTTCAGCAGATGCCGCTCCCACAGCCGTGGCACCTCGCGCGGGCCGATCAGCCCGCGCTTCACCCCCGCGTCGGCGAGCAGTTCGCCGTACCGCACGGCCTCCGCAAAGCGCTCGCCGAAAACCTCCTGCGCCGCTTTCGGCGCGGGAGGGAGCTCCGCTGATGCCTCCGTCACGGGAACCGCCCTTCCTCTGGACTGCTTTTCCTGCCGGGATCCCGGCCGTACCACCGGGGATAACACAGAAGGCTGACAAGTTTTGGCCCCGCCTGCGAGCAGACGGGGCCAAAGTAAGACTGCGCACGAAGCGTCAGGCCGGGAGGACCACCACGCGGCGCTCCGGCTCCTCACCCTCGGACTCGCTCCGCAGCCCGGCCGCGGCGACCGCGTCGTGCACGACCTTGCGCTCGAACGGCGTCATCGGGTCCAGCTTGACCGGCTGGCCGGTGCTCCTGGCCTCCTCCGCGGCGCTCTCGCCGATCTTGGCGAGCTCCTCGCGCTTCCGCGCCCGGAAGCCGCCGATGTCCAGCATCAGACGGCTGCGGTCGCCGGTCTCGCGGAGCACCGCCAGCCGCGTCAGCTCCTGGAGCGCCTCCAGCACCTCACCGTCCCGGCCGACCAGCTTCTGGAGATCGCGGCTGGACGAGTCGCCGATGATCGACACCGAGGCGCGGTCGGCCTCGACGTCCATGTCGATGTCCCCGTCGAGGTCCGCGATGTCCAGCAGACCCTCCAGGTAGTCGGCCGCGATCTCGCCTTCCTGCTCCAGGCGGGTCAGGGTGTCGGCGCCCTTGGTGCCAGGGGTCGTGTCCGTCACGTAAGGACTCCTTCTTACTTCTTGGACGGGTGCTTGGGGCGCTGCTGGCCCTTGCGCTGTCCGGACTTGGTGTTACGGGACCCGGAGGCAGCGCCCTTGGCGGACGCCCCACCCTTCCCCTTGTCGTCCTGCGCGGCCGTACCGCTGCCCTCGGCGGTGGTGCCGTTCGCCGAGGAACTGGCCCGCGTGCGGCTCTGCGGGGCACCGCTCGGCGCGCTCGCACCGGTCTGGCGCTTGGCCTTCGGCTGCCGCTTGGGCTGCTGGCGGTTCTGGCGCGCCTCCTCGGCGGCCTTCTTCGCGGCGACCTCGGCGGGGCTCTCGACCAGCTTGCCCTTGGCCCGCAGCCGCTCCTGGCGCTCGGTGAACGCCTTGCTGCCCGGGGTGGGGTTGCGGCGGATGACGAACATCTGCTGGCCCATGGTCCACACGTTGGTGGTCAGCCAGTAGACGAGGACACCGACGGGGAAGTTGATGCCGAAGACGGCGAACATGACCGGGAAGACGTACATCAGCATCTTCTGCTGCTGCATGAACGGCGTCTTCACCGTGAGGTCGACGTTCTTCGTCATCAGCTGGCGCTGGGTGTAGAACTGCGACGCCGACATCAGGACGATCATGATGATCGTGACCACGCGGACATCGGTCAGCGAGGCGCCCAGGCTCTGGATCTTCTCCGCGCTGTCCATGAACTTGGCCGCGAGCGGGGCACCGAAGATGTGCGCCTTCTGCGCGCTGGCCAGCAGCGTCGGGTCGATGAAGCCGACGGTCTTGTTCTGCGCGATGTGGCTGAGGACCTGGTACAGCGAGATGAAGAACGGGGACTGCGCCAGGATCGGGAGACAGCTCGAGAGCGGGTTGGTGCCCGTCTCCTTGTAGAGCTTCATCATCTCTTCGGACTGGCGCTGCTTGTCGCTCTTGTAGCGCTCCTGGATCGCCTTCATCTTCGGCTGGAGCGCCTGCATGTTCCGCGTCGACTTGATCTGCTTCACGAAGAGCGGGATCAGGCAGACACGGATCAGCACCACCAGCGAGACGATGGACAGACCCCACGCAGCTCCACTGTCCGGATCGAAGAACAGGCCGAAGAACGAGTGGAACTGGACGATGATCCAGGAAACTGCGTAATAAAGAGGTTTGAGGATCGTGTCCACGAATCAGGCTCCTTGGGCGTTGGGCTGAGTCTCGGGCTGGGCGACAGGCTCAGGGACGGCAGGCCCGCCCAGGCGGCTCCTCAGCCGCTGATGCCAAACCGGACGCTTCCGGGGAGGGACGTGGTCGACGCCACCGAGCGACCACGGATTGCACCGCAGGATGCGCCAAGCGGTCAGCGCAGTCCCCTTCACCGCGCCGTGCCGGTCGATGGCGGTGTAGCCATAGTGCGAACACGACGGGTAGTACTTGCAGACCGGGCCCAGCAGGGGGCTGATGGTCCACTGGTAGATCTTGATCAAAAGCAGCAGCGGGTACTTCACTGTGCGCTCCCTCCCGGGTCCCGTCCGGGAGCCCGGGGGTCGACGGCTCTGCCGCCGGTTGCCGTGCCGGTGGGATCGCTGCCTTTCGGCGCCCCTCCCAGCAGCCGCTCCAGAGCGGCGTCCAGGTCGCGGGCCAGCTGGTCGTATTCGGCCGCGCCCGCGCCGGGCAAGGCCCGTACGACAACCAGGCTACCGGCGGGCAGCCGGTCCAGCCGATCGCGCACGAGATGGCGCAGCCGCCGCTTGACCTTGTTGCGGACGACCGCGATACCAACGGCCTTGCTGACGACGAAACCCGCACGCGCCGGGGGAACAGTTCCCCCCGCTGCGTGCGGGTCCGTTGCACCGCTACGGCAATGAACGACAAGGAGCGGGCGCCCGGCCCTGCGTCCCCGGCGTACCGCGGCCGCGAAGTCCTCGCGCCGCCTCAGCCGATTTTCGGTAGGCAGCACGTCATGGACCTAGGTCAGGCTGCTCAGGCCGACAGGCGGGCGCGACCCTTGCTGCGGCGCGACGCGAGGATCGCGCGGCCGGCACGGGTCCGCATGCGCAGACGGAAGCCGTGGGTCTTCGCGCGACGGCGGTTGTTCGGCTGGAAGGTGCGCTTGCTCACTCGGGGGCTCCAGGAATCTTTGATGTCTCTTACGAGACGGATGTGGGGCGTCGACTGGCTGTCACCGTGCGCCCACGAGTAGCTCGCCACGCCCGAGTGCACCGCTACACGATCACGAGAGCGCGATCTTTGCCCATCGGAGGCAGGCGGCAGCAGCCATCGACAACTCGACCGGTTCACGGTACGCGGGGCTGCGCCATCCGGTCAAACCAGCTCCCGGACGGTGCGCAGAGCCGCCGCCAGGACACACTATGCACAGCCTGTGGACAACAACTTGAATCCCCAGGCCCGCCCTGACTACCGTGGCTGAACTCCATTTCCTTCCCGGCCGTCCTGAGAATCACACATTCGTGGGACTGTGAGAGAGCGTGCCCTGTGGCTGATGTACCTGCCGATCTTGCCGCAGTGTGGCCACGCGTACTCGATCACCTCCTGCGGGCCGAGGCCGATGGCCTCAAGCCCAAGGACCAGGACTGGCTCAAGCGGACCCAGCCCCTGGCGCTGGTCGCGGACACCGCCCTGCTCGCCGTCCCCAACGAGTTCGCCAAGGGCGTGCTCGAAGGCCGGCTGGCACCGCTGATCGGCGAGGCGCTCAGCCACGAGTGCGGGCGCCCGATCCGGATCGCGATCACCGTCGACGACTCCTCCGAGGAGCCGCCGGCCCAGCCGCCCGCCCCGCCCCAGCAGCAGCACGGCCAGCACCCGCAGCCGCAGCGCGACGGCTATGACAGCTATGACGCGCGCCACGACGCCCGCCACGACCCCCGCCACGACGCCCGGCAGGGATACGGGCACCAGGGCGACGACCTCCCCACCGTCCGTCCCGCGTACCCGGACTACCCGCAGCAGCCGCGGCACGAGCCCGGCGCCTGGCCGCAGCACTCGGTCGCCGACACGGTCGGCCCGCGCGAGGAGTACGGCTGGCAGCAGCACCACGGCGGGTACCCCGAGCGCGAGACGTCCTCGGAGCAGTGGCGCGAGCCGTACGGCTCCTCGCCGCCCGCGCACCTCCAGCAGCACCCGAACGACTACCGCCCCCAGGGGCCGGACCGCGGCGCGCCGCGCCCCCCGGAAGGGCCGCGCCCGCCGTACGAGCAGCAGCGGCGCGACCTCCCCGAGCTGCCGCCGCCCGGCGGCCGGCCCGGCGGGCCCGGTTCCCCGCTGCCCGCGCCCAGCGGCGCCCCCGGTCCGCTCGCCGCGCAGCCCGCGCCGGCGACCGGCCCCGGCGAGCCGACCGCGCGGCTGAACCCGAAGTACCTGTTCGACACCTTCGTCATCGGCGCGTCCAACCGCTTCGCGCACGCCGCGGCGGTCGCGGTCGCCGAGGCGCCGGCCAAGGCGTACAACCCGCTGTTCATCTACGGGGAGTCCGGCCTCGGCAAGACCCACCTGCTGCACGCGATCGGGCACTACGCACGCAGCCTCTACCCGGGGACCCGGGTGCGGTACGTGAGCTCGGAGGAGTTCACCAACGAGTTCATCAACTCCATCCGGGACGGCAAGGCGGACGCGTTCCGCAAGCGCTACCGGGACATGGACATCCTGCTCGTCGACGACATCCAGTTCCTGGCGAGCAAGGAGTCGACGCAGGAGGAGTTCTTCCACACCTTCAACACCCTGCACAACGCCAACAAGCAGATCGTGCTCTCCAGTGACCGGCCGCCCAAGCAGCTGGTCACCCTGGAGGACCGGCTGCGCAACCGCTTCGAGTGGGGTCTGATCACCGACGTCCAGCCGCCCGAGCTGGAGACCCGGATCGCGATCCTCCGCAAGAAGGCGGTGCAGGAGCAGCTGAACGCGCCGCCGGAGGTGCTGGAGTTCATCGCCTCGCGGATCTCGCGCAACATCCGCGAGCTGGAGGGCGCGCTGATCCGGGTGACGGCGTTCGCGTCGCTCAACCGGCAGCCGGTGGACCTGGGGCTCACCGAGATCGTGCTGAAGGACCTGATCCCCGGCGGTGAGGACACCGCGCCGGAGATCACCGCGACCGCGATCATGGCCTCGACCGCCGACTACTTCGGGCTGACCGTGGACGACCTGTGCGGTTCCTCGCGCAGCCGGGTGCTGGTGACGGCCCGCCAGATCGCCATGTACCTGTGCCGGGAGCTGACCGATCTCTCGCTGCCGAAGATCGGCGCGCAGTTCGGCGGCCGCGACCACACCACCGTGATGCACGCCGACCGCAAGATCCGTGCGCTGATGGCCGAGCGGCGCTCCATCTACAACCAGGTCACCGAGCTGACCAACCGCATCAAGAACGGCTGACGGGCGGCCCGCCGGCCGCCACCGCCGTCCAGGGCGCTCCGGGATCCCCTCCCGGGGCGCCCTTCGCCGTACGGGCCCGGGGGCCCTGCCGAGCGGCGGTGGGGAAGCGTCCGCGGGGCCCGGACACACCCGGCGGAGCGGCTTCCGGAAGGCGTTCGCGGGCGGTCCGGGCGGGCGTCCGCAGCGCCGGCGGCCGTCCCGAGCCTGTGGAAGGCGCCCGGCGCTGTTCGATTCCCGGGGAGGTCACGGCCTCTCTCCACAGATTGGGCAAGAATCTTCCGTCCACAGGCTGGGGAGGGGAAAGTTATCCCTGTGGGATCCACAGGCAGGGGGTCGGAGGGGCCAACCTGCGAGGTCAGCAGGGTGTGGAATTGTGGCCAACCGTAATCCACAGGCTGTGGACGAAGCGTTCGTCCACAGGAGCGGTGAGGAGTTGTCCACCGGCTGCCCACAGGCGAAGCCCCGTTGTCCCCAGTGATCGACGGCTTCTCCACACCGCTGTCCACTGTTCGGCAACACAACACCCGCCCTCACTGCGCCGAGTGAAAGCGGTCACACGACATCGGTGGGTTGGGCTGTGGGGAACGTGGGTAAACCTGGGGACGGCACTGGGGAGAAGTGCCTCCGCCCTGTGCATGGGGTGTGCAGAACTTCCGCCGATCCACAGCCGGGGCCGGTTATCCACGGCGGCCACCCACAGGGGCAGTGGACAAAAAATCCGTGCTGACCTGCGCAAAGCCAGTTGTCCACGGTTTCCACAGGCCCTACTACTACGACCACGGATATCAACCGGGGAATTCGCTCGGAACCGGGGCCTGTGCACAACCCGGCTCCGGAGCGCGCCGCTCCGTCCCAGCCGACTTGACCCCGAGCCGCACCGGCTCCCCGCGGCGTGCGTCAGACTGGTCTGGCGGCAACTCAGCCGACGACGAAGAGCCAGCAGGGCGAGAGCCAGCAACAGCAGGAGGCGGTTTCCGGTGAAGATCCGGGTGGAGCGCGATGTACTCGCGGAGGCAGTGGCCTGGGCGGCCAAGAGCCTCCCGGCCCGTCCGCCGGTGCCCGTCCTCGCGGGCCTGCTGCTGAAGGCGGACGACGGCGCGCTGAGCCTCTCCGGCTTCGACTACGAGGTCTCGGCGCGGGTCTCGGTGGAGGCCGAGGTCGAGGAGGAGGGCACCGTCCTCGTCTCCGGCCGGCTGCTCGCCGACATCTGCCGCGCCCTCCCCAACCGCCCGGTGGAGATTTCCACCGACGGTGTACGGGTGACCGTGGTCTGCGGCTCCTCCCGCTTCACCCTCCACACCCTGCCGGTGGAGGAGTACCCGTCGCTGCCGGCGATGCCCACCGCCACCGGCACCGTCCCCGCCGAGGTCTTCGCCGCGGCCGCCGCCCAGGTGGCCATCGCGGCCGGCCGCGACGACACGCTTCCGGTGCTCACCGGTGTGCGGATCGAGATCGAGGGCGACACCGTCACCCTGGCCTCCACCGACCGCTACCGCTTCGCGGTCCGCGAGTTCCTGTGGAAGCCGGAGAGCCCGGACGCCTCCGCGGTCGCCCTGGTCCCGGCCAAGACGCTGCTGGACACCGCCAAGTCGCTGAGCGGCGGCGACACCGTCACCCTGGCGCTGTCCGGCTCCGGGCAGGGCGAGGGCCTGATCGGTTTCGAGGGCGCCGGCCGGCGGACCACGACCCGGCTGCTCGAAGGCGACCTGCCGAAGTACCGCACCCTCTTCCCGACGGAGTTCAACTCGGTCGCGGTGATCGAGACCGCCCCGTTCGTCGAGGCCGTCAAGCGCGTGGCCCTGGTCGCCGAGCGGAACACCCCGGTCCGGCTGAGCTTCGAGCAGGGCGTGCTCATCCTGGAGGCCGGCTCCAGCGACGATGCACAGGCTGTGGAAAGGGTCGACGCCGACCTGGAGGGCGACGACATCTCGATCGCCTTCAACCCCGGCTTCCTGCTGGAGGGCCTGTCGGCGATCGACTCGCCGGTGGCCCAGCTGTCGTTCACCACCTCGACCAAGCCCGCGCTGCTCAGCGGCCGCCCGGCCAAGGACGCCGAGGCCGACGATGCCTACAAGTACCTGATCATGCCGGTCCGCCTCTCCGGCTGACGGCGGCGGACGGCTCCCGTACCGACCGGGCCCCGGCCGCTGCGCCGGGGCCCTGCGGCGACCGGCTGACAGGCCCCCGATGAGCGGCTGAGCCCACAGCTGTGCACAGGGTCCCGGGCGTAGGCTCGGACTCGGGTACGAACAGCAACGACTATGTGCAAAGAGGGTCTCTGATGGAGCTCGGTCTCGTCGGTCTCGGCAAGATGGGCGGCAACATGCGCGAGCGCATTCGCCGCGCCGGCCACACCGTCATCGGATACGACCGCAACCCCGACCTGGCCGATGTGGGCAGCCTCCAGGAGCTGGTGGACCGGCTCCAGGGGCCGCGGGTGGTCTGGGTCATGGTGCCGGCCGGCGCCGCCACCCAGTCGACCATCGACGAGCTGGCCGAGCTGCTCTCGCCGGGCGACCTCGTCGTGGACGGCGGCAACTCCCGCTGGACCGACGACGAGAAGCACGCCGAGGAGCTGGCCGCCAAGGGCATCGGCTTCGTGGACTGCGGCGTCTCCGGCGGCGTCTGGGGCCTGGAGAACGGCTACGCGCTGATGTACGGCGGCGACAAGGAGAACGTCGCCAAGGTGCAGCCGGTCTTCGACGCCCTCAAGCCCGAGGGCGACTTCGGCTCGGTGCACGCCGGCAAGGTGGGCGCGGGCCACTTCGCGAAGATGGTCCACAACGGCATCGAGTACGCCATGATGCAGGCGTACGCCGAGGGCTGGGAGCTGCTGGAGAAGGTCGACTCCGTGGAGAACGTCCGCGAGATCTTCCGCTCCTGGCAGGAGGGCACGGTCATCCGCTCCTGGCTGCTGGACCTGGCCGTCAACGCCCTCGACGAGGACGAGCACCTGGCCAAGCTGCGCGGGTACGCCGCGGACTCCGGTGAGGGCCGCTGGACGGTCGAGGCCGCGATCGACAACGCCGTGCCGCTGCCGGCGATCACCGCGTCGCTCTTCGCCCGCTTCTCGTCCCGCCAGGACGACTCCCCGCAGATGAAGATGATCGCCGCGCTGCGCAACCAGTTCGGTGGCCACGCGGTCGAGAGCACGAAGTAAGCACCACCCGCACAACAGCTCAGCAGCCGGGGGAGGTCGGCGCGTAGCTATGCACGTAACGCACCTGTCGCTCGCCGACTTCCGCTCGTACGCCCGGGTCGAGGTCCCGCTCGACCCGGGCGTCACGGCGTTCGTGGGACCCAACGGCCAGGGCAAGACGAATCTCGTCGAGGCGGTCGGCTATCTGGCCACGCTCGGCAGCCACCGGGTCTCCTCGGACGCGCCGCTGGTGCGGATGGGCGCGGACCGGGCGGTCATCCGGGCCGCGGTCGCGCAGGGCGACCGGCAGCAGCTGGTGGAGCTGGAGCTCAATCCGGGCAAGGCGAACCGCGCCAGGATCAACCGGTCCTCGCAGGTCAGACCGCGTGACGTGCTGGGGATCGTGCGGACCGTGCTGTTCGCGCCGGAGGACCTGGCACTGGTCAAGGGCGACCCCGGGGAGCGCCGGCGGTTCCTCGACGAACTGATCACCGCCCGCTCGCCGCGGATGGCCGGGGTGCGCTCCGACTACGACCGCGTCCTCAAGCAGCGGAACACCCTGCTGAAGACGGCGGCACTGGCCCGGCGGCACGGCGGGCGGCAGATGGACCTGTCGACGCTGGACGTCTGGGACCAGCACCTGGCCCGGGCCGGCGCCGAACTGCTCGCCCAGCGGCTCGACCTGATCGCCGCCCTGGGGCCGCTGGCGGACAAGGCGTACGAGCAGCTGGCGCCGGGCGGTGGCCCGCTGGGGCTGGAGTACCGCGGGTCCGCGGGCGAGGCGATGGCCGCCGCCACCCGCCGCGAGGAGCTGTACGAGGTCCTGCTGGCGGCGCTCGGCGAGGCCCGCCGGAACGAGATCGAGCGCGGGGTGACGCTGGTCGGCCCGCACCGGGACGATCTGCTGCTCAAGCTGGGCCAGCTGCCGGCGAAGGGCTACGCCAGCCACGGCGAGTCCTGGTCGTACGCGCTGGCACTGCGGCTGGCGTCGTACGAGCTGCTGCGCGCGGAGGGCAATGAGCCGGTGCTGGTGCTGGACGACGTCTTCGCCGAGCTGGACGCCCGGCGGCGGGAGCGGCTGGCGGAGCTGGTGGCGCCGGGCGAGCAGGTGCTGGTGACCGCGGCGGTGGACGACGACGTGCCGCACGTGCTGACCGGCGCCCGGTACGCGGTCTCCGGTGGCACGGTGGAGAGGGTGGACCGGTGACCGAACCGCAGCCGGAGCGGCCCAAGGTCCCCGAGCTGTCCGGTGTGGACCTGGCCCGCCAGGCGCTGGTGGCCGCCAAGGAGCAGGCCCGCGCTCGCGGCGCCGCCGCGCAGCAGCGCAAGCAGGCCCGCCGCGGCGGGCTCCGCTCGGGCGCGCGGGCGGACGGGCGGGACCCGCTGCCGCTGGGCGCGGCGATCAACCGGCTGATCACCGAACGCGGCTGGGAGACCCCGGCGGCGGTCGGCGGGGTGATGGGCCGCTGGCCGCAGCTGGTCGGTCCCGAGGTGGCGCAGCACTGCGAGCCGCAGCGGTACGACGAGGACGCCCGGGTGCTGACGGTGCAGTGCGACTCGACGGCCTGGGCGACGCAGCTGCGGCTGCTGGCACCGCAGCTGGTGGCCCGCCTCAACCAGGACCTGGGCCACGGCTCGGTCAAGATGATCAAGGTGCTGGGGCCGGGCGGTCCGGCGCGCCGCTACGGGCCGCTGCGCGCACCGGGCAGCCGGGGGCCCGGCGACACCTACGGCTGAGGCCCGGCCGGGATGCGTGCGCCTTCGAGGGGGCGGTGTTTCACGTGAAACACCGCCCCCTCGCGCTTCCGCGGCCGGTCACGCGCCGTTTCACGTGAAACGGCGCACAGTCGTACGAGAGCGGTAAACACGTGTGACGCATGAGACCCCGCTCACCGTAGTCGGCGGTTGACAGCCCGAAGCGCTGAGTGCCCGTGTGAGCGTCCTGGGGCCCCGTCTCGCATATGGGGAGTCGGCGGACGCCAGTTCAGGGCGGCACATGACGACTCAGGCACCTGCAAACCCCCATGAGTGTCAGCGCCACCGGTACACTGGTAGCAATCCCGCCCACTCGCGGAACAAGTCGAACGACGAGCCGCTCCCACCTGTCCTTCCCGGGGAGATCCCAGCAGGTGCGGAAGGGCTCGTGCTGTGCCAGAAAGGGCGCTTCGTGGCCGACTCCGGCGACCTCAACGAGAACAACATGGCTTCTACCGAAGAGGGGGGGTCGGCCGGCGCCGTGGGCGACTCCTCGGTGGAGAAGTCGTACGACGCCAGCGCGATCACCGTCCTTGAGGGCCTGGACGCGGTTCGCAAGCGCCCCGGCATGTACATCGGCTCGACGGGCGAGCGCGGTTTGCACCACCTGGTGCAGGAGGTCGTCGACAACTCCGTCGACGAGGCGCTGGCCGGCCACGCCGACACCATCGACGTGACGATCCTGGCCGACGGCGGTGTGCGGGTCGTCGACAACGGCCGCGGTATCCCCGTCGGCATCGTCCCGTCCGAGAACAAGCCGGCCGTGGAGGTCGTGCTGACGGTGCTGCACGCGGGCGGCAAGTTCGGCGGCGGCGGGTACGCGGTCTCCGGCGGTCTGCACGGCGTCGGTGTCTCCGTGGTCAACGCGCTGTCGACCCGGGTCGCGGTGGAGATCCGCACGGACGGCTACCGCTGGACCCAGGAGTACAAGCAGGGCGTTCCCACCGCCCCGCTGGCCAAGCACGAGGCCACCGAGGAGACCGGCACCTCGGTCACCTTCTGGGCCGACCCCGAGATCTTCGAAACCACCACCTACAGCTTCGAGACGCTGTCCCGGCGCTTCCAGGAGATGGCCTTCCTCAACAAGGGGCTGACCATCACGCTCAAGGACGAGCGCCCGGACCACGTGGACGAGGACGGCAAGCCGCTCGCGGTCCGGTACCACTACGAGGGCGGCATCGTCGACTTCGTGAAGTACCTCAACTCCCGCAAGGGGGAGCTGGTCCACCCGACGGTGGTCTCGGTGGAGGCCGAGGACAAGGAGCGGATGCTCTCCCTCGACCTCGCGATGCAGTGGAACACCCAGTACAGCGAGGGTGTCTACAGCTTCGCCAACATCATCCACACCCATGAGGGCGGTACCCACGAGGAGGGCTTCCGCGCCGCGCTGACGGGTCTGATCAACCGTTACGCCCGCGAGAAGAAGCTGCTGCGCGAGAAGGACGACAACCTCACCGGTGAGGACATCCGCGAGGGTCTGACCGCGATCATCTCGGTCAAGCTCTCCGAGCCGCAGTTCGAGGGCCAGACCAAGACCAAGCTGGGCAACACCGAGGTCAAGACCTTCGTCCAGAAGGTCGTCCACGAGCACCTCAACGACTGGCTGGACCGCAACCCCAACGAGGCCGCGGACATCGTCCGCAAGGGCATCCAGGCGGCCACCGCCCGGGTCGCGGCCCGCAAGGCGCGCGACCTGACGCGCCGCAAGGGCCTGCTGGAGACCGCGTCGCTGCCCGGCAAGCTGAGCGACTGCCAGTCCAACGACCCGACCAAGTGCGAGATCTTCATCGTCGAGGGTGACTCCGCCGGCGGCTCGGCCAAGTCCGGCCGCAACCCCGAGTACCAGGCGATCCTCCCGATCCGCGGCAAGATCCTCAACGTCGAGAAGGCCCGGGTCGACAAGATCCTCCAGAACAACGAGGTCCAGGCCCTGATCTCGGCCTTCGGCACCGGTGTGCACGAGGACTTCGACATCGACAAGCTCCGCTACCACAAGATCATCTTGATGGCGGACGCCGACGTCGACGGCCAGCACATCAACACCCTGCTGCTGACCTTCCTCTTCCGCTTCATGCGGCCGCTGGTCGAGGCCGGGCACGTCTACCTCTCCCGCCCGCCGCTGTACAAGATCAAGTGGGGCCGGGACGACTTCGAGTACGCCTACTCCGACACGGAGCGGGACGCGCTGATCGAGCGCGGCAAGCAGAACGGCAAGCGGATCCGCGAGGACTCCATCCAGCGGTTCAAGGGTCTCGGCGAGATGAACGCCGAGGAGCTGCGCGTGACGACCATGGACGCCGACCACCGGGTGCTCGGCCAGGTCTCGCTGGACGACGCGGCCCGTGCCGACGACCTGTTCTCCGTCCTCATGGGCGAGGACGTCGAGGCGCGCCGCTCGTTCATCCAGCGCAACGCCAAGGACGTCCGCTTCCTCGACATCTGAGCCCTGTCGGCCCGCACACCAGCCGCAGCTCGAAAGGACTTTGAACCACCATGGCCGACGAGAACCCCCCTGTGACCCCGGACGGCGTGACCGCCGAGGGCGCGCCCGCCACCATCGAAGGCGTCGGGATGCGCGTCGAGCCCGTCGGGCTCGAAACGGAGATGCAGCGCTCCTACCTCGACTACGCGATGTCCGTCATCGTCTCGCGTGCGCTGCCCGACGTCCGCGACGGCCTCAAGCCGGTGCACCGCCGCGTCCTGTACGCGATGTACGACGGCGGCTACCGCCCCGAGAAGGGCTTCTACAAGTGCGCCCGCGTCGTCGGCGACGTCATGGGTACGTACCACCCGCACGGTGACACCTCCATCTACGACGCGCTGGTGCGCCTGGCCCAGCCGTGGTCGATGCGGATGCCGCTGGTCGACTCCAACGGCAACTTCGGCTCCCCGGGCAACGACCCGGCCGCGGCCATGCGGTACACCGAGTGCAAGATGGCGCCGCTGTCGATGGAGATGCTCCGGGACATCGACGAGGAGACCGTCGACTTCCAGGACAACTACGACGGCCGCAACCAGGAGCCGACGGTCCTGCCGTCCCGCTTCCCCAACCTCCTGATCAACGGCTCGGCCGGTATCGCGGTCGGTATGGCCACCAACATCCCGCCGCACAACCTCCGCGAGGTCGCCGAGGGCGCGCAGTGGGCGCTGGCCCACCCCGAGGCGTCCAGCGAGGAGCTGCTCGACGCGCTGATCGAGCGGATCAAGGGCCCCGACTTCCCCACCGGCGCGCTGGTGGTGGGCCGCAAGGGCATCGAGGAGGCGTACCGCACCGGCCGCGGCTCCATCACGATGCGCGCGGTGGTCGAGGTCGAGGAGATCCAGAACCGCCAGTGCCTGGTGGTCACCGAGCTGCCCTACCAGGTCAACCCGGACAACCTCGCGCAGAAGATCGCCGACCTGGTCAAGGACGGCAGGATCGGCGGTATCGCGGACGTCCGCGACGAGACCTCCTCGCGCACCGGCCAGCGGCTGGTCATCGTCCTCAAGCGGGACGCGGTCGCCAAGGTCGTCCTCAACAACCTCTACAAGCACACCGACCTCCAGACCAACTTCGGCGCGAACATGCTCGCGCTGGTCGACGGCGTGCCGCGCACCCTCTCGCTGGACGCGTTCATCCGCAACTGGGTCACCCACCAGATCGAGGTCATCGTCCGCCGGACGAAGTTCCGGCTGCGCAAGGCCGAGGAGCGCGCCCACATCCTGCGCGGTCTGCTCAAGGCCCTGGACGCCATCGACGAGGTCATCGCGCTGATCCGGCGCAGCCAGACGGTCGAGGAGGCCCGCGAGGGCCTGATGGGCCTGCTGCGGATCGACGAGATCCAGGCCAACGCGATCCTGGAGATGCAGCTGCGCCGGCTGGCCGCCCTGGAGCGCCAGAAGATCACCGCCGAGCACGACGAGCTCCAGCGCAAGATCGACGAGTACAACGCGATCCTGGCCTCCCCGGAGCGGCAGCGCCAGATCATCAGCGAGGAACTGGCCGCGATCGTCGAGAAGTACGGCGACGACCGCCGCACCCAGCTGGTGCCCTTCGAGGGCGACATGTCCATCGAGGACCTGATCGCCGAGGAGGACATCGTCGTCACGGTGACCCGCGGCGGCTACATCAAGCGCACCAAGACCGACGACTACCGCGCCCAGAAGCGCGGCGGCAAGGGCGTGCGGGGCACGAAGCTGAAGGAAGACGACATCGTCGACCACTTCTTCGTCTCCACCACCCACCACTGGCTGCTCTTCTTCACCAACAAGGGCCGGGTCTACCGCGCCAAGGCGTACGAGCTCCCCGACGCCGGGCGGGACGCGCGCGGCCAGCACGTCGCCAACCTCCTGGCCTTCCAGCCGGACGAGCAGATCGCGCAGATCCTGGCGATCCGCGACTACGAGGCGGCGCCGTACCTGGTCCTCGCCACCAAGGCCGGCCTGGTGAAGAAGACCCCGCTGAAGGACTACGACTCGCCCCGCTCCGGCGGTGTGATCGCGATCAACCTCCGCGAGCTGGAGGACGGCACGGGCGACGAGCTGATCGGCGCCGAGCTGGTCTCGGAGACCGACGACCTGCTGCTGATCAGCAGGAAGGCCCAGTCGATCCGCTTCACCGCGAGCGACGACGCGCTGCGCCCGATGGGCCGGGCCACCTCCGGCGTGAAGGGCATGAGCTTCCGCGAGGGCGACGAGCTGCTCTCGCTGAACGTGGTCCGGGACGGCACCTTCGTCTTCACCGCCACCGACGGCGGCTACGCCAAGCGCACCGCGGTCGACGAGTACCGCGTCCAGGGCCGCGGCGGCCTCGGCATCAAGGCCGCCAAGATCGTCGAGGACCGGGGTTCGCTGGTCGGGGCGCTGGTCGTCGAGGAGACCGACGAGATCCTGGCGATCACGCTCGGCGGTGGCGTGATCCGTACGCGGGTCAACGAGGTCCGCGAGACCGGCCGTGACACCATGGGCGTCCAACTGATCAACCTGGGCAAGCGAGATGCTGTCGTCGGCATCGCGCGCAACGCCGAGGCCGGCCGGGAGGCCGAAGAGGTCGACGGGCCCGACGAGCCCGAGGAGACCGGGGCGGCCGAGGAGTCCGGGGCCACCGCAGCCGGGGGCGAGCAGTCCGCGGCGGAGTAACACGAGGAGTAGGTCGTGAGTGGAGCCACGGGCGCTGCGACGGGTGGAACGGGAGTCACACAGGACTCCGCGGAGGAACCCGCAACCGGTGAGGAGCGCAGCGCCCGTGGCTCCGTCGCGTCCGACGGCACCCGGCACGAGGGCGCCCATGAGGGGGGAACCATGAGCAACACCCGTCAGCCGCAGCCCCAGCCGCAACCGCGGGGCGGCGCAGAGCAGCCGTACCAGCCGCCTCAGGCGTACCGCACGGGCGCGGGGCAGGGGGAGGCCGGGCCGGCCGTGCGCAAGCCGCGTACGGGCGCCGGGACGGTCCCGCGGACGCGCAAGGCCCGGCTGCGGGTGGCGCGCACGGACCCGTGGTCGGTGATGAAGGTGAGCTTCCTGCTCTCCATCGCGCTGGGCATCTGCACGGTGGTGGCGGTGGCGGTGCTGTGGATGGTGATGGACGCGATGGGCGTCTTCTCCACGGTCGGCCGGACGATCAGCGACGCGACCGGCTCCGCCGAGGGCGGCGGCTTCGACCTCCAGTCGTTCCTCTCGCTGCCGCGGGTGCTGCTGTTCACCTCGGTCATCGCGGTGATCGACGTGGTGCTGGCGACCGCGCTGGCCACCCTCGGGTCCTTCATCTACAACCTCTCCGCGGGCTTCGTGGGCGGTGTGGAGCTGACCCTCGCGGAGGACGAGTGAGCCCCTGGAGGGGCCGCCTGCACCGGGCGTTCCCGGGGCTCGGGGAACCGATTTTGGGAACGCCTCTGAAGTGCGCTAATCTTCTGGTGCAGCGAACGAGCGGCTATAGCTCAGACGGTTAGAGCGCTTCCCTGATAAGGAAGAGGCCCCAGGTTCAAGTCCTGGTAGCCGCACCGCCCAGACGGCCCGGCCGGAGAATTCTCCGGCCGGGCCGCTGCTTTTGCCCGTCCTTCCGCGGCGGGAACGAAACCCCCGGTGCGATTCGTTGAGAAGAGGCGGGAGTTGAGGCCCGCCGGGCGCCTCCGGACGGGGTGTTGCCCGGTGCGGGCGAGATAACCGATCGGTATCGGCCGGTGTGTATCATCGGCCGACAAAGGGTCCCCTACGTCAACGAAAGACGAGGTCGCGCGGTGAAGAAGCTTCTCCTGGTCGCACTGGCCGCCATCGGCGGGCTCCTCGTGTACCGCCAGATCCAGGCGGATCGCGCCGAGCAGGATCTGTGGACGGAGGCGACCGACTCCGTGCCCGCAGGTTCGGGTGTGTGAGCACACCACGCACAGACAGTTCGTATGGACCCCGGTTGCCCAAGGGCGGCCGGGGTTTCGTACGTACCGGGACGGGCAGAGGTCCTGAGTTTGCTATCGCACACCGTTGAATTGCAGCGGCAAAGTCGCGGGCTGTGAAGTCCGGGGAGTCGATGTCCGGGGTGTGACCGGCAGGACGCGAGGGGGACGACGAGGACATGGCACGACCATCACGCGGCACGGCGGTGGCGCTGGTCGGAGGGGTGCTGCTGGCGCTGGCCGGGGCGGTGCTCCCGGCCGCGGCGGCGCCCCGGGCCCGGCCGCCGGCCGCGGGCGGCGGACCGGTGGTGGCCCTGGACGCCTCGCGCACGGCGGCCGGCGGTGACGGGGCCGGTGCCACCCGTGTCGACGCCGCCCGCAAGGCCGTCGGCGCCCCGGACGCCCCGCCGCCGACCCGCCCACTCCGGGGCACCGGCCAACTCGCCGCCCAGGGGTACCGGTTCAAGGGCCGCCAGATCCGCGGCGCGGCCGAGCAGAAGGGCGCGCCGGTCCTCACCCCGGGGCAGTATCTGGACAGCATCGGGCCCGGCGAGAAGCGGTACTACGCCACCGACCTGGACGCGGCGTCGGCCGCGGACTTCTCGGCGACCGCCGTGCCGCCGCCCGGTGCGGCCGTCGATCTCGCCGACACCCTCTACCTCAGGGTCGTCCGCAGCCAGGGCAGCACCTGCGACTCGGGCAACGCGATGTTCGGGCAGCGGGAGGGCGCCACCCCGCTGACCGCGGGCGTCAGCCGCATCCCGACGCGGAGCGGCACCGGCACCTGCGATGCGGCGGGCCGGTACCTGCTGGTGGTCGAGCGCCGCGCGGCCACCGGATCGGGCGCCGCGCGCTGGCCGATCGAGCTGATGTTTCACGTGGAACATCCGCTGAAGAAGGGCGCAACCCCGGCGCCGTCGGCAGCGGACTACGGTGCGGGCGGCAAGGCCGCCGCGCTGCCCACCACCGCGCCCGTCGGCACCACCGGCGGCACCGGCTTCAACGACGCCCGGCCGCTGGGCCCGGGCGTCTGGCGGGACCGGATCCTGCCCGCCCAGACGCTCTGGTACAAGGTGCCGGTCACCTGGGGCCAACAGCTGCGCTACGACGTGGAGTTCGCCAGCGAGCCGCGGACCGGGCGTGCCGCCCCCTACTCCTTCGCCGGCACCCAGGTCTACACGCCGTTCCGGGCCCCGGTCGGCAACGGCACCGGGGTGTTCACCCCGCAGGTGCCGTACAACGGGCGGCCGGCCTCGCTGAGCATGGGCACGGTGCCGGTCTCCTGGACCAACCGGTACGAGGCGCGGTCCAACATCAAGCCCACCCATGCCGCGGGCGACTTCTACATCGCGGTCACCCTCGGCGCCCGGGCCGCCGAGATCGCCCCGGACGCGCGGATCGGCGTGGTGCTGCGGGTCGCCGTCCTCGGCCGGGCGAAGGCCGGGCCGGAGGTGGGCGCGGCGGCCGCCACGAGCCGGGCGGAGAACGGGAGTCCGGGCTCCCCGGGCGCCGGGGCGGCGGGCGGCTGGCCCGCGATCCGGGTCGCCGGGGTCGTTGTCGGCGCGGTGGGCGTCCTCCTGCTCACCGGCCTGGGCCTGTCGTACGTGGTGGCCCGCCGGAGGCCGCGGCCACAGGGGCGGCAGGGCGGCACGGGGTGACCGGGCGCCGGGCGGGACGCCGGGGCTCGCCGTCCGCACCGCGCCGGCCGCGGTAGCGCTCGCGGGGCCCCCGGGGGGCCCAGCGCCCTCGGGATCGCCCTCTGCAACCCGGCGCGCGGCACGGTCGCCGCGGGCGGCTGTCGTCCCCTACGACGGGAGGCCGGCCGCGGTCGGCGCGTCCACCGCGCCGGTGGCGTACGGCAACCGCCGCGCACCGGACCGCGCGGTGTCGCGGATGTGCTTCGCCGTCGTCGGGTACGCCGGGATCTGCGCGGGGCCCTGCTGCTGACCGGGCGCGGGGTGTGGCCGGTGCGGGCGCGCCGCCCGGCGCCGCCCGGCCCGCCCCGGCCGCCGCACCGGCCCCGGCGCCGCCGCTGAACCAGCAGCCGACCGGGTCGGCACCGCGCCGGGCCGCCCCGCTGCCGCGCGCGGGGGAGCCGGCCGGGCGCGCGGCCTCAGCTGCCCAGCAGCGCCCAGATCCCCACCGCGATGCACAGCAGCGCCACGATCAGGACCGGGACCGCGACCTTCGGGGGCGGTCCCGGTTTCCGTACCGGCCCGCTCGGGGGCGGCGGCACCGGCGCCCCGGCCGTTCCGTCCGGGGTGCGGTCCGGCAGGGGCGGCTGCCCGGTGGTGTACGGGCGGGTCGCCGACGGCTCCGGAGGCGCGGCGGCCGTCGGCTCGTAGCGCGGCATCGGGGCCGGGACGGGCGCCGGTGCCGGTACGGGGCCCGGGGGTGGGGTGCGGGGCGGGGTGGCCGGGGGTGCCGGGACGGTACCGCGCGGCGGGGTGCCCGCCGGCGGTGGGCCGGCCGGCGGGGGAGGCAGGGGCGGCGGGGTGCTCGGGGGCGGCGGCACCGGGTGCTCGGGCGGCGCCAGGTGGAAGCTCCCGGTGCCGGACAGGGTGCCGGGCCCGGGAGCCGCCCCGGCGCCCGGTACGGACCCGGACGCACCGGCACCGTCCGCCTCCGGGCCACCGCCCGGTGCCCTGGTGCCCTCACCGGCGGGCCCGGCGGCCACCGTCGTGCTCCCGGTGGCGTCCCCGCCCCGCGCCGGCCGCAGCGGCCCCTCCGGCCCGAAGCCGGCCGGCAGCGGCCCGATGTGGTCGAAGACCTCGACCACCTCGTCCTCCAGCGTCACCTCCGGCAGCAGTTCGGCCGCCGCCAGCAGCGCCTTGCGCGCGCCCGTCGCGGTCCTGAAGCGGGCGTCCGGGTCCGGATGCAGCAGGGCGGCCAGCACCTGCCACAGCGGCTCCGGGACGTCCTCGGGCGCGTTCGGTATGCCGCCGTGGTCCTGGAACCGGCGGACCAGCGCCTCGGCGTCCGGTTTGGCGCCCGTGAGCAGGCTCAGCGCCACCAGCCCGGCCGCGAACAGGTCCGCCGGGAAGTCCGGTTCGGCGCCCAGCATCTGCTCCGGCGCGAAGTAACCCGGCGTCCCCACCACGTAGTTGGCCTCGGTCAGCCGCGGCTCGCCCTTGCGCATGGCGATACCGAAGTCGGACAGCCGCAGGTGCGGGCGGCCGGTGCCGGTCGCCTCCAGCAGGATGTTCGCCGGTTTGATGTCCCGGTGCACCACGCCCTCGGCGTGCACCGCGGTCAGCCCGGCCAGCAACTGGTCCATCAGCGTGCACACCAGCCGCGCCGGCAACGGGCCGTAGTCCCCGGTCAGATGGGCCAGCGACCCGCCGTGCACCAGGTCCATGGTGAACAGCACCTGGTCGTCGTCGGCGGCCCAGCTCGCCGGGGCCAGCACGTGCGGGTGGTCGATCCGCAGCGCCTGCTCGCGGACGAAGCGCAGCAGGGTGTGCGCATCGCTCTGCTGGAGCACTTTGGCCGCCACGTAGCGGCGGCGCCGGTGGTCCCAGGCGCGCCAGACCGCGCCCACTCCGCCCCGTCCGATCGGGTCCACGAGCTCGTACCGACCGGCGAAGATCTCACCCATTGCGCCCCGTCCGCTGCTGGATCACGACTCCCTGCGGCCAACTCCCCGGCGGCCGGCCGGGGTTGTCAGCTCTGGTGCGCCTCGTAGTGGGCGACCGCGTCGGCGGTGCGGCCGGCACCGTAGACCCGGAGGAACTCTGCCAGTTCGGGGTGGGTGGCGGCGAGACCGTTCGCCGCGTCGATGATCTCGCCGGCGTCGGAGACCGACCGCAGCAGCGACTGGATCTCCCGCACCACCCGGCGCACGGTGGTGGCCCCCGTCGACGACGTGGTCTGCGCGGTGTTGTTGAGCACCGAACCGCCCGCCGTCTTCTTGATCTCCTCCATCCGGTCGGTGGCCTCCGCGGCGCTGACGCTGCCGTCCGCCACCTGGCCGGCGAGCTCCTGGAGCGCCTGCACCCGCTGGACCACCGCCGGGTTGCCTATCTTCGCGCGCTGCCCGCTCATCAGCTGGGAGAGCATCGGCGCGGAGAGCCCGAGGACCGCGGCCAGCCGGGCCTGGTTGAGCCCGAGGTCGTCGATGAGCCGGCGGAACAGCGCGCCCAGAGGTTCCCCGTACCAGCTGCGCTGGAGCTCCCGGGCCCGCGCGGTGGCTTCCTGCTGTGCTGCATCCATGCCGTCTCCCCTGTATCCCCGATCGCGCTTCGCTGCCGCGAATCTCGCGAAGCATCCTACGGAGAGCGACGGTGTGCGGCGATACCCGGTCGGGAAAGCGGTCCGACACCGGGTACCCTGTTCGGCGAAGGGGCCTTAGCTCAGTTGGTAGAGCGCTGTCTTTGCATGGCAGATGTCAGGGGTTCGACTCCCCTAGGCTCCACCCCCTACCCCTCTGGCCTGTGGAAACGTGGTCGGAGGGGCTTTTTGCATGCCGCTTCGGGGCGCCGCGCCGATGCCGCGGCTCCGGGGCCGCACATCCCGTGAGGACCGCACGCCACCGGGCCGCGCCCTGGGGACGGGGCGCGGCCCGGTGGCGGCGGGGCGGGGTCAGGCGGTGGTGCCGCCGCCCCGTTCGTCGGAGTCCTCCTCGGCCTGCTTGGCCTGGACCTCCGGGTCGAGCGGTGAGCCCTGGCTGCCGTCGACGGAGCTGAGGTGGCCGCGGTCGCCGACCTCGGTGGGGGCCGGCGGTTCGACCAGCCAGTCCGGGTTGGCCTGCTTGTCCCACCACTTCCAGGCGGCCACCGCGCCGGCCGCCACGAGGCCCAGCAGCGCCAGCCGCTTGGCGGCCTTGCCGCAGGCGCACCGGCGGCGCTGCTTCTTCTGGAGCTTGGCGATCTCCTCGGCGGTCACCTGCCCGCGGAGCGCGGCCAGCGCCGCGGCGCCCCGGGCGAGCGCCTCCTCGCGCACCGGCTCGGCGGCGGCGCGGGCACCGGCCACGGCGTTCTCCAGCCGCGGGGCGGTGAACTCGGCGGCCTGCCGGGCCGCCTTGCGGGTGCGGCGGGCCGCGCGGGACGCCGCCGCGTCCACCTTGGGCGGCAGCGCCCCGCGGGCGTGCTCGATCCGCGGCTGGACGTGGCTGCCGTACTGGGCACGGGCCTGGTGCGCGGCCTCGGCGACCTTGGGGGCCAGCCGGGCGCGGGCCTCGTGCGTGTAGTGGACAGCGGCGTCCTTGGCCGTTCCGGCGTAGGGAGCCACCACCTCCGCTGCGTGCCGCACGCCGTCCTTGGCCGTGTGGGTCGCGGCGCGCACGCTGTCCTTGCGGGTCACGGGGATCCTCCTCCTCGGTGGTGTCCGGGTCCGGGGGCTGCTTTCCCCCTGTGCTGTGTCGCCTGTCCACCCGATTGACGAGCATGCCCGCTCCGTACGGATACGGCACGCGAGAACGGGCATCCGGGTCATTGCGGACCCTGGGGTCCTGTCACGACGATGCCACGCGGTGCCCTGTTCCCGCGCGGGAAATCAGTGCGAACCACGTCAAGAGGTGGCGGCCGGGCAGCCGGTGCCCGCTTCATGCGAGGATCGGGGACCGTCAGTGAAGACTTATGGAAGGTAGATCGTGGCTGAGCAGCTCTACGCCACCCTGAAGACGAACCAGGGCGACATCGAACTCCGGCTCCTGCCGAACCACGCCCCCAAGACGGTGAAGAACTTCGTCGAGCTCGCCAAGGGCGAGCGGGAGTGGACCGACCCCAAGACCGGGCAGCCGACCAGCGCCCCCCTGTACGACGGCACCGTCTTCCACCGGGTCATCAGCGGCTTCATGCTGCAGGGCGGCGACCCGCTGGGCAACGGCACCGGTGGCCCCGGCTACCAGTTCGCCGACGAGTTCCACCCCGACCTGGCGTTCAACAAGCCGTACCTGCTGGCCATGGCCAACGCCGGTCCGGGCACCAACGGCTCGCAGTTCTTCATCACCGTGGCCCCGACCGCCTGGCTGACCGGCAAGCACACCATCTTCGGCGAGGTCACCAACGAGGCCAGCAAGAAGGTCGTGGACGCCATCGCCGAGACCCAGACCAACCCGCGCACCGACCGTCCGGTCAACGACGTGGTCATCGAGTCGGTGGTCATCGAGACCCGCTGAGTCGGTAACGCTCCCCGGCGGTCTTCCGGGGAACCATCGCGCCCCGTCCGGTCGTAGATGAAGGAGACGGGGCGCGCAGCGCTGTGCGGGGCGGGGCCGGGTTTTCGGCGGGCAGGCTGCGCAGCTCGTGGGAGAACGATGACGAGGGGACCCATGGACCAGCCAGGCAGCCCGCAGGAGCCGCAGCACGCGCACGGCCACGACGGCCTGCCCGGCTGTCACCGCCATCCCGACCGCCCGACGGGCATCCGCTGCACCCGCTGCGACCGGCCGGTCTGCCCGGAGTGCATGATCAGCGCCTCGGTCGGCTTCCAGTGCCCGGACTGCGTCCGCAGCGGCGGCGGTACGGGCCACGCCCCGCGGGCCGGCGCGCCGCGCACGATAGCGGGCGGCACGGTCACCGCCGATCCCCGGCTGATCACCAAGATCCTGCTGGGACTCAATGTCGCGGTCTTCATCGCGGTGCTCGCGACGCAGCAGTCCGGCGGCGACCTGGTCAACCGCCTCGACATGATCGGCCTGGCCGTCGATCCCAGCCGCTACCAGCTGGTCGGCGTCGCGCACGGCGAGTGGTACCGCCTGCTGACCGCGGTCTTCCTCCACCAGCAGATCGCACACATCGGCTTCAACATGCTCTCGCTGTGGTGGCTGGGCCCGCCGCTGGAGGCGGCGCTCGGCCGGCTCCGCTTCACCGCGCTCTACCTGCTCTCCGGCCTGGGCGGCAGCGCCCTGAGCTACCTCCTCGTCGCGCAGAACCAGCCGTCGCTGGGCGCCTCCGGCGCGATCTTCGGGCTGCTGGGCGCCACGGCCGTGCTGCTGCGCCGGCTGCGCTACGACATGCGGCCGGTGCTGATCCTGCTCGGCCTCAACCTCGCCTTCACGTTCCTGTGGCCGAACATCGCCTGGCAGGCGCACGTCGGCGGGCTGGTCGTGGGCGCCGCGGTCGCGTTCGGGATGGTCCACGCGCCGCGCGACCGCCGGACGCTGGTGCAGGCCGGGACGTGCGCGGTGGCCCTGCTCGCGATCGTCGCGGTGGTGTGGGTACGGACCCTGCAACTGGTCGGCTGAGGGTCCGCGGCGCCACGTTGTCCACAGTCTGTGGCGGATCTTGTGCACGCTGTGCGGAAACCCGCGAGGAGGCCCTCGCGCAGCGCGTTTCCGCAGGCAGGAGCGGTGGGAGCGGTCGGCCGGCGGGCCCGCCGCCGGTCACACCGGCGTCAACCCCGAGAGGGTTATCCACAGATCTTCTGAAGTTTTCCCCGGCTGTGGATAACTGTGTGGATGGCCTTGGGTAGGGCTTGCGCCACGCCCCCGGTCGGGGTCCGCGCTACTTCCACTGCGTGGAGACGCCGAAACCCACCGCGATGAAGCCGAACCCGCACACGATGTTCCAGTTGCCCATCGCCTTGACCGGCAGATCGCCCTCGGAGACGTAGAACAGCACGATCCACGCGAGTCCGATCAGGAACATCGCCAGCATCAGCGGCGCGACCCAGCCCCGGCCCGAGTTCATCTTCAGGCTGGTGGTCTTCGCCGGCGGCGGCGTGAAGTCGTCCTTCTTGCGGATCCGTGACTTCGGCACGAGGAACTCTCCTGTCGATGTGCTGCTCCCCCGCTCCCCACGGCGAACGGGGCGGTCCCCCCGCCGCACGGAGCGGTACCGGACGGGAGCCAGGGTACGGACACGATGGGAACGGATTTCCTTCCCGGGCGTCCGTTAGCGTAGTGCTTCCGCGGCTTCGTAAGGAGTAAGGGTACGTTGAGCAGCACCGCCGGCTCCTCCGGGCGCCCCGGCCGCCTCCGGCTGCGGCCCGTCCGCCTCCTCACGCTCCTGGTCTTCGCCCTCGCCGGGCTGCTGTTCTGGCTGAGCTTCGACACCGCCCGCGGCACCAACCTCCGGTCCGACGACTCGATGCTGCGGCTCTCCGACCTGATCCAGGAACGCAGCCACAAGAACGGCGTCCAGGACGAGCGCAACGCCGGGCTGCGCGCCGAGGTCGACGCCCTGGCCCGCCGCGACACCGCCCCCTCCGCGAGCTCCGAGGCCCGGCTCAAGGGCCTGGAGAAGAGCGCCGGCAGCAAACCGCTGTCCGGCCCCGGCCTGACCGTCACCCTCACCGACGCCCCGCCGAACGCCACCCCCAAGATCCCCGGCATCCCCGACCCCCAGCCCAACGACCTGGTCATCCACCAGCAGGACCTCCAGGCCGTGGTCAACGCCCTCTGGCACGGCGGCGCCAAGGGCATCAAGGTCATGGACCAGCGGCTGATCTCCACCAGCGCGGTCCGCTGCGTCGGCAACACCCTGATCCTCCAGGGCCAGGTCTACTCCCCGCCCTACAAGATCACCGCGGTCGGCGACCGGGACGCCCTCAACCGCGCCCTCACCGCCTCCCCGGCCATCCAGAACTACCTCCAGTACGTCAACGCCTACGGCCTCGGCTGGAAAGTCGACCAGCACGAGGCGGTGACTCTTCCCGGCTACTCCGGCACAGTGGATCTCCACTACGCACAGCCTGTGCAGCCGTGACCCGCACCCCGCGGGCCGGCGGGGAGGGGCGACCGGATGACGGTGCGGTGGATCGTGCGGACGGCCAGCGAACTCTGCGTCACCGCCGGCACCCTGATCGTCCTCTTCGTCGTCTACCTCCTCTACTGGACCGGCGTGCGGGCCGACAGCGCCATGGACGGCGAGATCGGCCGGCTCCAGGACCGGTGGGCCGCCGGCCCGGTCGCCGCCGCCGACACCCCCGCCCCGGCGCCCGACCCCACCGCCCCGCCCCGCCGCTACCCACCGGGCCGCTCGTTCGCCGTGATGTACATCCCCCGCTTCGGCGCCGACTGGGCCAAACCCGTCCTGGAGGGCACCGGCACCGACGTCCTCCAGCGCGGCCTGGGGCACTACGACCGGACCGCCCGCCTCGGCGCCACCGGCAACTTCGCCGTGGCCGGCCACCGCCGCACCTACGGCGACCCGTTCAAGGACTTCCCGCGGCTGCGGCCCGGCGACGCCGTGGTGCTCACCGACGGCACCACGTGGTTCACCTACCGCATCGACAACCGCCCCTACACGACCCTGCCCACCGACATCGGCGTACTCGACCCGGTCCCCCGCGCGTCCGGCTACCCCGGCCCCGGCCGCTACCTCACCCTGACCACCTGCGAACCGGAATGGGGCCACAGCCACCGGCTGATCGCCTGGGCCCACCTGGATTCCACCCAACCCGTCGCCCAGGGAAGGCCGTCGGCTTTGCCCGGCTGACCCACCCGCCCACAGCCTCTCCCCTTACTCTGGTGTCGCAATCGACATCGTCAACGGCATCGGCAAGGGGACAGCGACAGCATGTACGGCTGGATCTGGCGGCATCTGCCGGGCACCACGTGGGTGAAGGCGCTGATTTCCGTGGTGCTCGTCCTGGCGGTGGTCTTCGTGCTCTTCCAGTGGGTCTTTCCGTGGGCGGAGCCGCTGCTCCCCTTCAATGACGTCACTGTCGACCAAGGGATGGCAGCCACCCGATGACCGCGCGGATTCTCGTCGTCGACAACTACGACAGCTTCGTCTTCAACCTCGTCCAGTACCTCTACCAACTCGGTGCCGAGTGCGAGGTGCTGCGCAACGACGAGGTCGCGCCGCGCCATGCCCAGGACGGTTTCGACGGGGTGCTGCTCTCCCCCGGGCCCGGCACGCCCGAGCAGGCCGGGGTCTGCGTCGAGATGGTCCGGCACTGCGCGCGCACCGGCGTCCCGGTGTTCGGCGTCTGCCTCGGCCTTCAGTCGATGGCGGTCGCCTACGGCGGCGTGGTGGACCGGGCGCCGGAGCTGCTGCACGGCAAGACCTCGCCGGTCCTCCACGAAGGCGCCGGTGTCTTCGCGGGCCTGCCCTCGCCGTTCACCGCCACCCGCTACCACTCGCTGGCCGTCGAACCGGACACCGTCCCGGACGAACTGGCCGTCACCGCCTGGACGGAGGCCGACGACGCCCCCGGCGGCCGGATCATCATGGGGCTGCGGCACCGCGAACTCCCCGTCGAGGGCGTGCAGTTCCACCCCGAGTCGGTGCTGACGGAATGGGGGCACCGGATGCTGGCCAACTGGCTGGTGGAGTGCGGCGACCGGCAAGCGGTGGAGCGTTCGGCGGGGCTTGCCCCGGTGGTCGGCAAGGCCGGCGCGTGACCGACCTGCGCCCCGAACGCGAAGGGCGGCCCTACCAGCCGCACGGGGAGCAGCCGTATCCGCCGTACCCGCAGGCCGCCGACGCCCACGGCCGCCCCGACGCGTTCGAGGCGGCCGTGGAGCGCCTGGACGACCCGCTGAACGACCCCCTGCCCGGCCCGGCCGCGGCCCCCCTGCCCGACCCCTACGAGCAGGCCCGGCCGGCGCCCCCCGCCGGCAGCGGAGCCGGCGCGGGCTCCCCGTGGTTCCGGCCCCACCAGCCGCAGGCCGGCCCGCCCCAGCCGCCGGCCGGCCCGCGCCCGGCCGCCCGGCACCGCAGGCCCGACCCCGAGGACACTCCGCAGGCGGCGGACCCGGCCGGTACGCACGGCCCGGACGCCGACGCCTACGGCCGGCTCTACGGCGGGCTCGCCACCGGTTCCTACGCTCCGGCCCCCGACCGCCCCGGGGAGTCGATACCCGGGCCGTACGGCGTCCCGGAGGCACTCACCGCGCCCCTCCCCACGATCTCTCCGCTGCTCCCGGCGCCGCCCGCACCGACCGCGGCGGCCGCCTACCCGTCCCGCACGGACGAGGAGACCATGGCGCTGCGCCAGGCCGGGCAGCGCGGACCGTACGGCGCCCCCGGCGATGTTTCACGTGAAACCGGCGCTCATGTTTCACGTGAAACCGCCAGCGCCACGGACACCGGTGTTTCCCGTGAAACCGGCTCCGCCGCGGCCGTTTCACGTGAAACATCGCCGTTGCCCGCCACCGGCGGCCGTGCGGCCCGACGCAAGGCCGCCCAGGCCGCCGCCCGGCGCGGCGGCCGCCACGGCCGCCACGGCTCCCGCGCCGCCGCCCCGTCCGCCGCCGCGGCCACCGAGGCGCCCAAGGCCCCCCTGACCCGTGTCGAGGCCCGCCGCGCCCAGCGCGCCGCGAAGGACAGCCCCGGCCTGATCGCCAGCCGCGCGCTGGGCGAAGTGTTCATCACCCTCGGCGTGCTGATGCTGCTGTTCGTCACCTACCAGCTGTGGTGGACGAACGTCATGGCCGACGAGGAGGCGGGCGGCGCCGCCACAACCCTCCAGCACCAGTGGGAGAGCGGCGGCGGCGAGAAGAAGAACCTCGCGGACGGCGAACGCTTCGGGATCATGTACATCCCCAAGCTCGACATGAAGGCCCCGATCGCCGAAGGCATCGACAAGCACGCGGTGCTCGACCACGGCATGATCGGCCACTACGACGCCAACAGCGGCATCAAGACCGCGATGCCCTGGGACAGGACCGGCAACTTCGCGGTCGCCGCCCACCGCAACACCCATGGCGAGCCGTTCCGCTACATCAACCGCCTCACCAAGGGCGACAAGATCGTCGTGGAGACGCAGAGCGCGTACTACACGTACGAGATGGTCAGCGTCCTCCCGCAGACCTCCCCGAGCAACACCAGCGTGATCGGGCCGGTGCCGCCGGGGTCCGGATTCACCGGTCCGGGCCGGTACATCACCCTGACCACCTGTACCCCGGAATTCACCAGTACCTTTCGTTTGATCGTCTGGGGCAAGATGGTCGACGAGCGGCCGCGGAGCAAGGGCAAACCGGAAGCGCTCGCCGGCTGAGCGGACAACTAAGGGGTGCGACGCGGTGACTGCCAGCGGAATCGACGAGGACAACGACCGGTCCGCGACGCCCCCGGCGCCGCCCTCCGCACGGCGCGGCCGGCGCGCCGCCGCCGCGGTCGTCAGCGTCATCGGTGAACTGCTCATCACGGCCGGGGTGGTGCTGGGCCTGTTCGTCGTCTACTCGCTGTGGTGGACCAACGTCCTCGCCGACCGCGAAGCCCACCAGCAGGGCGACCAGGTCCGCAAGCACTGGGCGAAACCGGGCCCCAAGGGCCCGGGCGAGCTGGACACCAAGGACGGCATCGGCTTCCTGCACGTACCGGCGATGGACAACGGCGAGGTGCTCGTGAAGAAGGGCACCGACTCCGACATCCTCAACGAGGGCGTCGCCGGCTACTACACCAAGCCCGTCACATCCGCCCTCCCGCAGGCCAAGACCGGCAACTTCACCCTCGCCGCGCACCGCGACGGCCACGGCGCGAAGTTCCACAACATCGACAAGGTCAAGGTCGGCGACCCGGTCGTCTTCGAGACCAAGGACACCTGGTACGTCTACAAGGTCTACGCGACCCTGCCGCAGACCTCGAAGTACAACGTCAGCGTCCTCGACAAGGTCCCCGCGGAGTCCGGCAAGCACCGGCCCGGCCGCTACATCACCCTCACGACCTGCACCCCGGTCTACACCTCGGAGTACCGCTACATCGTCTGGGGCGAGCTGGTGCGCACCGAGAAGGTCGACGCCGACCGCACCCCGCCGGCGGAACTCCGCTAGCCCCCGGCCCGCCCGCCCCGCACACGACGGAGCCCCGGCCGCCCTTCCCAGGGCCGCCGGGGCTCCGTCGTACGGACCGGACCGAGGTCAGTGCTTCTTGCCGCCCCAGCCGAACGGGCCGCCGAAGATACCGCCGTCGTTGTTCCCGCCGTTGTCACCGCCGTTGCCACCGACGGTGGTCAACTTCACGGGGGTCGACGCCGGGTCGGCCTGCGTACCCGGCTGCGGGTCCATCGCCATCACCAGCGCGTTGTCGTCCTGCGAACTGCCATCCGCGAACTGGATGTTGGTGAAGCCGGCCTGCTGGAGGATCTGCTTGGCGTCCTTCACCTTCTTGCCCCGCACCTCGGGGACCTGCGCCTGCGTCGACTTGCCCACCGTCAGCGTGACCGTCGAGCCCTGGGCCACCTGCTGGTTGCCGCCCGGGGACTGCGAGACGACCTTGCCGTTCTGCGCCGGGTCGGTGACGTTCTGGTCCGGCCCGCGGGTGACCTTGAAGCCCAGGTCGGTCAGCTGCTTCTGCGCCGCGTTGAAGTCCTGGCCGGACACGTCCGGGACGGTCGCCTTCGGCGCCGCCTTGGCCACCGACAGCGTGATCGTGTCGTCCTTGGCGGCCTTGCTCTGCGCCTTGGGGTCCTGGTCGACGACGGTGCCCGGCGTGGCGTCGGACTCCTTCGACGTCTGCTGGATGTCGGTGAAGCCCTTGCTCTTGAGGGTCGACTGGGCTTCCTCGAAGGTGTAACCCTTCACATCCGGCACGGTGATCTGCACCGCGCCCGAGCACATCGTGACGGTGACCGTGTCACCCTTGTTCATCTTGGTGTCGGCCGCCGGGTCCTGCTCGGTGACCTGCCCCTTCTTGGCGTTGTCGCACTGCTTGCTGCCGCGCTTGGCGACCTTGAAGGAGCTGTTCTCGCCGTAGGACTTCGCCTCCGCCAGCGTCTTCCCGACGAGGTTCGGCACGGTGATGCTGTTGCTCTTGTTCCCGTTGCTGAACATCGCCTTGCCGATGAAGATCGCACCGACCAGGACCAGGATCGCCGCCAGCACCAGCAGGATCGTCGAGAGGTTGCTCTTCTTCTGGCCGCCGCGCCGCCGGTCCCCGCGCTCCTCGTAGCCGTAGCCCCCGTCGTCCGGGTTCATCGGCGGCAGCATCGTCGTCTTCGGCCCCGGGTCCTGGGCCCGCAGCATCGTGGTCGGCTGGTCCTGCTCGCCGTACCCGACCGCGCCCAGCGCCGTGGTCGCCGCCACCGGCTGGCCGTCCAGCGCCGCCTCGATGTCGGCACGCATCTCATCGGCCGACTGGTAGCGGTAGTCCGGGTCCTTGACCAGCGCCTTCAGGACGATCGCGTCCATCTCCGGCGTGATCTCCGGATCGAACGTGCTCGGCGGCTGCGGCTCCTCCCGCACATGCTGGTAGGCCACCGCCACCGGGGAGTCCCCGACGAACGGCGGCCGGACCGTCAGCAGCTCGTAGAGCAGGCAGCCGGTCGAATACAGGTCGGAGCGCGCATCGACCTGCTCGCCCTTGGCCTGCTCCGGCGACAGGTACTGCGCGGTGCCGATCACCGCGGCGGTCTGCGTCATGGTCATACCGGCATCGCCCATGGCCCGGGCGATACCGAAGTCCATCACCTTGACCTGCCCGGTGCGGGTCAGCATCACGTTGGCCGGCTTGATGTCGCGGTGCACGATGCCGGCCCGGTGCGAGTACTCCAGCGCCTGGAGCACACCGATCGTCATCTCCAGCGACCGCTCGGGCAGCAGCTTCCGCCCGGAGTGCAGCAGCTCACGCAGCGTGGAGCCGTCCACGTACTCCATGACGATGTACGGGATCGACACCCCGTCGACGTAGTCCTCGCCGGTGTCGTAGACCGCGACGATCGACGGGTGGTTCAGCGAGGCGGCCGACTGGGCCTCACGGCGGAACCGGGCCTGGAAGGACGGATCACGGGCGAGGTCCGCCCGCAGCGTCTTCACCGCCACGGTGCGGCCCAGGCGGGTGTCATGCGCGAGGTAGACCTCCGCCATGCCACCACGGCCGAGCACCGAGCCCAGCTCGTACCGGCCGCCGAGGCGACGCGGCTCTTCCATAAGCTTCTCCAGCCCTCTCCGTCAGTCCCGACCGCACCCGTGCGTGGTCCGGCGGTGTGCTGTCCGGGCATACCGTACCCGGCACGCCGTACCGGACCGGGCCGGAGCCGAAACCTGATATCTGACCGGTATCGCACTCACCGGCGTCACCGCTCGCCTTCGATGACCGCCTCCATCACGCTCTTGGCGATCGGAGCGGCGAGCTTGCCACCGGCGATGTCGCCGCGGAGGGTGTCCGACCCCTCGATCACGACCGCCACCGCGACCGGGGTGCCCTTGCCGGTCTTCGCGTACGAGATGAACCAGGCGTACGGGTTGTCCTTGTTGTTCTCACCGTGCTGGGCGGTACCGGTCTTGCCGCCGACCGTGACCCCGTCGATCTGCGCGCTGGTGCCCGTGCCCTCCTTGACCACGGTCTCCATCATGCTCTGGATCTTCTGGGCGTTCTCCGGGCTCAGCGGCCGGCTCATCTCCTGCGGCGTGTGCTGCTGGACCACGTTCAGATTCGGCGCCACCAGCTGGTCGACCATGTACGGCCGCATCAGCTTGCCGCCGTTGGCGACCGCCGACGCGACCATCGCCATCTGAAGCGGCGTGGCGCGGTTCGACGCCTGGCCGATGCCCGCCATCGCGTTCTGCGGCCGGTTGTCCTTGGGGAAGACGCTCTCCGCGGCCCGCACCGGCGTGTCGATCTTCGCGTTGTTGAACCCGAACTTCTCCGCCTCGGCCTTCATCTTCGCGTTGCCGAGATCCGCGCTGATCTTGCCGAAGACCGTGTTGCAGGACACCCGCAGGGCCTCCCGCAGCGACACGTTCTCACAGGCGATGCTGCCCTCGTTGTTCAGCGGCTGGTGCGCGGTGTCCGGCAGGATGAACGGCACCGGCGAGTCGGTCTTGGAGTCGACGTCCGTGTACAGGCCGTTCTGCAGCGCCGCCGACGCGGTGACCACCTTGAACGTGGAGCCCGGCGGGTAGGTCTGCCGCAGCGCCCGGTTCAGCATCGGGTCGTCCGGGTTGTTCTGCTTCAGCAGCGCGTTGTACGCCTCGGCGTCCTTGTTGGTCATCCCCGCGAACGTCGACGGGTCGTACGACGGCGTGCTGGCCAGCGCCAGGATCGCGCCGGTCTCCGGGTTGAGCGCCACCACCGCGCCCTTCTTGTCCCCGAGCCCGTCGAACGCCGCCTTCTGCGCCTTCGCGTCCAGGGTGGTCACCACGTTCCCGCCCTTCTGCTTGCCGCCGGTGAACATGTCGACCGTGCGGCTGAAGAAGAGGCGGTCATCGGTGCCGGTCAGGATCGCGTCGTTCAGCTTCTCCAGCTGGTTGGAGTCGAACGCCTGCGACGCGTAGCCGGTCACCGGCGCCCACATCTTGCCGTTCTTGTACGTCCGCTTGTACTTGAAGTCACCGCTGTCCGTCGTCGTCGACCCGGTGATGGCCTTGCCGTCGACGATGATGTTGCCGCGCGGCGTGCTGTACCGCTCGATCGCCACCCGGCGGTTGTTCGAGTCGTTCTTGAGCTGATCGCTCTGCACGAACTGCACCCAGTTGACGCGGATGAGCAGGGCGAGGACGAGCAGGCCGCAGAAGACCGCGACCCGTCGCAGGGGCTTGTTCACGGGCGGACCACCTGGGTCATCTCGGCGTCGGTCGACGGGGCGGGGGCGGGAGCGGGACGGCGCGCGGTGTCGCTGATCCGCAGCAGGATCCCGACCAGCGCCCAGTTGGCGATCACGGACGAACCGCCCTGCGCCAGGAACGGCATCGTCATACCGGTCAGTGGGATCAGGCCGGTGACACCGCCCGCCACCACGAAGACCTGGAGCGCGAACGCGCCCGACAGGCCCACCGCCAGCAGCTTGCCGAACGGGTCCCGCGCCGCCAGTGCGGTACGGATGCCCCGCTCGATGAGCAGGCCGTACAGCAGCAGGATCGCCATCAGCCCGGCCAGGCCGGTCTCCTCACCGACCGTGGCGAGGATGTAGTCGCTCTTCGGGGCGATACCGCCGATCAGCCGCGAGTAGCCCTGCCCCAGCCCGGACCCGAGGATCCCGCCGGAACCGAAGGAGTACATCGCCTGCGCGGTCTCCGTGACCCCGCCGTTGAGCAGCTCCAGCGGGTTGAGCCAGTTGTGGACGCGCACCTGGACGTGGGACTCGAACGTCGCCACCGCGACCGCCCCGCCGCCGCTCAGCAGCAGACCGAACACGATCCAGCTGGTCCGCTCGGTGGCCACGTACAGCATGATCACGAAGAGGCCGAAGAACAGCAGCGAGGTGCCCAGGTCGGTCTCGAAGACCAGGATCATCAGGCTCAGCGCCCAGATCACCAGGATCGGACCGAGGTCCCGGCCGCGCGGCAGGTACAGGCCCATGAAACGCCGGCTGGCCAGCGCCAGCGCGTCCCGCTTCACCATCAGGTAGCCCGCGAAGAAGATCGCGATGATGATCTTCGCGAACTCGCCCGGCTGCAACGAACCGACGCCGGGGATCGTGATCCAGATGCGGGCGCCGAACCGGGCCGGGAAGAAGACCGGCGCGATCAGCAACACCAGCGCCAGCACCATCGAGATGTAGGTGTAGCGCTGAAGGACCCGGTGGTCCTTCAGGAAGATCACCACGCCGAGGAACAGCGCGACCCCCAGCGTCGACCACATCAGCTGCCCCGGCGCCATCGCCCCGCCCAGCTGCGGGGTGCTGATCTGCGGCTCCTGGTCCAGCCGCCAGATGAACACCAGCCCCAGACCGTTCAGCAGCGTCGCGATCGGCAGCATCAGCGGATCCGCGTACGGCGCCCACTTGCGGACGACCAGATGCGTCACGCCCGCCAGCAACCCCAGCCCCAGCGTGTAGCCCAGCGCCCCGGCGGGCACCGAACCGTCCTTCGCCAGGCCGACGTTGACATACGCGAACACCGGGATCAGCACCGCGAAGACAAGCAGGGCCAGCTCGGTGTTACGGCGACTCGGGGCGGCGAACGTGCCCACGGTCGTCGTGGTCGTTGTACTGCTCATGAAATCTCCGGCCCCCTACGCCCTCACTGCTGGGTGCTGCAATTCTTCTCCAGCTTCTGCTGCTCCTCGGACGGAGTCTGGCTGGGGGTGGGTGTGGGGGTGGGCCCGGCCGCCGCGGACAGCGCACCGGCCACGCCGCTGCCGGCGCCGGCCGTACCGGTCTTCCCGCCGGCCGACGTCCCGGGCTTACCGGGCTGCTGCCCGGCCTTGCCCTTGGCGCCCGCGGCCGCCCGCTCGGCGGCCTCCCGCTGCTCCTTGGCCTGGCAGGCATTGGCCTGCTTGCCGAGCTCGGTGACCTTCTCGCCGGCCTGGTTGCGGTTGTCGACCGCGATGGTCTCCTTGACCTGGTTGCGCTGGTACACCGGCAGGTACTTGAGTTCGATCTCGGGGTGGTCCTCGTCGACCGCGTTCAGCTTGATCCACGCCAGGTCCTGGCTGATCCCCCGGTACAGCGCCACATGATCGTCCTTGGCGCCGACGAAGTACTGGGTCTGCGTCCAGCGGTAGCCCCCGTACAGGCCGCCGCCGACCACACCCAGCGCCAGCACCGTGAACAGCGACGCCTTCAGCCACTTGCCGCGCCGCCGCGGCTTGAGGAACTCCTGGTCGGTGAACGCGCCGAACGAACCCTGCGGCGCCCCGCCGGCCTCCGGGTCCCCGCTCCCGGGCGGCCCGAAGGCACCCCCGGGCGCCGCCGTGTCCCGGCGGCCCAGCTCGGCGGCGCGCGCCGCGGGCGTCTGGAGCGTGCTGGGGTCGCTCAGCTGGTGCTGGTTCTCGGCGACCGCGCCGACCACGACGGGGGTGTCGTTCAGCTGCCCGGCCGCGGCCTCGTTGCCGTCCACGTCCAGGACGTCGGCGACGATGCAGGTGATGTTGTCCGGACCGCCGCCGCGCAGCGCGAGCTGGATCAGCTCCTGCACCGTCTCGTGCGGCCCCTGGTAGCCGGCCAGGGTCTCTTCCAGCGTCTGGTGGCTGACCACCCCGGACAGCCCGTCCGAGCAGATCAGGTACCGGTCCCCGGCCCGCACCTCGCGGATCGACAGGTCCGGTTCGACGTGGTCGCCGCTGCCCAGCGCCCGCATCAGCAGCGACCGCTGCGGATGCGTGGTGGCCTCCTCCTCGGTGATCCGGCCCTCGTCGACCAGCCGCTGCACCCACGTGTGGTCCTGGGTGATCTGGGTCAGCAGCCCGTCCCGCAGCAGATACGCCCGGGAGTCGCCGACGTGCACCAGGCCGAGCCGCTGGCCCGTCCACAGCAGCGCGGTCAGGGTCGTGCCCATCCCCTCCAGCTGCGGGTCCTCCTCGACCATCACCCGCAGCTGGTCGTTGGCGCGCTGCACCGCGCTGCCCAGGGAGGTGAGGATGTCCGAACCGGGAACGTCGTCGTCGAGCTGGACGAGCGTGGAGATCACCTCGGACGAGGCGACCTCGCCGGCGGCCTGGCCGCCCATGCCGTCCGCGATGGCCAGCAGCCGGGGACCGGCGTAACCGGAGTCCTCGTTGCCCTCACGGATCATGCCCTTGTGCGATCCGGCGGCGAAGCGCAGCGACAGACTCATGCGCACCTCACCCGTCGGCTCGGGGTACAGCCGGTCTCCTCGAGCCACACTGCCCACCCTCCGGTCGGGAGCACGCCCGGGTCCGTCGAGTGGACCGTTACGGCTCGCTCGCTCCGCTCGCTCATTGTCGTACTACTTCCGCAGCTCGATGACGGTCTTGCCGATGCGGATCGGGGCTCCCAGGGGAATCGGAGTCGCGGTCGTCAGTCGGGTCCGGTCAAGGTACGTGCCGTTCGTGGAACCGAGGTCCTCGACGATCCACTGGCCGTCACGGTCCGGGTAGATCCTGGCATGCCGGCTCGACGCGTAGTCGTCGTCCAGCACGATGGTGGAGTCGTGCGCCCGGCCCAGCGTGATCGTCTGGCCCTGGAGCGCGACCGTCGTCCCGGCCAGCGTGCCCTCGGAGACCACCAGCTTGGTGGGCGCCCCGCGCCGCTGCCGGCCCCCGCCGCGGCCGCCCTCCTGGCGGCGCGGCTGCTGCTGCTGGGGAGCGGCGGCCTGGCGCTGGGTGCGCGGTTCCGGGGCGCCGCGCCGGGCGGCGCCGCGCTGTGTGACGCGCGTGCCGAACAGATCGCTGCGGATGACCTGGACGGCCACGATGACGAACAGCCACAGTACGGCGAGGAAACCCAACCGCATGACCGTGAGGGTCAGCTCTGACATTGCCCCCGCTTCACCCTTCGGCTTGCCGGTAAACGATGGTGGTACTGCCCACGACGATCCGCGAGCCGTCGCGGAGACTAGCGCGGGTGGTGTGCTGCCCGTCCACCACGATGCCGTTGGTGGAACCCAGATCCTGGATCGTGGGGGGCGTTCCGACCCGGATCTCGCAGTGCCGCCGGGACACCCCGGGGTCGTCGATCCGCACATCGGCGTCGGTGCTGCGGCCCAGCACCAGGGTCGGGCGCGAGATCTGGTGGCGGGTGCCGTTGATCTCGATCCAGCGCCTGGTCTGCGCGTAGGGCTGCGGTCCGGCGCCGGGCGGCGCCGTACGGGGCACCGGCGGTGCGCCGGGCGGCGGCGACGACGGCATCGGCGGCGCCACATGGCCGCCGGGGGGCGGCTGCGTCCCCGCGGCCCGCGCGGCCGCGGCCTGCCCCGGCCGCTCCTGGGACGTGCTGGAGGCGAGCGTGCGGCTGCGGACGCGGTACAGGCCGGTGTCGAGATCGTCGGCCTTCTCCAGGTGGACCTTGATCGGGCCCATGAAGGTGTACCGCTGCTGCTTGGCGTAGTCGCGGACCATGCCGGCCAGCTCGTCGCCGAGCTGGCCGCTGTACGGGCTCAGCCGCTCGTAGTCCGGAGTGCTCAGCTCGACGATGAAGTCATTGGGGACGACCGTGCGGTCGCGGTTCCAGATGCTGGCGTTGTTGTCGCACTCGCGTTGCAGCGCGCCGGCGATCTCGACGGGCTGCACCTCGGACTTGAACACCTTGGCGAAGGTGCCGTTGACGAGACCTTCGAGACGCTGCTCGAAGCGCTTCAGTACTCCCACGGGGCACCTCCTTCCCCAGTCTTCCTCAGGGTCGTCCTGATACTGCTTACTGATCGTATCCACGCGCCGGGAAATCGGGTGGTTCCCCTTTCCCGCCTGGAGGACGAGTGTCGCCCACCACAGGGTTGCCCGGTGCCCGCCGTCCTCCCGCCGCTCACCTCCGCCGCCGTCCGTCACTGCGATCGTAGATGTGCCCCGTAACCAGTGTCCCGCAACCGCCGACCCGCCACAGGGGGCGGGGGCGGTCGCCGGCCGGAACCGGGCAGACCTTCCGGAGCAACGTACGGGGTCGCCGCGGAGTGCCCTCAAGGACCCCGCGGGCCGGGGACCGGGGAAAAGGCGTGTGAACGCACCCCCGACACCGTGCTAATGTTCTCGGTGTCGGAAGGCGCTCCCGCAAGACCCGGACCGAACGGCCCGGATCTCGTGAGAGAATAAACCGGCAACACCCAATGCGCGGGTGGCGGAATAGGCAGACGCGCTGGATTCAGGTTCCAGTGCCCGAAAGGGCGTGGGGGTTCAACTCCCCCCTCGCGCACAGATGAGACCCCCGGTCTCCGGAGAAATCCGGACCGGGGGTTTCGCGTTGTGCGCACCCGCCCGCGCCGCCCGCGCCCCGCGCGGCAACGCCCCCGCCTCCGGCGCCGGGTGAGGGTCGTCACGTGAGCGGCGCGACGTGAGGCTTACGTCACATCGCCTGCTCCGCTTGCCCGTTCACCGCACCCGGCGGCCTTGGAAGTGACCGGCGTCACGTCCCGTACCGCGGCCTGGAAGGCCCGCACCCGGGCGGTCTCCCGCGCCGCGTGGTGCACCACCCCCAGCCTGGAGGGCGCGACCCCGTCCACCGGCACGAACACCACGTCCCGGCGGCCGTGGTACTCCGTCGTCGAGCGGCACAGCAGCATCCCGCCCCGGCCCGCCGCCGCCAGCGTCAGCCCCTCCTGGAGCGTGCTGACCCGCGGGCCGGCCGGTATCGGGCGCCCCCGCGGGGTCGCGGCGGGGGTCTGCGCGGCGCGCCAGTACGCCGGCGCCGGGCCGTCCGGGCCGATCAGCGGCAGCCCCGCCAGCTCCTCGGCGTCCAGCGCCGCACGGGCCGCCAGCGGATGGCCGGCGGCCACCGCCAGCGTCTGCGGCTGCGCCGGGAACACCGCGCCCAGCGCGAGGTCCGGATCCGCCACCGGCAGCAGCGCCACCGCCACGTCCACCGCACCGCTGTGCAGCGCCCCGAACGGATCGCACAGCGGGAGCTCCACGATCTCGGTGGCGCACCGCGGGTGCCGGGCCTGGAAGGTCTCCATGGCCCGCATGATCCGGTCGTTCGCGGTCCCCTGGAAGCCGACCGTGAGCCGCCCCTCGACGCCCCGGGCCGCGCTGCGGGCGCTGTCCACCGTGGCGCGCAGCGCGTCGTAGGCGGGGCGCAGGGACGCCCGGAACTCCTGGCCCAGCGGCGTCAGCCGGACCCGGCGGCTGGTGCGGTCCACCAGGCGCGCGCCGATCCGGGACTCCAGGGAGCGCAGCAGCTGGCTGACCCGGCTCTGCGAGACGTACAGCCGCTCTCCCGTGCGGCCGAAGTGCAGCTCCTCGGCCAGGACGAGGAAGCACTCCAGCTCGCGGAGTTCCAGACCGGGAGCGCCGCCGGGGGAGACGCGGGCGGTGGGGGAGGTCGGGCCGCTCATGGGTGCCTTCCCGTGGTCGGTCGATGAGTCCTGCTCATAGAAGGGTGAGCGCTTCGCCGTTGTTCCCGCGGGCCGGCGGGCGTTGGCTGGAAACCATGGTGAACAGCGAGACCGCGGGCACCGCGGAGACGGGGAGGAGCGGCCAAGCGGCCGCTGTTCCCAGGGGATTGGGGCGTGGGCGGGGCGGCGGGTGGCCGGCGGTGGGGGCGCTGGCGGCGGCCACCTGCACGGTGGTGACGTCGGAGATGCTGCCCGTCGGCCTGCTGACGCCGATCGGGCGGGAGCTTCGGGTGTCGGACGGGACGGCCGGACTGTCCCTGACCCTGACGGGCCTGGTCGCCGCGGTCGCCGCCCCGGTGCTGACCCTGCTGATCGGCCGCCGGGACCGCCGCGCCGTCCTGGCCGTCCTGATGGCCGCGCTCACCGCCGCCAACCTGCTGGCCGCGTACGCCACCGGGATCGGGGTGCTGCTGGCCGCGCGGGCCCTGGTGGGCGTCGGTATGGGCGGGGTGTGGGCGATCGCCTCGGGACTCGCGGTGCGGCTGGTCCCCGAGCGGCGGGTGGCCGCGGCGACGTCCCTGGTCTTCAGCGGTGTCGCGGCGGCGTCCGTCCTGGGTGTCCCGGCCGGCACCCTGGTGGGTGAACTGGGCGGCTGGCGCGCGGCGTTCACCGCGATGGCCGGGGTCTGCGCGGTGGTGGCCCTCGCGCTGCTGGTCCTGCTGCCGCCGCTGCCCGCGGCCGGCGCGGTGCGGCTGCGCGGCGTCCTGGGGCTGCTGCGCCGTCCCCCAGTGGCCACCGGGCTGCTCCTGGTCGCGCTCCTGGTGACGGGCCACTTCGCCGCGTACACGTATGTGCGGCCGGTCCTGGAGGCGGTGGCCGGTGCCACCCCCGGCCAGCTCGGTACGGCGCTGCTGGCCTTCGGGGTCGCCGGGCTGGCGGGGAACTTCGCGGCCGGGGCCGGCGCGGCCCGGTCCCCGCGGACCGCGCTGGTGGGCATCTGCGCGGTGCTCACGGCGGCGGTGCTGCTGGTACCCCCGGTGGGCCGCGCCGCCGGTTTCCCCGGGGCGGCGGCGCTGGTCGCGGTGTGGGGCCTGGCGTACGGCGGGGTGTCGGTCAGCACCCAGACGTGGCTGATGACGGCCGCGCCCGATGCCCGGGAGGCGGCGTCCGCGCTGTTCGTGGCGGTGTTCAACGGGGCCATCGCGCTGGGCGCGCTGGCCGGCGGCCGGGCCGCGGACGGCTGGGGGACCGGCGGCGTCGTCCCGCTGGCCGGCGCGCTCGCCGCGGGCGCCCTGCTCACGGCGGCCCTGGGGCGGGCGCCGCGCCGGGGGGGCGGGGCCGGGGGCGGTTTCGTAGGGCCGGGGTGGGGCCGTGGCGGGCCGGGGAGGGCTCGTGGGGGCCGGGACGGGCTGGTGGGGCCGGACGGAGCTCGGTGGGCCGTGGTGGGCGTCCCGGGCTGCCGGGAGGCGTCCTGGTCCGCCGGGGGCGTCCTGGTCCGCCGGTGGCGGTGAGGGCCGCCGGGGGCGGTGAGGGGCGCCCCCGGCCGGTGCGGGCCCTCGTCCGGCCGCCGTGGAGGGTCAGGCCGCGAGGCGGGCGACGAGGGCCTTGGCCTTGGTCTCGGCCTCCTGGAGGGCCTTGGCGCGCGAGGCCTCGTAGAGCGGGACGAGCTCGGCCATCGCCGGGTTGCTGGGGGCCATGGTCAGCTCCGGGACGATGAAGTCGACGTCGAGTCCGAAGCCGCCGTGCAGGACGGCCTCCAGGTAGTTCCGGACGTACTCGAAGGGCTCGCGCGGGGTGCCCGGCGCGTAGGAGCCGCCGCGGCTGGCGACCACGACGACCGGCTTGCCCTTCGCCGAGGGGTTCTCGCCCGTGGTGCGGCCCATGATGATCACCTGGTCGAGCCACGCCTTGAGGGTCGAGGGGATCGTGAAGTTGTACATGGGCGCGGCGATGACCACGGCGTCCGCCTGCTCCAGTTCCTCGGCCAGTTGCGTGCGCAGCGCGAAGGCGGCCTGCTGCTCCGGGGTGTGGGTGGCGGGGTCGGAGAAGCCCGCGGAGGCCGCGACGCCGTCGAGGTGCGGTATCGGGTCGGCGGCCAGGTCGCGGTGGATGACGGTGCCCTCGGGGTGCTGCTCCTCCCAGGTCTTGCGGAACGCCGCGGTCACCGCACGGGAGGCGGAGGCGCCCTCGGGGAAGACCGACGAGTCGATGAGCAGAAGCGTGGCCATGGGATCGGTCCTTCGCTGAAGGGGCCGGACGGACCGGCCGGTGGTTGAAATTCGTACGTCACTATTCATAACACAGGGACTTACTTTTTTGCAGTAGCCAACCGCGAGGGCGGTACGCTGGGTGTATGGCGGACCACACCGAGGCGATGTGCAGACAGGTCGACAACGGCATGACGCGCGTCTTCGAGCTGTTCGGGAAGCGCTGGACGGGTCTGATCGTGGCCACCCTGATGCCGGGCCCCGTCCACTTCGCCGACCTGCGGCGCGCCATCCCCGGCATCAGCGAGCGGATGCTCTCCGACCGCCTGATGGAACTGGCGGCCACCGGCCTGGTCGTCCGCGAGGTCGACGCCGGCCCGCCGCTGCGCGTCTCCTACCGGCTCACCGAGGCCGGCCGCGCCATGGAACCCGCCCTGAAGGAACTGGGCCGCTGGGCGGAGACCTACCTCGCCGACGGGGGGCAGTGCCCGGAGCGCTTCCGGAAGTGAGGCGGGCGGGGCGGGGCGCGGCTGCGCCTCCGGGGCCTGCCGGGCCGCGGTGGGCGTGCTCCTGCGGGACGGGTGGGGGTGCGGCCCCGTCGGGTGGGCGCCGGTGCGTTCCCGTGGGGCCGGGAGGTGTCAGTCGAGCCGTTCCTGGGCGGCGTTGTAGCGCGCCAGGTAGGAGGCGAAGCGGTCGAGGTCTTCCTCGCTCCAGTCGGCGAGCCGCTCGTGGAACGCCTGGCGGCGGCTGGCGGTGACGTTGGCGAGGACCTGGGCGCCCTCCTCGGTGGGGTGCAGCACCTGGACGCGGTGGTCGTCCGGGTCGACGCGCCGCTCGACGAAGCCGAGTTTCTCCAGCGCGGCGATCTGCCGGCTGACCGTGGACTTGTCCAGGAAGTAGTGCGCCGCGAGGTCGGTGGCGCGGCATCCTCGCTGGTCGTCGAGGTGGGCGAGCAGGGTGTAGGAGACCAGGGAGAGCTCGGGGTGCATCCGGGCGGCGGTCGCGCGGGCGCGCCGGGCGAACGCGGTCATCTCCTGCTGGATGATCTCGACGGAGTCGTCGCGGTGGGTCACGGAGTTGCCTTTCGGTGAACTAGTTGTATAGTACAACATGGATGGAGAGTTGCAATTGCCAACTAGTGGCCCGGTGGGGCGCCGGGGCGCTGGGCCTCCTCCCCGGCGCCCGGCCCCCGGCCCTTCCGGGAGGCCGTGGGGCGTCCGGGGCGCGCGGGGCGCTGCGGAGCCGTTCACCGCCTCCCCGCCGCTCCCACCACCGTGAGCCACCCCCGGCCACAGCTGAACGACCAGACCGGACAGCCGCACCACCGGCCCGGACGCACTACCGAGAAGGCTTGCCCATGACCGCGGACCGACGCCGTCCCGACCACCGAAGCGACCACCGGGGCGAACGCCGCAGCGCCCGCCCCGGCGAACGCCGCAGCGCCCGCCCCGGCGAACTGCGCCACGTGATGACGCATCTGCTCACCCCGCTGCTGATGTGCATCGGGATGGGACTGGCCTACCTGGGCGCGTTCGCCAACCCCGCACCCCACCACCTCCCCGTCGCCGTCGTCGGCACCGGCACCTCCGCCCAGGTCCTCGCCCAGACGCTCAACGACCGGGCCCACGGCGACCTGGAGGCCCGCACCGTCCCCGACCGGGCCACCGCCATCGGCCAGTTGAAGAAGCAGGAGATCTTCGGCGCCTATGTGGCCGGAAGCGGCACGCCCGCCTCCGGGACCGCGGCCGCACCCGGAGCCCGGACGACCGGCGGCACGGACACCGCCGACCGGACCACCGTCACCCGCGGAACGCACACCACCGGGCGGGCGGCCACCGCCCCCGGTGCCGGCGCCCGGAAGACCCCCGAACTCCTGGTGGCCACCGCCGGCTCCGACACCAGCGCCACCGTCGCCGAGAAGATCTTCACCCCGCTCGCCGCCCACCAAGGCGCCCCGCTGAAGATCACCGACGTCGCACCGACCGCCAAGGACGACCCGACCGGCCAGGGCATCTTCTTCCTGATGGTCGCGATCAGCATCGGCTCCTACGCCTCGGTCGCCGTCATCGGCGGCGCCGGAGCCGTCCTCCCGCTCCGCCTCCGCGGAGCCCTCGCCCTCGGCACCTCCCTCGTGGTCGGCATCATCGGCACCCTCTTCGCCGGCCCCGTCTTCCACCTGGTCGACCACGGCCTCGCCGGCCTGTGGGGGATGGCCTGGCTCTACTCCGCCGGCATCCTGCTGATCGGCACCGGCCTGCACACCTTCCTCAAGCGCTGGACGACCCTCGGCGTGATGGCGCTCTTCGTGATGCTCAACTTCACCTCCTCCGGCGGGATCTTCCGCCCCGAGATGCAGAACGGCTTCTTCGCCGCCCTGCACTCCTTCTGGAACGGCGCCGGGTTCGTGGAGGGCACCCGCAGCCACCTCTACTTCGACGGCCACGGCCTCGCCGGACACGTGGGGACGCTGGTGGGCTGGCTGCTCGCGGGCGTGCTGATGCTCGGCGCGGCGGGGCTCGCCGAGAAGCGGCGGCGCACCGCGGAAGCGGAAGCGGTGGCCAACGCCGGCGCGGTGGCGGCCGCGGCGGTGGCGGCCACGGTCCCGGAACACGCCCCGGGCCGGTCCGGCGGCCAGGACTCCGCCCGAGCGGACGCGGACAGGGACGTGGACGTGGAGGAGGAGATGGAGGAGGCGGTGGGGGTGTAGGACGTCGCGGGGCGGTGCGGTCGCGGCGCGGGTGCGGGGTGGGAGTACGGGCGAGGGGGCTGCGTGGTCGGTGTGGGGCCGGGCTCGGTCGGCAGCGGGGTGGGGTCCGGTGGCCCGGCGTGCGGTGACTCCCATCGGCGGGTGATCCGCCGTATCCGGAGTTATCCACAGGCTCGGCGGGGGTCTGGTCGAGGTCGGTAACGTCAGTGACCGGCGCACCGGAAACGGCCGGAGCGCCGGACGCGGGGGGTGCCGGTGTGCCAGCGCGCACCCGGGATGCCGCGTGAAGCCAGGGTCGTGAAGGGGGAGGTGGCCCGCTGTGACGCGTGTGCCGTACGTACCGGGGTTCGCGAGGGCGGACGAGGAAGGGCCGTCGGCCAAGGCCGTGGGCCGGGCGCTGCGGGAGCGGTTGCCGCGCGGCGAGCAGGCGCGGCTGCGCCTCACGGCCGGTCGGCCGGACGCGGTGGCCGCCGTAGAGGAGTCCAACGCCGGGCGACTGCCAGAGCTGACGCCCATACGGGTCGGGCGGATGGCCGCCGGCCCCTTCGCCTTCCTGCGCGGCTCGGCCGGACTCATGGCCCACGATCTGGCGGAAAGTCCGGTCACCGGCATCGGCGCCCAGATATGCGGAGACGCGCACGCCGCCAACTTCGGCCTCTATGCCGATGCCCGCGGCGGCCTGGTGATCGACCTCAACGACTTCGACGAAACCGTCCACGGACCGTGGGAATGGGACGTCAAGCGGCTCGCGACGTCGACCATCCTGGCCGGCCGGGAAGGCGGCGCGAGCGAGGACGACTGCCGGGCGGCGGCCCAGGACGCCGCGGGCGCGTACCGGCGCACGATGCGGCTGCTGGCCAAGCTGCCGGTCACCGAGGCGTGGAACGCCATCGCCGACGAGGAACTGGTCTCGCACACCGACGCCCGGGACCTCCTCGGCACGCTGGAGCGGGTGGAGGCCAAGGCGCGCAGGAACACCAGCGCGCGGTTCGCGGCGAAGTCGACCGAGCGCGGCCCGGACGGCGGTCTGCGGTTCGTGGACGCGCCGCCGGTGCTGCGGCGGGTGGCGGACGCCGAGGCGGCGGCCGTCGCCTCGTCCCTCGCCGGCTACCTGGGCACCCTCCCCGAGGACCGGTTGCCGCTGCTGGCCAGATACGCCGTGCACGACGTCGCCTTCCGCATCGTCGGCACCGGCAGCGTCGGACTGCGGTCGTACGTGGTGCTGCTGCTGGACCACCGGGGCGAACCACTGGTCCTCCAGGTGAAGGAGGCCCGCCGCTCGGTCCTGGCGCCGTATGTGGTGAAGGCCGGCTTCCCGGCGCCGCCGGCGCAGCACGAAGGGCGGCGGGTGGTGCTCGGCCAGCGGCGGATGCAGGTGGTCAGCGACCTGCTGCTGGGCTGGACGACCGTACGGGAGGACGCGGCGGACGACGGCATACCCGGCATACCCGGCATACAGGAGGTGCGAGGAGCAGACGGCGCACAGGGGAGGAAGGAGACGGCTGGTGCGACGGCGCGCGGTGATCACGGTGACGGGGGCGCGCCGGACGGTCCGGGTGCGGGACTGCCGTTCCAGGTCCGGCAGTTCCGGAACCGCAAGGGCAGCGTGGACCCGGCCCAGCTGACCGGCGGGCAGCTCGACGACTACGCCCGGATGACCGGCGCGCTGCTGGCCCGCGCCCACGCCCACAGCGCCGACCCGCGCGTCGTGGCCGGCTACTGCGGCAAGGGAGAGGCGCTCGACGAGGCGATAGCGGCGTTCGCAAGGGCCTACGCCGAACGCACCGAGGCCGATCACGCGGACCTGGTCGCGGCGATACGCAGCGGACGCGTCGCTGCGGAGAGCGGGGTGTGAGCGTCGGTCGGGGTTGTCGCGGCGGGGCGGGGTGGGACGGGGCGCCGTGAGGTGCGGCCCGTGGGGTGGGGG
>NZ_JALMUV010000090.1 GCF_023155275.1 Streptomyces rhizoryzae
TCCTCCTCCGGAGGAACGACGCACGCCCCTACGGGGCGTCAAATTCTATTCCCCTCCGGGGAATTGATAAGCCCCTTCGGGGCTTGCTATTCCTTCGGAATAGCTGGGAATTCCTCCGGAATTCCGCATTGGGCTTCCTTGGGGTGTGCCTTGTCTGGCGTGTGACGGGCTGTTGGTTGTTCCGGGCGTAGGGCTGGCTACGGGGCGGGGGGTCTTGGCTGGCCTGGGGTGCCGTCTACCGGTCTCTTCGGGCGAGGACGGTGTCTGACTGTCAGTCACTGGCCCTTCGTTGAGTGTGGGTGGAGGGCTGGTGCCTGACGATGACTGGGCGAATGAGATGACTTGATGCTCCATCATGAGGCTTGCAGCGTAGTGGGTTTCGATGGGCTTGTAAGCTGTTCCCTGCTGAAATCATGCGTTCGAGTCCATCCTGTTTCAACTTGCTGCATCACTCCGTGATGCAGGGGTAGAGTTCGTGAAACTACGGCACCACCTCCCAGAGGCAGGAAGCACCGGGAATCCCTCACGTCGAAGGGCCGAACGATGCCGATCGAGAAATTCACCGCGCATGAAACCGTACGTCGATCCGTGCAGAAGAAAGCTACCGGAATGGACCGGAAGCAGGTAGCAGAACAGACCGAGATCGCCCGCGGTTGGGAACACACCAAATGGCGGCGCATCGGCTACGTCATGGCCCAGGAGCGCATGGAGACCTACGCCCCGCAGGCAGACCTCACGGTCGACCGGTGGGAGCGCGAACGCCTCCAGCGGATCGCCGAACCAGAAGCCGCCACAACGCCGCCCGTGGGCACGGCCGTTCGTCGGTACCGGGTCGTGGCGCAGCGCGTGGACGACGCTCACTCAGGGTGCGCCACGCTGACGAGCTTCACCGACGCCGAGTCGGTCGAGGCGGCGGTGGCCGCGGTGCGGCGGGAGAACGAGCGGCCGGGTGGCTTGTATGGCGTGCGTGGCCTGTACCGCGTCGTGCAGGTCGTGGAAGAAGACACGGTGACCGAGCCGCCTGAGGCCCGGCTGGAGGCGTTCGTGCGCAAGACGGTGCTGCCGCGCACGCATCCGAACACCACCGAGCGGCGCCGGGTGTTGGAGGCTCTGGGTGAGGCCGGCGGTCTGTGCACCGCGCGAGCGGTGAACAGCGACGGGGGCGTCATCCTCTGCACGCGCGAGGCCGGGCACTACGACCCGGACGACCTGCCGGGGTTCAAGCGCGGGAAGTCGGACGGGACGCCCCGGGAGCTGGCACCTCGCGGACGGGCTGATCTGGAGTGACGCCGGTTCAGCCTGCCCCCCGCACACTCCGGTGAGGAGGTCGGCCGGTGATCTGGAGCAAGGAAGACCTCGCACGGGACGTGGTCCGTCGGCAAGGCAACGGCATGTCCGCGGCAGAGGTAGCCGAGAAGGTCGCCGAGGCAGCAGTGCGGGAGCGAGAGACTGCCGAGCAGCTCCGGTCACCGGGCCAGGTGGTGCGGGAACCGTATGCGCCGGATCCGGAGGAACTCGCCGAGGTGTGGGCCGCGAGGCATGCCGAGTGGCGGCGCGTGCAGGCCCTGGTAGAGGCGTCGGGGTGGGAGACCTACGAGCCCGGCCGGGACAGTGCCGGCTCGGCGTGGGCCGCCGAGCGGGAGGCGCGGCGTGCGCAGGCCCTGGCCGCGCACGCCGCGCACCAGGAACGGCGGCGGGAGGCCGCGGACGAACTGCGCACCGAGGTGTGGCTGTCCGCGGGGCCGAGCCGGCGGCTGCGGGCGCTCGCCTCCCGTGCCGGGCTGACGCCGCAGGAGGTCCTGGCGCAGCTGGCGGAGCGGATGGTCATCGGCGAGGACCGCACGGTGTCGGTCCGTGCCTTTAGGCCGTCGCACTGACTTCCGTTCGGAAATTACGGACTCGTTGAATTGCTGGATTGTGCAGATGGAGGAGCAAGGAATGGGCAACAAGATGGGTGAGATTCCGCTTTTCCCGCATCAGGTGGAGTTGGTGGATGCGGTTATTCGGGGTCTTTCGGGGCCGCTGGACGGGGTGCTGCCTGCCCGGGGGTTGCGCGGGACGGTGGTGTCGGCGACCGGTACGGGCAAGACGATCTCGGCGGCGACGGCGGCGCTTCGGATGGTGCCGCGGGGGCTGGTGGGGGTGCTGGTGCCGACGCTGGACCTGCTGACGCAGACGGTGGAGGTATGGCGGGCCGTGGGGCACACGGGGCCTGCGGTGGCGGTGTGTTCGTTGGGGGCGGACCCGCTGCTGGAGGCGTTGGACGTGCGATGCACGACCAACCCGACGCAGCTGGCACTGTGGGCCGGCCAGGGGCACATGCTGGTGTTCGCCACGTACGCGAGCCTGGTGCCGCAGGGCCTGGAGGGCGACCAGGACGGCGACGAGGAAGCTGCGGCCGGCGGTGGGGCCGGGGCGCCGGGGGTGCTGGAGCAGGCGCTGCGCGGCTCGTTCGGTCAGCGGATGGGGGCTTTTGATCTGCTGGTGGTGGATGAGGCGCACCGGACCAGTGGGGCGATTGGTAAGGCGTGGGCGGTCGTTCATGACCAGGAGCGGATCCCGGCGGCGCGGCGGCTGTATATGACGGCCACACCACGGCTGTGGGCACCCTCAACCACATCGGCCGGGGCACCGGGCCGGGAGAGTGCTCCGAGCGGCTCTGAGGGCGATTCAGGGGCGTTTGGTGGGCGGTTGGTGGCCTCCATGGATGATCTTGATTTGTATGGGCCCGTTCTGTACGAGCTGGGGCTGATGGAGGCGGTGGAGCGGGGGATCCTTGCCTCCTTCGAGGTGGATGTGCTGGAGATCCGCGACCCCGAAGCCCTCGGCGAGGGCGCGGATCCCGAGGAGGTGCGCGGCCGGCGTCTTGCCGCCTTGCAGGCCGCGTTGCTCAAGCACGCCGACGCGGTCGGGGCGCGGAATCTGATGACGTTCCACTGGCGGACGATCGAGGCGATGGCGTTCGCGCGGGCGTTGCCGGAGACGGCCGCGGAGCTGCACGAGACGAGCCCCGCGATCTACCCGAAGCGGGTAGGAGCGGAGTGGCTGTGCGGCGAGCATCCGGCTGCGCACCGGCGGGTGGTGCTGGACCGGTTCGCGGACGGCCTCGACGCCGAGGGGTGGGTGACCGACTTGGGCATCCTGGCGTCGTGTCAGGTGCTCGGTGAGGGCGTCGACATCCGCGGCCGGCGCGGTGTTGATGGTGTGGTGTTCGCTGATACCCGCTCCTCGCCGGTGCAGATCGTGCAGATCACCGGCCGCGGGCTCCGCCAAGCCCCGGGTGAGGGGAAGGTGGCGCGGCTGATCGTTCCGGTCTTCCTTCAGCCCGGCGAGGACCCGCAGGAGATGATGGCGTCCGCCAGCTACCGCCCCCTTGTCGCCGTTTTGCAAGGGCTTCGTGCGCATGACGAACGGATCGTCGAGCGCATGGTCGTTGCCACCCGCGGTGCCCGCGGCAAAGCCACCTCCGTCGTTTCCCTTGACCCTCAGCACGAGGAAGAGGAGGAGGCCGTCGACGAAGACGGTGAAGAGCTGGCAGCAGCCGAAGGCCTCGGCGCCGGCGTCCCCGAGGAAGGCGAGCGCGGCGAAGCGAGGACCGGGCACGGCGAAGCCGGCCGGGACCAGGACGAGGACCAGGAGGACGAGAAGATGGGGGTGCCGTTGCTGCGGTTCTCCCTCCCCCGCAGCCCCGACGTCATCGCCGCCTTCCTACGCACTCGCGTCCTGCGGCCGGACAGTGAGGTGTGGCTCGCCGGGCTCAACGCCCTGCGCAAGTGGGTCGAGGCTGAAGGCCATGCTCAGGTGCCGATGGACGCCGTCGTACCCACCGGGGCGACCGGGGCGACCGGCACGACCGGCACGACCGGCACGACCGGGAGCAACGCCGGCGACGGCGGCACGTATGCGTTGGGGGCGTGGGTCAGCGAGCAGCGCCGCGCCTTTCGGGCCGGCACGCTGAAGGCGTGGCGGGCCGAGCTGCTGGACGAACTGGGGATGGTCTGGTCGGTCGCCGACGCCCGCTTCTACAAAAACCTCGCCGCGGCGCGGAACTACTTCGCCGTGCACCGGACGCTGGCCGCGCCCAAGGACGCTTCGATCGACGGGGTGGCGGTCGGCCAGTGGCTGGCCAACCTCCGCAAGACTGGCGGGCTGGGCAAGGACGAGGAACGCGCCACCGAGCGGCGCGGGGCGCTGGAGCGGATCGACCCGTACTGGAACCCGACATGGCCACTGGTCTGGCAGCAGCGCTACGCCGCACTCGCCGTCGTGCTGGCCGACGGAGCCACCCTCGCTGAGATCCTGCCGGGTGTGACGGTCGGCGGCCAGGACATCGGCACCTGGCTCCACGCACAGCGGCAGGGGTGGGAGCAGCTGAGCGAGGAGCAGCGCGAGCGCCTGGCCGAGCTCGGCGTCGAGGCGCTGCCGACCGTCGAGAAGGAGGCGCCGGTGAAGGCGGCGAAGGCCCGGAAGGGGGTCTCGGCGGCCTTCGAGCGGGGTATCGCCGCCCTGGCCCAGTACAAGCACCGCGAAGGACATGTGAAGGTCCCCCGGGCCCACACAGAGACCGTTGTGGTCGACGACCAGGAGCACACGGTCAAGCTGGGCGTATTTCTGTCGAACAGCAAGTCAAGGCGCGGGAAGCTCACCGCGGGCAAGCTCGCCGCACTCGCCGAACACGGCTTGGAATGGGCAACCACGTGAAGCCCTCCGTGGAGCAGGAGGTTTCCCTTGGCTGCAGCCCTGCGCCTGGAATCTTCCGTGTTGCCCCTTTCTCTGGGGAAACGACGTCATCGCTGATCTGCCGCGTTGCGAGCTGCTACGGGCTGGAAGCGAAGGTGTTGCGGTCCTGTTGGCATTGGCGCAACTCTCAATCCGGGCACGGTGGTGGGGGTGCGCGGGCGGACGCCGAGGTGCTGCTGAATGCAGCCGGACGGCAGCGCCTGGCAAGCCTGTGCGGTGTCAAGGAAGACGTGCTGGCGCGGGCGTTGCCGTCCTGGGGACAGGAGGACGCCAAGCTGTCTGCCGGAGAGGACACCATGCCGGCGGCGGCATGGCGGATCGGCGGCGCGGGACGCAAGCGCTGACCGGACCTCAATCTTCGTGGGGCAATTGAATGAACTAGGGCCTGTCTGGAGTCGTGATGACGTGGCGTGGAAAAGGGTGGAGGGGTTGATCATCGGGCTGGTAGCTTTCACTCGACCGTGAAGCCGCCCAAGGAGGTGAGACCCATGAACGCTGTATCCATGTGGGTGCTCCCCCTCTCGTCACGGTCGGGCGATTGACGCAGGTGTCGCCGGGAGCGCCTCGATAACAAGGCACTCTCGAAAGGCAACACCCTCATGCACTCTCTGCAATTCACTGCCGAGTCTTCGTCGAACGGCATGCTTGAGCGCGACTTCACTGTAGGCGATGTCCCCGGTGTCCTCTGGTCGCAGGCCTCCAAGGCAGCCGACCGCGCGCCTCTGATCCTGATGGCCCACGGTGGCGGCAACCACAAGAAGCACCCGGCGATGTCCGGCCGCGCCCGACTCCTGGTGGCCGGCTGCGGCTTCCACGTCGCCGTCATCGACGCGCCCGGTCACGGCGACCGGCCGCGCACAGCGCACGACGAGGCGGAGATCGCCGAGCTGTTCCGGGCGCGGGCGGCGGGCGAGCCGGAAGGCCCGATCGTCGTACGCTACAACGACCACCTGGCGGAGCTCGCCGTGCCCGAGTACCGGGCGATGCTGGACGCCCTCCAGGAACTCCCAGAGATCGGCACCGACGGGCAGGTCGGCTTCTGGGGCATCAACATGGGCACCGCGATCGGCATCCCGTTCGTCGCGACCGAACCCAGGATCAGCGCCGCGGTCTTCGGCCAGCACTGGCCCGACGCCCTGGCCGAGAAGGCGAAGCAGATCACCATCCCGATCGAGTTCGACCTCCAGTGGGACGACGAGCACATCACGCGCGAGGAGGGCCTCGCGCTGTTCGACGCCTTCGCCTCGAAGGAGAAGTCCCTGCATGTGAACTCGGGCAAGCACAAGGAGCTGCCCCGGTTCGAGGCCGACAGCGCGGTCAGGTTCTTCGCCCGGCACCTCGGCTGACCGATCAACTCGCCGGCCTGACCTGCTTGGTCGCGGCGTCCGGCTTGCCAGCCGGGCCTCGCGACCGCGGCCCCGGGTTGAGGCTGCGCATCCAGGTGATGGATCCGCGTAGTTGGAGCCCCGTCATGTAACTCGCGGGCGTCTTGTCGTAGCGCGTGGCCAGGTCCCGCCATGCCCGGATCTTGTTGATGCAGCGTTCCACCGTGTTGCGCTCCTTGTACCGCTCAGCGTCATGGGCCACCGGCCGACCGCCGTCCCTGCCGCGCTTCCTGCGGTTCGCGGCCTGATCGGCCTTCTCCGGGATGACCGCCTTGATCCCGCGTCTGCGCAGGTAGGCGCGGTTCGCTCGCGAGGAGTACGCCTTATCGACAGCTACCGCGTCCGGTCGGGTGCGCGGACGGCCCACCGGTCCGCGCACCTTGACCTTCTCCAACACCGCGACGAACCGGGGGCTGTCGGCTGCCTGCCCAGGTGTGAGCACGAACGCCAACGGGCGGCATCGCCGGTGGGCCGCGAGGTGGACCTTGCTGGTCAGCCCACCGCGCGAGCGACCCAGCGCCGCTGCCCTGAGCCGGGCCCGGCGACGCCGACGCAGCCGTCGGCGCTCGGCCCGCTCGAACTCCCCAGGCGGCGAGTCGCCGGCCGCCGGGGCGATTTGCCCGATTTCCTTGGCCCTTTTTCCTGCACCGCGGCCTCTTCCGGCGCCGCCAGGACCTCCGATTCCGCCACCATCCCGGCCGCGTCGTGATGGGCGCGGGCCACCGTGGAGTCCACGCTGACCAAAGACATGTCCGCCTGGCCGCGCCGAGCGGCCTCGGCGATCATCCCCTCCATTAGCGCGGCGAACATACCGACGTCGCGCCACTGGGCAAAGCGGCCGTAGACCGTCTGCCAGGCCCCGAACTCCTCAAGCATCTCTCGCCATTGGTTGCCAGTGCGAAACCGCCAGATGACGCCCTCGAACTGCTCTCGTAGGCGCTGCGGGACAGGGCCGTACCGCCCGATCGGCAGAAACGGCTCTATCAGTTCCCACTCACCATCGCTCAGTTCACGTCGCGTCACCGGAGCGTTCTACCAGCTCGGCGTGACCCTCGGGTCCGAAACAGACCGCATTGATCACGACTCCAGACAGGCCCTAGCCCGCCTGCGGGGCGCGATGTGTCCGCTTCCGGATCTCGCCAGCCTGAAGGCTGATAGCCCGCACGAGCTGCTCGTACCCTCCTGCGTGCGCCGGATCGGCAGCAGCCCGGGCGAGGGCCTCCCCCGTGAGGCTCTGGCTGACGGCGGCCAGCGTAGTGAGTGCTTCCTTGAGCGCCGCCAGGTGCTCGGGTACGTCACCGTCATCCAGTGCATCCCGGACCCGGGCCTCGGCCACCGTGGGGCGGCGCAGTTCATCAGGACGCGGGTGGCGGATCGGCCAGTGCAGGCGACCACGGGGCAGGGACTGCGCTGGTGGCGCGTCGGCTGTCGCCGCGGTGTTCCGCCTTTCGGGCACCTGCCGCTGGCCGCGCGAACTCCGCGCGCGGCCAGCGCCGCCTCGGCCTGAAGACGGCCCTCCTGCGACAGGACGTACAACACCCGAGCCGGCCGGGACGGGTGCGGCCCCTCCTCCTCGTGAAGCGTGAGCCAGCCCAGCGCGGTGAGCCGGGCAAGGATCTGCGACACCGTGCTTTTCCCGAGGTCGGCCAACTCGCCGATCCTCGCTCCCCACAACGGATCGTCCGCCGACGCCGCCAGCAACAAGCGCAGCACTTCAACCGTCGGCCCGGTCATACGAAGGGCGGGAGTCGTCACACCACCCACCACAGCGCCCCAGACCGGCGTAGGCCAAGAATGAACTACACCTCGAAAAGCACCCTCCGGGCTCCGCTGCTTCACTGACACGCAGATGACGAACCACAACCGACACTCTCGTGCAGACCACCACCCGCCACAGCGGCCACCGCACCCGACGCACCGACCGCAGCAGCAGCCTCAACCGGCCCGGGACCGGCACCACGAACGGGCTGGTCCGGCCGGGTGCAGCGGCGCTGCGCCGGGCCGGGGATAGCCCCGCCTCGTCCGTGAAGGCGGCGGCGAAGCCATCGCCAGTGGCAAACATGCCGAGCGACAGGGCCGCTCCCAAGCGGCGATCAACCACCGTGCTGCTGCACCCAGGCCGCGGCCGGCGGTCGACGGACGCCGCCGAGCCCGGCCGCCGCAGGACGTGAGCGGCGAGCGCGGCCAGGAACCGGCCGGCGGACGGAGGAAGACGCGGCCGGCGGACACAGGATATGGCCGCAACGCCGACCGAACGGCGCGGCCGACGGCCGGGACGCAGCGGCCGGACGGCGGGCAGACGCGGCCCGGCCGCGGCGCGAGCCGGCGGAGCGCGGCCGACAGCCGGAACGGCAGCGGCGCGGCGAGCGCGGCCAGGCGCAGGAACGTAGCGGAGGACGGCGACGCTGAAGGCGGCGGGCGGGACAACCGCGCGGCGGAGGGCGGGCCAGCGGGGTGCAGCAGCACAGCGCGGAGCCGGCGGAACGCGGCCGACGACCACAGGCAACCGGGACCCGGGCACGGCAGGCAGCGGCACGGGCACGGCGGCCGGGAACTGGCACGGCGGCCACGCAGCGGCAAGGAGCCGGTGCGGCCGACGGCGGGACGCAACGGCCAGGAGACCGGCAGGCACGGCCCGGCCGCGGCCCGAGCCCGCGGAACGCGGCCGACAGCCGGAACAGCGGCAGGCACGGCGCGGCAGGCCAAGCGCGGCCGCGGGCGGAGGACAGCGACGCTGAACGCGGCGGCCGGAACGACCGCGCGGCGAAGCGGCGCGGTCGGGGTGCAGCAGCACAGCGCAGAGCCGGCGGAACGCGGCCGACGACCGGGACCGCGGCGGCCGGACGGCCGGCAGGCGCGGCCCGGGCGGGACCGCCGCC
>NZ_JALMUV010000091.1 GCF_023155275.1 Streptomyces rhizoryzae
TAAGAGACAGCCCTCCCCCCCCACGTCAGAACACCCCTTCCCCCCTCACTCGTATCTGCGCGCCTCCCCCACCCCCATGGCACCGGCCACCGCGGCAGCCAGCGGGGTGATGTCGTCGGCGGCGAGGCCGGAGACGGTGATGCGGATGCCGGGGGGCGACTGCATACGGAAACGTGCGCCGGGGGCGACCGCCCAGCCGGAGTGCAGGAGGCGGGACACCGCGCCCGTTTCGTCCGGGACCGGTACCCAGACGTTCATCCCGCTGCGGCCGCGGGCCCGGACCCCCCGTTCCGCCAGGGCACGTATGAGGGCGTCCCGCCGCTCGCCGTAGGCGCCGGCGACCGCGGCCGGGCTGACCGCGGAGGTCCGCCAGAGGTGGGCGACCGCGTGCTGGATCAGATGGCTGACCCAGCCTGGGCCGAGGCGCTGGCGGCCGCGGAACCGGTCGATGGTGACGGTGTCGCCGGTGAGCGCCGCCAGGCGGAGGTCGGGACCGTACGCCTTGGCCGTGGAGCGGACCAGGACCCAGTGGTCGGTGGCCCCGGCGAGCGGACGCAGCGGGAGGTCGACTATGCCGTGGCCGTGGTCGTCCTCGATGAGGAGGACATCGCGGTGCCCGGAGAGCAGGGTGCGGAGTTCGGCGGAGCGGGGGCCGCTGAGGGCGGCACCCGTCGGGTTCTGCGCACGGTCGGTGACCATGACCGCGCGGACCCCGCTGTCGAGTGCCGCGGCCATCCGCGCGGGGATCGGGCCATCGTCGTCCACCCCGACCGGCACGGGGCGCAGGCCGAGCGCCGGAATGAGGTCCAGCAGGCTGCCCCAGCCGGGGTCTTCGACCGCGACCGCGTCGCCGGGCCGCAGGTGCGCGGCGAGGACCCGCTCGATGGCGTCGAGCGATCCGCTGGCGACGGCGACCGGCGACTCCGGCACTCCGTCGCGGAGGAAGGCCGCGCGGGCCAGTGCCTCCAGGTCGTCGTCGATGGCGGGCATGCCGTAGAGGACGGGGCGCCGGGTGTTGCGCGCCGCGGCCTCGGCCAGCGCTTCCTCAAGAGAGGGCAGCAGGGCGGGGTCGGGGTTGCCGTCGGCGGCGTTCCGGACGCCGGGGGGCACGACCGCCTGTAGCGCCTCGCGTGAGGTGCTGGCGGGGCGTGGGCGGATGCGGCTGCCGCGCCGGCCCGCCGTTTCGATCACCCCGCGGTCGCGGAGCGTGCGGTACGCGGCCGCGACGGTATTGGGATTCACCTCCAGATAGACCGCCAACTCCCGTAGGGGAGGCAGTACTTCGCCCGGTTGGAGCTCGCCCGCACCGATGGCTCGCTCCACACTTGCGGCAATCTCCGATGCGCGCCGCCCTTCGATCCGATACTCTCCTAGCACAAAATTGATTATGTACTAGTGCAATGGAGTTCGCAATGGCTGTGGGTAAGTCTTTCGCCGCGACCGAGCGCACCGTCCCCACCCGCGCCCGTGAGCGGGCCAGCTACGACGAGGCGACGGTGCACGCGATCCTCGACGAGGGCTACGTCTGCCACCTCGGCTTCGTGCGCGAGGGTGCGCCGGTCGTCCTGCCGACGCTCTACGGCCGGGTCGGCGACCGCCTGTACGTGCACGGTTCGACCGGCTCCCGCCCGCTGCGGATGGCCGGCGGACAGGAGGCCGACCCGGGCCTGCCGGTCTGTGTCACGGTGACCCATGTCGACGGGCTGGTCCTGGCCAAGTCCGCTTTCCACCACTCCATCAACTACCGCAGCGTCGTCGTGCACGGCACCGCCCACCAGGTCACCGACGAGGAGGAGAAGAAGGCGGCGCTCGACGCCCTCGTGGACCACGTCCTGCCCGGTCGCGCCGCGGACTCCCGCCCCGCCAACGCCAAGGAGCTGGCCGCCACGGCCGTGCTCCGCCTCGACCTGCGCGAGGTCTCCGCGAAGCTCCGCACGGGCGGCCCGTCCGACGAGCCCGAGGACCAGTCCCTCCCGTACTGGACCGGCGTCCTCCCCGTCTCCCCCGTGTACGGCGCCCCGATACCGGCCGACGACCTCGCCCCCGGCACCCCCGAGCCGGCCTACCTCTCCGCCCGCTGAGGAGCCCCGATGCTCATCCACCCCTGGGACGCTCCCACGGACGACGCCGAATGGCAGGAGTGGCTGACCGCACACGACTTCGGCCAGCTGGCCGTCAACGGCTCGCCGGGCGAGCCCCCGTGGGTCCAGCCGCTGCACTTCGCGTACGACCCGGCCCGCCGCGAGGCCGTCGCCCACCTCGCCCGCCCCAACCCGATCTGGCCCGCGCTCCAGGAGCGGCCCACAGCGCTGCTGAGCGTGGTGGACGACTACACCTTCATCCCCGGCCCCTGGCAGGCGGAAGAGGACACTCCACCCGAACACGGCGTCCCCACCAGCTTCTACGCCGCGGTCCAGCTCGTCTGCACCGCGCACATCGTGGACGATCCCGAGGTCAAGGCCGAGCTGCTGCAACGCCAGACCACGCACTTCCAGCCGGAGGGCGGCTCGGCCCCGGTGGTCGCGGGCCAGGCGCCGTACGGGCGGCTGCTGTCCGGTATCCGGGGGCTGCGTCTTGAAGTGCACGAGGTGCGGGCCAAGTTCAAGTACGGCGGCAAGCGATCCGAGTCGGTCCAGCACCGCATATCCGACCGGCTCGCCGAGCGCGACGGACCGGGCGACGCCGCGGCCCGCCGCCACCAGCAGCGCCGCCTGGCGGCCGGCGCCCTCACCAGCCGCCCGGGGAACGGCCCCGCCGCCCGCACGTAACCACCCGGCTCGCCCGACCCACCTCACACCGCATCCACGGCAAGGCGACAAGACGACAACGGCCCCGGCGGGGCATGGGCCAAGCCCCAACGGCCCGGCCCCGCCCACCCGCTGACCGGTCCCGCCCCAAGCGTCGCCCGCGTCCCGGACGCCTCGGCCCGTCTCCCCGGGGCATCCACCGCCCCGCCCCGGGGCCGCGCCCTGCCCCCTCCCCCTCCAGCAATCTCCGTTGCCGAAATCGGGAACGGCGCGGTGCAATGGAGGGGTGGAACACTCACCCGATATCGCCCGCTCCCTCGCCGAGGTCGGCCCGCGCCTGAAGCGGGTGCGGACCGAGCGGGGCGTCACGTTGTCCGCGCTCTCCGAGGCCACCGGCATCTCCAAGAGCACCCTGTCCCGTCTGGAGTCCGGCCAGCGCCGTCCCAGTCTGGAACTGCTGCTCCCCATCGCCCAGGCCCACCAGGTCCCGCTGGACGAACTGGTCGGGGCGCCCGACGTCGGAGATCCGCGCGTCCGCCTGAAGCCGCGCAACCTGCACGGCACCATGGTGCTGCCGCTGACCCGTCACCCCGGCCCGCTACAGACCTTCAAGATGGTCATCCCGGCCGACCGGAACTCTCCCGACCTGCGCACGCATGAGGGTTACGAGTGGCTGTACGTGCTCGCCGGGCGGCTGCGGCTGGTGCTGGCCGACCATGATCTGGTGATGGGGCCGGGTGAGGCAGCCGAGTTCGACACCCGGCTGCCGCACTGGTTCGGGAGCACCGGCGACGGCCCGGTGGAGGTGCTCAGCCTCTTCGGGCGCCAGGGCGAGCGGATCCACGTGCGTGCCCAGCCCCGCTCCCGTACGGCGAACGCCGACGACGACTGAGCAGGCAGCCGTCCCACCCCTGCCCCGGGGCCCACGGCAGCTGTCCCCCGCGACCCCGGGGGCTCCGACGAGAGGCCGTCCCCTTCCTGCCACGAGGGCGGCGCCGCTCGCCCGTCACCGGGAGAAGCCCGCGGCCCCGTCCCCGCCCCCGGGGCCGCCCGGCTCCCTCATCCCCTCGGACCCGCGCCACCCCCGCGTGCCTCGCTGACCGCCAGGCCGGCGACGGCCGTCAGCAGCACCCCGGTGCCGGCCGCCGTGGCGGCGGTGAGCCGTTCGCCGAGGAAGAGCACCGCGAGGGCGGCTGCCGAGACCGGTTCGATCAGGGAGATCACGGAGGCGGTCGCGGCCCGTACGGCGGCGAGGCCGGCGAAGTAGAGGCCGTAGGCCAGCGCGGTGGGGACGGCGGCGATGTAGCCGAGCAGGATCAGGCTGCGGCCCAGGTCGTGGCCGTGCGGCCAGAGGCCCTCGGCCGCGGCGAGCGGCAGCAGGCACAGGGCGGACACGGCGAACGCGCTGATCGTGGCGGTGTACGGGTCGCCGGTGCCGCCGCTGCCCAGGCGGCGGGTGGTCAGCGTCATGACGGCGCAGCCGACGGCGGAGAGCAGGGCGTAGCCGACGCCGGCCGGGTGGACGGTGGTGGCGCCGCTGCCGCCGCCGAGGACGAGGATCAGCAGACCGGACAGCGCCCCGGTGACGGCCACGAGGCCGCCCGCGCCGAGCCGTTCGCCCATGGTGAGGCGGGCGCCGAGGGCGATGAGGACGGGGCCGGCGCCCATGGTGATGACGGTGCCGACGGCCAGTCCGGTGGTTTCGACGGCCGCGAAGTAGGCGGCCTGGAAGACGGCGAGGGCGGTGCCGGTGGCCGCGGCCCGGGCGGCACGGCGCCGGAGCGGTTCGGCGGAGCGGGGTGCGGGGGCGGCGGAGAGGCCGGTGCGGTGGCGCCGGACGGCTCGTACGGCGAGCAGGAGGAGCAGGCCGCCGAGTGTGCGCCAGAAGGTGAGGGCGACGGGGCCCAGTCCGCTGCCCCGGTAGAGGAGGGCGGCGGCCGCGCCGGCGGTGCCCCAGGCGGTCGCGGCGGCACAGACGTAGGCGAGTCCCCGGCCCACGGGCAGGGCGGGAGAAGGCAGGGTGTGCATGGGAGGTGTGCTCCGGGAAATCCAGGACGGCGTGATGTGACGCCGTCGGATGGTCGCGTGATCCCGTGTGCGGGCAGCGTCGACCGGCTCGGGTCCATGCCCGGGCCGGGATTTCCTCGGAGGCCGCCGCCCGCCTTACGCGGCGGGAGGGGGCAGCACAGTCAAACGCATGATCGGGAGCTTATGCCGCGGGCGAACCGGTCGACAAGTCGTCACCGGAGGCCGCCGCGCGGCCTCCGGCCCCTGGGCCGGCGTCCGCGGCGCCCACCGGCCCCGCAGCGGTCGCGGCGGGGGGCGCCACGGGTGGCTGCCCGGTGGCCGTGGCCGCGGCCTCCCCTGCCTCGTTCCCGGTGCCCGGTTTCGCGGACTGGGCGATGAAGGCGCCGATGAGGACCACCGCGCCACCGGCGAGCTGCGGTGCGGAGAGGTGTTCGCCGAGCAGCACCCAGGCCAGTACGGTCGCGATGACCGCTTCCAGGCAGGCGACGACACCGGCGACCTGCGGGGAGAGCCGGCGGATGGAGACGACGCCGGTGAGGTAGGCGGCGACGGTGGCGACCAGCACGATCCAGGCGAGCAGCAGGGCGGCGGGGACGGGGACACCGTTCATCTCGGCGGTGCCGGCCAGGACCGGCCACCGCAGGGACCACGGGCGGGCGATGGCGGTCAGGACGGCCGCGCCGATCAGCAGACCGTAGGCGATCACGCCCAGCGGGTCCGCGCCGGAGTCGCCCTCGCCGTCGCCGCCGTGGTCGGAGAGGACGAAGTAGCCGACCTGGCAGCAGGCCGCGCCGAGCGCGAGGGCCAGGCCGAGCGGGTCGAAGCTGAGGCCGGACCAGATCTCGACGACGCAGGCGAGTCCGCCGACGGCCAGGACCACGCCGACGGCGGCGGCTCGGGTGACGGGCCGCTTCTGGACGAACCGCACCCAGCCCAGGACCAGCGCGGGCGCGAGGTATTCGATGAGCAGCGCGACCCCGACGGGGATACGGGAGAGCGCGGCGAAGTAGCAGGCTTGGACGCCGGCGACGGCCAGCAGTCCGAAACCGGCGAGCAGGGCCGGGCGGCGGCGGGGCAGGTCGCGGTGGCGCCAGGCGACGGGGAGCATGACCAGCGCGGCGCCGGTGACCCGCAGCCAGGTGACGTGGAGGGGTTCGAGGCCGGCGGCTATCAGGGGTTTCGCGGCGACGCCCGAGCCGCCGAAGGCCAGCGCGGAGAGCACGGCGATACCGAGCCCGGTGCCGCGTCCGGTGGGCCGGGCCCCGTCCGGGCCGAGGACGGTGGACGGCGGCCGGGTCCCCCGGGACCCGGATGTTCCTTGGGCCGGGCCGGTCGTGCGACCCGCCGGGCTCCCCGATGACGCGTGCATCGGGTCATCATGACAGCCGTGGTCAGCAGCGTCATCCTCCAAAACCCCTGTCTCACCTGGCGATACGCGCCCCGGGGCGGGGGCCGGCCGGGACTGCGGCCAGACGGAACGGCGGGCGGGAAGGCTGGGCGGAACGGCGGGTGGGGGGCGGCCGCGGGCGGTGCCCGCATCCAGGCGAACCGGTCAGCCGGCCGCGGGACGCGGGCCCCGTCGAGGCAGGCCGTCAGCCGACCACGGAATGCTCGTCCGCACCCCCAGACAGGCGATCAGTCGGCCGCGGGACGCTCGTCCGCACCCCAGGCAGGCGGTCAGCCGACCACGGGACGCCGGTCCCCGACGAGGCGGGCCCTCAGCCGACCGCCGGTCGCCGGCTCCCCTCCCCACAGGCCGGTCAGTCAGTCGCAGGACGCTCGTCCCCGTCCAGGCGGGCGGCGAGCCGGCCGGTGTCGACGGAGGCGCGGCGCAGGACTTCCACGGCCCGGGACTCGGGGTCGTCGACCAGCGCGGCGAGCAGGTCGAGGCACCCGGCGCGGGTGGCGTAACGGGCGTGCGCGCGGTCGCGGGCGCCGTCCATCGCGGCGGCCGCGGCGGGTGACCAGCCGGGGACGCCGCCTTCGGTGACCACGGGGACCGCTCCGGAGTCCTCGACGGTGCCGTGCCATTGCAGGCCGTAGCCGATGCTGCGCTGGACGAGGTAGCCGAGCAGGCGCGCGACCTGCGCGCCGTCGTCGAAGACCTCGCGGACGGCCGGGTCCCACTCCAGGAGTCCGTGCAGGAGGTGCGCGGTGTCGACCTGCCGGTCGCCGTCGCGGGTGGCCCGTCTGCGGGCAGCGGAAACCACCGACGCGAGCTCCACGGTGAGCCGGCTGTCGAGGTCTTCCGAGGCGGGACGATCCCCGCCACTGTACGCCGTACGGTTTTGCACAGCCCCACCCCACCAGTCCGTACGGGCCGGAACATCCCCGGCGGGAAGCATTTGTGCATCCCCCCGTGGTTGGGGACGACCACACACGATCTCATCCTTACGGAGGATATGCGGAGAGATGATGAAGGTCAGACATCCCGCCGGAATCGGACGCCCCGCGACCTTCGCGCAAAACCTGACACCCCATCAGCAATACTCCGGCCACCACGCTCGTCGCTCTTGCACCTTGCCCCCTGCACGGCTACGTTCCGCGCACCAGTCAGGTCGCCGTCACCGAAGGGGAGCCCGCATGGCCGATGTCACCGCCCAGGCCCGGATCGAGGCACCGGCCGAAAAGGTCTGGGACCGCCTCACCGACTTCAACTCCTACGGGCAGTGGAACGCCACCCATACCGACTTCCCGCACGGCGGCCCGCAGCCCCTCCAGGTGGGCGCGACCTACCAGGAGAACATGAAGCTGATGGGCTTCCCGGCGGAGGTGAACTGGACCGTGCGGGAACTGGAGCCGGGCCGGCTGCTCGCCGTGCAGGGCAAGGGGCCGATGGGCGTCAACCTCGGCATGCGCTACCGGCTGACGCCCGACGGCGGGGCGACGGAGGTCCGGATCGAGGGGACCTTCACCGGCGCCGCGGTCTCCCTGATGGCGGCCAAGCTCAAGGACTCGGCGAGCGCCGCGCTCAACGAGTCACTACGCAAGCTCACCACCCTGACGACCTGAACGGCCCCCGACAGCCGCACCCTCCGACCACCACCACCCGGACCCCCTCCCCCGCCCCACCCTCCCCTCCTCGATCAGTCCACCCCGGCCAGCCCTCTCCGGCCAGCCCTCCCAGGCCAGCGCTCCCCGGTCAGCCCTCCGCGGTCAGCCCTCCGCGGTCAGTCCTCCTCCGCGAGGATCAGATACAGCTCCTTGCGGGCCTTGTTGACCACGGCCATGGCCTTCTCCCGCTGCTCGGGGCTACCGGTGGCCCACACCTGGCGGAACGCCTCGACCAGGCCGCCGCCCGCCTTGCGTATCTCGTTCATCGCCTCCCAGTCGACGCCGCGGCCGGCTTCCTCCCAGGGGGCGTCCGAGCCACTGTCGGCTTCGGCGCGGCCGGCCTCGGTCAGCGAGAACAGCTTCTTGCCGCCCTCGCTGGCGCTGACGATCAGCCCCTCGTCCTCCAGCAGCTGGAGGGTGGGGTAGACCGAACCGGGGCTGGGCTTCCACGCCCCGCCGCTCCGCTCGGCGATCTCCTGGATCATCTCGTACCCGTGCATCGGGCGGTCCTTGAGCAGCGCCAGTATCGAAGCGCGCACATCGCCGCGCCGGGCCCGCCCGCGCGGACCGCCGCCCCGCCCCCGGCCACCCCCGAAGGGCGGGCCACCGAAGGGCGGACCGAAGCCGCCGAAGGCGGAGCGCCGCCGCTCGAAGCCACCACCGAACTCACCGCGGCCACCGCGCCGCCCCTGGCCGTAGCGCTCGTGCCCGTGCTCAGACCCAGGTCCGTACCCGTGGGAACGCATCACGCGCCCTCCATCTCATCTCCGTCGTCCGATATCAGTGCATTGCGCACGCACTATCGCTCGCCATCGCTGATCGATCGCGATGCTTCAACGATATATCGGGACTGTTCGCCGAACAAGAGTCTGTGGAAAACCTTCCACACCGGCCCGCGCCCGGCGCCGCCCCCCGCCGCACCCGCCAACTGGCGCCGCTGGTCGGCGGGTTACCACTGCACCGGCGGCGGGCGCGCAGCGGAAAGAAAGGTGCGTCGACGCCCGGCCGAGAGAAGGCGCCCCATTGCCGGGCCCGCGCGGAGGCACCCCCGCGCTGCCCCACCCCACCCCCGCACCCCCAAAGCCACCCCTCCCCCAACCCAGCCCACCCCCCAATCC
>NZ_JALMUV010000092.1 GCF_023155275.1 Streptomyces rhizoryzae
AGGCGGGCAATAAAACGGTCAAACCCGCACGTCAACAGCATGAACGTCCTCTCAGAACCCTCTGTGGTCTCGTGCGGATGACGCATTTTGTTCATTGGGCCCAGCAAATGTGAAAGACATGGCAGCGCAGACGGGCGTTAAAGGTGTGACCACCAGGGTGGCCGAGTGCTGGGGAGTGTATGTGGGGAAGATAGGTGATGGCATTGAGCGAGCGCTGATGACGCGCCCGGTGCCTACAGGCGCCTCGGCATTGCGCTTTTTGATGAGAACGGAGAAGGGCTCTACGAAGCACGTGGCGCGTCTTGTGGGCGTTTCACAGCGCACCGTGCAGCGATGGGTCACTGATCGGCCGGAAATGCGGCGGCGTCCCAGCACAGCGCACACGAAGAGGATCGATGAGGTCGTCAGGGCGCGCTGGCAGCCCCGGGTCCGCGCGCGCCAGCGGGCCATGGCCGAAGAGGACGGATTCGTCATCCACACCAGGGCGCGGTTCGGGTTCGTGGCGCCTGCAGGCTCGTCGGACGATCCGCGGGTGCGGTGGATCACTCAGTATTTGCCAGGAGAGGTGGCCCGTGAACTGTTCGTCGCTCGGGACGCCGGCGCGGGCGAACAGCAGCAGACGGTGATCTTGGCCCGCGCGCTGGGACACGCCTACTTCCGCGAGTGGGGCCGCCGCGCACACGGTCTGCACATCGCCTTCAGCGACATCGAGTTCGCAGACTTCTCAATCTGATGAGCCCGCCTCTTCGAGCGAAACGCGTCAGAGTGTTCAGCGTCGCGAGGGCGGCCTGACGCGACTGGTCGGCATGGCTTCGTACCTCTCGGCTTCCTGCCGCTCGCGCCAGTCCCACTCCACACGGCCGGCCGGGCCTTTGCGGCGGGCCGCGGGCGGCTGGGGCGGGCGCAGTCTGGCCGTCTCCGCCACACGCAGCAGGTGCCCACGGTCACCTGGTGCGGCAAGCAGTTCCTGATCCTCGCCGGAGAGGAGCCGGGTGAAGCAGGCTGCGGCCCGCAGGAAGATGCCCGACCAGGGTGGTACGGGGTGAGCGGCGCAGCCGTCGGTGTAGCGAGCGCGGTCGTGCAGGGCGAGCGTGGCCGCAGCGTCGTCGTAGTCGCAGGGACGTGCGGTGGCGAGTTGCTGGAGGGAGGCGCCGGTGAACGGCGCGGCGGCGACGGCCGCGGCCAGGCGAGGATGTGCGGTGGCCGCGTGCAGCCGGCGGGCGACTCGCTGGGCGGTGGGCGCGGTGAGAGGCACGGGCGGTGGGCGGTGCCGCCAGGCGATCGGCGGTGGCGTGCACGGGTCGGCGCAGGGGCGGGGGCTGTCGTAGGAGACGAGGCGGTCCAGTGCCGACAGGGTGAGCCACCGGCTAACCGGCGCGGCGGGCTCGTCTGCGGGCGGGGGTTCGGCGATAGGCGTGCCGTAGTAGTGGCGGCGGGCAGCCTCGAAGTCGGCGGTGACGGAGTAGTCGGCCGTCCGCAGGGCCTGGTGCAGAGCGGCGGGAAGGTGAGGGCGGTGGCAGACCAGGGTCAGGTGGATACCAGTGCGGGCCTGTAGCTGCAGGAGGCGCATCGTGCGGCGGGCGGTGAGGCGGTGGGCGCGCAGGACGGTCAGCCGGGTGACGGGCAGGGCGGTCAGCCAGGCAGTGGCGGCTTCCCAGGCGGGCTGGCGGCCACCGGGAAAGCGGCCCGGGAGAAGGGGCGGTTTGCCCAGGGCGACGAGAAGGTCGTGGGCGAGGCCGGTCTCACTGGTGGTTCCCGGGCCGGGGTGCAGGGTGATCCGGCCGGACGGCGGATGGTGGGCGGCCAGAGCGGTGTGCGTGTGGATCGCGTCGTCGCCCGGGTCGAGGACCACAGTGACGGACGGCGGCGGCACGGTGAGCGGCATGGCGGTGGGGTGGTCAGCCAAGGCGGCTGAAGGCCCAGCGCAGCAGCTCCTGGTCGACGCGGGGGCGGCCGGTGCGTGCCAGGGCGGTGCGGGTGTGGGCGGTCAGCTGGGCCCAGGCGCGGAAGTTGCCGTGTGCGGCGTGGCTGTCGGCGAAGGTGATGTCGTCGGGATCGGCGTCGGCCCAGATGGGGTGGAACAGGGGGATGGCCTCGAGGACCTCGTCGGGGTTGAGGCGGGTGAAGTGCTGCCAGATGAAGATGCGGGAGGAGAGCATCGGTTCGCGGCGCAGCACGGTGTGGCAGCCCTCGCCGCCGACGAAGATGATCGCGAGCTGGGTGGAGGGTTCGTCCCACAAGTAGCGGAAGTACTCGAACGCCTCACCGTTGAGCCACTGGGCCTCGTCCACTAGGAAGGTGCGGGGGCGCTCAGCCAGGGCGGTCTTCAGCAGGCGGTCGAATTCACTGGGGTGGCGCGGCGGTTCACCGGCCAGATCGAGTGCGGCGAACAGCTCATAGCGCACCGCTCGGGCGGTGGGACGGGCACGGAAGGTGATCTTGCGGACGTCCTCGCCGGGTTCGAGTCCGCGCAGGCAGGTGTTGACGGCGAGGGTCTTGCCGAAGCCGGCGCCGCCGTGGATGCACATCATGGCGCGGGCGGCGACGGTGTCGGTGATGTTCTCCCGGGCGGTGAGCAGGGCGCGGGTGGTGACCACGGACGCATCGGGCAGGTCGACGTACTGGTAGGTGGCCGCGGTCACAAGGCGTCTCCGTCGTCGTCGGTGGTGGGAGGCGCGGCCCGCCCGTCGCGGCCGTCCGGGGCGGAAGCGCCATCACGGCCGGACGGGTGCGGGGCAGGCGGGCCTGGCGTGGTCAGCGCGGCCAGGGAAGCAGGGGTGCGCCAATCGACCGGGGGCGCGGCGGGCGGGATGAGGTCCGGCAGCGCCAGCTTCGAGGCGTCGTTGTGCTCGATGGCGGCTAGTTTGTGTTTGGCTTGAGCGGCGGTGAGAGCTCCCAGCCGTTGGGCCGGCCCTGCCGTGGTGGCCGGGGCGAAGCGCTGTCGGCGCAGCGTCTCGGCGGCTTTCACCTCGGCGCGCAGACGTCGGGCACGCTCCGCACGGGCTGTGCGCAGGGCCTTGAGTTGTTCGGGGGTGGCCGCGTCCGCGAGGTGCGCGGACCCGAGATACTTGCCGCTCGCGTCACAGATGTCGATCTCGTGATCGTGGTGCGGCATGTAGCGCACGGTGACGGTACGGCCGGCCTGGCCGGTCATCCAGGGGGCGATGTAGGTGCGCCCGCGCCACCGCACGCCGTGGCTGGTCAGCTTCCGCGGGCGGCCGTCGTCCTCCAGGGTGAACGTCCACAGGTCGGCCGCGGGGACATCGGTGACGGGAGTCGGATCGGCCTGCCATGCCTCAAGCGGCGTGCGGCCGGACAGCGCCTGGGGCCGGTGCTCGGTGTTCCACCAGTGGGTCCAGGCCAGCACCTCCGCGGTGAAGTCCTGAAACGACATGGCACCGGACGTCTCCGGCTTGCCCACGCCTTTGTGTCGTCGGCCGGAGCGGGGCTTGGTGGGGGTGAGGGTGTAGCCGGGCAGGGCCGCGAACAGCATCCGGTCAACGGCCCGGTTGAGGTTCTCCACCGTGCCCTTGAGGTGAGGGCTGTAAGCGGGAAGGTCCTTCACCGTCACGCCCATCGTGCCGAACGCGGCGGTGACGGTGGTCGACAGGAAGTCCTTGCCCCGGTCCACCCGCACCTGCTCCGGTGTCCCTCCCGCGGGGCCGTAGGGATCATCACGCAAAACAGCGGCACGCAGCGCGGCCAGCACGGAGGCACGGGAAGGAACGCTAAGAGTGACCGCGGTGCCGGTGATCACTTTGGTGGCGGTGTCGATGAACCACGTCACCCAGGGGCGCACCAGGTCGCCGTCGGCATCGACCAGCAGCGGTGCCTGGACGTGATCGGTCTCCCACACGTGATTGCGCCAGGAGGCCGCCCGTTTGCCGAAGACGTCGTGCGCGCGGGCCGCGTCCGGTCCCGCGGCAAGACCGGCCCGCTTCCCCGCGGTGAGATCGCGACGCACCGCGCGCAGGAACGTCGATAGCGACGGCACTGGGTCCAGCAACGGCACCGCAGCCGGCGGGGCGCCCGCGGGAGAAGCCGCGGATTCAGATGCCGTCGTCGGCTGACCGTCACGGCCGCCGGTCTGGGCCCGGTCCACCAACTGTCGGTGGACCGCGGAAGCATTGCCGTGCCAGTACGCCAGCAGCACCCGGATCTCCCTGGTGATCTCGAACCGCTCACCGCTGCGTTCCCCGGGGCGGATCGCGTCCTGGGGCGACCGGGAGGCCTCAGCCAGCCACCGCCACACCGTGCGCTCCGACACGCCCAGGCACTCCCCGGCCAGGCGCACATGCTCCCGCGAGAGCCGCCGCTCGGCGCGCAGCGCCAGCAGACGACGCACCGCCGGCGCCCGCAACGCCGTCAACGACTCCTCCCCCAAAACACCGGCCGGATCCTCCGGCGGCGTCATCCGCTGCCCGTTCACGCCGTGCCCCTCCGCCTCTTCCACTTTCATGGAGCGCGCCTTCGTTCACCTCGTCTCGGAACAGATGAAGGCCCTCCTACACGAGCCCTCCGAGCAGCGCGGACGGTCACGGGTAAGGGCCAAGACGCGCGCAGGCCTGCTCGATCAGCTCCCGGTCCACAGGCCTTGCGGGGCCGCGTTCGCGGGCTGCGTAGACATGCGACGTGATCTTCGCCCACGTGCGGAAATTGCCGCGCGCCATCTGCTCATCCGCCCGCGCAAGGTCGTCCGGGTCCACCTCCGCCCACACGGGATGGAAAAGCGTCAGCGTCTGCAGTACTTGAGACGGCTCAAGCCGGCCGACCTGATGCCAGGTCAGCACTCGTGAGCGCAGCGCCGAAGCACGGGCGAGGGCCCGCTCGCTTCCCGCCCCACACAGCACCAGCGCCGCCGCACAGCCCGGCGCGTCCCACAACTGCCGCAGGTAATCCAGCAGTGGCGGCGTCAGCCGCTGGGCGTCATCGAGAAACAGCACACCCGGCTCGGCCAGTGCCCGCATCAGAGCCCGGCTGGCCGGCCCGGCCCGGTGCGGCAGCGCCCCCGACGGCAGCCCGAGCGCTTCACACAGCGAGGCCCGCAGCTGTGGCAGACCGGGTGCCACGCCGGCCACCGCCCGCCACACCGGCACCCGGCCGGGCAGAAGATGCAAAGCCTGCTCGACGGCGACCGTCTTCCCCAGGCCCGTGTCCCCGTACACACAGCACATCCCGCGTGCCGCGACCGTATGCCCCACGGCCTCCGCCACAGCGGCCACCTGCCGTGTGGACACCAGCCGGGCCCCCGGCACGTACAACCGCACACCGCCGCTCCGCACCCCCGCATCCGCGGCGTCCTCCGACACCGGCACGTCGGCGGCGGCCCGTCGACAACAAGCGGACCACTCGCCCCGTCCACGAGCCCCAGATCCGCCAGCGCCCGGTCATACCGGCTCGGCTCCAGACCCACCCGGGCCCCTGCCGGACGGGCCACTTCAAGAACCCGGCCCGCCCCCAGATCCCGCTTGATCACCCGGTGCAATGTCGGCAGCGAGGGCACACACTGCGCACCCCAGCCCTCCAACGCCCCCTCTTCCTGGGCCCGGAGCATCCTGCGCCGCAACTCCGCGACGTTCCCGCCCACCTCCGCAAGGACCTCCCACAAGGCGTCACTCAGCGAGAACCCGTCCTGCCGCGGCCGCGCCTCGACGTGGCCCCGGCGCCCATCGGCCAGCCAACGCCACACCGTCCGCTCTGACACACCCGCCAGCTCCGCCGCGATCCGCACATGCAGCGCAGTCAACGTCCCCTCCCCATCCACCGCAAGAAGCCGACGCACCACCACACCCCGAGCCAACGGCACACCCCCCGTCGGCGCAGCCCCAGCCGACCCCGCCCGGAGCTCACCCGCCGAAACCCCCTGACCCGTCATACGGCCCAGCCCACCCGACCCCGCCAACCCCTCACACAGGAACAGCGAAACCCATGACAGCCAGCGACCAACCTGCTAGCCACACCACAACAGCCGCTTGGTCACCCCATGACAGCGACCACAACCCCGCCCTGGACCCCGCTACCAGGACACCCACATCACGAGCCCGCTGACGCCCACCCACTGCCACCCCACCGCCCAATCACACGCACCAGCCTGCGGCCACACCGTCGAGGTGAGCCTGCTCGATCTCGACGGTCGCTGCCTTGAGCAGCTCACCGACCTTTCGGTCTCGCTGGTCTACGGCTTCACCCAGGCCGAACCACGAGGATGGGACGACCCGACGGTGCTCGCCCTGCTCATCGGCGGCGTTCTCCTGCTCGGCCTGTTCGTTTGGGTGGAGGCCAAGTCGCGGCATGCGCTGCTGCCGCTGCACATTCTCGTCCACCGGGCCTGGGGCGCCGCGTTCGTCTCCGTCTGCGTGATGTTCATCGCGAGGTTCGGCTTCTACCTCTTCGTGAGCTACTACACGCAGACGATCCTCGGCTACTCACCCGTCAAGGCGGGCATGAAGCTGCTGGTGAACGCCGTCAGCACCACTGTCGGCGCGATGGTGATCGCCGGGAAACTGCACCGTCGGGTCGCTTCGAACATCCTGATCGCGGGGAGCTTGGTGTCCTCCGCCGCCGGCATGCTGATTCTCACGCAGCTGGAAGTGGACAGCTCGCAGGTGTTCCTGGCCTACCTGACCCCATCCATGATTCTGACGGGTATCGGTCTCGGCTGCCTGCTGGCGGCGGCGACGCACTTGGCGACGGTCGAGTTGAACCCGGCCGAGGCGGGGGTCGCCTCGGCGGCGTACAACACGGTGCAGCAGGTGGGGGCCGCGTTCGGCACCGCGCTGCTCAACTCCATCGCGACCAGCGTCTCCACGTTGTACCTCGAGGACCGCGCGCATCGTCCGGAAGCCGGCAACGTCGGGACCGTGCACGGCTACACGGTGGCGCTCTGGGTGGCATTCGGCATTCTCGTGGGTGGCGCGCTGGTCGTCGGGCTTTTCTCCCGACGCGGTCAACGAACCACCCGGTCGGAAGCGGTACTCGAAGCGTCGAAATAGGCAAAGAAGCAGCCGAAGAGGAGAGATTGTTCATGCAAGGTAACCGGGTGGCCGCCCGCCTGCGCCAGGGTTCACGCGGCGGACGGCCTCCGGGCTTCGACAAGGACCGGCACAAAGAGCGCAACACGGTGGAGAGAGCCATCGGCAAGCTCAAGCAGTGCAGAGCCGTCGCGACCCGATATGACAAGCGAGGGTAGGTCTACCTCGGCACTGTCACCGCCGCTGCTCTCCTTATCTGGCTCCGATCATGATCCGGTAGGCGAGAGCGAGAGCGCGGCGATCTCCCCCAGAACCCGGGCCGCCGGTGCCGGGTCTACCAGCCACTTCAGGTGGCTGCTGGTGAGTGTACGGACGTCGTAGGGGTTCTCCGGCGTCAGTGCGTCGCCCTCGCGGATCATCCGGTCCTGCATGGCGAGCGGCACGCTGGTGTCCTCGGTCAGCCGGATGTACGACTTGGGGATCCGCCCCCAGGTGTCGGCCTGCGCCCGGTCATCGGGTGTGCCGGCGTCGAGGTTCTCGTCGGGTTGGAAGGTGTTGAGGAGAACCAGGAACTCCTCGTCCGTCCCGTCGGCGAGGAAAGCCGCTTTGAAGGCCGCGAGGGCGCCGGGGTCTGCGGTGCGGAAGTTGGAGCGCAGCAGCCCGAGCTCGGCAGGGTTCCCGACCATCGCCGACGCCAGCCCTGTGGCGTCGACCGTGGCCATCTCGGGCTCGGCATAGTAGGCGCTGACGTCGAGATCGACGGGGCACCAGGCGGAGACATAGACGATGCGGTCGATCAGGTCGGGCCGCTGGTTGGCTGCGACGGTGGCCGTCATGCCGCCGCGGCTGTGTGAGACGAGGATGACGGGCCCGTTCCGCTTGGCCCGTTCCAGTATCCCGATGAGGTGCGCGGCGTTGTCGGCGAGCGTGACGCCCTTGATGGCCCCGGGCGCGGTGGCGAGCCCTCCGAGATCCTGCGGCGCCTGATAGGCCCGCGGGTACGTCGCGTCGAACCCGTGCCCCGGAAGATCGACGGCGACGGAGCGGTGTCCGAGGAGGCCGAGTTCGGCTTGGAGCGGCGCGAAGGAGAAGGAGTTCGCGAAAGCTCCGTGAACCAGTACGAACGTCGGTTGCATCTGTCTGCTCACTTTCTGGTCCTCCGCGGCGTCGGCAGCACGCGCATCGCCCGTTCCGGCGCCGCGAACCCCCTCGCGGCCGAGGCCGGGGACCGAGTCGTCGTCCCGCAGCGCACCATCCCCGCCGCAGAAGCGTCTTCGTGGATGGCAAGCGCCCGCGGTCAAGCGCGGAGTCACGAGGGCGGCTTACGAACAGCTGCCCATCATCCGATGCTTCACAGTACTCAGTGAAAGATCATCCGCACTACTCGTATGAGTCCTTCCGCTTGTGCACTTCGCCGCCCGCTCCGCACGGCCTTGGCTTCGACGGACGGGCCTTCTCATCACCGCTGTCGTGCGGGGGCCGTTTTCCATCAACTCCTGGTATCGGGACATCCGGCGTGAAGCCGGTGGGACCCTGGCCACTGTGATCGGAAGCCCGACTACAGCCTCGGAGGACGTGGCTCCGCCGAAGATCGAAGAGACGCCCCCTAGTAGTGCTTTGTTACGTGGTCTTGTCACGGTGGGTGTGTGGTAGTTCGCTG
>NZ_JALMUV010000093.1 GCF_023155275.1 Streptomyces rhizoryzae
GCCACCAACCCACCCCCTGGCAGCCCTACGACACCATCTAACAAAGCACTACTAGGGCCTTTCTTTCGGATCACCTCGCTGACCAGATGAAGATGGCGGCGAGGTGAAGTCCGGCCAGGTAGATGGAGGCCGTCTTGTCGTACCGAGTGGCCAGGCCGCGCCACTGCTTGAGCTTGTTGATGCAGCGCTCGACGGTGTTCCGCTGCTTGTATGCCTCGCGGTCGAAGGCTGGTGGGCGGCCGCCTCGGCGGCCTCGCCGCTTGCGGTTCGCCGCTTGGTCGGAGGGTTGCGGGATCACCGCCCGGATCCCGCGCCGCCGCAGATGACAGCGGATCGCCCGGGACGAATAAGCCTTATCGGCCAAGACCACATCCGGTGTGATCCTGGGGCGGCCGACCCGCCTGGGCACCCGCAAGCGGGTCATGACCTGCTCGAATGCGGGCGCGTCACCGGCCTGGCCAGGTGTGACGACGAACGCGAGAGGCCGACAGCGGCCGTCAGCAGCGAGGTGGATCTTCGTAGTCAGTCCGCCGCGGGACCGTCCGAGGGCATGGTCGTCCGGCTCGCCGGCCGGGGCCCTTTTTTGCGGGCCCCGGCGGCGTGCTGGTGAGCACGGACGACGGTGGAGTCCACCGCGACGACCCAGTCGAGGTCTTCTTCGGCGTCGGCCTGAGCCAGCAGGGCGGTGAAAACCTTCTCCCAGGTGCCGTCGGCCGCCCACATCCGCAGCCGGTTGTGGGCACCCTTCCACGAGCCGAAGTGTTCAGGCAGGTCCATCCACGGCGTGCCGGTGCGGTACTTGAACGCGATCGCGTCGATCACCTGCCGGTGATCACGCCATCGCCCACCCCTCTTCGGCGTCCGATCCGGCAACAGCGGCTCGAGGCGGGCCCACTGGGCGTCAGTCAACGGCACACCAGACCAACGATCCGATGATCTGAAGGAAACGGCCTAGTCGGTCCCAAGGATTATGACGTGGGCGACTCGGCGGGTAGTTCATTGGCATGATCCTGGCCGCCGTGTCCTGTGGTCTCCTCCGGCTCCGACGCTGGGACAGCTACAGAGCCGGGCCGTTCGGTGCTGCGGAGCAGGGAGGCGATCAGAATGGCTCCGCCCGCCGTTACTACGACGCTGGCCACTGCGGCGATCCGCATCTCGTGGCTGAAGGCGTCGAAGGCCACCTTGCGTAGAGCTTCTGCGGCCTGGGCCGGCAAAGTCGTGGCGGTGTCGGCGGCGCCGCCGAGGGTATTCTCTGCCGCTGCCTGCTGCCCGGGAGTGAGGCCGGCTGGTGCCTGGGACTCCACCTGCGAGCGGTAGACAGCCGTGCCGATGCTGCCCAGGACCGCGATGCCGAGCGCGCCGCCGAACTCGGAGGAGGTCTCCGCCAGGGCCGAGGCCGCTCCGGCTCGCTCCGGTGGAGCGGCGGACAGGATCACCTCCGTGACCACGGCGGACACGCCCCCGATGCCGATGGAGACCACGGCGAGGGCGCTCACCAGGTGCACGATGCCGGAGTCGGTCCGGATCAGTGCGAGGGCGATGTAACCGGCTGCTGCCACTGTCAGCCCGACGGTCATCACGTTCGGCTTGCCGATACGCGGTGCCATCGCCGTAGCCAGGGCGATGCCCACAGGCATCACGAGAAAGGTGGGCAGGGACCACAGGGCCGACTCGAGCGGACCCATGCCCAGGACGATCTGCATGAACTGCCAGTTGAACAGGGAGAATCCGACCATCGCAAAGGTCGCCAGGGCGTCGATGAGCAGCGGTACGTTGAACCGGCTGGTGCGGAACAGCGCGAGGTCGATCACCGGATGGGCGGCCGTGCGCTGACGGTGGATGAACAGGACTCCCGCGCCCAGCCCTGCGGCCACGCACACAGCCCCGGTCCAGCCGAATCCGTGTTCCGCCGTCGTCTTGAGGCCGTAGATCACGGCGAGGACGGCTGCCAGGGACGACAGGGCGCCGGGCAGGTCGAAACGTCCCGGCTCGGGGTCGCGGTACTCGGGCAGCAGCAGTGGGCCGAGGACCAGCAGCAGGATCATCACGGGCACGTTGATCAGGAAGACCGAGCCCCACCAGAAGTGTTCGAGGAGCAGGCCGCCGATGATCGGGCCGACGACGGCGCCGCCGGCGAAACCGGCCGTCCAGATGCCGACGGCGGTGGCTCTCTGCCGTTCGTCGAGGAACATGTTCCGGATCAGGGAGAGGGTGGAAGGGGCCAGCGTGGCTCCGGCGATGCCCATGAGAGAGCGGGTCGCGATGAGCATTTCGGGGCCGGTCGAGTAGGCCGCGAGGACCGAGGCGAGGCCGAAGGCCGCGGCGCCGGTCAGCAGTACCCGCCGCCGCCCGATCCGGTCTCCGAGAGTGCCCATCGTGATGAGCAGGCCGGCCAGCAGGAACCCGTACGAATCCATGATCCACAGCGATTGTGAACTGCTGGGTTGAAGGTCGGCCGACAGCGACGGAAGCGTGACGAACATGACAGACATGTCCATGGAGGCCAAGACGCACGGCAGAACCAGGACCGCGAGCCCGATCCACTGCCGGGTACTGGCTCTCTTGCTTCCTTGTGCCATCTTGTGCTCCTTCGGCCAATGGCTGCGCCAGTCAGCTGCAACCAGTTACGTCACTCGTGCGTACTTAGTGCGCGTCACAGCGTGCAGCATACGCATGTGGGCCCCTCTGACGGCAAATGCGTTTCGAAGGTGCTGATCCGGCGCTTGGGGCTGCCCGCCTCGTTGGCGGGTTAGAATTTCGTCACGTATGCGGGGTGTGACGAAAAGGGGTGTGGTGGTGCCGGATCAGGCGGCCTGCGCGGTGTGTGGAAAGGATCTGGAATCGGCGGAGCGGGGGCGGCCGCGGCGCTTCTGTTCACAGGCCTGCCGGGCACGGGCCTACCGGGCGCGAAGGGCGGAGAAGCCGACGGAGGCGAGCGGCACGGAGAACAGCGCCCCGGAGGGCGGGGCGGGCGTATCCCATCTCACCGTCGGGCGCATTGTGCGGGCGGGGATCGCGATCGCGGACGTGGAGGGGCTCGACGCGCTGTCCATGCGGCGGGTCGCCACCGACCTCGGCGCGAGCACCATGGCCCTGTACCGGCACGTCGCGTGCAAGGAGGACCTGGTGGCCCTGATGGTGGAAGCCGCGCTGATCGACGCCCCGCTGCCCGACACGCCGCCGCGGGACTGGCGGCACGGCCTCGAACGGACCGCCCGCTGCGACTGGGAGCTGTACCACCGGCACCCGTGGATCCTGTCGAAGGTCCTGGTGACGACCCGCACGCACTCCAGCCGGGCACTCGCCGTGGGCAGCGAGAGCGCCTTCTCCGCCTTCGACGGACTCGGCCTTGAACCCGCCGACGCCTTCCGTTACATGTTCATGTTCGCTTCCTACGTCCAGGGAGTGGCCCTGACCTACGTCAGCGACGTGGAGGCGGAACGGAAGGCTCGACGTACCGACCGGCGCCGGGCGAATGCCACGGACGACGCGCGCCGTGCGCTCTGCGAGCCCGGTGCGTACCCACGACTCGGCCCCGCGATGCGCGCGGGCGGCGACCCCTGGGACCTCGATGCCCTCTTCCTCTCGGGCCTCGCTGGCGTCCTGGACGGCATCGCCGCCGACCTCGCTCGGCGCGGCATCGGGTAGAGGGCGCGGCATGCGGATTCCCGCGCCGGAAGGGTGCAGCGGATTCGAGCGGCTTCAGTCCCGGATAGGCCTAGTCGGATTCCCGGCGAGGCCGGCCCGCATGGTGGTAGTGGTGCCCGTCTGTTCGGTGTTGTTCGATGCCGACCATCTCGGGCAGGACTTGCTGGTGCGGGTGCCGTGCACGGAGCGCTGGACCGTACGGGAGGGATTCGGCCTGGACGGGCCGTACTGGCCGACGCCTGCGGCCACCATCGCTCGGGAGCCCGAGGTGCTCTCCCCGGGCAGGCTGCAGGTGGCCGGCATCACCCCTGCGGGGCCCTGAACGTCCACGCTGCGTTCCTGCGAACGTCGACCGGAGTTGTCTGAGCGGATGGGAAGTTGTCCGCGGGCTGACGAAGACGCCTTGGTCTTGAAGTTCGAAAACGATCCGCGAAGCCGACCACTTACGACCTGGTCCGCGATAGAGGGCCAGGGGTCGAGCGGGCTTCTGGTGCGCACTGGCAGCATGGCCTTATGGATGCAGTGGACTCCGCCGGGTGCGTTGTGCGGCGCGTAAGGGAGTCAGAGGCCGACGCGCTGGTCGGTATCGACTCGGTCGCGGCTGAAGGGGACGGGGAGCGAGTAGCGAGCATCCGAAGGTGGTGCCAGCAGGGACTGGCGGTCGTAGCGGAAGGTGTGTCTGGCCTTCTTGGCTACTGTGTAGTTGAGTACACGTTCTTCGAACAGGGCTTCGTCACGATGCTGATGGTCGCACCATCCACCCGTGGCAGAGGCGTTGGCTGCCGGTTGCTGGACGCCGCGGCGGCCTCGTGCGCAACCCCGAAGCTGTTCACCTCAACCAATGTCTCCAACCAGCCGATGCAGCGGCTGCTGCAACGAGCCGGATGGAGCCCAGTCGGCCTTCTCCACGGGCTTGATGAGGGCGACCCCGAACTGTTCTACCTCTGCCAGCCGCAGACCGGGACGATGCACACATGACCCGTGACGTAACAGCGGCCGCACGGGTTCTTCGAGTGTGAGCAAGAAGTGGGCCCGTGCGGCCTTGTCCCATCCTGCCTTCTGTGGCGTCTCCCGTACACATCTCGGCGATTTGATCGAAGAGTTGGCCTGCCCGTGGCTTGCTCGGTGCGAGTCGGCGCTGGATGAGCGGCGCGGTGCCGAGCGGCGGCGGCAGGCCGGCGCCGGACCGAAGTACGACCTGGTCTTTACCGACCGGGTGCTGGCCGTTTCACCCAAGAGGGGCGGGGACGCAAGGCCACCCTACGGGCAGTGGCCGATGCCGTGACCAACAGCTTCGCCCTCGACGCCGACCACGTCCGCCACGCCTACCGGCAGGACCACGGGCTCGCGCCCTGGGACGGCACATGGCACCTGTTCGCCTTCGCCATCCCCGAAGCGCGCCGCACCGCCCGCGACGCCCTGCGGGAAACCCTCCTGTACTTGGGCGCGGCACCCGTCCAGGGCGGCCTGTACGTCGCCGCCAACCCCATCGCCGACTTGGTCGAGGCCCAGGCCCGCCAGCTCGGCGTACTCGACTCCGTCACCTTCCTGACCAGTACCGATCTGCGTATCGGAGACGACAGCGACCCTTGCCGACTGGCTGCCGCCATATGGCCATTGGGCGAGATCGCCGCCGGGCACGAACGCCTCACCGCCTTCGCCGCGACCTGCGCCGACCGACTGGCTCGCGGAACAGACCTGTCCGGGGCCGAGCGGCTCACCCTGGCCGTGGAACTCGCCGCGGAGTTCAGCCGCGCCATGACCCCCGATCCGCTGCTGCCTCGGGAACTGCTGACCCAGCCCTGGCCCGGCAGCCGGGCCCGTCGCCTCGCCCAGGAATGCTGGGCCGCGCTGCGCGCCCTCCCCGCAGATCAGGACGCTTCCCTCCCACTGCCTCGCCTGTTCCGCCTCTACAGCGACGTCACCGCCCCCGACGGGCAGTGATACCCGTCGAAGAGCCCGAAGCTGAGGACGTCGTCCCTCGCCTGGTCTAGACGTAACGTGGCGGCGCGTCGGCAGAGGTCTGTGTGTAGAGCCGGTTGTGGCACTGTCCGCACAGAGCCACTTCGGTGAGCAGGTAGTCACGGAACGAGTGCCGGCCCTTGAACGGCGTCTCCCTCGGCCTGAGGGCCTTCTTCAGAGCATCGTGAGTTGCCCGGTCCCAGAGCCCCTCGCACAGGCGGACCGGGTTGCCCTTGCGATCGAGGACGGGCCTGCCCTTGTGCATGAGATAGCCGAGAGTCGCCTCGGACAGCAAGATGTTCCGCAGGCTTGTCGGATGCCAAGGAAGGCCCTGCGGCTGCTTTCCGTACATGACGGCCAGGTGGTCGGCCGGTGCGGGCTCGCCGACTCGGTTGAGCCGGGCGGCCTCGCTGCTGGCGGTGTTGTACCAGGGGTCCGCGAGGATGCGCCGGGCGACTTCCCTTATCACCGCGGAGGCGTGTGGATGGAGTTCCACCCGGTCGACCTTGCCGCCCATGACGGTGCGTACGTACCGGAACCCGTAGGAGGGCTTGCCCTTCGGCCGGCCGGCCGCCCGCATCTTCACCGTCGCGTTGCGGTTGCGGCGCTGGATGGCCCGGAGTTCCATCTGCGCGCCCCACGCCTCCATGGTGAAGCGGTTCTCGTCCGCCGAATCGTCCAGATTCCACGGCCCCTCGTGGCCGTACGTGACGAGCAGCTTTTCCTCGTCGCGCATCTTGTAGCCGGTGTTCAGGCAGTCGACCACGTTGCGGCCCAGGCGGTCGACGGCCGCGGCCACCAGACCGTCGTAGGGGCCTTTCTCATCGCGGAGCCAGGGACCGAGCTTGGGCCGGGTTATCGGATCCGTCGCACCCGAGACCTCCCAGTCGTCCGCCCAGCCGATGATGTGTGCACCGACGGAGGCCGCGGCCGCCAGCACGTCCTCCCTCTGGCGCTCGGGCGACGTCGTGGCCGCCTTCACACGGGAGAGCCGACGCACCCCGATAAGGCACTTTCCGCAACCGTCATAGGGGCTTTCGAACAAGATCTGGTCCGTACCGTGCAAGGCTTCTCCGTTTCGCGCACGAAGGGTACGGAGATTGCACGGCCACCCCCAGGATGATCTTGCGTCATCCCAGGAAGCTCAGTCGAACCTTGCGGTTGACGTTAGAGATGTTGGTGTCGACCAGGCAGACCGACTGCCAGGTGCCCAGGGACAGGCGGCCTGCGAGAACGGGGAGGGTTGCGTGTGGGGGGACGAGGGCGGGGAGGACGTGGTCGCGGCCGTGGCCCGGGGAGCCGTGGCGGTGCTGCCAGCGGTCGTCGGCGGGCAGCAGGTCGTGGAGGGCGGCGAGGAGGTCGTGGTCGCTGCCGGCGCCGGTCTCCAGGATCGCGATGCCGGCCGTGGCGTGCGGGACGAAGACGTTGAGGAGGCCGTCCCGGCCCTGGGCGGCGTCGGCCAGGAAGGCCGCGCAGTCGCGGGTGAGGTCGGCGACGGTTTCGGTGCTGCCGGTGGTCACGTCGAGGACCCGGGTGGTGAAGGTGGGTGCGGTGCTGGTCATGGGGACATTGTGGTCCTTCCGGGAGGGGGTGGGGGTGGAG
>NZ_JALMUV010000094.1 GCF_023155275.1 Streptomyces rhizoryzae
GTAGGAGGCGCGGTGCCGACATCTCGTGCAAAGCCCTCGGCACCCCCCCGATGTGCATCCGCCACTCGGGCGGGCCCCGGCCAGATGAGTTTCTAGCTCCTGGGCCCCCGTCACCGGTCACCCCCCGCCCCCCACCCCCCCCACCGCCCCCGGCGAGCTACTCGATCTCCCCCGCCTCCCCGTCCATCAGGTACCGGCGGGCGAAGTCCAGTTCCAGCCGGACCTGCTTGATGCGCTCCTCGACGACGAGGGAGCCGTGGCCGGCGTCGTAGCGGTAGACCTCGTGCGGGTGGCCGCGCTCCGCCAGGCGCCGGACGTAGTTCTCGACCTGCCGGATCGGGCAGCGCGGGTCGTTGACGCCCGCGGAGATGTACACCGGGGCCCGTACCGCGTCGACGTACGTCAGCGGGGAGGACGCCGCGAACCGCTCGGGGACCTCCTCGGGCGTCCCGCCCAGCAGGGTGCGGTCCATGGCCTTGAGGGCTTCCATCTCGTCGTGGTACGCGGTGACGTAGTCCGCGACCGGGACGGCGGCCAGGCCCACCGCCCAGGCGTCCGGCTGGGTGCCCAGGCCCAGCAGCGTCAGATAGCCGCCCCAGGAGCCGCCGGCCAGCACCAGCCGGGCCGGATCGGCGAGGCCGGAGGTGACGGCCCATTCCCGGACCGCGGCGATGTCCTCCAGCTCGATCAGCCCGACGCGGTGCTTGAGGGCGTCCGTCCAGGCGCGGCCGTAGCCGGTCGAGCCGCGGTAGTTGACGCGGACGACCGCGAAGCCGTGGTCCACCCAGGCGGCGGGCGACGAGGCGAAGGCGTCGCTGTCGTGCCAGGTGGGGCCGCCGTGGATGTCGAAGACGGTGGGGAACGGCCCGTCGCCGGCGGGCTGCTGCACCAGGGCGTGGATCCGGCCGCCGGGGCCGTCCACCCAGACGTCGGTCACCGGGACCGAGCCGGGGGCCTTCATGCCGGGCGGGTCCAGGACGACCGCCCCGGACGTGGACCGCACCTCCGGCGGCTGGGCGGCGGACGACCACAGGAATTCCACCGTCCCGTCCGGCCGCGCGGTCGCACCGGAGACCGTGCCCGCGGGGGTCTCGACGCGGCTCAGCGCACCGGCCGCGGCCGAGCCGTCCAGGGCGTAGCGCCACAGCTCGCTGCGGGCCTGGTACTCGTGCTCGATCAGGAGCGCGGACCCGTCGGGATACCAGTCGGCGCCCACGTCACCGGGCAGATCGATCTCCAGCGCGGTCTCCACGCCCGTCAGCGGGTCCCAGATCATCGGCTCCCAGCGGCCCCGCCGCTGGTGGCCCACGAGCAGCCGGCTGTCGCCGTCGACCGGGGCGAAGCCCATCACCGAAAGCCCCAGCTCCTCGGTGCCGCCGTGGGTGTCGTCCAGCTCGGCGACGGTCGAACCGTCCGGCCGCACGACCCGGATGGCGGAGTGCATCGCGTCGCCGTGCTCGGTGTGCTCGATGGCGATCAGCGCGCCGTCGTGGGAGAGGTCGCCGACGCTCGCCGATTCGCGGTGGCGGTAGATCTCCACCGGGGCGGCGCCGGGCCGTACGACGTGGAGGGTGGAGCCCTCGTCGTCGGTGGAGCGGCCGATGACCGCGGTGCCGTCCCGGCCGAGGGCCAGCCCGCCCGGGTAGGAGGGGGCGAGGCCGGGGGCGGCCGGTTCGTCCGGGCCGCCGGTGAACGGCTGGCGCATCCAGACGCCGAATTCGTCGCCGTCGGTGTCGGAGAACCACCAGATCCACGCGCCGTCGGGGGTGAGCGTCCCGTCGGTGGTGCCGTTGGGGCGGTCGGTGGCCTGGCGCTGGGTGCCGGTCGCGCGGTCCCAGGCGTAGAGCTCGAAGGTGCCGGTGGCGTTCGAGACGAACAGGGAGCGGTCCGGGGCGTGCTCGGCCCACTCCGGCAGGCCGATGCGGGGGGCGCGGAAGCGCTTCTCCCAGTCCGGCATGCCGGCGTCCACCGCCTGGTCCGCGGCCGGCTGCGCGTGCGGTGCGGCGTCGGAGGACGGGGAGGGGGTGGCGGGCGGGTCGGCGGGGGTGGGTCCGGGGCCTGTGGTCTCGTCAGTCATGGGGCCATTCTGCGCCCGCGGGGGGAAAGTGCGTTGGCGAGGCGGTGAGGCTGTGGATAACTTCGCTCCATGCGAAAACAGACCGGGCCCGAGGACTGGCGGGAGGCGAATCGCGCGAGGTGGGACGAGCGCGTCGCCCTCCACACCGCGAGCGATTATTACGACCAGGAGGCGTTCCGGCGGAGCAGGGACGTGATCCGGGACTTCGAGGCGGCGGAGGTCGGCGAGGTGGCCGGCCGGAGCCTGCTGCACCTCCAGTGCCACTTCGGCCAGGACACGCTGTCGTGGGCGCACCGCGGCGCCGCCCGGGTCGTCGGCCTGGACTTCTCCGAGCGGGCCATCGAGGCGGCCCGCGAGCTGGCCGCCGAGCTGGGCTACGGCCCGGACCGGGCGGCGTTCGTCGCGGCCGATGTCTACGACGCCGCCGAGGCGGTGCCGGACACCGCGTACGACATCGTCTACACCGGTATCGGGGCGGTGAACTGGCTCCCGGACCTGACCGCATGGGCCGAGACCGCCGCGTCGCTGATCGCGCCGGGCGGGTTCCTGTATCTCGCGGAGTTCCATCCGCTGGGCGATGTGCTGGACGAGGAGTCCGGCTCGCAGGTCACCTACGACTACTTCCGCCGGGAGGCGTGGGACGAGGAAGCGCCCGGCAGTTACACGGACTTCGGGGCGGAGACGGTCCACAACAGGAGCGTCGAATGGCTGCATCCCCTGGGGGACGTGGTCAGCGCGGTGGCGGCCGCCGGATTGCGGATCGAGTTCCTGCACGAGCACGAGATGACGCTGTTCCAGCGGTTCGGGGTCCTGCGGCGCGGCGAGGACGGTTTCTACCGCTTCCCGGAGGGCCGGCCCAGGGTGCCGCTGATGTACTCCCTGAAGGCCACGAAGCCGGCCTGAGGCGCTGTCCGGGCACCGGCCGGCGGGCCGCGCCGCCCGATCGCTGACCCTCCGCCCGACGGCCCCGGCCCGCCACCCCGTGCGCCGTCCTGCCTTCCGGCCCCGCCCCGTCTCCGTCCCCGGGCCCGGCGGCAGCGCCCCGCTTCCGGCCCGTTACTGTGGCGGACGGCCCGGTCGGTTCCCGTCGCCCGGTCGCACCGCCGCCGGCCGGCACCGGCCGCCCGGTTCGCTCCGCTCGGTCGCGGCCGTCCGGTTCCGCGGTGCGCGGTCCGGCCGCCGGCAGCCGCGGGTGCAAGCGAACAACACCGAAAAGACGGGGGTTTCCGTGCGCGTACGCAGACGGATGGCGGGTGCCGCGGGCGCGAGCGTGCTCATGCTGCTGGCGGTGGGATGCGCCGGGGCGCCGGGCGCCGCGGCCAAACCGGGCGCGGCCGGGACGGTGCGGCCCGCCGAGCCGCTGCCGATGGAGTCCGCGGCCCGTGCCGCCACCTGGACCGGCACCGACCACACGTCCCACCCGCTGCGGCTCGAGCCCACCCGGCTGGCCCTCGGCCACCCCTCGGACCTCGCCCGCATCCGGCTGGACGACGACCTCAAGGGGATGGTCCCGTACTACCTGACGGTCTCCTACACCAACACCGGGAAGGAGACGGTCGACAACCTCTACCCGGAGCGGAACTTCACCGTCAGCGGGACCGACGGCCGGGCCGGCCGGCAGGTGACGCTGTTCCGGACCAACCCGCTGGCCACCGGCTCGGGCCTGCCGCCCGAGTGCCAGGAGGCCGGCAAGGCGAAGCTGTCCGCCGGCCAGACCACGGCGTTCTGCCAGATCTTCATGCTCCCCAAGGGGCAGAAGCCGTCGATCGTCTCCTACAAGGACGACGGCGGCGACACCCTCCTCTGGCAGATCGGCGGCACCCAGACCGGCGCGGCCGGCGTCCTGCCCGCCCACCGGCCCGCCGACGCCGTCACCACGGACAGCGACCGCCGCACCGCGACCGTCCTGGCCACCCCGAAGAGCGTCCGCACCGGCTCGCTCGCCGACCTGAGCCGCTTCGATCTGAGCGCGGAACAGAAGAAGTCCGTCCCGTATTACGTGACGGTCGAGTACCGCAACACCGGCAAGTACGACCTGCTGCCCAGCCTGAACGACAGCCTGGTGCTGACCAGCGCCAGCGGGCAGCAGGCGCAGAAGATGCTCCTGCTGGACATCGGCGGCCCCGGGGTCGCCCCGTGCCCCGAGGCCGTCCCCGACAGGATGCTCAAGCCCGGCGCCACGGTGACCGAGTGCACCATCCACATGCTGCCCAAGGGGGACCCGCCCGCCTCGCTGACCTTCCAGGGCAACGGGGACGGCGCCCGCCCGGTCACCTGGCGCGCCACCGCCGACCCCGCGACGTGACGGGCCGGGGGCCGCGGCCTACTCGGCGCCGGGCGCGGCCCCCCGCCGGGCCAGCAGCGGCCCGATGTCCGGGTCGTGCCCGACGACCGCGCGGAACGCCGCCATCGGGTCGGTGCTGTTGCCCCGGCTGAGCAGCTCCCGCCGGAAGATCTCGCCGCTCTCCCGGACCGTCCGGCCGTTCTCCCGGAACCACCGCACGGTGTCCGCGTCCAGGATTTCCGCCCAGCGGTAGCCGTAGTACCCGGCCGCGTAGCCGCCGCCGAAGACATGCGCGAAGTAGCCGGTCCGGTAGCGCGGCGGGATCGCCGGATGGGCCAGCCCGTGGCGTTCCAGTGCGGCCGCCTCGAACTCCTCCGCGCCGTCGGGGCCGGGCAGTTGGCCGGCCGGGGCGGTGTGCCAGGCCCAGTCCAGGACCGCGGCGGCCAGGTGTTCGACGCTGTCGAAGCCCTCGCCGAACCGTTCCGCCTCCCGCAGCCGGGCCGGCAGCTCCGGCGGCATCGGCTCCCCGGTGCGGTGGTGCCGGGCATACCGGGCCAGCACCTCCGGCCACTCCGCCCACATCTCGTTGACCTGCGAGGGGAACTCCACGAAGTCGCGCGGCACCTCCGAACCCGCCAGCGACGGATAGCGGACGTCGGAGAACAGCCCGTGCAGGGCGTGCCCGAACTCGTGGAAGAGCGTGGTGACCTCGCTCCAGTTCAGGAGCACCGGCTCGCCCGCCGGCGGCCGGGCGATGTTGAGGTTGTTGACCACCACCGGCCGCTGCCCCAACAGGTGCGACTGCGCGACCAGTTCGTTCATCCAGGCCCCGCCGCGCTTGGACTCCCGGGCGTGGAAGTCGCCGAGGTACAGGCCGAGCGGGCCGCCGTCGGCGTCGTGCACCTCGAAGACCCGCGCGTCCGGGTGGTACGCGACCAGGTCCGGCCGCTCGGTGAAGGTGATGCCGTACACCAGGGTCGCGGCGTGGAAGACGCCGTCGTGGAGGACCGCCTCCAGTTCCAGGTACGGGCGCAGCGCGGCCGCGTCCAGGTCGAACCGCTCCCTGCGCACCCGCTCCGCGGAGAACTGCCAGTCGGCGGCGCGGACCTCGGGGGTGCCGGCGGCCGCCGCCAGCGCCGCCGCCTCCCGCTCGGCGTGCGCCAGGGCCGGGCCGATCAGCTTCCGGAACATCTCCTCCACGGCGGCGGTCGTCCCGGCCGTCTGGTCCGCGACCTGCCAGGAGGCGTGGCTGGGGTGCCCCAGGAGCGCGGCGCGCTCGGCCCGCAGCCGGGCCACGGCCACCGCAACCGCCCCGTTGGCGCCCTGCCCCCGCCCCAGGGACGCGGCCAGCAGCCGCTCCCGCAGCGCGGGGTCGGCGAGGGCGGCCAGCTGCGGCTGGTTGGTGAAGTTGCGCAGGCTCAGCACGTATCCGCCGTCGTGGCCGAGCGCGCGGGCGTTCTCGGCGGCCGCGGCGATCTCGTCCGCGGGCAGCCCGGCCAGCTGCTCGGCGCGCTCCACCACCAGCGCGGCGGCCGCGGTGTCGGCCCGCAGGTTCTGCCGGAACTCGGTGCACAGACCGGCGATCTCGGTGTTCAGCTCGCGCAGCCGCTGCTGCTCGCCGGGTGCCAGTCGGGCCCCGGCCCGCACCCGTGCGGTGTGGTGCCGCTCCAGCAGCCGCAGCCGCTCACCGTCCAGCCCGAGGTGCGCCCGCCGCCCGTACAGCGTCTCCAGCCGGGCGAACAGGGCCGGGTCGAGCAGGAACCGCGTCCTCGTGGGCGGCCAGCCGCGGCACGATCTCGGCCTCCAGCGCCTGCGTGGCGTCGTCGGTGTCCGCGTTCGCCTTGTTGAAGAACACCGCCGCGACCCGCCGCAGCACCGCCCCGCTGCGCTCCAGCGCCTCCACGGTGTTCTCGAACGTCGGCGGCTCGGGGTCCGCCCCGATGGCGGCCACCTCCGCCAGCTGCTCGGCCATGCCCCGCTCGAACGCGGGCCGGAAGTGCTCGTGCCGGATACGGGCGAACGGTGGCAGCCCGTAGGGGAGTTCACTGGCCCGGAAGAACGGGTTCGCCCCCGGATCCTCCCCCGGCCGGCTCCCCGCTCCCGGCGCCGCGGACTCCGCGCCCGCCCCCGGCCCCGACGCCGCCACCGCACTCGGACTCGTCTCGGAACTCTTCGCAGAAGTCACAGACCCCGACACTACGCCCGCCCCACCCCGGAAACCCGCCCCTTTCGAGCCCGCCCCGGACGCCGCCCCGGAAAAGCAGCCGGCCCCGGCCTCCCACGAGGGGAGACCGGGGCCGGTCTGTGTTCCTTCAGTCGGGGTGGCGGGATTTGAACCCACGACCTCTTCGTCCCGAACGAAGCGCGCTGCCAAGCTGCGCTACACCCCGAAGCAACGAGCTCTACTTTAGCGGACTGATCCCCGTAGGTGAAATCCGGTTTCTGGGAGGGGTGGGGAGGGGGCTGACCTGCGGTTTTGTGGGGCGGGGTGGGAGTGGGGCGGGGCTGGGGG
>NZ_JALMUV010000095.1 GCF_023155275.1 Streptomyces rhizoryzae
GCCTCCTGCCTCCTGCCTCCTGCCTCCTGCCTCCTGCCTCCTGCCTCCTGCCTCCGGCGTCCGGCGTGCGCCGGTGTCCGGCCGTACGCGCCGCCCTGCCGGGTGACGGAGTTGTCCACAGACAGCGGGTTGTCCACAGCCCGCGGCGGGCTGCGCGGGATCCGTGCAGCATGGAAACCGCGAAGCGCAGGCGGCACGGCACGGCGTCACCGGACGCAATGCACCGCAGGGCAACGGCAATACGGGGCATGGCCGACGCAATACGACGGCGGTACGGGCAACGCGGCGCAACGCGCAGCAATCTGACGCAACAGGGCGGACGTCCAGACGACGTCCCGAGGAGACAACAACACGCAGCGAAGAGAGACGAGAGCGGGCGACAGCCGAAGGAAGCCGGCAGCGAGTACGCAGGACCGGCAGCACGTACTCGGGAAACGGGCGAACCGGGAACCACAACGGAGTTCAGCGCGAGGAACAGCGTAAGAAGCAGCGCGAGAAGCCGGAACGGGAAAAGGCGGGGGAGCTTTCATGAACGACACGATGGTGACGCTGGTGGGGAACGTGGCCACGGCGGTGGAGCACCGGGAGACGCCGGCGGGGGTGCCGGTGGCGCGGTTCCGGATGGCCACGACATCGCGGCGGTGGGACCGGGCCCGGGAATGCTGGACGGACGGGGAGACCAGTTTCTACACCGTGCGGTCCTGGCGCGCGCTCGCGGACAACGTCGCCGCGTCGGTGGCGGTGGGGGAACCGGTTGTCGTCCAGGGGCGATTGCGGCTGCGGGAGGGTGAGCAGCCGCCGGAGAAGGGCGGTGGCCGCTGGTTCGCGGCGGAGATCGAGGCCCTGGCGATCGGCCATGACCTGGCGCGCGGGACGTCCGCGTTCCGCCGCGTGGCGCGGTCCAGGAAAGAAGAGGTCGGCAATCAACCGGACACCACCCGGCGGGACGGAACTCAGGTGACTTCCCCTCAGCCGACCGCCACTCAGTCGAAGAGCAGCCAGTCGAAGAGCGATCAGCCGAACGGAACCCCACCGCAAGGGGCCCAACCGCAAGGGGCCCAACTGCCGGGCCCTCAATCGCAAGGCCCTCAATCGCAAGGCCAGCGTCCGCAGGGGATTCAACTGTGCAACGCTCAACCAATCGCCGAACCCTGGGCGTTGGAGAAAGGGAATGCGGGGCCGGAGCCGGCTGCGGAGCCAACGGCAGGGTCAGAGGCGGGAGCGGAAGGAGACGCGGGGCCGGAGCCGGCGGCGGTGGGGACGCCGCGGCCCCAGGGGCGGGCGGAGGATCGCACAGTGCCGTCCGGGCGGGCCGCGAAGGCGTCGGGCAATTCGGCGCAGAAGGTATCTGTGCCCTGAAAATGACCGGCGATTTGTCGATAATGTCAGCTCACGGTGCGGGTATTCGGTAACGATTGCGATTCGGATCGCTTATAGGACGCTATTACCGGGGACCCTGATGCGCCTGCTCCATAGGATCCGACGAGTACTCACGGGGGCTGACCAGGCTGACCAGTTCGGCCGTTGAGTTCTTGGGATCTGTCCGGTGAGGCGACCTCTCCAGCGGACCGCCTCGCCCAGAGGGGAAATCATGCTTTCGATGAAGGGGCGCGGCGCAGCCCGCCTTGCCGCCGCGGTCGTGGCCTCGGGCCTCATCGCGGCGGGCACGATAGCCACCGCGGGGACCGCCGCGGCGGACGACCCGGCTACGCAGCAGGGCGGGGGTGCCACCGCCACGCTCCGTGGTCTGAAGACCTTCGACCAGGCGGTGCTCCACGGCAACGGCGGGGACCAGCGCGTCGGCGCCGGCCTCTTCGAGATGTCGGTCGACAACGGCGGCACGCTGCAGACCTACTGCATCGACGTCCACAACCCGACCCAGCAGCAGGCCCGCTACCAGGAAGTCGGCTGGGGCAAGTCCTCGCTGCACGACAACCCGGACGCCGGCAAGATCCGCTGGATCCTGCAGAACTCCTACCCGCAGGTGAACGACCTGGCGGCGCTGTCCGCCAAGGCCGGTGCCGGGCAGCTGACGGAGAAGACCGCCGCGGCCGGCACCCAGGTCGCGATCTGGCGCTTCTCGGACCACGTCAAGGTCGACGCGGTCGACCCGGCGGCGGAGAAGCTCGCCGACTACCTGGAGAAGAGCGCGCAGAGCGTCGCCGAGCCCAAGGCGTCGCTGACCCTGGACCCGCCGGCGGTCTCCGGCAAGTCCGGCAGCAAGATCGGCCCGGTCACCGTGCACACCAACGCCGACAGCGTCACCATCGCCCCGGCGGCGGACGTGCCGGCCGGCGTGAAGATCGTCGGCAAGGACGGCAAGCCGGTCACCAGCGCCGCCGACGGCAGCCAGCTGTTCTTCGACGTCCCCAAGGGCGCCGCCGACGGCACCACCTCGCTGACCGCCCAGGCCGCCACCAAGGTCCCGGTCGGCCGGGCCTTCACCGGCATCGGCGAGCACGCCAAGAGCCAGACCCAGATCCTGGCCGGCTCCAGCGAGTCCACGGTCTCCGCGGCCGCCACCGTCTCCTGGAAGAAGCAGGGCGCGATCCCGGCGATCACCGCCGAGAAGGACTGCGCCAAGGGTGGCGTCGACGTCACCGCCAGCAACAAGGGCGATGAGGCGTTCCGCTTCCAGCTGTCCGGCAAGGACTACGAGGTCGCGCCGGGCGCGTCCAAGACCGTGACCGTCCCGGTCGGCGAGGACCAGCCGTACCAGATCACGATCACCGGCGCGAACGGCTTCAAGAAGACCTTCTCCGGCGTCCTGGACTGCAAGACCGCGGGCAGCGGCGGCCAGCCCTCCGCCCACCCGAGCCCGGCCCCGGCCGGCGGCACGTCCGGCGGCAGCACCACCGGCGGGCACGGCACCGACCTGGCCGAGACCGGTTCCAGCAGCGCCACCCCGGTGATCGCGGGCGTCGCGGTCGCCCTCGTCGTGGTCGGCGGTGCGGCGGTGTTCTTCCTGCGCAAGAAGAAGGCCGGCACCTCCGCGTGAGCGAGCGGACCGGACCGTCCTCGTGCGTGAGGGGAGCGGCACGGCCTCGTGAGTGAGGAGAGCCGCACGCCCCTCTGAGCAGGAGGACCGGACCGTCCGCGGGAGCGAGGCGGTCGGCCGGCCCCGTCGCCGAGCGACGCGGTGGCCACCGGGCCCGGGCCGTCCACAGGCCGTGACCGGAGGATCACCGGAGGCACACCCCCGTGGCCCCGGAGCGAGACAGTCGCTCCGGGGCCACGGCCGTCCGCCCCCTGACACCCGTTTCCGTCCGGGGATGGACGTACGGCAAGATGGGGTGTATCTGCCCTCGCGCGGCCACGCCGCACCACGGCCCAGGCGGCGGAGCCCCACAGACCACCTGATAGATCCAAACTGGCGGACGGTTTCTCTTGGCTGAGTACATCTACACGATGCGCAAGACGCGCAAGGCGCACGGCGACAAGGTCATCCTCGATGACGTGACGCTGAGCTTCCTGCCGGGCGCGAAGATCGGTGTCGTGGGTCCCAACGGCGCCGGTAAGTCCACGGTGCTGAAGATCATGGCCGGTCTTGAGCAGCCGTCGAACGGCGACGCCTTCCTCTCGCCCGGTTACACGGTCGGCATGCTCATGCAGGAGCCGCCGCTGGACGAGTCCAAGACGGTGCTGGAGAACGTCCAGGACGGCGCGCGCGAGATCATGGACAAGCTCAAGCGCTTCAACGAGGTCGCCGAGCTGATGGCCACCGACTACTCCGACGCGCTGATGGAGGAGATGGGCAAGCTCCAGGAGGACCTGGACCACGCCAACGCCTGGGACCTCGACACCCAGCTCGAACAGGCCATGGACGCCCTCGGCTGCCCGCCCGGCGACTGGCCGGTCACCAACCTCTCCGGTGGTGAGCGCCGCCGCGTCGCGCTGTGCAAGCTGCTGCTGGAGGCCCCCGACCTGCTGCTCCTCGACGAGCCCACCAACCACCTCGACGCCGAGTCGGTGCAGTGGCTGGAGCAGCACCTGGCCAAGTACCCCGGCACCGTCGTCGCCGTCACCCACGACCGGTACTTCCTCGACAACGTCGCGGGCTGGATCCTGGAGCTCGACCGCGGCCGCGCCCACGGCTACGAGGGCAACTACTCCAAGTACCTGGAGACCAAGCAGACCCGCCTGAAGGTCGAGGGCCAGAAGGACGCCAAGCGCGCCAAGCGCCTCAAGGAAGAGCTGGAGTGGGTCCGCTCCAACGCCAAGGGGCGGCAGGCCAAGTCCAAGGCGCGTCTGGCGCGTTACGAGGAGATGGCCGCCGAGGCCGACAAGATGCGGAAGCTGGACTTCGAGGAGATCCAGATCCCGCCGGGCCCGCGTCTGGGCAACGTCGTCGTCGAGGTCAACAACCTCAACAAGGCGTTCGGCGACAAGGTCCTCATCGAGGACCTCAGCTTCACCCTGCCGCGCAACGGCATCGTCGGCGTGATCGGCCCGAACGGCGCCGGCAAGACCACGCTGTTCAAGATGATCCAGGGCCTGGAGACCCCCGACTCCGGCGACATCAAGGTCGGCGAGACCGTCAAGATCTCCTACGTCGACCAGAGCCGCGAGAACATCGACCCCAAGAAGACCCTGTGGGCCGTGGTCTCCGACGAGCTCGACTACATCAACGTCGGCCAGGTCGAGATGCCCTCGCGGGCCTACGTCTCCGCGTTCGGCTTCAAGGGCCCGGACCAGCAGAAGCCGGCCGGCGTGCTGTCCGGCGGTGAGCGCAACCGCCTCAACCTCGCGCTCACCCTCAAGCAGGGCGGCAACCTCCTGCTCCTCGACGAGCCGACCAACGACCTCGACGTCGAGACGCTGTCCTCCCTGGAGAACGCGCTGCTGGACTTCCCCGGCTGCGCCGTGGTCGTCTCCCACGACCGCTGGTTCCTCGACCGCATCGCCACGCACATCCTGGCGTACGAGGGCAACTCCAAGTGGTTCTGGTTCGAGGGCAACTTCGAGTCGTACGAGAAGAACAAGATCGAGCGGCTGGGTGCGGACGCGGCCCGCCCGCACCGTGCCACGTACAAGAAGCTGACCCGGGGCTGACCGACGTGCGCCACCTGTACTCCTGCCCCCTGCGCTGGTCGGACATGGACGCGTTCGGCCACGTCAACAACGCGGTGTTCGTCCGCTACCTCGAAGAGGCGCGGATCGACTTCATGCGCCGGCTGGCGCCGGGGGGCGGCAGTGCGTCGTTCAAGGGCGGCTCGGTCGTCGCCCGGCACGAGATCGACTACCTGCGGCAGCTGGTCCACCGGCCCGAGCCGGTGACCGTCGAGCTGTGGGTCGCGAAGATCAGCGCCGCGTCGATGACGGTGGGGTACGAGGTGAAGGACGAGGACGCGGTGTATCTGCGGGCCTCGACCGTGGTCGTGCCGTTCGACTTCGCCGCGGGGCGGCCGCGCCGCCTCACGGCGGAGGAGAAGGCGATCCTCAAGGAATATCTGGACGACGCGGCCCACGAGGACGGCGCGGTGCGCCGGGGTGGTGCCGTGGAGGCTGCCGGGCGGGGCCGCGCCGGGCAGCAGGAGGGAGCCGTCGCGCGATGACGGTGCTGCACCTGGCCGACGCCGGGGAGGCAGCGGATCTCGCCGCCTTCCTCGCCCGGCTCCTTCACTACGACCGCGGGGCGGCGGTACGGATCCAGGCCGGGGGCGGCGTGCTCGCGGTCTTCGGCCGCCCCCCGTCGTTCGAGGTCCTGGCGATCCGGACGGCGCGCTTGGCTGCGCCGGGCGGCGGTGGGCCGGAGGCCGCGTCTGCCGGGGCGGCTGCGTCCGGCGGGGCGGATGCTTCTCGTGAGGTGGTTGCGTCTGGTGGGGCGGATGCTTCTCGTGAGGTGGCTGCTTCTGGTGGGGCGGTTGCGTCTGCCGGAGCTGGGCGGGCGCCGGTGCTGGATGTGACGGTGTCCGCCGGTGAGCTGCTGGAGGGCATCGCGGAGGCGGAGGGCCGGCTCGCCGTGCCCGCCGCGGTGACCGGGCCGCCGTGGGCCGGGGTGCTGCCGCCGCGTGGCGGCTGGACGCGGGTGCCGGGGCTCCCCGCGCCGGAGGCGCTGGTCCGTGCGGTGTCCGCCGCGGTCGCCGAGTTCCGGGCGCGGGACGAGGCGTTGCCGCCGCAGCGGCGTACGCGGAGTGAGCGGGACCGGATCGGGCGCGAGATCTGGTCGCGGCGGCTGGGCGATACGGAGTTGCCGCTGCGGGCGGTGCATGCGGCGCAGGCCCTGGGGTTCCTGCGGGGGGCTCGGACCGCCGGAGTGATGGCGGGGGCCGGGGCGGTGTCCGGGGCCGGTGGGGCGGGTGCTGGTGCCGGTCGTGGGGGCGGGGCTGGTTCCGGCTCTGATTCCCGGTCCGGGTCCGGATCTGGTTCCGCGGGGGCGTCGTCGTTGGCCTTGCTGGCCGCTTCGGGGTGGTTGCGGCTGAGTACGCCGTACGGGTCGGTGGCCGTCCGGGCGGGCGGGCCGACGGGGTTGGCCGGGCTGTCCGGGTTGACGGTCACGCCGGTCTGAGGGGTCGCGGCGGGCGGTTGCCCGGGGTGCGGGGCAGGGTGTCGGGGTGGCCGGCCGGCCCGCGGGGCCGGGCCGTGAGGGATGTGCCCCGGACCCGCCCCTTCCCGAAACCGGGGCCCGGCCCCGGACCCGTTGATGCCGTTGCGCCTGGTCGCTTTGCGCTGTTCGCCTGCCGGGCCTGTCGCCTGCCGGCCTGCTCGCCCTGTCGGCTCGTGAGCGCCCTGCGGGCTCGTCCTCGAACGCCGGACGGGCTGGGAGGTGGGGTGGGGCGCTGGGGTGGGGCCCGCTGTGGGGGCTGGGG
>NZ_JALMUV010000096.1 GCF_023155275.1 Streptomyces rhizoryzae
GTAGGAGGACTTGGACCAGCGGGGGGATGCGGTCGTCACGGGGTGCCCTTTCGTGCCTCATGGATCATGGCCACCGATGCCGCCTGGGGCAGTGCTTCGGCCTGCAATTGATGGTAGGCCGTCAACAGGGGCAGCACGGCGGCTGTGTCGCGTTCCAGATGGCCGCGCATCTGGGACTCCGCGTACGCGATCACGGACAGGTCCGGCATGGTCAGCAGGTTCATCGGGAGGTTGAACGGGCGACGCTCCCCTATGTCGTACGGGGCGATCTGGAGCACCGAGTTCGGCAGCTCGGCGAACTCCGCCAGGCGGTCGAGTTGAGCGTTCATGACCTTGGGCCCGCCGACGCGTCTGCGGATGCAGCTCTCGTCCATCACCACCAGCATCGTGGGGAGGCGAGGCCGTGCCAAGGTCGCCTGCCGTTCCATCAGGAATGTGACGCGCTCGTCGGCCTGTTCAGGTGTGATCGCTCCGCGCCGTGCGGCGCTGTCCGCGAGAACCTGGGCGTACTCCGGTGTCTGGAGCAACTCGGGGATGATGCCGATCTCGTAGAGCCGGATCTCCGCTGCCCGGCCCTCGTGTTTGACGTACTCCGGGAAGCCCTCCAGCAGGTTGCCGTGCTTGATCTCGCGGTACTCACGCTCGAACGCGTCCTCCGTGCCCACCAGGCCAAGCGCGCGATCCACGCTACGCGAAAAGCGGAGAGTCGGAGGCTTCCGGCCATTTTCGACAGCTGAGACGTGCACGCTGGAATACTCCGTGCGTTCGGCAAGGCCCTCTTGGGTCCAGCCGCGCGTCTCCCGCAGGCCGCGTAAGCGCGCTCCGTAGGCCGCCTGGGGAGAGGCGTCCGGGTTCAACTCGTTCTTGTTCACGGCTCGTTCCCCAACTTTCCTTCCCTTTCCAACACGTTGAATGCTTCCCGCGTGCGGTCCAATCTGAACCCTCGGTAGCGCCCCCGCTACGGAGAGGAGTGGACATGCTCCCAAGCCCTCAACTACTCAACCCGCAGGGTGCCGTCGGACGCACGTGCTGGAGGTGGCGAACTGATGTCCGGTGAGTGCCGCCCGATGCACCTGCCGGGGCTGTTCCCCGCGCCGGAGCCCGAGCCGGTCGCCGGGTGTGATGTCTGTGGGGCGCTGGCCCGGCAGCGGGCGTGTGCGCGGGCCGCCGGGGACCTGTCGAAGGTGGTCGACTGCAACGTCGAGTTGCGGAGCCATCCGCATGAGCGGCAGGCACGGAGGTGACCCGGGGGCGTCAACGGCGGTGCGCGGCAAGGGCGTCGCTCGCGCCGAGTCGTGGCCGGGTGCAGCTCTTCACCTACCTCGGCGTCGAGGTCCCCCGGTCGCAGCGGACATGGGTGCGGTGTGAGCTGCGGCACCGGCACAAGGAACGTCATTACGCCGTCACGGAATCCGGGCGGTACTGGTGGAAGTAGGCGATCGCGAGGTGGAATTGACGATGAGGCGCAGGGGCGGCGACATGTACGGCAGCAGGAACGGCAGCGGCGGTGGAGGCGACAAGCTTCCCGGTCAGCCGTATCCCGGTCCGCACCAGCCGCCGACCCCCGATGGCGGCCCCGGTGTTCCCAACCCGCCCAAGGGTGCCTGACGGTGGCCCGCACGCGTCAGCGGCAGCCCGGCCACGTCGGGCTGGGGCGCGCGCTCATGGCGGCCGGTGTGCTCTCGTCCGACTGGGCGCCCGCCTACGCGGCGGTTCCCCGGGCCGCTTTCCTGCCTGATCTGATGTGGCCCTGGGACATGGCGGCCGCAAGGAGCGTGGTCGTGTCCCGGACGAGCGATCCGGAGGCGTGGCAGGCGTACGCGGAGGCGGACTGCCCGATCGTCACGCAGTGGGACGACGGGGACCACAGCGGTACGCAATCCGGAGCGGTGGCGACCAGTTCCGCGTCCATGCCGTCCGTGGTCTTCCGCATGCTGCGGGACCTGGACGTACGGGCCGGGCACCGCGTGCTGGAGGTGGGCACGGGGACGGGCTGGAACGCGGCGTTGCTCGCGCACCGGCTCGGGGCCGGGAATGTCGTCAGCGTGGAAGTGGACGGCCGGGTGGCCGGTGCGGCCCGCAAGGCCCTGGAGCGCTTCGGTTCCCCCGTCCACGTCGTGCACGGGGACGGGGCGGAAGGCTGCGCCCCGCGCGCACCGTACGACCGCGTGATCGCCACCTGCGGGCTCCGGGCCGTCCCCGCGGCATGGCTGCGGCAGTGCCGGCCCGGCGGGCTGATCGTGGTGCCGTGGGGTACGCACTTCGGCAACGGTGACGCCGTGGCGCGGCTGACCGTCGCGGGTGACGGCCGGAGCGCCTCGGGTGCCTTCACCGGGCCGGTCGAGTTCATGAAACTCCGGGCCCAGCGCCTCCCTCCCGTCGTACACCGGGAGTACGTCTCCGGGAGCGTCGCCGACGGCGACCCGAGTACCGGTCCGCTCGGGGAAGACGCGTACCTGGACGGGGCGCCGTTCGGCGCGCATGCGTTCGCGCTCGGGCTGCGGGTGCGCGACTGCCGGCAGCTGGTGGCGCGGAAGGAGGGCGACGCGCGGCCGGTGTGGCTCTACAGCCTGTCCGACCGGTCGTGGGCCTGCGCCCAGTTCCGCGACGGCGGGCCGACCCGGGTCTGGCAGTACGGGCGCCGCAGGCTGTGGGACGAGGCGGAAGCGGCCCACGCCTGGTGGCAGGAGAACGGGCGGCCCGGCCATGACCGCTTCGGGCTGACCGTCGGGACGGACGGCCACCGGGCGTGGCTGGATGATCCGTCCCATGCCTGGCCGCTGTGACGGGTCCTGCCCCGATGCCCGCCGGTTCCGGGGGCGCCGGGAACGCCGCCGGCCGACCCCGGCCCCCGGAAGAGGGGGCGGTGGCCGGCCGGTGAGGGTGGTGCGGGGCCGCGGGCGGTCGTGTCAGTGGGCGGTGGCGGCGGCCAGTTGGCGGGCCTCGGCCTCGGTCTCCACGGCGGGCGGGGAGCCGGGGAGCGGCTTGCGGGCGCTCTCCGACATCAGGAGGACCGCGATACCGCCGATGACGGCCGCCCCCATCATGTAGTAGGCGGGCATCATCTTGTTGCCGGTTGCGCCGATCAGGGCGGTGACCAGCAGCGGGGTGGTGCCGCCGAACAGCGAGACGGAGATGTTGAAGCCGATCGACAGCGAGCCGTAGCGCACCCGGGTCGGGAACAGCGCGGGCAGGGTGCCCGGCATGGTGGCGGTGAAGCACACCAGCAGCAGGCCCAGCGCGCCCATGCCCACCGCGACCGCGGCCAGCGAGCCCTGGCGGATGAGCAGCACCGCGGGGACCGAGAGGACCAGGAAGCCCAGGCAGCCGGCGGCGATCACCGGGCGGCGGCCGAAGCGGTCGGAGAGCCGGCCCGCGAACGGCTGGACGCACATCATCGCGACCATCACCGCGAGGACGACCAGCAGCCCGTGCGTCTCGTCGTACTTCAGCTCCGAGGTGAGGTAGCTGGGCATGTACGACAGGAGCATGTAGTCGGTGACGTTGAAGACCAGGACCAGGCCGATGCACAGCAGCATCGCGCGCCACTGGCCGAACACCATCTCGCGCAGGCCGGTCCGCTTCTCGGCCTCGCGGCGCTCCTTCTCCTTCGTCCGGGCCTCGCGCTCCAGCTGGGCGAAGGCGGGGGTCTCCTCCAGGCGCAGCCGCAGGTACAGGCCGATGAGGCCCATCGGACCGGCGATCAGGAACGGGATCCGCCAGCCCCAGGAGTTGAGGTCCTCGGTGGACAGCAGCGCGGTCATCAGCGTGACCAGTCCGGCGCCGCCGACGTAGCCGGCGAGGGTGCCGAACTCCAGCCAGCTGCCGAGGAATCCGCGCTTCTTGTCGGGCGCGTACTCGGCGATGAAGGTGGAGGCGCCGCCGTACTCGCCGCCGGTGGAGAAGCCCTGCACCAGGCGGGCGGCGAGCAGCAGGATGGGCGCGCCGACGCCGATGGTGGCGTAGGAGGGGATCAGGCCGATGGCGAAGGTGCCCGCGGCCATCATGATCATGGTGATGGCCAGCACCTTCTGGCGGCCGATGCGGTCGCCGAGCGGGCCGAAGACCATCCCGCCGAGCGGGCGCACCAGGAACGCCGCGGCGAACGCGCCGAAGGTCGACAGCAGCTGCGCGGTCGGGTTCCCGGACGGGAAGAAGACGTGGCCGAGGGTGACCGCGATGTAGCTGTAGACGCCGAAGTCGAACCACTCCATCGCGTTGCCGAGGGCGGCCGCCGACACCGCGCGCTTGACCATCGCGGGGTCGACGACCGTGACCTCGCCCGGTGTCTGCTGCTGGGGGGCCGCCTGCCGCGGCTCCGGGGTGGCGCCGGGGGCTTTGCCGGTGCCGGTACGGGACCCGGGTGCGAGGGGGGACTGCGTCGGCACGTGTTCGCTCGCCTGCGCTCTCTGGGACGACTACAAGGACTGTCCCGCCATGGCGTGGCGGGGCAAGAACGACCATAGGGGCAGACCGGGTCGTAACGGACAGTGTGCGGTCGGGCGCACTTTGACGCGTCTACCCGCTCCTCGCTGGGCAAACATGCATCCGCGAAGTTTTTTCCGGGCGCCCACTTTGTGATCCATATCGCGGGGATCGGCCGGAACCGCACGGGAAAATGTGGCCTGGGTCACGTCGGAGGCGGTGTGGTGGCGGGGAATTCTTCGCATACGGGAACGGCGCGGCGGTGCGTCTGGCACCACCGCGCCGATGGATCGTCGCGTCCCCTCAGGATCCGCCGCCGCCCCGCCCGCCGCCACTCGGGCCACTCGGGCCACCCCGTCCACCCGGGCCCTTAGGGCCGCCGCCCGCCGCGCCCCCGCCCGGCGGCGTCCGCGTCACGGCAGCCACGCCTCGTACGACAGCACCTGCCCCGCGGTGATCCGGAAGTCGGGGACGTCCCGGGTGAAGGTGATCTCGGTGCCGAGGAGGGTGCCGGTGCGCGGATCGAGGACCACCATCTGCCGGGTGGTGTCCGCCGCGCCGTCCGGGCCGTCGTGCACGAACGCCAGCCCGCGCCGCCCCAGCCGGTCGGTGACCGCGCCGGCCGGCCGCAGCCCCCGGGTGTCGGCGAGCAGCCGCACGATCGCCGCCGTCTCGCGCGGCCCCGGCGTCCACTCCTGGCGGTACGAGGAGAGTGCCAGCAGCAGCTGCGGGACCCCGTCGCCGCCGTCGCCCGCGCCGTCCGCGCCGCCGCCCGCCGCGCCGTAGAGGGAGGTGAGCAGGGTGCGCAGGGCCCGCGGGTCGGTGGGCGGCGCGGTACGGGCGGCCAGGCCGCCGTGCCGGGTGCCGTACCCCGCCGGGTAGGCGGCGCGGTGCAGCACCTTGCCGTCGCCGACCGTGCGCCAGCGGCCGCCGTCGTCCTGGATGACCGGGCGGCCCGGATGCCGGGGGTCGGTGGCGACGACCAGTTCGGAGCCGCTGCCGTCGGCGTTCCAGCGGGTGATCCGCTCCTCGGGCACGGTGACCGGGGGCGCCGCGTCCGGACCGGCCGGCGCCGCCAGGCTCCAGCTCTGGAGGTGGCTGCCGCGGCGCGGCCCGTCGTCCGGCCCGGCGGCAGCGGCCCGCGCCCCTGCGATCCGGGCCAGCGCGTCCAGGGAGGGCGCGGTGGTGCCGGCCTGCGGGACCAGCGCCGCGGGCGCGGCGGCGGCCCGGCCGCTGCCCGCGCCGGTGAGGGTGAAGGCGAGCACCGCGACGAGCGCCAGCACCGCAGCCTCGGCGCGCAGCACCAGCCGGCGGCGGGCCCGCCGGGTGCGGGCGCCGTGCAGCAGGCGGGTCAGGGCGTGCTCCGCGGTGGCGTCCAGCGGGCGGTCCCGCCAGCGGCCCGCCCCGGCCGGCGCCGGATCGGCCGCCCGCAGCAGCTCCAGTTCGTCACGCATGGCCGTCGCCTCCTCCTGGTACGGACACCGCGGTCCGGGTCCGGTCGATCTCCGCGCGCAGCCGCCGCCGGGCCCGGTGCAGCCGCATGGCCGCCGCGCTCCGGCCGCAGTCCAGGGCCACCGCCAGCTCCTCGACGGTCAGTTCCTCCCAGGCGGCCAGCCGCAGCACCTCCTGGTCGGCGGGGGAGAGGCGGTCCAGCGCCTCCAGCACCCAGGAGCCGGGCCGCTCGGCGTCCGGGCCGGTGACGGTCTGCCGGCCGTGCGCCGCCTCGTGGTGGGTCAGCCGGTGCAGCAGCCGGCGGTAGCGGCCCTTGCCGCGCACCACGTTCGCCAGGCAGTTCCGGGCCACGCCGTACAGCCAGGGCAGCGGCGCGTCGGGGAGTTCGGCGCGCCGCCGCCAGGCTATGGCGAAGACGTCCGCCACCACCTCCTCGACCTCGTGTGCCGGGGCGTCCAGCCGTCGCGCCACGAAGCGGCTGACCGCCCAGTAGTGCGCGCGATAGGCCGCGGCGAAGGCGTCGTCCGTGCTCATGAAACCCCTGTGTCCGGCATCGCCGCGATCTTCACACCCGGCCGGGGTGAGCCATCCCACGCCCCCCGGGGCCGGCCCCCGGTGACGTCCGGCGGGGTGGCGGACACCAACGGGGTATGAAGCTCCCCGCGATGTCGTCCCCGGTGCCCGGACCCGCTGCCGTGCGGTCCGCCGCGGTGGGGACCGCCGAGAAACCGAACCCGGTGCGGTGGCTGACCACCACCGACCACAAGACCATCGGCACGCTCTATCTGGTCACCGCGTTCGCGTTCTTCTGCGTGGGCGGGCTGCTGGCGCTGGTGATGCGGGCCGAACTGGCCCGTCCGGGCCACCAGTTGCTCTCGAACGAGCAGTTCAACCAGGCGTTCACGATGCACGGCACGATCATGCTGCTGA
>NZ_JALMUV010000097.1 GCF_023155275.1 Streptomyces rhizoryzae
CCGATATGAGCAGCTCCGCGCCCCGCCGCACCGTCCTGGGGCAACTCCCGCCCGCACGCACTCCCGCACCCTCTTCCGCACCCACCAAGGCATCCGACTGGGGGACCCGATATGAGCAGCTCCGCGCCCCGCCGCACCGTCCTGGCCGCCGCCCTCGCCGCCGCCGCGGCGGGCGCCACCGCCCCCCTGGCCGCGGCCGCCGGGGAGCCCGGCCGCCGCCCCGCCGCGCCGCGTCCCGCCACCACCCCGCACCGAGCGAAGAGCCCCGTGGACTACCACGCCTGGACCACCGCCGCCGACTGGCACCGAGGCACCCCGGACGGCACCCACGTCGTACCCGGCCCCCGCCCCGGCATCGGCCTGGCCCGCCCCGCCGGCACCACCTCGTACCACGACCCCCACACCGGCACCTCCGCCACCTGGGAGTACGCCACCTGGACCAGCCCGGTGCGCCGCCTTCCGGTCCCGGCGACCGAGGCCGTCGCCTCCTGGAACGCGCACACCCCGCCCGGCACCTGGATCGCCGTCGAACTCCGCGGCACCTACTCCGACGGCGCCCGCACCCCCTGGTACGTGATGGGCCGCTGGACCGCCGGCGACGGCGACACCGACATCCGGCGCACCTCCGTCGACGACCAGAAGGACGGCCGCAGCGCGGTCTCCACCGACACCTTCGCCCTGGACGACCCGGCGAGCGGCCTCCGCCTGGCCGCCTACGAACTCCGCCTCACCCTCTACCGCCGCCCCGGCACCACCGCCGCCCCCACCGTCTGGCGCCTGGGAGCCATGGCCTCCGACCTCCCCGACCGCTTCGAGGTCCCGGCCTCCACCCCCCTCCTCACCGGCCGCGAACTCCACGTCCCGCGCTACTCCCAGGAGATCCACAAGGGCCAGTACCCCCAGTACGACAACGGGGGAGAGGCGTGGTGCAGCCCCACCTCGTCCCAGATGATCATCGAGTACTGGGGCCGCCACCCCACCCGGCAGCAGCTCTCCTGGGTGGACCCCTCGTACGCCGACCCCCAGGTCTGCCACGCGGCCCGCTACACCTACGACTACCAGTACAACGGCTGCGGCAACTGGCCCTTCAACGCCGCCTACGCCGCCACCTACCCCGCACTCCAGAGCCTGGTCACCCGCCTGTCCTCGCTCAACGACGCCGAGCGCCTGATCCACGCCGGCATCCCGGTGATCACCTCCCAGTCCTTCCTCAAGTCCGAACTCGACGGCGCCGGTTACGGCACCGCCGGCCACCTGATGACCGTCATCGGCTTCACCCCCGAAGGCGACGTCATCGCCAACGACCCCGCCTCCCCCTCCGACCCCGCCGTCCGCCGCGTCTACCCCCGCCGCCAGTTCGAGAACATCTGGCTCCGCACCAAGCGCCACGACGCGAAAGGCCAGGTCAAGAGCGGTAGCGGAGGTGTCTGCTACCTCTACTTCCCGGCTGAGCCGGCTCCGGGCCAGCACCGCGTCCTCCGCGAACTCGGGATCCGCTAGCGGTCAGGCCGGCAGGCCGACCACCGGCTCCTCCGGTAGGGAGCCCTCAGGCAGGAGAGGTCTCCCCAGCGCTGTCGGGTATGGACGCGTATCTGACGGCGCCGTCGGTCACCCGGCGGACGCTACCGGCCGGCCACCCGACGATGGCGGCCGAGGCGGGTTGAGCTCTCGGCCCCGCGGTGCGGGAGGCGCGGGACGGTGCCGTGCTCCCGGGGTCGTGTCCGCAGGTGGTCGTAGCCACAGTCCTTGTCGGTGTGCAGCCGCAGGGCTCGCCGCGCGGCGGCGGCCCGCCGGCTGACGGATCGGCCAGGCCGTGTGGGCCAGCCAGCGGCCGGATGCCGAGCGGGCCGGGCGCGCGTCGGCGAGGACTTCGCCACGCCCTGGCGTCGCGGTCGAGGGGGTGGGCCCGGACGGGCCCGTTCGAGGTCACAGCAGGCGGTCGACCAGGCCGTTGATGTAGTCGGGGGTGAGCGGGCCCACGCCGAACAGGACGCGGATGTACATCGGGGCCATGACGTGGTCCAGCACGTCGAGCGCGTCGGGTGCGGGCTCGCCCCGTTCGCGGGCGCGATCGAGCATGGATTGCAGTTGCCGGGTGCGTTCGGTGCGGAGGGCGTCACGGGCCTGCGCGCCCTGCTGACCGCTGCTGGACAGGGCGACGGCCAGGTGCAGCACTGCCGGTCCATCGGGGCCGGTGATCTCGCGGGCCACCTGGGCGGCGTAGGTGCGCAGGTCGCCGGCGAGGCTCCCGGTGTCGGGCATCGGCGACTGCGCGTTGAGGCGAGTGAGCGCCACGTCGGTGAGCAGGGTTTCCAGGCTGCCCCAGCGGCGGTAGATGCTGCTGTCGGCCACGCCCGCGCGGACCGCGACCTCGCCGACGGTGAAGTTGCCGTAACCGCGCTCGCTGATCAGGTCGGTGACGGCCTGGTGCACCTGCGCGCCGACGCGGGCGCTGCGCCCGCCGGGCCGCCGGGCTCGCTGTCGCTCGTTCATGCCCCTCACCTTAACGCAGTCAGCACTTGCGTTTGCGAGGTGTTCCCTTCTATGGTCCCCTAACGCAGTCATCGACTGCGTTAGGGAGTTCAGGGTGTCGCCGCCCGTGCCGGGCGTGGCCGGGCGCAATTCACGATGGAGGGGGAACCCATGGCTGCAACGCACACGACCGCAGGCGGTCGATCGGGCCGGGCCGGGCTGCTCACGGTGACCTGCCTGGGCCAATTCATGGTCCTGCTCGACAACACGGTGGTGGGAGCGGCGCTGCCCGATATGCAGCACCGGCTGCACACTCAGCTGACCGGTCTGCAATGGATCGTCGACGCGTACGTCCTGCTGGTCGCCATGCTGCTGCTGTCCGGTGGCGTTTTCGCCGACCGGTTCGGCCGCAAGCGGGTGTACCTGACCGGCGTGGCGGTGTTCACCGCCGCGTCGCTGGTGTGCAGCCTCGCGCCCTCGGTCGGCTGGCTGGTCGCCGGCCGGGTGCTACAGGGCATCGGGGCCGCGGCGTTGAGCCCTGCCTCGCTCGCCCTGCTCGCCGCCGCCCATCCCGTGCCGCAGGAACGCATCAAGGCGATCGGGCTGTGGGCCGGATTCAGCGGGATCGGTCTGGCCGCCGGTCCCGTGGCCGGCGGCGTGCTGACCGAAGCCTTCGGCTGGCCGGCCATCTTCCTGGTCAATCTGCCCATCGGCGTGGTCCTGCTGCTGGTCGGCCTGTGCCACCTCGGCGAGTCCCGCAATCCGAGCGCCGCCGCGATCGACGTCCCGGGCACGGTGCTGTCCGTCCTGGCGGTAGGGGCACTGACCTACGGGCTGATCGAGGGTGGTGCCCGCGGCTGGACCTCACCGGTCATCCTGGGCAGCTTCGCCGCCGCGGTGCTTCTCCTGGCCGCCTTCGTCGCCGTCGAAGCGCGTCGCTCCGCACCGATGCTGCCGCTGCGGCTGTTCCGGCAGCGCCTGTTCACCGTGTCCAACACCGCCATGGTCGTGGTGGGGTTCGCGCTCATGGGCTCGTCGTTCTTCTTCTCGCAGTTCTTCGTGTACGTCCAGGGCAGTTCGATCCTGCGCGCCGGCCTCCAGACCCTGCCGGTGTCCCTCACCATGGTGATCGCCAGCCCCTACGCGGGCCGGCTCGCCGCCCGGCACGGCTTCCGCATCGTGGTGACCACCGGCCTGGCCCTGGCCGGTCTGGGACTGCTGGCGCTCGGCATGGTGCACGCCGACACCGGCTACGCGAACGTGTGGTGGCGGCTGGGACTCGTCGGCACCGGCTTCGCGCTGGCCATGTCCCCGCTGACAGGCGCCGCCATCCAAGCCGTCAGCCCGCAGGAAGGCGGCCTCGCCTCGGGCATCAGCAGCACCACCCGGCAGATCGGCGCGGTGCTCGGCGTGGCGGTACTCGGAGCCGTCGTCCGCACCCGGCAATCCGGCGGCGCCTCCTTCGCGACCGGCATCGACAGCGCCTTCGTCGCGGCCGGCGCCGTCACGGCGGCCACCGCCGTGGTCACCGGCCTGTGGCTGGCGAGGCCCAAGCCCGCGGAAGGCTCCGCGGCGCCGCACCGTTCCACCGGTCCGGACCCGGTCACCACCTCGAACGGGGCATCCGCGCACCGTCTTTGACAATGAACCCGGTGGGGGCCTGGGGGCACCGCTTCCTCCTCGTCCCCACCCGCTGCGACGTCTCCGCCCTCCGCGCCGTCCCCCTGCCCCGACCGCCGTGCACCCGCTGCCCGCCCACGACCGCGTGGTGCTCCTCGGCCCGCTGGTCACCGCACCGAACATCGCCGTCGGCGCGTACACGTATGACGACGAGCCGGACGGTGCCACGGGCTTCGCGCGCCGCAACGTCCTCCACGCCTACGGGCCGGAGCGTCTCGTCCTCGGCAGGTACTGCGCGATCGCCGCGGGGGCCGCCTTGGGGCTGGCGCCGGCCATGCCCACGGAGCGGGGCAGACCGCGCGCTACCGTCCGGTGCAGACGTTTCCCGAGCAGCACAGGCCCAGAGGGGAATCGGGCGGCCCGGCGGCCCGGCACCTTGGGGCGCATCAGCTGAAGTGCGCTCGTTGGTGACTGGGAGCTACCCGTACTTCCCGGCGAAGCCGATGCCCGGGTGGTGCCGGGTTCCGGGGGGCTCGGGGTCGGTCACCGGGGGGTGCCGTCGCGGTCGTCGTCGCGGTCGGGGTGGGGCGGGGTGGTGGCGGTCAACCGGGCTTGGGCTCGGGTCCAGAGGGTGGCCGGGGTGAAGGTGTCGGTGGTCCAGGTGGTCGAGGTCAGGGCGCCCCTGCCGCGGTATGCGCGCATGATCTCCACGTGCGGGGGCCAGCCGACGAAGCCGCGGAGCGCGGCGTGGTCGCGCCAGACGGCCACCGCCCCGCAGCGGCGCCCGGTGCGTTCCGCCCACAGCCACATGCCGTGTGCTCCCTCCAACTCCCGCCAGCGGGAGGAGAGGCGCCGGGCTGCCCGGTAGATGCCGGGCAGGTCGGTGAGCCTGCGGGGTGTGAAGTCGGTGAGGCTCACCAGGACGGGGCCGGGTGCGCCGCTCGCCGGTCCGGCCGTCCAGGAGGACCTCAGGATTTTAGTAGGCATGCGCTTACGATCAGCTGGTGCGTATGAAATGTCAAGAGTGGTCGCGGTGGCTCGGGTGGCCGCACGGCACGTCAGCGGAGGGCCGGGACCTCGATGAGGGGGCCGACGACGCCGGCGGGGGCCTGGCCGAAGGAGGCGCCGAAGGTGGCGATGGCGACGGCCAGTTCGACGTTGTTGCCCGCGGCGGTGAACGTCAGGGTCGTGGAGCGCGCGTGGTCCAGGCCGATCGTGCGGCCGAGGGCCATGGATCCGGCTCACATGACCGAGAAGTAGACCGGGCATGGCGATGCAGCGGGCCAGGCCCACGATGATCAGCCCGGGGGAACGGGCGGCGCAAACGGCCCACGGTGCGGGTTCCGGGCCGGGGGGTCCGGTGGGCGGGCGCACCGCTGTCACCAGCGGGGATGACGGTGGGTGGGGTGGCCCGTCACTCGATTGCCGCGGTGCGATGGCCCGGGGTGTCACTCGTTGGTGTGATGC
>NZ_JALMUV010000098.1 GCF_023155275.1 Streptomyces rhizoryzae
GTCACCGCACCCCGAAAGCCCCGCGCAGCGGAAACGCAACGCGCCGCAGGCGCACCCGAAAGAACCCCCACGGCGGGGAAGCCGACACCGTGGGAGCCGGCCCCGCCGCCAGGCGCACGGCGGGAAAGCCAACAACGTGGGAGCCGGCCCCGCCGCCAGGCGCACGGCGGGAAAGCCGACAACGCGGGCAGCGGATCAGCCCCGCGCCCCGTACACCGCCCCCGGCGCCACCGCCTCCGCGAGGAGCCCGCGGGCGACCCCGCCGAGTTCCGCCGGCGCCCAGCGGGCGCCCTTGTCGGCCGTCGGGCCGGGCCGCCACCCCTCCATGACGGTGATCCGGCCGCCCTCGGCCTCGAAGACGCGCCCGGTGACGCCGGCGCTGTCGGCGGCGGACAGCCAGACGACCAGGGGGGAGACGTTCTCGGGGGCCATCGCGTCGAACGCGCCCGCCGTGGGCGCCGCCATGGTGTCGGCGAAGGTCTGCTCGGTCATCCGGGTGCGGGCGGCCGGGGCGATGGCGTTGACCTGGACGCCGTAGCGGCCCAGTTCGGCGGCGGCGACGAGGGTCAGGCCGAGGATGCCGGCCTTCGCGGCGGAGTAGTTGCCCTGGCCGACGCTGCCGAGCAGGCCGGCGCCCGAGCTGGTGTTGACCACCCGGGCGTCGGGCGTGCGGCCGGCCTTGGCCTCGGCCCGCCAGTGCGCGCCGGCGTGCTTCAGCGGCAGGAAGTGGCCCTTGAGGTGGACCCGCACCACCGCGTCCCAGTCGTCCTCGCCGAGGTTGACCAGCATCCGGTCGCGCAGGAAGCCGGCGTTGTTGACCAGGGCGTCCAGCCGGCCGAAGGCGTCCAGGGCGGTGGCCACCAGCGAGGCGGCGCCGTCGTCGGTGGTGATGTCGCCGGTGTGCGCGGCGGCCCGGCCGCCGCGGGCCACGATCTCCTCGACGACCTGCTGGGCGGGCCCGGCCGAGGCCCCGGCGCCGTCGGCCGCGACCCCGAGGTCGTTGACGACGACGGCCGCTCCCTCGGCGGCCAGGGCGAGGGCGTGGGCGCGGCCCAGGCCCCGGCCGGCTCCGGTGACGACGGCGACGCGTCCGGTGCAGATTCCGGTCATCGTGCGGGCTCCTCGGTGTGGTTGACGGTGGCGGCGTCGAGGAACGCGGGGCGCTCCCCGCCGCCGTGGACGAGCAGGCTGGCGCCGCTGAGGTAGCCGGCGCGGTCGGAGGCGAGAAAGACGCAGGCGTCGCCGACCTCGGCGGGTTCGGCGAGCCGGCCGAGCGGTACGGTCGCGCCGACCGCGGCGAGGCCCGCCTCGTCCCCGTAGTGCAGCGCCGAGAGTTCGGTGCGGACCATGCCGAGGACGAGGGTGTTGACGCGGACCGCCGGGGCCCATTCGACGGCCATGGAGCGGGCGAGGTGCTCCAGTCCGGCCTTGGCGGCGCCGTAGGCGGCGGTGCCGGGCGAGGGCCGGCTGCCGCTGACACTGCCGATCATGATCACCGAACCGCCCCGCGGCTGGCCGCGCATCACCTCGTACGCGGCGAGCGAGGCGGTCATCGGCGCGACAAGGTTGAGGTCGAGGACCCGGGCGTGGCGTTCGGCACCGGTCTCGCCGAGCAGCCGGTAGGGCGTGCCGCCGGCGTTGTTGACCAGGCAGTCCAGCCGCCCGTGGTCGGCCGCGACCCGGGCGAAGAAGTCCCGCACCGCGGCGGGTTCGCGCAGGTCGAGGGGGTGGAAGCGGGCGGTGCGCGGGCCGTCGGCGACGGGCGCGTCGGGGGGCCGCCGGGCGCAGACGACGACCTCCGCGCCGGCCCGGAGGAAGGCGCGGGCGATGCCGGCGCCGACGCCCCGGGTGCCGCCGGTGACGACGGCGACCTGTCCGGTCAGATCGAGGGTCAGGGACAACTGGTACCTCCCGCGGCGGGCGATCCGCTGCTAACTTCGCCACCTAACAAACGCTTGGTGGAAAGGTAGCTGATCTGCTCATGGGTGTCTCCACCTCCGCACCCGACCAGGGCGTCGCGGTCGTCACCGCCGACTTCTCCCCGGTCAACGCCCTCCCCGTACAGGGCTGGTACGACCTCGCCGACGCGGTACGGGCCGCCGGCCGCGACCCGGCCGTGCGCTGCGTCGTCCTGGCCGCCGGGGGCCGCGGCTTCAACGCCGGCGTCGACATCAAGGAGATGCAGCGGGACACCGCGGCGGGCGGCCACGGGGCGCTGATCGGCGCCAACCGCGGCTGCGCCGAGGCGTTCGCCGCGGTCTACGAGTGCGAGGTGCCGGTGGTCGCCGCGGTGCACGGCTTCTGCCTGGGCGGCGGCATCGGCCTGGTCGGCAACGCGGACGCGATCGTGGCCGCCGACGACGCGGTCTTCGGCCTGCCGGAACTGGACCGCGGCGCGCTGGGCGCCGCCACCCACCTGGCCCGGCTCGTCCCCCAGCACCTGATGCGCACGCTGTACTACACCTCGCGGACCGCCACCGCGGACGAACTCCACGCGCACGGCTCGGTCTGGCGGGTCGTCCCGCGCGCCGAACTGCTCGGCGCGGCCCTGGAACTGGCCCGGGAGATCGCCCGCAAGGACGGCTCCCTGCTCCGGCTGGCCAAGGCCGCCATCAACGGCATCGACCCGGTCGACGTCCGCCGGAGCTACCGCTTCGAGCAGGGCTTCACCTTCGAGGCCAATCTCAGCGGGGTCGCGGACCGGGTGCGCGACACCTTCGGCGGGGCCGGACACACGGAAGGACCGGATCGACCGTGACCGACAAGACCATGACCCCCGAGGACGTCGTGGCGCGGCTGCGCAGCGGCATGACCCTGGGCATCGGCGGCTGGGGCTCCCGGCGCAAGCCGATGGCCCTGGTCCGGGCGCTGCTCCGCTCCGACGTCACCGACCTGACGGTGGTCTCCTACGGTGGTCCCGACGTGGGCCTGCTGGCCGCCGCCGGGAAGATCCGCAAGCTGGTCACCGCGTTCGTCACGCTGGACTCGATCCCGCTGGAGCCGCACTTCCGCACGGCCCGCCAGGCCGGTGCGTTCCGCCTCATGGAGATCGACGAGGCGATGTTCATGTGGGGGCTGCACGCCGCCGCCAACCGGCTGCCGTTCCTGCCCGTGCGGGCCGGCCTCGGCTCGGACGTGATGCGGGTCAACCCCGAACTGCGGACGGTCACCTCGCCGTACGAGGACGGGGAGACCTTCACGGCGATGCCGGCGCTGCGGATGGACGCGGCGCTGGTCCACGTCAACCGCGCCGACCGGCTCGGCAACGGCCAGTACCTGGGCCCCGACCCGTACTTCGACGACCTGTTCTGCGAGGCGGCGGACACCGCGTACGTCTCCTGCGAACGGCTCGTGGACGCGGGCGGGTTCGAGGGCGCGCCGCCGCAGACCCTGCTGGTCAAGCGGCACGCCGTCACCGGTGTGGTGGAGACGCCCCGCGGCGCGCACTTCACCTCCTGCGTGCCGGACTACGACCGCGACGAGGCGTTCTTGAAGCTCTACGCGACCACCCCCTGGCCAGAGTTCGCCGAGCGGTTCCTGCGCGGCGACGAGAAGAGCTACCAGCAGGCCGTCCGGACCTGGCACGAGGAGATGCGATGACCAGCCGCGCCGAATACTGCGTAGTCGCCTGCGCCGACGCCTGGCGCGGCAACGGGGAGGTGCTGGCCAGCCCGATGGGCACCGTCCCGGCCCTCGGCGCCCGGCTCGCCAAGCGCACGTTCTCCCCCGACCTGCTGCTCACCGACGGCGAGGCGATGCTGGTGGACGCGGACGGCCGGCCCGAGGGCTGGCTGCCGTACCGCCAGCACCTGACCATGGTCACCGGCGGCCGGCGGCACGTGATGATGGGCGCCGGCCAGCTCGACCGGTTCGGCAACCAGAACATCTCCTGCATCGGCGACTGGGAGCGGCCCGCCCGGCAGCTCCTCGGGGTCCGCGGCGCACCGGTCAACACCCTGAACAACCCGACGAGTTACTGGGTGCCCAAGCACTCCCCGCGGGTCTTCGTGGAGAAGGTCGACATGGTCTGCGGGGTCGGCTACGACCGCGCGGCGGCGGCCGGGCCGTCCGCCACCCGCTACCACCGCATCCCGCGCGTCGTCAGCAACCTCGGCGTCTTCGACTTCGCCACCCCCGACCACCGCATGCGGCTGGTCTCGCTGCACCCCGGCGTCACCGTCGGGGAGGTGCGGGACGCCACCGGTTTCGCGCTGGCCCTCCCGGACGAGGTCGCGTACACCCGGGAGCCGACCGGCGAGGAGCTGCGGCTGATCCGCGAGGTGCTCGACCCGCGCGGACTGCGCGACCGCGAGGTGCCGGCATGAGCCCGGACGCCGCCCCGGACCCCTCCCCGGACCCCGCCCCGGCCGGCGGCTCCGGGGACACCGCGGCCGTACCCGCCCTGCGCACCCCGCTGACCGAGCTGACCGGCGTCCGGTACCCGATCGTGCAGACCGGGATGGGCTGGGTGGCCGGCCCCCGGCTGGTGTCCGCCACCGCCGAGGCGGGCGCGCTGGGCATCCTGGCCTCGGCGACCATGACGCCCGGGCAGCTGCGGTCGGCGGTGCGCGAGGTCGCGTCCCGTACGGACCGGCCCTTCGGGGTCAACCTGCGGGCCGACGCGGGCGACGCGGCGGAACGGGTGCGGATCATCATCGAGGAGGGCGTCCGGGTCGCCTCGTTCGCGCTGGCGCCCTCGCGGGAGCTGATCGCCCGGCTCAAGGACGCCGGGGTGGTGGTGATCGCGTCCATCGGCGCCCGGCGGCACGCCGAGAAGGTGGCGGCCTGGGGCGCCGACGCGGTCGTCGTCCAGGGCGGCGAGGGCGGCGGGCACACCGGCAGCGTGGCCACCACCGTCCTGCTCCCGCAGGTGGTGGACGCGGTGGACATCCCGGTGATCGCCGCGGGCGGGTTCTTCGACGGCCGGGGCCTGGTCGCCGCGCTGGCCTACGGGGCCGCCGGAATCGCCATGGGCACCCGCTTCCTGCTGACCTCCGACAGCACCGTGCCGCCGGCCGTCCAGGACCACTACCTGGCGGCCGCGGTCACCGACGTCACCGTCACCACCAAGGTGGACGGGCTGCCGCACCGGATGCTGCGCAGTGAGCTGGTCCGGTCGCTGGAGCGGTCCGGGCGGGCGGCGGCGCTGCTCCGGGCGGTGCGGCACGCCGCGGCGTTCCGCAAGCTGTCCGGTCTGAGCTGGCCGCGGATGGTCCGCGACGGACTGGCGATGAAGCACGGCAAGGATCTGACGTGGAGTCAGGTCCTGCTGGCGGCCACCACCCCGATGCTGCTCAAGGCGTCGATGGTGGACGGCCGCACCGACCTCGGCGTGATGGCCTCCGGGCAGGTCGCCGGGGTCATCGAGGACCTCCCCTCGTGCGCCGAGCTGGTCGGCCGGATCATGACCGAGGCGCACCGCACCCTGGCGGGCCTGCCCCGCTGACCGGCCCCCGGGCGCGGACCACCCCCGGCCCGCGCCCGGGCCCCTCCCCCTCCGGCCCCTTCCCCCCTTTTCCCC
>NZ_JALMUV010000099.1 GCF_023155275.1 Streptomyces rhizoryzae
CGGAGGCGCAACGCACAGGCACCCCCACGGCGGGAAAGCCGACAACGTGGGAAGCTACCTACACACCGCTCGGACGGTCGCAGTAGCCGTGACCGCCACGGCCCCGACCAGGACCGCGTACAGGCCGGTGGCCAGGGCGCTGAGGGCCGTCAGGCCCGTTCCGCGGGCCAGGGCGGCGGCGCCGGTGACGCAGGTGCCGAGGGGGAAGGTGAAGGCCCACCAGGTCATCGCGAAGCCCATCCCGCGGCGGGCCGCGCGCAGCACCATCGCGGTCGCCAGCGCCAGCCACAGCAGCGCGAAGCCGAGCACCGGTACGCCGTAGAGGACCGCGAAGGCGCTCATGGCGTGCGCGTGGAGGGGGGTGACGGTGCCGGGGGCGGCGTCGGCGAGGTTCTGGACGGCGGTGGTGGACTGGCCCAGGGGGCCGAGGACGAGGAAGAGGGTGGGGGTGAGGGCGAGCGGCAGCGGGCCGTGGTGGAACAGCCGGTGCAGGATCAGCGGGAGCACGGTCAGGGTCAGCAGGAGCGATATCCCGAACAGCGCATAGCAGCCCAGCAGCATCGCCTCCCGCGGCTGGCCGGGCGGCAGGTGCGGGATCAGCGCGGGGCCCAGGGCCGCCGAGACCATCGGCGGGACCAGCGGCAGCAGCCACACCGGGGAGGCGCTGCCCTCGGGGATCCGGTGCCGGGTCACCATCAGGTAGGGGACGCCGGCCGCGGCGGCCAGGCCGGTCAGCGTGCCGGCGGTCCACAGCACGGCGTCGGCGGCCACCGCGGCGGGCGTGCCGAGGACGTCGCGGCCGACCGCGAGGGTGCCGCCGCCGACCGCGAGCAGGGCCATGGCCAGGCAGCCGTAGAACGGGGCGACGGCCGGGTCCAGCAGGTGGCGGCGGGCCTGGTCGCGGTGGCGGGCCCAGTGCAGGGCGCGGGCGGTGAGCAGGGTCAGCAGCAGCAGGGCGGACAGCGCCCACACCGGCCGGCAGGCCACCCGGAGGCCGGGGACGGTGAGCGGCAGCGCCGCACCGGCGTTGGCGACGATCGCGGTGCCCATGACCGCGGCGTACCAGTTCGGGCCGAGGTCGCGGAGCGAGAGGCGCGGGCCGGGGGCGGTGCCGCCGGGGGCGGCGGCTTCCGGGGACGGTGCGTGCGTGAGTGCGGGCATGGTCCGTAGGGTCGCCGGTCCTTGTCGCGCTCACCAGGGACCGCGTTTCTATGAGGGCATAAGCTGGGGTTATGAGTGGGACGGATGAGGCGGGGCTGCCGGCGGCTGACGGCGGGGGGCCGCTGCACCACCGGGTGCCGGATCTCGGGGCGCTGGAGCTGCTGCTCGCGGTGGCGCGGCTCGGCAGCCTGGGACGGGCCGCCCGGGCGCAGGGCATCACCCAGCCCGCCGCCAGCAGCCGGATCCGGACGATGGAGCGGCAGTTGGGGGTGGCGCTGGTGGAGCGGTCGCCGCGCGGCTCGCGGCTGACCGAGGCCGGGGCGCTGGTCACGGACTGGGCGCGCCAGGTGGTGGAGGCCGCCGAGGCGTTCGACGCGGGCACGTCGGCGCTGCGCGGCCGGCGCGACTCCCGGCTGCGGGTCGCGGCGAGCATGACGATCGCCGAGTACCTGCTGCCGGGCTGGCTGGTGGCGCTGCGCGCCCAGCGCCCCGGGACGGCGGTGTCGCTGCTGGCCGGGAACTCCCGGGCGGTCGCCGAGCGGCTGCTGGCGGGCGAGGCGGACCTCGGCTTCGTGGAGGGGCTGGACGTTCCGGCGGGGCTGGACACCACGGTGATCGGGCACGACCGGCTGGCCGTGGTGGCCGCGCCGGCCCACCCCTGGGCCCGGCGGCGCAGCGGCCTGACCGCCGCCGAACTCGCCGCCACGCCGCTGATCCTGCGGGAGCGCGGGTCGGGTACCCGCCAGGTGCTGGACGCGGCGCTGGCCGGAGCCGGCGGGCTGGCCGCGCCGCTGCTGGAGCTGGCCTCGACCACGGCGGTGAAGGCGGCGGTGGTCAGCGAGGCGGCCCCGTCCGTGCTGAGCGAGCTGGCGGTCCGCGAGGAGCTGACCGCGCGCCGGCTGGTGGAGGTCCCGGTGCGCGGCCTGCAACTGGGCCGCGAGCTGCGCGCGGTGTGGCCGGCCGGTCAGCGCCCGGCCGGTCCGGCCCGCGATCTGCTGGGGCTGACCCGCCGGGTGGCGTGAACGGGTCAGCCCGCGCCGGCCGGCGCCGCGCGGCGTGCGGGGTCCAGGCGGGCGAACAGGGCTGTCAGCACCGCGGCGGTCAGCGCGGCGGCCGGGACGCCGCTGCCGAAGAGGGTGTGCGCCCAGCCGGGCAGCGGCGCGTACAGCCGCGGGGACAGGACGGGCAGCAGGCCGGCGAGGAGGGTGAGGGCGACGACGGTGGAGGCGGCGCGGTCGGCGAGGTCGGCGCGGCGCAGCATATCGATGCCCATCGCGGCGATCACCGCGTAGATGACCAGCGCGGCGCCGCCGACGACCGGTACGGGCAGTGCGGCCAGCAGCCGGGTGACCGGTGCCAGCAGTCCGCACCCCACCAGCAGCGCGCCGGCGGCCGCGGTCACGAACCGGCTGCGGACGCCGGTGAGCCGGACGATGCCGATGTTCTCGGCGCTGGTCACCATCGTCGCGCCGCCGAGCAGCCCGGCGGCGAGCGAGGCCACCGCGTCCGCCCGGGCGGTCCGCGGCACGTCCCGGGCCGGGGCCGGGGTGCGGCCCACCGCCTCGCTGTTGAGCACCGTCTGGCCGGTGGCCTCGGCGAGCGAGGCGAGTGCGAAGACCAGCAGCGGCAGCGCGGCCACCACGTCGAAGTGCGGGGCACCGTACGGCAGGAGGCGCGGCAGGGCGAGCACCGCGTCACCCGGTACGGCGCGGAACGGGGTGCCGAGCAGGGCCGCGGCGGCGGTGCCCACCGCCATGCCGAGCAGGACGGACAGCTGCCGCCACACGCCGCGCAGCAGCAGGAAGCCCAGGGTGGTGGCGGCGAGGGTGACCAGCGCCGGGCCGGTGCCGGCGGCGGCCATCGGCGCCGCCACCGCGATCATGTTGACGCCGATCACCAGTACCGTCGCGCCCATCACCAGCGGCGGGAAGAACCGGACGATCCGCCCGTACACCGGCACCACCGCGAGCAGCAGCGCGGCGGCCAGCAGGACCGCGCCGGAGGCGGTGGCCGGGCCGTGCTCCCGGGCGATCTGGAGGAAGAGGGCGGCCGCCGCGCCGCCGGGCAGCATCATGAACGGCAGCCGGGCGCCGATCCGCAGCACGCCGAAGGACTGGAGCAGCGCCCCGGCCCCGCACAGCACGAGGGTGGCGCTGAGCAGGGCGGCGGTGCGGTCGGGCGGCAGGTGCAACCCGCCGGCCAGCAGGAAGACGGTGGAGACCGGGGCGGCGATCATGGCCAGGACGTGCTGGGCGGCGAACGGCAGCAGCCGGCTCAGCGGCAGCCGTTCGTCCACCGGCGCCGCGGCGGGCGCGGGCCCGGGGGCGGCCACCGGTCAGCCCTGCCGCTTCAGCCAGGGCAGGTCCCCGGCGCCGTAGCGGTAGGCCCGGAAGACCGCGTTGTTCTGGGTCGGGAACAGCTCACCGACCTCCGGTTCGCGGTAGCCGCCGAACTCCGGGACGACGTACTCCCAGCACAGCAGGCCCTCGGCGGTGACCTCGAAGATCCGGCCGGCGGGGGAGTCGGTGACCAGGGTGTTGCCGTTGGGCAGCCGCTGGGCGCTGCCCATGAAGGGCGCGAAGAACGCCTCCCGGGCCGGGTCGTGGTACTCCCAGACCACCGCGCCGGTGGCCCGGTCCACCTCGATGACGCGGGAGTAGGGGACGTCGCAGCCGGGCCGGAAGACGCCGTTGTCGAAGATCAGGAAGTTGCCGTTCGGCAGCTCGGTGGGGTGGTGCTGCTGGGAGACCAGGCCCGGCGCGGTGCGCCAGAGGACCTCGCCGGTCGACCGGCTGATGACGATGACCGCGGAGGCGCTGCGCAGGCTGGCCAGCACGTTGCCGTCGGCCAGCGGCAGCACGGAGTTGATCAGCGGCCAGTGCTCGCGGGAGTAGGCGGGGTGCAGGGCGTAGGCGTCCGGGTCGAGGTGGTCGGCGGCGTTCCAGGACCACAGCAGCCGGCCGTCGGCGTCGACCTCGCGGAGGGTGTCGGCGTGGACGGTACCGTCCGGTTCGGAGCCGGGGGCGCCGCCGCGCACCGCCGCGGCCCGGGCGCCGGTCAGCGGTTCCAGCGCGCTGTAGAGGATCCGCCCGTCGCCGTGGTGGTGGGCGTCGTGGTGCTGGAGCGGGTCGGTGAACGAGCGCAGCACCGTGCCGTCCGGGGCGATCTCCTGCATCAGCCCGCCGCGGTACTTGTGCCACATCGGGAAGAGCGCGTCCTGGCCGGGCAGGGTGGCGTTGTAGGCGAGGTTGCCGTTGGGCAGGATGCGGGCGTGCCGGCCGGGGCGGTGCGGCAGGTGCCAGCGGTGGACGACGGTGCCGTGCAGGTCCACCAGGAGGACCTGGCCGCCGCCGGTGAGCGGGGCGTAGAGCGTGTAGCCGTCGTGGGCGGCGGCGGGATCGAGTGCGATCAGGCCGGTGCCGCGGCGGCGGCGTGTGTTTTGATCGACTGCGGTCGTGCCGGAGGCCATGGCGGATTTCCCCTCGTCAAACCGGTTCTTGTCAAACTTTGTTTGATGGGATCAAACAGCGTAGACGCTAGGGGCGGTGTGTTGCAGGGCTGTGAACGGCGCAATAAGGAGGGCGGGACGGTGCCGGGGAGGAACGAGCGATGAGCGGGACCGAGGGCGCGGCGGAGGCGCCGCGGGTGGGGGCGGCAGTCCGGCGGCGGCGCCGCGCCCGGGAGCTGACACTGGCCCAACTGGCCCGCGCCACCGGGCTGTCCGCACCCTTCCTCAGCCAGATCGAGAACGACCGGGCCCGGCCCAGCATGCGTTCGCTCCAGCTGATCGCGGACGCCCTGGAGACCACCGCGGTGCGGCTGCTGGCCGCCGCGGACGGTTCCCGCCGCGCGGTCGATGTGGTGCGGGCCGACTCCGCGGCGGTCCCCGAGGACGGCGCCGGCGGCCGGGTACGCCCGTTGGTCCGCGGGCAGCGCCAGTTGCACGCCCTGGAGTTCACCGGCCGGCACGACTGGCAACGTCAATTCCGCCATCCGCACGACGAGTTGATGTACGTCGTCGCGGGCGCCGTGGAGGCCGAGGCGGACGGTCACCGCTACGAGCTGGGCCCCGGCGACACGCTGTACTGCACCGGCGGGGTCACCCACCGGTGGCGCGCCCTGTCACCGGGGAGCCGGGTGCTGCTGGTTGGCGTGGCGGAGTGACGTTTCGCTGCGCTTGGCCGGCTTCCCACGTTGTCGGCTTTCCCGCCGTGCGGGTGCCTGTGCGTTGCGC
>NZ_JALMUV010000009.1 GCF_023155275.1 Streptomyces rhizoryzae
ATCGGCTTCCACGGCACGTTCCTCGTCCAGCACTGGCTGGGCGCCGAGGGCATGCTGCGCCGGATCCCCGACTATCTCGCCGCCGACGGCTTCACCACGCTGAACACCGTCTCGACCATTTTCTCGTTCCTGCTCGGCATGTCGATCCTGCCGTTCCTCTACAACGTCTGGAAGACCGCCAAGTACGGCCGGAAGGTCGGCGTGGACGATCCGTGGGGCTACGGCCGTTCGCTGGAGTGGGTGACGTCCTGCCCGCCGCCGCGGCACAATTTCCACACTCTGCCGCGGATTCGCTCCGAATCGCCGGCGTTCGATCTGCACCACCCCGAGATCGCGGCCGGGGCCGGGGAATGAGGGGGCGGCGGCCGGCGGCCGGGGAATCCGGCGGGACGGCGGACGTGCGGATGGACGAGGTGATCAACGAGATCGAGGGCTATCTGCTGTGGGAGGCGGAGAAGGAACGGGCCGGCGCGCAGGCGGAGGACTTCTGCGCCCGGCTGCCGTGGCTGACCACCGCGCAGCGGGCGGAGGTGGTCCGCCACTACAGCCGGGAGCAGCGCGCGCAGTCCCGCTCGTACCTGGAGCGTGTCGCGGCCCGCAGTGCCGAACTGCGGACCGCTTACGAGGACACTTACCGCGGGCTGCGGCGCCGGCTGGTGCTGGCCGTGCTGGCCGCCGGTGCGCTGGAGCTGTTCGTGCTGGCGGTGCTGTTCCTCACCGGTAGCGCACCCGCAGCTCCTTGACGCCGTTCAGCCAGGCGGAGCGCAGCCGCCGGGGGGCGCCGGTCAGGGCGATGTCCGGGAGGGCGTCGGCGAGGGCGTTGAAGATCAGGTTGATCTCCAGGACGGCCAGCGACTTGCCGAGGCAGAAGTGCGGCCCGCCGCCCCCGAAGCCGAGGTGGGGGTTGGGGTCGCGGGTGATGTCGAAGACCTCGGGGCGGTCGAAGACCTCGGGGTCGTGGTTGGCCGAGGAGTAGAAGATGCCGACCCGCTGGCCCTCGCGGAGGTGCGCGCCGCCCAGTTCGGTGTCCTGGGTGGCGGTGCGCTGGAAGGAGACCACCGGGGTCGCCCAGCGCACGATCTCCTCCGCGGCGGTCGCCGGGCGCTCGCGCTTGTAGAGCTCCCACTGCTCGGGGTGGGTGAGGAAGGCGTGCATGCCGTGGGTGATGGCGTTGCGGGTGGTCTCGTTGCCGGCCACCGCCAGCAGCAGCACGAAGAACCCGAACTCGTCGGAGCCGAGGTTGCCCTCGTCCTCGGCCGCCACCAGGCGGCTGACGATGTCCTGGGCCGGGCACTTCTTGCGGTCCGCGGCGAGGTTCATCGCGTAGGAGATCAGCTCCACGGCCGCGTTGGCGCCGACCTCCTCGGTGATGGCCAGCTCCGGGTCGTCGTAGGCGATCATCTTGTTCGACCAGTCGAAGATCCGGGCCCGGTCGTCCTGGGGGATGCCGATCAGCTCGGCGATCGCCTGGAGCGGCAGCTCGCAGGCGACGTCGGTGACGAAGTCGCCGGAGCCCTTCGCGCCCGCCCCGGCGACGATCCGCTCGGCCCGCCGGCGCAGCGCGTCCTCCAGGGCGCGGATGGCCCGCGGGGTGAAACCGCGCTGCACGATCTGCCGGACCCGGGTGTGCTCGGGCGGGTCCATGTTGAGCATGATCAGTTTCTGGACCTCGATCTGGTCCCGGGAAATGGCCGGATTGAAGCGGATGATCGAGGTGTTGAGGTTGGCGGAGAAGACGTCCGGGCGGGTGGAGACCTCCTTGACGTCCTGGTGGCGGGTGACGGCCCAGTAGCCGTCGTCGTCGAATCCGGCGACGCCGTGCGGCTGGGGGATCCAGCACACCGGCGCGGTCCCGCGCAGCCGGGCGAACTCCGGCAGCGGGACCCGGGCCTGGTAGACGTCGGGGTCGGTGGGGTCGAACCCCTCGGGCAGCGCGGGGCAGTGCATCGGCGGCTCCTGGTCCGGCGGCGTCCAGCGCCCTGACGGCACCGCGGTCCCCGGCACGGGTGTCTGACGGCCCATCAGATGCAGGTCGCGGTGACGGTAGTGACGCGTCCCGCAAGTGGCAAGGGTCACGGCAACGCTACGTGCCCACAAGGGCGTTGCCGCCCTCTTGCGTCGTGCCGGGGCGCTCACGAGACTGTGCGAGGAACTAGAACGCGTACTAGTTCTTCCCTCCGCGGGCGCCGGGACGCCCGCGGACGCGAGGAGAGGACGAGTTGAGTCATGGCCGCCGAACCCGTCATCGTCGAAGCCGTACGCACGCCCATCGGCAAGCGCCAGGGCGCGCTCGCCAACCTCCACCCCGCCTACCTCCTGGGCGAGACGTACCGCGAACTCCTCGCCCGCACCGGCATCCAGCCCGACTGCGTCGAGCAGATCGTCGGCGGCACCGTCACCCACGCCGGCGAGCAGTCCATGAACCCGGCCCGCAACGCCTGGCTCGCCATGGGCCTGCCCTACGAGACCGCGGCCACCACCGTGGACTGCCAGTGCGGCTCCTCCCAGCAGGCCAACCACATGGTCGCCAACATGATCGCCGGCGGCGTCATCGACATCGGCATCGGCTGCGGCGTGGAGGCGATGTCCCGCGTCCCCCTCGGCAGCGGCTCCAAGCACGGCCCCGGCAAGCCCTGGCCGGACGAGTGGAACGTCGACCTGCCCAACCAGTTCGAGGCGGCCGAGCGGATCGCCCGCCGCCGCGGCCTGACCCGCGAGGACGTCGACGCGTTCGGCCTGCTCTCCCAGGAGCGCGCCGCCACCGCCTGGGCCGAGGAGCGCTTCAAACGCGAGACGTTCGCGGTGCAGGTGCCCACCACCGAGGAGGAGCAGGCCGCGGGCCAGGGCATGTGGCGGCTGGTCGACCGCGACGAGGGGCTGCGCGACACCAGCGCGGCGGCGCTGGCCGGCCTCAAACCCGTCATGCCCACCGCCGTGCACACCGCCGGCAACTCCTCGCAGATCTCCGACGGCGCCGCCGCCCTGCTGTGGTCCTCCAAGAAGATGGCCCGCGCGCTGCGGCTGAAGCCCCGGGCCCGGATCGTCGCCCAGGCCCTGGTCGGCTCCGACCCGCACTTCCACCTCGACGGGCCCGTCGACGCCACCCGCGCCGTCCTCGGCAAGGCCGGGATGTCCCTCAAGGACATCGACCTGGTCGAGATCAACGAGGCGTTCGCGTCCGTGGTGCTGTCCTGGGCCCGGGTCTTCGGCCAGGACCTGGAGAAGGTCAACGTCAACGGCGGCGCCATCGCCCTGGGCCACCCCGTCGGCGCCACCGGCGCCCGCCTGCTGACCACCGCCCTGCACGAACTGGAGCGCCGCGACAAGGAGTTCGCCCTGATCACCATGTGCGCGGGCGGCGCGCTGGCGACCGGGACCATCATCCAGCGGCTGTAGACCCCGCCGCCGGGCCGGCCGGGCGGGGCGCCCCGTCAGCCCCCGCCGGCGGCCCGGCCGGCGCCTCGAACGCCACCGGGGCCTCGAACGCCGCCCGGCGGGTGGCCCGGCGCAGCGCCTTGAGCACCGGGGCGCCGAGCACCAGGGTCAGCACCACGGTCACCGCCGCGCGCGGCAGGTCCCAGCCCAGCGACGTCGCCAGGCAGTACGCCGCGTAGCGCGCCAGATTCGCGGTGAGCGGATCGCCCGGCACGAACGACACCCCCGACGCCAGCCCGCCCAGATACGGCCAGCCCTGGAGGTTCATCACCAGCCCGTAGCCCACCGACGCCACCGCCCCGTAGCCGGCCAGCAGCGCCAGCTCCCGGCGGCCGCGCAGCCGGTCCGGGCCCGGCAGCAGCCCCGCGCCCATCGCCACCCAGCCCATCGACAGCATCTGGAACGGCATCCAGGGCCCGACCCCGCCGGTCAGCAGCGCCGACGCGAACATCGCCACCGAACCCAGCGTGAAACCGAACCCCGGCCCCAGCACCCGGCCCGCCAGCACCATCAGGAAGAACATCGGCTCGATCCCCGCGGTGCCCGCGCCCAGCGGCCGCAGCGCCGCCCCGGCCGCCGCCAGCACCCCGAGCATCGCGATCGCCTTGGCGTCCAGCCCGCGGTCCGCGATCGTCGCCACCACCACCGCCAGCAGCAGCGGCAGCAGCGCCGCGAACAGCCACGGCGCGTCCTGCGCGTGCGCCAACCCCGAGCCGGGACCGGCCAGCAGCGGCCAGCCGAACGCCACCACCCCGACCGCCGACACCAGGCACAGCGCGGCCACCGACCGCGGACCCAGCCGCACCGCGCGGACCCGCCGCCCCGGGCCCGTCACGCCGGCGCCCCTTCCAGGGACCGGGCCACCTGGGACACCGTCAGCCACGGCAGCGGCGCCAGCACCTTGGCGACCTGCGGGGCGAACGCGGGGGAGGAGACCACCACCTCAGCCGCCGGGCCGTCCGCGACCACCTCGCCCTCCGCCAGGATCACCACCCGGTGCGCCAGCTCCGCGGCCAGCTCCACGTCGTGGGTGGCCAGCACGAGGGCGTGCCCCTCGGCGGCCAGCGCGCGCAGCACCTCCACCAGCCGGGCCTTGGCCGCGTAGTCCAGGCCGCGGGTCGGCTCGTCCAGCAGCAGCAGCGGCGGCCGCGCGGTCAGCACCACCGCCAGCGCCAGCGCCAGCCGCTGCCCCTCCGACAGGTCCCGCGGATGCGCCGCGTCCGGCACCCCGGGCAGCAGGCGGGCCACCAGCTCCCGGCAGCGGCCGGCCGGTGCGTCCGCGTCCCGGTCGGCGGCGGCGCACTCGGCCGCCACGGTGTCCGCGGACAGCAGGTCCCGCGGGTCCTGCGGCACCAGCCCGACCCGGCGCAGCAGGTCGCGCGGCCGGGCCTGGTGCGGGGCGCCGTCCCCGACCCGGACCGTCCCGGACGACGGGCGGTGCATCCCGACCAGGGTCCGCAGCAGCGTCGACTTCCCCGCGCCGTTGCGGCCCATCAGCGCCACCGTCTCGCCGGCCCGCACGGTCAGGCCGATCCCGTGCAGCACCGGCGTACGGTCGCGCCGGACGACCAGCCCGGCCACCGACGCCACCGGCTCGCCGTCCGCCGCCGGGGCCCGGTCCGCCGGCGCACCGGCCGCGGACAGCCGCTCCCGCAGCGGTGCCGCCTTGCGCCGGGCGTCCCGCACCGACAGCGGCAGCGGCGACCACCCGGCCAGCCGGCCCAGCTCCACCACCGGCGGCCGCACCGGCGAGGCGGCCATCATGGCGGCCGGCTCGCCCATCACCGGCGCCGCGCCCGGCCCCGGCAGCACGATCACCTGGTCCGCGTACTGCACCACCCGCTCCAGCCGGTGCTCGGCCATCAGCACCGTCGTGCCCAGGTCGTGCACCAGGCGCTGGAGCACCGCCAGCACCTCCTCAGCGGCGCCCGGGTCCAGCGCCGACGTCGGCTCGTCCAGCACCAGCACCTTCGGGTGCGCGGTGAGCACCGAGCCGATCGCCACCCGCTGCAACTGGCCGCCGGACAGCGTGCGCAGGGCCCGCTCCCGCAGGTCGGCCAGGCCCAGCAGGTCCAGCGTCTCCTCGACCCGGCGGCGCATCACGTCCGGGGCCAGCCCGAGGGACTCCATGCCGTAGGCCAGCTCGTCCTCGACGGTGTCGGTGACGCAGTGCGCCAGCGGGTCCTGGCCCACCGTGCCGACCACATCGGCCAGTTCGCGCGGCGGATGGGTCCGGGTGTCCCGCCCGCCGACCGTCACCCGGCCGCGCAGCGTGCCGCCGGTGAAGTGCGGCACCAGCCCGCACACGGCGTTCAGCAGGGTCGACTTCCCGGCCCCGGACGGCCCCACCAGGAGGCACAACTCGCCCTCGGGCACGGTCAGATCGACCCCCTGCACGGCCGGCGCGGCGGCATCGCCGTAGGTCACCGAGACCTGCTCGAAGCGGATCACTGGGCGGGCTCCTTCGTGAACGGACCGGAATCGGCGGAACGGGACGGTGCGGCGGGGGCGGCGGCCCGGGAGCGGCCGGCGGACACCGGGCGCCCGGCCCGCACCGGCACCGGCGCGGCCACCGCCGGCACCAGCCCCACCAGCAGCGACAGCGCCGGCCACAGCGGCAGCACCGGCGCGGTCAGCGGCACCGCCGGCGGGTGCAGCGCGGCCGGGGCGTAGCCGTTCGCCGCGATCATCAGCGCCGCCACGGCCACCCCGGACCCCGACACCAGCCAGGCCCGCACCCCCCACGGCTCGGGCCGGTAGCGGGTCCGCACCGACCGGCGGCCGCCCAGCCACAGCCCCGCCAGCGCCGCCGCCAGCCCGGCCAGCAGCACCGGCAGCCCGTAGCCGCCGCCCGCGTCCCCCAGCAGCCCGTACGTGCCCGCGCACACCCCGAGCAGTCCGCCCAGCGTCAGCAGCGACGTCAGCCGCCGCACCGCGGGCGGCACCTGCGCGGTCCGGCCGTACCCGCGGGCGTCCATCGCCGCGGCCAGCGCCACCGACCGCTCCAGCGCCCCCTCCAGCACCGGCAGGCCCACCTGCAACAGCGCCTTCATGCCCCGGTCCGGACGGCCGCGCAGCCGCCGGGCCGCCCGCAGCCGCTGCACGTCGGCCACCAGGTTCGGCGCGAACGTCATCGCGACCACCACCGCCACCCCGGCCTCGTACAGCGCGCCGGGCAGCGACTTCAGCAACCGCGCCGGACTGGCCAGCGCGTTGGCGGCGCCCACGCAGATCAGCAGGGTGGCCAGCTTCAGCCCGTCGTACAGCGCGAAGACCATGCCCTCCGCGGTCACCCGGCCACCGATCCGGACACCCTGCGCCCAGTGGGGGAGCGGGAGTTCGGGCAGCGTCACCAGTGTGTGCGTCCCCGGGATCGGCGACCCCAGCACGAACGCGAACACCAGCCGGATCCCCAGCACCACCAGCCCCAGCTTGACGAACGCCCCGTACGACCGGGCCCACGGCGCGTCCGTCCGGCGCGCCGCCACCACATAACCGGCCACCGCCGCCAGCAGCGCCAGCAGCAGCGGATTGGCGGTCCGGGACGCCGCGGTCGCCAGGCCCAGCGCCCACACCCACCAGGCGCCCGCGTGCAGCGCGGTGCCGCGGGCCGCCCGCGGCGCGCTCATCCGCGCCGCCGGCGCGCCTGCCAGACCGCGGCCGCGCCCAGCACCACCACCGCGCCGACCCCGGCGAACAGCCCCGCCGACGGGCCGCCGCCGGCACCGTCCGCCGCGCCGGCCGCCGGCTTCCGCTCCGCCCCGCCGCCGGCCACCTGCTCCGCGCAGCCCGACCGCGGGTACCCCGCGATCCCGCACAGCAGCCCGGCCGCGTCGTACCGCAGCGGCTCGGCGACCGCGGCCAGCGCCTCGCCCGCCGAGGCATCCGCCGGCACCCGCGCACAGGCCGTCCGCGCGGCCGGCGGCCGCTCCCCGGACGGGGCGTCCGCCGCCGTCCCGAAGTCGATCACCACACCGATCCGCTTCTGCCCGGCCGCGGCCCGTCCGGCACCGCACAGCGCGGCGAAGTCCGGGGCCGGGCGCGGCGCCGCGGCCCGCGCGGAGTCCGCGCTCACCGCGAACCGGAAACCCGCCACGGCACCGTCGGCCGGCCGCGCCGTCCCCGGCCCCTGGGTGGCGTACGCCCACGAAGCGGACGGGCCGGCCGCCGCCCGCCCGTCCCAGAACGACCAGTACCGGTACTCCTGCGCCTGGGCGGCCCCGGCGACCGGACCGGCCACCAGCCCCGCGCCGAGCAGTGCCGCCACCGCCCACCGGGCCCCGCGTATCCGGCTCACAGCGCGTTCTTGCCCTTGCGGCCGCTGAGCAGGAAACCGACCCCGGCGCCGATGGCGAGGCCGACACCGATCACCCACCAGATCCCGATGCCGCCGCCGTCCTCGGAGTGCCCCTCCCCGGAGTGCCCGTCCTCCGCCGCGGTGACCGGCGCGGGCCCGGTGGCGTTCAGCGCGGCGACCAGGTCGGTGCCGCCGAAGGAGCGCGGGTCCGTCCCGGTGGCCCGCGCGGCGAGCACCAGCTGCGCGTACGCCGCCGGGCCGTTCTGCTTCGCCCACCCCGCGGCGTTCTTCTCCAGCCACGCCAGCGGCTTCTTCGCGGCCTCGGCGTGCCCGCCGGCCGCCAGCGCGACCACCGTGTCCGCGGTGTTCCCGACGTCGGGCTGCTGCTCGGCGCCCGGCATCGCCGACCGCAGGTGCTGCCCGTTGGCGTCCAGCTGCGCCACCAGGTACGCGGCGCCGCCGTCCGCGGCGGCCCGGGCGTCACCGGCCCGCGCACCGTCCTGCCCGCAGGCCGGCGGCTCGACCGGCCGGTCCTTCCCGGCCGCCGGCACCACGAAGCCCTTGCCCAGCGCCGCGGTGACCGCGGCCGCCGTCGCGTCCGCGTTGGGCGCCGCGTTCTTCAGCTGGAAGGTGAACGCACCGCGCTCCCCCTCCTTCGCGTCACACCCCAGCTGGAACCCCAGCAGCGCCCGGTCCGGCGCGTGGCCGTCCTTCCGCACCGCCTCCGGCTTCTCCCCGGCCGCGGCCAGCGCCCCGATGACCACCGCCGTGGAGTTGGCGTCGCTGGCCGCACCGGGCATCGAGCCCCAGCCGCCGTCCGCCTGCTGCACGGACGCAAGCCACCCCACGGCCTTGTGCACGGCGTCCCCGTGCCCGCCCAGGGCGGCCAGCGCCTGCACCGCCGCGGCCGTCTGATTGGTGTCGCGCAGCGTCTTGCCGTCGCACGCCGCCCGCGGATCGGCCCGGAACGCGGCGAACGCCCCGTCCGCACACTGCTGGCCCACCAGCCAGCCGACGGCCGACGGGGCCGGGCGCACGCCCACGGTGTGCTGCGCCAGCAGCGCCAGCGACTGCCGCCACACCCCGTCGTACTGCGGGTCCTTGGTGCCGTAGAGCCCCTCCGGCAGCTTCTGCGGGGGCGCCGCGCCGGCGGCCAGCACGGCGGCGGCCGCGGCGGCGGCCAGCGCGCCGGCGGTACGGCGCGTCCGGGATGCGGCGGGATGCGTGGGGGCCATCGGGGTGGGTGCCTCTCGGTTCGGTCGGGTCGGGCGCGAAGCCGCGCTCGGCCGACCGCCGGCGCACCCGACCGGGTGCGCCGCGGTGGCACCGGGCTCAGCTCCGCGAACCTCGACGGTGCCGCACACCGGCCATCCGGTGGCGGGAGCCATGGCCGTGCCCCACGGGTGCTCCGGCTCGTCCGGCCGCCGGGCGGCCGTCCTCACGGTTGCGGGTCAGCGCCGGATTTCCACCGGCTTCCCCCGATCAGGCACGGATGAAGTTGTCCCGCACACCTTAACCCGGCCTTCACACCCCGCCCCGGGGCCGTCTGCCCGCCCCCGGGGCGGGGCACCGGACCGGCACCGCCCGGCGCGTACCCGAGGCGCCCGGCAGGCCCCCGCACGCCCTACACCGCCACGTACCGCACCGGGTCGGCCCCCACCGCCTCCACCACCCCGCGCTTCACCAGGTGCCGCACATGCGCCTCGGCCTCCGAGACGGCGATGGTGCGGGAGGCGGGCGGGATCTGCTCCCAGGGGCGGTTCCACCGCATGGCACGGGCCAGCTGCCAGGGCGTGAGCGGCTCGGCGAGCAGCGCACGGAGGCCGGCGAGCCGCTCCTCGTGGTGGCCGAGCAGCTCCCGCACCCGGCCCGCCGCGTCCGGGAACGCGTGCTGGTGCGCCGGCAGCACCTCCGCCGGTGCGAGATGGGCGATGCGCGCCAGCGAGTCGAGGTAGTCGCCGAGCGGATCCCCCCGGTCGGCGAGGTCCAGGGCCGCCTCGTCCGGTTCCTCGTACAGCCCGATGTGCGGGGTGATGCCCGGCAGCAGGTGGTCCCCGGAGAACAGCCGCCCGAAGCCGGCCGCACCGGCGGAACCGGCCCCGCCCCGCGCCGGGCCCGGATGTCCCTCCTCCAGATGCAGGCAGACGTGCCCCGGGGTGTGCCCCGGCGTCCAGACCGCCCGGAGCCGCCGCCCGGGCAGGTCGAGGAGCGCGCCCGGTTCGATCCCGCGGTCCGGCAGCGCGGCCCGCCGCCCCGGGGGCTTCCGCCCGCGCCCGGCGGCCCGGGCGGCCCGCAGCGGCTCCAGATGGTCGTCCGGCGCTCCCGCCGCCGCGAGCTTCCCGAGCAGGTAGTCCAGCCACCGGCCGGGCTCCGCCTCCCGGGTGCGGCGCACCACCGCGGCGTCCGCGGCGTGCATCGCGATCCACGCACCGGAGGTCTCCCGCACCCGGGCGGAGAGCCCGTGGTGGTCCGGGTGGTGGTGGGTGATCAGGACGCCGTGCAGCTCGGCCGGGTCGAAACCGCAGGCGGTGACCCCGGCGGTGAGCGCGTCCCAGGACTCCGGGTCGTCCCAGCCGGTGTCGATGAGGACCGGGCCGCGGTCGGTCTCCAGGAGGTGGACGAGGGTGTGGCCGAGGGGGTTGTCGGGGAGGGGGACGGCGATGCTCCACACCCCGCCCTTGTGGTCGATCACCTGTGGCGCCATCGGTCCCGTCCCCTCGTGTGCCGGTGCCGACGCGCGTGCCGGTGCCGGCACCTCACTATAACTAGAACGAGTTCCACCACTAGGTCCGATAACCGCCAACGGCAAGGGAGTTGGTGCAGGGGGGCAGCGCGGAGAGCCGGCGCGGGGAGGCGATATCCGTACCGGGCCGTGGACTCCGCACGGTGGAACTGGTATCAGTTCTGCTGCACCATTCCTGATGCAGCGTCAGAAACCGAACCCCGCCGCACCCTTCCCCGCCGCCCCCTTCCCCGCCGCACCCGCACGCCCACCCGCACCCGCGCACCCACCCCGTCCCCCTCGACACCGTCGAAAGGCGGCCAGCGATGAGCGACCTCGTCGAGCACGGAAAGCTCTACATAGGCGGTGAGCTGGTCGATCCGGCCGGCCCGGACACGATCGAGGTGGTCTCGCCGCACTCCGAACAGGTCATCGGCCGGGTCCCGCACGCCGCGCGGGCCGACGTCGACCGGGCGGTGGCCGCGGCCCGGGCGTCCTTCGACTCCGGGGTGTGGGCGAACGCCCCCCTGGCGGACCGGATCGCGGTGGTGACCCGCATCAAGGACGCGTTCGCCGCGCGCAGCGAGGAGTTCGCGCGGGTCATCGGGGCGCAGAACGGTACGCCGGTGACCTCCGGCCTGCTGGTGCAGTCGCTGGCCGCGATGATGGTGTGGGACGCCGCGCTCACGGTGGCCGCGGACTTCCCGTTCGAGGAGCGGCGGGCCGGTGTGCTGGGGCCGCTGCTGGTGCGCCGGGAACCGGTGGGGGTGGTCGCGGCCGTGGTGCCGTGGAACGTCCCGCAGTTCACCGCCGCCGCCAAGCTCGCGCCGGCGCTGCTGGCCGGCTGCTCGGTGGTGCTGAAGGTGTCGCCCGAGACGCCGCTGGACGCGTACCTGCTGGCGGAGATCGCGAGCGGGGCCGGACTGCCGGCGGGGGTGCTGTCGATCCTGCCGGCCGACCGGGAGGTGAGCGAGTACCTGGTCGGGCACCCGGGCGTGGACAAGGTGTCGTTCACCGGGTCGGTGGCGGCCGGCAAGCGGGTCATGGAGGTCGCGGCGCGCAACCTCAGCCGGGTGACGCTGGAACTGGGCGGCAAGTCGGCCGCGGTGATCCTGCCGGACGCGGACCTGGACGCGGCGGTGGCCGGGATCGCGCCGTTCGCCTGGATGATCAACGGGCAGGCGTGCGTGGCACAGACCAGGATCCTCGCGCCGCGCAGCCGCTACGACGAGATCGCCGAGCGGTTCGCGGCGGCGGCGGCCGGCCTGGCCGTCGGCGACCCGCTGGACCCGGCCACCGAGGTCGGGCCGCTGGTGGCCCGCCGCCAGCAGCAGCGCTCGCTGGACTACATCGCGCTGGGCCTGCGGGAGGGCGCCAAGGTGCTGGCCGGCGGCGGCCGCCCGCCGGGGCAGGAGACCGGCTGGTACGTCGAGCCGACGCTCTTCGGCGACGTGGACAACGGCATGCGGATCGCCCGGGAGGAGATCTTCGGGCCGGTGATCTGCCTGCTCCCCTACGGGGACGAGGAGGAGGCGGTGCGGATCGCCAACGACTCGGAGTACGGGCTGTCGGGGTCGGTGTGGACGGCCGACACCGAGCACGGCGTCGACCTCGCGCGGCGGGTCCGCACCGGCACGTACTCGGTGAACACCTTCAGCATCGACATGCTCGGCCCGTTCGGCGGCTACAAGAACTCCGGTATCGGGCGGGAGTTCGGCCCCGAGGGGTTCGGTGAATACCTGGAGCACAAGATGATCCACCTGCCGGCGGGTGCGTGATGGCGGAGCGCTGGCGGGTGGCGGTGGACCGGGGGGTGTGCATCGGGTCGGGCCTGTGTGCGGGGACCGCACCGGACCGGTTCCGGCTGGACGCGGCCCGCCAGTCCCACCCGGTCGACCCGGAGACCGAGGCCGCGGACGCCCTCCTGGCCGCCGCCGAGAACTGCCCGGTCGAAGCCATCACCCTCACCGCGACCCCCACCGGCACACCGGTCTTCCCCCCGGAGGAGTGAGCGGGGGAGGGGAGGGCGGGCGCCGGGGGGGCGGGCCCGGGGCCCGTAGGGGGCGGGGCGGGGCGTCCCGTAGGGGTCGGGCGGCCCCCTTGCGGGCCCTCTACCCGCGAGGGGGGCGGAGCCAACGCTTCCGAGGGCCACCCGAGCCGGACGCTCACCCAGGGGCCGAGGGGCCGAGGGGCCAGGGCGCCAGAGGGGCAAGGGCCAAGAGGTCAGGGGGCCAAGGGGGCCAGGGGGTCAGGGGCGCCAGGGCGTCGGGCAGCTCACCGCCCCCGTTTCGTCCCCGGGGCGGTCAGGTCGATCAGACGGCAGACGGTTTCGATGTCGATCTTTACCTGGGCGATCGAGGCGCGGCCGGACAGCCAGGTGATCAGAGCCGAGTGCCAGGTGTGCTCGATGACCCGGACGGCGGAGAGCTGTTCCGGGGTGGGCGGGCCGTCCAGGCCCATCGCGTCGAGGATGATCGCGGTGGTCAGCCGGGAGACGGTGTCCACCTCGGGGCTGACGGACCGGTCGGCGAAGGTCAGCGCGCGCACCATCGCGTCCGCCAGGTGCGGTTCGCGCTGGAGGGCGCGGAAGGCCCGCATCAGGGTCTGGGCGACCCGGGCGCCGGGGTCCTCCTCCGACGGGGGCCGCTTGCGCAGGGTGGCGTGCATGCGCTGGAGCTGGTCCTGCATGGTGGCCACCAGCAGGTGGATCTTGGAAGGGAAGTAGCGGTAGAGGGTGCCGAGCGCGACCCCGGAGGACTCGGCGACCTCGCGCATCTGGACGGCGTCGAATCCGCCCCGGCCGGCGAGTTCGGCACTGGTGTGCAGGATGCGGCGGCGCCGGGCCTCCTGACGCTCGGTCAGGGGAGGACTCGCCGGAAGCGCCGGCCTGGCCGCCTTGGATTCCGTAGTCATGTGTCCCATTCCGTGGCTTTCCGTCCGCGATGCGGTGAGTGCCGGTGGTCGTGATCGGCACAGCATGGCAGGGGCCGTGCCGTGGCGCGAATCACCTGGTGCGGCTCTTTTCGCCCTGGTGGCGGCCGGTAGATTCGAAGCTCGGTGAACTGATCAGTAGCTTTTCAGTTCTGTAACTTGTTCTAGATTACCGCCAGCGGTTACGCTCCGGCGAAAGTCCAGTGAGAAGGGGGCCGTGCGTGACCGCAGAGGCCGTCCAGGCAGCCGCGCCTCGCCCGGCGGAGACCCCCTCGGCCTCCGCCCCGACGGACCGTGAGCGTCCGCTGCGGATCGCCATGCTCACCTACAAGGGGAACCCGTTCTGCGGCGGGCAGGGCGTCTACGTCCGCCACCTCTCCCGCGAACTGGCCCGGCTCGGCCACACCGTCGAGGTCATCGGCGCCCAGCCCTACCCCGTCCTCGACGAGGGCGTGACGCTGACCGAGCTGCCCAGCCTCGACCTCTACCGCCAGCCCGACCCGTTCCGCACCCCCCGGCGCGACGAGTACCGCGACTGGATCGACGCGCTGGAGGTCGGCACGATGTGGACCGGCGGCTTCCCCGAGCCGCTGACCTTCTCGCTGCGCGCCCGCCGCCACCTCGCCGCCCGGCGCGGGCAGTTCGACGTGGTCCACGACAACCAGACCCTCGGCTACGGCCTGCTCGGCGGCCCCGGCGCGCTCGGCGCCCCGCTGGTCACCACCATCCACCACCCCATCACCGTCGACCGCCGGCTCGACCTGGCCGCGGCCGCCGACTGGAAGCGGCGCGCCTCGGTCCGCCGCTGGTACGGCTTCACCCGGATGCAGAAGCGGGTGGCGCGCCGCCTGCCGTCGGTGCTGACCGTCTCCGGCTCCTCCCGCCAGGAGATCGTCGACGACCTCGGCGTGCACCCCGGCCGGATCCACGTCGTCCCCATCGGCGCCGACACCGACCTGTTCTCCCCGGACCCCGCCGTCCGCGAGGTGCCCGGCCGGATCGTCACCACCTCCAGCGCCGACGTCCCCCTCAAGGGGCTGGTCCACCTCGTCGAGGCGCTCGCCAAGGTGCGCACCGAGCACCCCGGCGCCCACCTCGTCGTGGTCGGCAAGCGGGCCGACGACGGGCCGGTGGCCGCCGCCATCGAACGGCTCGGCCTGTCCGGCGCCATCGAGTTCGTCAAGGGCATCAGCGACGCCGAACTGGTCGACCTGGTGCGCGGCGCCCAGATCGCCTGCGTCCCCTCCCTCTACGAGGGCTTCTCGCTGCCCGCGGCCGAGGCGATGGCCACCGGCACCCCGCTGCTGGCCACCACCGGCGGCGCCATCCCCGAGGTCGCCGGGCCGGACGGCGAGACCTGCCTGGCGGTGCCGCCGGGCGACGCCGGGGCGCTGGCCGCCGGGCTGCTGCGGCTGCTGGACGACGCGGACCTGCGCGCCCGGCTCGGTGCGGCCGGCCGGGAACGGGTCCTGGCCCGCTTCACCTGGCGGCAGGCCGCCCTCGGCACCGCCGAGCGCTACCGCGAGGCCATCGCCCGTCAGCGCACCGGTGCCGCCGCCGGCCGCCGGTGACCCGTACCATGCCGTCCCCCCGCAGTCCACGCCGCACCCCCACGCACCTCCCCCGCCCCTGACCGCCGGACGAAAGCGTAAACGCCGTGCTGACCGTCGACTTTTCCCGTTTCCCGCTCGCCCCCGGCGACCGCGTCCTCGACCTGGGCTGCGGCGCGGGCCGGCACGCCTTCGAGTGTTACCGGCGCGGTGCGCAGGTCGTCGCCCTGGACCGGAACGGCGAGGAGATCCGCGAGGTCGCCAAGTGGTTCGCCGCGATGAAGGAGGCCGGCGAGGCCCCGGCGGGCGCCTCCGCGACCGCCATGGAGGGCGACGCGCTGGCCCTGCCGTTCCCCGACGAGAGCTTCGACGTCGTCATCATCTCCGAGGTCATGGAGCACATCCCGGACGACAAGGGCGTGCTCGCCGAGATGGTCCGGGTGCTGCGCCCCGGCGGCCGGATCGCGGTCACCGTGCCGCGCTACGGCCCGGAGAAGATCTGCTGGGCGCTGTCCGACGCGTACCACGAGGTCGAGGGCGGCCACATCCGCATCTACCGCGGCGACGAACTCCTGGACCGGATGCGCCAGGCGGGCCTGAAGCCGTACGGCACCCACCACGCGCACGGGCTGCACAGCCCCTACTGGTGGCTCAAGTGCGCCTTCGGCGTGGACAACGACCAGGCGCTGCCGGTGAAGGCGTACCACAAGCTGCTGGTCTGGGACATCATGAAGAAGCCGCTGGCCACCCGCCTCGCCGAGCAGGCCCTCAACCCCCTCATCGGCAAGAGCTTCGTCGCCTACGCCACCAAGCCGCACCTGCCCCGGGCCGAGGCCGAGGCCGCGGCGCCCGAGGCCGCCGCCGGGCCCGCCCCCGCCGGCAAGCCCGCCCGTACCGCCGCCCGGCGCACCGGCACCGCCCGCGGAGCCGCCAAGTGACGAGTCCCGGGCGCACCGAACGGCTGGTCCTGCCGGGGGTGCTGACCGCCGAACAGGCCGCCCGCACGGTCGCCGGCATCCTGGCGACCCAGCGCACCGACGGCGCCATCCCCTGGTTCCGCGGCCACCACCTCGACCCGTGGGACCACACCGAGGCGGCCATGGCGCTGGACGCGGCCGGCGAGCACGAACGCGCCGAGGCCGCCTACGACTGGCTGGCCCGGCACCAGAACCCGGACGGCTCCTGGTACGCGGCGTACGCCGACGGCGACCCGGACGCCCCCACCGACCGCGGCCGGGAGAGCAACTTCTGCGCCTACCTCGCGGTCGGGGCCTGGCACCACTACCTCTCCACCGGCGACGAGGCGTTCCTGGACCGGATGTGGCCGGCGGTGCACGCCGCGATCGGCTACGTCCTCGAACTCCAGCAGCCCGGCGGCGAGATCGGCTGGAAGCGCGAGGACGACGGCACACCGGTCCGCGAGGCGCTGCTGACCGGCTCGTCCTCCGTCTACCAGGCGCTGCGCTGCGCCCTGGCGCTGGCCGAGCAGCGCGAGGAGCCGCAGCCCGACTGGGAACTGGCCGTCGGCCGGCTCGGCCACGCGATACGCCACCACCCCGAGCGGTTCCTCGACAAGTCCCGCTACTCCATGGACTGGTACTACCCGGTGCTGGGTGGCGCGGTGCGCGGCGCGGCGGCCCGGGCACGGATCGACGCGGACTGGGACCGCTTCGTCGTCCCCGGCCGCGGGGTGCGCTGCGTGTCGCCCAACCCCTGGGTCACCGGCGGCGAGAGCGCGGAACTGGCGCTGGCGCTCTGGGCCATGGGGGAGTCCGACCGGGCCGTGTCGATCCTGAAGTGGATCCAGCACCTGCGCGCCGAGAACGGCATGTACTGGACCGGCTACGTCTTCGCGGACGACGCGATATGGCCACGCGAACAGACGTCCTGGACGGCCGGTTCGGTGCTGCTGGCGGTGGCCGCGCTGGGCGGTGACGAGGCCACCACCTCGGTGTTCGGCGGCGAGCGGCTGCCGTCCGGGCTGGCCCCCGACTGCTGCCGGTAGCCCGCGGCGCGGGCCGGACGGCCCGGGGCTGCCGGGCCGTCCGGCCACCCCCATCCGGCCGGTTACGGGTGGCGGCGCCGCGGCGGACGGGGCAGGCTGCGGAGGTCGGATCCCCAGCCGAACCGAACCGCCGGAGCGCGCCGTGACCGTTGTGCCGTCCCCCGTCCGCCCCCGCGCCGCCGTCCGCCGGGCCGCCGTCGCCCTGCTGCTGGCCTGCGCCCTGACCCTGGGCGCCGCGGCCTGCGGCGGCGCGAAGAAGAGCGACGGCCGGGCGGGCGGCTCGGCGGCCGGGACGCCCAGCCCCTCCACATCGGTGGAGCGGCAGAAGTTCGCCAAGACCCGCTTCGTCGCCAACGCCGGGCTCGCGGCCGGCGCCGCCTACAAGTGGATCATCAAGCCGTACCGGGCGGGCGGCTTCCAGAAGGGCGCCGCGCACCGCAAATCCGCCCTGGTCAAGGCGGGCCTGGCCGGCGTCTTCACCTACAACCGCCTCAAGGCCGCGGTCCGCAACGCCCAGGGCGACCCGGCCCTCTCCAAGGCCCTGGCCCCCCTCAACAGCGGCATCGAATCCCTGAAGAACCTCGGCACGAAGCTGCGGGGCGGCGCGGACGGCGCCGATGTCGCCTCGTTCCAGAACGTCATCGGAGGCGTCAAGGACGCCGGCGCGAAGCATGGGGCGACGGTTACCGACCAGGTGCCGAGTGCCTCGCAACTCGGTGGGTAGCCCACGTTGTCGGCTGTCCCGCCGCGGGGGTTCTTTCGTGTGCGCCTGCGGCGCGTTGCGTTGTTTCCGCTGCGCGGGGCTTTTGGGGTGCGGTGACGGGGCTGCGGGGGTGGCATGCCGGACTGCTGCGCTTTACGTCCGGCACACCACCCCCGCAGCCCCGTCCCCTCCCGTTGGGGGTGGATTTCCAGGTGGGTGGGGGCTGAGGTGAGTGGGTCGGTGCGAGTTGTGTGTTTACGGGTGAGCGCCCATGCACTGGCGACGGCCCGTAGGGGACCACCGGCATTCGCCCCCAACCATCGTTTTTCATGACCCTCCTCGGGAGGGGGCGGGGGTGGGGGGGGGGGGGGGGGGGGCCGGACGTAAAGCGCAGCAGTCCGGGTTACCCCCACCCCACACCCCCGCCACCGCTGCCGAACAGCCCCGCGCAGCGGACTCCCAGCCCCGCGCCGCAGGCGCAACAGGAACGCACCCCGCGGCGGGAAAGCCAACAACGTGGGACTACGAATCACACAGCGCGGCAAGCACCCGTAGGGTTTTCGGGTCCGGGGCGGTGACCAGCAGGTCCGTCACGGGGCCGGCGCGCCACAGGGCGAGCCGTTCGGCGATGCGGGAGCGCGGGCCCACGAGGGAGATCTCGTCGGCGAAGGCGTCGGGGACGGCCCGCACCGCCTCGTCCCGGCGGCCTTCGAGGAAGAGCCGCTGGACCCGGCGGGCCTCCTCCTCGTAGCCCATGCGCGCCATCAGGTCGGCGTGGAAGTTCCGGGCGGCGTGGCCCATGCCGCCGATGTAGAAGGCGAGCATGGCCTTGACGGGGAGCAGGCCCTCGGCGACGTCGTCGCAGACCACGGCGCGCACCATGGGGGCGATCAGGAAGCCGTCGGGGGCGGTGGCCAGCGGTTCGCGGTAGACCTCGGGGCGGAACGGGGACCAGTACAGCGGCAGCCAGCCGTCGGCGATCCGGGTGGTCTGGGCGATGTTGCGGGGGCCCTCGGCGCCGAGCAGGACGGGGAGGTCGGGCCGCCGCGGGTGGGTGATGGACTTCAGGGGTTTGCCCAGGCCGGTGCCGTCCGGGCCGCCGTAGGGGAGCGGGTGGTAGTCGCCGTCGCAGGTCACCGGGTGTTCGCGGCGCAGGACTTGGCGGACCACGGCCACGTATTCGCGGGTGGCGGTCAGCGGGCTGCGGGGGAACGGGCGCCCGTACCAGCCCTCGACGACCTGCGGCCCGGACAGCCCGAGGCCGAGCAGCAGCCGCCCGCCGGAGAGGTGGTCGAGGGTGAGGGCGTGCATGGCGGTGGCGGTGGGGGTGCGGGCGGCCATCTGGGCGATGCCGGTGCCGAGTTTGATGCGGGAGGTGTGCGCGGCGATCCAGGTGAGCGCGGTGAACGCGTCGGAGCCCCACGCCTCGGCGGTCCACACCGAGTGGTAGCCCAGCCGCTCGGCCTCGCGGGCCAGGTCGAGGTGGCGGGGGTCGGGGCCGCGGCCCCAGTAGCCGAGCGCCAGACCGAGTCGCATGGGGCCGCCCTTCTCCGAGGCCGGTTGCCGGCAGAGCATCGCCGGAGTACTGACGGAGCGTCAGATCCCTGGCGGGACCGCACTGTACGGCCCTGGCCCGGTCATGGCAACGGCCCCTGCCGGGTGGGGCAGGGGCCGCGGGGCGGGGGGCGGCCGCGCCGGGGCGGCCGGGTCGCGGGTGTCAGCCGCGCTGGATGCCGGTGGTGTCCTGGAGGATGCCGCGCCGGCCGTCCTGGGTCTGCGCGATCAGCGCCGAGCCGCGCTGCTCCACCGCGAGGTACCACGTGCCGGGCGCCAGTTCGGCGATCGGCGACGGCGCCCCCTCCTCGCTGTAGAGCGGGCGGGGCACCGGCACCGCGAACCAGAACGGGGCGAAGTCGGCCGGGCTGCCGGCCGCGGCGGTGGCCCCCGCCGCCCCGCCGGCGGTGGCGCCGGAGTCCTGGGCCGGGGCCGGCTGGCCGCCGTGCGTCTGGCCCGGCTGCTGCTGCGCGCCCGGGTAGCCGTAGCCGCCCGGCTGCTGCTGCTGGGCGCCCGGGTAGCCGTAGCCCTGGGTGCCGCCGGCCTGGCCGTACGGGCCGGTGACCTGCGGGCGGGGCGCGCCGACCAGGGCGGTCTTCAGCGCCGGGACGAGCGGGGTGGCGACCGCGGCGCCCGCCTGGGCCAGGGTCGCGATCAGCCCGAGGATCAGACCCGCGCCCGCGCCGTGGCTGTCGATGATCGCCCAGAACGCGGTCCAGGCGGCGAACACGGACAGCGCCACCCCGAACTGCCCGAGCTCCAGCCCGGCGACCTTGCGCGGCTGCGGCAGCGCCCGCGCCGTGACGATCAGCGCGGCGGCGATGACGCCGGCCAGGTAGACGCTCATCAGCAGGTGCAGCGATTGCCAGGCGTTCGTGTCGCCGTACGCGTAGAGGCTGAGGAACGAGGCGATCAACAGCAGCACCGCTGCTCCGATCACCACCCCATCGCCTCGACTGAGGGAGCGGATGTTCACGTAAAGGTCCTTTGTCGGTTTCGTGTTCCTGGTCGACTCGTGAGGGCGTCGACGCTGTCACTGGCGCGCGGTGCGTGGCACGGCGATGGCCCCCCATCGTAAAGGGGAACCTATCGCCGGAACCTGTGGGCCGTCCCGGAGTAGCGGCGCGTCCGCGGAGGGAAGTCCGCGCGCCGCTCGGCGGAAGTCCGTTCAGCGCGTCAAGAAGTCCGTAATGCCCTCGGTGATCCCGCGGGCCGCCTTTTCCCGCCACTGCGCGTCGGTCAATTGCGCGGCGTCCTTCGGATCGCGCATATTGCCGCACTCGATGAACACCTTCGGGACGGTGGAGAGGTTCAGGCCGCCGAGATCCGCGCGGACGTCCAGGCCGGTGCCGTGCCCGAGGTAGTTGGACCGGGCGCTTCCGGTCGCCGCCGCGAAGTCCCCGGCCAGGCGCTCGCCCAGCTCGCGGGAGGGCCCGGTGATCGGCGCGGTGTCGGCCGCGCCCGCGGTGACCCGGTCCGGCAGGATCACGTGGAACCCGCGGTTGCCGGGCGCCGAACCGTCCGCGTGCACCGAGACCGCGGCGTCCGCGTGGGCCGCGTTCCCGGCCGCGGCCCGCTCGTCCACGCACGGCCCGTACGGCCGGTCGCCGTCCTGGGTGAGCACCACCCTGGCCCCCTCGGCCTCCAGCAGCGCCCGGGCCCGGCGCACCACGTCCAGGGTGAACGCCGCCTCCGGGTAGCCCCCGTCGGTGGAGGTGCCGGTGGTGTCGCACTCCTTGCGGTCGTTGCCGATGTCCACGAGCCGGGCGATCTGCCGGGTGTGGTCAATGTTGTGCGGATTGTGTCCCGGGTCGAGGAGGACGGTCCTGCCGTGCAGGCTGCCGGGGCCGGCCGGCCGGGTGGCCGGCGGTGCCGGGTCCGCGCCGCCCGGCGAGGACGCCCCCGGGGCCGGCGACGCCGGGGCGGCGGCCCCGGGGGCGGCCGGACCGCCGCCCGGCGACCGCCAGAGCAGCCAGCCGCCGGCGCCGGCCGCCACCAGCACGGCCAGTGCGATCAGCAGGGCGCCGCGCGGGCGGCGGCGGTACGCGGGGAAGGTGCTGCCGTTCGACACGTGCGCGATGCTAACGGCTCAGATCCCGGCGCCCGTCCGCCGCAGGACCCGCAGCGAACGGTGCGCGGACACCTCCGTGAACGCCCCGGACGCCAGTGCTCGCCGGTAGATCCGGTACGGCGCCCGGCCGCCGTCCGCCGGGTCCGGGAAGACGTCGTGGATGACCAGCAGGCCGTCCGGCGCGACGTGCGGGGCCCAGCCCTCGTAGTCGGCGGTGGCGTGCTCGTCGGTGTGGCCGCCGTCGATGAACACCAGCCCGGCCGGCGCCCGCCACAGGGCCGCGACCCGCGGCGACCGGCCCACCAGGGCGATCACGTGGTCCTCCAGGCCCGCGGCGTGCAGGGTCCGGCGGAAGGCGGGCAGGGTGTCCATCCGCCCGACGGCCGGATCGACCACCTCCGGATCGTGGTACTCCCAGCCCGGCTGCTGCTCCTCGCTGCCCCGGTGGTGGTCCACGGTGACCGCGCTGACCCCGGCGGCGCGCGCCGCCTCGGCCAGCAGGATCGTGGAACGGCCGCAGTACGTGCCGATCTCCACCAGCGGCAGCCCCAGCCCGGCCGCCTCGGTGGCCGCCGCGAACAGGGCGAGCCCCTCGTCCGTCGGCATGAAGCCCTTCGCCGCCTCGAACGCGGCGAGGATCTCCGGCCGGGGCGCGGTCGGGGCCGTGGGCGCGGTCATGGGTTCCTCCTGGGGGGTCGGCCGTGGTCCGGCGGCGGTCGCTGCTCATCGTGCCGTACGGGCCCGGCGATATCGGAACGGGGGTTCCTATTGCCTTCGCATTCCGCGGTGCCGGATTGGCGGTTTTCCGGGTCGGGGCCGGTGCGCGGCCGGTGTGCCGCGGTCCGTTCCGCGCGGCGCCTTTGCGGCGTTTCCGGTGCGTATCCGGGCCGGTGGAAAGGTCCGGAACGCCCCGGGAAGCGCGCCCGGAACGGCCCGGAAAAGGCCCGCCGATAATCCCGCGGCCGGAGATACCCGGAAATGGCGGCGGGGCCGCGGGGAATTCACCGGATCGTTTCCGGGGTGCGGCCGGATCGTTTCCGGTGCCGGCCGGCCGCCGGGGAGGCGGCGGCCGGTGCCCGGGCCGCGGATCCGCCGCCCCGCTGACCTTCCGTCAGATTGAAACGTGTTCTACTCTGCACGGCCATGGGCATCGGAATCACGCAGGACCACCGTGACCTCGCGGAAGCGGCGCGTGGCTGGGCCGCGCGGACCGTACCGCCCGACGACGTGCGCGCACTGCTCGACGCCCCGCCCGCACCGGCCGGCCGCCCCGCCTTCTGGGCCGGGCTCGCCGCCCAGGGCCTGCTCGGCCCGCACCTCCCGGAGTCCGCCGGCGGGGGCGGCGGCGACCTGCTCGACCTCGCCGTCGTCCTGGAGGAGTTCGGCCGCGCCACGCTCCCGGGCCCCCACCTCCCCACCGTCCTCGCCGCCGAACTCCTGCACCGCGGCGGCGCGCCCGCCGACCTCGTACGGGCCCTGGCCACCGGTGAACGCACCGCCGCCGTCGCCCTCGGCACCGGCACCCTCACCGCCGCGGACGGCACCGGCGGCCCCGTCCTCGACGGCACCGCGCCCCCCGTCCTGGCCGGCGGCGACGCCGACCTGCTCGTCCTGGCCGCCCGGTCCGCCACCGGCCCGGTCTGGCTGGCCGTGGACGCCGCCGCGCTCACCGTCCGGGTCCAGGACAGCGCCGACCCCACCCGGCCGGTCGCCGAGGTCACCGCCGACCGCGTCCCGGTCCCCGCCGCCCGGCGCCTCGCGCTGGACGGCACCCTGGTCCGCGACCTCGCCGGGGTGCTGCTCGCCGCCGAGGCGTGCGGGACCGCCGCCTGGGCGGTGCGCACCGCCGCCGCGCACGCCGCGGTACGCGAGCAGTTCGGCCGCCCGATCGGCCAGTTCCAGGGCGTCAAACACCTCTGCGCCACCATGCTGGTCCGCTGCGAACAGGCCCGCGCCCTGGTCTGGGACGCCGCCCGGGCCGCCGGCGAACCGCCGGAGGTCCGCGGCCTGGCCGCCGCGCTGGCCACCGCGACCGCGCTGGACGCCGCCGTCGGCTGCGCCAAGGACTGCATCCAGGTCCTCGGCGGCATCGGCTTCACCTGGGAGCACGACGCCCACCTGCGACTGCGCCGGGCCGTCACCGCCCGCCAGCTGCTCGGCGGCCCGGACACCCACCGGCTGCGCGCCGCCGGGCTCGCGGCGGCCGGCGCCCGCCGTCCCCTGCGGCTGGAACTCCCCGCGGGCGCCGCGGAGTTCCGCGCCGGGGCCCGCGCCGCCGCCGACCGGGTCCGCGGCCTGGACCCGGCCGCCGCCCGCCGCGCCCTGGCCCCCACCGGCTACGCCGCACCCCACCTCCCCCCGCCCTACGGCCTGGGCGCCGGCCCCGTCGAACAGCTCGCCATCGGGCAGGAGCTGGCCGCCGCCGGTGTCCGGATCAGCGACCTGGGCATCGCCACCTGGGTGGTGCCCTCCCTCCTCGCGCACGGCACCGCCGAGCAGCAGGAGCGCTACCTCGCGCCCACGCTCCGCGGCGACCTGCGGTGGTGCCAGCTGTTCTCCGAACCGGAGGCCGGCTCGGACCTGGCGGCGCTGCGCACCCGCGCCGAACGCGCCGCCGACGGCACCTGGCGGGTCAATGGCCAGAAGGTGTGGACCTCGGCCGCCCGGGGCGCGCACCACGGCATCCTGCTCGCCCGCACCGACCCGGACGCGCCCAAGCACCGCGGCCTGACCTTCTTCCTCGTCGACATGGCGGCCCCGGGCATCGACGTCCGCCCGCTGAAGGAGATCACCGGCGACGCCCTCTTCAACGAGGTCTACCTCGACGACGTCCGGCTGCCGGCGGACGCGGTGGTCGGCGCGGTCGGCGACGGCTGGCGGGTGGCCCGCACCACCCTCGGCAACGAACGCGTCCACATGGCCGACCAGCTCTCCTTCGACACCGGCCTGGAGGCGCTGCTGGAGCGGACCGCCGGGCTGGACGGCGCGGTCCGGGCCCGGGTCGGCGCCCTGGCCGCGGAGGCGCACGCACTCGGCTGCCTCGGACTGCGCACCACGCTCCAGCAGGTCGCGGGCCAGGAGCCGGGCGCCGGCGCCAGCGTCCGCAAACTGGTGCAGACCCTTCACCAGCAGAATCTCGCCGACCTGGCCCTGGAACTGCTCGGCCCGGCCGGCGCGGTCCGCGAGGGCCCCGGCGCCCGGGCCCTGCACGGCTTCCTGATGTCCCGCTGCCTGACCATCGCCGGCGGCACCACCCAGGTCCAGCTGAACGTCATCGCCGAACGTCTCCTCGGCCTGCCCCGCGACCCCGAGCCCCGCCCGCTTTCCTGAACCGCGCCACCCCCGCACCGCCGCACCCGTTCCCGCCCCCACCCCTGGAGGATCCGCATGGCCGGCACGGCATACGTCATCGGCGTCGGCATGACCCGCTTCGAGAAACCGGAGACCACCGACCGGCCGTACTGGGACCTGGCCAGGGAGGCCGGCGGCGCGGCGCTCGCCGACGCCGGCATCGGCTACGACGCCGTCGAGCAGGTGCCGGCCGGCTTCTGCCACCTGCCGTCCACCGCCGGCCAGCGCGCCGTCTACGAACTGGGCCTGACCGGCGTCCCCGTCTACAACGTGAACAACAACTGCGCCACCGGCGCCACCGCGCTGATGCTCGCCCGGCAGTTCGTCGCCTCCGGGCTCAACGACTGCGCCCTGGCGCTGGGCTTCGAGAAGATGAAGCGCGGTGCGCTGGGGGCCGGGGCGGACGGCGGAGCCGCCGGTGCGGGCGGCGCCGCGTCGCCGGTCGCCCGGCACTACGGGGTGATGGCCGCGGCCCACGGCTTCGAGCGGACCCCGCCCACCGCCCAGATCTTCGGCAACGCCGCCCGCGAGCACATGGCGCGGTACGGCACGACCGCCGAGCAGCTGGCGATGGTGGGCGCCAAGAACCACCGGCACTCCGCACACAACCCCTACGCCCAGTTCCGGGACGTCTACACCGTCGAGGAGGTGCTCGCCGCCCGGACCATCCACCGGCCGCTGACCAAGCTCCAGTGCTCACCGACCTCCGACGGCGCCGCGGCGGCGGTCATCGCCTCCGAGCGCTTCGTCCGCGCCCACGGCCTGGCGGACCGCGCGGTGGAGATCGCCGCGCAGGCCATGACCACCGACACCGAGGAGAGCTTCGCCTCCGGTTCCTGCATCGACGTGGTCGGCGCCCCGATGACCCGCGCCGCGGCCCGGCAGGTCTACGCGGCCGGCGGCCTGGGCATCGAGGACGTCGACGTCATCGAGCTGCACGACTGCTTCTCGGTGAACGAGCTGCTGACGTACGAGGCGCTGGGGATGTGCGCGGCGGGGGAGTCGGGGAAGCTGATCGCCGACGGCGCCACCACGTACGGCGGCCGGTGGGTGGTCAACCCCTCCGGCGGCCTGATCTCCAAGGGCCACCCGCTGGGCGCCACCGGGCTGGCCCAGACCGCCGAACTGGTCTGGCAGCTGCGCGGCACGGCCGGCGCCCGCCAGGTCCCCGGCGCCCGCGTCGCCCTGGCCCACAACATCGGCCTGGGCGGCGCGGCGGTGGTGACCCTCTTCCGCCGGTGAGCCGGTGAGCCGGTGAGCCGGGGCCGGGGCGGCGGCCGGGCCGCGCGGAGACGCCCCGGGCGGGAGCCGGTTGCCGGGGCGGCCCCCGCCTTCGGCAGGATGGGTGCCATGACCGAGATCCGCACCCCCCGCCTCCTGCTCCGACGCTGGTACGACGACGACCTCGTTCCGATGGCCGACATCAACGCGGACCCGCGGGCCATGCGCTGGGTCGGCGACGGCTCGGTGCGGGACCTGGACCAGACGGCCGAGGCCATCGAGCGGTGGGAGGAGGAGTGGGACGAGGAGGGTTTCGGGCTCTTCGCCGTCGAACTGCTCGCCTCCGGGGAACTGGCCGGCTTCACGGGCCTGTCCGTGCCCGGTTTCCTGCCGGAGGCAGGCGCCGCCGTGGCGATCAGCTGGCGGCTCGGCCCGCAGTTCTGGGGGCAGGGGTACGCGTCCGAAGCCGCCCAGGCCACGCTGGAGTTCGCGCTCCAGGACCGCGGCCTCGACCGCGTCATCAGCATCAGCCGGGTGGGCGACACGGCCTCCGAGAACGTCATCCGCAAGCTCGGCATGGTGCCGGAGCGCGAGACGGCGCACCCCGTCCACGGCTTTCCGCTCCGCGTGCACACCATCGACCTCACCGAGTACCAGGGGTGAACCCGCCGCGCCCGCGCGCGGCGGGAGTGCCCCGGCGCGAGGTGGCCGGCGGCGGGCGCCGGGGCGGACACCCCCTCCCGCCCCGCCTACGCCCTCCGGCCTAGGACCGGCGTAGATGCCGGATGCACCGATATCCCGATGCGGCGGGTGAGCGGGCGGTGCGAGCATGGCCGGCATGCCCCCGATAGCCGCTTCCTCCACGCTGTCCGCGACCGCGCGCCGGACGGCCGCACCGGCCTGGCTGGTGATGCTGCTGGTCTGCGCCGGTCAGTTCCTGGTCGTCCTGGACGTCTCCGTGGTGAACGTGGCGCTGCCCGCCATGCGCTCCGGACTGCACCTGTCCGAACTCGGCCTCCAGTGGATCGTCAACGCCTACGTGATCACGTTCGCCGGCTTCATGCTGCTCGGCGGCCGGGCCGCGGACCTCTTCGGCCGGAAGCGGATCTTCGTCCTGGGGCTGGCGCTGTTCACCGTCGCCAGCCTGGCCGGGGGGCTCGCCCAGCAGCCGTGGCAGCTGATCGCGGCCCGGACCGTCCAGGGCGTGGGCGCCGCGGTGCTCTCCCCGGCCACCCTGACCATCCTGACCACGTCGTTCCCGGCCGGTCCGGCCCGTACGCGGGCGATCGCGACCTGGACGGCGGTCGGCGCGGGCGGCGGTGCGGTGGGCGGGCTGGTCGGCGGGGTGCTGACCGAGTTCCTGACGTGGCGGTGGGTGCTGCTGATCAACGTGCCGGTGGGCGCGCTGGTGCTGGCCGGTGCGGCGCGGTGGCTCGCCGAGAGCCGGCAGGGCGCCGCGCGCCGGCTGGACGTCCCCGGCGCGCTGCTGGTGACCGGCGGGCTCGGCCTGGTCGCGTACGGCATCGTGCAGACCGAGACGCACGGCTGGCTGTCGGCGGCGGCGCTGCTGCCGCTGGCCGCCGGGCTGGCGGTGGTCGCGGCGTTCGTCGCCGTCGAGGCGCGGACCAGGGCGCCGCTGATGCCGCTGGGGCTGTTCCGGCTGAGGTCGGTCTCCTCGGCGAACGCGGCGATGGTGCTGGCCGGCGCCGCGATGTTCTCGATGTGGTACTTCCTCTCCCTCTACATGCAGAACGTGCTCTCCTACACGCCACTTCAGGCCGGGCTGTCCTTCCTGCCGCACTCGCTGTGCATCGTGCTCGGCTCGAAGGCCGCGCCCCGGCTGATGCACCGGGTGGGCGCCAAGCCGCTGGCGGTCTGCGGCGCGGTGATCTCCCTGGCCGGGATGGCCTGGCAGTCCACGATGACCGCCGACGGGACGTATCCGACCACGCTCCTCGGCCCGGGCGTCCTGATGGCGCTGGGCGCCGGGCTGACCGCGACGCCGGTCGCCGCCATCGCCACCTCCGGCGCCGACCCGGCCGACCAGGGGCTGGTCTCCGGGCTGATCAACACCTCGCGGCAGATGGGCGGGGCGCTGGGCCTGTCGGTGCTCTCCACCGTCGCCGCCGCGCGGGTCGCCGGTGACCACGGCCCGGCGACGCTGGCCGCGGGCTACGGCACCGCCTTCCTGGTCGGCGCGATGGTGCTGGTCACCAGCATCGCGCTGATGCTGCTCGCGCTGCCGCGCGGGCGCACCGGCGGGCAGAGCTGAGGCCCCGGCAGGGCTCAACCCCCCGGGCAGGGATGAGCGCCCGGTACGGCTGAGCACGGGCCGCGCGCCCGGGGCAGGGCCGGGCGGCGGGCGGCACCCCCGTGTCCGCCCGCCGCCCGCGTCGCGCCGCTACAGCCAGCCGTTGCGGCGGGCCGCGCGGACGGCCTCCATGCGGTTGCGGGTGCCGGTCTTGCCGATGGCGGCCGACAGGTAGTTGCGGACGGTGGCCTGGGACAGGCTCAGCCGGGCGGCGATGTCGGCGACCGTCGCGCCGTCCACGGCCGCGGTCAGGACGTCGCGTTCGCGCGGGGTCAGCGGGTTCGGACCGGCGCTCAGGGCCGCGGCGGCCAGCCCGGCGTCGATCACCCGCTCGCCGGCCAGCACCCGCCGGACCGCCGCCGCCAGATCCTCCACCGGGCCGTCCTTCACGAGGAAGCCGGACGCCCCGGCCTCCATGGCGCGCCGCAGATAGCCCGGCCGCCCGAACGTCGTCACGATCAGCACCTTGCACGACGGCAGCCGCTCGCGCAGGTCGGCGGCGGCGTCCAGCCCGCTGCGGCCGGGGAGTTCGATGTCCAGCAGGGCGACGTCGGGCCGGGTCTCCAGCGCGGCCGCGACGATCCGGTCCCCGGCCGCGACCTGCGACACCACCTCCATGTCCGGCTCCAGGCCGAGCAGCAGGGCCAGCGCGCCCCGCATCATCCCCTGGTCCTCGGCCAGCAGCAGCCTGATCACCGGGCCCCCTCCTCCACGTCCGCCAGATCGCCCGCGCCCACCGGGAGTTCGGCGGTCACGCGGAAGCCGCGCCGGCCGTCGGGGCCGTGGCGCAGCGTGCCGCCCGCCGCGGCCAGCCGCTCGGCCAGCCCCGCAAGGCCCGTACCGCCGGCCGTTTCGGTGGCGGTGCCGGGCCGCGCGCAGGCATCGCCCGCGCGGGCCGCACCGGAGCCTACGGGACCCCGGCCGTCGTCCGTGAGCGTCAGCCGCACCCGGTCCTCGTCGGCCCGCACCTCGATCTCGCAGCGGGTGGCGCCGCTGTGCCGGACGGTGTTGGTGACGCCCTCGCGCACCACCCAGCCCAGCAGCGCCTCGGCCTGCGGCGGCAGCGGCGGCCCGGCCCGGCGCACCACCGGCTCGATGCCGGCGCCGTCCAGCGCCGAACGGGCCCGGTCCAGTTCGGTCGCCAGGCTGCCCTCGCGGTAGCCGCTGACCGCCTCCCGTATCTCGGTCAGCGCCTGCCGGCCGACCGCCTCGATGTCGGCGGCCTGGCCCAGCGCCGCGTCCAGGTCGCGCGGCGCCAGCCGGCGCACCGCCTCGGCCTTGACCACCACCACCGACAGGGTGTGGCCGAGCAGGTCGTGCAGGTCCCGGGAGAACCGCAGCCGCTCCTTCTCCACCGCGCTGCGGGCCAGCTCCTGGCGGGTGGCGCGCAGTTCGTGGACGGTGTCGAAGAGGCTGAGGACGGTGGCGGTGACCATGCCGGACAGGAACGTGCCGTAACCGACGCCGAACGAGCCCCAGGGCCCGTCGCCGTGCCAGCCGGAGAACACCCCGGCCCCGCCGCTGAGCGCGATCAGCCAGATGCCGAGCCGTTTGCCGCGCAGCGCCCGCACCGTGCCGGACGCCAGCGACAGCAGCGGGAAGAACAGGAACCACTCACCGCCGAAGCCGAGCGCCACGGCGAGGGTGACGGCGGTCAGCGCGGCCAGTGCGTACAGCGGGCGGCGGGTGTCGCGCAGCCGGGGGCTGAAGGCGGTGAAGATCACGGTGACGTAGAGGGCGTTGAAGGCCAGGAGTCCGGCGCCGGCCAGCCAGACGTTCCCGGACCGGCCCTGGAGGGTGCTGGAGAGCGCGCCGGTCTCCATCAGCATCCAGGGCAGGAAGGTGTACCGGCCGGGGCCCTTCTCCAGCCGCTCGGCGCCCTTCCCCCGCTCGCAGCCCCGCCCCCGCGCCGCGCCGCCGGGCGCCGCGTCCTCTTCGTTCCGCCGTGCCATCCGCTTCCCGCCGTTCCCCGCCCGCTGCCGATCCGTCCCGCCGGCCGTGCCGGCCGGTGCCGCCGGTGTGCGCATCGTGCCTCACACCGTCCGCGCGGCCCGCCGGTAGGCGTACGCCGCGTAACCGCCGAAGAGTGCCAGCCAGCCGGCCAGTACCGCCACCGTGGTCAGGGCCGGCGCCCCGCCGCGGGTGACGCTCAGGCCCAGCTCGGCGAAGCGGTTGGCGGGCGTCCAGGAGGAGAGCGCGCGCAGCCAGCCGGGGAACGCCCCGACCGGGAACCACAGGCCGCCGACGACCGAGAGCAGCAGCATGCAGCCGGTGTTGGCCAGCCCGGTGGCCTGCGCGGAGAGGCGGTAGCCGTTGCCGAGGCCGAGCAGGGTGAACGGGGCGGTGCCCAGCCACAGCAGCACGACCAGCGCGGCCCACTGCCAGGCGGCCAGCGCGACGCCGTTGACCACCGCGCCGGCCAGGAGCACCGCGCCGATGGCCGGCAGGACCGTGACCGCGCTGGTCAGCACCCGGCCGGCGATCACCTGGCGGGGGCTCAGCGGGAGGATCCGCAACTGCCGCAGCCAGCCCAGGCCCTTGTCCTCGGCGACGCCGTTGCCGGAGCCGAGCGCCGCGCCGAGCGCCCCGTACGCGGCGAGGCCGACCATGGCGGAGACCTTCCACTCGGTGCCGGCGCCGGCACCGAGGCGGGTGAACAGCAGGTACATCAGCACCGGCATCCCGAGGCCGAAGATGACATAACTCTTGTCGCGCAGCGCGCGGAGGATTTCCAGGCGGGCGTAGCCGAACATCACACGGTCTCCTTCGGGGCCGGGGCGGTCAGGGCGAGGAAGGCGTCCTCCAGCCCGGCGGGGGCGACCTGGAGGCCGCGGATCAGGTCGAGGCGGGCCAGCGCGCGGACGGTGGCGTCGGAGTCGGCGGTGCGCAGCAGGGCGCGGTCGCCGCGGATCTCGACCGCGCCGACCCCGGGCAGCGCGGCGAGCGGTTCGGTGGGCGCGCCGGAGAGGTCGAAGGAGACCAGGGCGCCGCCGGCCCGCCGCCGGAGGTCGGCGCCGCTGCCGTCGGCGGCGACCCGGCCGCGGTCGACGACCACGATGCGGTCGGCGAACTCGTCGGCCTCGGTGAGGTAGTGGGTGGAGAAGAGGACGGTGTTGCCGCGGCGGGCGTAGCCGCGCACGGAGTCCCAGAAGGCCCGCCGCGCCTCCACGTCCAGGGCCGCGGTGGGCTCGTCCAGCACCAGCAGCTCCGGATTGCCGGCCAGCGCGACGGCGAAGCGGACCCGCTGCGCCTGGCCGCCGGAGAGCCGGTCGATCCGCCGTCCGGCGAGCCCCCCGAGCCCGGCCAGCTCCAGCGCCTCGCCGACGTCCATCGGACGGGGGTGGGCGCCGGTGACGAAGGTGAGCAGCTCGCGGACGGTGACCCGGGGCACGGGCCGGCCCTCCTGGAGCATCGCGCCGACCCGGCCGGCCCGCACCGCGGCCTCCGGCGGGCCGCCGAACAGGCGCACCGTCCCGTCGGTGGGCGGCAGCAGGCCCAGCAGCAGGGCGAGGGTGGTGGATTTGCCCGCGCCGTTCCGCCCGAGGAGGGCCACCGTCTCGCCGGGGGCGATCCGCAGCGTCAGCCCGTCCACGGCCCGCACCGCGCCGTAACTCCGGGTGACCCCGCGGAACTCCACCGCGGCGCCCGCCGCTCCCGCCCCCGGCGCCCGCGACGGCGCCGGCACCGTCCCCGTCGTGCCTGCCATGACTGCCTCCCCGTGGTGCCGGCCGCATCCGTGCGCCGGGTCCCGTCCGCCGCGCCGGCCAGCCCGCCGCGGCCCTCCTGACATTACGGAGCGTCGCCGCCGGGCGGCAGAGCCGCATGTGTGCGGTTTCCCATGACAAATGTCATGGACCGGCGGGCCGGAAGCGGGCGGCGGCCATATCTGACGTCCCGTCAGGGGGTTCCGGGTGCGCCGCGCATCGGCTATACATGACTGCCATCGGCTAGAACGCGTTCTAGAAGTGTGCGACGCGGCCGCCGACCCGATACGACCCCGGCGCGGCCGACGGTGCGGACGGCCGGGCCGGGGTCTCCCACCGTGGTGAAGGAGCCAGCTCCCCGATGCCCATCGACGCCGCCAAGGCCACCTCCGCCGAGCCGCGGACCACCGAACTCGCCTGGGACCACAAGGACGTCCAGCTCTACCACCTCGGCATCGGGGCCGGCGCCGCCACCCCGGAGAAGCCGCACGCCGCCACCGACCCGGACGAACTCCGCTACACCCTGGAGCGCGCGCTGCACGTCCTGCCCAGCTTCGCCACCGTCGCGGGCGGCGGCATGGCGCTGGCCGGCGGGCTCTCCGCGCCCGGTATCGAGGTCGATCTCGCCGCCGTCCTGCACGGCGGCCAGACCGTCACGGTGCACCGCGCCCTCCCGGTGCGCGGTCGCGCCACCCAGACCTCCACCGTCCCCGCCGTCTACGACAAGGGCAAGGCGGCCGTCATCGTGCTGCGCTCCGAAGTCGCCGACGACGACGGGCCGTTGTGGACCTGCGACACCCAGATCTTCGTCCGCGGCGAGGGCGGCTTCGGCGGCGAGCGCGGCCCCTCGGTCCGCGGCGAACTCCCCGACCGCGCCCCGGACCTGACCACCGAACGCCGCATCCGCGCGGACCAGGCGCTGCTGTACCGGCTCTCCGGCGACTGGAACCCGCTGCACGCCGACCCCGAGTTCGCCGAGCTGGCCGGCTTCGACCGGCCGATCCTGCACGGGCTGTGCTCGTACGGGGTCGCGCTCAAGGCGGCGGTGGACCTCGCGCTGGACGGGGACGTGGCGCGGGTGCGGACGTACACCGCGCGGTTCGCCGGGGTGGCCTTCCCCGGGGAGACGCTGCGGATCCGGATCTGGCGGGAGGAGGAGGAGGCGGCCGGGGCGGGCGGCCGGCTCGTGGTGTCGGTCACCGCCGCGGACCGGGACGACGCCCCGGTGCTGGCGGACACCACCGTCGCGTACCGCTGACCGGACCGCCCCGCCGCCCTGCAACGCCCTGGGAGCCCCATCCGCGAGAGGAGCCGTAGCCATGCGCGCAGCCGTACAGCACGAGACGGGACGGGACAAGCTGGAGGTGCTCGACGACGTCGAGGCGGTGGGGTTCGGGCCCGGCCGGGTGCGGATCCGCATCCGCGCCACCGGGCTGTGCCACTCCGACCTGTCCGCGATGAGCGGGGTGCTGCCGCAGCCCGCGCCCTTCGTCCCCGGCCACGAGGGCGCCGGGGAGGTCCTCGACGTCGGCGACGGGGTCACCGGGCTGAGCCCCGGCGACCGGGTTCTGATGTGCTGGCTGCCGGCCTGCGGCAGCTGCCCGTCCTGCAAGCGCGGCCAGACGCACCTGTGCCTGGCCGGGTTCATGAACGCCGGCACGCCCAACTTCAAGCGCCCCGGCGGCGACGTCTTCGGCTTCGCGGGGACCGGCACGTTCGCCGAGGAGGTCGTGGTCGCCGCCCCCTGCGCCGTCCCGATCCCCGACGACGTGCCCTACGAGATCGCCGCGCTGATCGGCTGCGGCGTCACCACCGGGCTCGGCGCGGCCCTGAACACCGCCCGGGTGGAGGCCGGGTCCTCGGTCGCGGTGATCGGCTGCGGCGGCGTCGGCATCTCCGTCATCCAAGGGGCGCGGGTCAGCGGCGCGGCCCAGATCCTCGCCGTCGACCCGGTGCCGGCCCGCCGCGAGGCCGCGCTCCGCTTCGGCGCCACCGAAGCCGTCGCCCCCGAGGACCTCGCCGACGCCAAGGCCCGGATCACCGGCGGGGAGGGCTTCGACTACGTCTTCGAGGTCGTCGGCAAGTCCGCCACCGCCCGCACCGCCTACGAGACCACCCGGCGCGGCGGCACCCTCTGCGTGGTCGGCGCGGGCGCGATGGACGACACCTTCCAGGTCAACATGTTCGAGCTGTTCTTCGACGAGAAGCGGATCCTGCCCTCGCTCTACGGCGGCGCGGACGTGCTGCGCTCCTACGAGCGGGCGATCGCCCTGTGGCGGGCCGGCCGGATCGACCTGGAAGGGCTGATCACCCACCGGGTCCGGCTCGACGGCATCAACGACGCCCTGGACCAGATGCGGTCCGGCACCGCACTGCGCACCTGCATCGAGCTCTGACGGCCCGCCCCGGGCCGCCGACCGCACGGCCCCGGACGGCACCGCCCCACGGGACAGCAGCAGGAAAGGACACGCATGGCACAGCCACTCACCGGCCTGACCGCGATCGTCACCGGTGCCGGCCGCGGCCTGGGCCGGGCCGAGGCCCTGGAGCTCGCCCGCCTCGGCGCCCACGTCGTCGTCAACGACTTCGGCCGGCCCGGCAGGGACGGCTCGGGCGCCGCCTCGGCCGCCCCCGCCGAGGAGGTCGCCGAGGAGATCCGCGCGGCCGGCGGACGGGCCACCGTCCACACCGGCGACGTCGCCGACCACCAACAGGCCGCAGAGCTCGTGCGGTTGGCCGTCGACACCGGCGGCCGGCTGGACATCCTGGTCAACAACGCGGGCATCCTGCGCGACCGGATGGTGTTCTCGATGACCGAGGACGAGTGGGACTCGGTGATCCGCGTCCACCTCAAAGGCCACTTCAACACCACCCGCTTCGCGGCCGCCCACTGGCGCGCCCGCGCCAAGGAGACCGGCGCCCCGGTGCACGGCCGGATCGTCAACACCTCGTCCGAGGCGTTCCTCGCGGGCTCGGCAGGACAGCCCAACTACGCGGCGGCCAAAGGCGGCATCGTCGGCCTGACGACCTCCACGGCGCTGGCGCTGGCCAAGTACGGGGTGACCGCCAACGCCATCTGCCCGCGCGCCCGCACCCGGATGACCGAGGACGTCTTCGCCGGCTTCGCGGCCCCCGCGGACGGCCGGCCCGACCCGCTCGCGCCCGAGCACGTCGCCCCGCTGGTCGGCTACCTCGCCTCACCCGCCGCCGCCAGGATCAACGGCCAGCTGCTGGTCGTCCACGGCGGCATGGTGGCGATCGCCGAACGCCCCCGGATCGCCGCCCAGTTCGACACCGCCGAGGACTTCTTCAGCTACGAGGAGCTGGACGCCCTGCTCACCCCGTACTACGCCGACCGCCCGGCCCACGAGACCTTCGCGGCCCCCGAGGTGCTGGGCCTCAAGCACGGCTGACCGCCGCGGCGCGGACGCGGAAACGGCCGTGGCCGCCGCCCGCTGACGCGGTGCGGCGGCCACGGCCGCGGTCGCTGCCCGGACCCGCTCAGGCGGTCCGGACCTGCTGGTCCCTGCGGTGCCGCCCGTGCGCCGCGTCCTGCGTCTGCTCGGCGGCGGCGGCCGGACCGCGGTGCCTGCCGGAGCCTGCGGCCTCGGCCTGGGCGGCTGCCTCCTGGGGGCGCGCCTGGGTCGTGTCGGTTCGGGCTTCGGACATGGAAAGAGTCACTCCGTCAGATCGCTTGCAGCTGTACGCGTCGGGACGCCCCCGGCTCCCGCCGGGACGTGCCCCGTGCGGTGCCGTCGGTGGCCGGGTCAACCGGCTGCGCAGCCCCCCGCCCGGAATTCTAACGGGGCGGATATCCGCACTCCACCGCGCCTACCGGGCCGCGAGCGGCGCCTGTTGCAGGGGCACCGGCCTGCACAAGCGGGGATGCCCCGGGGCGCCGGACGGTTCCGCACCGGGGGCTTTCGGTTGTGCAGATGCTGTGGAGCAGGCGCCGTTATCGCCTGCTTCCCGGACAATTCCCGCGCCGTTTCCGGCCGTTCCCCGATCCGCCGCCGGGCCCGGTGCCGCGCCCTCCGCGGCCGGTCCCAGCGGTATGGCCATCCGCGCCACCCCGCACGGCACCGCCGCCGTCGCGTACGGCAGCAGCAGCTCCCCCTCCGGCGTCCACCGGCCGCTGCCCGCCAGCCAGCCGTCCGGGGCCGGGAACTGCGCGAGCCGCCGGTCCGCGGGCCGCCACACCCCCAGCCGGGTCCCGCCCGGCCCCTCCAGGCGGAAGGCCACCGCGCAGGTCTCCGGCGGCCGGGCCCGCCCCGGCTGGACCGCGAACGGCACCACCGCCATATCGGGCGCCCGCAGGCACTCCGGGAAGCGCACCGGGCGTGCGCTGCCCAGGACGCCCCAGCCCAGCCGGTCGTGGCCCGGCGCGTCCGACCGGACGAGCAGCAGCCCGCTGTCCGGATCGGCGAGCAGCAGCCGGTCCTCGCTCTCGTCGGTGATCTGGAGCAGCGGACTGATCTGCCCGCCGCGCGCCAGGTCGACCAGCACCGTCTTGGTGCGGCCGGCCAGTTCCCGGTCCAGGGCCAGCAGCCGCCCGCCGTGGTCCAGCCAGACGCCGCCGGTGCACCGCCCCGGCACCACCGCGACCCGCTCCGGACCGGCCGCGCCGCCGTGCACCAGCCACAGCCCGGTGGCCTCCGGGCCGGGCGTGAGCGCGTAGGCCAGCACGCCGTCCGGGGCGGGCGGCAGCAGCGTCAGCGCGTCCGCCGCGACCGCGCCCAGCAGCTCCTCCCGGGTGCCGGGCCCGGTGGGGGAGAGCAGGCTGACGGTGAAGCGGTCGGCGACCCGGCGCACGAGCACCACCCGGCCGTCCGCGAGCGGCAGCGGCGCGCTGTCCGGCTCCTCGGGCTGACAGCCCGCCAGCGGGACCGCGTACGGCTCCGGCCCGCCGATCGTCCAGCGCTCGGGGTACCAGCTGCCGGCGGCGTCGGCGTGCCGGGTGAGCCGGGCGGCGTACGAGCCGTCGGCGGCCAGGGTCAGCGCCGCGCGGGGCGGGCCGGCCGGGGCCGCGGGGTTCGCACCGGCACGGTGTTCGGCACAGATCGTCATCGGGTGCCACCTCCAGTGGAGGGACGTTAGTTTTCGCACTTCCGGCCGAACAGCGGCAGTTGCGGGTCTTCACGCATAAGGGTGGCGGTTGTCCGGTTCGCCGGTCCCGGGAGGGGTGGGTGTGCTTCGTGATTCAAGGATGCGTAAAGTTAGGTGGACCTAAGTTGCCGGTGGGCGGCACGGGGAGCTTCCCCGTGCCGCCCGCCGCCGCCCGTACGACCTGGAGTGACCGATGCCCCTTCGCCGCCGCGGCACCGCCGCCGCCCTCGCCCTCGCCGCCGCCGGCGCGCTCGCGCTCACCGGCTGCGGCACGTCCGGTGCGGACGGCGGCGACCGCGGCGCGGGCTCGAAGTCGGTGGCCCAGGGCGGCAAGGACTTCGGCAAGGCCGCCGACGCGACCGCGAAGATGGGCACCGACGCGGCCCCGGGCCGATTTCCGCGCACCATCCGGCACGCGATGGGCACCACCACCCTCCCGGCCGCCCCCCGGCGCGTGGTCGTCCTCGACGTCGGCGAACTGGACAACGTCGTCTCGCTCGGCATCAAGCCGGTCGGCTACGCCCCCACCGAGGGCGACGCCGCCCTCCCCGGCTACCTCGCCGCCAAGGCCGGCCACCCCAAGAGCGTCGGCACGGTCAACGGCCTCAACCTGGAGGCCGTCAACGCCCTCAAGCCCGACCTCATCCTGGGCAGCAAGCTGCGCGCCGAGAAGCAGTACCGGCAGCTCAGCAAGATCGCCCCGACCGTCTTCTCGATCCGTCCCGGCTTCACCTGGAAGCAGAACTACCTGCTCAACGCCGCCGCCCTGGACCGGACCGCGCAGGCCGAGAGCCAACTGGCCGCCTACGAGGCCAAGGCGAGGAAGCTCGGCGCGGACCTCGGCCCGAAGAAGCCGACGGTGACGATGCTGCGCTACATGCCGCAGTTCACCCGCCTCTACGCCCAGCGCTCCTTCATCGGCACCATCCTCCAGGACGTCGGCCTGCCGCGCCCCGCCAACCAGCGGGCCGACGACCTCGCCGTCGAGGTCAGCCCGGAGAACATCGGCCAGGCCGACGCCGACTGGATCTTCACCGGCGTCTACGGCGACCCGAAGTCCACCAAGCGCGACACCGCCGAGCAGAACCCGCTCTGGAAGAACCTCCGGGCGGTCAAGGCCGGCCACGCCAGGAACGTCAGCGACGAGACCTGGTACCTCGGCCTCGGTGTCACCGCGGCCGACCGGGTCCTGGACGACCTGCGCGGCTTCCTCGTCCCGTAGGGCTCCGCCCGCACCCCGGCCGGCTCCGGCCGCCACCTCGGCCCGGGGCCGACCGCGGCCCGGCACGCGGGCGCGGGGGAGAGGTAACCTTCCCCCCGTGCCCGCACTGTCTGAAGTCCTCGCCGCGCTCGACACCCTCTGGCCCCCCGAGCGGGCCGAAGGATGGGACGCCGTCGGCACCGTCTGCGGCGACCCCGGCGCCGAGGTCGGCCGGGTGCTGTTCGCCGTCGACCCGGTCCAGGAGATCGCCGACGAGGCGGTCCGGCTCGGCGCCGACCTCCTCGTCACCCACCACCCGCTCTACCTGCGCGGGACGACCACGGTCGCGGCATCCACCTTCAAGGGCAAGGTGGTGCACACCCTCATCAAGCACGACATCGCCCTGCACGTCGCGCACACCAACGCCGACACCGCCGACCCCGGCGTCTCGGACGCCCTGGCCGGCGCGCTGGACCTGCGGATCCTGCGCCCCCTGGTGCCGGACGCGAGCGACCCGGCCGGCCGCCGCGGCCTGGGCCGGATCTGCGAACTCCCGCACCCGATGACGCTGGCCGAGCTGACCGCGTACGCCGCCGCCCGCCTGCCCGCCACCGCGCAGGGCGTCCGGGCGGCCGGCGACCCGGACCGCGAGATCCGCACCCTGGCGGTCTCCGGCGGCTCCGGCGACAGCCTCTTCGGCGACGTACGGGCGGCCGGCGTGGACGCGTTCCTCACCGCCGACCTGCGCCACCACCCGGCCTCCGAGGCCACCCAGACCGCCGGTCAGGACACCCCGCCGGCGCTGCTGGACGCGGCCCACTGGGCCACCGAATGGCCGTGGTGCGAGCAGGCCGCGGCCCAGCTCGACGCGGTCTCCGACCGGCACGGCTGGGGACTGCGCACGCACGTCTCCCGCACGGTCACCGACCCCTGGACCGCCCACGCGGCGTCCGCCCCGCTCACCAGCCCCCCGGAAAATACCCACACCACAGGAGCCCCCCGCTGAACGCCGCGCCCGCCGACCAGATCCGCCTCCTGGACGTCCAGAACCTCGACGTCCGGCTCACCCAGCTCGCGCACCGGCGCAAGAACCTCCCCGAGCTGGCCGAGCTCCAGACCCTGGAGTCCGACCTCACCCAGCAGCGCGATCTGCTCGTCGCCGCGCAGACCGAGGAGAGCGACACCAGCCGCGAGCAGACCAAGGCGGAGCAGGACGTCGACCAGGTCCGCCAGCGCGCCGCCCGCGACCAGAAGCGCCTCGACTCCGGCGCCGTGACCTCCCCCAAGGACCTGGAGAGCCTCCAGCGCGAACTGGCCTCGCTGGCCAAGCGCCAGGCCGACCTGGAGGACGTCGTCCTGGAGGTCATGGAGCGCCGCGAGGCCGCCCAGGAGCGGGTCCGCGAGCTGACCGACCGGCTCGCGGCCATCCAGGCCAAGGCGGACGACGCCACCGCCCGCCGGGACGCCGCCTACGCCGAGATCGACGCCGAGGCCGCCACGGTCACCAAGGAGCGCGAACTGACCGTCGCCGACATCCCCGAGGCGCTGGTCACGCTCTACGACCGGATCCGCGCCAAGGAAGGCGGGGTCGGCGCCGCGCGCCTCTACCAGCGCCGCTGCGAGGGCTGCCGCCTGGAGCTGAACATCACCGAGCTGAACGAGGTCCGGGCGGCCGCCGCCGACGCCGTCGTCCGCTGCGAGAACTGCGGCCGCATCCTGGTCCGCACGCCCGACTCGGGGCTGTAGGCCATGGTGCGTGAGCTGATCGTCGAGGCCGACGGCGGCTCCCGGGGCAATCCGGGGCCGGCCGGCTACGGCGCGGTGGTGCTCGACCCGGCCAGCGGCGAGGCGCTGGCCGAGGCCGCCGAGTACATCGGCAAGGCCACCAACAACGTCGCCGAGTACAAGGGCCTGGTGGCCGGGCTGCGCGCCGCGCACGCCCTGGACCCGGACGCCGTCGTCCGGGTCCGGATGGACTCCAAGCTCGTCGTCGAGCAGATGTCCGGCCGCTGGCAGATCAAGCACCCGGACATGAAGCCGCTGGCCGCCGAGGCCCGGGCGGTCTTCCCGGCCGGCCAGGTCACCTACGAGTGGATCCCCCGCTCCCGGAACAAGCACGCCGACCGGCTCGCCAACGAGGCGATGGACGCGGGCAAGAACGGCAAGCAGTGGGAGCCGCGCTCCTCCCGGGCGGCGCTCGCCGCACCGGCCGCCGCGGCCCCCGCGCGCAGCGCCGCGGCCCGGGCCGCCGACGCCGCGGCCGAGGCCGCCGAGGCGCCGGCCCAGGCCGCGCCCGCCGCGCCCCCGGTCGGCTGGGGCGCGCCCGACCTCGGCGTCCCGGCGACGTTCGTCCTGCTCCGGCACGGCGAGACCGCGCTCACCCCGGAGAAGCGGTTCTCCGGCAGCGGCGGCACCGACCCCGCACTCTCCCCGACCGGCCGCCGCCAGGCCGAGGCGACCGCCGCCGCGCTCGCCGCCCGCGGCACCGTCCAGGCCGTGGTCAGCTCCCCGCTGCTGCGCTGCCGGGAGACCGCCGGGGTGATCGCCGACCGGCTCGGCCTCGACGTCCGCGTCGAGGAGGGGCTGCGCGAGACCGACTTCGGCGCCTGGGAGGGCCTGACCTTCGCGGAGGTGCGCGAGCGCTTCCCCGACGACCTGGACGCCTGGCTCCGCTCCGCCAAGGCGGCGCCCACCGGGGGCGGCGAGTCCTTCGCCGCGGTCGCCCGCCGGGTGGCGGTGGCCCGCGACAAGCTGATCGCCCGTTACGCCGGCCGCACCGTCCTCCTGGTCACCCACGTCACGCCGATCAAGACCCTGGTCCGCCTGGCGCTCGGCGCACCGCCGGAGTCGCTGTTCCGGATGGAGCTGGCGGCGGCGTCACTGTCGGCCGTGGCGTACTACGCCGACGGCAACGCCTCCCTCCGGCTCCTGAACGACACCTCGCACCTGCGCTAGGGCGTCCGCCCCGGCGCTCCGCGCAACGCCCCGCCCCGGCACACCGGAAACGGTGTGCCGGGGCGGGGCGGGGCGTTGCGCGTGGGGCGTGGGGCGTGGGGGAGGGGTGTCGGGTGGGGCGGGTCTGCGCCCTCGTGGGAGGCGGTGACCGCCGTGCGCGTCCGCGCCTGTCGTCCGCGTCCAGGCCCCCGCGCCCGGTGACCGTCGTGTGCGTCCCGCCGGGCGTCAGTGGCCCAACGCCGCCGCCCCGCGCGCGAGTCGGCCGATCCGCGCCCAGTCCCTGGCGGCCAGCGCGTCGTCGGGGAGCATCCAGGTGCCGCCGACGCAGCCGACGTTGGGCAGCGCCAGATAGGCGGGGGCCGTGTCCGGGCCGATCCCGCCGGTCGGGCAGAAGCGGGCCTGCGGCAGCGGCCCGGCCATCGACTTCAGGTAGGCGGTACCGCCGGCCGCCTCCGCCGGGAAGAACTTCAGCTCGGTCACGCCCTCGTCCAGCAGCGTCACCACCTCGGAGACCGTGGAGACGCCCGGCAGGAACGGCAGCCCCGCCTCCCGCAGCGCGTCCAGCAGCCGTGGCGACCAGCCGGGGCTCACCAGGAACCGCGCCCCGGCGGCCCGCGCCGCCGCGACCTGCCCGGCGGTCCGCAGGGTCCCGGCGCCGACCAGCGCCTCCGGCACCTCGGCGGCGATGGCCCGGATCGCGTCCAGCGCGGCGGGCGTGCGCAGGGTCACCTCGATCACCGGGAGCCCGCCGGCGACCAGCGCCCGGGCGAGCGGGACCGCGTCGGCGGCGTCCTGGAGGACCACGACCGGGATGACCGGGGCGAGGCCGAGCACCGAGGCGGGGGCGGCCGGGGAGGAGGCACGAGAGGGGGCAGCGTCAGTCACGCCGCCCATACTGAGCCGACGCAGTCAGCCCCCGCAACGGCCGTTGCATATGCTGCAACCGTCCGCTGCTGCCGCTCCTCACCCCCGCCCGCGCACCTGCCCCCGCACCGCGCCTCCGACCGTCCCCACCACTCCGTCACGCCCTCACAACTCCGTGACGATCACATCCAGCGCCCAGGGCTTGCCGCCCTTCGCCGGAGCCTGCGCCTCGACCACGTACCCGAGTCCGCGCAGCGCCTCCACCAGCTCCGCGGGGTCCGCCGGTGCGAGGCCCGCGGTCAGCAGGTCCCGGACCAGCCGCCCCTTGGTCGCCTTGTTGAAGTGGCTGACCACCGACCGCTTCTCCACCCCGTCCACCGTCTTCGACTGGAGCACCCGGACCGTCGCGGTCCGCCCGGCCACCTCGCCCTTCGGCTTCCACGCCGTGGCGTACGCCGCCGACCGCAGATCCAGCACCAGGCCCTCGCCGGCCGCCGCCGGCAGCGCCGTTGCCATCGGCCCCCGCCAGTACGCGCCCAGCGCGCCCAGCCCCGGCAGCTTCACCCCCATCGAGCAGCGGTACGAGGGGATCCGGTCGCCGATCCGCACGGCGCCCCACAGCCCCGAGAAGACCAGCAGCGAACGCTCGGCCCGCTCCCGCGCCGCCGCGTCCAGGGTCGCCAGGCCGAGGGCGTCGTAGAGCACCCCGGTGTAGATCTCCCCGGCCGGGCGGGTGCCCGCGGTGCGCAGGCCCGCGTTCTTGGCCACCTCGCCCTTCAGGCCCGCACCGATGCCCAGCACCTCGCGGGCCTTGTCCGGATCGCCCGCGCACAGCGCGACCAGCTCGGCGAGGACCTCGGCCCGCGCCGCGGTCAGCCCCGGCAGCGACAGCGACTCCAGATCCAGCGGCTTCCCGCTCCCTCCCGCGGCCTTCCCCTCGGACGGCGGCAACAGCACGAGCACGGTGTTTCTCCTTCACGGCGGTACGGCAAGGGGTGCGGCCCCGCCGAAAGCTTAAGAGCCCCACCGGCCTGGGCGGCCCCCGCCCGGCCCTGCCTCCCCCTGCCGGGCTGCCGGCCCGGCCCCGGTCCCCGCCCGGCTCCCCCGTACGCCGCGCCGGGAGCGCGTCCCGGACCTACGCTCGATGCCATGCCCCGTCGCCACATGCGCGTGACCGACGCAGCGGAGGCCCCCCTGCGGGCCGCCCTGCACGATCTGCGCGGGCGGCTGGAGATCCCGGACCACTTCCCGCCCACCGCCCAGGCCGAGGCGGAGAGCGCCGCCCGCGCCCCGCGCATCCCGGCCGGTGACGGCGAGGTGCACACCGAGCACGCCCTGGACGACGCCACCGACCTGCCGCTCTTCACCCTCGCCGCGCCCGGCACCGCCGACCTGGACCGGGCGATGTTCCTCGCCCGCCGCCCCCGCGGCGGCTACCGCGTCCACTACGCCACCGCCGACATCGCCTCGTTCATCACCCCCGGCGGCGCCCTGGACGCCGAGGCGCACCACCGGGTGACCACCTTGTGCTTCCCCGACGAGCGGATCCCGCTCCACCCGCCGGTACTCGGCGAGGGCGCCGCCGCCCTGCTGCCCGACCGCGACCGCCCGGCCGTCCTGTGGCAGCTCGACCTCGACGCGGACGGCGCGCTGACCGCCACCACCGTCCGCCGCGCCCTGGTCCGCTCCCGCGCCCGCCTGGACCACCCGGGCGTCCAGCGGGTCCTGGACGACGGCACCGCCGAGGAGCCGCTCGCCCTGCTCCAGGAGATCGGGCTGCGCCGCGAGGAGCTGGAGACCGCCCGCGGCGCGGTCTCGCTCACCGTCCCCGAGCAGGTGATCACCGAACGCGGCGGCCGCTACACGCTCACCTACCGCACCCCGCTCCCGGCCGCCGCCTGGCACACCCAGCTCTCCCTGCTCACCGGCATGGCCGCGGCCCGGCTCATGCTCGCCGCCGGCACCGGCATCCTGCGGACCCTGCCGCCCCCGGGTTCCCGGCCCCCCTCGGGCACGGCGGACCCGCACCCGCCGGCCGGCTCGGTCGCCCGGCTCCGCCGCACCGCCGAGGCCCTCGGCGTCGACTGGCCCCACCACACCTCGTACGCGGCCCTGATCCGCGGCCTGGACCCGCGCCGGCCCGGGCACGCGGCGTTCCTCCAGGAGTGCACCACCCTGCTCAGCGGCGCCGGCTACACCGTCTTCGACGGCACCGCGCCGCCCGCCTCCGCCGCCGTGCACGCCGCGGTGGCCGCCCCGTACGCGCACGCCACCGCGCCGCTGCGCCGGCTCGTGGACCGCTACACCGCCGAACTCTGCCTGGCCGCGTCGGCCGGCCGCACCCCGCCGGGCTGGGTGCGCGCCGCCCTGCCCGCCCTCCCGCAGGACATGGCGGCCGGCGCCCGGCGCGCCCACGAGGTCGAACGCGCCTGCCTCGACCTCGTCGAAGCGGCCCTGCTGCGGGACCGCGTCGGCGAGACCTTCGAGGCCCTGGTCATCGACCACCACCCCGACGACCCCACCCGCACCACCGTCCACCTCACCGAACCCCCGGTGACGGCCCCCCTCACCACCGCCCCCGAAACCCCGCCCCTTCCCCTCGGCCACCACCTCCACATCCGCCTCACCGCAGCCGACCCGGACCGGGGCCAGGTCCGCTTCGCGATGGTGTGAGCCGCCCGAGCGTCAGGTCGCCGTCCCCGTGGCCGTCACCGTCGTGGTCGCCTCAGCCGCCGTCTCCCGCCCGGCCGCGACCGCTTCCCGCCCGACCGCGACCGCTTCCCGCCCGGCCGCCACGGCCTCCCGTACGGCCCGTACGGCGTCCCGGGCGTCATCCGCGTGGAACCGGACCGTCCGCACCGTCTCGCGGCGGCCGAGCAGGCGCACCGCCACGACCGGCTCGGTCAGTTCCACGGTGACCGTCGTCTGCCCCGCCACCGCCAGCTGGAGCACACCGCCGTTCCCGCCGCCGCCCCGCGTCTCCGGCCCCGACCGCAGGTCGTACCGCACCGAGCCGATCCGCTCCAACGGAATCCGCAGCTCCGCCCCCGCACCGGCGCGCAGCAGCAGCCACTCCGCCGTCAGGACGTGCGGCCGGGTCACCGCGGCCGCCTGGGCCCCCAGCACCATCAGCACCGTGTAGACGTCCACCGCCAGCATCACCGCGTGCGCGACCGGCGCGTTCCGGAGCAGCACGCTCACACCGACCGTCTCCACCACGAAGACGAACGCCAGCCCGTACATCACGGCCGCCTGCGCCCGGGCGTATCCCAGCTCCCGGGCCCCCGCCGGCACACCCACCCGGCGCCGCGCCACCCACCACACCAGGCTCGCCTGCCACCGCCCCTCGTGCGCGGCCAGCCGCCGCACTCGCTCCCCCACCCCGCGCCTGCCCACCGAACCCTCTCCTCCCCGCACCGTGCGCACCCTTCCCCCTCCTCCGCTCACCGCGCCCCCGCCTCCGCTCACCGCGCCCCCTCCGCGATCAACCGCATGGCCAGCCGGAGGGCCGCCGCCTGGGCCGGCGCCAGCTCCATCAGCAGCAGGTCCGCCCAGACCTCCGCCCCCTGGGCGGGGCCCTCCGCGGCCCTGACCCCGGCGGCGATCGCCGCCACGACCTCCTCGGGCACGCACGCCGCCATCGCCCGCGCCACCTCCTCGACCCGCGGATCGTCCACCGCCGCCGACGCCAGCGCGTCCAGCTGCCCGTACGCCGCGTACGCCCGCGCCATCGAACCCGGCTGGGCGAAGGTCTCCCGCAGCGCCGCCGCCATCGCCCCCTGCACCTGGCCGTTCCCGGACGCCTCCAGCAGCGCCAGCATCTCCCGCTCCCGCGCCGCCATCGCCGGCTCCGGGCCCGGCAGCTCCGCCGAGGTCCGCGCCATCTCGGCGAACAGCTCCGCCAGTTGCTCCGACACCGGCCCCTCCTCGGGCAGCCCGCCGGGCTCCCCGGTACGCCGCAGCAGCTCCGCCAGCCGCGCCCGCCGGGCCCGCAGGGCGTCCTCCTGGCGGGCCAGATCCGCGTCCAGCTCGGTCAGCACCTCCCGCAGCTCCCGCCCGGCGTCGTCGGCCAGCACGTCCCGGACCTCCTCCAGCCCGAGCCCCAGCTCCGTCAGCCGCCGCACCCGCGCCAGCGCCACCGCGTCGCGCAGCCCGTACTCCCGGTAGCCGTTGGCCCGCCGCTCCGGTTCCGGGAGCAGCCCCAGGTGGTGGTAGTGCCGAATGGTCCGCGTGCTGACGCCGGCCAGCCCGGCGAGTTCCCCGATCCGCATGCGGCCAGTAGAAACGTTGACGCAACGGCAAGGTCAAGCCGCCCGCGGCGGCCAGGTAACATGGTCGGCACGGCGGACGAGCCGGCCGGGCGGCCGCGTGGGGATCATCGATCCCCCCGAGGAACGTCCGGGCTCCACAGGGCAGGGTGGTGGGTAACGCCCACCCGGGGTGACCCGCGGGACAGTGCCACAGAAAGCAAACCGCCGGGCCGCAAGGCCAGGTAAGGGTGAAACGGTGGTGTAAGAGACCACCAGTGCCCAGGGTGACCTGGGCAGCTAGGTAAACCCCACCCGGAGCAAGGTCAAGAGGGGCCGTCGGCTGATGGCCCTGCGCGGACGACCGAGGGCTGCCCGCCCGAGTCCGCGGGTAGACCGCACGAGGCTGCCGGCAACGGCAGCCCTAGATGGATGGCCGCCTCCCGGCCGACCGCAAGGTCGCCCGGAGACAGAACCCGGCGTACAGGCCGACTCGTCCGCCCCACCTGGGATTTCACCCCGGAAAGATCCTCTGACCTGCATCGGAGGCCCTTTCCGGTCTTGCAGGGGCTTGCTACCTTGGGCGGCCGAAAGTCTCTCGAAAATCCCTCGGACAGAGCTGAAAGTCCCTGAAAAATCCCAGAGGCGAGCCGCCTAGTACTCCGCCGTAGATCGTGATCTTTATGGCTGGTAGGCCGTCTGGCGCTGGTAGTGGCAGGTGCGGGATCGGGCCTGGTGGCGGCGTCGCCAGTCGGACCAGCGGAGCCGGTGTGCGGCTGTGTGGGTGTGTGGGTGGGCTGGGTGACGAGTGTGGTGAACAGGTGCTGGATCTCGTTGCATGTCAGTGGGATCAGGTCGTCGGCGGCGGGTGCGTGAGTGCGTTCGTGAGCGGTGGCCGTGGCGAGGAAGGCGTGGGCGAGCATGGCGAGGGTGACCCAGCGGTGCCAGGAGGTCCAGCGGCGGACCTGGTGCTCGTCGAGTCCGGCGAGGCCCTTTCCGGCCTGGAAGGTCTCTTCGACGGTCCATCTGCGTCCGGCCACCTTCACGAGGGTGGACAGCGGCACCCGGGTTGCCGAGTAGCAGCGGTAGAAGGCGAGTTCGCCGGTGCTGCGGTTGCGGCGGACGAGCAGATGCCAGGGCCCAGTCGTAGTAGCGATGTCCCTTGGCTCCGGCCCCGGCGGAAAGCTTCTGCCAGGCCCGTTTCGGGAGCCTCTTGACCAGGGTGTCGGCGCGGATTTTGCCTGCGCGGGTGGTGATCTGGTGGTCGCAGGCGACGGCAAGGACCTAGCCGAGCTGCCGGTGCTCCAGCGCGGCCCGCAGATGCGGGTTGGTCCCGTAGACCTCGTCGCCGGCCACCCAGGACACGAGGACGCCGGCGTCCAGGGCACGGCCGATCATGCGGGCGGCGAGTGCGGGTTTCATGGCGAAGTGCACGGTCTCGGGTATCCCGGCGGCCTGGCAGCGGGCCGTGTCCTGTGTCCAGGATCGCGGGACATACAGTTCCCGGTCGATCGCCGCGTGGCCGCGGGGAGTGGAGTAGGTGAGGTAGACGGCGACCTGGCTGTTCTCGATGCGTCCGGCGGTGCCGGTGTACTGGCGCTGGACCCCGACCGTGGCGGTGCCCTTCTTGAGATCGCCGGTCTCATCGACGACCAACACCGCCTTGTCGTCCTGCAGATGTTCGATGACGAAGTCGCGGAGGTCGTCGCGGACCGCATCGGCGTCCCACCTGGCCCTGGACAGCAGATGCTGCAAGCCGTCCGGGGTCGCGTTCCCGGCGTGCTCGGCGAGCGTCCAGCAGTTCTTGCGCGGCAGGTCCGACAACAGGCCAAGGACGAACTCTCTTGCCCGGCGCCGCGGTTCCACCCGCGCAAACCGCGGCGCGATGCGGCCCATCAGGGACTCGAACATGTCCTGCCAACGGGCAGGATCTATGCTGTGACCTGCGGCCACCGACTGATCTTCTGTCTTCACACACTGATGATCACCGGTGGCCGTGCCGGTTCCCGGACCAGCCCATTAACACGATCACGATCTGCGGGCGAAGTGAGGCCCGGCCCAACCGGTGGCGGCCACCACCTGCCGCGCGATGTCAACGACGAGCCGCCCGTCCGTCGCCACTCGCATGGTCTCTGCGGGGGCCCGCTGGTCCAGGAGCCGTGCCTTGCGGATACTTCCTTCCAGCTCCTGCTTCAGCTCTGAGCCGAGTTCTCGTCCCACCAGCCGCTCGCGAGCGGTGGCATCGGAGGCGGTGAGCAGGACTCGTATGATCCTCACTCCGGCCCCCATGGCACGCTCAAACATGCCCGTCGCCTCCGGCAGCACACTCATGGTGTTCGTATAGATCAGGCGTCGGTAACCGCGCTGGGCGAAGTTCGCCCACACGGCAGTCAGATTGCTCTCGGTGATCTCCGCGCGGTGAGGGTCTCCCTCTGGTGCCGGATGCACCTGCCCCATGAAGTCACCATCGATGATCGCGTGAGCGACCGCCTCGGAACGCAGCAGCGCCGAAACCTCCCACCCCACTGTCGTCTTGCCGACACCAGCTCTTCCTCCGATGAGCAGTACTTCTGCTTGATCCATGGGAGCAGCGTGCCAGCGGGCGACCACCTCACGCGATCTGATATGGATCCGGCCGCCTGATCCCAGCCCCGCCCACAAGATCACGATCTACGGCTGGAGTACTAACGGCCAGGCGAATACGGTGGCAATGAACAACGCGGCTATGCCTGCCGCGATGACGCTCACGTAACGGCCCCTTGAGCGTCGATCACCCCGCCGATGGCCAGCAAGATGATGGGGAGACCGATGAGTCCGAAGGCCATGGCCCAGCCCATCTTCGCCGTGGTCTTCTTGGCCACTTTCATGCATAAGAGGATCGCGGGCGCCAGGTAGAGGAACCCTGCGAAGACGACGATGTACAGGTAGCCCATGAGGAGTTCTCCCTTGACGTTCGAAGAGGGGAGGAGCCAGTCAGTGCTGGCCCCTCCCCTTCTTTGTTCCATTAAATCACCGGGCGCGACTCCGATTACTATGTGAGGTTGTCCGTGAACTCGTTTGCTGGCTGGTCGCAGTGCAGCACTTTGTCCGGCCGGTTCCCGGGCCCGTCGCCGATGAACGGAACCGGGGCATCCACCCCCCACGGGTTACCGCCGCTGCCACGGTGGTACGCGTCGCAGATGCTGTAGGCGTTGCCGTTCGGCGCGGTGAGCGGGAAGTTGGAGAAGTTCTTCCAGTCCCCGCCGCTGATCCGGTGGTTCGAAGGGCGGCCGAGATTGTCGGCCATGTGGTCGTCGACGTACAGGTAGAGATCGGGCATGTAGGACTGGAAAACGATGCCGTTGGACGGACTCGCGTCTCTGTTCTCTTCCAGGTGCGTCGGCTTCACGGATCCGTCGGCGCAGAAGGCGGCGGCGATGTCCTGCCAGATCGGTGGTGCGTTGCCGATGACGGAACCGCCCATGTTGTTGGTCCAGGACGGCCCGCTGTTCTTGAAGAACATCGAGTACACGTCGCCGGCGAATCGCTTCACGGCGTGGTTCGTCTCCAGGTTTGCGTTGACCTGGTCCACCCACGCCTTGACGTTGTCGTCGATCGACTTGTGGCCGATCATATCGCGATAGCCGTGGACGCCACCGCCGACGGCGCGGAAGTCCACGCACTGCTTGGCATCGTCGAGGCGTGCGGCACGGAAGTGCGGGAAGTACGCCTGCCCTGGTGTGTCGCCGTCCTCGTAGGGATGGGCGGTGTGGACGTTGCCGTACTCCAGCGCGTCCTGCGTGGTGTAGTCGATATCCGGTGCGGCGATGCCGTAGTCCGCCTCGATCGTCTTCATGATCTTCGTGACGAAGTAGGGGAGGTGGGCGTTGCCGACGCGGGAGCGGTAGTTGGATCCCACGCTGCCCTCAACGATCTTCCCGTCCTCGCCGACCACGAACGTCACACTGACATCTGACTTGATCTTGTAGCTGTTTGGGTCCTTGTACGCCTCGGAAGCGGGCTTGGACAGGTCGGGGCGCTGGTTGGACATGCTCATCCACACCGGGATCGACATCGTGGGGGCTGATCCGTCGCCACGCGGTTTCCATCCACCTGCCTTGATGTCTTTTGCCCACTGGTCGGCTGCATCCCACGTCTTCTGTCCTGTGCACTCACCGACCGCCTTCGTGGTTGGGCAGCGCGCCTCGTAGGACAGGCCGTGGGCATCGGCCTCGGGGTTGTTCCACAGTGGGCCTTGGTCTGCGAGGCCCATGCCCCAGTCGTAAAGAGACTTCATCGATCGTACGGGCGAGTCGATTTCCGTCGATATCGGCCAGTTTGAGTTCAGTTCCTGGTTCGGGTCGAAGACCGCGGCGGCGGTGAGAGACCGCTGGACGAACCGGCCCTTGATCGGCTTGAACGCCACGGAGTTCCAGGCAACGTCACGGTCGGCGGTGCCCGTCTTCGTGTAGTTCGATAACGTCACCTTCGGCGTGGATGTGAACTTGTAGGCGCCTAGCGACACCCACTTACCGTTGTTTGCGTCCTGACTGACCAACCGCTCGTACGGGCCACCGGTGGCCCCGCTGATGACGTACTTGGCGTGCCTGGTTTGCGCGCCGGTGTCAGGGATGTACGCGTAGACGGCGGCGAGGTCGTATGTCTTGCCTGCCGTCCACTCACCTTCGATCGTCATCCGGTTGCCGTCTCCGCCGAGGTGGTCCTCGTTACGGGTGTGGGTGTACCAGAAGTGGGCGCCGTGGCCGCCGCCGATCGAATGCAGATCGGCCTTCGCCTCGTACTGCTTGTCCCAGTCAGGATGGAAGGTGAACTGGAACGTGCCGGTCGATGCGGCCCTTCCGCACTTCGACCATGTTTCGGTGTCGTTGGGGATGGAGGCGACGACATCGGAGCCCTCCGGGGCGGTACCGCACACCGGCTCACCATGCTCAAGCCGGTATCCGCGTCCTGGCTCGGAGCGCAAGGTGGCGTACTTGATCTTTTCGCGCCCACATGAATCGTCGCAGTCGGGCTTCCATGTCGCGTTCTCCTGGTTCCACCAGAACTGTCGGTAGCATGCCTCGTCCGGGCAGTCGGCCGGGTTGGCCGGGTCGCAGCCGTTCTTCGTGTTGCAGAAGGTGTCCAGTGGCGGGCTGACATGGATGCGGTCCAATTTGTTGAGCCACCAGGCGGGTTGGAATCCTGCGGTGGAGAACCCGTCCTCGCCCTTCCGGCCCTGACGGCCGTCTGTGTCGTAGGAGAAGCCGGTGTCGATGGACCAGGCGGCCCAACCGATCACCTTCTCCTCATACGGCCAATCCTGCGGGTGCGCCGCGTCCCGAATGTTGTTCTTGTCGAGATCGACGTTCATGAACGGGTGGTCCCAGGCACCCTTCTTGTACATGGGGTTCGCTGGGTTGTTGTACCAACCCAGCCCCCAGTGGCCGCCGTTCTTCGGAGCATCCGACGTAGGGTTGAAGCCGAGGTTGTAGTTCCAGGCAGCGGTGAACCAGTTCTCCACGCGGGCCGAGTCGTCGTTGTTGACCGTGATCTTCTGACCGTCAGTGTGCACCTCGTTCCACTTGTCGGCGAGGATCTTCATGGCGGCGGCGATGTTGGTGGCGTAGTCGACGGCGATGGCCTTCTGAAGGTTCGGATCGAGGCTCGTCTCGTGGTCTTTCTCGTGGCCCTTCAAGCGCATGCCGTCGGTTACCTGACCGACTCCGTAACCGCAGTCGGATTTTGCCCAGTTGATGCGCCAGTACCCGAGGAGAGGGTCCTTGGCGCTGTGGCCGTAGTAGCCATCCACGGCGGCAAGCGGGTTTCCCATCTCGCCGGGGACCGCGCCGGATTCGGCCTGCCATAGGTTGGACTCCTGGGCCAGGATGCCCAGCAGGACGTTGGCGGGGATCCGGCCGCCGCCATTCAGCTTCGGGAGGGGGAACAGGCCCTGCGGGTCGATCGAGCCCAACCCGGTCTGCGCGCGGTAGTCGCCCTGACGGATCCACTTGCCGCGCAACTCCCCGCGCACGGCCATATCCACGGCCCACTCCACCTGGTTCGGTGTCGGCTGCAGCGCCTGAACGCTCATGTCGTTACGGGAGATGGAGCACCAGCGGTCGGTGTCGCGGGGATCGTGGGAGACATCTGCGGTCACACGTGGTATCTCCCGAAGCAGGAGAAGAGCGAGAAGGCCACGCGCGTGTGGGAGCCGAGCCGGGAGCACGGCTTCCACGTCCTGCGTCACACTTATGCTTCGGTGATGCTCGAAGCTGGCGAGTCGATCGTGTCGCTGGCGAAGTGGCTCGGTCACTCCGATCCGGCCTTCACCCTCCGGACCTACACGCACTTCATGCCGGAGGCCGGAGCGCGCGGCCTCGCCGCCATCGAAGCGTGGTTCGCGGATCTTGGCTGAAAGTCCCTGAGAAGTCCCTGGGGGCGCGACGGAGGCCCCGTGAGCGTGCTAACTAGCAGGTCAGAGCTTGATCGACTCGCCAGCGGGACAGAACCCGGCGTACAGGCCGACTCGTCCGCTCCCCTCCCTTTTCCCGCCTCTGACCTGCGGCTTTGCCTCAAGGGGCGGCGCCCTGTGACCCGGGCGGTCCCCCCCCCGTGCCCGCATCCTGCTCGCCGCGCGCCGGCCCGCTCGCCGGCCACTCTTCGCTCCCGTTCGCGCCGGTGCGGTTCCACGGGGGTGAACCTCGCGTCCGGGAGCAGCCGCGGCCGGCCGGTGGCGGCCGGGCGCCCTCGTCCACCGGGCTGGGAACGTGGGGGCCGACGCGTCACGCGCTCGACGCCGGCCCGTCCGCGCCGTAGCGGAGGCCGTCGAGGAGGAGGTCGAGGAGGCGGCCGGCCCGTTCGCGCTGCTCGGGAGCGCTGGTGATCAGCGAGACGCCGGCGAGGCTGAAGCCGACGTCCAGGGGGTGGACGTCCGCGCGCAGGAGGCCGGCGTCGGCGCCGGCGTGGAGCAGGGTGCCGAGCGCGGCGGTGAGCTTGTCCAGGCTCTGGGCGAAGGGGTCGGCGCCGGAGGCGACCGCGGCCCGCAGGGCGTCCGCCATGCCCTGCTTGGCGGCCAGGTAGTCGATGAAGCCGTCCATCCACAGGCGCATCGCCCGGTCCGGCGGGTTCTCGGCCAGCAGCGTCGCGGCGCTGTCGCAGACCCGGGCCAGCTCGTTGCGGTAGGCCGCTTCGACCAGCGCCTCGCGCGTGGGGAAGTGGCGGTAGAGCGTGGCCGAGCCGACCCCCGCGGCTTTGGCGATGGTGTCGATCGGCACGTCGGCGCCCTTCTCGGCGAAGGCGCGTACGGCCGCTTCGAGGATGCGCTCCCGGTTGCGGCGGGCATCGGCCCGCAGCGGGCCCGGCTGGCTGGACAAGGCTGCTCCCTTCGTCGGGGAGGCCAGTCTAACTGGACAACCGGGGAGTTCTCCGGTTAGCGTTCCGAGGTAACCGGGGAACTCCCCGGTTACGGTCGGCGCGCCTTCCCACCGGCGCGCGACGCCACTTCCCTTCGACAGGCAAGGAGAGCCTGATGACCTCCCCGAAGACGGTTCTGATCACCGGCACGTCCTCCGGTATCGGCCTGGCCGCCGCCGTCGGCGCCGCCCGGGCCGGCTGGACCACCATCGCCACCATGCGCAACACCGCCAAGGCCGAGGCGCTGCTCACGGCCGCAGCCGAGGCGGGTGTGGCCGACCGCGTCCAGGTCAAGCGCCTGGACGTCGTCGCCCACGAGACCATCGCCGCCTGCCTGGACGAGGTCGTCGCCGAGCACGGCCGCCTCGACGCGCTGGTCAACAACGCCGGCGCCGCCCAGGTCGGCACCATCGAACAGAGCACCCTCGACGACGTCCGCGCCGCCATGGAGGTCAACTTCTTCGGCGTGGTCGCCACCACCCGCACCGCGCTGCCGCACCTGCGCGCCTCCCAGGGGCGCGTGATCACCGTCACCAGCGTCGGCGGCATCGTCGGCCAGCCCTTCAACGAGGCGTACTGCGCTGCCAAGTTCGCCGTCGAGGGCTTCATGGAGTCCCTCGCTCCCGTCGCCGCCACCGTCGGCGTCGACGTCACCGTGGTCGAGCCGGGCGCGGTGGCCAGCGAGTTCGTCGCCAACCTCGGCCACGACGCCGGTGCGCTGCTCGGCGCGGCAGGGCCCTACGCCCCGGCCCTGAAGGCGTACCTCGACCGCACCCGGCGGTCCTTCGGCAACGCCCAGACCCCGGCCGAGGCCGCCGCACCGATCATCGACGCGCTGACCGCCGACCGCCCGCCCTTCCGTCTCCAGACCTCCGCGTGGGCCCGCGACTTCGTCGCCACCACCCTCGCCGACCTCGACGGCTCGGCCGTCCAGAACCTCACCGGCACCTGGGTTCGCTGAACCACCCCCGGACCACGCCCGACCCCGCCCGCACCGTGCGTATCCCTGGCACCACGGCGGAAGCGGCCGCCAGGGGCGGCCGGAACTGCCGCCCGTCACCCTCGACGGCGTCACCGAAACGTCCGCCTTCGGCGACGCCATCACCGCCGCGGCCCGGCGCGCGAAGCGGATCCGGTAACGGCGTCCGCCAACGACCGGATGACCCACCCGGCAACGAGCGCCGCAGGGCGGAGCGCATGAACCCCGCAAGGCCGACGAACGCGCCGCCGGACACCCTTGCGGGCTTCTGAGCGGCCGGGACAGGTCGGCGCCGTGCCTGGTGGGCCGGACGGGCGCACACGCGCCGCCTCCACGGCCCGCTCCTCGTTGACCGGGCATGCGCCTTCGCAGAACGGTCACCGCACTCGTCATCGCCCTCGCAGCACGTGGAGTCGGAGTGGTTGCCGCCGTTCCAGCAGCGTCCCCCTCGCGCGTCCTGGAGGAGTCGATCCCCCATGCGGCCCCTGCGTCCCTTCACGAGGTGGTGGAGGGCGGCGGTCACCTCCGGCAACCTGCGGAGGCCCGCATGTCCGCAGGTCAGAACCGCTCGGGTGAACGTGGCCCAGGGAGGGCCGGGGGCTCGTCGCGCGCGGGCCGGCCTTGGGAATTGTTGCCGTGTGGCCCCTCGTCGGCGGGACCTTGGGCTCGCCGGGTGGGGCCGTTCAGTGCTGGCGGAGCGCCTCGGGTTTTTCTAGGTTCGGAGGCGTGGGCGGACGGGCTTCCCCGCTATGCCGCCGCCCACGGGCGGCGGCCCTCCTTCACCCGAGCCGCCGCGCAGTCCGGCAGTGGCGCCCCTGACCCCCACTGCCGGCCCCGGCGGCCTCCCTTGGGTACGGAGGGAGGCCGCCGGGCACGGTCCCTCTCCCCTCAGGCCCGCTGTTCGGCGGCGCGCCGCCGGGCGGCCTTGGCCCGTTCGTAGGCGCGGTGCGCATCGGCGGCGTCGATCAGCTCGGCGGTGTCCGCGCCGCGTACCCGCTGGGCCGCGGCGATCTCCCGGCGGAACCGCCGCCGGAAGTCGGGGTCGTCGGCCAGCTTATCGGGGGCCTTGCACCCGCCGGACGGCTGGACGGCTGGACGGCTGGACGGCGAGCAGTTGGGGGGCTGGGCGGGGGCGGTGGGGGCTGTTTCGCGGTGTGGTCGCCGTTCGAACGGGGGGCGTCCGGGGTCGGTACGTCGCTGCTTCCGTCCGGCGTCGTGGCCGCCACGGCCGCCCCCGTGCCCCTTCGCACGTCCGGCCGGTGGGGGCCGGGCGTGTCCCGTTGCGCAGCTCATCGTTCTCATCACACAAGCACATCGCCATTCATCGAGGAGCCTTGATGCGACGAGTTCTGACGGCAGTGGGCATGGCGGCGGCCGCGATGGCCCTGGGGCCGGCGGCCGGGGCCCACGCCGCCGACGGACCGAAGACCCCCGCCCCGGCCGGGCTGACCGACGTGGACCCGGGCAGCAGCCTGGGGAGCGCGGTGGAGGGGGTCGCGCAGCAGGCGACCCGGACCGCGGGCGGTGTCGAGGGCAAGGCCGCCGGAGAGGTGGTGCCCGCGGCGGCCAGGGGGCTCGGCGGGGCCGCGGAGAAGGTGACGCCGCCGGCGGCCGGGGCGGCGGGCGCGGCGGCCGGTTCGGCCGGGGAACTGGTCGGCGGGACCGCGGCGGCGGCGAACGGGGGCGGGGCGCTGCTCGGTGGCCTGCCCGCGGGTACGCCGCCGGTCAAGGGGCGGGCCGGTGAGCTGCCCGTCAAGGGCCTGACCACGGCCCTGCCCGCCAACGGGCTGTCGACGGAGGCGCTGCCCGCGAAGGGCCTGGCCACGGGTGCCGCGGCCGGGAAGGGTGCCGGCCTGCTGCCCGCGAAGGGCCTGCCGACGGGGCAGTTGCCGGTCAAGGGCCTGCTCTGACGCCCGCCGCGTCGGCCGGCGCCCGCTGACGAGGGTCGGCCGGCGTCCCGTCGCGTGCGGGCGCCGCGGCCCCGTTCCGCCCCCGCCTGCTCGGGGGGTGGGGCGGGGCCGCTCCTGCGAGCGCGGCGCGGGCTGGCCACCGGGCCGGTGCGCCGGGGGCAGTACGCTCGTGGTTTCCCGGGCAGTCGCACAAGGGGGCGCCGAGGTGCTGAAGCACTACTACCGGCTGGTGTATTGGAAGAGACGGATCGCGCGGGCGCTGGGGCGGCGCCGCGGTCCGGGGGCGGCGGGCGCCGGAGGGCGCGAGGCGTACCGCGGGGGCGGGCGGGCGCCCGGGCGGGTGCGCCGATTCGCCGTGCGCGTCCGGCCGTTGCTGCTGTTCCTGGTGATGGTGCTGATCGCGGTGGTGGCGTCGGCGCTGCTGGGGTGGCGGGACGACACCTTCGGCGCGGGGCCGCGGGAGGGCGGGGTGGTGACCGTCCGGCCGGCCGGTGACGCGGCACGGGGCGGGAGCGTGGCGCCGTGCGCGCCGGGGGACCGGGTGTGCGCGGTGCCGGCGGCCGGCTGACGGGGGGCGGGGCCCCGCCCGCGGTGCGCGGTACGGAGCCCCGCGGGCTCAGGCGCCGGCCGCCGGGATGCGGGTGGCGGTCCCGCTGACGTGCGAGCGCGGGTCGCCGGACCGCAGATCGACCGTCAGCAGGCCCGGCCGGCCCAGGTCGTGGCCCTGGTGGAGGGTGAGCGAGGCCGGGGCGGTGACCAGGCCGAGGGCGCGGACGTACCCGCCGAAGGCGGCGGCCGCGGCGCCGGTCGCCGGGTCCTCCACCACCCCGCCGACCGGGAACGGGTTCCGGACGTGGAAGACCGTCTCGTCCTCCCGCCACGCCAGCTGAAGGGTCGTCAGGTCCAGCCGCCGCATCAGGGCGGCCAGGCGGTCGAAGTCGTAGTCGAGTGCGGCCAGGCGCTCGCGGGTGGCGGCGCCGAGAACCAGGTGGCGGGCGCCGGCGTAGGCGATGCGGGGCGGCAGCGCCGGGTCGAGGTCGGCGGCCGGCCAGTCCAGGGCGGCCAGCGCCTCGGTGAGGTCGGCCGGGCCGATCGCCTCGACGCGCGGCTCGACGCTGGTCAGCGTGGCCCGCAGGACGCCGTCCTGCCGGGTGACGGTGACCGGGACCGGGCCCGCCTGGGTGGCGAACACCAGGTCGCCGGGGCCCAGGCGGTCGGCGAGGGCGACCGCGGTGGCGATCGTGGCGTGCCCGCAGAAGGGGACCTCGGCCAGCGGGCTGAAGTACCGGATGGTGAACGCCCGGCCGGGCTCGCCCAGCCCCTCGGGGGGCGCGGTGAGGAACGCGGTCTCGGAGTAGCCCAGTTCGGCGGCGATGGCGAGCTGCGCGGTGTCGTCCAGGCCGCGGGCGTCCAGGACCACACCGGCCGGATTGCCGCCGTGGGGGTCGGCGGAGAACGCGGTGTAGCGGAGGATCTCGGACGTGCGGGCGTCCCCGGCGGTGGTCTCACGTGTCATGGCCGGTGAACCACCGGCCGCCGCCCGGCTATTCCCGGGCGGCGGGGGAGCGTCAGCCCCGGCCGATGTACGGCATGGCGGTCGCCATCACCGTGGCGAACTGGACGTTGGCCTCCAGCGGGAGCGCGGCCATGTGTACGACCGTACGGGCCACGTCCGCCGCGTCCATCACCGGTTCCGCCTCGGTCCGGCCGCTGGCCTGGAGGACCCCGGTCTGCATCCGTCCGGTCATCTCGGTGGCGGCGTTGCCGATGTCGATCTGGCCGCAGGCGATCCGGTACGGACGGCCGTCCAGCGACAGCGACTTGGTCAGCCCGGTCATCGCGTGCTTGGTGGCGGTGTACGCGATGGAGTGCGGCCGCGGCACGTGCGCGGAGATGGAGCCGTTGTTGATGATCCGGCCGCCCTGCGGGTCCTGCTCCTTCATGGTGCGGAACGCGGCCTGCGCGCACAGGAAGGCGCCGTTGAGGTTGGTGTCGACCACCGTCCGCCAGTCCTCGTAGGACAGCTCCTCGACGGGGACCGGCGGGCCGAACGTGCCGGCGTTGTTGAAGAGCAGGTCCAGCCGGCCGAAGCGGTCGCGGACCGCGGCGAAGAGGGCGTCCACCTCGCCGGGGCGGGTGACGTCGGTGGGGACCGGCAGCACCGCGGGGCCCTCGATGCCCGCGTAGCCGACCTGGCGGGCGGTCTCCTCCAGGGCCTCGGCGCGCCGGCCGGCCAGCACCACCGTCCAGTGGGCGGCGGCCAGTGCCAGCGCGACCGCCCGTCCGATCCCGGATCCCGCGCCGGTGACCAACGCCACCTTCCGGCCCGCCGCGCCGTCCTCCCGGGCCTCCTGGGGCGCCGGGGCGGTCCGCGGGGTCCGGCCGCCGCGCGCGGCGGGCGCCGGCAGCGTCGGCCGGTCCGCGGTCGCCGTCCCGCCCACCTGCCCGGCCCGTGCCACCGGCGCCGCGTCCGCCGTCCCTGCCCGCTCTGTGTTCTGTGCCATGGCGGCAGCGTAACGGCGTACGGGAGCGAACCCGGCACGCACCGGGCGGGGCGGCCAGCGGCCCCGGGCCGGGCGGCAGTTGGCGGACCGGGCGGGCCGCCGGGCGGCGCCCGGACGGGCCGGACGGTGACCGGGGCATGCCACCATGGACGCTGCCATCACCGACCCATGGAGACGCTCATGACAGAGTCCGGCGCCGCCGCGGAGACCCGGGACGAACCGGGACGGCCCGCCATATCCGGGCGGGCCGCCCCCGCCGCAGCCGCCACCCCCGCCCCGAAGCCTCGCCGCACCAGCCTCCTGGTCACCCTCGTCCTCGGCGGCCTCACCGCGGTCCCGCCGCTCTCCATGGACATGTACCTGCCGGCCCTGCCGCAGGTCACCGCCGCCCTGCACAGCCCCGCCGCCACCGTGCAGCTCACCCTCACCACCTGCCTGGCCGGGATGGCCCTGGGCCAGCTGGCGGTGGGCCCGATGAGCGACAAGTGGGGCCGCCGCCGCCCGCTGCTCACCGGCATGGTGATCTACGTCCTGGCCACCGCCCTGTGCGCGGTCGCCCCGAACACCGAACTCCTCATCGCCTTCCGGCTGCTCCAGGGCCTGGCGGGCGCGGCCGGCATCGTCATCGCGCGGGCGGTGGTCCGCGACCTGTACGACGGGGTGGCGATGGCCCGGTTCTTCGCCACGCTGATGCTGATCTCCGGGGTGGCGCCGGTGGTCGCGCCGCTGATCGGCGGCCAGATCCTGCGGATCACCGACTGGCGCGGGGTCTTCGTCGTGCTGACCGCGGTCGGGCTGCTGCTCACCCTCCTGGTGTGGCGGCGGCTGCACGAGACCCTGCCGCCCGCCCGCCGGCAGCCCGGCGGCCTCGGCCCGGCCCTGCGCACCATGCGCGACCTCCTCGCCGACCGGGTCTTCTCCGGCTACCTCCTGGTCGGCGCGTTCGCCTTCGCCGCGCTGTTCGCCTACATCTCCGCCTCACCGTTCGTCGTCCAGGAGATCTACGGCGCCTCCCCGCAGACCTTCAGCCTGCTCTTCGGGGTCAACTCCGTCGGCCTGGTCCTGGTCGGCCAGGTCAACGGCAAGCTGCTGGTCGGCCGGGTCGGCCTGGACAAGGTGCTGGGCACCGGCCTGGTGCTGATCGCGCTGGCCGCGGGCGCCCTGCTGCTGATGTCCTCCGGGGCCTTCGGACGGGTCGGGCTGGTGCCGGTGGCCGCCGGGCTGTTCGTGCTGATGTCCGCGATGGGCCTGGTCATGCCGAGCACCAACACCCTGGCGCTGCTGCGCACCCCGCACGCGGCCGGCTCCGCCTCCGCGCTGCTGGGCACCTCCACCTTCCTGCTCGGTGCGGTGGCCTCCCCACTGGTGGGCATCGCGGGCGAGCGGACGGCGGTGCCGATGGCCGTCGTCCAGCTGGTGTGCGGCGTTGCGGCGCTGGTGAGCTTCCTCGGACTGTGCCGGCCGTGGCAGCGTAAGGGGGAACGCACCGCCGGCGGGAGGACGTCACTCTGAACACGACGGGACTCGTGCCCGGCACACCGGCCGCGGCGGGCCTGGACCCCGCCTGGATCGGCCGGCTGGTCAGCGGTGTCCGGGCGCTGCCCGAGGGCCGGGCGCCGTGGTGCGCCGGCGCGGTGGTGCTGGCCGGCCGCGGCCCGGTGGTCGCCGCCGAGGCGGCGGCCGGCTGGGCGGTCCGCTACCGCGCCTACGACCCCGGGCGCGACCGGGGCGTGGAGCTGCCCCGCGACCGCTGGGAGCCGGTGCGGGTCGGGACCGTCTTCGACCTGGCCTCGGTCAGCAAGCTGTTCACCGCGCTCGTCGCGGTCCAGCAGGCCGAGCGCGGCCGGCTCGCCCTGGACGGCCCGGTCGGCGCCCACCTGCCCGCCGTCGCCCCGGGCATCACCGTCCGCGACCTGCTCCGGCACACCTCCGGCCTCGCCCCCGAGCTGCCGTTCCACGCGCACCGCGACCGGGACCGGCAGCTGGCGCTGCTGTGGGCCGAGGCGGCCGCCCCGACCGGCGGCCCGTACGGCGGGTACCGCTACTCCGACCTGAACCTCATCGTCCTCCAGCTGCTCCTGGAGCGGCTCACCGGCCGCCGCCTGGACGCCCTGGTGCGCGAGGGGATCACCGGCCCGCTGGGCATGGCCGGCACCGCCTACGGCCCGCTGGTGCCGCAGGGCGTGGCCGCCACCGAGGACCAGCGGCGGCCGTGGGCCAAGGCGGACCGGGGGATGCTGCGCGGCCGGGTGCACGACGAGAACGCCTGGGCGCTGGGCGGCGTCGCCGGGCACGCGGGCCTGTTCTCCACCGCCCAGGACCTCGCCGTGCTGTGCCGGACGCTGCTGGACGGCGGCGCGTACGGCGGGGTTCGGATCCTGGCGCCGGCGTCGGTGGCCGCGCTGCTGGACCCGCCCGGCCTGGGCTTCGCCGTGGACCAGCGCTCCTTCATGGGCGAGCTGGCCGGCCGGGGCGCGGCCGGGCACACCGGGTTCACCGGCACCAGCCTGGTCCTGGACCGCGCCACCGACACCTTCCTGGTGCTGCTCGCCAACACCGTCCACCCCCGGCGCCGGGACGGCGGCAGCGCGCCGCGGGCGGCGGCCGCCACCTGCCTGGCCCGCGCGGTGGCCGCCGCCTGACCGCCCGGCCCGGCCCCGCCCGGGACCCCCGTAAACTTTCCGGAATGCACGACGAACTGCGCGCCGCCCTGGCGGGCCTGCTCGACGGCCTGCCGCCCAAGCAGGCCGCGCAGGCCGTCGAGCGGCTGATCGCCAACTACCGGGGCCGCACGCCCACCGACGCGCCCGTCCTCCGCGACCGCGGCGACGTCGCCGCGTACGCCGCCTACCGGATGCCGGCCACCTTCGAGGCGGTACGGGCCGCGCTGGCCGCGTTCGCCGCCCGGGTGCCCGACTGGTCCCCGGCCACCCACCTGGACATCGGCGGCGGCACCGGCGCGGCCACCTGGGCCACCGCCGCCATCTGGGACGGTCCGCGCAGCACCGTCCTGGACTGGGCGCAGCCCGCCCTCGACCTCGGCCGCGAACTGGCCGCCCGCGCCCTGCCGGACACCGTCTGGCGCCGCCAGGCCATCGGCGCGGACCTCACCGTCCCCGACGGCACCGACCTGGTCACCGTCTCCTACGTGCTCGGCGAGCTGCGGGCCGAGGACCGCCGCGCGGTGGTCGCCGCCGCGGGCGCCGCCGAGTCCGTCGTCCTGATCGAGCCGGGCACCCCCGAGGGCTACCTGCGGATCCGCGAGGCGCGCGAGCAGCTGGCCGCGGCCGGGCTGCGGATCGCCGCCCCGTGCCCGCACGGCGGTGCCTGCCCGCTCGTCCCGGGCGAGGACTGGTGCCACTTCTCCGCCCGGGTCAGCCGCTCCTCGCTGCACCGCCAGGTCAAGGGCGGCTCGCTGGCGTACGAGGACGAGAAGTTCAGCTACGTCGCGGCCACCCGCCTGCCGGCCGCACCGGCCGCCGCCCGGGTCGTCCGCAAACCGCAGATCCGCAAGGGCCAGGTGCTGCTGGACCTGTGCACCGCCGACGAGGCGCTGCGGCGCGAGACCGTCACCAAGCGGCACGGCGCGGCCTACCGCGCGGCCCGCGACGCGGCCTGGGGCGACGCCTGGCCGCACTGAGGCCGGCGGCCCGGCACCGGGCCGCCCGCACCTCAGGCGCCGCGGGTCCGCTCCCGCATCCGGCGCAGCAGTTCCCGGCGCTGCTCCTGGGGGTCGCCGGACTCCGGCGCGCCCCGGCCGCGGCCGTTCGCGCCGCCGCGCAGCGCGCCCCGCGACAGCGTGCTCCGGGTGCCGCCGACGCCCAGCATGCCGCCCGCGTTTCCCTTGCTCATGGGACCTCCCTCGCTCCTGGACCACGGGGCGGGGCGCGGCCCTTGCGGGGACCGCGGCCCACCACCCCTCCGCGAGACGAACCGTCTCGCTCACGCCGTCATCCTGACCCAAGACGATCCGTCTCGTCAAGACGATACGTCTCGCCTTTGCCGCCTAAACTCCTCCCATGGCCAACAAGACAGCCCCCGACGCCTCCCGCCGCAGCGAACGCTCCCGGCGCGCGATCTTCGACGCCGCGCTCGCCCTCGTCGGCGAGGTCGGCTACGAGAAGCTGACCATCGAAGGCATCGCCGCCCGCGCCGGCGTCGGCAAGCAGACCATCTACCGCTGGTGGCCCTCCAAGGCCGCGGTCCTCCTCGATGCCTTCACCGCCGACGCGGAACCGGACTACGAGCAGGGGCTCCCCGACACCGGCGACCTCGCCGCCGACCTCAAGACGGTCCTGCACGCCACCGCCGACGAGTTCAACGACGCGACCTGGCAGGCCCCCTATCGCGCCCTGGCCGTGGCCGGGGCCAACGACGAGGAGCTCTCCCGCACCTTCGTCGGCCGCCTCCTGGAGCCGGGCATCCGCGTCTACGAGGACCGGCTGCGGGCCGCCCAGGAGGCGGGCCAGGTGGACCCCGGCGCCGACGTCCGGATCGCCGCCGAGATGCTGCTGAGTCCCTTCTCACAGCGCTGGCTGATGCGCACCGGCGAACTGACCCGCGAGTTCGTCGACACCCTCGTCGACCAGGTACTCGGCGGACTGCGCCCGCGCGCCTGAGCCGGCGGCCGCCGGGCGGCGATGGCGTGAAATGCCCCGTTCGCCCCTGGCGTGTTCACCCCGGATCCGCACACCGGTCACCTGGCGACCGGGATGGTGGCAGCATTGACCCCAGACCACCGCTCGAAGTGAGGGGATTGATGGAACGCAAGAGCAGGTTCTCCCAGTGGCTGCGCCGGCCGAGGAGCGGATCGGGCGGCGATACGGACACGGGATCAGCGGCCGGTCGCGGCCGTGCGGACCTGCTGATGGCGGCGGTGGACGCGGGCTTCCCGGTCGCCCCCGCCGCCCACCCCTCCGGCTACGGCTGCTCCTGCGAGCGCATCGGCTGTCCCACGCCCGGCCGCCACCCCATCTCCTTCGGCTGGCAGACCGTCGCCACCACCGACCGCGACAAGGTCGCCGCCTGGGTCCGCACCCTCCCGCAGGCCAACTTCATCACCGCCACCGGCATGGCCCACGACGTCCTCGACGTCCCCGTGGAGGCCGGCCGCCGCGCCCTGGCCCGGCTGGACGCCGCCGGTACCGACGTCGGCCCGGTCAGCCTCAGCGGCGCCGGCTTCGGCGACGGCCGGATGCTCTTCTTCACCGCCACCCGCGGCACGCCCGACGACGAGGACGAGTGGTGGCCCTGCGAACTGGACTGCCATCCCGAAACCCTCGACGAGCACCCCGGCTTCCGCTGGCACTGCCGCGGCAGCTACGTGCTCCTGCCGCCGTCCGCCCTCCCCGGTGACCAGCCCGCGGTGAGCTGGCTGCGCGGCCCCGAGCTCCCCCTGCCCGACCCGCTGACGCTGCTGGCCACCCTCACCGACGCCTGCGCCGAGGTCATCGACCGCGAGGCCGACCACGAGGCCGCGGCCTGGCCGATCGGGCGCTGAACGCGTCCGCGCACGGCGCCCCGGTCGGCCGGGGCGCGGGGGATGCGGCCGGCGGCGGCGCCGCGGCTGACGGGCCCGGCCATGGCTGACGGGCCCGGCCATGGGGCCCGGGGCGTTTGCCGGTTGCTGCCGTTCGGCGTGGGCCGGTCCGTGTCGTCGGGGCGGCCGCCGGTCCCGGGCCGGTGGGGTGGTTACAGCGCCTTCGCCGAGGTCTTGGCCTCGATCCGGTTCAGCACCGTGACGCTGCCGCCGGCGCTCTTCGCCGGGACCTTGACCGTCTGGCCCGAGACCGTGGTGAACGCCATCCGGGTGGCCTTCGTCGCCGGCCCCTCCACGATGCCGCGCAGCTCCGGCGGCACCGTGATCATCAGGCCCTTGGAGACCGTCTTCTGCTGGTGGTACACGGTCGAGAAGAACACCAGCGCCCCGCCGTCCGTGGTCCGCAGCGCCACCGGCGGCAGCTCCGACGCCTGGTCCTGCCACTGGATGCGGGCGCCCGGCTGGTTGGCCTGGCCGGCCCGCCAGGCCCGCAGCCGGTCGGTCTCCGGCCCGGGCGCGAAGGTGTCGCCCTTACCGGTGTTGAGGTAGTCCGCGTACGCCTGGCTCAGCTTGCCCGGGTCGACCGTCAGCCCGGAACCGTCCACCGGCACCGGCTCGGCGTAGCCGCCGGTGATCTTCAGGGCGGGGGCCTTGTTGTGGGCGAACGTCGCCAGGTACACCGCCCGCCACTTCGCGCTCAGGCCGTCCCGGCTGAACACCAGGAACCAGCGGGTGTTCTGGCCGTCCCGCCCCTTGCGGTTGGTGAGCCCGTCCGCGACGAAGAACCGCGGCCAGCCCTTCTGCTTGGGCACGGTGAAGTGCGTGTCGGTGAACGCGAGCGGGGTGAAGTTCGGGTTGCCGTCCGGGCGGACGCCGTGCGCGGCCTTGATCCCCGCCTGGTCGATGGCGAGCAGCGCGCCCGCCTCGTACGAGGGGTTCACCGTCGGGTCCAGCGCGCGGTTCGCCTTGTTGAAGCCCTCGGTGAAGTGCTGGAGCGCCTTGGCGGCATCGGCCTGGGACACCGCCGGCAGGATCTCGCGCTCGCCGTGCACCGTCATGCAGCCGCTCAGTATCACCAGCGCGGCCGCGGCCGACGTCAGCGTGGCGGGCACCCGGAACGGCGACCTGCGTGTCATGGGGCTCGGGCTCCTTCGGGGGCGACCGGGGTGGGGGGCGGGAATTTCGGCGGCAACCATACCCGGTGGGGGGTGGGTCCCACGTCGGGGCCGGGGTTTGTTGCGATTCCGCCGGGCCCGGCCGGTTGGTGGTTGCGCGCCGTGCCGGCGGGTGGGTTGTCGGGGGCCGCCCCACGTGGTCGCCGCCGGGCGCCGTGCGGGGGTGCGGTGGCCGTGTCTGCGGTGGCCGTGTCTTCGGGGGCTGTGCCTTCTGCCGGTGGGGGGTGGGGTGGGTGGTCGATGGCTTCTGCCGGTGGGTGGTTGCCCGGTCTCGCCCGGGCGGTGGTGGGTGGCGAGGTGGTCGCTCCTGCTGCCGGTGGGGGGGACGGGGCGGCGTGACCGGCCTGTTGCCGGTGGGGGGTTGCGGTGGCCGCGCCTGTTGCCGGTGGGTGGGGGCGGAGGGGCTGACCCGGACCCCGTCCTCGGCGCGGGCGGATCCGGTCCGTGCGATGAGGATTGCCCCGCGGTTCGCTCCTGCGGGCGGGGTCCGGGACATCCCCTCCGCCCTGCGCCGTGAGCGGCCGCCCCGCCGTCTCGGCCGGGGCCCGTTGTTGGGTGGGCCCCGTCCCCTCTGGGGCCTACGGTTCCGGCCTGTGGTCGGGGTGCCCCGGGACCCCAGCGGCCGTGGTCCTGCGGGTGGGGTCGGGTGGCAGGGGAGCCGGGTCCTCGGCGTGGTCGACTTCCCCCGAAGGTGGTCAGGGGCTCCGGCGGGGCCGCGACCCTGTGGGTGGTGTGCGCGTTCCCGGGTGGGTGGGTCTCCCCCCCCGCCGTGGCGCGTCCCCCCGGTGGTGGTCGCGGCCACCGGTGGGGTGGGCTCGTCCCCAGGTGGCGTGGTGTGTTCCCCGTGCGGTGCGATTCCTCGGGTTGGGGTGCTGCTGGGGGCGCGCCAGGGGTGGGGAGGGGTGGGCTGCGTGGGGGAGTTGGGGGTCAGGCGGTGAGGGGGAACTCTTGGTGGAGGGCGCGGAAGACGGCGGTGTTGAGGGTGAAGGCGTGGCGGCACTCGTCCAGGACGCGGTGCTTTTCCAGGTCGTCGAGGGGGAGGGCGTCCAGGAGGGAGCGGTAGGTGCGCTTGAAGGCGGCGGGGTTGGCTATGTCCGCGAAGACGTAGAAGCGGACGCCGTCGCCCTTGCGGGGGAAGCCCCAGGTCTTCTCGGCGATGCCGCGGATGGCCTGGCCGCCGGAGAGGTCGCCGAGGTAGCGGGTGTAGTGGTGGGCGACGTAGCCGGCCGGCCAGTCTCGGGCGCAGGCGGCTATCCGGGCGGCGTACGCGGCGGTGGCCGGCAGGGGTGAAAGGCCGGTGCGCCAGCCGGGGCCGGCGAGGTGGGCGAGGTCGCGCTCCAGCTCGGGGAGGCGGGCGAGCTCCGGGCGGAGGAAGGGGCCGGCGACCGGGTCGGCGGCCAGCGCCGGGGGGACGTCCTCCAGGGCGCGGTAGACGCACCACAGCTGTTCCGTATAGCGGCGGTAGGCGGCGAGGCCGAGTCGGCCGCCCAGGAGGTGGCCCATGAAGGGGGAGCGCTCGGCCTCGGTGTGCTGCTCGTGGGTGGCCGTGCGGAGAGCCGACGAGAACGGCGCGGGCGGGTGGGACGCTTCCACGGCGGACCTCCGGTGGTGGGAACAGGCCGATGACGGACAGCCGTCAGGTCAGTCAACCTGTTCCCGACAACCTGTCGGTAAAAACGCTACGCCCCGCCGGATCAGGGCAGCGTAAGGATCTCCGTACCGGTCTCGGTCACCACCAGCGTGTGCTCGAACTGGGCGGTCCGCTTGCGGTCCTTGGTGACCACGGTCCAGCCGTCCTCCCACATGTCGTACTCGTGCGTGCCCAGCGTCAGCATCGGCTCGATCGTGAAGGTCATGCCGGGCTTGATGTCGGTGGTGTGGTGCGGGCTGTCGTAGTGCGGGACGATCAGGCCGGAGTGGAAGGAGGAGTTGATGCCGTGGCCCGTGAAGTCGCGGACGACTCCGTAGCCGAAGCGCTTGGCGTAGGACTCGATGACCCGGCCGATGATGTTGATCTGGCGGCCCGGCTTGACGGCCTTGATCGCGCGGTTGAGCGCCTCGCGGGTGCGCTCCACCAGCAGCCGGGACTCCTCGTCCACCTCGCCGCACAGGTAGGTGGCGTTGTTGTCGCCGTGCACGCCGTTGATGTAGGCGGTGACGTCGAGGTTCACGATGTCGCCGTCCTTGAGGACGGTGGAGTCCGGGATGCCGTGGCAGATGACCTCGTTGACCGAGGAGCACAGGGACTTGGGGAAGCCGCGGTAGCCGAGCGTGGAGGGGTACGCGCCGTGGTCGCACATGAACTCGTGGGCGACGCGGTCCAGTTCGTCGGTGGTCACGCCGGGCGCGATGTGCTTGGCGGCCTCCTCCATCGCCTGGGCGGCGATCCGGCCGGCGATCCGCATCCGCTCGATCGTTTCGGCGTCCTGCACCTCGGGCCCGGTGTACGGGGTCGGCGCGGCCTTGCCGACGTACTCGGGGCGCGGGATCGAGGCGGGGACGGGGCGGGTGGGGGAGATCTTCCCCGGGACAAGAAGCGACTGGCCAGACATGCCAGCGAGTGTATCCGCGGGCCGTCGGGCAGGATGGGGGCACGGGAGACACCCTCAGGAGGCGGCGATGGCGCTGTTCAAGCGGCGGACGGTGGGCAAGCCGGGCGAGTGGTACTACTGCCTCAGGCACCAGACGGTCGAGGAGGGCCCGCAGTGCCGGGCCGCCGACCGCTTCGGGCCGTACGCGTCCCGCGAGGAGGCCGCGCACGCGATGGAGACCGCGCGGGAGCGGAATCTGGAGTGGGAGACCGACCCCCGGTGGCACGACATGGGCAAGGGGGGCCGCCGCGACGACGGCGGGGACGAGGGGTAGCCGGGCGCCGGCTCACCAGCGCGCGGGCGGCGGGGCCGCGAGGGCCTCGGCGAGGCGCGCCAGCCGGTCGAGGAAGCGGCCGCGGCGCGCGGCGGGCCGGCCGTTCTCCCCGGCGGCGGCGCTGACCAGGTGCTGGACGGTGTCCAGGTCGAGGCCCGGGGTGTCCGGGTCGAGGCCCGGGGTAACGGGGTCTAGGCCCGGGGTTTCTGGGTCGAGGCCCGGGGGAGTCGGGGCGTGCGGGGCCTTTGCGGCGGCCGGGGTGTCCGGTGGGGCTTGGGTGTCCGGTGGGGCTTGGAGGCCGCCGGACGGTGGCGGGGCGGCGGTCAGGGCGTCGTGGGCCAGGGCGTGCAGGTCGCGGTCGCCGGCGTCCAGGGCGAGCACCGTGGCGCCGTTCCGGCGGGCGTCGTGCACCCGCTCCAGCAGCCCGGCGCCCGGCGCCTCCGGCGTCACGACCAGCAGCGTCGCACCGCGCCCGGCGGCCGCCAGCCGGCCCAGGCCGATCGCCAGGTGGGCGGGCGCCGTGCCGGGCACCCGGTGCCGGACCAGCGTCGGCGACAGCTCCGGCAGGCCCGACCAGGCGGCCTCGTCGTCCAGGTGGGCGGCCAGGTGCCAGGGCTCGTAGCCGGCGCTGCCGACCAGCAGCAGACCGCCGCCGTGCGGGGCCACCGCGGTTCGCAGCGAACCGGCGAACCGGCGGGTGGCCTCCATCCACGCGGTCCCGGCGAGGGCCTCACGCAGCAGGGTGACGCGTACGGCATCCATGGCGCGGCATGCTGCCGCACCGGCGGGGGCCGCGGGGGCCGGGCGCCACGCGGGTCACCCGTTCGGGCGGTACCCGGGACCGCCGGGCACGGTCAGGAGGGCGGCCGGAGACCGGCGTCCGACAGCCGACGTCCTACCTCCTGGAGCGACTCCTCGCCGAGCGGGATCTGCGGGGCGGCGGTGTCCCGGCGGGTGATCACGCCCAGCAGCTCCAGGGCCGCCTTGAAGCCGCCGAGCGCGGAGGAGCTGCGGCCCATCTCGGCCTCCGGGCCGGTGTCGGTCAGCCGGTGCAGGGAGACCAGCCGCTCCTGCTCGGCGGCCGCCCGGGACCAGTCGCCGGCCCGCGCGGCCTCGTAGAGCCGGACGTAGCCCGCCGGATCGACGTTGCCGAGGCCGGGGACGACACCGTCCGCGCCCGCCAGCAGGGCCGCGTCGGTGGTGAGTTCGGAGCCGGTCAGGACGGCGAAGCCGGGAGCCGGGCCGGTGCTGCGGCCGGTGCGGCCGCCGAGGTCCACCAGCAGCCGGCGCAGTGTGCCGTCGTCGCCGCTGGAGTCCTTGAGTCCGGCGAGCGTGCCGTCCTCGGCCAGTTCGCGGACCAGGGCCGGCGCCAGTTTGCTGTGCACGGCGGCCGGGATGTCGTACGCGATCAGCGGCAGGCCGGTGGCGGTGCGCAGGTGGCGGAAGTGGGCGGCGGTCTCGCGCGGATGGGTGCGGGTGTAGAAGGGTGCGGTGGCGACCAGGGCGTCGGCGCCGAGCGCGGCGGCGCTCCGGGCGTGCTCCAGGACGCGGGCGGTGGTGGTGTCGATGACACCGGCCAGCACCGGGACCCGGCCGGCGGCGGCGGTGACCACCGTCTCCAGGACGGTCGCGCGCTGATGGTTGGTCAGGTAGGCGGCCTCGCCGGTGGATCCGAGGGCGAACAGGCCGTGGACACCGGCGTCGAGGAGCCGGCAGACCAGGCGGGTCAGCGAGGCGGTGTCCACCTCGCCGTGCGGGTCGAGCGGGGTGCAGACCGGGGGGATGACGCCGTGCAGCGGGGCGGGGAGTGCCATGGGGGCCTCCAAAGGCGGCTCTGAGCTGGGATATCTGACATGGGATGTCTGATATCGCGGTCACAATAGGCATGCGCGCGGGTACCGGGTCAAGGATTCCCGCGCCCGGGCGGGCCGGACGGGGTCCGGCGGGCGAGGCGCGGGCGAGGAAGAGGGGCGATGGGGATGGCGCGAGGGACGATGGCCGAGGACGTCCAGGCGCGGATCAAGCAGCTGATCCTGGACCGCGGCCTGACCACGGGCGATCCGCTGCCCACCGAGGCCGAGCTGGTCGTCCTGCTCGACGTCAGCCGCAACTCCGTGCGGGAGGCGCTCAAGGCGCTCCAGGCGATGCGCATCGTGGAGATCCGGCACGGCTTCGGCACGTACGTCGGCGCGCTCGGCCTGGAGCCGTTCGTGGAGGGCGTCGCCTTCCGGGCCGCGGTCCGCCACCAGCAGGGGGAGTCCAGCCTGTACGAGCTGATGGAGGTCCGGGAGGCGCTGGAGGCGGGACTGATCGGCACGGTGGCGCGCGGGCTGCCGGAGGCGGATCTCGCCGTCCTCAAGGGGCTGGTGCAGCGGATGGCCGAGGAGGCGCGCGGCGGTGAGGTGCTCAGCGCCACCGACCGGGCCTTCCACCTCGCGCTGTACCGCTCGCTCGGCAACCACCTGCTGAGCGAGGTGCTGGACGCCTTCTGGGCGGCGCTGCGCCGGGTCCGCGAGGACCTCGCCGACGGCCGCCCCGACCCGGAGCTGACCTACCGCCAGCACCAGGAGATCGTGGACGCGCTGGAGGCGGGCGACGCCGGGCGGGCCGAGGCGGCGATGCACCGCCACTTCGACGGCATCCGGCGGCGGCTGACGCCCTGACGGGGCCGGGTGGCCGGGCGCGTCCCGTTCACCGGGATGTCACCCGGCGTCGGCCGGGCCGTTGCCGACCCGGAAGACCGCCAGGTGCCGTGCCTTGACGGCCCGTTGGGCGCTCCCTGTCGTCCGCAGGACGAGGGACGTCCTACGTCCTCCCGTGGTGGGGGTGACCCGTGACCTGCGCGCTCTACGCGACCTCAGTGCCGTACCGGGCCGGGACCGGGCGGTGCGCCCGCTCCCGGATCCCCCTGGCGGAGCCGGCATGACCGGGCGCGCCCGGCGGCGGCACCGCGCGCGAGGGCGCCCGCCGGCGCACGGTCCTGGGCGGGGCGGCCGCGGCCGGACTCGCCCTGGCCGGCTGCGGCGGCGCGGACGGCGGCGGCCCCCGGGAACGGCGGCGGGGCCAGCGCATCACCCTCAGCTTCTGGTCCTGGGTGCCGGGCATCGACGCCCCGGTGGACCTGTGGAACCGCACCCACCCCGAGGTCCGGGTGCGGGTCGAGAAGGTGTCGGCGGTCAACGGCGAGCAGTACGCCAAGATGCACGCCGCGATCGCCGCGGGCAACCCGCCCGACCTGGGCCAGATCGAGTACCCGGTGCTCCCCGCGTTCCTCCTGGCCAACGGGTTGCGCGACCTCGCCCCGCCGGGCGCCGCCCGCTACCGCGACCGGTTCGCCGCCTGGCAGTGGCGGCAGGCGTGCCCGGGCCCCGGTGTCTACGCCATCCCGCAGGCCGGCGGGCCGATGGGGCTGTTCGTCCGGCAGGACCTCTTCGACCGGTGGGGGGTGCGGGTACCGCGGACCTGGGACGAGTACGCCGCCGCGCGGGAGGTCCGCCGGCACGGCGCCTGGATCGAGACCTTCGCCCCCGCCAACGGCAACCGCTTCGCGGGCCTGGCCTGGCAGGCCGGCGCCCGCTGGTACACCACCCGCGGCCACACCTGGATCGTGCACCTCGACGACCCGCCCACCCGCGCGGTCGCCGACTTTTGGGAGGCCCTGGTCCGGCAGCGGCTCGTCAAGACCGTCCCGGACCGCCGCGACGCCTGGTACAAGGACATCCAGACCGGCGCCATCCCGGCCTGGATCGGCGCCAGTTGGGGCGACGCCCTGCTGGCCGGCAACGCCCCCGGCACCCGGGGGAAGTGGCGGGCCGCCCCGCTGCCCCAGGGACGCGCTGGACTTCGCGGTCTGGCTCAACACCGCCCCGGAGTCCCTCGCCCTGCTGATCAAGAGCGGCTACGGCTTCCCCGGCGCCCGGACGGGCTACGACCTCACCGCCCTCGACGCGGACCGGGACTTCTTCGGCGGCCAGGCGTACAGCGCGGTCTTCGCCGACGCCGGGCGCACGTGGACACCGGCTGGCGGTGGGGGCCGGGCGTGGACGCCCTCTACCAGCGCCTCGGGGACGCCTTCGGCGACGCGCTGGCCGACGGCGGCTCGTTCCGCTCGGTGCTGGCCGCGGTGCAGCGGCAGACCGTCGAGGACCTGCGCGACCGGGGCCTGGCGGCGGAGGCCGGCGCATGAGGGCCGCCGCCGGGCGCCGCCCCGGCCGGGCCGCGGCCGGCTTCCTGCTGCCCTTCCTGGCCCTCTTCGCGCTCTGCTACCTCGCCCCGCTCTGCCACGCGGTGTGGACCGGCCTCCACCGCACCCACCGCACCGGGCCGCTCGGCCAGGGCCGGCAGCAGGAGGTCTTCGCGGGCCCGGCGAACTACGCGCGGGCGCTCGCCGACGACCGGTTCCTGGCCGGCTTCGGCCGGGTGCTGCTCTTCGGCGCCGTCCAGATCCCGCTGATGACCGTCCTGGCCACCGTCCTGGCGCTGCTCCCGGAGAGCGCCGCCGCCCGCTGGACCGCCTTCTTCCGCGCCGCGTTCTTCCTGCCCTACGGGGTGCCCGGGGTGATCGCCTCGATCCTGTGGGGCTTCCTCTACGTGCCCGGCCTCAGCCCGCTCGTCCACCTTGCCCGGGCGGCCGGTCGGCAGGTCGACTTCCTCTCCCGCGGCAGCGTGCTGTGGTCCCTCGCCAACATCGCCGTCCGGCAGTTCACCGGCTACACCGTGCTGGTACCGGTCGCCCAGCTGAAGTCCGTCCCGGCCGAGCTGTACGAGGCGGCGCGGCTCGACGGGGTGAACGCCCGGCAGGTGGCCCGGCACGTCCAACTGCCGCCGCTCCGCCCGGCGCTGGTGCTCACCACCGTCTTCAGCATCATCGGCACCCTCCAGCTGTTCGCCGAGCCGATGGTGCTGCGCCCGCTCACCTCCGCTTCGTGCACATCTGGAACAACTACTTCCTGCCGCTGGTGATGCTCTCCGACTCCCGGCTCCACCCGGTCCAGTTGGGGCTGACCACCTGGCTCGGCTACGCCGACCGGCAGCCGGTGCTCTACCAGTACACGGTCGGCGGCGCGCTGCTGTCCGTCCTGCCGCTGATGGTGCTGATGGCCGTCCTCCAGCGGTACGGGCGCACCGGGCTGACCGACGGCGGGGTCAAGGCGTGACCGCACGGCGGCCCCCGCCCCGGGCGTGACAGTATCGCTGTCATGACTTCTTCCGACGCTGCTGCGACCCCGCCCGCCTCCTCGCCGGCCGCCCCGGCCGACGCCGCCAAGCCGGCCGCCAAGGACCCCTGGGACCTCCCCGACGTCTCCGGGCTGGTGATCGGCGTCCTGGGCGGCACCGGCGACCAGGGCCGCGGGCTGGCCTACCGGTTCGCCCAGGCCGGCCACAAGGTGATCATCGGCTCCCGGGCCGAGGAGCGGGCGCGGGCCGCCGCCGCCGACCCCCAGCTGGGCGGCCTGGGCGTCGAGGGCGCCGCCAACGCCGACTGCGCCCGGCGCAGCGACGCGGTGATCGTCGCGGTGCCCTGGGAGGGCCACGCCAAGACCCTCCAGGCGCTCCGCGAGGAGCTGGCCGGCAAGCTCGTCATCGACTGCGTCAACCCGCTCGGCTTCGACAAGAAGGGCGCCTACGCGCTGAAGCCGGCGGAGGGCAGCGCCGCCGAGCAGGCCGCCGCCCTGCTGCCGGAGTCCCGGGTCACCGCCGCCTTCCACCACCTCTCCGCGGTCCTGCTCCAGGACCCGGAGGTCGCCGAGATCGACACCGACGTGATGGTGCTGGGCGAGCGCCGCGCCGACACCGACACCGTCCAGGCGCTGGCCGCCCGCATCCCCGGGATGCGCGGGGTCTTCGCCGGCCGGCTGCGCAACGCCCACCAGGTCGAGTCCCTGGTCGCCAACCTGATCTCGGTCAACCGCCGCTACAAGGCGCACGCCGGGCTGCGGGTCACCGACGTCTGAGCCGCGGCGGCGGACCCGGACACCCGGAGCGGGGGAGGGGGCGGCGGGGGCGCCGCGGGCATAAGGGACACTGGGAGGCGACCGCACGACCCGACAGGAGCCGACCCCATGCCCTCCTTGCCCCCGCCCGGACCGGACCGGCGCCTCGCCGTCCTCGCCCTCGCCGTCTGCGTGCTCGCCGTCGCCGCGGCGGTGGTGTCCTTCGTCGAGGGCAGCTTCGTCGGCATCGTCTGGGTGCTGCTGGCCGGCATCTCCAGCAACATGGCGTGGTTCTACGTCCGCAAGGCCAAGCTGGAGCGGGCCCGCCGCGCGGCCGCCGCCGGCTGACGCCCCGGCGCGCCCGGCTACAACTGCGGGCCGCCCTCCCAGAAGCGGAAGAGCTCCCGGCCCAGCGAGGTGTCCAGGGCCGGGACGCCCAGTCCGGCCAGCACGGAGCGCACCAGCGAGAAGAACGCGTCGCCGACCTCCGGCGTCCACAGCAGCACGAACACCGCCAGCAGCCCGAACGGCGCGAGCGGCGCCACCTGCCGCCGGACGCCCTCCGGCAGCCACGGCGCCAGCACGCCGTAGCCGTCCAGGCCCGGCACCGGCAGGAAGTTCAGGAGGGCCGCGGTCACCTGGAGCAGCGCCAGGAACGCCAGCGCGGACCGGAACGCGAGGGGGACGCCGTCCGTCGCGTGGAGCCAGAACGGCGCGCTGACCACCACCGCGAACAGCACGTTGGTCAGCGGCCCGGCCGCCGACACCAGGCTGTGCCGCACCCGGCCCGGGATCCGGTCGCGCTCGATGAACACCGCGCCGCCCGGCAGCCCGATCCCGCCCATGAGCAGGAACAGCACCGGCAGCACGACGCTGAGCAGGGCGTGCGAGTAGACGAACGGGTTGAGGCTGAGGTAGCCCTTCGCGCCGACCGTGTGGTCCCCGGCGTGCAGGGCGGTGCGGGCGTGCGCGTACTCGTGCAGGCACAGCGACACCACCCACCCGGACGTGACGAACAGGAACACCGCGATCCCGGCCCGCGCGGCCAGGGCGCCGCTCCACACGGCCCAGCCGGAGACCGCCAGCACGGCGGTGAGCGCGAGGAAGACCGGGCTGACACGGCGGTCGGTGCGCGGGAGGGCGGTGGTCATCGCGGCGGGGCTCCAGGTGCTCGGGGGCGCGGGATACGCCCGTACCCGGAAACGCCGCTCGGTACGCCGGGAGTTCCGCCGGTGCCGGACAATGGGCCGGTGCGTTACGGAATTCTCGGCACCACCCGGGCCGGCCGCGCCGACGGCACCCCCGTCGCGCTCGGCGGCGCCCGGCTGCGCGCCCTGCTCGCCGCGCTCGCGCTGCGGCCCGGCCGGGCGCTGTCCGCGGACGCCCTGATCGCCGACGTCTGGGGGATGGACCCGCCGGCCGACGCGCCCGGAGCCCTCCAGGCGCTGGTCGGCCGGCTGCGCCGGGCCCTGGGCCGCGCCGCGATCGCCTCCGCCGACGGCGGCTACCTGCTGTGCGCCGAGCCGGACGCGGTGGACCTGTACCGCTTCGAGCGGCTGGCGGCGGAGGGCGGCCGGGCGCTGGACGCCGCCGAGCCGGCCCGGGCCGCGGCGCTGCTGGACGAGGCGCTGGGCCTGTGGCGCGGCCCGGCGCTGGCCGACCTGCCGGACGCCCTGGCCGAGGCGGCCCGCGCCGAGAGCCGCCGGCTGGACGCCCAGCGCCACCGCCTCGCCGCCGACCTCGCGCTCGGGCGGGCCGACCGGGCGCTGCCCACCCTGGCCGCGCTCTGCCAGGACCACCCGCTGGACGAGCCCCTCCAGGCGCTGCGGTTGCGCGCCCTGCGGGCCGCCGGCCGGACCGCCGAGGCGCTGGCCGCGTACGAGGGGATACGCGCCGGTCTCGCCGAGCGCCTGGGCGCCGACCCGGGTCCGGAGCTGCGCGCCCTGCACGCCGAGCTGCTGCGGCCGGACCTGCCCGGCGGCCCGGACCTGCCCGGCGGCCCGGACCTCCCGGCGGCGCCCGCCCCCGCCCCGCCGCCGGCCGCCGTGCCCGCCCGGCCCGGCAACCTCCCGGCCCGGCTCACCTCGTTCGTCGGCCGGGAGCAGGATCTGGCCGCGCTCCGCGCCGACCTGGCCGCGCACCGGCTGGTGACGCTGCTGGGCCCGGGCGGCGCCGGCAAGACCCGGCTGTCGCAGGAGGGCGCCGAGAGCGCCGCGGCGGCGCGGCCGGACGCCTGGCCGCACGGCGTCTGGCTGGCCGAGCTGGCCCCGGTGGACGACCCGCGGACCGTCCCGGAGGCGGTGCTGACCGCGCTCGGGGCGCGCGAGACGGTGGTCCGCGGCAGCACCGCCGAGGGGCTGCGGGCCGCCTCCGACGCCGCCGCCCGCGACCCGTACGCCCGGCTCGCCGAGCACTGCGCCGGCCGCCGGATGCTGCTGGTGCTGGACAACTGCGAGCATGTGATCGGCGCCGCCGCGGAGCTGACCGAGCGGCTGCTGACCGCCTGCCCGGGCGTGACGGTCCTGGCCACCAGCCGGGAGCCGCTGGCCGTACCGGGCGAGGTGGTGCGGCCGGTGGAGCCGCTGCCCGAGCCGGTGGCGCTGCGGCTGCTCGCCGAGCGGGGGGCCGCCGCCCGCCCCGGCTTCCGGACCGACGCCGATGAGGGGACCGCCGCGGCCTGCGCGGAGATCTGCCGCCGGCTGGACGGCCTGCCGCTGGCCCTGGAACTCGCCGCCGCCCGGCTCCGCATGATGACGCCCCGTCAGATCGCGGACCGGCTCGACGACCGCTTTCGGCTGCTGACCAGCGGCAGCCGCACGCTCCTGCCGCGCCAGCAGACCCTGCGCGCGGTGGTGGACTGGTCCTGGGACCTCACCGGCGAGCCCGAACGGGCCGTGCTGCGGCGGCTGTCGGTCTTCGCCGGCGGCTGCGACCTGGCCGCCGCCGAGGAGGTCTGCGCCGGCGACGGCGTCGCGCCGTACGAGGTCGCCGGACTGCTCGGCTCGCTGGTCGACAAGTCGCTGGTGGTGGCCGCCCCGGCCGGCACCGGGGCGCAGATGCGCTACCGGCTGCTGGAGACGGTGGCCGAGTACGCCGGGGAGCGGCTGGACGAGGCCGGCGAGCGGGCCGCCGCCGAACGCCGCCACCTGGCCGCCTACCGCGAACTGGCCCGCACCACCGACCCGTTGCTGCGCGGCGCCGGGCAGCGCGCCGCGATCGACCGGCTGGAGCTGGAGCACGACAACCTGCGCACCGCGCTGCGCCGGGCCCTCGCCGCCGGGGACGAGCAGGAGGCGCTGTGCCTGGTGCTCTCCCTCCAGTGGTTCTGGTCGCTGCGCGACCACAGCGGCGACACCCGCACCTGGGCCCCGGCCGCCGCCGCGCTCGGCCCCAACCCCTTCGCCCACCCCGTCGAACCGGCCCCCGACCTGTATGAGCGGCCCATCGACGCGCCCCCGCCGATGCCGCCCGAGCAGCTGCTGGAGGCCCGCCGGGAGGTCCGCCTGGTGGCGCTCTCCAGCCAGGACAGCGACCTGGAGGCGTTGCGCAGCCCCCGCGTGCAGGAGGAGCTGGCCGGCGCGATGGCCGCCTACCGGGGCGGGATGCCGCAGCTGTGCAAGGTGCCCGGGGTGCTGTGGTACTTCGCGGCGATGATCAACGGCCGGTGGGAGGAGCTGGCGGAGCTGGTCGACGGCGCGGTCGCCGCCTGCCGCGGCTTCGGTTACGAGTGGGAGCTGGCCTACGCCCTCCAGATGCGCTCCAAGCTCCTCAACGACCGCCCCGGCGGGCTGGACCTGGCCGCCCGGGACGCCGACGAGGCGCTGGGCGTCTTCCTGCGGCTGGGCGACTCCTGGGGCGCCGCCGAGGCACTGGCCGGACGCGGCGAGACCGCCGAGAAGCGCGGCGACTACGACAGCGCGGCCCGCGACATCCGGGCCGCCATGGTGCACGCCGAGGAGCTGGGCGCGCACGGCCAGGCGCTGCTGCTGCGGGCCCGGCTGGGCGCCGTCATGGTCGAGGCCGGCCGGGCGGACGAGGGCGAGCGGATGCTGCGCGAGGTGCTGGCCGAGGCGGAGGGCCGCAACAGCGGCCGGGACGCGGTGGCCTTCACCCGGATGGCGCTCGCCATGGCGCTGACGCTGGCCGGGCGCAGCCAGGAGGCCCGCCGTGAACTCCTCGCGGTCCGCGCCGCGTTCGCCGCCCGCGGCCCGGGCCTCTTCCTCGGGCTGCTGGACGCCTCGCTGGTCTCGCTGGACGTGGACGAGGGGTGCGGCGGCCCGGACCTGCTGCCGCGGATGCGCCGGGCGCTGGAGTTGACCCGGGACCCGCTGGCCACGCTGGTCGCGCCGGACCTGCCGGTGACGCAGCTGCTCACCGGCGCCCGGGTGCTGCTGGCGGTGCGCGGCGCGGACGCGGCGCGGGACGCGGCCCGGCTGATCGGCGCCTACGACGCGCTGCGGACGGTGGCGCAGGTCGCGCCGCGGATCGTGCGCGCGGACCGGGCACGGACCGAGGCGGCGGCCCGGGAGCTGCTGGCCGGGCCGGACTTCGCGGCGGCCCTGGCCGAGGGCGGCGCGCTCTCGCTGGACGAGGCCGCCGCCCTCCTCTGACGCGCCGGGCGGGCGGTGACCGCCCGCGGGGAGGCCCCCCGCGGGCGGTGCGTCAGGTCTTGGAGCGGAACTTCCGTACCGCCAGCGGCATGGTGACGGCGGTGATGACGACCGTCCAGACGAGCGTGATCAGCACCGGATGGGCCACCGCGCCATGGCCGTTGATCAGTGCGCGGGCCGCGTCGGCGAGGTTGGACAGCGGGTTGATCCGGGTGAAGCCCTCCAGCCAGCCGGGCATCGACGCGGTCGGCGCGAAGATCGACGAGCCGAACTGGAGCGGCATCAGCACCAGCATCGCCAGCCCCTGCACCGCCTGCGGCGTCCGCACGCTCAGCCCCAGCAGGACGAAGATCCACATCAGCGCGGCGCCGAACACCGTGGACAGCGCCACCGCGCCGGCCAGCGCCACCAGCGAGCCGCGGATCTCCAGGCCCAGCAGCAGCCCCATCCCCAGCAGGATCGCGGTGGCCAGCAGCATCCGGCCGAGCTCCACCACGATCTTGGCGATCAGGACCGAGGAGCGGGCGATCGGCATCGTCCGGAAGCGGTCCATCACCCCCTTGCGGAAGTCCTCGTTGACGCCGCTGCCCACCGCCATGGCGATGTTCATGCCCATCATCGCCATCATGCCGGGCACCAGGTACTGGACGTACGTCTGCTGGTCGCCGGCGATCGCGCCGCCGAAGACGTAGACGAACAGCAGGATGAACACGACGGGCATCAGCAGCGCGTCGAACAGGGTCTCAGGGTCGTGCCTGATCTGCATCAGGTTGCGCCGGGCCAGCGCGCCGATGTGCCGGAGGTTGGCCCGCAGGCCGATCCGCCCCTCGCCGGCGGCCGGGATGGTCGCGGTGCTCATGCCCCCACCTCCGCGTACCGCTCCTCGCGCGCGCCGGGCCCCTCCGGCCCGCCGTCCCCGGCCGGGGAGTCCGCCCCGCCGGAGGTCTTCTGCCCCGTCAGGGCCAGGAACACCTCGTCCAGGCTGGGCAGATGGGTGCTGATACCGGCCAGCGCGAAGCCCCGGGCACCGAGCACCGCGACCACCGCGGTCAGCTGCTCGTCGCTGACGATGGGGACGTTGACCACGCCCTCGTCGCGGTCGGCGGTGGCCCCGGCGACGCCGTCCAGCCCGGCCCGGGCGACGGCGTCCGCCATCCGCTCCAGCTCGGCCGGATCGGCCGGGCGGATCTGGAGGGTGCGCCCGCCCACCTTGGCCTTCAGTTCCTCGATCCGGCCCTCGGCGATCACCCGGCCGCGGTCGATGACCGCCAGCCCGTCGGCGAGCTGCTCGGCCTCTTCCATGTACTGGGTGGTCAGCAGGACCGTGGCGCCGTCGCGGACCATCCGCCGGACCTCCTCCCAGACCTCGTTGCGGGTGCGGGGGTCCAGGCCGGTGGTCGGCTCGTCCAGATAGAGGACCGCCGGCCGGCCGATCATCGAGGCGGCCAGGTCGAGCCGGCGGCGCATCCCGCCGGAGTACTTGCCGGCCGGCCGCCGGGCGGCCTCGGTGAGCGAGAACCGCTCCAGCATCTCGTCGGCGCGGGTCCGGGCGGCCTTGCGGGAGAGGTCCAGCAGCCGGCCGATCATGTAGAGGTTCTCCCAGCCGGAGAGCTTCTCGTCGACCGAGGCGTACTGCCCGGTCAGGCCGATCCTGCGGCGCAGCGCGCGCGGCTGGCGCACCACGTCGCAGCCGGCCACCACGGCGCGGCCGGCGTCCGGCACCAGGAGGGTGGACAGGCAGCGGACGAGCGTGGTCTTGCCGGCGCCGTTGGGGCCCAGCACCCCCAGCACGGTGCCCTCCGGTACGTCCAGGTCCACCCCGTCGACGGCCCGGACGTCGCCGAAGTGCTTGACCAGACCCCGCACCTCCACGGCGTTGCCGCCCCCGGTGGATATCGTCTGTCGCGTCATGCCCTCCAAGGTGCCCGACGCCACCGACAGCGCACCGACAGGCCGCCGACAGCCGGGAAGGACCGGCCGCCGGCGGCCCGCCGGGCGGGGCTCAGCGGAAGGAGTGCTCCGCGGCCGGGAAGGCGCCGCCCACCACGTCCTGCGCGAACTCCCGGGCCGCGCCGCCCAGCAGCGCCCGCAGGTCGAGGTACTGCTTGACGAAGCGCGGCACCCGGCCCGCGGTGAAGCCCGCCATGTCGGTCCACACCAGCACCTGCGCGTCGCACTCCGCCCCGGCGCCGATGCCGACGGTGGGGATGTGCAGCGAACGGGTCACCTCGGCGGCCAGCTCGGCCGGCACCGCCTCCAGGACCACCGAGAACGCCCCGGCGTCCTGCACCGCCTTGGCGTCCCGCAGCAGCTGCTGTGCGGCCTCCTCACCGCGGCCCTGGACCGGGTAGCCGCCGAAGGCGTGCACCGACTGCGGGGTCAGGCCGACGTGCGCCATCACCGGGATGCCGGAGGAGACCAGCAGCTCCACCTGGTGCGCGGAGCGCTCACCGCCCTCCAGCTTCACCGCGCCCACCCCGGCCTCCTTGACCAGCCGGGTGGCGCTGCGCAGCGCCTGCACGGGGCCTTCCTGGTACGAGCCGAACGGCAGGTCGGCGACGACCAGGGCGCGCTCGGTGCCGCGGACCACCGCCGCGGACAGCATCGCGATCTCGTCCAGCGTGACCGGCACGGTGGACTCGTAGCCGAGGTGGCAGTTGCCCATCGAGTCGCCGACGAGCAGCACCGGGATCCCGGCCTCGTCGAAGACCGAGGCGGTCATCGCGTCGTAGGCGGTGAGCATCGGCCACTTCTCGCCGCGCTCCTTGGCGGCGGCGATGTCGCGGACCGTGACCCGCCGCGACCGGGTCCCTCCGTAGAGGGCCTTGGGGTTGTCCTTGGCGGGCGCGGCGGTGGGCTCCTGGGGGGTGGCCCCCGCGGCCGGTTTCCGGGCAGGCGAAAGCTGCGTCATGGTGACGGCTCCTGTTTCGTCATCTCGAAGCACCCTGACGGTGTCTCCGGACTTCCCGTCCATGCTGGCACGGGGTGCCCGGGGAGCGAAAGGGGGCGGCCGCGTGCGGCGCCGGGCCCGGCCCCGCCGCGGCGATCCGGCGGCGCACCGGCCGCGCGTGTTATCGATACGGAACGGTCCCGTATCGAAAGTAGGGTGGCGCCATGGCGACCTCACCGATCCCCCCACCGGCCGCGCCCGGCGGCTCCGCAGCGCCCCGCATCCCCGCCCGGATCCACCGCCGGCGCTGGGTGATCCTCTGCGTCCTGATGCTCAGCCTGCTGATCGTGGTGCTGGACAACTCCATCCTCAACGTCGCGATGAAGACCATCGCGACCCCGGCCCCCACCGGCCTCGGCGCCACCCAGAGCGAACTGGAGTGGGCGATCAACTCCTACACGCTGGTCTTCGCCGGGCTGCTGTTCACCTCCGGCCTGCTCGGCGACCGGCTCGGCCGCAAGAAGGTGCTGCTCTTCGGGCTCGCGGTCTTCGGCACCGGCTCGGTGCTCGCCGCGGTCTCCGCCTCCCCGGCCGAACTCGTCGCCTTCCGCGCCCTGATGGGGCTGGGCGGCGCCTTCGTCATGCCGGCCACCCTCGCCATCCTGATGAACGTCTTCGAGCGCGAGGAGCAGCCCCGGGCGATCGGTGTCTGGGCCGGCGGCGTGGGGCTGGCCATCGCCGTCGGCCCGATCGCCGGCGGGCTGCTCCTGGACCACTTCTGGTGGGGCTCGGTCTTCCTGATCAACGTCCCGATCGTGCTGGTCGCGCTGGGCTCGATGGTGCTGCTGGTGCCCGACTCCCGGGACCCCTCCCCCGGGCGGCTGGACCCGGCCGGGGTGCTGCTCTCCGTGGTCGGCCTGGTCCTGCTGGTCTACGGGATCATCAAGGGCGGCCAGCTCGCCGACTTCACCGACCCCGAGGTGCTGGCCACCGCGCTGGGCGGGCTGGCGGTGCTGGGCGTGTTCGTCGTCCACCAGAAGCGCAGCGACCACCCGTCGATCAACGTCGGCTACTTCCGCAGCCCGGCCTTCTCGGCCGCCGTCACCGCCATCGCGCTGGTCTTCTTCGCCCTGATGGGCGTCACGTTCTTCATCGTCTTCTACGTGCAGAGCGTGCGCGGCTACAGCCCGCTGGAGTCCGGGCTGCTGATCCTGCCGCTGGCCGCCGCGCAGCTGATCTTCGCGCCCCGGGCCCGGCACGCGGTGGACCGGTTCGGGGCCCGCGCGGTGTGCACCGCCGGGATGCTGGTGGTGGCCGTCACCATGGGCGGGATGCTGCTGCTGGGCGCGCACACCCCGATCTGGGTGCTGGAGGTGGTCTTCTTCCTCCAGGGCACCGGTATGGCGCACATCATGCCGCCGGTCACCGTCACGATCATGCAGGCGCTGCCGCGCGAGAAGGCCGGCTCCGGCTCGGCGCTCAACAACATCTTCCGCCAGGTCGGCGGCACCCTCGGCGTCGCGGTGCTGGGGTCGCTGCTGTCCACCAGCTACCGCGACGGCATCCAGTCCACCCTCGACGCGCTGCCGCGGGTGCCCGGGCCGGTGCGGACCGCGGCCGGCGAGTCCATCGAGGCCACCCTCGGCCTCGCCCAGCGGCTGGGGCCGCCCGCCGCGCACCCGCTGACCGTCGCGGCCGACGACGCCTTCCTGCACGCCATGCACGTCACCGCGCTCGCCTCGGCGGCCGTCTCGGTCGTGGGGGCCGCGGTCGTCGCCGCGTTCCTGCCGGGCAGAATGGGTTCGGCCCCGCACGCCGCGGAGCCGTGGGACGGACGGAAGGCGGGCGCGGCGCGATGACGGGGGCGGCGGACACCCGCGGGCGGACGGCGGGGGAGCGGCCGGGTGCCCCGGCCCCCGGGCGCCGGGGCCGTCCGCGCAGCGCCGCGGCCGACTCCGCCATCATCGAGGCGGTGCTCCGCCTCATCGAGGACGGCAGCTCGATAGCCGAGCTGTCCATGGAGCGGATCGCCCGCGAGGCGGGCGTCGGCAAGGCCACCGTCTACCGCCGCTGGCCCGGCAAGAGCGCGCTCCTGCTGGACGTGATGCGGTCGCTGGACTCGCCCTGCCCGCCGCTGGAGGGCGGCTCGGTCCGCGCGGACCTGGTGCGGCTGCTGGAGTTCCTGCGCCGCCGGGGCCTGGCCAAGCGCAGCTCCGCGGTGCTGCGCACGGTCGTCAGCCACGTCCGGTCCCAGCCGGAGCTGTGGGCGGAGTACCACCGGACGGTCGTGCGGGCCCGGCACGAGGCGCTGCTGGCGGTGCTGCGGCGCGGGGTGGCGGCCGGCGAGATCCGCGCCGACCGGGACCTCGCCACCCTCGCCGACCTCTTCCTCGGGCCGATGCTGTCCCGTGCCCTCCTGGACGAGTGGCAGCAGCTGCCCGAGGGACTCGCCGAGGACATCGTCGACACCGTGCTGGAAGGCGTCCGGCCGCGGCCCGCGGAGGGCGACGGCCGCGCCGCGGATGCCGGGTGACCGGAGCGGTGGTGTTCTGTGACCGCTTCCGGACCCCGTATGACCGGACCATGCCCGTTCTGTCACAGCGGCTGTCACGTACGGGCGGACCGGAACCCGGGGCGGCGGGTGGCCCGTCCTCTTCAGCGGAACGTGCGGAGATCCACCGGAACCAGGATCTAAGAGAGCGTTTCACGGCCATCGCCTAGGGTCGAAGATCACAGGTGAGGCGCACCGGAGCAGGGCGGCAGGCAGTGAGGACAGCGGTATGGCGCAGGCGTACATGACGGAGCCGGAGCAGGGCCAGGGGCCCGGGTGGACCGGTTCCCGGTCCGGGCGCCTGCGGGGCTGGTGGCGCCGGGAGGGGATGTGGCGGCGCGGCGTGGTGCTCGCGGTGCTCGCGGTCCTCCTCGGGCTGGCGCTGCTGCTGCACGCCCGGATCCCCAACACGGTGGGGAATTTCGGCAGCCTGCTGGAGACCTTCCTGCCCTGGCTGGGGCTCGGCGTCCCGCTGCTGCTGGTCTGCGCGCTGCTGCGCCGCTCGGCGACCGCCCTGGTGGCGCTGGTGCTGCCGGCCGTCGCCTGGGTCAGCCTCTTCGGCGGGCAGCTCACCGACAAGGCGGGCACCGGCGGCAACCTCACCGTGCTGACCCACAACGTGGACGCGGACAACCCCGACCCGGCCGGCACCGCCCGCGACATCGTCGCCTCCGGTGCCGACGTGGTCGCCCTGGAGGAGCTGACCGGCACCGCGCTGCCGGCCTACCGCAAGGGCCTGGCCGACGCGTACCCGTACCACACCGTGCAGGGCACCGTCGGCCTGTGGAGCAAGCGCCCGCTGGCCGACGCCCGCCCGGTGGACATCAGGATCGGCTGGGTGCGGGCGCTGCGCGCCACCGTCACCGCCGCCGACGGCCGGCGGATCGCGGTCTACGTGGCCCACATGCCCTCGGTGCGGGTCAACGTCGACAAGGGCTTCACCGCCGGTCAGCGGGACGGCAGCGCCCGCGCCCTCGGCGAGGCGATCTCCGCCGACCCGGTCGGCCAGGTGGTGCTCCTCGGCGACCTCAACGGCACCATGAACGACCGCTCGCTGGCCCCGCTGACCTCCCAGCTGCGCTCCGCCCAGGGCGCGGCCGGCGACGGCTTCGGCTTCAGCTGGCCGGCCGGCTTCCCGATGGCGCGGATCGACCAGATCCTGGTCAAGGGCATCGACCCGGTCAAGGCGTGGGTGCTGCCCGCGACCGGCAGCGACCACCGCCCGGTCGCCGCCACCGTCAAGATCTGACGCCCGCCCGGCGCTCCGCCCGCGCCGGCAGGACGGCCCCCGGCCGCCCCGCCGGCGCGGGCTTTCGTCTGCCCCGGCCCGCCGGTGCGCCGCGCCCTCGATTTCACGTCCCGTTCGCCCGGCGGAATACTCGGCCCCGCACACTTTGTTCCCGAACAGAACTTATGCCTCCGCGGACCCGCGATCCCTCCGCGGACCCGCCATCCTTCCGCAGTCCCCGCCCCGAAAGGTTCTCCATGCCCTTGGCTCTGCTCGCGCTCGCGATCTCGGCCTTCGGTATCGGCACCACGGAATTCGTGATGATGGGCCTGCTGCCCGACGTCGCGGACGCTCTGGGCACCTCCGTGCCCACCGCCGGCTACCTCGTCTCCGCCTACGCCCTCGGCGTCGTCATCGGCGCCCCGCTCCTGACCGCGCTCGGCTCCCGGATCCCCCGCAAGCGGATGCTGGTCGCGCTGATGGCGGTCTTCACGGTCGGCAACCTCGCCTCCGCGCTGGCCCCCACCTTCGGCCTGCTGGTCGCCGGCCGGCTGCTGGCCGGGCTGCCGCACGGCGCGTTCTTCGGCGTGGGCGCGGTGGTCGCCGCCCGGCTGGTCCGCGAGGGCCGGCAGGCCCGCGCGGTGGCCACCATGTTCCTCGGCCTGACCATCGCCAACATCGTCGGCGTACCCGCCGCCACCCTGCTGGGCCAGCGCCTCGGCTGGCGCGCCACCTTCCTCGTCGTCGCCGCCATCGGGCTGGTCGCGATGGCCGCCCTGGCCCGGCTCGTCCCGCCGCTGCCGGCCGAGCGGCACACCGGCCTGGCCGGCGAACTGCGCGCGCTCGGCGACCGCCAGGTGCTGCTCGGGCTGCTCACGACGGTCTTCGGGTTCGCCGGCATCTTCGCCGTCTACAGCTACCTCGCCTCGATGATGACCGAGGTCACCGGCTTCACCGCCGGCTCGGTCCCGCTCATCCTCGCCCTCTTCGGCATCGGGATGACGCTCGGCGCGCTGGCCGCCGGACCGCTCACCGACCGGGCGCTGCGCCCCACCCTCTACGCCTCCCTCGGCGCGCTCGCCGCGGTGCTGGCCGTCTTCCCCCTCGCGGCCCCCGTGAAGTGGGCGGCGCCGGTCCTGGTCGTCCTGGTCGGCGCCGTCGGCTTCCTGACCACCACCCCGTTGCAGATGCTGGTGATGGACAAGGCCCGGCGGGCCCCCACGCTGGCCGCCGCCTCCAACCAGTCGGCGTTCAACCTCGCCAACGCCGGCGGCGCCTGGATCGGCGGCCTGGTCCTCTCGGCCGGCTGGGGCTGGACCTCGCCGGCCCCGGCCGGCGCCGTGCTGGCCGCGGTGGGTCTGGCCGTGGCGCTGCTGGCCGGCCTGCTGGACCGCGGCGCCCGCCCCGCCACCGTGGTCGTGGCGCGCGGCGACAGGGGCGGGCCGGCGCCGGCGGACGCGCCCGGTGCGGCGGAGGCGGTCAGCCGCCCTCCCGCCAGTGGTTCGTGATCGGCAGCCGCCGGTCCTTGCCGAAGCCCTTCGCGGAGATCTTGGTGCCGGGCGGGTACTGCCGGCGCTTGTACTCGGCGCGGTCCACCATCCGCAGCACCCGGGTCACCAGCGCCTCGTCGAAGCCCTGCGCCACGATCTCCTCGCGGCCCCGGTCCTGGTCGACGTACAGCTCCAGGACGCGGTCCAGCACCGTGTAGTCCGGCAGCGAGTCGGTGTCGACCTGGCCGGGCCGCAGTTCGGCGCTGGGCGGTTTGCCGATCGTGTGCTCCGGGATCGGCGGGGTCTGCCCGCGCTCGGCGGCGGCCGCGTTGCGCCAGCGCGCCAGCTCGAAGATGACGGTCTTGTAGACGTCCTTGATCGGGCCGTAGCCGCCGACCGAGTCGCCGTAGAGCGTCGAATAGCCGCACGCCAGCTCGGACTTGTTGCCCGGCGCGAGGACCAGGTGCCCCTCCTGGTTGGAGATCCCCATCAGGATCGTCCCGCGCAGCCGCGACTGGAGGTTCTCCTCGGCCAGCCCGGTCACCGCGAGCGACGCCAGGTACGCGTCGAACATCGGGCCGATCGGCACCGTACGGAAGTGCAGGCCGGTGCGGCGGGCCAGTTCGGCGGCGTCCGCCAGGGAGTGCTCGGAGGAGTAGCGGGAGGGCATCGCGACCGCGTGCACCCGCTCGGCGCCCAGCGCGTCGCAGGCCAGCGCGGCCACCAGCGCCGAGTCGATACCGCCGGACAGCCCCAGCACCACGCTGCCGAAGCCGTTCTTGGCGACGTAGGCGCGCAGCCCGACGACCAGCGCGGTGTAGATCTCCTCCAGCCCGCCCAGGCGCGGCGCCTGCCCGCCGGGCAGCTCCGGGGGGTACGGCGGCACCGGGTCGGCGGAGAGCACCGCGTGCTCCACCCGCAGCCCGTCGTCCAGCACCCCGGACGGCGGCTCCGGTGCCGCCGCGGGCAGCTCCAGATCGACCAGCACGCAGCCCTCGGAGAACTGCGGGGCGCGCGCGATCACCCCGCCGTCCCGGTCCACCACGATCGAGTCGCCGTCGAAGACCAGCTCGTCCTGGCCGCCGATCATCGCCAGGTACGCGGTGGTGCAGCCGGCCTCCTGGGCCCGCTTGCGGACCAGCTCCAGCCGGGTGTCGTGCTTCTCCCGCTCGTACGGCGAGGCGTTGACCGACAGCAGCAGCCCGGCGCCGGCGCTGCGCGCGGCAGGCACCCGGCCGCCCTCCTGCCACAGGTCCTCGCAGATGGCCAGCGCCACGTCGACCCCGCGGACCCGCACGACGGGCAGGGTGTCGCCGGGGACGAAGTAGCGGAACTCGTCGAAGACGCCGTAGTTGGGCAGGTGGTGCTTGGCGAAGGTGAGCGCGACCGCGCCGCGGTGCAGCACCGCCGCGGCGTTCTGCGGGGAGCCGGCCGGCCGGCCGTAGCCGGGGAGGGTCTGCTCGCAGCGGTCGAGGTAGCCGACGACCACTGGGACCTCCCCCAGGCCCTCCGCGGCCAGCCGCCCGGCCAGTGCGTGCAGCGCGGCCCGGCTCGCGTCCACGAAGGACGGGCGCAGCGCGAGGTCCTCGACGGGGTAGCCGGTCAGCGCCATCTCGGGGAACGCGATCAGGTGCGCGCCCCGCTCGGCCGCGTGCCGGGCCCAGTGCACGATCGTCCCGGCGTTCCGGGCGAGATCGCCGACACAGGAGTCGGTCTGGTTGAGGGCGAGACGGAGTTGAGGCACCCCGCCAGTCTAATCGTCTTTCTGACGCAATGGGGGGTGCGGCGGCCTCCGGCGGGCCACCGGGACGTCATCGCCGCAGGTCGGGGCGGGAAACGGCGGCGGCCCGTCCGGCGCGGCGGAGCGCACCGGACAGGCCGCGGCGGACGGGCCGGCGGTTACGTCCGCCGGTAGCCGAGGACCGTCATCATCCCCGACTCCGAGTGGTAGATGTTGTGGCAGTGCAGCATCCACAGCCCCGGGTTGTCGGCGTCGAAGTCGACCTCCAGGTGCTGGCCGGGCCGCACGATCGTGGTGTCCTTGCGCGGCCCGCCGTCCGGCAGCGTGAAGCTGTGCCCGTGCAGGTGCATCGGGTGGAACATCCGGGTGTGGTTGCGGAAGACCAGCCGGACCCGCTCCCCGGCCCGCACCGGATAGCGCTGCGACGGGGTGTACGGCTGGCCGTTGATCGCCCAGTCGTACCGCTCCATGGTGCCGGTGAGCCAGGCGTCGATGGTGCGGTCGGGCTCCCGCCGCCGCGCCCGGACGCTCTCGTGCGCCCGCAGGTCGTGCGCCATCAGCAGCTTGCCGTCCAGCCGGTCGGTGCGCGCCGAGGCGTCCGGGGCCCGGCCGGCCGCGGTGCGCAGCACGGCCAGCGCCGACCGGCCCTTGCCCTCGGCGAGCGCCACCAGCGGGAACACCCCGGACCTGGCGGTGACCAGCACGTCGTAGCGCTCGGCCATGCCGATGAGCAGGGCATCGGTCCGGGCGTGCCGCACCGGGTTGCCGTCGGTGTGCGTGACGGTCATCTGGTGGCCGCCCAGCGCCACCCGGTACGCGGTGTCGCCGCCCGCGTTGATGAAGCGGATCCGGATCCGGTCCCCGGGGCGGGCCCGGAAGGTGTCCGGGTCGTGGTGGGTGCGGCCGTTGATGAGGTGGTACGGGTAGTCGATGTTGCCCGGCATCCCGCGCAGCAGCCGGCTGTGGACGCCGTGCAGGATCCGGGCCGGCCCGGGGCCGTCCGCCGCGCCGGGGCCGCCCGCGCGGCGCGCGCCGCGGCTGGCCCGGTCCCCGAGGAGGGCGCCGCCGAGCCCCCGGCCGGCCGCGTCCGCGCCCGCCCGGCCCGCGTCGCCGAGCACCGTCCCGACCGCCCCGGCCGCCAGGCCGCCGAGGCCCATCGCCAGCCCGTCCAGCCCGGCCCGGCCGGCGTCCGGCACCTCGCCGCCGGGCCCGGCGTACGGGGCGAAGCCCCCGTCGCCGTCCCGCCCGGGCCGGCTCTCGCGCCCCTCGCGCCCGCCGTCCGCCCGGCCGCCGCCCTCGCGCCCGTCGTGCCGCCCGGACCCGGACCCGTGCTCGTGCCCGCTGCCGGCCGCGTCCCCGCGCCCCGCGTCGTGCGCGTCCCCGTGCCCGCCGGCGTCGTGCCCGGTGTCGTGGTCCGAGCCGTGCCCGGAGTCATGGGCGGCATCGTGCCCGGAGTCGTGCCCGGAGCCGTTCCCGTGCATCGAGCCCCGACCGTGGTTCAGCTCCCGCAGCATGGAGTCCGGGTCGCTGCCGTCCACCCCGTCCAGCCAGTCGTCCAGCACCACCACCCACTCGTGGTCGTACTCCAGCGGCTCCCGGGGGTCGTCCACGATCACCGGCGCGTACAGCCCGTGGTCCTGCTGGACGCCCAGGTGCGGGTGCATCCAGTACGTGCCGGGGTCGGTGACCCGGAAGCGGTAGTGGAAGGAAGCGCCGGGCCGGGTGGGCCGCTGGGTGACGTCGGGGACGCCGTCCATGTCGTTGCGCAGCGCCACCCCGTGGAAGTGCAGCGTGGTGGCCTGCGGCAGGTGGTTGACCAGGGTCAGGGCGAGGGTGTCGCCGGCGGTGACCCGGAGCACGTCACCGGGCAGCCGGTCGCCGTACGTCCAGGTGTCGACGATGCGGCCGCCGAGGTCGATCCGGGCCCGGCGGGCCTCCAGGTGGACCCGGCGCACCGGGCCGGAGCCGCGCCGCCGCTCGGCCTCGGCGACCTCCGGGCCGCGCGGGTCCACATAGCCGTGGCCGGTGCGGCGGCCGCCGGTGTCGTCCGGGGCGGCCGCGGCGCCGGCGGAGCCGGGCGCGGCGGCGGCCAGCAGACCGCCGCCGGTGACCGCGATGCCCGCGCCGAGCACGGCGCGGCGGGAATGCGTACGAAGGGGTTCCATGGGGTTGCACCTCGTGGCAGGTCGGGGAGGCCGGGTGCGCTCCGGCGCACGGCGGGGGCGGAGGGCGAGCGGGTGCCGGCGCGGCGGCGGGGGGTATCTGCCACGGCCCGCGCGGCGGGCGGCCGGCGGCCCGGCGGGGTTGACGCATCGCGGACTCCTCGACGGCCGGGGACCTACGGACGCACCGCTGCTCCCGGGGCACCGCCCCGGTGGTGGCCCACCGCGCCGCACACACCGCGTCCGGTGGACCGCCCGCCTATTCTTGGCCCTCGGCCGCCCCCGGCGAATCCGGCATTCCGTACGCCCCGCCGGGACCACCCGAACACCAGGATGTCCGTGCGCACCACCCGCCCCGCCGCCGCGCCCCGCCGGGCCGCCGCGCTGCTGGCGCTCGGCGCGCTCGCGTACACCGCCTGGGTGCTGGAGCTGGTGATCGCCACCGGGCTGGACCCGGTGCGGGCCTACGTGAGCGAGCTGGCCGCCGCCGACCAGCCGCTGGGCGGCCTGTTCCGGGCCACCGACCTGGCCGCCGGGCTGCTGGTGCTGGCCGGTGCGCTGACCGCGCTCACCACCGGCGGGCGCCGCCCCTGGACGACCGTCGGCTGGTCGGCGCTGGCGCTGTTCGGCGCCGCCACCGCACTGGACTCCCGGCTGCCGCTGAGCTGCGCGCCCACCGCCGACCCGGTCTGCGCCGCCCGGGAGACCGCCGGCCTGGTCCCGGCCACCCACACCGCGCACGCGGTCAGCAGCACACTGGCCATGCTCGGCGCGCTCGCCGCGCTGGTCCTGCTCACCGCCGCCGCCCGCCGCCACGGCCACTGGCCCGCGCTCGCCCGCCTCGGCCCCCCGCTGGTGCTGGCCGAAGCCGCCGCCACCACCTGGACGCTGGCCGAGGTCGCCGCGCTCACCGAGGGCGGCGATACCTGGGCCCTCGGCGTCGGCCAGCGCCTCCAGGTCCTGCTGGTCGCCCTCTACCTCACGCTGCTCGCCGGATGCCTGGCCCGGACCGGCCCGCACCCCGCCCCGTCCGCCCGGGCTGCCCGGCCCGTCCGAGCTGTCCGGTCCGGAGGAGAGAGGTGAGCCGTGCGCCGGGAGACCGCCGGGTGCCGGGCCGGCGGGTGGCCGTCGGCGGGGCGGTGCTGCACGTGGTGACCGAGGGCCGCGGCCCGGTGGTGGTGCTCAGCGGCGGCCTCGGCATGGCGTGGTCCGCCTGGGACGCGGTCGCCGCCCGGCTCGCCCCGCACCGCACCGTCGTCCGCTTCGACCGCCCCGGACTGGGCCTGAGCGGGGGTGTGCCCGGCGGCCCGGCCGGCCTGGCCGCCGAGGCGGACCGGATCGCCGGGCTGCTGGACGCGCTCGGCCACCGCGCACCGGCCACCGTCGTCGGCCACTCGCTGGCCGCCTTCCACGCCGAGGCGTTCGCCCGGCTGCACCCCGGCCGGTGCGCCGGTCTGGTGCTGGCCGACGGCAGCGTCGAGGAGGACCCCCGGCCCCGGCTCCCGCGGGCGGTCCGGGCGGCCTGGGCGCGCGGCGCGGCCGGTGCGCTGCGCGCCGCCGGGCTGCCGCACCTGCTGGGGCCCGCCGCGCACCGGCTGCTCTTCCGCGCCGGCACGGTGACCCGCCCGCCGCGGCCGGCCCCGGGCGCCGCGGCCTACCGCACCGCCCGGGTGCTGCGCGCCTGCCTCCTGGAGCACGCCGGCTACCCCTACCAGGCCGCCGACCTCGCCGCGCTGCGCCGGGCGCGCCCGCTGCCCGCCGTCCCGGTCACCGTGCTGGCCGCCGACGACGGCCGCGGCACCCGCGGCGGGCGGCGCTGGCTGGCCCGCCAGCGGGCGCTCGCCGCCGCGCTGGGCGCCCGCTGCACCGTCGCCGCACCCGCCGGCCACCTGGTCATGGCCGACGCCCCGGACGCGGTCGCCCGCGCGGTGCTGGACCAGCCCGGACCGCGGTAGCCGACGCCCCGCCGGGAGCGGCGCTTACCGGCCGAACAGTGCTCTACGGAGCCCTCAATACCGGGTCAACAGCCGCTCACGGAGCGTCCAAGACTGGGCCAAGGCTCTCGCTTCCCGCGCCGTGCGGCGCTGAGCCTGGTGGCGGCGGGAAGGATGCGGGAAAGAAGCCGGGAGGGGGTCACGGGTCGGCGGTTCTGATTCAGGCCAAGGGTGCGTAATGTGACGGTAACCCGCCGACGTGATACTGGTGGGCCGGAACGCGATGATCCCCGCGCGTGGACAGGCCGAATGACCTGCAAGGATTGGTGAAGCATGGACAAGCAGCAGGAGTTTGTGCTCCGGACGCTGGAAGAGCGCGACATCCGCTTCGTCCGGCTGTGGTTCACCGACGTCCTGGGCTTCCTGAAGTCCGTCGCGGTCGCCCCGGCCGAGCTGGAGCAGGCGTTCGACGAGGGCATCGGCTTCGACGGCTCGGCCATCGAGGGCTTCGCCCGGGTCTACGAGTCCGACATGATCGCCAAGCCCGACCCCGGCACCTTCCAGATCCTGCCGTGGCGCGCCGAGGCCCCCGGCACCGCCCGGATGTTCTGCGACATCCTGATGCCGGACGGCTCGCCCTCGTACGCCGACCCGCGGTTCGTCCTCAAGCGCATCCTGGCCAAGACCTCCGACCTCGGCTTCACCTTCTACACCCACCCCGAGATCGAGTTCTTCCTGCTGAAGGACAAGCCGGTGGACGGCTCCCGGCCGATCCCCGGCGACTCCTCCGGCTACTTCGACCACACCCCGCAGAACGTCGGCATGGACTTCCGCCGCCAGGCGATCACCATGCTGGAGTCGATGGGCATCTCGGTGGAGTTCAGCCACCACGAGGGCGCCCCCGGCCAGCAGGAGATCGACCTGCGCTACGCCGACGCGCTGTCCACCGCCGACAACATCATGACCTTCCGGCTGGTGATGAAGCAGGTCGCGCTGGAGCAGGGCGTGCAGGCCACGTTCATGCCCAAGCCGTTCTCGGAGTACCCCGGCTCGGGCATGCACACCCACCTCTCGCTCTTCGAGGGCGACCGCAACGCCTTCCACGAGTCGGGCGCCGAGTACCAGCTCTCCAAGGTGGGGCGCTCCTTCATCGCCGGCCTGCTCCGGCACGCCGGCGAGATCTCCGCCGTCACCAACCAGTGGGTCAACTCCTACAAGCGCATCTGGGGCGGCGCCAACCGCACCGCCGGCGCCGGCGGCGAGGCCCCCTCGTACATCTGCTGGGGCCACAACAACCGCTCCGCGCTGATCCGGGTCCCGATGTACAAGCCCGGCAAGATGGGCTCCACCCGCGTCGAGGTCCGCTCCGTCGACTCCGGCGCCAACCCCTACCTCGCCTACGCGGTCCTGCTCGCGGCCGGCCTGAAGGGCATCGAGGAGGGCTACGAGCTCCCGGCCGGCGCCGACGACGACGTCTGGGCGCTGTCCGACTCCGAGCGCCGGGCGATGGGCATCGAGCCGCTGCCGCAGAACCTCGGCGAGGCCATCGAGCTGATGGAGCGCAGCGAACTGGTCGCCGAGACCCTCGGCGAGCACGTCTTCGACTTCTTCCTCCGCAACAAGAAGCAGGAGTGGGAGGAGTACCGCTCCGAGGTCACCGCCTTCGAGCTGCGGAAGATGCTGCCGGTGCTCTGAGCCCGGCCGCCCCGCCCCTGCGCCCGCGCCGACCCGCCACCGAGAGGCCGCCCCATGGCACCACCCGCTCCGCAGGGACGGCGGAGCAGCACCTTCACCCGGCTGCTGAGACACGGATTCACCGACCCCTCGGCGGCCGGCGCGCTGCTCGACGCCCCCGAACTCGCCCCCGTACGCGACGATTCGGTGCTGCTGGAGACGCTGGGCGGCACCGCGGACCCGGATCTGGCGCTGCGCGGGCTGGTCCGGCTGGCGGAGGCGCTCGGCCCGGCGGAGCGGCCCGAGCTGCTGGCCACCCTCACCGCCGCCAAGCCGCTGCGGGACCGGCTGCTGGGGGTCCTGGGCGCCTCCGAGGCGCTCGGCGACCACCTGGTCCGGCACCCGGGGGACTGGCGGTCGCTGGCCACCTACGAGTCGGTCGACCTGCACCCCACCACCCCGGAGTTCGAGCAGGCGCTGGCCGAGGGCGTCTGGGGTGAGCGGGGCGAGGGCCGGCCGCGGGCGGACGCGCTGCGCGCCGCCTACCGCCGCTGCCTGCTGGGCATCGCGGCCCGCGACGTGTGCGGCACCACCGATGTCGCCGAGACCGCGGCCGAGCTGGCGGACCTGGCCACCGCCACCGTCCGCGCCGCCCTGGAGATCGCCTACGAGGAGCAGCCCGGGGACGCCGCGCAGTGCCGGCTGGCGGTCATCGGGATGGGCAAGTGCGGCGGCCGGGAGCTGAACTACGTCTCCGACGTGGACGTCATCTTCGTCGCCGAGCCCCGCGAGGGCGCCGAGGAGGCCAAGGCGCTCCAGGCCGCGACCCGGCTCGCGTCCCGCATGATGCGGCTGTGCTCGGACACCACCGCCGAGGGCACCATCTGGCCGGTGGACGCCAACCTCCGCCCCGAGGGCCGCAACGGCCCCCTGGTGCGCACCCTGTCCAGCCACCTCGCCTACTACCAGCGCTGGGCCAAGACCTGGGAGTTCCAGGCGCTGCTCAAGGCCCGCCCGATGGCCGGCGACCTGGTGCTGGGGCAGGAGTACACCGACGCGCTGGCGCCGATGGTGTGGGACGTCGCCGAGCGGGAGAACTTCGTCACCGACGTCCGCCAGATGCGCCGCCGGGTGGTCGAGAACATCCCCGCCGGCCAGGTCGACCGGGAGCTCAAGCTCGGCCCCGGCGGCCTGCGCGACGTCGAATTCGCCGTCCAGCTCCTCCAGTTGGTGCACGGGCGCACCGACGCCACGCTGCGCAGCGCCACCACCCTGGACGCCCTGGCGGCGCTCGCGGCCGGCGGGTACGTGGGCCGCCAGGACGCCGCCGCACTGGACGCCGCCTACCGCTTCCTGCGCACCCTGGAGCACCGGATCCAGCTCTTCCGGCTGCGCCGCACCCACCTGATGCCCGAGAGCGAGTCCGAACTCCGGCGCCTGGCACGGTCGTTGGGGCTGCGCACCGAGCCGGTGGAGTCGCTGCGCCGGGAGTGGAAGTGGCACGCCCGCGAGGTCCGGCGGCTGCACGAGAAGCTGTTCTACCGGCCGCTGCTGGACGCCGTCGCGCACCTGGAGCCCGGCGAGACCCGGCTGTCGGCGAAGGCGGCCGGCCACCGCCTGGAGGCCCTCGGCTACGCCGACCCGGTCGGCGCCCTGCGGCACCTGGAGGCGCTGGCGTCCGGGGTGAGCCGCAAGGCGGCCATCCAGCGCACCCTGCTGCCGGTCCTGCTGGGCTGGTTCGCCGACTCCGCCGACCCGGACGCCGGGCTGCTCAACTTCCGCAAGGTCTCCGACGCGCTCGGCAAGACCCCCTGGTACCTGCGGCTGCTGCGCGACGAGGGCGCCGCCGCGGAGAACCTCGCCCGGGTGCTGTCGGCCGGCCGGCTCGCCCCCGACCTGCTGCTGCGCGCCCCCGAGGCGGTGGCCCTGCTCGGCGCCGCCGACGGGCTCCAGCCGCGCGGCCGGGCCGCCCTGGAGCAGGAGGTGCTGGCCGCGGTCGGCCGCGCGGACGGCGCCGAGGCGGCGGTGGCGGTGGCCCGCGGGGTGCGCCGCCGGGAGCTGTTCCGGACCGCCGCGGCCGATGTCATCGGCGCGTACGGCACCGAGGCCAGCCCCGCCGACACCGACCACGGGCACGCCGTCGACACCGTCGGCGCGGCGGTCTCCGACGTCAACGCCGCCACCCTGGCCGGCGCGCTGCGGGCCGCGGTCCGCGCGCAGTGGGGCGACACCCTGCCGACCCGCTTCGCGGTGATCGGCATGGGCCGCTTCGGCGGCCACGAGCTGAGCTACGGTTCGGACGCCGATGTGCTCTTCGTCCACGAACCGCGCGAGGGCGCCGACGAGCAGGAGGCCGCCAAGGCCGCGCACGCGGTCGCCAACGAGATGCGCCGGCTGCTCCAGATCCCCTCCACCGACCCGCCGCTGCCGATCGACGCGGACCTGCGCCCGGAGGGCAAGTCCGGCCCGCTGGTGCGCACCCTGGCCTCGTACGCGGCGTACTACCGGCGCTGGTCGCTGGTGTGGGAGGCCCAGGCGCTGCTGCGGGCCGAGCCGGTGGCCGGGGACCCGGAGCTGGGGGAGCGGTTCACGGCGCTGATCGACCCGCTGCGCTACCCGGCCGAGGGGCTGGGCGAGGACGCGGTCCGGGAGATCCGCCGGCTCAAGGCCCGGATGGAGTCCGAGCGGCTGCCGCGCGGCGCGGACCCCACCACCCACACCAAGCTGGGCCGCGGCGGGCTGAGCGACGTGGAGTGGACGGTGCAGCTGATGCAGCTGCGGCACGGCTGGGAGCTGCCCGGACTGCGCACCACCCGCACCCGGGACGCGCTGGCCGCCGCGCACGCCGCCGGGCTGATCGGCACCGACGACGCCCGGACCCTGGACGAGGCGTGGGTGCTGGCCGCGCGGGTGCGCAACGCGGTGATGCTGGTCCGCGGCCGCCCCGGGGACACCTTCCCGGCCGACGCCCGGGAGCTGGCCGCGGTCGGCCGCTACCTCGGCTACGAGGAGGGGCACGTGGGCGACATGCTGGAGGACTACCGGCGGATCACCCGGCGCGCGCGGGCCGTGGTGGAGGAGCTGTTCTACGGCGCCTGAGCCGGCCGGCGGCGCGCCCTACGGTGCGCCGCCGGCCGCGAGGCGGCCCGCAGGTGGGCGAGGTAGGCGGCCAGGGTCGGTTCGAAGGCGGCGTCCGCGCGGTGCGGGCCGGTGGCGTCCTGGGCGGCGGCCGGCCGGGGTGCCTCGGCGTCCGCGGAGACCTCCCACATCGGCTCCGGCGCCGACATGCCCAGCGCCGAGCCGGCACGAGGTCGTCCAGGCCGGTGATCACGGCCATGACCGTGTCCGGGGGAAGCCGGCGTCCAGCAGCAGCCCGGCCACCCGGTCGTACTGGGCGAGCACCTTCGCGCTCCGTCCGCGCCCGGGGCCGGCCCGGCGGCGCTCACACCCCCAGGGGCGCCGGGCCGGCCGCCACCGCGTACCGGGCCAGCCGGTGCGGCAGCCGCCCGTACCACGCACCGGCCAGCAGGAAGCCGAACGCCAGGCACAGCACCCCGCCCAGCGCGTCCAGCCAGAAGTGGTTGGCGGTGGAGACGATCACCGTGAGCGTCGTGGCCGGGTAGAGCACACCCAGCACCTTGGCCCACACCGCCCTCGCCAGCAGCACGATGGTGATCCCGCACCACAGGGACCAGCCGATGTGCATCGAGGGCATCGCGGCGTACTGGTTGGACATCGACGCGAGGTTCCCGGACGCCATCGAGCCCCAGGTGCCGTGCACCAGCACGGTGTCCACGAAACCGCCGTCCGGCATCAGCCGGGGCGGCGCCAGCGGGAAGAAGTAGTAGCCGACCAGGGCGACGCCGGTGGTCGCGAAGAGCGCCAGCCGGGCCGCCGCGTACCGCCCGGGATGCCAGCGGTAGAGCCACACCAGCACCCCGATCGTCACGATGAAGTGCAGCGTCGCGTAGTAGTAGTTCATCGACACGATCAGCCAGGTCACCGAATTCACCGCGTGGTTGACGGTGTGCTCCACGGCGATGCCCAGCGCGTGCTCGGCCCGCCAGATCCAGTCGGCGTTCCGCAGCGCCTGCGCCTTCTGCTCGGGGACCGCATTGCGGATCATGGAGTACGTCCAGTAGCTGACCGCGATCAGCAGCACCTCGAACCAGAGGCGGGGTGAGCGAGGGGTTCTCAGCCGGGCCAGCCGCCGCCGGCCGTCCGGACGGTCCGCGGGCTCCGCACCGGCTGGCGGGGCGGCTGACGGGTCGTCCAGAGTCCTCACATGCGCATCACCCATAGGCAGACAGTCTGCCAGAAAGGGGGGTGGACCCGATCATCCTCCGGTCGGGTAAACGACCCCCGGAACGGGTCCGGGGAAGGCCGGGGTTTCCCCTAGGGGAAACCCCGGCGGGCGGCCGGCGGCGCCTACCGCGCGGCCCGCAGCGGCCGGGGGACCGCCGCGCCGGGCGCCTCCTGCGGCACCGACGCCGTCGAGCCCCGCACCACCAGCTCCGGGAGGAAGACGAACTCGCTGTGCGGCGCCGGGGTCCCGCCGATCTCCTCCAGCAGGGCGCGCACCGCCGCCTGCCCCATCGCCTGCACCGGCTGCCGGATCGTGGTCAGCGGCGGATCGGTGAACGCGATCAGCGGGGAGTCGTCGAAGCCCACCACGGACATCTGCCGCGGCACCGCGAGGCCGCGCTGCCGGGCCGCCCGGATCGCGCCCAGCGCCATCATGTCGCTGGCGCACACGATCGCCGTCACCCCGCGCTCGATCAGCGCGCCCGCCGCGGCCTGCCCGCCCTCCAGGGTGTAGAGGGAGTGCTGCACGAACCCCTCGGCCTCCGCCGCGTCCAGCCCCAGCTGCTCCTCGACGCAGCGCAGGAAGCCCGCGATCTTGCGCTGCACCGGCACGAACCGCCGGGGCCCCAGCGCCAGCCCGATCCGCCGGTGCCCGAGCGCGGTGAGGTGGGTCACCGCCAGCTCCACCGCGGCCCGGTCGTCGGGTGAGACGAACGGCGCGCGCACCTGGTCGGAGAAGCCGTTGATGAGCACGAACGGCACGCCCTGGCCGCGCAGCCGCTCGTAGCGCCCCATGTCGGCGTCGGTGTCGGCGTGCAGCCCGGAGACGAAGATGATGCCGGCCACCCCGCGGTCCACCAGCATCTCGGTCAGCTCGTCCTCGGTGGATCCGCCGGGCGTCTGGGTGGCCAGTACCGGGGTGTATCCCTGGCGGGTCAGTGCCTGCCCGATGACCTGGGCGAACGCCGGGAAGATCGGGTTCTCCAGCTCCGGGGTGATCAGTCCGACCAGGCCCGCGCTGCGCCGCCGCAGCCGGTGCGGCCGCTCGTAGCCCAGCACGTCGAGGGCGGCGAGCACCAACTGGCGGGTGGTGGCGGAGACACCGGGCTTCCCGTTGAGAACCCGGCTGACGGTGGCCTCGCTGACACCCGCCTGCGCTGCGATGTCGGCAAGCCGGGCGGTCATGAGGGGGACTGTACCGCGCACGTCTTCAGATTGCCCACCAGGTGCAGCTGTCCCCGGGCAGCACCGCCGACGGGCCGTCGGACGCCACCGGCGCGCTGGACAGCAGCAGTTCGCCCGGCGGCGGGACCGGGACCGGCCCGGGGCGGGTGTTGACGGTGCACAGCACCCCGGGCCGGCGGAACGCCAGCACCCCCTCGGGGGCCGGCTGCCACGCCATCTCCCCGTCGCCCAGGCCCGGCAGCCGGCGGCGCAGCGCCAGCGCGGTGCGGTACAGCTCCAGCGTGGAGGCCGGGTCGCCGGTCTGCGCCGCGACGCTCAGCCGGCCCCAGTCGGCGGGCTGCGGCAGCCAGCTGCCGCCCGGCCCGAAGCCGTACGGCGGTGCCTGGCCGGTCCACGGCAGCGGCACCCGGCAGCCGTCCCGGAAGCCGTCCTGGCCGCCGGCGTCCGCGCCGCCGGACCGGCCGCGGAAGAACGCCGGGTCCTGGCGCACCTCGTCGGGCAGGTCGGTGACCTCCGGCAGGCCCAGCTCCTCGCCCTGGTAGAGGTAGGCGGAGCCGGGCAGGGCCAGCATCAGCAGGGTGGCGGCGCGCGCCCGGGCCAGGCCGCCGCCGAGCCGGGTGGTGTGCCGCACCACGTCGTGGTTGGAGAGCACCCAGGTGGTGGGCGCGCCGACCGCGACCGTGGCGGCCAGCGAGGAGTCGATGACCGCGCGCAGCGCCGCGGCGTCCCACGGGGCGGTCAGGAACTGGAAGTTGAACGCCTGGTGCAGCTCGTCCGGGCGAACGTAGAGGGCCAGCCGCTCCACGGTCGGCGCCCACGCCTCGGCGACCCCGATGACGTCCCGGCCGTGCGCCGCCCCGTAGTCGTCCAGCAGCCGGCGCCAGGTGCGGTGGATGGCGTGCACCCCGTCCTGGTCGAAGAACGGCAGCACCTGGGTGCCGATCAGCCGGGCCTGTGCGCCGTGGCCGATGTCGGGCAGGCCGGGGGCCTTGACCATGCCGTGCGCGACGTCGATCCGGAAGCCGTCCACGCCCAGGTCGAGCCAGAAGCGGAAGATGGCGGCGAACTCCTCGTGCACCTCGGGCCGTTCCCAGTCCAGGTCCGGCTGCTCGGGGGCGAACAGGTGGAGGTACCAGTCGCCGCGGTCGGTGCGGGTCCAGGCCGGGCCGCCGAAGACGGACTCCCAGTCGTTGGGCGGGAGTTCGCCGTGCGGGCCCCGGCCGGGGCGGAAGACGTAGCGCTGCCGGGCCAGGTCCGGGTCCAGGAACCACGGGTGGCGGTCGGAGGTGTGGTTGGGGACGATGTCGAGGATCACCCGCAGGCCCAGCGCGTGCGCGGCGCGGATCAGCTCGTCGGCGTCCGCGAGGGTGCCGAAGAGCGGGTCGACGGCGCGGTAGTCGGCGACGTCGTAGCCGCCGTCGGCCTGCGGCGAGGCGTAGAACGGGGTCAGCCAGACGGCGTCCACGCCCAGCTCCGCGAGGTAGGGGAGCCGTTCGCGCACCCCGCGCAGATCGCCGACGCCGTCGCCGTCGCTGTCCGCGAACGAGCGGACGTAGACCTGGTAGATGACGGCGTCGCGCCACCACCCCCGGCCGCGGTCCGGTCCGGCGGTCCTGGGGGCGGGGCCGGGGGAAGTGAGCTCCTGGGTCATCTGCCGTCCCTGTCAGGTCTCGAAGCGAAGGTGCTGCCACGGGGTCAACGCGTCGGCGGACGGCGGGTGACGGTGCGCCGCAGCCCCCGGAGGGGCCCGTTCCGGCCGGTCCGCCGCAAAGTCTTCCAGAATTCTTGCAGAAAAATCCCGCAACATCTTTCGGTTCGTTTGCGCCGCTGTTACGTTCCAGACCGCCAACCGAGGCTTTCCCAAAGGAGTTCAGATGCGGCGTGGCATACGTGGCGCTCTCGCCACCGCGCTGGTAGCGGGCCTGGCCCTGGCGGCGACGGGATGCGGGGGCGGGGGTGACGGCGGCGGCTCGGCGGGCGGGGAGCTGTCCGGCACGGTGACCTTCTGGGACACCTCCAACGACGCCGAGAAGGCCACCTACCGGAAGCTCGCCGAGGGTTTCCAGAAGGAGCACCCCAAGGTCCACGTCGCCTACGTCAACGTCCCCTTCGGGGACGCCAACGCCAAGTTCAAGAACGCCGCGGGCGGCGGCGCGGGCGCCCCCGACGTGATGCGCACCGAGGTCGCCTGGGTCGCCGACTTCGCCAACCTCGGCTACCTCGCGCCGCTCGACGGCACCCCGGCGCTGGACGACACCGGCGACTACCTCCCGCAGGCCGTCGGCTCGACGCGGTTCGGCGGCAAGACCTACGCCGCCCCACAGGTCATCGACACCCTCGGGCTCTTCTACAACAAGAAGCTGCTCAAGGACGCCGGGGTGCCCGTCCCCAAGACGTTCGCCGAACTGGCCGCCGCCGCCCGCACGATCAAGGACAAGACCGGCGCCACCGCCCTCTACCTCCGCGGCGACGACCCCTACTGGTTCCTGCCCTACCTCTACGGCGAGGGCGGCGACATGGTCGACGCGGCCCACAAGAAGGTCACCATCGACAGCCCCGCCGGGGTCCGCGCCTTCCGCACCCTCAAGCAGCTCGTCGACTCCGGCGCCGCGGTCACCGACGCCACCGACGGGCAGGAGAACGAGCTCAAGGCCCTCAAGGACGGCGCCGTCGCGATGGCCATCGACGGGCCCTGGGACATCGAGGGCGCCCGCGCCGGCAAGGCGTTCGCGGACAAGGGCAACCTCGGCGTCGCGCCCGTCCCCGGCGGCAGCACCGCCCAGGGCTCCCCGCAGGGCGGCTGGGACCTCTCGGTCTACGCCGGCAGCAAGAACCTCCCGGCCGCCTACGCCTTCGTGAAGTACATGAGCTCGGCCGAGGTCCAGCAGGAGACCACCGAGAAGCTCAGCCTGCTGCCCACCCGCAAGTCGGTCTACACCGTCCCCTCGGTCAAGCGGAACGAGATGGTCGGCTTCTTCAAGCCTGCCGTCGACGGCGCCGTCCAGCGCCCCTGGATCGCCGAGGGCAACTCCCTCTTCGAGCCCCTCAAGGTCCAGATGAACAAGGTGCTCACCGGCGCCGCCACCCCCGAACAGGCCGCCAAGGCCGCCGGGGACGCCTACCGGAAGCTGCTCAAGGACTACTCGTGACCCGCACCGCCCGGATCCGCCGGGCGTGCGGCACCCACTGGTACGCCTGGGCGATGACCGCGCCGGTCGTCCTCGTCATCGGCGTCATCATCGGGATCCCGCTCGTCCGCGGCGTCTACCTCTCCCTGACCGACGCCAACGAGGCCAATGTCGAGCGCTCGATCGGCATGAACCACCTGCCCGCCACCTACCGCTTCACCGGCCTGGCCAACTACCGGGCGGTGCTGACCGACGACGTCTTCTGGGGCCGCCTGGGCTGGACCGTGGTGTGGACCGTCGGCTGCGTCTCGCTCACCTTCCTCACCGGCCTGGCCCTCGCCACCCTGCTCAACCGCTCCCTGCGCGGCCGCACCTTCTACCGGCTGGCGCTGATCCTGCCCTGGGCCGTCCCCGCCTTCATCTCCGTCTTCACCTGGCGGATGCTCTACAACGAGAAGAACGGCATCCTCAACAAGCTGCTGGCGGGCGGCGGCATCGACGCCGTGCCCTGGCTCAACGACCCGGTCTGGGCCAAGCTCTCGGTCATCGCCGTCAACGTCTGGCTCGGCGTGCCCTTCATGCTCGTCGCCCTGCTCGGCGGCCTCCAGTCCATCCCCGGCGAGCTGTACGAGGCCGCCGAGATGGACGGCGCCGGCGCCTGGCAGCGCTTCCGCCACATCACCGTGCCCGGGCTGCGCGCGGTCAGCGGCACCGTCCTCCTGCTCTCCACGATCTGGACGTTCAACATGTTCCCGGTGATCTTCCTGCTCACCCGGGGCGGGCCCGGCGACGCCACCGAGATCCTGGTGACGTACGCCTACCGGCTCTCCTTCGTCGACAGCCCCCGCAACTTCTCCGCCTCCGCCACCTGGGGCGTGGTCATCCTCGTCCTGCTCGCCCTCGCCGCCGCCGGCTACCGCCGGGCGCTGCGCAGGCAAGGGGAGGTGTGGTGACCATGGCCCGCACCCGGACCCGCACCCGCCCCCGTTCCGCACGGCACCCGCTGGCCTCGGCCGGCCTGCACCTGACCCTGGCGGCGGCCACGGTCATCGCGGTCTTCCCGCCGCTGTGGCTGCTGATCACCTCGTTCAAACCCCGCAACGACGCCTTCACCACCAGCCTCGTCACCCACTTCACCCTCGGCAACTACACCCACGTCCTGGCCGGCACGTCCTTCCTGCGGTGGTTCGGCAACTCCCTGCTCGTCGTCGGCCTGACCACCGTCCTCGGCGTCTTCATCGCCGCCACCACCGGCTACGCCGTCAGCCGCTTCCGCTTCCCCGGTATGCGCCCGCTGATGTGGCTGCTGCTGCTCACCCAGATGTTCCCGGTCGCGGTGCTGATCGTCCCGCTCTACAACCTGCTCGCCGCGCTCGGCCTGCTCAACCAGCCCGCCGGCCTGGTCCTGACCTACCTCACCATCGCCGTGCCGTTCTGCGCCTGGATGATGAAGGGCTTCTTCGACACCATCCCGGTGGAGATCGACGAGGCCGGCCGGGTCGACGGCCTCAACCCCTTCGGCACCTTCTGGCGGCTGGTCCTCCCGCTCGCCCGCCCCGGCCTGGCCGTCACCGGCTTCTACACCTTCGTCACCGCCTGGGCCGAGGTCGCCTACGCCTCCGCCTTCATGACCGGCGAGGAGAACCTCACCCTCGCCGGCGGGCTCCAGACCTTCGTCAACCAGTACACCAACGACTGGGGTTCGATGACCGCCGCCGCCGTGCTCATCGCCGTACCGGCCGCGCTCGTCTTCGCCTTCGCCCAGCGCCACCTCGTCGCCGGACTGACCGCCGGCACCACCAAGGGATGACATGACGCCACAGCTCAGCGCCCCGCCCGAGACCGCCCCCGCCGGCCCGGCCGCGCCGGCCACCGACTGGTGGCGCGATGCGGTGATCTACCAGATCTACCCGCGCAGCTTCGCCGACGGCAACGGCGACGGCATGGGCGACCTGCCCGGCATCCGCGACCGGCTCCCGCACCTGCGCGACCTCGGCGTGGACGCGGTCTGGCTCAGCCCCTTCTACGCCTCGCCGCAGGCCGACGCCGGCTACGACGTCGCCGACTACCGCGCCGTCGACCCGCTCTTCGGCACCCTCGCGGACGCCGAGGCGGTGCTGTGCGAGGCCCACCGCCTGGGCCTGCGCGTGATCACCGACCTGGTCCCCAACCACTGCTCCGACCAGCACGCGTGGTTCCGCCGCGCGGTCGCCGAGGGCCCCGGCTCGGCCCTGCGCGCCCGCTTCCACTTCCGGCCGGGGCGCGGCCGCGACGGCGAACTCCCGCCCAACGACTGGGAGTCCGTCTTCGGCGGCCCGGCCTGGACCCGCCTGCCCGACGGCGAGTGGTACCTCCACCTCTTCGCCCCCGAGCAGCCCGACTTCAACTGGGACCACCCGGCCGTCCAGGACGAGTTCCGCTCCGTCCTCCGCTTCTGGCTCGACCTGGGCGTGGACGGCTTCCGGATCGACGTCGCGCACGGCATGGTCAAGGCCCCCGGCCTGCCCGACATCGGCCACGGCGAGCAGGCCCGGCTGATCGGCTCCCAGGTGCTGCCGTTCTTCGACCAGGACGGTGTGCACGCCATCTACCGCTCCTGGCGGGCCATCCTCGACGAGTACCCCGGCGAGCGGATCGGCGTCGCCGAAGCCTGGGCGCCCACCGTCGAGCGGCTCGCCCGCTACGTCCGCCCCGACGAGCTGCACCAGAGCTTCAACTTCCACTACCTCAACACCCCCTGGGACGCCGGGCGGCTCCGCACCGCCATCGACAGCTCCCTGTCCGCCCTGCGCGCCGTCGGCGCACCGGCCACCTGGGTGCTCTCCAACCACGACGTGGTGCGGCACACCACCCGCCTCGGCGGCCCGGACCGCGCCCGCGCCGCCACCCTGCTGATGCTGGCCCTGCCCGGCTCCGCCTACCTCTACCAGGGCGAGGAGCTGGGCCTGCCGGAGGTCACCGACCTGCCCGACGAGGTGCGCCAGGACCCGTCCTTCTTCCGCGCCAGCGGCCAGGACGGCCTGCGCGACGGCTGCCGGGTGCCGCTGCCCTGGAGCGGTACGGCACCCCCGTACGGCTTCGGCGGCGCGGCGCCCTGGCTGCCGCAGCCGGCCGACTGGGGCCGGCTCACCGTCGACGCCCAGACCGGCGACCCGTCCTCCACGCTGGAGCTGTACCGCACCGCCCTCGCCCTGCGCCGGTCCCACCCCGGCCTCGGCGCCGGGGAGGCGGTGGAGTGGCTGCCGGCCCCCGACGGCGTGCTGGCCTTCCGCCGCCCCGGCGGGCTGGTCTGCACGGTGAACACCACGGACGCGGACGTCCGGCTGGCCCTCCCGCCGGTCCGCCGGCTGCTGTCCTCCCGGCCGCCGTACGCCGCCCCGGACGGCCGGGCCGTCCCCGCGGCCCCCGGGCCCCGCGGCACCCAGCTGCTCCCCGCGGACACCACGATCTGGTGGGAGGAGTGAGCGGGCCGGCCCCCCGCTCCGGTCCGCGCCTGGCCGACATCGCCGCCCAGGCGCGGGTCAGCGAGGCCACCGCCAGCCGGGTCCTCAACGGCCGGGCGGGCGTGGCGGCGGGCACCCGGCAGCGGGTGCTCGCCGCGCTCGACGTGCTCGGCTACGAACGCCCGGTCCGGCTGCGGCGGCGCAGCGCCGGACTGGTCGGCCTGGTCATCCCGGAGCTGACCAACCCCATCTTCCCGGCGTTCGCCCAGGTCATCGAGCAGGTCCTGGCCGGCCACGGCTACACGCCGGTGCTGTGCACCCAGATGCCGGGCGGCGCCACCGAGGACGAACTGGTCGAGCAGCTGGAGGAGCGCGGGGTCACCGGCATCGTCTTCCTCTCCGGCCTGCACGCCGACACCGCCGCCGACCCCGCCCGCTACACCCGCCTCACCGCCCGCGGCGTCCCCTACGTCCTGATCAACGGCTACCACGACCGGATCGACGCGCCCTGCGTCTCGCCCGACGACCGCGCGGCGGCCCGGATGGCCGTCCGCCACCTCGCCGAGCTGGGCCACCGGGACATCGGACTGGCCGTCGGCCCGGCCCGCTACGTGCCCTCGCGCCGCAAGGCGGAGGGGTTCACCGCGGCGCTGGCGGAGGCGTTCGGCCTCTCGCCGGGGCAGGCCGAACGGCGCGTGCGGCACACCCTGTTCAGCGTCGAGGGCGGCGCCGCCGCGGCCGCCGCGCTGCTCGACGACGGCTGCACCGGCATCGTGTGCGGCAGCGACCTGATGGCGCTGGGCGCGGTCCGCGCCGCCCGGCAGCGCGGCGTGGGCGTCCCCGGCCGGCTCTCCGTCGTCGGCTTCGACGACTCCCCGCTGATCGCCTTCACCGACCCGCCGCTGACCACGGTCCGGCAGCCCGTCCCGGCGATGGCGACCGCCGCGGTGGGCGCGCTGATCGAGGAGATCCAGGGCAACCCCGTCCAGCGCACCGAGTTCGTCTTCCAGCCCGAACTGGTGGTACGGGGCTCCACCGGCCCCGCCCATACCTGATGCATCGTCAACTGCCGTGCGGTGGTGGCCGGTCCGGGCGGCCGGGCGCGTAGGGTCCACCGCCGTGCGGCGGCCCCCCGGCCGGCCGGACCGGCTCGCCCGGGAACGTAACACCCTTGCAATCCCTTGCGAAAGGTCTTGCAGGAAACTGCCGCAACCGGCCCCCGGCACCCGGCCGTTGCCCGCCTCAGACCGGCTGGGGCAGCGCCAGCAGCCGGCCCACCAGGTCGGCGAACATCCCGTCCGCCGGCTCGTCCGCCAGCATCCGCCGCACCACCCGCGCCATCCGCTCGTCGTACGCGGCGCTGACCGCCGCCAGCGCGGCGAAGTCGTGCACCAGCTGCCGCTCCAACTCCGCCCGCGGCACCCGCCGCCCGTCCAGCCACAGCAGCGCGGTGGTCTCGGCCAGCGAGATCCAGGAGCGGACCACCAGCTCCAGCCGCGGCGCGGGGTCCCGGGCGTCCTCGTCGAGGTGGGCGAGGATCTGGGTGAAGGCGGCCTGCCGCACCCCGTCGATCAGCGCGCCGGTACGCGTCGAGCCGATCGCCGGGCCGCCGCGCATCAGCGCCGAGAAGCCCGGCCCGTGCTCGTCCACGAAGTCGAAGAACCGCTCCATGACGCGCAGCAGCCGGGTGCCGAGCGGGCCCTCGTGCGGTTCGGCGAAGCGGGCCGTCAGCTCGTCCGCGGCCCGCCGCAGCGCGGCCTCGTAGAGCTGCTGCTTGCCGGGGAAGTAGTGGTAGACCAGCGGGCGCGATATCCCGGCGGCCTCGGCGATCTCGTCGATCGAGACGTCCTCGGGGGAGCGGTGGCTGAAGAGGCCGAGTGCGACGGCGATCAGCTGCTCCCGTCGCTCCTCGACCCCCATCCTGCGGCGTGCCCCGGTCGTCATGCGCCCACCCTAACGACCGGCCCGGCGGCCCCACCACCGTTCCGCCGCCCGCCCCGGCTCAGAGGTCCAGCGCCAGCCCACACGTCCCCGGCTTCGCACGGGACACGCAGATCAGCAGCGAGTCGGCGCGCTCCGCACCGGTCAGCAGCTCGTCCCGGTGGTCCACGTCACCGGCCAGCACCCGCTGCCGGCAGGTGCCGCAGAAGCCCTGCTCGCAGGAGTACGGCAGATCCGGCAGGGCCTGGTCGCGCAGCGCCCGCAGCACACTGGTGCCGGCCGGCACCGTGACCGTACGGCCGCTGCGCCGCAGCTCCACCTCGAACGGCTCCGCCGCGGAGTCCGTCCCCCCGGCGCCCGGTGCGAAGCGCTCGGTGTGCAGGGCCGGCCCCTCCGGCCCGTCGGGCAGCAGCGCGGCGACCGCGTCCATCAGGGGCTGGGGGCCGCAGCAGTACACGGCGGCGTGCGCGGGCACCCCGGCGAGCGCCCCGGCCAGGTCCGGCCGCCCGTCCTCGTCCTCCGCGACGACGGTCAGCCGCCCGCCGCCGGCGCCCCCGGCCAGCTCCGCCACCTCCGCCAGGAACGGCATCGACGCCCGCGACCGCCCCGCGTACAGCAGCCGCCAGGGCACCCCCGCCGCCTCGGCCCGCCGCACCATCGGCAGGATCGGGGTGATCCCGATACCGCCCGCCACGAAGAGGTAGGCGGGGTGGTCCACCAGCGGGAAGTGGTTGCGGGGGCCGCGCACCTCGACCGCCGTGCCCTCCCGCAGCGCCTCGTGCACCTCCCGCGAACCACCCCGCCCGTCCTCGATCAGCCGCACCGCGACGGTGTACGAGCCGCCGTCCGCCCGTACGGCGTCGGCCGGTTCGCCGCACAGCGAATACGGGCGCACGGCCCCGGAGGGCAGCACGAGGTCCAGGTGCGCGCCCGGCTCCCAGGCGGGCAGCCGCCCGCCCTCCAGGCGCAGGGCCACCACCCCCTCGGCCACCACCGTCCGCCGGGCCACCCGCAGCCGCCGCCCGGCCGGACCGCCCGCACCCCGACCCCGCCCCGAGACCGGCTGTTCCAGCGCGGGCAGCGGCCACAGCGGCGACCGCCGGATCCGCCGCCGCAGCGCCCGGCGCACCGCCAGCGCGGTCCCGGCGGCGGCCAGGACGGCCCCCAGCCGCGGCAGCCCCGCGGGGAACGGGCCGGACGGCACCCGGCCGCGGCCGGCGGGCCGGGTCACCGGGAGGCGCGCGGGCATCTCAGGCACCTCCGGAGGCGGCAGCGGCGGCCCGCGCGGCGGGCGAACGGTCCAGATAGGCCAGGGCCTGCTCGGTGCTCCCGTGCTGCGAGGGGTGGTAACGGCGGCTCAGGTACTGGGGGATGGACCGCAGCATCGCCCCCGTGGTCGGCAGGACGCCCTGCCGCCCGCCCCGCAGGAAGTCCCGCACCGCGGCCTTCCCGGCCGCCGGCGTGGGGTCGTTCGCCATGAAGAACCGGACGCCGCGCTGCCACAGGAACACCAGCGCGGTGAAGGCCGTCGCCCAGGTCCGCACCCGCCGCCGGTAGTCGCCGTCCAGGTGCAGGAAGAGGTCGAAGGCCACCGAGCGGTGCTCGACCTCCTCCGCGCCGTGCCAGCGCAGCAGGTCGAGCATGGTCGGATCGGCCCCCCGGGCGTCCAGCGCCCGGGCGTTGAGCACCCAGTCGCCCAGGAACGCCGTGTAGTGCTCGATGGCGGCGATCATCGCCACCCGCTCCTTCAGCCACCACTCGCGGGCCCGCCCCGGCGGCAGGGTCCGGTCCCCGAGCAGCTTCTCGAAGAGCCAGTCGACCTGCGCGGTGTACGGGGTGGGGTCCAGGCCCTGCGCCCGCAGGTGCGGCAGGACGTCGTCGTGCGCCTGGGAGTGCATGGCCTCCTGGCCGATGAACCCGATGACGTCCGCCCGCAGTCGGGGGTCGCGGATGGCCGGCAGCACCTGCTTGTAGACGTGCACGAACCAGCGTTCGCCGGCCGGCAGCAGCAGGTGCAGGACGTTGATGGTGTGCGTGCTGGAGGGGTCGCCGGGTATCCAGTGCAGCGGGGTGTCCGCCCAGTCGAAGGCCACGTTGCGCGCCTTCAGCGGGGTGTGCTCGGACGCGACCGGCTGGGGCCGCAGCGAGGCCGTATTAGACATGGCGTCAATGTACTGGTGGGTAAGGGATGTCGATACCCCCTCGACACCGAAAACCGCGCGGGCCGCCGCCCGCCCGTCACCCCGCCGCGACCGGCCGCCTCACCGCAGCACCCCCACCGCACCGCCCCCGGCCAGCTCCCCCGCCACCTCCGCGCGGGCGCCCCGCCGGGCGGGCACCGCCAGCAGCCGCCCCGCCGCCTGCCCGCGCACCCCGCCGCGCGCGGTCACCGACACCACCTGCTCGCTGCCCGCCGCCAGCAGCCACCACCGGCCGCCGGCCCCCTGCCACAGCACCCCGGCCAGCACCCGCGGCGCCCGCGGGCCGCAGACCGTACCGCCCTGCGCGCGAGCGGTCACCGCCCCCGGCGGGTACGGCCGGCCACCCGGCGCCGGCGCCAGGAACAGCGTCATCGTGCTGCTGCCCGCACCCCGCCAGGTCTCCGCCCGGGCGCACAGCCAGTCCGCGCGGCCCGCGCCCCCGGGGAGCGGCTGCCCGGCGAACCGCCAGGCGTTCACCGCCCGCACGCCCTGCCCCAGCACCGCCGGCAGCCGGCACGCCGTCCGCGCCCACGCCGCCCGCCCGGCCGGCCCGGACACCGCACCCGGCGCGCCCGGCGGGCCGTACGTGAGCCGGGCCGGGGCCAGTTCACCGAGGTCGGTCAGCAGCGCGCCGCCGCTGCCCGCCGTGGGCCCGGTGCCGTCCGCATCCGGCTGCCCGTCCAGCCGCCCGCCGACCCGGAGGGCGGGCCAGCCGGCGCACCTCCCCGCGGGGCGCGGCACCGGGACCGGCGCGGTCAGCCCGTCCGCGCCCACCGCCACCCGCCGCCCCGCCGCGTCCGGCCGCACCAGGTCCACCAGCCGCACCGACGCCACCCACGGCGCCGTCAGATAGCGGACGCCGTCCGCCGTGCGGCCCGCCACCAGGGCGCTCGCCGCCCCCGCCACCGCCCCGTCGGTCCGCGCGAAGTCCAGCCCCACCACCGCACCGCCGTCCTGCCCCTGGCCGCCGGTCCGCTCCGCGTACCGCACCACCCGCAGCCCGTCGTGGAAGAGCACCACCGCGGTGTGGCCCACCTCGCCGGCGAAGAGCAACTGGGGTGGCCCGGCGGCCGGCCCGGTGGGCGTGCCGGGCGTCGCGGTGACCTGGACGGCGGCACCGGGCCGGGCCCACACCGCCAGCGCCCGGCGCAGCAGCGCCTTGTCGCCGGTCCGGCCGCCCCGGGCCGGCCAGGCCGCGAAGTCCGGCCGGGCCGCGGTCCGCCAGGCGTCCGCCGAGGACACCAGCAGCCGGCCCGGATCCAGGGCCGCCTCGGCCGCGGCGTTGCGGGTGTAGGGCGGGGCAGCGGCGCCGTCCGGGCCCCAGCCCTCGCCCGGCAGCCCGAGCAGCGCCCCGCACACCAGCAGCGCCGCCCCGGCCGCCACCGCCGCCCGGCCGTGCTGGCGGCGCCGGACCAGGTCCGTCGGCCGGGCCTGGAGCGCGCACGGGTCGAACTCCACCGACTCCAGCAGCGCCCGGTCCCGGCTCCCGGCCGGCACCGCGGCCCGCTCCGCCGCGGCCAGCGCCGCCCGCGCGTCGGCGACCCCCGCGGCCTCCAGCAGCCGCCGGGTCTCCTGGGCCGTCAGCCGCTCCAGATCGCGCAGCACGAACGCCGCCCGGGCCGGGCCGGAGAGCGCCGACAGCGCCTGGTCCAGGGCGAGTTCGTCGGCGCCGCCGGTGCGCGGGAACAGCCGCAGGCCCCACACCCGGGGCAGCGGCGCCGGAAGGGGCCACCGCCGGCGCCCGGCGGCCAGCGCCGCCCGCAGCACCCGCAGCCGCATCAGCGCGTAACCGGGATCGACGGCCGGGTCCCCGCCGCGCTGGGCGGGCAGCGCCGCACCGGGGCCGCCGCGGCGGGGCAGCGCCCGCTGCACCACGGCGTGCGCGGCCAGCACCCGCCGCCCGCGCCCGGCGCCCGGCGGCAGCACCAGATAGGCCAGCCGGGCCAGCCGGGGGTAGTGCTCGACGAGGGCGGCCTCGGCCTGCTCGACGTCGAGGGTCTCGACCCCGTCGGCGGGCCCGGCGGGGGAGGTGCGGTCGGGGCGCGGGGTTGCCGCCTGCTGCTGCTCCACATTCCGTGGAACGAGTGAATCCGGTACGGGTCACCGAAAGGCCCGGGCGCCCCGGACGGGTGACCGCCCCCGCCCGGGCCCGGTGCCGGACGTCAGCCCTGCTGGTGCCGGTCCAGGTCGAACTCCCCGTCGCGCGCGCCCAGGACGAACGCCCGCCACTCCGCCTCGGTGTAGCGCAGCACCACCTCGGGCTCGGTGGAGTTGCGCATGGCCACCGCCCCGCCCTCCAGGAAGGCGATCTCCACCGCCTCCGCGTCCGGGTCGCCGGGCGGGCGCTGCCAGACGGCGTCCGAGATGTCGAGGCCGTAGAGCCATTCCTTGTCGGCTGCGGTGCCCATGTCCTGCTCCCCTTACTCGCCTGAGCTGTGCCGGTCAGCGTACGCGGCGGCCGGACGCGCTTCCACCGCGGAAGTCGCCCGCGGACTCGGCTGATTGGCCGGAAAACGACGGACCGCGGCCCGCCCGGCCCCGGCCTCGCCCCCACCGGCCCCTCGGCCTCCCGCCCGCCGTGCCCCGGCCCTCCGCCCGACCCCTCGCCCCCGCCGCCCGGCGACCAGAGTTCCGCGGCCCCTCACCCGTACGCTCCCTGGGCTTCACGTGCCCGGCCCGCGGGCCCGGGAACAGTCAGCCGGGCAGGAGAACGCCAGGTCATCGGGTTGCGCACCCCGCAGGCGCGCGCCCCGCACCCCCTACGGAGGCCCTGATGAGCACGGCACCCACCACGTCCGCCGGCCGCCCCGGTCCCCCCTCCGCCGCCGTCCCCGAGTACACCGTCACCCTGGCCACCACCCCCGACCAGGTGCGCGCCGCCCAGCGCCTGCGCCACCAGGTCTTCGGCGGTGAACTGGGCGCCACCCTCGACACCCCGCTCGCCGGCCACGACATCGACCCCCTCGACGACCTCGCCGACCACCTCCTCGCCACCCACACCCCCACCGGCACGGTCGTCGGCACCTACCGGCTGCTGCCCCCGGGCCGCGCCCAACTCCTCTATTCCGACGGTGAGTTCGACCTCACCGCGCTCGACCCGCTGCGCCCCTCGCTCATCGAGGCCGGCCGCTCCTGCGTCCACCCCGACCACCGCGGCGGCGCCGTCATCAACCGGATGTGGGGCGCCCTGGCCCGCTACACCCTGCTCTCCGGCCACCGCTACCTCGCCGGCTGCGCCTCCGTCCCGCTCGCCGACGGCGGCACCGCGGCCGCCCACGCCTGGGCCCTGGCCCGCACCCGCCACGCCCCGCCGCCGGGCCTCCTGGTCACCCCGCGCCGCCCCTGGCAGCCCACCGCCCCGCTGCCGGACCGCCCGGCGCTCACCGCCCTGCCCCCGCTGCTGCGCGGCTACCTCCGCATCGGCGCCTGGATCTGCGGCGCCCCCGCCCACGACCCGGCCTTCGGCGTCGCCGACTTCTTCACCCTCCTGGACATCACCCGCCTCACCCCCCGCTACCGCCGGTTCTTCCTGGGGGAACGGTGAACGGGCGGCCGGCGGGCGGCGGACCGGCCGCCCGCGGGGGAGTGGCGTACGGGGCGGGGGGTGACGGGGCCGCGGGCGCCGGGCCCGTGGTGGGCGGGGCCGCGGCGCACCGGGGCGCGCCGGCCGGCCCCTGGGACGTCCGGCCGCTCTGCACCCCGCGCTGCGCCGCGCACACCGCGCCGCGCGTCCCGTTCCCCGGCACCGCCCGGCGCACCGCCGCGTTCGCCGAAGCGGTGGTCCGCGCCCTGGCGGACGGCCCGCGGCTCGCGGACCCCGCCCGGCTCCGCGCACACGCCCGGGCCCTGCTGGCCGCGCTGGCGATCGACCTGGACCTCCGCACCCCGGACACGGAACCGCAACCGGGCCGGGGGCCGGGCCCGGGACCGCTGACGGTCCGGGGGCCGGGCCCGGGACCGCTGACGGTCCGGGGGCCGGCGCACGGCGCCCCCGGCGCCGGCCCCCACCGCGGACGCCGCCCCGCCCCCGGGACCCTGATCGTCGCCAACCACATCTCCTGGCTCGACATCGTCGCCCTGCTCGCCGTCGAACCCACCACCCTGCTCGCCAAGCGCGAGGTGGGCGGCTGGCCGGTCGTCGGGGGCCTCGCCCGGCGCGCCGGCACGCACTTCATCGACCGCACCAGCCCCCGCCAACTCCCGCACACCGTCCGCGAGCTGGCCGGCCTCCTGGCCGCCGGCCGCTCCGTGGCGGTCTTCCCCCAGGCCACCACCTGGTGCACGGCGGCCCGGGGCGCCTTCCGGCGGGCCACCTTCCAGGCCGCCCTGGACGCGGGTGCCCCCGTGCGCCCGGTCACCGTCGACTACACCCAGCTGGGTCGCCCCACGACGGTGGCCGCGTTCTGCGGCGCCGACACCTTCGCCGCCTCGCTGCGCCGGGTGGCCACCGCCCGCGGACTGACCGTACGGGTCACCGTCCACCCGGCGCTGCCCACGGCCGGCCGCGGTCCGGACCGCCGGACCCTGGCCGCCGCCGCGGAACGGGCGGTGCGGGGCGGCCGGGCCGCCGGACGGGCCGGTCAGGCGTTCGGCACGTACTTGTAGCCGACCCGGCGGACGGTCACGATCGACGCGCGGTGCTCGGCGCCCAGCTTCCGCCGCAGCCGGGCGACGTGGACATCGACCGTGCGGCCGTCGCCGACGTGCCCGTAGCCCCACACCGTGGTCACCAGCTGGTCCCGGGTGTGCACCCGGTGCGGGTGCGCCACGAGATGGGCCAGCAGCTCGAACTCCAGGTACGTCAGGTCGAGTTGGCGCCCCTGGACGTACACGGTCCGCTGTTCGGGGTCGATCCGCACGGTCTCGTCTCCGGTCCGGGCCGCCGGGGCGGGCCCGGCGGGCTGCTGCGGCGGCGCGGGCGTCTGCTCGGCCGGTACGAGGACGAGGTAGCCGACCATCGGCGGCTGACCGGGCAGCGCCGGCAGGCTGTGCTGCGGCGCCGGGAGCCAGGTCGCGCCCGCGTTCAGCAGCTCGGAGACGTCCTGGAGGCCGTGGCGCGCGGCCCCCGCCCCCAGGGCCGCGGCAGGCGAGGGGCGGGCCTCGTCGGGCGCCACGGCGCGGAGCCGGTGGCGGTGGTGGGGCTGGTGCGGAACGGCGGCCGTGGGGGAACCGGCAGGAACGGTACGGAGATTGGTCATCGAACGTCAGCTCTTTCGCGCAGGGGGCCGTCGGGGGGACGAGATGCGCGCGGGCAGGGCTGGTGACACCGGTCAGCGGCGTCGGGGAGGGGGATGCGGGCCCGCGCTCAGTGCGCGGGGCAACACAGACGGTCGAAAGCGTGCGCCTGCCGGGACGGCCAGAACGGCTCGAGGTCGCTGCGACCCGTCGCGGTGTCGGTAAGGCTGGCCATGGCCCTATTGAACCAGACAGCCATAGATCTGTCTTTCACACCGCCCCCGCTGTGACGCGATCCCGCCGCGCCCCGCCCCCACTCACCGGCGCACCGCCCACGGCCGCCGTTCGACTGCCCGTCACCGCACCGGAGTTGCCGTCCGGACCGGTGGCGCGCCGTTCCGTCCCGTGGCCGGAAATCGCCCCCGTATGCCGTTCCGAGCCGCCCCCGCGGCCACTCCGAGGACCAGCGCCGCCAGATGCCCGGCGTCGGTGAACGTCCGCCCGCGCCGGACCACCGGCGCCACGCCCAGCCCCACCAGCCCGCCGACGACCGCCACCCGCACCCCCGGACGCCGCACCGCCATCCCGAGCGCCCCGAGCACCGCGCAGAACCCGTAACTCGCCCCGACATCCAGCGCGTGCGCCGTCCCGTCAGGAGCACCGGCACCGCCCACGGATATGCGGTGCGCGGTGGGCCCGGCGGGCGCCGGACGTCCCCCCGCCCCCGCACGCCTCCCGTCGACCGCTCGCCCCTCGCCTTCCGGACGTATCCCGCCCACCGGCCGCGCCCCGGACACCACACCCACCGCCCCGGACGCCGCCCCCACGGCCCCGGCGCGCCCCGCCCCCACCCCCAACGGCCAAGCCTCCAGAGCCCGCCAGGCCCGCCGGGCCCGCAGCAGCCGCTCCTCCCGGCGCGGCGCCTCCTCGCGCCGCGACCGCCGCGCCCCGTCCCCGCGCCACCGCGCCCGCGCCCGGAGGCCCGCGTACACCAGCAGGCTGGCGCCCACGTGCCCGGCCGCGAACACCGCCGCGGTGCGTGCCGTCCCCCACCGCACCTCGGCCGTCGCCAGGGCCGCCAGCAGCGCGGCGGCATACGCGGCCGGCAGCGGCTCCTCCACGAAGGCCGCGCTGGTGGCCAGCGTGCCCCACCGGCCGGCGCCGAGATTGGCCGCATTGGTGGAGTGCGTCCGCAGCAGCTCCGTACGCCGCGGCGCCGGCAGCCGGGCGGTGGCGTACGCGCCGGCCTGTAGCGCCGCCACGTACAGCGGCGCCGCCCACGGCAGCGCCCCGCGCCGCCCGCCGCCGTTCCGCACCCTGATCGCAACCATGGCTCCAGCGTGCCACCCGCCACTGACAACCACCCCCGTCCGCCCCGCCCCTGGCCGCATCCCGGGCTCCGCCGGCGGACACGGAAAGGGGCCGGACCCGCCGGTCCGGCCCCTTCCGTACGGGCTGACGAAGCCCCGCGCGTCACACCTGCGCGCGCCGCTCCAGCTCCGTGCAGCAGGTGTCCACGATCAGCCGGGTGACCACGTACGGGTCGACGTTGGCGTTCGGCCGCCGGTCCTCGATGTAGCCCTTCTTGTCCACCTCGACCTGCCAGGGGATGCGCACCGAGGCGCCGCGGTCGGACGCCCCGTACGAGTAGTGGTTCCACGGCGCGGTCTCGTGCGCGCCGGTCAGCCGCTCCTCGATGCCGCTGCCGTACTGGCGGACGTGCTCCAGCGGCTTGTCGCCCTCGCCCAGCGCCTCGCAGGCGGTGATGATCGCGTCATAGCCCTCGCGCATCGCGCGGGTGGAGAAGTTGGTGTGCGCGCCCGCGCCGTTCCAGTCGCCGCGGGCCGGCTTGGCGTCCAGGGAGGCGGTGACGCCGTACTCCTCGGCCGTACGGTGCAGCAGCCAGCGCGCCACCCACATGTGGTCGGAGACCACCAGCGGCGCCAGCGCGCCCACCTGGAACTCCCACTGGCCCGGCATCACCTCGGCGTTGATGCCGGAGAGCCCCAGACCGGCCGCCAGGCAGCGGTCGAGGTGCTTCTCGACGATCTGCCGGCCGAAGATCTCGCCGGCGCCGACCCCGCAGTAGTAGCCGCCCTGCGGGGCCGGGAAGCCGCCGCCCTCGGGGAAGCCCAGGGGGCGGTCGCCCTTGAGGAAGGTGTACTCCTGCTCGATGCCGAAGATCGGCTCCTGCGCGGCGAACCGTTCCGCCACCGGGCGCAGCAGGGCACGGGTGTTGGAGGAGTGCGGCGTGAGGTCGGTGTGCAGCACCTCGCACAGCACCAGCAGGTGGTCACCGCCCCGGATCGGGTCCGGGCAGCTGAACACCGGGTCGAGTACGAGGTCCGAGGCGTGGCCCTCGGCCTGGTTGGTGCTGGACCCGTCGAACCCCCAGCGCGGCAGCGAGCTCGCGTCGGCCAAGATCTTGGTCTTGGAGCGGAGCTTGGCGGTCGGCTGGGTGCCGTCGATCCAGATGTACTCGGCCTTGATGGTCACGGGGTCCTCTTATACGGGTCGGTGCGGGTACGCGTGCGGGCGTACCGGAGCACTCTCGCAAGGGGCCGTTTCCCGTCCGTTGCCCTTATGTGAACCGCAGGTTACCCAGTCGGACATCCTCTGATTCCTCGACTTTTCCCCGCAAACCCCCCAGCAATCCTTGGCCACCCGGGGACCTCCAGGCTTTCGGATCCGACGCCGCCACCCCTCCCCTCATGCCTCCACCGCCATGACCACATGGCGCATTTGGTCGTGGATGCCCCACCCCACCGCCGCCTAACGTCACCCCTGCCGACCGGCCCCACCCCCCACCCCGCGCCCCTTCGCCCTCTCCCTCCAGGAGCACCCATGCCCGCCCACCCCCCGTTCGCCAGCTACGTCGAGACCCTCCTCGCCGCCCTCGCCCGCGACCCCGGCCGCACCGCCGTCACCACCGCCGACGGCGAGGACGTGACCGCCGGCGCCCTGCACGACACCGTCCACCGCATGGCCGCCGTCCTCGGCACCCGCGGCATCGGCCGCGGCCGGACCGTCTCCCTCCTCAGCCGCAACCGCCCCGAGGTCCTCGCCGCCCGCTACGCCGCCAACCTCCTGGGCGCGCGGGTCGTCCTGCTCTACGACGGGATGGCCGCCGAGACGCTGGCCACGGTGGCCGAGAGCGCCGACACCGCCCTCCTGGTGGCCGACCCCGACCTCCACACCACCGCCCGCGCCCTCCTGGACGGCTTCACCGGCCCCCGCCCCGAGGTCATGACCCTGGGCCCGCTCCCGGCGGGCGCCGCACCCCTGGGCGCCGACCTCGCGGCCGCCTCCGCCGCCCTCCCCGATACGCCCACCGTCGCCGGCGCCGCCCGCCCGGAGGACGACTGGTGCATCCGCCACACCGGCGGAACGACCGGTGTCCCCAAGGGAGTCCGGATGACCCACGGCTCCTTCGCCGCGCTGCTCGCGCACGCCACCCTGGAGGCCGCCGGGGACCCGCCCCGCTTCCTGGCCTGCACCTCGCTGGCCCACCTGGCGGGCATCATGGCCGACCTCACCCTCGTGGCCGGCGGCAGCGTCGTCCTCCACCGGGGCTTCGACCCCACCGCCGTCCTGGCCACCGTGGCCCGCGAACGCATCACCCACCTCTGGCTGCTGCCGCCCCTCCTCTACCGCCTCCTGGACGACCCGGCCCTCCCCACCACCGACCTCACCTCCCTCACCCGCATCACCTACGGCGGCTGCACCGCCTCCGCGCCCCGGATGCGGCAGGCCGCCGAGGCGTTCGGACCGGTCCTCTACGGCTGGTACGGCCAGTCGGAGGCGATGTCCATCACGGAGGCCGGCCCCGCCGACCACGCCGACATCCCCACCGACGGCCCGATGACCGTGGGCCGCCCGCTGCCCGGGGTCACCCTGGCCATCCGCGACCCCGAAGGCCGCGACCTGCCCCCGGGGGAGCCCGGCGAGGTCCATGTCCGCTCCGCCGGTGCCATGCGCGGCTACTGGAAGCGCCCGGACCTGACCGCCGAGGTCCTCCGCGACGGCTGGGTGCGCACCGGCGACGTCGGCTACCTGGACGGCGACGGCCGCCTCTACCTCGTCGACCGCCTCAAGGACGTCATCATCGTCGTCGGCGGCCACGTCCACCCGGCCGAACTGGAGGACCTCCTCCACGCCCACCCGTCCATCGCCCACGCCGCCGTCTACGGCGTGCGCACCCCGGACGAGACCGAAGAGGTCCACCTCGCCCTCGTCCCCGCCCCCGGCCACGCGGCCGACGACCTCACCCTCCCCGCCCTCCGCTCCCACATCACCCGCCACAAGGGCGCCCTCTACGCCCCCGCCGCCGTCCACCTCCTCGACGCCATCCCCCTCACCCCCGTCGGCAAACCCGACAAAAACCACCTCCGCACCCTCGCCGCCCCCACCCCCTGAACAGCCCGCCCACGGCGGCCCTCACCCCCCTCAAATCCCGTCCCACCAGGGGCTTTTGTCAGTCCCCACCGGTAAAATGGGAAGCACCAAGTGAGGGTTCACCAAGCTCCAGGAGGTCCGCCGGATGGCCGTTGCCACACCCTTGACCACACCCCTCCCGGCCCACCCGCTCCCCAAGAAACCGCTCCCCGCCGGCTGGCCCCGCGAGCGGTACGAATCCCACCACCGCCGCCTCAAGGCCATGCGCCTGGCCATCGCCCTCCTCGACACCGGCACCTACCGCCCCGAGCACGCCACCAACACCAAGATCCGCACCACCGCCCACGCCATAGGCGTCCACCCCCCGTCCGACACCACCTGCCGCCTGGTCCGCGCCCTGATCTACGACAACTGCTGAACGCCGCCGCGAAGTTCGCCTGCCGGCCGGTTCGGACATCAACGCCCGGGCCGGCCGGCGCGCCGCGCCTCCCCGGGGCCGCCGCCGCAGAGGGAAAGGCCGGAGCGGCCGGCCCGCTCCTCAACAGCGCCGCCGCCCCCGGAGGTTGCCCCGGAGACGGCGAAGGCTCCCACTGGCCAGGGTGGGGGCCTTCGTGCACTTCATGCACAGCGTGCGGCTCGGCTCCGCGTCGCGGAAGGTGCCCTCAACGACGCCAACGCGGCTGGTCAGGTCCCTTGCAGGTGTACAGGACCCCCTTCCTGCTGACCCCCGTCGAGCCGGCAGGGGCGCAGAAGGCGCCAGGGGTGACGGTGCCTGAACTGCTGCTGCCACCGGAGCCGGTGGAGCCTCCGGACGACGAGAAGTCGGAGTCGGAGCCTTCCGCGTCGTCACCGCCCGTGCCGGGCGGCGGCGTGGGGTCAGGGCGCAGTTCGGTGGAGGGGGACGTCGGGCACGCGGTGCCGGGCGCGACCACCGTGAGCCGGGCCGTGGTGGTCTTCGGGGACGTGATCTCCTTGCCCTCCGCCGGCCCCTGGAAGCAGACGGTCCAGTCGTCCACCGCGGCGGGGAGGGTGACGTCGGTGTAGGCGCTGTCCCGCTCGATCATCTCGAAGGCGAGCGGTGTGAGCGCCTCGGACGCCTTCGCGAAGGTCTGGCCGACGACCTTCGGCATCTTCGGATACGGGATCGGCTCGCCGTCCTTCGCGGGACACGGCCACTCGTTGCGGACCACGCCGAGGTCGAGCGTGGGCATGGCGCCGCTCCTTTTGGCCGCCAGCGTCTGGAAGCACACCTTCCAGTTGCCGTCGTCCCACTGGCCGGCGTCGTCGTCCGAGGCGTCGTGGGAGATGGTGCGGTACCCGGCGTCGTACGCGGCTGCCTTGGCCTCCTTGAGGCTCTGGCCCACGAGGCTGGGCGGCTCGCCGGGCGAGGGGCTCGCCGAAGGGCCGGCCGTTGCCGGCGCTGTCACCGCGGGCTTCGGTGCGGCGTCGGCCTTCGGGGCCTTGGGCGGGTCGGCGAGGAACGGCGTGAGGAACCACAGTCCGGCGAGGACGGTGGCGACGATCTTCGTCGTCCGGCTCCACCGGCTGAGCCACGCGAGCGCGATCCCGCCGGGTGGGAACAGGACCAGTGCCGTGATGATGAGCGCCGGGTGCTGCCACCATTGCCGGACCGGTGCCGGAGGAGGGGGTGGCGGGTACGGCGGAGGGCCTAACGGCAGCGGCTGCTGGGGGTAGCCGTAGCCGTAGCCGGGCGGCGGCGTCGACATCATGAACTCCCGTGGGCGACGAGCTGAGCGGCGCTCAACATACACAGGAGCTTCACACTTCGTACGCGCAATCCCTCACATGAGGCGACAACGAATCCGAGCACCCCACCGCCGACTCCACCCCGGCACACCCGTGAGGGCCGCCCCCGGATCCGGGGGCGGCCCTCACGGGTCAACCTGTCAGCACCTCGTCGGAACGGCCCGTCGGCGCACCTGCGGTACGCACCCGATCCCGCCCATTAGAGGCCGAAGTAGAGGTGGACGAACGTCCTGACCTGCGCAGATGCCTCGCCGCCGGGTGGCTCGGTGCACAACTGGTGCACAAGGGAAGCGTCAGACGGAATGGCTACGTCCTCTCCGGCTTTGGCGGCGCGCTTTGCGGCGCTTGCTAGTGACTCGTTGTCGGCGTACGGTCACTCTGCCGTCGCGGCGGCGGTGCTCCAGGATCGCAACCCACCATGCCAATCGATCGCTGGACTCGTCTGGAATCAGTAGTCGGAGGGCCCGGAGGCAGAAGTAGCCCAGGCTGGTGAACGCGACGACCAGGCAAGATGCCCACCTAGGCATGCTAGTGCCCACGGCCCGAAGGATCTCGATCACGACGTGAGTGCTTTCTGTCGGCAGCGCAGAGGGGCGAGTGGCGTGCGGCTGACTAGGCACGTCGCGAGCGAAGGCGGAGCGTAGCGTCTCCGAGAGTGATGGTGAGCTGGCCGGCTGCCGATACGATCTTGGCCCCGGGAATGCCGATGATCGGATCAGTCATTGCTGCAGCCAGATCATCCGGATGGGGATCTGCCTCCCATTGCAGCTCCCAGCTGTCGCCGGCCCCGTGGAGCCTTCGGTTCCCGGGGCGGTGGGGGTTGTCGAGCCAACCTGGGCGCTGCAAGGGGTCATAGAACCAGTTGCCGATTGCCCACCCGCCGTGAGGGTCATTAGCAGTGATGCGGCAGAAGACGCTGGCCAAGAGGCGACGGGCCTCTGCGGTCATGCTGGGCACGCGGGCCAGTTGATCCCGTTCGGCAGAAGTGAGCGGAGTGTCGGCGGTGAGGTAGTCGATGTAAGGCTCGTTTCGCGCACCAGCAGGTGTCCCGGACGGATTGTTCGTAATCACAAGCTGCGCGCCAGTGGGCAAATGCCGCATGACGTAGCTTCCGTAACCGCGGTGTTCCTCAACACGAAGGCCAGGCAGCCCGTTCCCTCCGTTCGGGCCACGGAGCAGACGACTGGCCACGTTGTGAGGCACATCGGTGATGAGCACCACGCGCTCGAAGCGTGGGGAGACCGTGAGGGTGTACGAAGAGAGGACGGAAAGGTGCCACCCCGCCGGACCGTCGTAGTCAACCCCGTGATTGAGATAGCCGAAGGCCAGCAGTGCTCGGAACTCGTGCTGTTCGGGACGGCAGGCGTCCAGCCCCATGGAGTGGTCGCGCGCAATTCCGGCCTGAGCCGCAGTCAGCTTCTCGCCTGTGTAGAGCGCACGAGTGTAGGCCGCTGCCTTGCGTCGACTTGCGGGCATGCTTCACCTCACCGCTGCCCGGCCAGCGCATCAGGGTCACATACCTAGTGAGACCACACTTAATGGCTACCTCGCGGAGTGGGTGCTCCACACCCTTGCGCAGCTTCTGTGAGTACCGGGCTCACATACTTCTGCTGGCGTCCGGACCTCCGTCGACCGGTATCTGATCGCACTGTACCTGACGTCTGTCCGGCTTCGCGGCAAGTTGTTGTAGGCAATGCTCAGCGCGAGAGGCGTTCGCCTCCGCCCAAGTCCGCATGAGGTGGAGAGCAAGTACAGATGGGGGTTTGAGGCCCTGGTCAGGTGCGCATGCTGCCGTTCATGACTGAATCGCCGAAGGAAGACCTTGAGGCTGTGACACAGGCTGTCACCGATCTGTATGAGTCCACTGTCCGGGATGAAGACGCCGGAGCTGCGGCTGCGGCCGCGGCGAACCTCCACTCCGCGAGTGGCTTCCTGCACGCGGACAAGGAGGTGTTGGATGTCTTCGACCGGGCCATCGAAATCGGCTACGCCGCGGCACTCCGGGATGTCCGTGAGGGGCACTTCGACGAGGGAATCCGGGCATGGCGTCCTGGACTCTTCGAGGGCTGAGGCATCAGCATGCGCCGGAGGCCGACGAGGTGCTGGAGCCTCGTCGGCCTCTGCTCCGGGGGCGCCTCAGCGGCTAGGCAGTTTCGTTTGGATCATCGGGCGGACCAGAGGAAGATGCCTGCGATGTGGAGGCCGGCGAGGTAGATGGTCGCGGTCTTTTCGTAGCGGGTGGCGATGCCGCGCCACTGCTTGAGACGGTTGATGCACCGCTCGACGGTGTTGTGTTGCTTGTAGGTCTCGCGGTCGAAGGCCGGTGGCCTGCCGCCTTGGCTGCCGCGACGACCGGGATCACCGCCCGGATGCCGCGCTTGCGCAGGTGGTCATGGATCGCCCGGGAGGAGTAGGCCTTGTCGGCCAGGACCGCATCCGGTCGAGTCCGCGGTCTTCCGTGGCGGCGGGGAACGCGCAGGCAGGCCATCATCTCTGTGAAGGCGGGGGCGTCACCGGCTTGCCCGGCGGTGAGTACGAAGGCCAGGGGGCGGCAGCCTGCGTCCGCGGCAAGGTGGATCTTTGTGCTCAGTCCGCCGCGGGACCGGCCGATGGCGTGATCGGCCGGCTCTTTGGCTGGGGCCCCTTTTTGCGGGCCCCAGCCGCATGCTGGTGAGCCCGCACGATCGTGGAATCCACCGACACCACCCAGGTCAGGTCTTCGTCGGCGTCAGCCTGAGCCGTCAACGCGGTGAAGACCCGCTCCCACGTCCCGTCCTGAGCCCACATCCGCAGCCGGTTATAGACACCTCGCCAGTTGCCGTACTTCTCCGGCAGATGCACCCACTGCGTCCCGGTCTGGAACTTGAAGGCGATCGCATCGATCACCTCCCGGTGATCACGCCAGCGTCCACCACGCTTCGGCGTCCGGTCCGGAAGCAACGGCTCGATTCGCGCTCACTGCACATCAGTTAATGCCACACCCAGACCAACGACCGACTGATCCAAACGAAACTGCCTAATTCAGCGCCGCGCCAGGCGTCCCCCCTTCGCGCGAATCCGCCGATAGCGGATCCGATGAAAGGTGCTGTGGCGTCACAATCTCATCTCTCAGGGCTCGCAGGCTCTGAGCACGTTCCGGCTGACCGTAGCGGTCAAATATATGAGCCAGGCTGGTGACCAGGTGCTGGTGAGCGTCTCCGGGCAGGTCCCGCACGAAGTCCTGTAGCAGCACAGCCACTTGTACCCATGCGTTGTGTGGAGCATAAGAAGCCGCAGAGGCAACAAGCCTTTCAACCCGTGTCACAGTTTCCGTGTCGATGGCTTCAGGGTGGTCGAGGAACCAGTAGGCGAAAGCCAGAGATGGGTCGCTGAGTAGGGCATCACGCAGATCTTGAGCTCGTTGAAGGCGATGTTGGTCGTCGCGGGCACGTCGTTCGGCCTGGTGCTGGTCGCGTAGGAGAAGGTTGATGTCGGCGGCTTGGTGAGGGTCGGCAGTCAGCTGGACGCGGGCCCATAGCAGTCGGACGGGGGCATCCGGCATGTCGGCAGCCTGGCCCAGGCGGCTATTGATGGCTGCTTGGGCAGCCGCCTCCTGGCTGAGCTGCCGTTTTCCAGCGATTCCCTGGGCCACGTTCAGCACATGGGTGGCGGCCGCGTCATGCGGATTCTGGTGCCGATGACGTCCAGGCAGGTCCTGCCAGGCACCGGTGAAGTGCGCCTCGAAGTGATATCCGGGGGTTCGGCTGGGCAGGGTGCAGCTCAAAACCAGTCTGCCGTGACGCCGCCGACGCCACGACTTGCTAGGCCACTGGGGCATGCGGCTCGGACATGGGGGCAGCTGGGTCAGCGCGGTTCAGGACAACGACCAACTGGTCCCGCAGGCGCTCCTGCACGGTAGACGAATGCGAAGACTGTACGGGCGCCCAGGCGTAGAGCAGGCGGTGGAGAGAGAGAAAGCGGTCGGCCACATAGACGGGATCGGTCTGCGGTTGATAGACGGCGTACTGGAGGATGGCCAGGATCGGCTCACGCAAATCAGAGTGCGCGACTGCCGCGTCCATCCAAACGTTGAGTGCCTTCCCAAGGGGCTTTTGGAGAGTCACGCTGTTGTCCAGCAAGCCTCGCCAGCGGGCAGCATGCCAGCCCCCGTGGGCGTCCTCGCGTGCTGCGGTCAGCAGGACGGGGCGGCCATCTTCAGTGGTGCGTGCGGCTAGGTGAACGAACGCGTGGTGGGCGGCGGTACGGCGACCTTCCTGTGTGCTGGCAGCCCACTCCTTGAGCCTTTCCTGGATGGCCTGCCGCTGTTTGGGCTGGTCCCACAGCACAGTCAGCGCTTGTCCGACCGTGCCGAGAACCTCCTCCTTCTCGGTGTGGGCTGCCAGTTCGGTCAACCTCAAAAGCATCATGGTCGGGTAGGCAGCGGCGAGACGCTCGCACGCCTTGGCCAGCGTCACCTTGAGGCGAGGCGGAACTTCCTCGTCGCCGCGGCGGGCCCAGGTTAGGTAGACCGTGCAGGCGCGGCGACTGGTCTCGGGGTCCAGAGCTGCTGCGGTGAGGAGGTCACAAGCCTGCTCGGGAAGGGACTCAGCCCACTGCTCGGCGATCTCACGCAGTAGCTTTGTGGTGCGCTTGCGGTGCATGTAGTCCAGCGCCCAGCCAATCACCCGGTCAGCTAGCTGGTCAGTGATCTTATTTGGCAGATCCTTGTCGTTGGTCTGCGCCGCGGTCCAGCGAGTGAAGTTCTTGATGAGATGGGGACGGTCAGCCCAGAAGTAGTCGACGATGGCCTCGGCGAAGCGGGGCCGGCGGAAGGCGATGGTGTCCTCTTCCGTCAGGTCGGCTTCGATGGCATCGGTCAGGGCGATGACGCCTAGGCCCTGCTGGCCGGTGTGAGGTGCAGGAGTCTCGCCCAGAGCGCGGGCGAGGGCATCGGCAGCTTCGTACACCATCTCCGTCGGGGCACCCTCCAAGACAGATGCAGCGAGGAGGTAGTTGCGGTGGGCGCTATCGCCGTGTTTGTTGTGCCACTCCAACAGCCGGGTCCGCCAGTCTTCCGCTGCCGCGACGACATGGTCGACCAACTCCTCGAAGGACTGTTCCGTCTGCTCTTCAAGGCGTTCGGCCTCCCGGATGATGTGGGCCCACTCGACCACTCCAGCCGGTACTAGGTCCTTGATGCCCTCGGTGATCTTTTCGGCGTTGAGCCAACGATCCGCTTCCACCGGCGGCGCGACCCTCTCCAGGTGGGCTCGCAGGACCTGCTCAGAGTCGGGATACGCGAGTTCATGGTCGAGGTCGGTGGTTCCCTTGGCGGCTCGTTCCCAGGCTTCGGTGCTGATGAGGACGGCCAGGTAGGAGTCGGAGTCCTGAAGATGTGGGGCGTCCTCAGCCAGGGCGGGGCCGATCCCCGAGTGGCGTTTATCCCCCTCGTCACGCAGGTCCAGGATCCAGCCCGTGTTCTTACCCTGCAGCCCCTCGGCGCCGTTGAAGGGCTCCCCAGGTTCGCGTCGCACCTGCCGAATACATGTGCCCACCTTCTGGTGAAGGGCGTCCAGGGCAGCGGTGTAGCGGCCAGCACCCTCCGGGCCGTGCAGCACGAGCACATTCCCCCGAGAGAGAATGTCGGTCAGCGCAGCCCGCTCCTCAGGGGGCCGTTCGTAGGTTGCCAGACGCTGGGCGATCCAGTCCGGGTTCAGCAGGTCACCACGCAACCGGTGGATCTCCTGAGCGATCTGGACGCCGATAGCAACGCCGTAGTTACGTCCGAATCGCTGCTCGACCGAAACATGAGGGTCGTAGTCGGCAGCCGAGCCACCCTCCGCGTCCGGGGTTTCCTCCTCCCGCTCAGCCCTCGACGGCTCGTGCGGACCTTCGGGAGCCGCCTGGCCGTCGGGAGAGGGGGCACCCTGGGTAGACGTCGGCGGCTCGGAGTCGTCCGTCAAAGGCTGCCCGCCCCCAGCGGAGGGCCTTGGAGTGCTCGCCGGAGAAGGGCGTTCGAAGCCAGAAGGTGGAGTGTCGCTCAAGTCTTCCCGGGCGTTGGGCGGAGCGGAAGGGCTCGGCGGCGTGTCAGGCTGAGGCGGGATTGCGGTGTCGCTCTCGGTGGTCATTCCTACATCTCGCAGACGGCTGACGGGCACTGACATTCCGACGTACGGGGCGTTTATGGCGGCCGTGGGCCGCCGATTCGGCGTGCGCGCATGCCGATGTTGACGCCGCCCTGTTCCACGGTGCCGATTTCCTGAATCACCCTGGCTTCTCCAGTGATCTCATCGGCGTGCATTCCGGTCTGCTGGCCCGCGACGCGGTCGGTGTGCTGGCGCACGAAGGGCCCCGATTCCTGACGTTCTTCGCCAACGAAAGTCAGGCGCTGGCCGTAGATTTCCTCCAAATTGCCGCGAAGCCGTCCCAACGCATGCAGTAGCGGAGCATCAGTCAGGTCGATGCGCGCGCTCCCCCGGTGGTACACGCTCAACTCGCTGCGCAGCTGTTCCAACTCCTGCCGACGTGCGGCGAGCTGGCCGACATCGACCTGTAGCGGGAGGGTGAGGGTGCCGGTCAGTTCGGCAGGAATCTCCGGATCGGGCTCCGGAGCAGCGTCGCGATCCAAAAGCCGTTCGAGACGCTGATAGAGGAACGTCATAGTGGGGGTCAGTCCGGCGCCGATCACAGCAGACAAGGCGGAAAAATCCGTCACGGTACTCCCAGGATGCCGAGGCGGCCAGGTCATTCAAACGGATTCTCACCGCCATCCCGCACCGCTCTCTACTCACTTGCGGGAACTGGCTTAAAATTGCACCTCGCCAGCTATTGGGTCGAAGCCTGAAATACCCCTATTCAAGGATGCAGCAGACATATGGGCCACCGGGTTAGCTGCGGACGATGTGGCCTGGGTTTGGGGCCGGAGGTGATCTTGCGGCGGGCCTAGATGGTGCTGTTGTCCGCGCATGGCATGTTGCCGAGGTGACGTTCAATCAGCCTCGACCAGTTCCGGGGTGTAATCCAGAATCTCAGCGCCGACAGCTTCGAGGCGCCCTATCTGGCAGCTGAAGGCAGGCTCTGACGGGTCCGCCACCCCTGCCCGTGTGGCGACCGCAATCCGTTTCATCGCGCGAGTGAGGGCCGCCACCTCCTCCCGGAGATGGCGGCCCTCACTCGCGTATCTGATTGTGGGTCAGGCGCCGAGACGGCCGGTGCACACCCGGTGCACAAGGCCCTGGAAAACAGCTGGGAACAGCGAGCACCGTCGAGCAGTGTTTTCCCAGGTCGTAGCAGGTTTCCGAGCCTCAGGCCCAGGCCACCCGACCCCGCTCTTTAGATGTCGAAGTACAGCTCGAACTCGTGGGGGTGGGGGCGGAGCTGGATCGGGGCGATTTCGTTGGTGCGCTTGTAGTCGATCCAGGTCTCGATGAGGTCGGAGGTGAAGACGCCGCCCTGCTGGAGGTACTCGTTGTCCTCCTCCAGGGCGTTGAGGACCGAGGAGAGGTCGGTCGGGACCTGCGGGACGCCGGCGTGCTCCTCCGGGGCGAGCTCGTAGAGGTCCTTGTCGATCGGCTCGGCGGGCTCGATCTTGTTCTTGACGCCGTCCAGGCCCGCGAGGAGGAGGGCCGAGAAGGCCAGGTACGGGTTGGAGGACGGGTCCGGGGCGCGGAACTCGACGCGCTTGGCCTTCGGGTTGGACCCGGTGATCGGGATGCGCATGGCGGCCGAGCGGTTGCGCTGCGAGTAGACGAGGTTGACCGGGGCCTCGAAGCCCGGGACCAGGCGGTGGTAGGAGTTCACCGTGGGGTTGGTGAACGCCAGCAGCGACGGGGCGTGCTTGAGGATGCCGCCGATGTAGTAGCGGGCGGTGTCCGACAGGCCCGCGTAGCCCTGCTCGTCGTAGAAGAGCGGCTGGCCGCCCTGCCACAGGGACTGGTGGACGTGCATGCCGGAGCCGTTGTCACCGAAGATCGGCTTGGGCATGAAGGTCGCGGTCTTGCCGTTGCGCCAGGCGACGTTCTTGACGATGTACTTGAACAGCATCAGGTCGTCGGCGGCGGCGAGCAGGGTGTTGAACTTGTAGTTGATCTCGGCCTGGCCCGCGGTGCCCACCTCGTGGTGCTGGCGCTCGACCTGGAGGCCGGACTTCTCCAGCTCCAGCGAGATCTCGGCGCGCAGGTCCGCGAAGTGGTCGACCGGCGGGGCCGGGAAGTAGCCGCCCTTGTAGCGGACCTTGTAGCCGCGGTTGTCCTCCAGGGCACCGGTGTTCCAGGCGCCGGCCTCGGAGTCGATGTGGTAGAAGCCCTGGTTCGCGGAGGTCTCGAAGCGGACCGAGTCGAAGACGTAGAACTCCGCCTCCGGACCGAAGTACGCGGTGTCCGCGATGCCCGTGGACGCGAGGTACGCCTCGGCCTTCTTGGCGATGTTGCGCGGGTCGCGGCTGTACTGCTCGCCGGTGATCGGGTCGTGGATGAAGAAGTTGATGTTGAGGTGCTTCTCCTGGCGGAACGGGTCCACGCGGGCCGTCGAGAGGTCCGGGCGCAGCGCCATGTCGGACTCGTGGATCGCCTGGAAGCCGCGGATCGACGAACCGTCGAACGCCAGGTCCTCGTCCGGGTCGAACGCCGCAGCGGGGATCGTGAAGTGCTGCATCACGCCCGGCAGGTCGCAGAAACGGACGTCGACGAACTTCACGTCCTCATCCGCGATGAACTTCTTCGCGTCGTCGGCGTTCTGGAACATCCAACTCCTCCTAGCCCGGTCACCGCTCGGCGGACGCGGGGTTGCGACTCGGAGCGCGACCTCGTGCGGTTGGCGCGCTCGCCCGACCATAGGCAGGCGGGATTTCCCAAGCATGACCCATTTGTTTCGCCGAGGTTAACCGGCGCGCGGTCGTCCTCACCCCTGCCGGGGCCTCCCGACCACCCGCCCGCGACCCGCCCGCAACCCGCCCGCGGGCCTGTTGCGGCCGGGCCGCCGACCGGTCGCCGGCCTGGACCTGCCGGTCCACCTCTGCCCTCGCCTGCCACGTCGGTGGCGCGTGCCTCTGTGCCTTTATGTCTGCCTGTCTGTGAACTGTGCGCCGCGGGTACGCCCGGGTGTCCGTGCGTACGGGAGCCACGCGGCCTCTACCGGGCCCCTGCCCATGGCGGCAAGGGCCCATGCCGGCGCCTGTACGGGCGCCGGTGCCTGTACGGGGTCGGTATGCGGTGTCCTGGGGACGGTGGCGCCGTGGGGTGGCGCCGCGTTGTGCGCTCACCACCAGTGTGCGCCCGTCGAGCGGGCATCGGCGGGGCTCCGGGGGGCGGGGCCGCCCGCCGGTGGGGACGCGGCCGGGGAACCCGGGGCCGGGGGAACGTATGCGGTCGCAGTACCGTGGACGGGTGGACAACAGGCAAGCAATCGGATCGTGGATCTCCGGGCCCCGCGCGGCAGCCGAGGACATGGGTGTCGACTTCGGGTACCGCGGGCAGCGGCTCGGGCTGCCCGAGGAGGGGCCGGGTTCGATCGCCCGGGTCGGCCGCCGTTTCGGCGCGCTCTTCATCGACTGGGCGCTGTGCCTGATCGTCGCGTACGGGCTCCTCAGCGGTGGTAAGGCGCAGGCGACGAGCAACTGGGCGCTGCTGGTCTTCGCGGTGCTGAGTGTGCTGACCGTCGGCACCATCGGGTGCACCCCGGGCAAGCGGCTGCTGGGGCTGCGGGTGGTCGCCGAGGGCGGCGGCCGGATCAGCCTGCCGCGGGTGGTGCTGCGCACGGTGCTGCTGGTGCTGGTCATCCCCGCGGTGATCTGGGACCGCGACGGCCGCGGCCTGCACGACCGGCTCAGCCGCTCGGTTCAGGTACGGATCTGAGGCCGGCACCGGCGGGGGCCGGCCCCCTCGAAGGCAGCCAGGCGGTTGCCGGTATCGGTGCCGCCACGAGCGTGCGCCTGGAGGACACCATCGGCCAGACGTTCCTGCACAAGTTCGACGGCGGTGAGGTCGTCGTGCTCCAGGCCCGCGCCCTGGGCCAGGCAGTCGCCTGGGCGGTGCAGAGCAACGGCGAGGGACGCACCCGCCTCATGGCCCACTACGTGAGCCCCCGGGGCGATCAGTCCTCCTGAGGCGGGGCGCCGCGTCGCGGGCAGGGCTGGAGCCGTGCTCGGCGCCGAGCGCCGAACACGGCTCCATCAGGCTCTTCATCGGTCAGAGGAGGCGCTGGGTGGCCTCCGGGCGGTGGGAGCGGGGCAGGGAGGCCCTGGCGGGCGCGGAGGGGGTTCCCGCCGCGCCCGACCGCCCTCTTCCGCCCTTGCGTACGACGGGAGAGGGGAAGCCGGAGGTCAGCCTCGCGGCATCCGTCCCCGCATGCCACGTCCGGGGATCGGCCCCTTCGGGACCGGCATGTTGCTCATCAGGTCGCCGAGGGCGCGCAGCCGGTCGTTGACCGCCGTCACCTGGGGACCGGGCAGGACGCGCGGCAGCTTCAGCAGGTGGGTGCGGAGCTTCTTGAGCGGCACCTGGCCCTCGCCGTCGCCGACGACGACGTCGTGCACCGGGGCGTCCGCGACGGTGCGCGCCATGCGCTTCTTCTCGGCCGCCAGCAGGGCGCGCAGCCGGTTGGGGTTGCCCTCGCCGACCAGCACGATGCCGGCCTTGCCGACCGCGCGGTGCACCACGTCCTGGTTGCGGTTCATGGCGACCGCGGGGGTCACCGTCCAGCCGCGGCCCACGTTCTCCAGGACGGCGGCCGCCGCGCCGGGCTGGCCCTCCATCTGCCCGAAGGCGGCCCGTTCGGCACGCCGGCCGAAGATGATCGCCATCGCCAGGAAGGCCAGGACGAAGCCCAGGATGCCCGTGTAGACGGGGTGGCCGATCCGGAAGCCGATGGCGAGGAGGACGCCGAAGACGACGATTCCTGTGCCAGCGACGACAAGACCGACCTTCGAATCGACCCGACGGGTCATCTTGTAGGTCAGGGCGATCTGCTTCAGCCGCCCGGGGTTCTCAGCGCCGCCAGCGCCGGTTGCGTTTGCCTTCCTCGCCATACAGCGAAGTTTACGTGGCGTGCGGGCGACGAGTGGCCGCGGCCTCCAGGACGTACCCGGCGTCGTACCGGTCCTTGGCGCGGCGGCGGTCCTCCAGGACCGACGTCCAGGCGTTGCGGCGGGCGGTGCGCTGGCCGCCGCGCAGCAGGACGGCCTCGACGGCACGCAAGGCTCCGGTGACGGAGGGGATGGGGCGGGCGGTGGCGCGGAGCGGCGCGGCCTCCATGGTGATGGTCTCCCTCGGACGGACGGACGGACGGAACGAGCGGGGCTACGGGGGGAGGTGTCCAAGCGGTGCGTGCATCCATCGTTACCGAAGGGTGTTACCAACGGATGACCTGCCGGTCAAACACCATGAAACGTTGACGCGGCCCCCACGCCCCCCAGCCCGGGGGAGTGCGGGGCCGCGTCTCTCAGCATGTGCCAGGATTCACAAAACGGCGCGCGGGGCGCGTCAAACCGCCTGACTGGCCGCCTCGACCTCGCGCCGCTCGATCGCCTGCTGGTACAGGCGCCCGGCGCGGTACGAGGAGCGGACCAGCGGGCCGGACATCACACCGGCGTAGCCGATCTCCTCGGCCTCCTCCTTCAGCTCCACGAACTCCTGGGGCTTGACCCAGCGCTCGATGGGGTGGTGCCGCACCGAGGGGCGGAGGTACTGGGTGATCGTGATCAGCTCGCAGCCCGCGTCGTGGAGGTCCTGGAGGGCCTCGCTGATCTCCTCGCGGGTCTCGCCCATGCCCAGGATGAGGTTGGACTTGGTGACCAGGCCGGCCGCGCGGGCCTCGGTGATGACCTTGAGGGAGCGCTCGTAGCGGAAGCCGGGGCGGATCCGCTTGAAGATGCGCGGGACCGTCTCGACGTTGTGCGCCAGGACCTCGGGGCGGGCGGAGAAGACCTCGGCGAGCTGGTCGGGGTCGGCGTTGAAGTCGGGGATGAGGAGCTCGACGCCGGTGCCGGGCATGGCGGCGTGGATCTGGCGGACGGTCTCGGCGTAGAGCCAGGCGCCGCCGTCCTCCAGGTCGTCGCGGGCGACGCCGGTGATCGTGGCGTACTTCAGGCCCATGGTCCGGACCGACTCGGCGACCCGGCGGGGCTCGTCGCGGTCCAGCGCCTGCGGCTTGCCGGTGTCGATCTGGCAGAAGTCGCAGCGGCGGGTGCACTGGTCACCGCCGATGAGGAAGGTCGCCTCGCGGTCCTCCCAGCATTCGTAGATGTTGGGACAGCCCGCCTCCTGGCAGACCGTGTGCAGGCCCTCGCTCTTGACCAGGCCCTGGAGGTGGTTGTACTCGGGGCCCATTTTCGCCCGGGTCTTGATCCACTCGGGCTTGCGCTCGATGGGGGTCTGGCTGTTGCGGACCTCCAGGCGCAGCATTTTGCGTCCGTCGGGTGCGACTGCGGACACGTCGGCTCCCTAACAACTTCGATTCTTCGGCGTACACCAGGGTACGCCCGTCAATTCGCACGCATTTCCGCGCGCGGGTGGTGCTGGGCCAACCTCGGACGGGAGGGCGGCATTCCCACGGCGGCGGGCCGGTGCCGGCCCGCCGCCGCGGGGTGCGGACTCAGACCGCGCGGGGGAGGAGGACGGTGTTCTCCAGCACGTCCCGCAGGTGCTTCTCGACGACCGGCAGGACCTCGGCGATGGTGACCTCGCGGCCCAGCTCGCCGGCGAGCGAGGCGACGCCGGCGTCCCGGATGCCGCACGGCACGATCTTGTCGAACGAGGTGGTGTCGGGGTTCACGTTGAGCGCGAAGCCGTGCATGGTGACGCCCTTGGCGACGCGGATGCCGATCGCGGCGAGCTTGCGGTCCTCGCCGCGCTGGCCGGCGTTGGACGGCGCGTACTCGGGGCCGTTGAGCCGCGGGTCGAACAGCTCGTCCGCGGTCCGTGGGTCGAAGTCCAGCTGGAGGCCGCCCAGGGCCGGCCGCTGGTCGACGGGGTCGCCCAGCACCCAGACCCCGCTGCGGCCCTCGACCCGGGTGCCCTCGACGCCGAACTCCGCGCAGACCCGGATCAGCGCCTCCTCCAGCCGGCGGACGTGCGCGACCACGTCGACCGGGCGCGGCAGCTTCTGGATCGGGTAGCCCACCAGCTGGCCGGGGCCGTGCCAGGTGATCTTCCCGCCGCGGTCCACGTCGACGACCGGGGTGCCGTCCAGCGGGCGCTCGTCGTCGGAGGTCCGCCGGCCCGCGGTGTAGACGGCCTGGTGCTCCAGCAGCAGGCAGGTGTCGGGGACCTCGTCGGCGAACCGGGCGGCGTGGATCCGGCGCTGCTCCTGCCAGGCCGACTCGTACGCGACGGCGTCCGCCCCGAAGCCCAGATGCACAAAGCGCAAACCCTCGGGTGCGGGGGTCTCCCCCCGAGAGATCGCAGTCACGGCAGCTCCTCTTCGAACCCTGGTCGCAGTTCACTGCGACGTCTTCCATGCCGCCTCGGGTGACCGTCGGTGCACCGTCAGCGGCATTTCGCGCCCATGCCACTGTACGGCCGCCGGGCGCGCCGCCGGCACGCGGCCGGTGCGCCGCCGGGCGCCGCGCGGCCGTCTCCGTGCCTGTGACGTGCTCACACGATCGGATGAACGCAAGGCTCAGGCGGCGAGAAAGGCGTCGAAGGCCGTTACATTCACGCCGTTCCACAAGGGCGGAAGAGCATGCCGGACGGGGTCAGTCGAACCCGGCGGCCCGGCCCGGAAGGCAGGAGACCGGTAAAGCTGATGACGGAACGACCCCCGCACCACACGCCCAACCGACAGCTCGCCGCGCTCATCGCCGAGGCGGGCTTCTCCAACGCAGGGCTGGCCAGACGGGTTGATCAACTCGGCATCGAGCACGGCCTCGACCTGCGTTACGACAAGACCTCGGTGACCCGCTGGCTGCGCGGCCAGCAGCCCAGAGGCACCACCCCCGCGCTGATCGCGGAGGTCTTCACCCGCCGGCTGGGGCGCCGGCTGTCCGCCCAGGACCTCGGCCTGGACGCCTGCGCGCCGGTGTACGCCGGGCTGGAGTTCGCCTCCACCCCCGCCGAGGCGGTGGACATCGTCAGCGGGCTGTGGCGCAAGGACTCCGGCAGCCACGCCGAGCTCCGCAAGATCGCCTTCACCCCGGCCGGGCTGGTGGTGCCCAGCCGGGACTGGCTGATCGGCCGGCCCGACGAGCGGGTGGCGCACGGCGACCAGCTCCCCGAGCCGGCGGAACGGGTCCCGGCCCAGGGCGGCCGCGCGGCGGTGCCCCGGCAGCGGCAGACCGAACGGGTCGACCGCACCCGCGGCAGCCGGGTCAGCTCCGGCGACATCGCGGCGCTGCGCTCGGTCGGCGAGCTGTTCCGCGCCCTGGACCACGCCTACGGCGGCGGCCACGCCCGGCAGGCCCTGGTCCGCTATCTGGAGCACGAGGCCGAGCCGATGCTCCGCGGCACCTACGGCGAGGCGGTCGGCCGCCGGCTCTTCGCGGCCGCCGCCGACCTGACCCGGCTGGCCGGCTGGACCTCGTACGACATCGCCGCGCACGGGCTGGCGCAGCGGTACTTCGTCCAGGCGCTGCGGCTGTCCCAGGCCGCCGGCGACCGGGCGTACGGGGCCTACGTCCTGGTGACGATGAGCCGGCAGGCGGTCTACCTGGGGCACGGGCGGGAGGCCGTCCAGCTGGCCCGGGTCGCCCAGCAGGGCGTGGGCGGCGGGGTGCCGCCCACGGTGCAGGCGCTGCTGCACGCCGCCGAGGCGCGCGGGCACGGCGTGCTGAGCGAGGTCCGGGCCTGCACCGCCGCGCTGGCCCGGGCCGAACGCGCCCTGGAGAGTGCCCGCCCCGGGGACGAGACCCCGTACTGGGCGCGGTTCTTCGACGAGGCGCAGCTGGCCGACGAGCTGGCCCACTGCCACCGGGACCTCCAGCAGTACCGCGCGGCCTCCCAGCACGCCGAGCGGTCCCTCCAGCTGCGCGCCGCCGGGTTCGCCCGCAGCCGGCTGTTCTGCCGGGTGGTGCTGGCGACCGCGCGGCTGGGCCTGGGCGAGCTGGAGCAGGCGTGCACGCTGGGCGCCGAGGCGGCCCTCCAGGCGTCCGAGATGCGCTCGGTGCGCGCCCACGAGTACGTCCGGGACTTCGAGCGGCGGCTGGAGCCGTACCGCGACGCGGCGCCGGTGCGCGGATACCGGGAGCGGGTGGCGGCGCTGGGCTGACCGGCGGCCCGGTCAGGCCGCGGCCGGGACGGCTGCCGGTTCCGGGCGGGCCGGCAGCCCGAAGTCCTGGAGCAGCGCCCGGGCGGCCCGGTGCCCGGAGCGCAGCGCCCCCTGGAGGGTGCTGGTGTCCCGGTGGTCGCCGCACACGTAGAGCCCGGCCAGTACCCGTACGGCGCGCTGCGGATCGTGCGGGGTGGCCATCGCGGGCACCGCGTACGGGTCGTGATGGCCGGTCAGCAGCTGCCAGTCGTCGGCCCGCGCCCCGTAGATCCGCTCCAGCCGCGGCCGGACGGTCTTGTCCAGGACGTCCAGCGGGAGCCCCGCGGCGGTGCCCAGGACGGCGGTGGTGACCAGCGTGCGGCCCGGCGGGGTGCGCGAGGGGTCGATGGCGCCGGCGAGGTAGCTGAAGCCGATCGGGCCGTCGGTGGGCAGCATCAGGGCGGTGTCCCGGGCCGGCCCGCCGCGTACCCCGGCCGGGGCGGGCGTGGTGTGGTGCAGCACGGTCACCGGGTGGAACGCGGGCAGCCGCAGGCCCGGCAGCAGGCCGGCCGCGGACCGGGCGCCGGTCGCCACCAGCACCGCCCGGCACGGGATCCGGCCGTGCGCGCGGGTCGTGACGCCGTTGATGGCCACCGCCGTCACCTCCACCGACGTGCGGACCGTGCCCGGCGGCAGCCCGGCCGCCAGGAGTTCCGGGACGGCCGAGGCGCCGCCCGCCGGGAGGGCCAGCCGCCCCTCGGCGAAGGCCCGCAGCACCTGCGCCGCGCCCCGGCTGGACCCGCGCAGCCGGGGGTCGCACAGCAGCGCGCCCAGCAGCGGGCGCAGGAACGTGTCGTGGGTGCGCGGCGGGAAGGCGGGGCGCCCGGCCAGCGCGTCGCTGACCGGCCGGTCGGCGGCGACGGTCCCGTTCGCGCGGCGGTCGGCGCGTGTGAGGGCGCGCGCCGCGGCGAGTGCGCCCCTTGTGCACCGCAGCGGGCTGACGCGGTGGTTCCGCTGCCCGGTGTGCAGGCTCAGCCCGGCCGCGAACGGACGCAGCGTCAGCTCCGCCAGGCCCGGGGTGCGGCGCAGCGCGGTGGGCGAGACGGCCAGCGGGCGGGCGCAGCGGTCCAGGCGGAAGCCGTCCAGCTGGTCGGTGACGGACCGGCCGCCGACCCGCGGCGCGGCCTCCAGGACGGTGACCGTGAGCCCGGCCCCGGTCAGATGGCGGGCCGCGGCGAGGCCGGCCGGCCCGGCCCCCACGATGACGACGTCGACGGCCGATACGGTGCGCAGCACAAGCCCCTCCCGAGGTCGGTCCCAGCGGCGGCGCAGAGTTGTCATGCCCGGTTCGGTCCGCCGGGATGCCGGTGATGTGTCAGAGGACCGTAGGGACCGCGGGGCCCGGCGGACAGGGGCGCCCCGGGGGCGCGTCGGTGCGCCCGGTGCCACGGGGCCGCGACGGCCCTACCCGGCCAGCGCGGCGCGCACCGCGTCGGCGATCCGGGGATGCGCGAAGGTGAAGCCGGTCTCCAGCAGCCGGCGCGGGACGACCCGCTGGCTGCCGAGCACGTCGTCCGCGAACTCCCCGAGCGCCAGCCGGAGTACCGGCGCCGGGACGGTGCACAGCGTGGGGCGGCCCAGCAGGCGGCCCATCACCGCGGTCGCCTCGCGGTTGGTGACCGGCTCCGGCGCGGTGAGGTTGACCGGCCCGGACAGCTCCTCGGTGGCCAGCAGGTGGCGCAGCGCCGCGATGTGGTCCGCCAGCGAGATGAAGCTCCAGTACTGGCCGCCGTCGCCGAGCCGGCCGCCCAGCCCCAGCCGGAAGACCGGGAACAGCCGCCCCCAGGCGCCGCCGGAGCGGGCCACGACCAGACCGGTCCGGGCGAACACGGTCCGGATGCCGGCGTTCAGGGCCGGGGCGGCGGCGTCCTCCCAGTCCACGCAGACCTCCGGCAGGAAGCCGCTGCCGGCCGGGGCGCTCTCGTCGGTGCGGCGGTCCCCGGTGTCGCCGTAGTAGCCGATCGCGCTGCCGGAGACGAAGACCCGCGGCGGCTCGTCCAGCGCGGCCAGCGCGGTGGCCAGGGTCCGGGTGCCCAGCACCCGGCTGTCGCGGATCTCCTGCTTGTACGCGGCGGTCCAGCGGTGGTCGGCGACGCCCGCCCCCGCGAGGTGCACCACCGCCGCGCAGCCGGCCAGCGCGGCCGGGTCGAGCCGGCGGCCCTGGGGGTCCCAGGCCACCTCGCCGGCCGCCGCCGGGCGCCGGCGGACGAGCCGGACGACGTCGTGGCCGTCCGCGCGCAGGTTCCGGACGAGCGCCGTGCCGATGAGACCGGACGAGCCGGTGATCGCGATCCGCATGGTCCCATCCTGCCCGCAAACCGGGGCGGTGCGGGGGAACCGGCGCGGCCGCCGGTCAGCAGGGGCCTACTCGCGGAAGCGGGCCCACAGGGCCGGGAAGCGGTCGGCGAGGGTGGCGTCGTCGTCCGGGTCGAGGTAGCCGCCGAGCGGTTCCGGCGGGGGCGGCGGCAGGCCCAGGTCGGGCATGACGGTGCCGGTCAGCTGCTCGTACGCCTCGTCGGCGGCGTAGCCCAGCTCCTCGGCGTCGCCGTCGTTCTCCTCGTCAAAGTCGCCGAGCAGGCGGGCGAGCTGGTCCGGGTCGTGCAGCGCGCCCTCGAAGACGTGCCGGCCCCGGCCGATCAGCCAGCAGCGGAAGTAGTCGAAGGCGTCGTCGCTCGCGCCGCCCAGCAGCAGCGCCGCGGCGGCCCACAGGTCCCAGGTGTAGGCGCGGTTGTAGCGGGACTCGAAGTGGCGGGCGAAGTCCACGATGCCGTCCGGGTCGAGCCCGAGCAGCCGCTCCACCAGGGCGTCGGCCTGCTCCACGGGGTCGTCCCCGGCGGCCTCGCGGGAGCCGTCGACCAGCTCCCAGAACTCCTTCTCGTCCATCACCGCTCCAGCATCCGCCCTGCCGCCGCGGCCCGCACGCGGAGTGCCCCGGACGCGGCGGCCGCGCGCGTGCGGCGGTGAACGGGGGCGCGGGCGGCGGGGGTCGGGCGGGTGACCGGGCCGCCGTTCCCTCGTTGTGCGGCATGCAACGACGGCAGACCCGCAGACCGTCAGGACCCCCACAGCACTCCACCTCGTGAAGGGCGCACCCGCCATGCCCATGGACGAACGGACCCGGGCCGATGTCGAACGCGCCGAGGCGGCCCTCGTCGAGCACTATCCGCGGCTGGTCCGCCTGGCCCACCTCGTCCTGCCCCCGTCGATGGGCCGCCACCGCAAGGTGCTCACCGCGCACGGCCTGGTGCAGCGCGCCCTGCCCTGGCGCGCCGCGCGCCGGGCGGCCGGGGCGCTGCCCGCCCAGCGCGGCCCGGACACCGCCGCCGGCTACGACCTGGTCCGGCAGCGGACCCTGGAGCTGGCGCTGGCCTACGAGGACCGGCGGCGGCCCGCGGTGCTGCTGCCGACCGTGCCGTTCGTCTGGGGGCTGCGGCTCTTCCCGCGGGCCGGCGGTGCCGACGAACTGGCCCTGGACCAGGCGCTGTCGGCGGTTCCGGCCGCGGTCCGGGCCGCCCTGGGGCTGCGGCACCTGGAGGGGCTGGAGGACGAGGCGGTGCGGGCCGTCCTGGCGCGCGCCGGGGCCGCGGACCCGGACGCGGCGCTGCGGGCGGCCGGACAGCTGGACCGGCGCACCGGCGCCGGGGCCGCGGCGCTGCTGACCGCCGGCGAGTTCGACCCGTGCACGGTGCACGTCCGGTCGACCGATCTGCTGCGCCGCCGCCAGCGGGTGCGGGCCGCGGCGGTGCTCGCGGTGGTGCTGGCGGCCGGTGCGGCGGTGGCGGCGCTGCCCGCCGGCCGGCCCGCCGGCCGGCCCGCCCCCACCGCCGCCCAGCAGGCCCTGGACCCCGGCCGGCTGCTGCGCACGCCCAACGAGGAGTGGGTGCGGACCTCCCGGGTGGACTTCACCGCCTGGCCGCCGCGCGGCCGCCAGGCCGGGGACCGGCGGCTGCTGGCGCGGGCGCTGCGGGTCTGGGCCGCGCCGCCGCCCGGCACCCGGATCGTCGCGGCGGCCGGCACCGCGACCCGGCCCCCCGCGGAACCGCCCCGGCTGCTCTACGCCGGCCTGATCGACAACGTGATGGTGGTGGTCTTCCACGACGGGCAGCGGCTGGTGCGCTACGCCGAGCCCGAAGGGGCCACCCCCACCCTGCACTTCGCCCGGGTCGACAACGCCGACCTCACCACCGCCGGCGCGCTGGTGATCGGCCGCGGCAACGGCTGGCAGCGCTATCTGATCGCCCCCTGGGTCGCCGACGTCGCCGTCCGGGACCTGCTCACCCCCGACGCCCCGCCGCACGGCCTGCACCTGGCCCCGGACGGCGTCACCGACCGGATCCCGCTGCCGCCCGCCGACGGCGCCCCGTGCGGGCACTGGCCGGCGGCCGAGTTCCGCTCCTCGGCGCGGCTGGACGACCGCCGCTCCTTCGTGGTGACCGACCTCGGCGACCTCGCGCCGGTGCACCTGACGCACCTGGCGCCGCCGGCCGGGCCGGCCGCCCCCGGCGAGGCGACCGGCGCGCCCGCGCGGCACAGCTGGGCCCGCACCGCGTGCACCCTGCGGTCGCTGCGCGGCACCGGCGTACGGTCCGTCAGCAACTGGGTCTATGCCCACCAGCAGCTCCCCGAGGACGGCGGCACCGCGGACTGGGTCTGCAACCGCGCGGAGACCTGGCGGGGGCCCGGCCGGGCCATGGTCCAGTTCGAGCCGCCCGCGACCGGACCGGCCGACCCGGGGCGGATCGCCGGACGGGCCACCGGCACCGCGGTGTGCGGCCCGTTCGGCCGCAGTGTGCTCGGCGGCGTCCACTGGCGGGCGAAGTCCGGGACGTGGTACCTGCTCGCGGCGGGCGGCGGCCAGGTGGGCGGGATCGACGTCACCGGCGGCGTACGGGCCGCGGCCGACGCCCCGACCCTGGCGGTGCCGGCCGCACCGGACGCCCCGGCCCAGATCACCGGCCGCCTGCCGGAAGGCGGCAGCCTGCGGGCGCTCCAGCCCTGAGCGGGGGAGGGGGAGCGGGAGGGGGGAGGGGGAGAGGGAAGCGGGCGAGGGGTGGTGCTGCGGGGGCTGCCGGGGCGGGGCGGGGCAACTGGGCTGCGCTGTACGGAAGCTGTTCCTGGCGCCGCCCCGGCCCCTGGCCCGGCGCGCTCCGGCCCGCCCCTGGCGCCTCGCCCCGGGACCGCCGTCAGCCCGCCGCGGCGTCTTCCCCGCCCGTGGGCGGTGCGTAGAGGGCGGCGGTCCGGTGGGCGGCCGTGGCGAAGCGGTCGCGCAGGTCGGCGGGGGCCAGGACCTCGCTCTCCGGGCCCAGGCCCAGCAGCTGGGTGTAGGCGACCTCCTGGGACTCCACGGGGAGGGTGACCGTCAGCCAGCCCCGTGCGTCCGGCCCGCCCGCGGCCACCGCCCGGTCGACGGCCTCCCGGGCCGCGGCCGGTTCCGTGACGTGCGGCAGCTGGCGGACGCCGGCCGGGGAGAGCCGGACCACCACCTCCTCGCGCAGCAGCGACCGCCGGAACTGCGCGGCCCGCTCGGCCCAGAACGCGGGCAGGTCGAACTCCGGATCGCGGACGAAGCGGCCGGCCGCCGCGTCCGGGCCCGCCGCCCCGCCGTCCGCCCCGCCGTCCGCCCCGTCCGCCGGCGCGGCCGGCTCGGCAGCGGTGAAGCGGTCGACGCGGTAGACCCGGAAGCCGGGGCGGGCGGCGGGCGCCTCGGCGGAGGCGGCCCCCGCCGGCCGGGGCCCGTCCGTCGAGCGGGCCGCGAGATACCAGACCCCGGCCTTCAGCACGAGCCCGTACGGCTCCAGTGCGCGGACCACCTCGCGGTCCCGGCGCAGATAGCGCACCGTCAGGCGGCGGTCGTCCCGGACCGCGTCGGCGATCACCGGCAGCAGCTCGGGCGTCTGCGGATCGTGGTACCACCGCGGGGCGTCCAGGTGGAACCGCTGGGCGGCGCCCGACGCGGCGTCCCGCAGCTCCGGCAGCAGCGCGGCGGACACCTTCAGCCGGGCGGCGGACGCGGCGTCGGCCAGCCCCATCTCCCGCAGCGCGGACGGCACTCCGGACAGGAAGAGCGCCTCCGCCTCGCTGCGGCCGAGACCCGTCAGCCGGGTGCGGTACCCGCCTATCAGGCGGTAGCCCCCGGCCCGGCCGCGGTCCGCGTACACGGGCACCCCCGCCTCCGAGAGGGACAGCACGTCCCGGGCGACGGTGCGCTCCGAGACCTCCAGCTCCCGCGCCAGCTCACCGGCCGTCATCGACGGTCGGGACTGGAGCAGGAGTACCAATTTGATCAGCCGTGCGGCACGCATGACTCCATCATGCGGGGCACCACCGACAACGTCCCGCGGCCGCCGGTGCGGCGGCCGCGGGACGAAGGGGATCCCGTGCGAGGACCCCGGGCGCGGGGATGGCCCTCGCACGGGAGTTCATGGGCGGGCGGCGCCCGGTGTCGGCCGGGGCCGCCCGCGTCCCGATGGCCCCGAAGGGGCCCGGTCTCACAGCCCGTAGCGCTCCCGGGCCTCCTTGACCGCCTCCGGCTTGACGTCCCCGCGCCGGGCGAGCGCCGCCAGCGCCTGGACGACCACTGACTGCGGGTCGACGCCGAAGTAGCGGCGGGCCGCGTCGCGGGTGTCGGACAGGCCGAAGCCGTCCGTCCCGATGGAGACCCAGTCCTGCTCGACCCACGGGGCGATCTGGTCCGGGACCGCCCGCATCCAGTCGCTCACCGCGACGACCGGGCCGGGCGCACCGGCCAGCGCACGGGTCACGTACGGCACCCGGTCCTCGCCCTCCAGGCGGGCCGCGTCGCACTCCAGGGCGTCCCGGCGCAGCTCCGTCCAGGACGGCGCGGACCACACGTCCGCCGCCACGCCCCAGTCGGCGGCCAGCAGCGCTTGCGCCTCCAGGGCCCAGTGGATCGCGGTGCCGGAGGCCAGCAGCTGGAGCCGCGGTACCTCGGCGCCCTCGATCGCGGTGGCCTCCTTGAAGCGGTACAGGCCCTTGAGGATGCCCTCCTCGACGCCCTCCGGCATGGCCGGCTGCACCTTGGTCTCGTTGTAGACCGTGAGGTAGTAGAAGACGTCCTCGGCGTCCGGACCGTACATCCGGCGCAGGCCCTCCTTGACGATCACCGCGACCTCGTAGGCGAACGCCGGGTCGTAGGAGAGCGCCGCCGGGTTGGTCGAGGCGATCAGGTGGGAGTGGCCGTCGGCGTGCTGGAGGCCCTCACCGGTCATCGTGGTGCGGCCCGCGGTGGCGCCGATGACGAAACCGCGGCCCAGCTGGTCGGCGAGCGCCCAGAACTGGTCGGCGGTCCGCTGCCAGCCGAACATCGAGTAGAAGATGTAGAACGGGATCATCGGCTCGCCGTGCGTCGCGTACGACGTCGCGGCGGCGGTGAAGTCGGCCAGCGAACCGGCCTCCGTGATGCCCTCGTTGAGGATCTGGCCGTCCTTGGCCTCCTTGTACCAGAGCAGCTGGTCCCGGTCGACCGGGTCGTAGGTCGCGCCCTTGGGGGAATAGAGGCCGGCGGTCGGGAAGAGCGACTCCATGCCGAAGGTGCGGGCCTCGTCCGGGACGATCGGGACCCAGCGCTTGCCGGTCTCCTTGTCCCGCATCAGGTCCTTCACCAGCCGGACGAACGCCATGGTGGTGGCGATCTCCTGGCTGCCGGAGCCCTTCTTCAGCGCGTCGAACGCCTTGTCCGCGGGGAGCGGCAGCGGCTTGGCGACGACCTTGCGGGCCGGCGCCGGACCACCGAGCGCGGCGCGCCGGGTGCGCAGGTACTGCATCTCCGGGGAGTCCTCGGCCGGGCGCCAGTACGGCACCAGGTCGCCCTCCAGCGCGCTGTCGGGGATGGGGAGTTCGAGCAGGTCCCGCATGGTGCGGAACTCCGCCATCGTCAGCTTCTTCATCTGGTGGTTGGCGTTGCGGGACTCGAAGCCCGCGCCGAGGGTGTAGCCCTTGACGGTCTGCGCCAGGATGACGGTGGGCGCGCCCTTGTGCTCGACGGCGGCCTTGTACGCGGCGTAGACCTTGCGCGGCTCGTGGCCGGCGCGGGAGGTCTGGAACAGCTCCAGCAGCTTGGCGTCGGAGAGCGTCGCGCCGATCGCCTTCAGCGCGTCGCTCGCGCCGAAGAAGTGCTCGCGCAGGTAGGCGGCGTCGCGGGTGGCGTAGGTCTGGAACTGCGCGTCCGGGGTCTCGCGCAGGCGCTGGAGCACCACGCCCTCGGTGTCGCGGGCGAAGACCTCGTCCCACGCCTGGCCCCACAGGGCCTTGACGACGTTCCAGCCGGCGGCGCGGAACTGGGCCTCCAGCTCCTGCACGATCTTGAAGTTCGGGCGGACCGGGCCGTCCAGGCGCTGGAGGTTGCAGTTGATGACGAAGGTCAGGTTGTCCAGGCCCTCGCGGCCGGCCAGCGCCAGTGCGGCGGTCGACTCCGGCTCGTCCATCTCGCCGTCGCCCAGGAACGCCCAGACGTGGGAGTTGGCGGTGTCCTTGATGCCGCGGTGCTCCAGATAGCGGTTGAACCGCGCCTGGTAGATCGCCGAGAGCGGGCCCAGGCCCATCGAGACCGTGGGGAACTCCCACAGCCAGGGCAGCCGCCGCGGGTGCGGGTACGAGGGCAGGCCCTCGCCGCCCGCCTCCTGGCGGAAGTGGTCGAGCTGCTCCTCGGTGAGCCGGCCCTCCAGGAAGGCGCGGGCGTAGATGCCGGGGGAGGCGTGGCCCTGGATGTAGAGCTGGTCGCCGGAGCCGTCGGCCTCCTTGCCGCGGAAGAAGTGCTGGAAGCCGGTCTCGTAGAGCCAGGCCGCCGAGGCGAAGGTGGCGATGTGGCCGCCGAGGCCGAGCTTGGAGCCGCGGGTGACCATCGCCGCCGCGTTCCAGCGGTTCCAGGCGGTGATCCGGGCCTCCAGGGCCTCGTCACCGGGGAACGCGGGCTCCGCGGAGGTCGGGATGGTGTTGACGTAGTCCGTCTCAAGGAGGGACGGCAGGGCGGTGCCTTCGGTGCGCGCGGTGTGCTCCAGGGCGCGGCGCATGAGGTACGCGGCGCGATGCGGACCCGCTGCCTTGGTGACGGCGTCCAGCGACTCGCGCCACTCGGCCGTCTCCTCGGGGTCGCGGTCCGGGAGCTGGTCGAGCTGGCTGTACGGCAGGCGCACGGGATCGGGCATGGGTGGCCCCTTTCCGGACGGGTGGTGAATGCGAGTTCGGCAGGCATTCGGCAGGCAGGGGTGTCGCGCCCCAGTCATCGACGATAACGCTCTGATCGATGATCGATCAACGCTCTGTGGAGGAAAAACCGCAGGTCGGCACGGGGTGCCGCAATCCGGGGCACCCCGTGCCAGCTCCGGAGCCTGCCTCCGCTACGTACCGGAGCGCCTCCGGCACACCCCGGAACCGCCGCCCGCGCCGGCCCGCAGCGGCCGCCCCGGACCACGCAGGACGCCACGCAAGGCAGCGGCCCCGCGGAAACGTTCCGCGGGGCCTTTCGGCGGCGTCCCGGCCGGTGCCTCACACCCGCGGCGCGCAGCTCAGCACATGGGCCTTCAGCAGCGCGCCGATCCGCGGGTCGCGGCGGCGGAAGGCGTCCACCAGCTCCTGGTGGTCCTGGGCGTGCGAGCGCTGCTCCGGGCTGAACCAGCGGATCGACAGCGTCGTCCACACCTCCACGCCCAGCGACTCCCAGGTGTGCAGCAGCACGCCGTTCCCGGCCGCCCGCACGATCTCCCGGTGGAAGGCCACCGTGTGCCGCACCTGCGCCTCGCCGTCCCCGATCGCGTCCGCCTCCCGCAGCGCCGCCACCTCGCGCTCCAGGGCCGCGGTGTCCTCCGCCAGCCGCCCGGCCGCCAGCTCCGCGGCGACCTGCTCCAGACCGGCCCGGACCGGGTAGCTCTCCTTGAGGTCGTCCGCGGTGAGGTTGCGCACCCGGACGCCCTTGTTGGGCGCCGACTCGATCAGCCGGAGCGACTCCAGCTCCCGCAGCGCCTCCCGCACCGGCGTCTGGCTGACCTCCAGCTCCACCGCGATCCGCCGCTCGACGATCCGTTCGCCCGGCTGCCAGCGGCCGCTGACGATCCCCTCGAGGATGTGCTCGCGGATCTGTTCGCGCAGCGAGTGGACGACGGGCGGGGTCATGACGTGCTCCTTCAGAGCGGGTGGGGCCGCGAGAGGCGGTGCGGGGGCCATTATCCGGGAGACGGGTACGCACGAGGGCCGGCCCCGGCTCGTCGGAACGAACCGGGGCCGGCCCCTGTGCACCATTACCGCTTCCCTGGCGGGAGCCGGGGTCAGAGACCGAGTTCGGTCTCGAACTCCGCGGCCTCCAGGATCTGCTTGACCGTGGTCAGGTAGCGGGCCGCGTCGGCACCGTCCACCAGGCGGTGGTCGTAGGAGAGCGACAGGTAGGTCATGTCGCGCACCGCGATGGTCTCGCCGAGGTCCGGGTGGTTGATGACCACCGGACGCTTGACGGTGGCGCCGATGCCCAGGATGGCGACCTGGTTCGGCGGCACGATGACCGTGTCGAACAGCGCACCGCGCGACCCGGTGTTGGAGATGGTGAAGGTCGCACCGGACAGCTCGTCCGGGGTGATCTTGCTGGCCCGGACCTTGCCCGCCAGCTCCGCGGTCTTCCGGGAGATGCCGGCGATGTTGAGGTCACCCGCGCCCTTGATGACCGGGGTCATCAGGCCCTTCTCCGCGTCCACCGCGATACCGACGTTCTCGGTGTCGAAGTAGGTGATGGTGCCCTCGTCCTCGTTGATCCGGGCGTTGACGACCGGGTGGGCCTTCAGCGCCTGGACGGCGGCCTTGACGAAGAACGGCATCGGGGAGAGCTTGACGCCCTCACGCTGCGCGAACGCGTCCTTGGCACGGGCGCGCATCCGCATGATCGCGGTGATGTCCACCTCGACGACGGAGGTCAGCTGCGCCTGGCCGTGCAGCGCCTTCATCATGTTGTCGCCGATGACCTTGCGCATCCGCGGCATCTTGACGGTCTGCCCGCGCAGCGGGGAGACCTCCAGCGCCGGGGCCTTGGACGGCGCGGCGGCGGCCGGTGCGGCCGGAGCCGGCGCGGCGGCCTTGAGCGCCTCGGCGGCGGCGATGACGTCCTGCTTGCGGATCCGGCCACCGACACCGGTGCCCTTGACCGTGGCGAGGTTGACGCCGTTCTCCGCGGCCAGCTTGCGCACCAGCGGCGTGACGTAGGCGCCGTCCGCCTCACCCGCCGCCGGGGCGGGGGTGACCGGCGCGGGCTGCGCGGCCGGAGCCGGAGCCGGAGCCGGCGCGGGGGCCGGAGCCGGGGCGGCGGCGGCCGGGGCCGGCTCGGGCTTGGCGGCCGGAGCGGGCGCGGGCTCGGCGGCGGGCGCCGGAGCAGCCGGGGCCGGGGCGGCGGCCGGGGCCGCGCCCTTGGCGCCGATCACCGCGAGCTTGGCGCCGACCTCGGCGGTCTCGTCCTCGCCCACGACGATCTCCAGCAGCACACCGGAGGCCGGGGCCGGGATCTCGGTGTCGACCTTGTCGGTGGAGACCTCCAGCAGCGGCTCGTCGGCCGAGACCTCCTCGCCGACCTCCTTCAGCCAGCGGGTGACGGTGCCCTCGGTGACGGACTCGCCGAGCGCCGGGAGGACCACGTCGGTGCCCTCGGCACCGCCCGCGGGGGCGGCGGCGGGGGCGGGCTCGGCCGCGGGGGCCGGGGCCGGCTCGGGCTGCGCGGCCGGGGCCGGGGCCTCGGCGGCGGCCGGCGCCGGGGCGGCGGCGGGGGCGCCGCTGCCGTCGTCGATGAGGGCCAGCTCGGCGCCGACCTCCACCGTCTCGTCCTCGGCCACCTTGATGGAGGCCAGCACGCCGGAGGCCGGCGCGGGGATCTCGGTGTCGACCTTGTCGGTGGAGACCTCCAGCAGCGGCTCGTCGGCCTCGACGCGCTCGCCCTCGGCCTTCAGCCAACGGGTGACGGTGCCCTCGGTGACGCTCTCGCCGAGCGCCGGCAGGGTTACGGAAACCGCCATGGTTTCAGTTGCTCCTATCGCAAGTACGGATGTGGTCGCGCCCGGGACTGGGGGTCAGTCGTGGGAGTGGAGGGGCTTGCCGGCCAGGGCCAGGTGGGCCTCGCCGAGCGCCTCGTTCTGCGTCGGGTGCGCGTGGATGAGCTGCGCAACCTCGGCCGGCAGGGCTTCCCAGTTGTAGACCAGCTGGGCCTCGCCGACCTGCTCGCCCATACGGTCACCGACCATGTGGACGCCGACCACGGCACCGTCCTTGACCTGGACGAGCTTGATCTCGCCCGAGGTCTTCAGGATCTTGCTCTTGCCGTTGCCCGCAAGGTTGTACTTCAGTGCCACGACCTTGTCCGCGCCGTACAGCTCCTTGGCCTTGGCCTCGGTGATACCCACCGACGCGACCTCGGGGTGGCAGTACGTGACGCGCGGGACGCCGTCGTAGTCGATCGGGACGACCTTCTGGCCGGCCAGCCGCTCCGCCACCAGCATGCCCTCGGCGAAGCCGACGTGCGCGAGCTGGAGCGTGGGGACGAGGTCGCCGACGGCCGAGATGGTCGGCACGTTGGTCTGCATGTACTCGTCGACCAGGACGTAGCCGCGGTCCATCGCGACGCCCTGCTCCTCGTAGCCCAGACCGGCGGAGACCGGGCCGCGGCCGATGGCGACCAGCAGCACCTCCGCCTCGAAGGTCTTGCCGTCGGCGAGGGTGACCTTGACGCCGTCGGCGGTGTACTCGGCCGCCTCGAAGAAGGTGCCGAGGTTGAACTTGATGCCCCGCTTGCGGAAGGCCCGCTCCAGCAGCTTGGAGCTGTTCTCGTCCTCGACCGGGACGAGGTGCTTGAGGCCCTCGATGATCGTGACGTCGGTGCCGAAGGACTTCCACGCCGAGGCGAACTCGACGCCGATCACGCCGCCGCCCAGGATGATCGCGGACTTCGGGACGCGGTCCAGCTTCAGGGCGTGGTCGGAGGAGATGATGCGGTTGCCGTCGATCTCCAGACCCGGCAGCGACTTCGGCACCGAGCCGGTCGCGAGCAGGATGTGGCGGCCCTGGACCTGCTGGCCGTTCACGGCGACCGAGGTCGGGGAGGACAGCCGGCCCTCACCCTCGATGTAGGTGACCTTGCGGGAGGCGATCAGGCCCTGGAGGCCCTTGTACAGGCCCGAGATGACCTCGTCCTTGTACTTGTGGACCGCCTCGATGTCGATGCCCTCGAAGGTGGCCTTCACGCCGAACTGCTCGCTCTCGCGGGCCTGGTCGGCGATCTCGCCGGCGTGCAGCAGAGCCTTCGTGGGGATGCAGCCGTTGTGCAGGCAGGTGCCGCCGACCTTGCCCTTCTCGATCAGGGCGACGTCCAGACCCAGCTGCGCCCCGCGCAGGGCAGCGGCGTAACCGCCGCTACCGCCTCCGAGGATCACTAGGTCGAAAACGGTGCTGGCGTCGTTCGCCACGTCACGTCCTCCATGCATGGGTGCGCCGGAGCCGGTCGTCGGTGACCGGACCGCGGCTGTTGTTCGGCCGCTTTAACTTCGGCCCTGGGTAAGGGGGGCCCTGTCCTGCCGAGAACCCATCTTCGCACTTGTTCGGTGAAGGCGGGACGCGGGGCCGGGCTCCGGGCGGCCGATCAGCCGCCCGAGCGGGGTTACTGGTGCGTACTCACGTGCGGATTTCGTTGAGGGCGAACACGCCGTGGTCGGCGTACCGACGGCCCCGGGCGCGGCGGGCCCGGGGCCGTTCGGCACGGTCCCTGCGGGACCGGGTCAGCCCAGGTCGCCGTCGGCGGTGCGCTCGGCCAGCCGCAGCAGGGTGCGGACCGCGGAGCCGGTGCCGCCCTTGGGGGTGTAGCCCCAGGGTGCGCCCTCGTGGAAGGCCGGGCCGGCGATGTCCAGGTGCGCCCAGGGGATGCCCTCGCCGACGAACTCCTTCAGGAAGAGCCCGGCGACCAGGCCGCCGCCCATCCGGTCACCCATGTTGGCGAGGTCGGCGACCGGGGAGTCCATGCCCTTGCGCAGCTCGGCCGGGAGCGGCATCGGCCAGGACTGCTCGCCGACCTCCTCGGCGATCTCGTGGATCCCGGTGCGGAACGCGTCGTCGTTGGCCATGATCCCGAAGGTGCGGTTGCCCAGCGCCAGCACCATCGCGCCGGTCAGGGTCGCCACGTCGACGATCGCGTCCGGGGCCTCCTCGCAGGCCCGGGCCAGCGCGTCGGCCAGGACCAGCCGGCCCTCGGCGTCGGTGTTGAGCACCTCGACGGTCTTGCCGCTGTACATGGTCAGCACGTCGCCGGGGCGGGTGGCGGAGCCGGACGGCATGTTCTCGGCGAGCGCCAGCCAGCCGGTGACGTTCACCGGGACGTCCAGCCGGGCGGCGGCCACCACCGCGGCGAAGACCGCCGCGGCGCCGCTCATGTCGCACTTCATGGTCTCGTTGTGGCCGGCCGGCTTGAGCGAGATGCCGCCCGAGTCGTAGGTGATGCCCTTGCCGACCAGGGCGAGGGTCTTGACCGCCTCGGGGTGGGTGTGCGCGATCCGCACCAGCCGCGGCGGGGCGTCCGAGCCCTGGCCGACGCCCAGCAGGCCGCCGTAGCCGCCCTTCTTGAGCGCCTTCTCGTCCAGCACCTCGACGGTGAGGCCGAACTCCTTGGCGGCGGCCTGGGCTTCGGCCGCGAACTGCTTGGGGTCCAGGGCGTTGGAGGGGGTGTTGATCAGGTCGCGGGCGCGGTTGATCTCCGCGGCGAGCACCTGGGCGCGCTCCGCGGCCGCCTTGAACTCCTTGTCCCGCGGCTTGCCGCCGAGGACGGTGGCCTCGGCCAGCGGCGCCGACTTGGCGTCGTTCTTGCGGGCCTTGGCGTCCTTGCCGGCCGCGCCGTTGCTGCGGAACGCGGTGAAGGTGTACGCGCCGAGCAGTGCGCCCTCGCCCACCGCGGCGGCCGCCGCGGCATCCTCGACGGGCAGGGCGAAGGCGGCCTTCTTGGTGCCGGTCAGCGCCCGGGCCGCGCTGCCCGCCGCGCGGCGCAGCGCCTCGTGGCCGTAGGCGCCGTCCTCGGGGGCGTCGCCCAGGCCGGCCGCCAGCACGACCGGCGCCTTGACGCCGTCGGCCGCGGGCAGCTTGGTCACCTCGCCCTCGGCACCACTCGCGCCGAGGTTCTCCAGCACGGCGGCGAGCTTGCCGCCGAACGCCTCCTCCACGGCCTCGGCGCCGGGCGCCACCACGACGCCCTTGGGGCCCTTGGCGACGCCGACGACGACGGCATCCGCACGCACCGTTGCGGCGGAAGAAGTACTGAGGGTCAGTGCAGTCACGGTGATGAAGGTCCTGTTCCGTCCGGGGAATCCGTTTCGCGCTCATGCGCTGCTGCGGCCGAGCCTACGCTCGGCGGCGCCGCCGGGGCCGGGTGGTTACGGCACCGCGACCTGACGGGACCTCCCGCGATACCGGCCGGGCCCCTCAACATCCCCGATACACAAGGGAGTTGACGTTCCGCGGGGAATTCAGCCGAGCGTGAGCAGGATCAGCGCGGTGAGCCCGGCGGTCTCCGCGAGCGCGCCGAAGACATCGCCGGTGACCCCGCCGAACCGCCGCCGGCAGTGCCGCAGCAGCACCTCCCCGGCCGCCAGGCCCAGCACCGCGGCCAGCGCCGCGCGCAGCGCGCCGTACGGGCCGCCGGCCCCGGCGCCCACCAGCGCGCAGCCGAGCGCCGCCAGCCCCGCGCACCCGGCCGCGGCCGGCCCCGGTACCGTCCCGGCGACCACCGCGCCGAGCCCCTCCGGGCGGGCCGCCGGCACCCCCGCCCGGGAGGCCAGGGTCAGCGCCGCGCGCGCGGTGACCGCCGCCACCAGCGCGCCGGCCGCCCCGGCCGCCCAGCCCGCCGCGTACAACCCGGCCAGCGCGGCCACCTGCGCGAGCAGCGCGAACAGCAGCGTGACCACACCGAACGGGCCGATGTCGGAGCGCTTCATGATGCGCAGCGCCTCGGCGGCCGGTTTGCCGCTGCCCAGTCCGTCCGCGGTGTCCGCCAGCCCGTCCAGGTGCAGGCCCCGGGTGAGCACCGCGGGCACCACGGCGCTGCCGACCGCGGCCAGCAGCGGTCCGCCGCCGAGCAGCAGCAGGGCGCCGCCCAGCGCCGCCGCGCAGCCGCCGACCACCAGCCCGGCCAGCGGCGCGCACACCATGCCGCCCCGGGCCGCCGGCCGGTCCCAGCGCGCCACCCGCACCGGCAGCACGGTCAGCGTCCCGAAGGCGAAGCGGAGGGCGTCGGCGGGGGAGAGGCGTGGGGGCGCGGTGTCGGTCACCGCGGCAGGTTACCCGGGGCCCGGGCGCGCCGGACCCGGCCGGGCGCCCGCGGACCGGCTCACTCCGGGCGGTCCCGGCCGCGCACCCGCTGCGGGTCGCGCGGTTTCCGCGGCCACCAGCGGTCGCCGGCCAGGCAGAGGGCCAGGACCAGTGCGACCGCCGCGACGTGCTCCTTGCCCGCCAGGTTGTTCTTGATGAACGCCACCTCCACCACCATCGCGACGACCACCCCGACGCAGGTGAAGCGGGCCCGGTAGCGCCAGCACACCGCCACCGCCAGGCCGACCACCGCCGCCGACGGACCGGAGTCGATCACGTACCGGTCGGCGTCCGGCAGGCCGAACGGCGGGCCGGAGCCCAGCCACAGGCAGAAGCGGGCGTAGAGCGTCCCGGCGAGCGTGGCCGCGTAGGCGACGAGCAGGGTCTGCCGCCGCCCCAGGCAGATCTCGGCGACCCCGAAGACCACCAGGACCTGCGCCAGCGCGCCCCATACCGGCAGGTCCAGCGCGGGGACGAAGAGCGACAGCGGGGTGCGCAGCAGCGTCACCCACAGGCGCTCGGCCGCCTGCACCCAGCCGATGCAGCCCACCAGGCGAAGGCCCCAGGACTGGCTCTGGACGAAGTGGAAGAACAGCGTCAGCGTCACCGCGGTCAGGGTCAGCGGGACGGCCCGCAGCCGCCGGGCCGCCAGTGCCGACCGCACGGTCCGGGCGATCGGGCCCCACTCGGCACGCGCGGCGCGCCGCACGACGGCCACCGCCCGCCCGGCCCGGGCGTCGCTCATCTCACGTTCTCCCCCTGCTCGCGGTCCGGCCGCTCCGGCGGACCCTGCCGGGAGCGGCACGGCGGCGGCACCGGTTGTGCGCCCGGCCGCGACCCTTGTGCGAAGACGGACCGGGACCTCGCGGAGTTGAGCGGGCGCGGAGTGATCTCCGCCTCGCCCGTCCATGGAGCACGGTGGCGGTCTTCCTCCGCACTCACCCGGTGTCTCCCGATAAAAACGTCCAAACCGCGATCTTACGGGGAGCGCTTGGGGGCCGCGCGGGCGGCCGGGTGCGGGGCGGTGCGCGGGGGCCGGGTCAGTCGCGGGCCGGCAGTTCGGCCGCCAGCGCCGCGGCGGCCCGGACCAGCGGCAGGGCCAGCAGCGCCCCGGTGCCCTCGCCGGCCGTGACGCCGTGGTCGAGCAGCGGGGTGAGCGCGATCCGGTCCAGCGCCTTGGCCTGCGCCGGCTCGCCGCTGGCCTGTCCGGCCACCCACCAGTCCGGCGCCCGGAACGCGACCCGCTGGGCCACCAGCGCGCAGGCCGCGGAGACCACGCCGTCCAGGATGACCGGGGTGCGGCGCACTGCGCTCTGGAGCAGGAAGCCGGTGGCCGCGGTCAGGTCGGCGCCGCCGACGGCGGCCAGCAGCTCCAGCTGGTCGCCCAGGACCGGCCGGGCCCGGCGCAGCGCGTCCCGGATCGCCGCGCACTTGCGCATCCACGCCAAGTCGTCGATCGGCCGCCCGCCCCGGCCGGTGACCACCGAGGCGTCCGTCCCGCACAGGGCGGCGATCAGGGTGCCGGCGGCGGTGGTGCCGCCCACGCTGAGGTCGCCCAGGACGACCAGGTCGGTGCCGGCGTCCGCCTCCTCGTCGGCGAGCGCCATGCCGGTCCGGAACGCCGCCTCGGCCTCCGCGGCGGTCAGCGCGTCCTCGGTGTCGATCCGGCCCGAGCCGCGGCGGACCCGGTGCCGGGTGACCTCGGCCGGCAGCTCGGCCGGGTCGCAGTCCACCGCCATGTCCACCACGCGCACCGGCACCCCGGCCTGCCGGGCCAGCACCGCGGCCGGGCTGGACCCGTCCAGGACGGCCCGGACCAAATCCTTCGTGCCGCCGGCCGGCCGGGCCGAGACACCCAGCCCCGCCACGCCGTGGTCGCCGGCGAACAGCAGGGCCTTGGGCCGCTCGACGGGCCGCACCGGCACCCGCTGCTGGACGGCGGCCAGCCAGCCGCCCAGCTCGTCCAGCCGCCCCAGGGCCCCGGGCGGGACCTCCGTACGGGCCCGCCGCTCCTCGGCGGCACGGCGCAGATCGCTGTCGGGGCGCTCGATCAGCTGGGCGAAGTCATCGAGGTTCAGGGCGCTCATTGGGCGCAGATTACCGGCAACCGCGGGCGGGCGGGGGCGGGCCGCCGGGATGCCGCGCCGGTGCTCCGTCAGGCGCCGCCGCGGGCCGCGAACCGCACCTCGCCGACCGCCGTCCGCGCCGCCGGGCGGCGGATCCGGACCGCGGCGACGGCCGGGTGCAGCCGCGCCGCCCGGAGGGCCGTCGCGGTCCACCGGGGCAGCGCGTCCAGCACCAGCGCCCCGCCGGGGAAGCGCGCCGCGCAGACCGCCACCAGCTCCCCTATCGCGCGGGCCGGCAGCCCGGCGGGCGTCCCGGGCACCGCGACCACCACCCCGCGCTCCGCCGCGCCCGCCGCCCGCACCGCGTCCGGCCAGCCGGCGCCGGTGCCGGGGCGGGCCGCGGTGTGCCGGCGGGGGGTGTCCGGCAGCAGCATCCGGCGGGCCGCGGCGTCCGCCGGGGGCAGTACCGACAGCCAGGTCAGCCGCCCGTTGTCCAGCCGCCGAAAGCCGGTCCCCAGGCCCTCGCCGAGCACCACCACGGTGGCCTCGGGGCGGCACGCCAGATAGCCGCGGACGGCCGCCTCGGCGGCGTCACTCAGCTCACCGGGACCCCGCGGAACGGAACGCTCCGAAACGCCGCGGGGCAGTCGTACGCCGTGCAGGAAACGCGACAGATGCCCGGAATGCCGGGAAGGTGTGGTCACCTACCCAGCGGACCCCCCGCCGCGCCCGGTGGCAAGCGGACACGGTCCGCGCCGGGCCGCCGTCAGCCGCGCAGCGCAAGCGCCTGGCCCGCGACCACCAGCAGCAGCTGCTCGCACTCCGCCCCGAACGCCGCGTTCAGCCGCCCCAGTTCGTCCCGGAAGCGGCGCCCCGCCGGGGTCGCCGGGACGACGCCCGACCCGACCTCGTTGCTCACCGCCACCACCCGCCGCCGGGTCCGGCGCACCGCCGCCACCAGCGCCTCGCAGCGCTCGGCCAGCGCCCGCCGGCCGCCCGCCTCCCAGACCGCGTCGTCCCACGCCCCGGCCTCGTCCATGGCGTGCGTCAGCCACAGCGCCAGACAGTCGATCAGCAGCGGCGGCGCGCTCCCCGGCTCCGCCAGCAGCGGCACCAGATCGCAGGTCTCGGCGGTCCGCCAGCCCGCCGGGCGCCGCTCGCGGTGCAGCGCCACCCGGCGCGCCCAGTCCTCGTCGCCCTCCCGCACGCCGCCGGTGGCCACGTACACCACCTCGGGGAAGGCCAGCAGCCGCCGCTCGGCCTCCACCGACTTCCCGCTGCGCGCCCCGCCCAGCACCAGCGTCCGGCGCGGCAGGTCCGGCACCGCGTGGTACTCGCCGACCACCAGCGAGGTGCCGTCCGGCACCGTACGGGCGCCCAGCGCGGCCAGCCGGCGGTGGAGTTCGGGGCCGGGCGGCACGGTGTGGTCCAGGTGCACCGCGACCACGTCGGTCGCCGCGTCCACCGCGCCGCCCGCCCGCAGCCGGGCCAGCGCCTCGGGCCGCGCCAGCACGTCCAGCAACACCAGGTCGTACGGGCCCGGCAGTGCTCCCGCGGCGCCGTTGCCCGGCTCGTCGAGCCCGGCCGGGGCGGCGCCGGGCGGCAGGTACAGCAGCCGTTCGCCGTCACCGCCGGTGACCTCGTAACCGGTGCCGGGGACGTCCACCGCCACCGCCCGCACCCGGTGCCCGTCCAGCAGCGCCAGCTCCCGCCCGTCGGCGACCCGGCCCGGCTGCGGCAGCCCCGCCGGCACCTCCAGCGCCGGCCCGTCGTGCGGGTGCGAGAGCAGCACCTGGCGCACCCCGGCCAGCGACCGGCCGGCCCGGGCGGCCGCGAACGCCGGGCCCGGTGTCAGGTCGAGCAGCAGCGCGCCGTCCACGAGCAGGGCGGTGGCGGCCCGCGCCTCGTCGCCGACGGCGGTCGCGCAGGCGGCACACGGGCAGCCGGGGCGCGGCAGCCCCTGCGGGGCCCCGGTGCCGAGGAGAGTCAGATCCACCCGCGCCATTCTCCCGGGCCCGCCTGGCGCGAGCGCGCGGGGGCACCCCTCGACAGGGCCGTTAGGCTTCCGATCAAGCGGGGAAGCGCGGTCCGCAGGGCCCGGTCGCGGCGGGGTGTCCGGCGCGGCGGGGCGGGCCGGCCGACCCGGCGGATCCGGTGGGACTCCAGGAGGCGCACATGGCGTGGACGTGGCGGTTCGAGAAGACGGACGGTTCGGAGGCGGTGCCCACCGTCGAACCGGAGGAGTTCACGACCCAGGGGGACGCCGAGTCCTGGATCGGGGAGCAGTGGCGCAACCTCCTCGACGGCGGCGTGGACCAGGTCCGGCTGTTCGAGGACGGCACCGAGATCTACGCGGCGCCGATGAGCCTGCACGCCGACGAGGGCTGACCCGCGCCCGGCGCACGGCGCGGCGGGGACCGGTCCGACCGGTCCCCGCCGCATGGCCGTTCGCGCCGGGAGCTTTTCGGGTCGGCGCCCCGCAGGTCAGGGCCGCTGGCCGCGCTTGACCTGAGGCTTGGGCAGCCGCAGCCGGCGCATCTGGAGCGTGCGCATCACCGCGTAGGCGCGGGCGCCCTTGACGTTCTCCCTGGGGAAGCGCTCCTGGAGCCGCTTGCCGAGCCGGATCCAGATCACCACCGAGTCCAGCACGATCAGCACGATGATGATCAGCCACAGCAGCAGGGCGATGGTCTGGATCTGCGGCACCCGGACCATGGTGAGCACCAGGATCACCACGGCCACCGGGAGGAAGAACTCCGCCACGCACCAGCGGGAGTCGACGTAGTCCCGGGCGAAGCGCCGCACCGGGCCCTTGTCGCGCACCGGCAGATAGCGCTCGTCGCCGTTGGCCAGCGCCTCGCGCTGGCGCGCCATATCGGCACGGCGGGCCTCCCGCTGCGCCTTCACGGCGTCCTTGCGGTTGGCGGGCGTGTGCGCGCGGGTGCGGCGCTGCGACTGCGCCTCGCTGCGCTTGGGCGTCGGGCGGCCCTTGGGGGCCTGCGGGTCGCGGGGCTGCTGGGGCTGGGACGCGGTCACCTTGGCGGCCGCGGCCTGCTCTTCCTTCGAACGGCTTCGGAACACAACACCCAAGAGTACGTGCTCGCCGCGAATGAGCCATGGGCCGACGGGGAACGATCCGGCAACGGCGCCCGCCGTCCCGCTGCGGACGCACGGGGACGGAACGGGCGGCGCGCCGGCTCCCCGGGACCGCCCTACTCCCTGGGCGGGAGAAGCCGGCGGCCCTGATCGTCCTGGAGGAGGAGCGCATCCGGGCTCGAACGGTGCGGTAATGGAACCAGGGCCCGTACTGTGGGGTCTGTAGATGTGCTGGAGCCTAAGCCCGATGCAAGTCGGTCAGAAGGGGGCGCGCGAGGCCCATGAGCGATGGTGTCATGAAGCGGATGGGGATGATCTTCCGCGCGAAGGCCAACAAGGCCCTTGACCGGGCCGAAGACCCGCGCGAGACCCTCGACTACTCGTACCAGAAGCAGCTCGAACTGCTCCAGAAGGTCCGCCGCGGCGTCGCCGACGTGGCGACCTCCCGCAAGCGCCTGGAGCTTCAGCTCAACCAGCTCCAGGGCCAGTCCGCCAAGCTGGAGGACCAGGGCCGCAAGGCGCTGGCGCTCGGCCGCGAGGACCTGGCCCGCGAGGCGCTGACCCGGCGCAGCGCGTTGCAGCAGCAGGTCACCGACCTGGAGACGCAGCACCAGACGTTGCAGGGCGAGGAGGAGAAGCTCACCCTCGCCGCGCAGCGGCTCCAGGCCAAGGTCGACGCCTTCCGGACGAAGAAGGAGACGATCAAGGCCACGTACACCGCCGCCCAGGCGCAGACCCGGATCGGCGAGGCGTTCTCCGGCATCTCCGAGGAGATGGGCGACGTCGGCCTGGCCATCCAGCGGGCCGAGGACCGCACCGCGCAGCTCCAGGCCCGGGCCGGCGCCATCGACGAGCTGATGGCCTCCGGCGCGCTGGACGACCCGTCCGGCATGGCCAAGGACGACATCACCGCCGAGCTGGACCGGCTCTCCGGCGGCAGCGACGTCGAGCTGGAGCTCCAGCGGATGAAGGCCGAGCTGGCCGGCGGCCCGTCCGCCCAGCGGCAGGCCCTCGAGGGCGGCCAGGGCGACGCCGCCCAGCAGGCCCCGCAGCAGCAGCACCCGCGGCTCGACAAGCAGTGACGGACGGCGCGGTCCGCCCCGTACGGGCGGCCCGCCGCCCCGCCGCGACCCCGCCCGACCGGAAACAAGGGAGACCGTCGTGATCGTACGGATCATGGGGGAGGGGCAGGTGAAGCTGGACGACGCCCACTTCACCGAGCTCAACAAGCTGGACGACGAACTGCTCGCCGAGCTGGAGAGCGGTGACGAGGCCGGGTTCCGGCGCACCCTGGGGGCCCTGCTGGACGCCGTCCGCCGCCTGGGCACCCCGCTGCCGGACGACGCCCTGGAACCCTCCGAGCTGATCCTCCCGGCCCCCGATGCCGCGCTCGGCGAGGTCCGCGACATGCTCGGCGACGACGGCCTGATCCCCGGCTGACCCGGCCGGACCCCGCACACCCAGCGCACTACGGCCAGCGCCCCGGCCCGCCCCGGCGGACCGGGGCGCTACCGTTCCCCCGTGACCGCCTCAGCCCAGGACGCCTCCCGCGTCGCCCGCCTCCGCCAGTGGCACCGGACGCACCAGCTCGCGTTCGACGCGGCCCTGGCCGCCGTGGCGTTCGTGGCGATCGTGTGCGGTGCGGTGGCCGGGCCGCACGGCCACGGCGGGCAGCTGCCCCGGCTCGGCGTCCGCCAGCTGACGGCCACCACCGTGGTGCTGGCCGCCCTCGCCTCCGGTGTGCTGGTGCTGCGCAGCCGGCTGCCGCGGACGGTGCTGGCCGCCACCGGCTCGCTGACCATCGTCGAACTGGTCGCCCGGTCCGGCGACCCGCGCGCCCCGGTCGCCGGTGCCGCGGTGATCGCGCTGTTCACCGTCGCCTCCCGCACCGACCGGCCCACCACCTGGCGGATCGGCGCGCTCACCTGCGTGGGGCTGACCGCCGCCGCGATGTTCTTCGGCCACCGCCCCTGGTACGCCCAGGAGAACCTCGCGATCCTCGCCTGGACGGGGATGGCCGCGGCGGCCGGCGACGCGGTCCGCAGCCGCCGCGCCTACGTCGACGCGATCCGGGAGCGCGCCGAACGGGCCGAGCGCACCCGCGAGGAGGAGGCCCGCCGCCGGGTCGCCGAGGAGCGGCTGCGCATCGCCCGCGAGCTGCACGACGTGGTGGCCCACCACATCGCGCTGGTCAACGTCCAGGCCGGCGTCGCCTCGCACGTCATGGACAACCGCCCCGACCAGGCCAAGCAGGCGCTGGCGCACGTCCGGGAGGCGTCCCGCTCGGCGCTGGAGGAGCTGCGCGCCACGGTCGGGCTGCTGCGCCAGTCCGACGACCCGACGGCGCCCACCGAACCCGCGCCGGGCCTCGGCGTGCTGGACCAGCTGATCGAGGGGTTCGTCCGGGCCGGTCTGCCGGTCGGGGTGGAGCTGCCGCCCGGGCCGCCGCCGGCGCTGCCCGCCTCGGTGGACCTGACCGCCTACCGGGTCGTCCAGGAGGCGCTGACCAACGTCCGCAAGCACGCCGGCGACGGCGCCCGCGCCACCGTGCGCATCGCGCACACCGGCACCGCGCTGACCGTCGCCGTCCTCGACGACGGCCGCGGCGCCGCGGCGGAGGGGGCCGTGCCGGAGCGCGGCGGCGGGCATGGTCTGATCGGGATGCGCGAGCGGGTGCAGGCACTGCGCGGCACGGTCGAGACCGGCCCCCGCGCGGCGGGCGGCTTCGAGGTGCGGGTCACCCTGCCGCTGGGCGGCGCGCGCACCGGTGAGACGGGATGAGCGTGGGGGCGACGGGATGACCATCAAGGTGCTGCTGGCCGACGACCAGACGCTGCTGCGCAGCGCGTTCCGCATCCTGGTCGACTCCGAGCCGGACATGCGGGTGGTGGGGGAGGCGTCCGACGGGGCGCAGGCGTACGAACTGGCCCGGGCCGAGCGCCCCGACGTGGTCCTGATGGACATCCGGATGCCCGGCACCGACGGCCTGGCCGCCACCCGCATGATCTGCCAGGACCCGGAACTGGCCGGGGTGCGGGTGGTCATCCTGACCACCTTCGAGGTCGACGACTACGTGGTCAGGTCGCTGCGGGCGGGCGCCAGCGGCTTCCTGGGCAAGGGCGCCGAACCGGACGAGCTGCTGCACGCGATCCGGATCGCGGCCGGCGGCGAGGCGCTGCTGTCGCCCGCCGCCACCAAGGGCCTGATCGCCCGCTTCCTCGCCCAGGGCGAGGGGCCGGAGGGGGACGGTCCGGACGGCCCGGGCGCGGCGCGGCTGGCCGCGCTCACCGGCCGGGAGCGCGAGGTGCTGGTCCTGGTGGCCGGCGGGCTCTCCAACGACGAGATCGCCGGGCAGCTGGACGTCAGCCCGCTCACCGTCAAGACCCACGTCAACCGCGCGATGGCCAAGCTCGGCGCCCGCGACCGGGCCCAACTCGTCGTCGTCGCCTACGAGTCGGGACTGGTCCGCCCCCGGGCGCACTGACGCGGGGCGGCGGCCCGTACGCCCAGGGGTGCAGTGCGGGTGGAGCCCGCCGTACTGCGGACGCGGTACGGGCGGCGGCCGGAAACCGACCTGCGAGCGAGGAAAACCGGCCGGGCGGTGGCGGAAGGTGGTAGGTGGGCCGGTATCGGCCCCGCCGCCGGGCTCGCGGACGGCTCCCGCCGCCGTGCCCGCCCGCGGAACCCGCTGTTCTGAACAGAAGAGAGAGACCCCTACCCATGTCCTGGCTGTCCCGAATCAGCCTCGTACAACGGGGCCTGATAGCGCTGATGTCGATCGTCGCGATCGCTTTCGGCGCCATCGCGATACCCCAGCTCAAGCAGCAGCTGCTGCCCTCCATCGACCTGCCGATGGTGTCGGTGATCGCCCCGTACCAGGGCGCCTCGCCGGACGTCGTCGAGAAGCAGGTCGTCGAGCCGCTGGAGAACGGCATCCAGGCGGTCAACGGCATCAAGAGCGTCACCTCGACCTCCAGCGAGGGCTCCGGTGTCGTGATGGCGCAGTTCGACTACGGCAACGACGTAAAGCGCCTGGTCACCGACGTCCAGCAGGCCGTCAACCGGGCCCGGGCGAAGCTGCCCAAGGACGTGGACCCCCAGGTGGTCTCCGGCGGGACGGACGACCTGCCGACCGTGGTGCTGGCCGTCTCCTCCACCTCCAAGGACCAGCAGACCCTCGCCGATCAGCTCAACCGCAGCGTCGTCCCGGACCTGAAGAACATCGACGGCGTCGGCCAGGTCAGCGTCAGCGGCGTCCAGGACCGGATCGTCGCGGTCACCCCGGACGAGAAGAAGCTGGCCGCCGCGGGCCTGAACTCCGCCGCGCTCGGCCAGGCGCTCCAGGCCGGCGGCACCTCGGTGCCGGCCGGTGCGTTCTCCGAGGGCGGGCAGAGCCGGACCGTGCAGGTCGGCGCCGGCTTCACCTCGGTGCAGCAGATCGCGGACCTGAGGGTCACCCCGGCGGCCGGTGCGATGGGCGGCGGCCAGGGCGGCCGGCCGGTCCGGCTCGGTGACGTCGCCACGGTCAAGGAGGCCACCGCCACCCCGACCTCGATCACCCGCACCGACGGCCGGCCCAGCCTCTCGGTCACCGTGACGATGAACCAGGACGGCAGCGCGGTCGCCATCTCCGACGCGGTCAAGGGCAAGCTGGACGCCATCCGCAAGGACCTCGGCCCGGGCGCGCGCGTCACCATCGCCTCCGACCAGGGCCCGCAGGTCTCCAAGTCCATCGAGTCGCTGACCACCGAGGGCCTGCTGGGCCTGGTCATGGCGGTCGTGGTGATCCTGGTGTTCCTGCTGAGCCTGCGCTCGACGCTGGTCACCGCGGTGTCCATCCCGCTGTCGGTGGTCATCACGCTGATCGTCCTGTGGACCGGCGACCTCTCCCTGAACATGCTCACCCTGGGCGGTCTGACCATCGCGATCGGCCGGGTCGTCGACGACTCGATCGTCGTCCTGGAGAACATCAAGCGGCACCTGGGCTACGGCGAGGAGCGCCGCACGGCCATCCTCACGGCCGTCAAGGAGGTCTCCGGCGCGATCACCTCCTCCACCCTGACCACCGTCGCGGTCTTCCTCCCGATCGGTGTGGTCGGCGGGATGGTCGGCGCCCTCTTCGGCTCCTTCTCCATCACCGTCACCGTCGCCCTGCTCTCCTCGCTGCTGGTCTCGCTGACCGTGGTGCCGGTCCTGTCGTACTGGTTCCTGCGCGCCCCCGAGCTCCCCGAGGGCACCGACCCCGAGGAGCTGCGCCGGGCGGCCGAGGAGAAGGAGACCCGCAGCGCGCTCCAGCGGCTCTACGTGCCGGTGCTGCGGTTCGCCACCCGCCGCCGCGCGGTCAGCCTGCTGATCGCGGTGGTGATCCTGGCGGGCACCTTCGGCATGGGCCCGCTGCTGAAGACCAACTTCTTCGACCAGGGCAAGCAGGACACCCTCAGCATCAAGCAGGAGCTGAAGCCGGGCACCAGCCTCGGCGCGGCGGACGCGCAGGCCAAGCGGGTCGAGCGGGTGCTCGCGGCCGACAAGGACGTCGCGGACTACCAGGTCACCGTCGGCTCCGCCGGCATCATGGCGGCCTTCGGCGGCGGCTCCGGCGCCAACCAGGCCAGCTACCAGGTCAAGCTGACGGGCTCCGCGGACTCCGCGCAGGCCACCGAGCGCCTGCGGTCCCGGCTGGCCGGGCTCGGTCCGGCCGCCGGCGAGACCACCGTCGCCGCGGGCGGCGGCGGCTTCGGCAACCAGAACCTCAGCGTGGTCGTCAAGGCCGGCGACGCGGGCGTCCTCCAGCGCGCCGCCGAGCAGGTGCGCAAGGCCGTCGCGGGCCTGGACCACGTCACCGACGTGCAGAGCGACCTGGCGCAGAGCGTGCCGCGGATCTCCGTGACGCCCAACGAGAAGGCCGCCGCGGCCGGTTACACCCAGGCCACGCTCGGCGCGGCCGTCGCCCAGGCGGTCAGCGGCACCCCCAGCGGCAAGGCCGTCCTGGACGACACCGAGCGCGACGTGGTGATCAAGTCGGCCCACCCGGCCACCACCGCGGCGCAGTTGACGGATCTGCCGCTGCCGACCCCGTCCGGGACGGCCCGGCTCGGCGACCTGGCCACCGTCAAGACGGTGCCCGGCCCGGTGCGGATGACCCGGATCGACGGCGCCCGCTCGGCGACCGTCACCGCCAAGCCCACCGGCGACAACACCGGCGCCGTCTCCGCCGACCTCCAGCGCACGATCACGTCGCTGAAGCTGCCGGCCGGCGCCACCGCCACCATCGGCGGTGTCTCGCAGGACCAGACCGACGCGTTCTCCTCGCTCGGCCTGGCGATGCTGGCGGCCATCGCGATCGTCTTCCTGCTCCTGGTGGGCACCTTCCGGTCGATCGTCCAGCCGCTGATCCTGCTGATCTCCATCCCGTTCGCGGCGACCGGCGCGATCGGCCTGCTGGTCGCCACCGGCACCCCGATGGGCGTCCCGGCCATGATCGGCATGCTGATGCTGATCGGCATCGTGGTCACCAACGCCATCGTCCTGATCGACCTGATCAACCAGTACCGGGCCCAGGGCTACGGCGTCGTCGAGGCGGTCGTCGAGGGCGGCCGGCACCGGCTCCGCCCGATCCTGATGACCGCGCTGGCCACGATCATGGCGCTGCTGCCGATGGCCCTGTCGCTCAGCGGCGACGGCGGCTTCATCTCCCAGCCGCTGGCCGTGGTCGTGATCGGCGGTCTGATCACCTCCACCCTGCTCACCCTCCTCCTCGTCCCGACGCTCTACGCGATCATCGAGCTCCGCAAGGAGCGCCGGGCGGCGAAGAAGGCGGCGAAGCGGGCCGGGAAGGGCGGCGGCCCGGCGGCCCCCGCGGACGCCGGCCGCACCCCGGAGCCGGCCGGGGTCTGACCCCGGCGTCCGGCGCACGGACGGTACCGACGAGCCCCCGTGGCCGCGACCGGCGGCCGCGGGGGCTCGCGCGCGGGCGCCGGTCGCGGGCACCGCGGCGAGGTGGCCGGAAGCCGCCGCCCCCGGCCCCCGGTGGGCGCCGCGTACCCCCACGGCCGCACCGGCCCCCTTATCATCGGGCTCCCCGTATCGATGAGTTGTCCGCCCAGACCGCTGAGTTGTCCGACCAGGCCGGAAGGGTTGCCGCATCGTGACGTTGGAACCGGAAGGCCGAAGACTTACCGGCCCCCGCACGGAAGCAGAGCGCGGCCGCCCGCTGTCCGGGGACCCGCCGACGTTCGGTGTCGAGGAGGAGTTCTTCCTCGCCGACCGCGGGACGCGCGCCACGGTGGCCCGCGCGCCGGAGGTCCTCAAACGCGCCCGGGCGCACCTCGGCGAGCAGGTCGGCGCCGAACTCTTCACCACGACGGTCGAGACCCGCACCCCGCCCGTCAGCACGCTGGAGGAGCTGCGCCGCCACCTCGGGGAGCTGCGCGCCGGGCTGGTCGCGGCCGCCGCCGAGGCCGACTGCCGGGTGGTGGCCTCCGGCACGCCGGTCATCCCGTTCGCCGGGGCGCCGGAGATCGCCGACGTGCCGCGCTACCACGCGATGGCCGACCGGTACGCCCCGCTGGTCACCGGCGACCGGAACACCGGCGTCTGTGCATGTCATGTCCATGTCTTCGTGCCGGACCGCGAGGAGGCCGTCCAGCTCTGCAACCACCTGCGCCCCTGGCTGCCGGTCCTCCAGGCGCTCGCCGCCAACTCGCCCTTCCAGGACGGCCGGGACAGCGGCTTCGCCGGCTGGCGGGCGCTCCATTTCGGACGATGGCCGCACGTGGGCCCGACCCCGCCGTTCCGGGACGCGGCGGCCTACGCCGGCCTGGTCGACACCCTCGTCGCCTCCGGCATGCTGATGGACCGGAAGCTCGTCTACTGGTACGCCCGCCCCTCGGAGCGCTGGCCCACCCTGGAGATCCGGGTCCCCGACGTCAACGCCGACCTGGACACCGTGCTGTTCCTGGCCAGCCTGACCCGCGCCCTGGCCGGGGTCCTGCTGACCGACATCCGCAAGGGCGCGCCGGCCCCGGAGATCGGCGATCCGGTGCTGCGCGCCGCCCACTGGCGGGCCGCCCGCGACGGGCTGCGGGGCTCCGGACTGGACCCGGTCACCGGCCGGCTGCGGCCCGCCCAGGAACTGGCCGTACGGCTCCTGGACCGGGCCGCCCCGGCCCTCGCGGAGACCGGCGAACTGCCCTTCGTGCAGCGGGTCTGGGACCGGCTGCGGCGCGACGGCGGCGGAGCGGAGCGGCAGCGCGCCGCGTACCGGCGGCGCGGCCGGCTCCGCGACGTGGTCGACCTGCTGGCCGCCGAGCTGGAGGCGGGCACCGCCGCGGCCCTGCTGTGACGGGGGCCGGTGACGGCCTCACCCGGGCCCGCCGCCGGTCCTCACCACCGCACCGCGGTGAAGTCCACCGGCCGCGGCCGCAGGGCCGCCGTACGGGCCGCCAACTCCCGCATCCGGCGCGCCATTTCGGGCACCGGCCGGTGCATCCGGTCGCCGTGCCCGGGCAGCACCCACGCGAACCGCAGCCGGTCCGCGGTCCGGGCCAGCGACGCCGCCAGCTCGGTGATGGAGTACCACGTGACGCTGTCCGCCACCGCCAGATCGCCGTCCGCCCGCGACCAGTAGAAGCTGTCGCCGCTGAAGCAGTAGGTGTCGTCGGCGACGTAGAGCACGCTGCCCCGGGTGTGGCCGGGCAGCGGATGGGCGACCACCCCGGCCGCGATCTCCTCGGGCGCGGTGCCGCGCAGCACCCGGTCGGCGTCCGGCGCCGCGTCCAGGTCGCCCTCGTGGATCCACAGCCGGGCCCCGAACCGGTCGGCGTACCGGCGGCCGTGCGCGGCGTGGTCCCGGTGGGTCAGCAGCACGTCGGTCACCGGCCCGGCCGCCTCGAAGCGGGTGGCCAGCTCCTCGCCGTACCGCGGGGTGTCGATCATCATCCGGGTCCCGTCCGGGCGCCGCAGCAGATACGCGTTGGCCCCCGCGTTCTGCCGGGAGTTGTGCCCGCACAGGGCGACCGTGCCGTCCAGCGCCAGCGGGAACGGGTCCCCCTGCGCGTCCAGCTTGCCGCCGGCCGGCCGCACCGAACGCGTCGGGCAGGCGAACGCCGCCGCCCGCACCGCCGCTTCCTCCGCCGCCCCGCGCGGCTGCCGGACCACCTCCGACCGGCCGCCGACCTCCGCGATCAGCCCCGGCGCGAGCTGCCGCGCGACATCGCAGTTGGTGCACCTGTCGTCCACGTACCAGCCGCCGTCCGCCGCCGCGGGCGCCGACCGGTCCTGCGCTGCGCTGTTCACGGTCCCTGAGCCTCCTCGACCCCGGCGTAGCGCCGGGTCCGTCCGTTTCCGCTTCCCTGCATCCCCCGCTCACGAGGTTCCCGCGCCGGCCCGCGAAAGAGGAAGAGGCGCCGGGTCTTGTTTCTCCTGGTCACTGGCTCTCTCACGGGGCAGTGGGGGAGGGGTGCCGGGTATCCGGCAAGGGGCGATTGCCTCGCCTCGTACAACCGTTCGGGCCGCCGCGCGGTCTGGACTTCCATGAACGGATTACGAGCGAGTGTGCGGCGGCCCCGGCCGGGACCGAAGGCCGCCGCCCTGTGGGGCGTTCTGGTGCTGGGGGCCGTCGCCTGCGGCGCGCCGCCCGCCACGGCCGAGGCGAAGCCGGCCCCCGTGCCGGTGCGGCAGGTCTCCGGGACGGCACCCCGCCCCGCGGCCACCCAGCCCTCGGCGGCCCGGTCCTCGGGGCCGGGCCTGGAGATCACCCACGCCCTGCGCACCTACTACCTCCCGCGGCCCACCGGCTCCGGCCCGGCGGACCACCCCACCGAGTACCAGTTCTTCCTCCAGGCGACGGGGGCGGCGCCCGGCAAGGACCCGGCCGTCGTCAAGGACGTCAAGGTCGCCTTCGACCTCTCGGCCTTCCGCGGCAAGGCGAAGGTCGGCTGGGTGAACAAGCCGTGGGGATGCGCCCGGTCCGGCGACCGGCTCACCTGCTCCATCGGCGACGTCGAGCTGGGCGCGGGCTTCACGCCGTTCCAGGTGGACGCGCTGCCGGACGCGCCGAAGGGGCCCGCCGGCCCCATGGAGATCACCGTGACCAGCGCGAACGCCCCCACCGTCCGGCGCACCGCCGCCGTCGTCATCGGCGCCCCCCGGCTCACCGCGCGCCAGGACAAACCGCTGACCGGCGTGCCGCAGGGCTCCGAGGTGCGGCTGACCCCGGCCTTCGGCAACCAGGGGGACACCGACGTCGACGACGACGTCCTCGTCAAGATCGTGGCGACCGACGCCACGCTGCGCCCGGAGTACCGCAACTGCCGCTACGACAAGCCGGTGGCGCCCACCCGGGCGGAGTGCACCTTCCCCGGACCGCTCCGGGCCGGCACGGCGTACGAGACCGCCGGGCCGCTGACGGGGGTGGTCGGCGCGGACGCGATGCACGGCGACCTCACCTACACGGTGTACCGGGCCCACGACCGGTGGGACGAGGGCTTCTCCGACGCGCACATCCTGCCGCCCTCGGCCGTGCGGGGCACCGGTGCGGCGCTGGGCCTGCGCCCGGTGGACGGCAGCGGTGACGACTTCCGGACGTCCGGCAACTGGAACGCCGAGCTGGCGAGCGGCAAAGTGGCCTTCGACACCGACCGGATCAACGACGTCCAGGCCGTCCCGTTCACCATCAAGGGCGCGGTCGGCGCGCAGGTCGAGGTCACCGTGCCGTGGCCGCGCAACTACGGGGAGGGCGACGTCCGGGTGGTGCTCCCCGAGGGCGTGCGCGCGGTGCGGGTGGATCCGCAGGACCGCCCCAGCGAGATGACCTTCTGCGAGCCCGCCGACGGGGGCGCCCGCTGCCCCTGGGGCCAGTACGGCACGACCCTGACGGTCCGCATCGACAAGCGGGTCGACGGCGCCCGGGGCACGGTCTTCGCACCGTCCGACCCCCGGACCGACCCCGACCAGGAGAACAACTCCGCGCCGGTGACGGTCGAGTACACCGGCTGACCGGCCGGCGGCCCCGGACAGCGGGCGGGGCGGCCCCGCAGGACCGCCCCGCCCGCCGTACCGCGCCCGGCGGCCCGGCGCCGCTACGGCAGCGCCAGCATCCGCTCCAGCGCCAGCTTGGCGAAGTGCTCGGTCTCCTTGTCGACCTGGATGCGGTTGACGACCTTGCCGTCGGCCAGCGACTCCAGCGCCCACACCAGGTGCGGCAGGTCGATGCGGTTCATGGTCGAGCAGAAGCAGACCGTCTTGTCGAGGAAGACGATCTCCTTGCCCTCGGGCGCGAAGCGGTTGGCCAGGCGGCGGACGAGGTTCAGCTCGGTGCCGATGGCCCACTTGGAGCCGGCCGGCGCGGCCTCCAGGGCCTTGATGATGTACTCCGTCGAGCCAACCTGGTCCGCCGCCGCCACGACCTCGTGCTTGCACTCGGGGTGGACGAGCACGTTGACGCCGGGGATGCGGGCGCGGACGTCGTTGACCGAGTCGAGCGAGAACCGGCCGTGCACCGAGCAGTGGCCGCGCCACAGGATCATCTTCGCCGCCCGCAGCTCCTCGGCGGTCAGGCCGCCGCCCGGCTTGTGCGGGTTGTAGACCACGCAGTCGTCCAGCGACATGCCCAGGTCCCGGACGGCGGTGTTCCGGCCCAGGTGCTGGTCGGGCAGGAACAGCACCTTCTCGCCCTGCTCGAACGCCCAGTCCAGCGCCCGCTCGGCGTTGGAGGAGGTGCAGATCGTGCCGCCGTGCCGGCCGGTGAACGCCTTGATGTCCGCCGAGGAGTTCATGTACGAGACCGGGACGACCTGCTCGGCGACGCCGGCCTCGGTGAGCACGTCCCAGCACTCGGCGACCTGCTCGGCGGTGGCCATGTCGGCCATCGAGCAGCCCGCGGCGAGGTCCGGCAGGATCACCTGCTGGCCGTCGCCGGTGAGGATGTCGGCCGACTCGGCCATGAAGTGCACACCGCAGAAGACGATGTACTCGGCGTCCGGCCGGGCCGCGGCGTCCCGCGCGAGCTTGAACGAGTCGCCGGTGACGTCCGCGAACTCGATGACCTCGTCGCGCTGGTAGTGGTGCCCGAGGACGAAGACCTTCTCGCCCAGCCTGGCCTTGGCGGCGCGGGCGCGCGCCACCAGGTCCGGGTCGGAGGGCGCCGGCAGGTCACCGGGGCACTCCACGCCGCGCTCGCTCCTCGGGTCGGCCTCGCGGCCGAGGAGCAGCAGCGCCAGCGGGGTCGGCTGGACGTCCAGGGGCTGGGCGGTGGTCACGACACGCACCCTCTCTTCTCTGCGGAAAGTCCTTGCGGACGGTCTCTGCGGGACGGCGGGATGCGCGGCGGCACCGCCTTTTCGTCTATTTGACGCTATCTATCATAGCCGCTTCACGTCACTTTGACGATGGCCATAGTGTCGATGTGACGCACCAGCCGCCGGGCCCGGCCGCCCCTCGTCCGGCCGGTCGGCCCGAGGTGTCCCGCGGCCGGTGTGCGAGCATGAAGGGAAGAGAAGGACAGATCACGCGCAGCCGGAATTAATCCGGGACGCCGGCGGTTGCAGCTGTTCGCAACCAAAGGCAAGCGGTCCGTACAACCCGGGAGAGATGTAGATGAGCGTTCAGGACGAGACCACCGTCACCGACGGCATCATCCTGTCCGACGCGGCCGCGTCGAAGGTTAAGAGCCTGCTGGAGCAGGAGGGCCGGGACGACCTCGCGCTGCGGGTGGCGGTCCAGCCCGGCGGCTGCTCGGGCCTGCGCTACCAGCTCTTCTTCGACGAGCGCTCGCTCGACGGCGATGTCGTCAAGGAGTTCGACGGTGTCAAGGTCGTCACCGACCGGATGAGCGCTCCCTACCTGGGCGGCGCCTCCATCGACTTCGTCGACACCATCGAGAAGCAGGGCTTCACGATCGACAACCCGAACGCCACGGGCTCCTGCGCCTGCGGCGACTCCTTCAGCTGACCGGGCCCCGGCCCACGGCGCACGGCGTACGGAGGCGGCGCCCCCTCATCGGGGGGCGCCGCCTCCGCCGTACGCGCCCGCGGGTCACCGCAGCGGCACCGCCGCGCCGGACGAGGCGTCCACGACCTTCCGCCCGTCCAGCGGCCGGGCCAGCGGCACCGTCTTGGTGAAGTCCTTGGCGATCTTCACGCAGATCTGGCCCGGGTGCTTCTCCTTGCCGGTGACCGCCACCCGCACCGCCCCGGCCGACTCCTGGGCGCTGACCTCGTACGTGCTGCACACCCCGCCCCAGAAGTGGACGGTCAGCGTCCGGCCGTCGCCGGCCACCGTGTAGCCGGACAGCGCCATCGCGGTCGTGCCCGGCTCCGACGGCCGCGGCCCGGCCGGCCCGCTGCCCCGCAGGTACCGCGGGTCCACCGCCGTCCCGGCCACCACCGAGGTGTTCCCGGGCGCGTTCCCGGCCCCCGGCGCCCGCACCGTGTAGAGCCACGACGGCACCAGCACCTGCCCGCCGTTCGCGTACCGGACGGCCAGGCCGAAGACCGCGCCGGTCACCTCGTCCGCCGGCCGGTGCCCGTTCGGCGCCGGCTCGCACGGCGCGATCCCGCCGCCGGGGTGCGCGGTCTTGTCGTCCTTGTGCGTGAAGGTCGGCACCGAGGGGCAGCCGGCCGGCGGCCGGACCCGGCCCTTCGCGTTCAGGTCCGCCAAGGTCGCCCGGGCGTCCCGGACCGGGTACTCCGCCCCCTTCGCCGGGGTCGCCAACTCCCCGCTGCCGCCCACCACTTGCCCGTCCGCCCCGACCTGGAGCCGGCTCTGCCAGCCGTACGTGGGCAGCCCGCCGATCACCGGGTCGGCGGTCACCACCCGCACCGCGCCGTACGCCTGGTGCGCGTCCAGCCGGGCGCCCGGCTGCCCGAGCGCCGCCAGCACCGGGGCGGCCGCCTGCCGGGCCCGGGCCTCGGACAGCGGCCCGCTGCCGCCGTCCCCGCCCGCACCGCCCGGTCCGTCCGTCCCGCCGCGGTACGAGGGGCAGCCCGGCCGCTCCTCCGCCAGCGGGCACTTGGTGCCGCCCCCGCCGCCGTACCGGCTGAACGTCCAGTTGCCCGCCCCGGACTTCCCGACCCGCAGCGTCGCACCCCGGCCGTCCGGGCCCGGCCCGCCGACCGTCCACCAGGCGCCGTCCGGGCGCACCGTTCCGGCCACATCGAGCGCCTTCGCCAGCCGTTCCACGGCCGGCCGCCCGACCTCGCCCGCGGGCCGGTACACGGGAGCGGTCCGCGGCCCCCGCGGGAGCGTGCCCACGACCGTGTAGTGGCCGCCCTGCGGCGCCGGTTCGCCGACCGCGATCGACGCGGAGTCCAGCACCAGCGGCGGCGGTCCGTCCGCGGCCGCGCCCGCCGCCCCGGTGCCGCCGCCCGACGCGGACGCGGCCCAGTACGCCGCGCCGCCGCCGGCCAGCAGCACCGCGGCCGCCACCGACGCCGCCACCAGGGGAGTGCGCCGTCCGCGCCGGTCCGGGCCGGAGTCCCCGGGGGGCGTGGTGCCGCTCGGGCCGGCCGGGGTGTCCTGGGTATCCGGGGTGTCCTCGGTGCTCACCGCTTCGCTCCTTCTGGCTCCGCCGGTCATCTGACGTGCCACCCGCCGGGGGTGGTCGCCGATGGGACGGGGCGGGGGCGCGTACGGTTCCCCGCGCGCCCGCCGTCCCGCCGTGTCCCGCCGTCCCGCACCGCCTGTGACGGCCCTCACAGCCCGGCCCGTGCCGGGACGTGCGGCTGCCCGCAACCCGAGGAGAATGCCCTGTTAAGGAGTGTTTTTCCGCTGTCCGACTGTCCGGGAATGAGCGGATGGCGGCGCTCCCGCCCGGTAGCGTTGCCCTCCGTCCGCCAACCCCACGCCCTCCGCAGGAGCAGACCCGTCGTGCGTATCGCAGTCACCGGCTCCATCGCCACCGACCACCTGATGACCTTCCCCGGCCGCTTCGCCGACCAGCTGGTCGCCGACCAGCTGCATACGGTCTCCCTCTCCTTCCTGGTCGACCAGCTCGACGTCCGCCGCGGCGGGGTCGCCCCCAACATCTGCTTCGGCATGGGCCAGCTCGGCATCCGGCCGATCCTGGTCGGCGCCGCCGGCAACGACTTCGAGGAGTACCGCGCCTGGCTCGACCGGCACGGTGTCGACACCCGCTCGGTGCGCATCTCCGAGGTCCTGCACACCGCCCGCTTCGTCTGCACCACCGACGCCGACCACAACCAGATCGGCTCCTTCTACACCGGCGCCATGAGCGAGGCCCGGCTGATCGAGCTGCACACCGTCGCCGAGCGCGTCGGCGGCCTGGACCTGGTCCTGATCGGCGCCGACGACCCCGAGGCGATGATCCGGCACACCGAGGAGTGCCGCACCCGCGGGATCCCGTTCGCCGCCGACTTCTCCCAGCAGATCGCCCGGATGGACGGCGAGAACATCCGCACCCTCATGGAGGGCGCCACCTACCTCTTCTCCAACGAGTACGAGAAGGGCCTGATCGAGTCCAAGACCGGCTGGACCTCCGAGGAGATCCTCACCAAGGTCGGCACCCGCGTCACCACCCTCGGCTCCAACGGCGTCCGCATCGAGCGCACCGGCGAGCCCGACATCGAGGTCGGCGTCCCCGAGGAGAAGACCAAGGCCGACCCGACCGGCGTCGGCGACGCCTTCCGCGCCGGCTTCCTCGCCGGCCTGGCCTGGGGCGTCGGCCTGGAGCGCGCCGCCCAGGTCGGCTGCATGCTGGCCACCCTGGTCATCGAGACCGTCGGCACCCAGGAGTACGAGCTGCACCGCAGCCACTTCATGGACCGCTTCACCAAGGCGTACGGCCACGACGCCGCCGCCGAGGTCCGCGGCCACCTGGCCTGAACGCCGCCGGCCCTCAGACGCGGCGCCGCACCACGTACGCGGCGCCGCGTTCGGCCGGCTCCTCGCCCACGTACTCCTGCGCGCGCATCGCGCACCACGCCGGGATGTCCTGCCGGGCCGCCGCGTCGTCGGAGAGCACCGTCACCGTGCCGCCGACCGGCACCTCGCCGATCACCTTCGCCAGCTCGATCACCGGAACGGGGCAGCGCCGCCCGAGCGCGTCCACCACCACCCCGGCCGCCGCCTGCGGACCCGCCGCCTGTGGACCCGCCAGGTCCGCCCCGGCCGCCCCGCGCGCCGGCTCACCCGCCGGGACCCCGAACCGCTCCCGCACCGACCGCACCGCCTCCGGCAGCACCGCCAGGAAGCGCGCCACGTCCTCCTCCGCGGTCCCGTACGGCAGCGAGATCCGGACGTTCCCCTCCGACAGCACGCCCATCGCGCGCAGCACATGGCTCGGCGTCAGCGTGCTGGACGTACACGACGAACCGGACGAGACGGAGAAACCGGCCCGGTCCAGCTCGTGCAGCAGCGCCTCCCCGTCGACATAGAGACAGGAGAAGGTGACGAGATGCGGCAGCCGCCGCACCGGATCGCCGACCACCTCCACGTCCGGCACCAGCTCCGGCACCCGGGCCCGGATCCGCTCCACCAGGCCCCGCAGCCGCGCCGCTTCGTCCGGCCCGCTCTCCGCGGCGGCCCGCAGCGCCCGCAGCGAGGCCGCCGCGGCCACCACCGCCGGGAGGTTCCCGAAACCGGGGCTGCGCCCCGACTCCCGCTCGTCCGACGGCCCCTGGGGCGCGAACCGGGTCCCTTTGCGCACCACCAGCAGCCCCACCCCGGGCGGCCCGCCCCACTTGTGCGCGCTCGCGGTCAGCACCGACCAGTCGCCGGCCACCGGCCCCCACGGCACCGACTGCGCCGCGTCCACCAGCAGCGGCACCCCGGCCCCGCGGCAGTGCGCGGCCACCTCCGCCACCGGCTGCTCGGTACCCACCTCGTGGTTGGCGGACTGAAGGCACACCAGCGCGGTGTCCCCGCCGAGCGCCCCGGCCACCGCACCGGCCGCCACCCGGCCGGTCCGGTCCACCGGCACCTCGGTCACCGTCCCGCCGGCCGCCGCGTGCGCCTCGGCGGCGTGCAGCACCGCGGAGTGCTCGACGGCGGAGTGCACCAGATGCCGCCCGGCCCGCCGGCGCGCCGCCAGCACCCCGGCCATGCCCGCGTGCACCGCATGCGTCCCCGAAGGAGTGAACGTCAGCTCGTCGGGGCGGCACCCCACCGCGCCGGCCGCCGCCTCCCGCGCCGCGTCCAGCAGCATCCGGGCCCGCCGCCCCTCGCGGTACAGGCGGGCCGGGTCGGCCCACCCCTCGTCGAGCGCGGCGAGCAGGGCCTCCCGGGCGACGGGATGCAGCGGTGCGGTGGAAGCGGCGTCGAAGTAGGGCACGTACGAGAAGGTAGAGCACCGGCCGCGAGCCCGCCGGGCGGGCCGTCAGATGCCCGCCCGAGCCCGGGGTTCGGGCCCCGGAACGGCCGCCTCCGTTGGCCCCGGCCACCCCATCGGGGTGCCTCGCGGCGCGTTGGGCACCCTCCCCGCGCGACCCCAAATAGCGTCCAGTAGGGTTTGGTCCGCATAAACATCCAAACCCCTGCCCGACGCAGGGCGGCGACCGACCAGCGAGTAAGGCCGCAGCCGACCGCTCGGGCGAGACTCTCGGGAAGGCGCTACGTGAGTCCCAACGGCTCCGACCGCTCGTCGCGGCGCCCGATGCGGCGGAAGCTGCCGCAGGTGCTTGCTGCGGGCCTGGTCCTGGCGACCGCGACTGGTTGCACATACAAGGACTTCCCCCGCCTCGGCATGCCAACGCCCGTCACCGACGAGGCGCCGAAGATCCTCTCTCTGTGGCAGGGCTCCTGGGCCGCCGCCCTCGCAACGGGTGTGCTGGTGTGGGGCCTGATCATCTGGAGCGTGATCTTCCACCGCCGTAGCCGGACGAAGGTGGAGGTACCCGCCCAGACGCGGTACAACATGCCCATCGAGGCGCTGTACACCATTGTCCCGTTCATCATCATCGCGGTGCTCTTCTACTTCACCGCGCGTGATGAGAGCGCGCTCCTCAAGACCTCCAAGAAGCCGGACCACGTCATCAACGTCGTGGGCTTCCAGTGGAGCTGGGCGTTCAACTACCTGGAGAACGTGGACGGCGACAAGGCGACCACGAACATCAACTCTCCGGAACTCGCCGCTGTTCCGGACAAGTGGAAGAAGTCCGCGCCCCAGGGCGCGGAGGGCGTCTACGACTTCGGCACGCCGGCCACGCGCAACCCGCAGACCGGCAACCCCGGCCCCACGCTGTGGCTGCCGAAGGGCGAGACCGTCCAGTTCGTGCTGACCTCGCGTGACGTCATCCACTCGTTCTGGGTGGTGCCGTTCCTGATGAAGCAGGACGTCATCCCGGGCCACACCAACGTCTTCGAGGTGACCCCCAACAAGGAGGGCACCTTCATGGGCAAGTGCGCCGAGCTCTGCGGCGTCGACCACTCCCGGATGCTCTTCAACGTCAAGGTCGTTTCTCCTGCCAAGTACCGGCAGCACCTGAAGGACCTGGCGGCGAAGGGTCAGACCGGATACCTGCCGGCGGGTATCAAGCAGACTGACCACGCCAGGAATGCGGAGACCAAGAACCAGTGAGCATCCTCAACGAACCTCAGGGTGCCGCCGCCGAAACGGCTCCGGCAGCACCGCCCGCACGCAAGAAGCAACCCGGTATCGCTGCCGTCAAGTGGCTCACCACCACTGACCACAAGACCATCGGCACGATGTACCTGGTCACGTCGTTCGCGTTCTTCTGCATCGGCGGCCTGATGGCGCTCCTCATGCGCGCCGAGCTGGCCCGCCCGGGTACGCAGATCATGTCGAACGAGCAGTTCAACCAGGCGTTCACGATGCACGGCACGATCATGCTGCTGATGTTCGCGACGCCGCTGTTCGCCGGGTTCGCGAACTGGATCATGCCGTTGCAGATCGGCGCGCCGGACGTGGCGTTCCCGCGGCTGAACATGTTCGCCTACTGGCTCTACCTCTTCGGCTCGCTGATCGCGGTCGCCGGCTTCCTCACCCCGCAGGGCGCCGCCGACTTCGGCTGGTTCGCCTACTCCCCGCTGTCGGACGCGGTGCGTTCGCCGGGTGTCGGCGCCGACATGTGGATCATGGGTCTGGCCTTCTCCGGCTTCGGCACGATCCTCGGTTCGGTCAACTTCATCACCACCATCATCTGCATGCGCG